>NZ_LMFB01000012.1:300231-300363 GCF_001426685.1 Rhizobium sp. Root483D2 | reverse complement strand
AAAGGTCTCATCTCACAACTCTGCAGGCCAATTGGGAAATTGAGCTTGCTCCCAAACTCCCCCCTCATCCCCACCCTTGTGGCGGGGATCCAGTCAGCTCAAGTCCTTGAGCTGAAAGAGTTTTTTGACCCT
>NZ_LMFB01000012.1:300053-300121 GCF_001426685.1 Rhizobium sp. Root483D2 | reverse complement strand
GCGGGAATGAGGGAGGGTAGGTTATCGCTCTCGTCAAACAAGCGTCTACAGGGTTTGTCAGCAGTCTG
>NZ_LMFB01000012.1:297001-300031 GCF_001426685.1 Rhizobium sp. Root483D2 | reverse complement strand
GACCCGACGTCCGTCGGGTCAAAAGACTTTTTAGCTCAAAGACTTGAGCTGGCTGTCGGATGAGGGGAACTGCAGACCCCCTCGATGTCGCAAATGACCTGCGGTCTTGTTAGACGATACCTCTGCCGGCAAGCTGCGGGCATTTGGCCCACATGAGGCATCTGCCCTTCGCATCCAAAAGAATGGGGATGACGAACCCGGACAAGCGATCACTTTTTCGCATCACGCGTTCAACGTCCGTCATCCCCGCTCAAATCAGCCTGCGTTGGCGGGCACTGGCGTGTTCAACAGCTGCTGTTCCCACATATACGCGACGCCGCTGCCGGCGGCGTGCTGTTTGAGCACCTCCGTCAGCTCGGCGGCGTGCTCGGTGCGCGCCCAGTCGCGCTGCCATTCCGCTGCGAGCGCCAGCCAAGTCATCATGTTTGCGCCGGCGGCGATCATGCGCTGGGTGGCGACCGCATGCGCCTCGACCGAAGTGCCGCCGGAGGCGTCGGTGATCACGGTGACATCCCAGCCTTCCCCCAGCGCCTGGATCACCGGCATCGCGACGCAGACCTCGGTCCAAAGGCCGGCGATGATCAGCTGCTTGCGGCCGGTCGCCTTGACCGCGTCCACGACCTTGCGGTCTTCCCAGGTGTTGATGAACGTCCGGTCGATGACCTCCTGGCCGGGAAACACGTCGGTGATCTGCGAAAAGATGAGGCCGCCGCGTTCGGCGATCACGCTCGTCAGGATGGTCGGGACACCGAAAGCCTTGGCGGCCTTGGCCAGCGCCGTCGAATTGTTGACCACCGCATGCGGGTCGTGGCTGTTGAGATTGGCCAGCTGGTAGGGCTGGTGGTCGATCAGGACGAGGACCGAGTCTTCGGGACGAAGAAGCGAAGAGAGGCCGTTACGAAAGGTCATTGCTAAATCCTTTGCTGCCGTTTGAGCGGCACTGGTTTTCCGGGAGACAGGCGCGAAGGCGCCGTTGCCTCACACCAGTATTGCCGTTCCTACCTGAGATGCGGTAGTACCAGTTGGCGGCCAGCTGCGTCGCGGAATGAGGAACGCTCAATGGATATCGAGGAGCTGCGGACGTTTGTGGAAGTGGCCGATGCGGGTGGCGTATCGCCTGCAGCGCGCCGGCTCGGCGTCTCCAAGTCCATCGTCAGCCGGCGGCTCTTCCGGCTGGAGGCGGAACTTGGCGTCCAGCTTCTGGCGCGCACCACCCGGGGCGCCGCTCTGACAGAGGCCGGCGAGACGTTCCGCGATTATGCCGCAAGGGTCTGCGCCGAGATCGATGTCGCCAGGGAAACGATCCTGCCTGCCGGCGCGCTGCGCGGCCGCCTGCGCGTGGCCGTGCCGCTGTCTTTCGGCCAGGCGCACTTTGCGCCCATCCTTGCCGAAATGGCGCGCCGCCACCCGCAGCTGCAAATCCACACATGCTACAGTGATCGCTTCGTCGATCTGATCACCGAAGGATATGATTGCGCGATACGGGTCGGCTACCTTCAGGACTCTAATCTCATCGCCAGGCGCGTCGGCCCCATCTTCGGCAAGCTGGTCGCAAGCCCGGATTATATCAGGCAGCATGGATCGCCCGAGACGCCGGAGGAACTGCTGGCGCACGAGGCGCTCATGCAGGGCACCGAAAGCTGGCAACTCACGGATGGCGGCGAAATCATCACGGTGCGCCCGCAGGGGCGCTTCAAGGCGGATAACGGCGTTGCCCTCGTGGCCGCCGCCACGGCAGGGCTCGGCATCGCTTACCTGCCCGATTGCCTCACCCATGACCACATAGCCTCCGGCGCGCTTGTGCCGGTCATGACCCGTCATCCGCCGCCGCCGGCCGGCGCCTATGTCATCCGCCCGCCGGGCCAGCACCCCGCCCGCAAGATCCGCGTCCTCATCGAATTGCTGATCGAATATTGCGAACCGGCGCCAGACCTTTCCGGCACCGCCCGTTAAGGCAGTGCGGCGCGAAAGCTCCGACGGTCAATCCACCGCCCCCCGTTGACACCGCCATTGTTCACCGCGATAGGGTCAGGCCAAGACAGGCGCCACAGCGCCAGCCAAGCAACAACAGGAGCGTAACAGTGAGCGAACAGACCGTAGCCGAGGCCACAAACCGCATTTATGAATCGCTCCAGGCGGACAATGCCGACATCGATATGCACATCGCCAATCTCAAGGCAGCATTGACGCGGGAAGGCTTGAAAGAAGCCATCCTCGACCCCGCCAAGCTCGTGCAGAGCAACCGTTCCGGCCGAAAACTGCTGCAGGCTTATTTTCGCCAGCGTGGCGTGACGGTGGTGTACGCGGCGGCGTGAAGTGTTGCTGGGACGAGAGACAGATTGCCGTATGAAAAGCTGAGATGATATCAAAGTGCGCCCGGATTTCCGGGCGATCTCAAGGTTGAGGATTAGCGTTGTAGCCTATGTTCCGGAAACAGCGGCAAGGTTGATTTCGAAGTTCTCGTTTGGCCGCTGGTTGTGACGTGTGGGATCGTCACCCTATGAGGCAATCACCGGATGCGCTCTTGTTGTGAATTTGTTGGCTCTCAAACCATGTTCAGCGCCACAAGGTCACCGCTTTCCAGGGCCGCCAAATTCGCTTCGATTTTTTCAATGGGCCAATTCCACCAAGCTATATCGAGAAGCTGGCTGACGATCTCGGCGGGATAGCGCATCCGGATGACCGTGGCTGGGTTTCCTGCGACAACTGCGTAAGGTGGAACGTTTCGAGCGACCACCGACGCGGCAGCCACGATCGCGCCTGCACCGATCTGCACACCCGGCATGATCGCTGCGCCATGGCCAATCCATACATCGTGCCCGACCACGGTATCTTTCACCGGCAGGTCTTTGTAGCCGAAGGTCTCCGGTTTGAAGATGCGGAAGGGGTAGGTTGTAACGCCCGTCATCGGATGATTGGCTGAACTTGTAATAAAATAGCTTCCCCGGGCGATCTGGACAAATTTGCCGATGACCAACCGCTCGCGGACGCTATGGCCTAGATAGGGTGCGAGTATCCCGGCGGTGTCTT
>NZ_LMFB01000012.1:0-296994 GCF_001426685.1 Rhizobium sp. Root483D2 | reverse complement strand
CCTTATTGAAAAGCCTGGCGGATAAGCGGCCGGGCTGGGGCATTGGAGGCCTCTCCTTGAAAAGAGAGGCGCAGAAGAACCTGAGAAGCGCGGCAAAAGACACCGAAACGGGGCACATCGCGTGTCACCTACACTTAATTACCTGAGGCACCCGATGTGCCCCGGCCGACCCTGCCGTACTAAAAGCCGGCAGACATTGCAGATGAGACAAACCACGGGCGAAAACCGTGCCGCGTGAACGCGAAGGTGTGCCTGATCGAAACCGCAGCAGAAATCTGTATGGCGTCCCTTATGCCATTTGCTATAGACAGAAACCTCAACGATGCCCACGATCAACAGGGAATGTCTTATGGCGAAAATCGTAAATGTCGCGATCCAGATGGATCATGTTTCAGGCATCAATATTGCTGGCGACAGCACGTTCGCGATGAGTCTTGAGGCGCAGGCGCGCGGCTATAAGCTCTTCCATTACACGCCAAACCAGCTGTCTTTGCGCGACGGCAAGGTGATCGCCACCGTCGAGCCGATGACGCTGCGCGACGTCAAGGGCGACCACTACACGCTGGGAGAGGCCGAGCGCATCGACCTGTCGAGCATGGACGTGGTCCTGCTGCGCCAGGATCCGCCCTTCGACATGGCCTATATCACCTCGACGCATCTGCTGGAGCGCATCCACCCGAAAACGCTGGTGGTCAACGATCCCGCCTGGGTGCGCAATTCGCCGGAAAAGATCTTCGTCACCGAATTTCCCGACCTGATGCCGAAGACGCTGATCACCCGCGATCCCGCCGAAATTGCCAGTTTCCGCGCCGAAATGGGCGATATCATCTTAAAGCCGCTCTATGGCAATGGCGGCGCCGGCGTTTTCCATTCGACCCGCGATGACCGCAACATGTCGTCGCTGCTCGAAATGTTCGGCCAGATGTTCCGCGAACCCTTCATCGCCCAGGAATATTTGCCCGCCGTCCGCAAGGGCGACAAGCGCATCATTCTGGTCGATGGCGAGCCTGTCGGCGCGATCAACCGGGTGCCGGCCGAACACGACGCCCGCTCCAACATGCATGCCGGCGGCACGCCGATGCCGACGGATCTGACGGTGCGCGAAAAGGAAATCTGCGCCCGCATCGGACCGGCGCTGCGCGAGCGCGGCTTCCTGCTCGTCGGTATCGATGTGATCGGCGACGTGATGACCGAAATCAACGTCACCTCCCCCACCGGCATCCGCGAAGTCAAGAAATTCGGCGGCGCCGATATCGCAGCCCTGTTATGGGAAGCGATCGAGCGCAAGCGCAGTTGATGACAGCCCGAGCAAAGCTTTCCGCACGCCGGGGCAGCCAGCCATCCCGGCAGGCTGGCACAACCTGAATTTACCTCCATCCGTTCACGGTTGTTCTCCTTCGTTCCATTTTTACAACCTACCACAACTCTTCCGTTTGTGAAGAGTGAATCTGTTCGATAATTGTTCTTGTTTTATTCCTTTTTCCGTGTAAGTTTTGAAGCCACAACCGGTTGAGGTTGCATTGGCGGGTTGTCGGCCTGCCGCGCGGCAAGAGGGACAATCATGGTCGCACGTGTCAGTACGGTTGCATTTCAGGGCATAGAAGGCGTACCCGTCGATGTTCAGGTGATGGTCGCACCGGGAAAGATCGGCATGCAGATCGTTGGCCTTCCCGACAAGGCTGTCGCTGAGAGCCGCGAGCGGGTTCAGGCTGCGCTGCATGCCTCCGGCCTGTCGCTTCCCGCCAAGAAGGTGACCATCAATCTTGCCCCGGCCGATCTGCCCAAGGAGGGTTCGCATTTCGACCTGCCGATTGCGCTCGGCCTGATGGCGGTGCTCGGTGCCATTCCCGGCGATGCGCTGGATGGCTATGTGGTGATCGGCGAACTCAATCTCGACGGCACGATTGCAGCCGTTGCCGGGGCTCTCCCCGCCGCCATGGGCGCCAATGCCGTCGGCAAGGGCCTGATCTGCCCTTCAGAGAGCGGCGCGGAAGCGGCCTGGGCGGGGTCCGAGATCGATATTCTGGCGCCGCGCAGCCTGATTGCGCTTGCCAATCATTTTCGCGGCACGCAGGTTTTGTCGCGTCCGGAACCGGCGGTGCGCGCCAGCGCTGCCAATATGCCCGATCTCGCCGATATCAAGGGCCAGGAAAGCGCCAAGCGGGCGCTGGAAGTGGCGGCAGCGGGAAACCACAACCTGTTGATGGTCGGCCCGCCCGGCTCCGGCAAGTCGATGCTGGCGGCCCGCCTGCCCTCGATCCTGCCGCCCCTGTCGCCGCCCGAACTGCTTGAGGTCTCGATGATCCACTCGATCGCCGGACAATTGGCAGGCGGCAAGCTGTCGGACCGGCGGCCGTTCCGCACGCCGCATCACTCCGCCACCATGGCTGCGATGGTCGGCGGCGGCCTGCGGGCCAAGCCCGGCGAGGCGTCGCTCGCGCATCATGGCGTGCTGTTTCTGGACGAATTCCCCGAATTTACCCCGCAGGTGCTCGATGCGCTGCGCCAGCCGCTGGAGACAGCCGAGTGCATCATTGCGCGTGCCAATCACCGCGTCACCTATCCCGCCGCGATCCAGCTGGTTGCCGCGATGAACCCCTGCCGCTGCGGCATGGCCGGCGAGCCCGGCCATAGCTGTGCTAGGGGTCCGCGCTGCCTGTCCGATTATCAGGGCCGCATTTCCGGGCCGCTGATGGACCGGATCGACATCCGCATCGACGTGCCCTCCGTCACCGCCGCCGATCTGATCCGCCCTGCCCCCGCCGAGCCCTCCAGCGTCGTTGCCCGGCGGGTGGCGCGCGCCCGCGAGATCCAGATGGACCGCTTCATCGCCTTCGGCATGCCGCACATTCTCTCCAATGCCCGCTGCTCCACATCGATGATCGAAACAATGGCCGAACCCGATGCCGGCGGGCTGCAATTGCTGCGGGATGCCGCTGAAAAGATGAAGTTTTCCGCGCGCGGTTATCACCGGGTGCTGAAGGTCGCCCGCACGCTGGCCGATCGCGATGAAAAGATTACGGTCGGGCGCATTCATCTGGCCGAAGCGATCTCCTACCGGATCGCTGGCGAGCGGCTGACGGCAGCGGCATGAGATTGTCCCGGCGACGCCGGGCACGCTGTCAGTTTAGGGCAAGCACCTCAATGAAGGTGCTGCCGGTTCTTTGAAAGAGAATATCGATAGCTGAGCGGTTTGATTGCCCGGTTTGGCAGATTCCCTTCTGCACTCGTGGCAGCCGGATTGTTTTTTCCCGAGCACCCAATGGAAATGGCAGCAAGGATGCGCGAGTGAGGATGGCGCCGCTTGGATTGCGGGCCACCCTCTTTGAGACTTGTTTAACCGCCAAGACCTTCGAACAGCGCTGTCGACAGATAGCGTTCGGCAAAGGACGGAATGATCACGACGATGGTCTTGCCTTCGTTTTCCGGGCGCTGGCCGATCGTGATCGCAGCTTTCAGAGCGGCACCGGACGAAATCCCGACGGGGACACCTTCTAGGCGCGCCACGTGGCGGGCGGTCTCGATCGCCTCAGGGCTCGAAACGGTGATGATCTCGTCATAAATTTTCGTATCGAGAATGGCGGGCGCAAAGCCGGCGCCAATGCCCTGGATCTTGTGCGGGCCGGGGGCGCCGCCGGAGAGCACAGGCGATTCGGCCGGCTCGACGGCGATCACCTTGATCGACGGTTTCTTGCCTTTCAGCACCTGGCCCGCGCCGGTGATCGTGCCGCCGGTGCCAATGCCGGAAACGAGGATATCGACGCTGCCGTCGGTGTCGTTCCAGATTTCCTCGGCCGTCGTCTTGCGATGGATTTCCGGATTGGCCGGGTTTTCGAACTGCTGCGGAATGATCGCGTCCGGCAGCGATGCGGCCAGCTCTTCGGCCTTGGCAATCGCGCCCTTCATGCCCTTGGGGCCTTCGGTCAGCACCAGTTCGGCGCCGAGCAGCGCCAGCATCTTGCGGCGCTCGATCGACATGGTCTCCGGCATGGTGAGGATGAGCTTGTAACCCTTGGCGGCGGCGGCAAAGGCGAGTGCGATGCCGGTATTGCCCGAGGTCGGCTCGATCAGCGTCGTCTTGCCGGGGGTGATCTTGCCCTGGGCTTCCAGCGCTTCGATCATCGCCACGCCAATACGGTCCTTGACGGAAGCAATCGGATTAAAGAATTCGAGCTTGGCCAGAAGGTTGGCCTTGACGCCGTTTTCCTTGGCCAGCTTGTCGAGCCGCACGATCGGCGTATCGCCAATGGTCTCGGTGATCGAAGCATAGACGCGGCCGCGGCCGGGCTTGCGCTGTTCTGACATGGTGCTCTCCCTTTTTTCATCAGTTGCGGGGAGAATAGGGGCAAAGCCGCTGGCTTGCCAGAGTGTCATTCGCCAGCACGTTGTACCGGTTGGAAAAAACGATCTCGGAACCGGCAGTTACGGAACGATTTTTTCAGGCGGCGCGGGTGGCGATGTAGGCGGCCGTCGTTGCGATGATCCCGGCGGCAATCCTGTTCAACGACTTCAATGCCCGTGGCTGCTTGAGAAGCAGCCGTGCCCGCGACGCGAGCAGAATATAGGGGATGAGCACCGCCATCAGCACGGTAAAGGTCGCTATCAGAAGAACGGCATAGTCGTTGAGGCCGATCTGGTGAACGTCAATCAAGGTCGGCACCAGCGCCACGTAGAACAGCATGGTCTTCGGATTGCCAAACGTCACCAAAAGGCCGGACAGGAAGGACATGCCCATGCTGGTGCTTTTCTTGGCCTGGATATCCTGTGGCAAAAGCCCGGCGGTCCAAAGCTTGTAGGCGATATAAACCAGATAGAGCGCGCCAAGGATCTTGATG
This sequence comes from Rhizobium sp. Root483D2, assembly GCF_001426685.1. Taxonomy (GTDB): domain Bacteria; phylum Pseudomonadota; class Alphaproteobacteria; order Rhizobiales; family Rhizobiaceae; genus Pararhizobium; species Pararhizobium qamdonense. The sequence goes on along the minus strand of NZ_LMFB01000012.1, from coordinate 292,159 downwards.
ATCATGAAGGTGGTGGTGAAGGTCTGCGCAACCAGTGCCAGCCCGAGGATTACTGCGGTCAGATAGACGATATCGCCAAGCACGAGGCCAAGCCCCATGAAAAAAGTTTCGCGGAAGCCGGAGCCCAAAGCCCGCGCCACGATCGCGGTCATGCCGGGCCCGGGGATCGCGGCGGCAATGAACAGCGCGGTACAATAAGCAAAAAGCGTGGCGAGGCTCATTCCCGGCTCCGTTGATAGGCAAGCGCGATATCTAACCGTTTTTGTCCAGGCGGGCAATTCGTACGGCATTGATCCAGGTGACAGTTCCCGCTAATGCAACATCTCGTCACGGACCGGGATTTCCGCCCGCCAGCGTTTCAGGGGAGACGTCCTTCATGCCCGCAGCAGCCAGCCTTGCAGCCTTCGCCCTTGTTGCGCTCGGCATGGTGCTGACGCCAGGCCCGAACATGATCTACCTGATTTCGCGCTCGCTCTGTCAGGGGCCGATGGCGGGGCTGACCTCGCTCATCGGGGTCGCGCTCGGCTTTCTCGTCTATATGCTGTCGGCGGCTTTCGGCATCACCGCGCTGCTGCTGGCCGTGCCTTATGCCTATGATGCGCTGCGGATCGGCGGCGCGCTCTATCTGCTTTATCTCGCCTGGCAGGCGGTGCGTCCCGGCGGGCGATCGGCGTTTGAGATGCGAAACCTGGCAAAGGACCCGCCGCGGCGCCTGTTCCTCATGGGCTTTGCGACCAGCCTGCTCAATCCGAAGATTGCCGTTCTCTATCTTTCGCTGCTGCCGCAGTTCATCGATCCGGCGCTCGGGCACATCTTTTTTCAGTCCATCGTCTTCGGAACGATCCAGATTGTCACCAGCGTCACCGTCAACGCCCTGTTCGTGCTGACCGTAGGCTCGATCGCAGCCTTTCTTGCCGGGCGTCCGGCCTGGCTTTCAGTGCAACGCTGGCTGATGGGCGGCGTGCTCGGCGCGCTTGCGGTGCGCATGGCGATGGACAGCCGGCGCTGACCACATCCCTTTTTGGACACCACAACAGAGCATAGCCATGACCACAGCACTTCTCATCATCGATGTTCAAAACGCCGTTCTCGACGGCGAAGGCACGCCGGAACGCCAGCCGGCCATCAATGCCGCCTTCACCGAAACCATTGGCCGTCTGCAATCGGTCCAGGCCCGTGCCCGCGCCGCGCATATTCCGGTTATTCTGGTGCAGCATGACGGCGGGCCTGGCAATCCGCTGGCGCGCTCTTCCAACGGCTGGGGCCTGCGCCACGAGATCGCGCCTGTCCTTGGCGAGACGGTCATTCACAAGACCAGCTGCGACAGCTTTTTCCAGACGAACCTTGGCGAGGTGCTTGCGAAACTTGCGATCACCCATCTCGTCATCGGCGGCTGTCAGACGCAATTCTGTGTCGATACGGCCGTACGCCGCGCGGTTTCGCTGGGCTATGATGTCACTCTTCTATCCGACGGCCACACGACCGGCGACATGGGCGAACTGACCTTTGCGCAGATCGTAGCCCACCACAACCACATGCTTGGCGGCTTCCATGCCGGAGCGCACGCGGTCGAGCTTCGCCGCGCGGGCGAAATCACGTTCTAGGCCTTGATCTAGAAGATCGGCCGCATGAAGCTGCGCTCGTGGCTGATGATGCAGCGGGTCCTTTCGGCAAGCGCGTAAGCAGCCTGGCATTCGTCATCCTCGGCCATTTTCACGCGATAGTCTTCGTAGGCCGCAAGGCTTGGGAAGCTGAAAAGGGCGAGCGCAATATTGTTCGCCCCTTCCTGCGGCATGAAATAGCCGTGATGGGTGCCGCCGAGACGTTTGACCAGGGGGATCCAGAGTTTGGCATAGTCTTCGAATTCGGCGAGCTTGTAGGGATCGATCGTGTAGCGCAGATAGCAGGTGATCATGCAGGCCCCCATGAGTGAACTCTCAGCCTGCATGATGCCGCATCCGGCTTCGCCATGTCCAGCCGAATGTCATGCCGGCGGCCGCAATCAGGATTGCTGCTGAGCCGAGAAGCTGGGCAAGCTGCAGCTGATGGCCAAAGGCGATGCGGTCAACGGCAAGCGCTGCCACCGGATAGATGAAGGACAGCGCGCCGGTCAGATGGGTCGGCAATTTCTGGATTGCGCCATAGAGCAGCACATACATCAGCCCGGTATGCACAGCGCCCATCGCCACCAGCAACGCCCATTGATAGGGCTGCTCTGGCAAGCCGGATGCGCCAGCGAAGGGAGCCAGCATCAAAAGGCCGGTCGCGACCTGGATCAGCGCGATCAGGTGCGGCGGCGTGCCCTTCAACCGCTTGGCGGCAAGGGCTGCGAGCGCGTAAAAGAACGCGGCCGCCAAGGCCATGGCAATCCCCGTCAGATAATCGCTGCCGGCATAACCGCCTGAGGGTTTTGCCTGAACGATCGCGACCATGCCCATAAAGGCGACGGCAAGCCAGCCGAGTTTGGTGGCGGTGATCTTTTCGCGGAACACCAGGCCGCCGATCGCCAAAAGCATGAAGGGCTGGGTGTTATAGACCATGGTGGCGATCGAGATGGACGAGCGCGCATAGGCGCCGAACAGCAGCAGCCAATTGACGACGATGGCGACGCCGCCGAGGACGGCCAGCGTAAACAGCCGCCACGTCAGAATGCCCGCGCGAAAATGGCCGAGCATGGCGCAGATCGCCAGAAGCGTCAGCGCCCCGAAAAGGCACCGCCAGAACACCACATCGATCACGGGCTGGCCGGACATCAGCACGAACCAGCCGATCGTTCCCGAAATCAGCATGGCGGCGGTCATTTCGATGCTGCCGGTCCTGATATCCTTGTCCATTCCATCCACCCCTTTGAACGAAGCAGAAGATTATGGTGGAAGGACATCGGAATATATGGATTTTGGAAGGTGCTTTTGGCAATATGCCTTATCATGGAAGGCATGATGCTTGTTTCGCCTTATGGAATTTTCAATGCTCGACGATCTCGACCGGCGCCTGCTCGATATTCTCTCGCTGAATGCGCGGATATCGCTGAAAGAGCTGGCGCAGGAGGCGGGCCTGTCCTCGCCCAGCACCGCCGACCGCCTACGGCGGCTGGAGGATCGCGGCGTCATCACCGGTTTTACGGTTTCCATCAATCCAGCGGCGCTCGGTTACGCGCTGCAGGCGGTCGTTCGGGTGCGCCCCATGCCCGGCATGCTGCATATCGTCGAGAAGATGATCCAGGACACACCGGAATTCGTCGAATGCGACAAGGTGACGGGCGATGACTGCTTCATCGCCAAGCTTTTGGTGCGCGACATGGAGCAGCTCGACGCGATCCTCGACCGGATCGCCGAGCGATCCCAAACCAATACATCCATCGTCAAATCGTCACCGGTGAAACGCCGGCTGCCGCCGCTCGGCGCCATGAGATAGCCGTCAGAACTCGGCCATGGGCGACAGCATGACGGGGCCGGACACGGGGTTGGCACCGTCTCCCCGGATCATCAGGCTGATATCGGACGGACACGGCTCCGGCGTGGCCTGCCGGCCCAATTTTCCGGGCGGGAAGCAAACCCGGACGTGATCGGGATGCTGATCAAGCGCGCTGAGAATGGCCGAGAGCGGCGGGATGGATTTTCCGGCGATGTCGAGAAGCTCGAACGTTGTGCCCTCGGATGTCCAGGCCACGACGGCTTCCCAGTCCTCCATTAAACTGAGCCTGATGCTGGCATCGAAGGCACTGTTGAGCAGAAACATTTCCGCTTGCGCCGCCACGGCGAAAACCGGGGAAACCGGCGTTCGTGTGTGCAAAGCCTGCCGGATCAGGGCGATATCGGCAGCGTTATCCAGTGACAGGGCGCGCGCCCGGCCGGCGGGCTTCGTTGCCACCGGCGGCGGGGAGCCTACAAACCGATGCTGCGGCAGGATCCGGAAGCCATAGGGCTCATAGAGTGCCGGCTTGTTCGTCAAGAGGATACCGAGTTCAAATCCCTGTTCGTCGCACCAGCCGAACGCGCGGTTCATCAGGTCGCGATAAAGCCCCTTGCCGCGCCATTGCGGCCGCACCGCGCCCGACTGGAACCCCGCTGTCCGGACCAGGCGGCCATCGATTATCATTGGCATGGAAAAGGCGCTGAAATTGGCGGCGCAAACGCCGTCCGCATCGAAATAACCAAACGGCATGCTGGTCGGGTCCGGACCGCCAAAGCGATCCTGGATGGAGACATCGATGCCGAACGTAGCCTTGAGCAAGGCGGCCAGCGCGGCCCAGGCTGCCGGATCGCCGAAATAATCCTGCCGGAATGTCAGGCCGTGGCTGTCTGCAGCGGCGGCCAATTAAACGCCAGTGGAGCCGAAGCCGCCGGCGCCGCGCGCGGTTTCGCTGGCATCCGTTGTTTCCAGTACGGCAACCTGCGTCACGGGAGCAATGACCATCTGGGCGATGCGCATGCCGCGCTCGATGAGGAAATCCTCGTCGCCGAGATTGATCAGCAGAACCTTGACCTCGCCGCGATAATCGCTGTCGATCGTGCCGGGAGTATTCAGGCAGGTGATGCCGTTCTTGAAGGCAAGGCCGGAGCGCGGACGGATCTGCGCCTCGTAACCGGCGGGAACCTCGAAGATGAAGCCGGTCGGCACCAGCGCCCGTTTTCCGGGGCCGAGGAACAGCGGCCGGTCCGCCTCGACGGCGGCACGAAGGTCCATGCCGGCGGCGCCTGCAGTCTCATAAGCGGGAAGATCGATGCCCTCGCCGTTTTGCAGGCGGACGAGCTTGAGGGTCGGGCGGGCGGAGGATGGAATAGACATGCTTCTTCCTAGCAATTCCGGCTTGGGTACGGCCAATGCGAATTGCAAGTTATCCACGGAATCGCTACATACGCGGCAACTCACAGGATTCACATCATGGCCGAAAGTATCGCCGAGGCGGTTTCCCGCCGTCGCACCTTTGCTATTATTGCCCACCCGGATGCGGGTAAGACGACGCTGACCGAAAAACTGCTGCTGTTCGGCGGCGCGATCCAGCTTGCCGGCGAAGTCAAGGCGAAGAAAGACCGCATCCAGACGCGATCCGACTGGATGAAGATCGAGCGCGAACGCGGCATCTCGGTCGTCACCTCAGTGATGACCTTCGAATATCACGGCAATGTCTTCAACATTCTCGATACGCCCGGTCACGAAGACTTTGCCGACGATACCTATCGCACGCTGACCGCCGTCGATGCGGCCGTGATGGTCATCGATGCCGCCAAGGGCATCGAGCCACGAACGCTGAAGCTGTTCGAGGTTTGCCGCATGCGCGACATCCCGATCATCACCTTCATCAACAAGATGGACCGCGAAAGCCGTGATCCCTTCGAAATTCTCGATGAAGTGGAAGAGAAGCTGGCGCTCGATTGCGCGCCGGTGACCTGGCCGATCGGCCGTTCCAAGACCTTCTGCGGCTCCTATCACCTGGCCGACAATACCGTGCGCGGCTCCGACACCCAGGAAATCCCCACCAAGGTCAACGGCCCGGAAATGGTTGCCCACCGCTTGCCGGAAAACGAGCGCGAGGCCTTCATCGACGAGACATCGCTCGCCATCGAAGCCTGCAAGCCCTTCGACAAGAAAGCGTTCCTCGAAGGCCATCTGACGCCGGTCTTCTTCGGCTCGGCGCTCCGGAATTTTGGCGTGCGCGACCTGATCAACGCGCTGGGTGACATCGCGCCGCCGCCGCGCGACCAGGTGGCCGATATCCGCACCGTGCATGCGACCGACGAGAAAATGACGGCCTTCGTGTTCAAGATCCAGGCCAATATGGATCCGAACCATCGCGACCGCATCGCCTTTGCCCGCGTCTGCTCCGGCAAGCTGGAACGCGGCATGAAGGCGCGGCTGGCGCGCACCGGCAAGCAGCTCGGGCTGACCGCGCCGCAGTTTTTCTTTGCCTCGCAGCGGCAGCTGGCCGACACCGCCTATGCCGGCGACGTGGTGGGTATCCCCAATCACGGCACGCTGCGGATCGGCGACACGCTGACCGAGGGCGAGCAGCTGGTGTTCCAGGGTGTACCGAACTTCTCGCCGGAAATCCTGCGCCGCGTGCGCCTGGAAGATGCGATGAAGGCAAAGAAGCTCAAGGAAGCGCTGCAGCAGATGGCCGAGGAAGGCGTCGTGCAGCTGTTTTCGCCCGAAGACGGCTCGCCCGCCATTGTCGGCGTCGTCGGCGCGCTGCAGCTGGACGTTCTGAAAGAACGGCTGCAATCGGAATACGGCCTGCCGGTCTCCTTCGACATCGCCCGCTTCTCCGTCTGCCGCTGGATTTCGGCCGACCAGCCGGCGGATCTCGACAAGTTCATCACCGCCCGCCGCGGCGATATCGCCCGCGATCTCGATGGCGATCCGGTGTTTTTGGCGCAGGATACGTTCTCGCTGCGTTACGAGGCGGAGCGTTATCCCGCCATCAAGATGATCGCCATTAAGGAATATCACGTCGCAAAGGCGGCGTGATTGTTTGAAGGGGAGGTTCGGCGATCTCCCTCTTCTCCCCGCCGGGGAGAAGGTGCCCGAAGGGCGGATGAGGGGGCGGGACGCTCCGAATTTGCCGAAAGACCCCCTCATCGCCTCACTGCGTTCGGCACTTCTCCCCGCTGGGGAGAAGGGGGAGATCGGGGAGCGCCCACAGTGCATTCGGGCTCCTACGCGTTCTCGCGCGCCATAAAGTAGCCGGTTGCGATCACGTTTCAGCAGCAGGCAGATTTCGCGGCTGGCCGCGTGCTTTGGCCGTTGCTACGACAGTAACAGCGAAGGAAACGCCTGGAGGGGACGATATGGACAGTACCGAAACGAAGCCGGGCCAGTTCCGCAGCATCTGCATTTTCGGCGCAGGCGCCATTGGCGGTGCGCTGGCGGCGCGGCTTGCGTCCTCTGCGATGCTCAAGGGCGCGACGATCACCGCGATCGCGCGCGGCGCGCATCTCAACGCCATCCGGGACAAGGGTCTGCACCTGCATGAGCCTGGCAAGACCGAGCCGCTGGTTGCCAGATTTGCCGCAACCGGTAATGCAGGCGAACTTGAGCCCCAAGACCTCGTCATCGTGACCCTCAAGGGGCATCAGCTGACGGCAGCCAGCGCCGATATTGCCGGCCTTTTGAAACCGGACAGCCGCGTGGTGATGATCCAGAACGGTATTCCCTGGTGGTATTTCCATGGCGACAAGACGAGTGGTCTTGAAGGCCGCAAGGTCGAGGCGCTCGATCCGGATGGCCTGATCTGGCAGCGGATCGGCCCGCAGCGCGTGATCGCCGGGGTCATCTATCAGGGCGCGCAGATGCTGGAGCCCGGCCATATCCGGCTCACCAGCGGCGGCCTTCTGCATCTCGGCGAGCCCTCCGGCGCGAGCTCGCCGGAACTGACGGCGATTGCGGATCTGCTGCAGGCCAGCGGCTGGACGATCAAGACGACGGATCGCATCCGCGATGAGATCTGGTCGAAATTTCTCGGCAACGCGGCCTTCAATCCGATCAGCGCGCTGACCAGGGGGCGGATTTCGGAGATCATGGACGGCCCGGCCGTGGACCTGGTGAAGCAAATTATGACGGAGGTGCATAACGTCGCCGGGAAGCTCGGCTGCCATGTCCGCGAAACGGTGGAGGAGAAGCTGGAGCATGGCCGGGGGCTCGGCAATGCCAAGACCTCGATGCTGCAGGATCTCGAACAGGGCCGGCCGATGGAGATCACGCCGCTCACCCGCGCCGTCACGCTTTTGGGGCGCATGGCCGGTGTGCCGACACCGGCCAACGACATGCTCCTGTCCCTGATCTCGCAACTCGACGCGTCGATGGCGAAAGCGCGGGCACAGGAGATTTGAGCGATGACCGTTCTTCGTATCGTCGCCAATCTTGAGGCTGGGGATCCTGAGGCGGGCCGGGTCTTTTATAGCGACCTGCTCGGCCTCGACCTCGTCATGGACCACGGCTGGATCCTGACTTTCGCATCCGGGGAGCAGGCCCCAGTGCAGGTGTCCATCGCCAGCGAAGGCGGCTCCGGAACGCCGGTGCCGCAGCTGTCAATCGAGGTCGATAATGTCGATGAGATCCATGCAAAAGCCAGGCAGATGGGCCTGGAGATCGTCTATGACATCACCGACGAACCCTGGGGGGTGCGGCGCTTCTACGTCCGCGACCCCTTCGGCACGATCGTCAACATCCTCACCCACACGGGGCGGTGACGGTTCCGATCAGCGGCGATCGGTCAGGGTGAGATCGCCGTTTTCATCGACCGAGACTTCGATGCCGATATAGCCCGGGATCGTCTGATGCGCTGTTACGAACGGATGGGTGTGCGTGGCGGTGATGACCATCACGTCGGACCCGGCCGCTTCGCCGGCGATGACGCCGGCGGCGACGTCTTCGAACACGAGGCAATCCTTGGCATCGAAGCCGACGCGCTTGGCGCCGAGCAGATAGCATTCCGGGCTCGGCTTGCCGCGCGAGACATCCTCGGCGATGACGATGAATTTCGGCTCCGGCAGGCCGGCGGCGGCGATGCGCACCTTGGCAAGTTCACGCGGCGACGAGGTGACGATGGCCCAGCGCTCCGGCGGCAGGCTTTTGAGGAATTCGATCGCGCCCGGCAGCGGCTTGACGCCCTCGATATCCTCGATCTCGCCCTGGCAGATGATCGCCGATTCCGCTTCCGGATCGACGCCCGGCAAGCCCAGCTGGCGGATCGTATCGACGCCGCGCTTGCCGTGCATGGTCGGCAGGAAGGTGGCGACGTCCAGGCCGTGGCTTGCAGCCCATTTTCCCCAGACCCGTTCGGCCGCTTCGATGGAGCTCAGAAGCGTTCCATCCATATCGAACAGAAAGGCGGAGTATTTCTTGCCGAAGACCGGCTGGGACACTGAAGACACGGGGACTGACTCCTTTGAAGGTCGCCGCCTGTCTTGTGACTGCGCGGCTTACCCCGTTCGAATAAGGGGATTCCCCCTCAAGATCAAATGGATATCGCCTCTGGATGGCCCCCGGCGGGCTTTCTTGCCCGCCTTAGCGCGCAGAGAGCGCCAGCCGCAGCCCCATCAGCCCGAAGGCACCGGCAAAACCGCGCCGCAGCCAGAGGGTCACGCCAGGCCGGGAGATGACATGGCGCCGTGCCGCTGCGGCAAAGACGCCGTAGAACACGAAAATGATGAAGGTGAGCACCATGAACACGGCAGCAAGCCACAGCATCGACAGGGTGGGCGACGGCGTGGCATCCGGCACGAATTGCGGCAGGAAGGCCAGAAAGAACAGCGACAGTTTCGGATTGAGACTGTTGAGAAGGATGGCCGTTGCGATGATCTTGCCCGGCCGCATGGGCCGGGCGTCCTCCGTCACCTGCAGGCTTTCGGCGTCGCGAAGGACGCTAAAGGCCATATAAACCAGATAGGCAACGCCGAGATATTTGATCACCTCAAAGGCCAGCGCGCTGGTGTGCAGAAGAGCCGCCAGTCCCGCGACGCTGGCGATGATATGCGGCAGAATGCCGAGCGTGCAGCCGAAGGCCGCAAGAATGCTGGCGCGCGCGCCGGAATTGAGGCCCGTTGCCAGCGTATAGAGCACGCCGGTGCCGGGCAGCAGGATAACGACGATGGATGTCAGCAGATATTCAAGGGTCATGATGCACTCCGCTCAATGAGGAAGGCCGCAGAAAAGCGGATATCTGCCCGCTGGTCTTGAACGAAATTGCAAGGGGTCAGCGATGCGCCAGCGCATAGGCGCCCGGCGTGATGCCATAAGCGCGGACGAAAGCCCGGGTCATATGGCTCTGGTCGGCAAAGCCGCCGGCAAAGGCCGCATCGGCAAGCGGCGTCCCCTTGGCGATCATCCGGCGAACGGAGCGGATGCGGCGCTGCACGAGATAGGCATGCGGGGTCATGCCGGTCATTTCAGAAAAGGCCCGCACCACCTGGAAACGGCTGAGGCCGCTTGCGGCAGCGAGATCGGCAAGCGACGTGGCGGCAGCGGGATCATCGTCCAGCATGGCCATGGCCCGTTTGACGGATGGCGGGACGAAACGGGAAACGTTGCGGCGTGTCATCAGGGATGCAAGCAGCTGCAGGAATCCTGATTCCGGCGCCAGTATTTCACCCATCTGCGTCATCGCCGCATAGACCGGCAGCAGACTTTGAACGGCTCGTCCGTCGTGCAGGACCGGCTGCGAAAAGACAAAATCCTCCGCCCTGCCCTCGCCGATATCCAAAACGGCCTCAGCAATCACCTCCGGATCGACATAGAGCATCCGCCAGGCACGGCCTTCAGCGCCGATCGGATGGCCGTCGTGCACTTCGCCGGGATTGACGGTGATCATGTCGCCGGGACCGGCTTCGACCGGACCGCGGCCGCTGGCGGATTTCTGGGCGCCGCGCAGGATGACGCCGATGCCAAACTGGTCATGCGTATGGCGGCCAAAACTATGGGCGGTATCCGCCTCGACGGCCTCCACCCCTTTCATCGCACAGGGACGCATCCGGAATGTCCCGGTTTTCATGACCTGCACCGCTCCTCAGTCGCTCATTTCATTCGCGCTCTTATTCGCGCACTTCATTCGCGCTCCTGGCCCGGCAGCGCATCGCGCTCGCCAAACCAGTTGGCCGCAGAAGAACACCAGATCTGATGCTTGGGAGCAAGATCGCGGCGCTCAGTGATATTGCCCCAACGGATACCGACCTCTTCGGCATCCGCACCGGTGCCCGTCGTATAAATTGGCGAACCGCAATTGCCGCAGAACATCTGGAAGCGCGTGCTGCCATTGTCGCCGGTCTTGCTATAGGTCTTCGGCTCGCCCGCCGTGATGCGGAAATCGGCTGCCGGCACGGAGACCGTCACCCGGTAGGGCGAGCCAGTCAGATGCTGGCAATCGGTACAATGGCAGATGCCGACCTTGTCCGGATCGATCTCAGCCTCATACCGGATCGCGCCGCAGTGACAATGTCCATCGATATGCATGATGCTGTCCTCCTCGTTCAGAAGGAAACTAGCGCATCAGACGCCGGTGAACAGCCAGGCATGTTCCTTCGCGTTGTTGAATTTCCAGACGCGGGACGGGCCGGCCATCACATTGAGATAATAGAGGTCGTAGCCATGGATCGCGGCCACCGGATGATATCCCTTCGGCACCAGCGTCACGTCACCATCCTCCACCGCCATCGTCTCGTCCAGCGAGCGGTCGTCGGTGTAGACCCGCTGCATGGCAAAGCCCTGGGATGGGTTCAGCCGGTGATAATAGGTTTCTTCCAGAAAGCTCTCGGCCGGCAGATTGTCCTCGTCATGCTTGTGCGGCGGATAGGACGAGGTATGGCCGCCGGGGGTGATGACCTCGACCACCAGCAGGGAATGGGCGGCATTGTCGTCTTCCGGCATGATGTTGGTGACATAGCGGGTGTTGGTATTCTTGCCGCGTGTCATTTGCGGGTGAGTGCCTGCAGGGATGGGTTTGGTCTTGAAGCCGCCACCACCCGGCGCGGAGCAGACGGCGAGTTCGAGATCGGTAACGGCCGTGACCTGCCATGCTGCGCCCGGCGCGACATAGAACGCATGCGGCGCGCCTTCGAACGGCGTCATGCGCTCGCCCACCACGCCAAAATCCTGACCGTCGACGCTGGTCTCGCCCTTGCCACTGACCCACACCAGGCAGACCTCGCGATCCCCGGTCTCGCCCGAGACCGTCTCGCCTGCCTTCACCCTGTTGAGATCGAAGCCGACATAGGTCCAGCCGGCGTTTTGCGGCGTGACATACGTCACGCGGCCTTTGTCGCCCTTGGGTTTTACGAGCAGGTTCGGCATGATGTTCTCCTCATGTGTTCGAGGAGCGTTTCTACCCCTCACCAAGTGCGCCCATGCGTTCGACTGCGTCTCACGCGGGCTTACTATCCTCTCCCGCAAGGGGAGAGGAAATCCGCTGCACCGTCCTACCACAAGTGCGGGACAGAAATCGTGGCACCCTACCTCTCCCCTTGCGGGAGAGGATACGCAGGCCGGGTGAGCATTTGCGAACCCTTTGGCCGAAGTTGGTGAGGGGTAAACCACCCCACCAAAGATGCCCGAAGAGATCACCCCTTCGGAAACCCTTCCGTTTCCACCGTATAGCCTGCGGCGGTCATGACCCGCATCAGTTCGGCATAGCCGACCTCTGCCATCCTTTGCGGCGGCGACGTGCGGGGGTCCTGTTCGGCTTCGACGACGAACCAGCCTTCATAGCCGTAATCGGCAAAACGCTGAACGATGGCGCCAAAATCGAGCGAGCCGTCGCCGGGCACGGTGAATGCGCCGAGCGCCACCGCGTCCAGGAAGGACTGGCGGCTGCGATCCAGGCCGTCGATGACGGATTGGCGGATGTCCTTCACATGCACGTGGTTGATGCGGGCATGGTGATTGTCGATGGCGCGCAGCACGTCGCCGCCGGCAAAGGCCAGATGGCCGGCATCCAGAAGCAGCGGGATGCCCTCGCCCGAATTCTTCATGAAGGCGTCGAGTTCCGGCTCGGTTTCGACGACAGCCGCCATATGGTGGTGGTAGGAGAGCGGCATGCCCTGGTCTGCGCACCATTCGCCGAATTCGGTAACGCGGCGGGCATAGGCTTTCATCTCGTCATCGCCGAGGCGCGGCTTGGTGGCGAGTGGTTTGGACCGGTCGCCCTGGATCGAACGGCCGACTTCGCCATAGACGATGCAAGGCGCATTGACGGCCTTGAACAGCTCGATCATCGGTGCGATGCGGTCCTTGTTGGCTGAGAGATCCTCATCGACCAGCGTGCCGGAAAACCAGCCGCCGCAGAGCGTCACGTCGGCCGCGCGCAGGATTGGCAGCATCTCGTTGGGATTGTTGGGAAAGCGGCGCCCCTGCTCCATGCCGGTAAAGCCGGCGCTGCGCGACTGGCGCAGGCATTCTTCCAGCGACACGTCGTCGCTCAGTTCCGGAAGGTCGTCGTTCCACCAGGCGATGGGCGACATGCCGAGTTTGGCTTTCATGAACATTCTCCTTGGAAAGAAGGCGGCCGGCCTTCCCCTATCATTTTGTATTGCCGTCATCCCCGGGCTTTCCGATGGCGCCTTGCAGCTGGATCATCGGGGCGAGCCCGAAGATGACGGAGTGTGGGATTAACCGATCCGCTGCGACGCGAGCGCCTTTTCATAGCCCTTGCGGGCCGCATTGACCTCGGAGCGGACGGAGACTTCCGGGACCGCCACATCCCACCAGTTGCCACCCTCGTCGGTGGTGATCAGCGGGTCGGTATCGATGACGATGACGGTGGTGCGGTTTTCGCCGGCGGTTTCCTTCAGCGCGATTTCCAGCTCGCTGATCGAGGCGACCTTGCGGGTGAGCGCTCCCATGGCAGCGGCATGGCCGGCAAAATCGATCGCCGGCAGCGTGACGTGATGGGTGTCGCGAAGCAGGTTGTTGAAGTTGGCACCGCCGGTCGCCATCTGCAGCCGGTTAATGCAGCCGTAACCGGCATTGTCGAGCAGCACGATGGTGATCTTGGCGCCGAGCATGATCGACGAGGCAATTTCCGCATTCAGCATCATGTAGCTGCCGTCGCCGACCATGACGATGACATCACTTTCGGGCTTGGCGAGCTTGACGCCGAGGCCGCCGGCGACTTCATAGCCCATGGTCGAGAAGCCGTATTCCATGTGATAGCTGCCGGGCGCATCCGCCTGCCAGAGCTTGTGCAATTCGCCGGGCAGACCACCGGCAGCGCAGACCAGCGTGGTATTTTCCGTGCGGGCCCGCTGCACGGCACCGATCACCTGCGCGTCGGAGGGCAGCGCTGCGTTGGTCGCTGCAGTCGCCTTGTCTGCGGCCCTCAGCCATTCGGCCTTGCCGTCCGTTGCCTTCTGCGTCCAGCTGGCATCCACCTTGTGCGAGCCCAGACCGGCGCTCAGCGCATCCAAGCCGACGCGGGCGTCGGAGACCAGCGGCAGGGCTTCATGCTTGGCGGCGTCGAAGGCTTGCGTGTTGAGGCCGATGATCTTCAGGCTGTCGTTCTTGAACAGCGACCAGGAGCCGGTGGTGAAATCCTGCAGGCGCGAGCCGACGGCGAGAACGACATCGGCATCCTCGGCCATCTGGTTGGAGGCCGATGTGCCGGTGACGCCGACCGAGCCCATGTTGAGGGGATGGCTGTGCGGCAGCGACGATTTTCCGGCCTGTGTTTCGACGACCGGAATGCCATGCCGTTCCGCAAAGGCCGCAAGCGTCTTGCTGGCCTCGGAATACAGCACGCCGCCGCCGGAGATGATGACCGGCTTTTTCGCCGCTTTGAGAACCGTGATCGCATGGGCCAGTTCGTCCGCATCCGGATGCAGGCGGCGCGAGGTCCAGACTTTTTCGTCAAAGAAGCTTTCGGGGTAATCATAGGCTTCCGCCTGTACATCCTGGCAGAGCGACAGCGTGACCGGGCCGCAATCGGCGGGATCGGTCAGCACCTGCATGGCGCGGCGCAGCGCCGGGATGATCTGTTCGGGGCGGGTGATGCGGTCGAAATAGCGCGAAACCGGGCGGAAGCAGTCGTTGACGGTCATCGTGCCGTCGCCGAAATCCTCGATCTGCTGGAGGACCGGGTCCGGGCGGCGATTGGCAAAGACATCGCCGGGGAGAAGCAGGACCGGCAGGCGGTTGACATGGGCAAGGGCTGCCGATGTCACCATGTTGAGTGCGCCGGGGCCGATGGACGTGGTGCAGGCCATGAAGCGGCGGCGGAAGCTCGCCTTGGCAAAGGCGATTGCCGCATTTGCCATGCCCTGCTCGTTCTGGGCGCGGTAGGTCGGCAGCGTGTCCTTGATGCCATGCAGCGCCTCGCCGATACCGGCGACATTGCCATGGCCGAAAATGGCAAAGACGCCGCCAAAGATCGGGGTCTTCTCACCATCGATCACGGTCATCTGCTTGGTCAGAAACCGCGCGACGGCTTGCGCCATGGTCAGGCGAACGGTCTTGTGGCTCATTGTTTCCTCCTCGAACGAGGACATTGCCTCGATTTTCCACTTCACACCCTCCCCTTGAGGGGGAGGGTCGGACCGCAGGTCCGGGGTGGGGTGACGCCCGCAGTACCCAACGGATCACCCCCACCCGCAGCTCCGCTGCGACCTCCCCCCTCAAGGGGGAGGTAAATTCACCACCATCCCATCAAGCCGCCTTCGTTTCCGCCAGCCCGAGCCAAAGATTGACCAGCGCCTCGAACCTGCCCGCCATATCAGCGATCGCCTGTTCGTCATCGATCTCGCCCGCCAGCCAGGCCTTGCTGGCCTCGGCGAAGATCGTGCGGCCGACGGCGAAACCCTTGACGGTTTTTGACGTGCGGGCGGCGGCAAAGCCGTCCTTCAGCGCCTCATAGGGTGCTTCCAGCCCGAGCAGAACGACGCCCCGGCAAAGGGGATCGCGCGCTTCGATCACGGCATCGACCGCAGCCCAGGCGGCACGGCTTGCCTGCGGCTCCAGTTTCCACCAGTCCGGTTTCAGGCCGGCGTCGTAGAGTTCGGTGAGTGCCCTCGGGATCGTGGTGTCATCGAGCGTACCATGTTTGCCGGCGATGATCTCGATGAGGATTTCGCGGCCGACCTTGCGGGCCGCCTCGAAGGCGGAGCGCAGCTTGGCAATCTGGGTGGCCTTCATCTCCGTAGGATCATCCGGATGGAAGAAGCTCAGGACCTTGATGCAGTGATCGACCGGCCATTCGATCAGCCGGCTGCCGAGATCCTGGCTGAACTCGAACTGCAGCGGACGCGAGCCGGGAAGCTCGATCGGCTTGCCGATCCAGAAGTTCTTGTTGACGGCATAGAGCGCATCGCGGCCATATTTGTCGTCGATCAGCATGCCGAAGCCGGGACGGCCATTGGCGATGCGCTCGGCCGCCTTGACGGCGAGGACCTTGAAGGCCGGGATGCGGGCCAAAAGCGCGGCATTGTCCCCGGCGAGATCTTCCAGCTGGCTGCGGTGATCGATAGCGAGCGCCATCAGCTGCGGAATTTCGCGGCGCCGCGTGGTTGCCCAATGAATGTGGTTGATCGCCTCGTCCTTGCGCAGCGCCTTCTCCTTGCTGCCCTTCTCGAGGAAGAACTGCAGCTCGGTCCAGGTCGGGATTTCCGGCGCGCAGAGCAGACGCGACACGGCAAAGGCGCCGCAGGCATTGGCCCAGGTGGCCGAGGTCGCATGCGGCTCGTCCTTCAGCCAGCCGCGCAGGAAACCGGACATGAACGCGTCGCCGGCGCCAAGCACGTTGTAGACCTCGATCGGAAAACCCTTGCCGACAATGCCGTCTTCCAGATTATCGGAGATGGCGCCATCATAGACGATGCAGCCCATCGGGCCGCGCTTCAAGACGATCGTCGCCTTCGAATTGGCGCGTATGGTCTTTAGCGCTGCCAGAAGGTCGCTGTCGCCGGATGCGATCAGCACTTCCTCTTCGGTGCCGACGATCAGGTCGCAATCGGCAAGCACAGTTTTCAGATGCGCCGACACCTCTTCCGAGGCGATGTAGCGATTGTCACCGGCATCATGGCCGGCAAGGCCCCACAGGTTCGGGCGGTAGTCGATATCGAACACCACCTTGGCGCCGCTTTCCTTGGCGATGCGGATCGCCTTGCGCTGGGCGGCATCGGTATGGGGCTTGGCAAAATGCGTGCCGGTAACGAGGATGGCGCGGGCCGAACGGATGAAGTCCTCGGAAATATCGTCTTCGCAGAGCGCGCTATCGGCGCAATGGTCGCGGTAGAACAGCAACGGGAACGAATGGTCGCTTTCGACAGCCAGGATGGCAAGGGCCGTCAGCCGCTCGGGATCGGTGACGATACCTTTCGTCTCGACACCCTCGCGCTCCAGCTGCTCGCGGATGAAGCGGCCCATCTGCTCCTTGCCGACACGGGTCAGAAGCGCCGATTTCAGGCCGAGACGGGCGGTGCCGACGGAGATATTGGTCGGGCAGCCGCCGACGGATTTGGCGAAGCTGGCGACATCTTCAAGCCGGGTTCCGATCTGCTGGCCGTAAAGATCGACCGAGGCGCGGCCGATGGTGATAAGATCAAGCGGCTTGTCCGCCTGCGTACCGTTGCTCTGGCTCACTGCTTCCTCCCGGCGGGCGCTTGCGTCGCGCCGACATTTTTATTGGCTGGTGGGGTATCGCCGTTATGAAACATAAATTCCGTCGTTTAGTCAATGTGGAATTTTCATTCTATTAAATCATCTTCGCCGATCCGCCGCCTTTTTTCCGCAACGGCAACCGTCAGCGCCATGGCGAAGGCCATGCTGGCGGAGAGTGAGCGAAACCCGGCATGATCGGCCTCGACCAGCTCGAACCAGACTTTCGAGGATTCCGCCAGCGGCGAGAAGGCCGAATCGGTCAGGGACACGACGGGGACCCTGCGATTGGCGAGCAGCTTGGCCTGATTGACACTTTCGGACGCATAGGGCGAGAAACTGACGGCGAAGGCCGCATCCTTCGGGCCGGCCATGGCCAGAATATCGTCATCGATCCCGGCCGCCGTGCCGACCAGCTGATATTTGACCTTCAGCTTTCCAAACGCATAGGCCATGTAACCGGAGATCGGATAGGACCGCCGCTTGGCGACGAGATAGATGGTTTCGGCCGCAGCCAGGATATTGACGGCGCGCTCGAAGGCTTCAGGCTCGACGGAACTGGCGATGTTGTCGAGGGAACGATGGGCGGCGGCCACGAAGCCGTTGAAGATCGAGCCGCTTTCCAGCTTGCTGTGATCATTGCCGCTCAGTGCCTTCAGGCGCTCATCATAGCCGGGCGTGCGCTCGCGCAAGCGTGCCCGGAAAATCTGCTGCAGGCTGGAAAACCCTTCAAAGCCGAAATGCTGGGCAAAGCGCACCAGGGTCGAGGGCTGGACATCGGCTGACGTTGCGATGCTGGCCGCCGTGCCGAAGGCGATCTCGTCGGGATTGTCGAGCGCATAGGCTGCCACCTGGCGCAGCCGCTTCGGCAGCTGCGCCTTGCGCTCCAGGATGATCGTCTTGAGCCCGTCGAAATCCTGCGGAATGGCGATGCTGTTTTCGGTTTCGGCCATGGATCCGGGTCTCTTCCTGCTCTCTGCTGTCGCGTAGGACCTTATGCAAAACATCGCTGCAAGAATAGAACATACATTCCACATCTGCATTTTTTCGGCGGTTTAGAGAGTGTTCCAAGGATGATGCCTACCAGTGGTTGCCGGACTGGATGGGCCGGTTTCTCGTCCGGCATTCCCCCAGCAAACAGGCCGGACGTCCCAAAATGGCCAATTAAACGGGAAGATGCGGAAATGATTGAGTTCGTTAACGCATTTTTACCATGTTCGGCCGGATGATCGGCCAATATCATGGTTAACGAACCATCAAGGCGGGCCATCCCCGCAATCCGGAGTATCCTGCATGTGCCGCTGGGCAGCCTATCGCGGAGAGCCGCTTTATCTGGAAGAACTGGTGTCCTCGCCGGCCCATTCGCTGATCGAGCAATCCCATTGCGCCACCCGCGCCAAGACGGCGACCAACGGTGACGGCTTCGGCATCGCCTGGTACGGCGATCATCCCGAACCCGGCCGCTACCGCGATATCCTGCCTGCCTGGTCGGACTGCAACCTGAAAAGCATTGCCCGGCAGATCCGCTCGCCGCTATTTCTCGCCCATGTGCGGGCTGCGACCGGCGGCGGCACGCGGCGCGACAATTGCCACCCCTTCGTGCATGGCCGCTGGTCCTTCATGCACAATGGCCAGATCGGCGATTTCGAGCATTTGCGCCGGCCGATGGAGGCGATGCTCGACAACGATCTCTACACCGCCCGCACCGGCTCGACCGATAGTGAACTTCTCTTCTTGCTGGCGCTGCAGTTCGGCCTCGATCAGGATCCGCTGGGCGCAATCGCCGAGACGCTCGCCTTTGTCGAACGGCTGGCCGAGCACCTGGAGCGCAAGGTTCTGGTGCGTTTCACGGCGGCACTTTCCGACGGACATGATCTCTATGCCGTGCGCTATGCATCCGACTGGAAGGCGCCGACGCTTTATGCATCGCCGATGGGGCCTAGCGGCGGCTATTGCCTGGTCTCCGAGCCGCTGAACGACGACGACAATACCTGGGTGGAAATTCCGGATGGAACCGCCGTCATCGTCGGCGAAAACGGCGTCGATGTGCGCCTGTTCGGTACGGCGGGTACAGCGCCCGGCACGTCGCGGATAGACCGGATGGTATCAGCGAAAATGTGAGGCGATCAGCGCGCCGAGCCGCTCGGCTACGGCCTGCTTGTCCATTTCCGGCCAGTCCTCGTCACCTGACTTGCCGATCACCTTCACCGTATTGCGATCACCGCCCATGATGCCGGTATGGGGCGAGACGTCATTGGCAAGGATGTAATCGGCACCCTTGCGCTCCAGCTTCGAGCGGCCGTTTTCCGCGACATTCTGCGTCTCTGCGGCAAAGCCGATCACAAGGTCCGGCCGTTTGGCATGATGGCCGATGGTTTTCAGAATATCCGGATTTTCGGTCAGCAGCAGCGGCGGCGGCGCTTCGCCGGGCTGTTTCTTGATCTTGTTGCCGGACGCGCTTGCCACCCGCCAATCGGCGACGGCGGCGACCATGACGGCAATATCGGCCGGCAATGCCGCAAGGACCGCGTCGCGCATTTCTTCGGCCCGCTCCACATGCACGACCGTGACCCCCTTCGGATCGGCGATCGTGACCGGTCCGGAGACCAGCGTCACATCGGCGCCGAGCCGGGCGAGTTCGGCGGCTATGGCATGGCCCTGCTTGCCGGACGAGCGGTTGGCGATATAGCGCACGGGATCGATCGGCTCATGCGTCGGTCCGGATGTGACGATGGCTTTTTTACCGGTGAGAGGTTTGGGGCTTATATCGAGCAGCGCCTCTGCGGCAGCGGCGATATCAAGCGGTTCTGCCATCCGCCCCTCGCCTTTTTCGCCGCTTTCGGCCATTTCGCCGGAGGCTGGACCGATGAAATGGATGCCATCGGCGACAAGCGCTGCATGATTGCGGCGGGTGGCCGGATGCGACCACATTTTCGGGTTCATGGCAGGGGCGGCAAGCACTGGCTTGTCGGTTGCCAGAAGGATGGTGGAGGCGAGATCATCGGCAAGGCCATGCGCCATTTTCGCCATCAGGCCGGCGGTCGCGGGTGCGATCACGATCAGATCGCAATCGCGGGCGAGACGGATATGGCCGACATCCTGTTCGTCCTCGCGGGAAAACAGCTCGGTGAAGACCTTATCGGCAGCCAGTGCGCCGACGGCAAGCGGGGTGACGAAGGCCTGCGCGCCAGCCGTCATCACCGGGCGCACGGACGCTCCGCGCTCGCGCAGGCGCCGGATCAGATCGAGGCTCTTATAGGCTGCGATCCCACCGGAAATGATGAGGAGGATACGTTTTCCCTGAAGCGTCATGACGAATTCCGTTGCCGGGCGGCGGTTGCGCCTGCCCTTCCGGCTGGACCCTACTCGACGCACCGCCGCGAGGCAATCAGATCACCGGGTGCCTCTGTTTTCCAAAAGCCCGGCAATCGTCGTGATCAGCGATGCCGCGTCATACGGTTTGCGAATGACCGGTACCCAGGAGAAATCGGGCGGGATCATTTCGTTGTTGCCGTAGCCGGTGGCAAACAGGAAGGGAATGTTTCGTCCCACCAGTTCGCGCGCCACAGCAAGCGAGGTGCCAGCGCCCAGATTGACATCGAGGATCGCCACATCGGGCGTGTATTGCGCAAGCCTGCTCAAGGCATCGGCAGCGGAGGCCGACGTCATCACATCGAGCACCCCGTGATCGCCGAGCATGCCTTCGACATCGAGCGCGATCAGCATCTGGTCTTCGACCAGCATGACCTTCAGATCTTCTGGCAGAGACGCCTTGCGCGGTTCTTCGCCGGTTATCTGGCCCGAGGGCGAATAAACCGCCTGTTCCGTCAGCGAAATATGTTTTCCAGGCAGCCGGAACCGGGCCGTAACCCCCTCGCTGGCATAGGTCACTTCGCTCTGGCCATCGAGATCATAAGGCACGCTGCGATCGATCAGCGCCGTGCCGAAACCGGTGCGCGACGGCGGCGAGACGAGAGGGCCACCGGATTCACACCAGACGATATCGCAATCGCCATGCGCGGTGAGCGACCAGGATATATCGAGACGGCCGCCCGGCCGCGACAGGGCACCATATTTGGCGGCATTGGTGGAGAGTTCATGCAGGACCAGAGCCATGACCGAGAAGGCACGCGAGTTGAGAAGGACCGGTGGCCCATGAACCGTGATCGATATGGCCGGCTGCCGGTAGGGCGTCAGTTCCGCATTCAAGAGATCGAGCAGCAGCCCGCCGCCATCGCCGCGCACCACCTGATCATGCGCGAAGGACAGCGCCTGGATGCGGCCCTTCAGCGACGTGACATAATCGGTCAGCGTCCGGCCGTCCTGCAGCGGCTGGCCGACCAGCGACTTGATCAGCGCCAGGATATTCTTGACGCGATGGTTCAGTTCTTCATTGAGCATGCGCTGGCGCACTTCGGCGCGGCTGCGCTCTTCCGCCATCAGCTCGCTGTGGCGCAATCCGATTTCGACCAAAGCTGCGCGCGTCACATCGGCAATCTCGCGGTCGGCTTCCGTCCAGGGTTGCGCCTGCTGATGCACCGTCTGTTTCCAGATGGCAAAGCTCTGGCGCGGCGTCAGCCGGTCACCCAGGGGACCTGTCTCATAGGTCTTGTCGGGATTTCCAGCCCAATTCAGGGTCTGGATCAATTCCTTGCGAAAGAACAGCAGGTAATCCCGCTTGGTCTGCGTCAAGGGGATGGCGAGGACACCTGCGGCCTGCGCGCAGAAAGCCTCCGCCTCCGGCATGCGCTGCGACAGGGCGTGCGTTGCCCAGACCCGGCCTTCGGCCAGCGTGCCCACCAGCCGCGCAAGCTCGGGAATGGCGGCGGCAGGCGGAACAGTCCCATAGGCACTCCACACCCCGTTCATCCACAAACCAATCCCGTCGCAGGGCATCAGCGCATCGAAATCCGGCAGGTGTTCCGTCAGCAAATGGGCGATATCGGCGTGATGAGAGGCCAGGCGCAGGAACCGATCAAGCGAGGCGCGGGCGCGGTTGGCGGCTGCCAGCTTGGATTTCTGCCGCAGCGACGTCAGGTGCAGCGAGAAGAATTCGCCGAACATTTCGGCCGCCACCCGTTCCGCCATCGACAAAATCCGCGGCTGGTAATGGTGACAGGCAATCAGGCCCCAGAGAGCGCCATCGACAATGATCGAAATCGACATCGATGCCGCGACACCCATGTTGCGCAGATATTCGCAATGGATGGGCGAAACGCTGCGTAGATGCGCCAGCGACAGGTCCAGCGCCTCGCCCGAGGCGTCGAAAACCGGCACAAGGCCGATCCGCTCGCCGCTGGCATTGCCGATAATGCGAATGGTGTTTTTCAAATAGAGGATGCGGGCCTGCTGCGGAATATCGCTGGCGGGAAAATACTGGCCGAGAAAGCTTTCGAGATCACCGCGCTTGGCCTCGGCGGCCACCTTGCCGGAGCCGTCCTGCTCGAAGCGATAGATCATCACGCGATCATATTCCAGCATGCCACGGATCAGCCGGGCGGACTGGCGCACCAAGCCATCGATATCGCCGATATCGCTGATGCGGCCGATCAGGCTGCGCGCAAGCTGCAGCGGCTGGCCGGCGGACGCAGGCTCGAACTCGATAATGACGGTCGAGCGGAAAATGTGCACCGAGACATCGAAAATACCGGCCGTAACATGCAGCCCCGGCAGCAGCGCCGGACGGCCGCCTTCTGCGAGCGTCGATAGCGCGTTGCGCAACGTATGCGTCGCCTCTGACCCGACAAGCGTTTCGAGCGGCAAGCCGTTGAGATCCGCAGAAACACCCAGCATGGTTCCGGCATTGGCGGAATGCCGCAGAACCGTTGCCGCCCGGGCATCGCAGGCGATCAGGCAACCATGCGGCTGGATGCTGCCGGGAAGATGGATCGGCTCGCGGTCACAATTGGTGAGATCTACCTGCCCGGTAGGATTGATGTCATGCTGGCTCATGGGATGCCTGACGGAATGCCTGTTCGGCAGCCTTGAATGTTGCCCGCGAGGCATCGGCCACCCGGTCCATATCGATATCATCGGCATTTTCAAGCAAGGCCAGAAACGCGGGCCAGCGATCGCTGCGGCGCGACTGAACAGCCAGATGCCGGGCGCCAAAATCCGCATCAAAGCCAAGCGTCTGCGCCCGTTTGTAAAGAACGCGGGCGCCAAGTGCGGAGCCTTCCAGCACATAGAGCATGCCCAGCAAAGCCTCGGGGCTCTGCTCCACGTCCGGCTCCTCCACCATCGGCTGCGGGTTGACGCCCAGGTTTTGAAGGTCCTGCGCGATCAGATCTGAAAACAGCTCGGGGCTCCACCCATCACAATGCGGCGGCCAGCCTGTTGATGTGAGCTTTCGCTCGACAGCCTCGCGGAATGCGCAGATGCCCCGCAGATAGCTTTTGTATGAATCCGCGCTATCAAAGGATCCGACCATCCGGTCGAGCGAGGCGTGGGCTTGCGACGTCGTTTCGCGCAACTGGGCTCGGCGGGACCGATCTGGCATTAAATTTTTCCGGGCATATAAAATTGACGGGTAGGATTATCGACTGGCGATTAACGCAGGAATATTTAAAAGGTTCCAGGCGGCTGTAAATATTTTTCAGCGAAAATTTGCTCTATTCTAGCCGTCAATCACACTTTGCTTCCATCCTCAATGGCCGTGATGCGTGCACTGGGCGTGATCGGCGAGAACCTCGATCACCCGGCACTGATCGACCCGGCCGTGGCCGCACCCCTCCACCATCATTTCCAGCTCGGCCTTCAGCGCCATCAGGCTGCGGATACGTTGCTTCACTTCGATGAGTCTTGCTTTGGCGATGGCATCGGCAGACGCGCAGGATTGCAGGGGATTGTCCTGCAGGCTGAGAAGAGTGCGGATGGCCTCCACCTCGAAACCGAGTTCGCGGGCATGGCGGATGAAGGTCAGGCGATTGAGGTCGGATTGCTCGTAGGAGCGCTGATTGCCCTCGCTGCGGCTTGGCTCACGCAAGAGGCCGATGCCTTCGTAATAGCGGATGGTCGGTACCTTGACGCCGCTTTTTCGCGCCGCCTCGCCAATACTGATATTTTTCATCGTTTTTCCTCTTGCACCTCTAGTCACTAGAGGATGTAGGAAAGGTGCCAGAGTTTGACAAGCACGCATATAGGAAGCGGACGATGGCAGAGGCAACACAGACACGATACCGGGTTGAGGGCATGGATTGCGCTTCCTGCGCATCCAAGATCGATACGGCAGTCCGGCGCATGCCGGGTGTCACCGACGTTTCGGTTTCGGTGACGGCGGGCACGATGACCGTGAAGCATGACGATGCCAGCGACCTTACGGCGATCGCCAAAAAAGTGACCGGCCTCGGCTACTCCGTCTCGCAGATCGCCGGCAAAACTGCGCCGGTTGCGGAGACCAAGCAAGCCTGCTGCGGCCATGATCACGGTGATCACAGCCATGACGGCCACGATCATTCCAAGCACGATCATGCCAAGCACGATCAAGCGGATAACGATCACGGCGGCCACGATCATGCGGGTCACGATCATGCCAAGCCTGCTGCCAAAGACGCCGTCGAAGGCCTGCATGGGCATGACCATGGACCAACGAATGGCCCGTGGTGGGCGAGCAAAAAGGGCAGGCTGACGATCCTTTCGGGTGCGGCGCTGGTCATCGCCTATGGCGTCGGCCATCTCGTGCCATCGATCGCGTCCTATGCCTTCATCGTTGCCATGCTGATCGGGCTTATCCCGATTGCCCGGCGCGCCATCATGGCTGCGATGGCCGGAACACCGTTTTCGATTGAGATGCTGATGACGATTGCGGCTATTGGTGCTGTCATCATCAATGCCGGCGAAGAGGCGGCAGCCGTCGTCTTCCTGTTCCTTGTCGGCGAGCTTCTGGAAGGCGTTGCCGCCGGAAAGGCACGCCAGAGCATTCAGTCGCTGGCGGCCCTGGTGCCGAAGGAGGCGGTGCTGGAGGAAAATGGCCAGACGCGGGCGGTTCCTGCTGAAAGCCTGGCCGTTGGCGCCACCATTCTGATTCGTCCCGGCGACCGTATCTCCGCCGATGGGGTGATCCTGTCGGGCGAAAGCGCCATCGACGAGGCGCCGGTGACCGGCGAAAGCACGCCGGTGCGCAAGGGCGTCGATGAAAAGGTCTTTGCCGGCACAATCAACGGCGATGCAGCCCTGCGCGTCCGGGTGACGGCGACGGCCGCCGACAATACCATTGCCCGCGTCGTCAAGCTGGTCGAGGAAGCGCAGGAATCCAAGGCGCCGACCGAGCGTTTTATCGACCGTTTCTCGCGCTATTACACGCCGGGCGTGGTCATCGTCGCAGCATTGGTTGCGATCATTCCGCCGTTGTTCCTGGGCGCCCAATGGGGTGAATGGGTCTACAAGGGCCTTGCTATCCTGCTTATCGGTTGCCCCTGCGCCCTGGTGATCTCGACGCCGGCCGCCATCGCTGCCTCTTTGTCGGCCGGTGCCCGCCGGGGCCTGTTGCTGAAGGGGGGTGCCGTCCTTGAAACACTGGGTACCATTACCGCCGTTGCACTGGACAAGACCGGTACGCTGACGGAAGGCAAGCCCAAGGTCACGGATATCCTCGCCTTCGGCCATTCCGAAGCCGACGTGCTGATCTTTGCTGCCGCGCTTGAAACCGGCTCCAGCCATCCGCTCGCCAAGGCGATCCTGGACCGGGCCGCAGCGGACAAGGTCGCGGTTCCCGCTGTTTCCGATGCGAAGGCGCTGGGCGGCAAGGGTGTGACGGCGACGGTGGATGGCAAGGCGGTCTTTCTTGGCTCGCCGCAATCTGCCGGCGACCGCATTGCGCTGTCTGCCGAACAAACGGCCGCAATCACCGCGCTCAACGATGAGGGCAAGACCGTCTCGGTGCTGATCATCGGCGAGACCCTGGCCGGTGCGATCGCCATGCGCGACGAGCCGCGTGCCGACGCCAAATCCGGGCTGAAAGCGCTGACGGATGCGGGTGTGAAGATCGTCATGCTGACCGGCGACAACACTCGCACGGCGACCGCCATCGGCAAGCAGCTCGGCATCGAGGTGCGCGCCGAGCTGATGCCGGAAGACAAGCAGCGGATTGTCGGCGAATTGAAGCAGCAGGGATTTACTGTTGCCAAGGTCGGCGACGGGATCAACGACGCGCCGGCGCTGGCGGCAGCCGATATCGGCATTGCCATGGGCGGAGGCACCGATGTGGCGCTCGAAACCGCCGATGCCGCCGTTCTGCACGGCCGGGTCGGCGATGTCGCCGAGATGATCGACCTGTCTAAACGCACGATGTCCAACATCCGTCAGAACATCATCATCGCGTTGGGTCTAAAGGCGGTCTTCCTGGTGACCACCATTGCCGGCATTACCGGGCTGTGGCCGGCGATCCTCGCCGATACCGGCGCCACCGTGCTGGTGACGATCAACGCGCTGAGGCTGCTCGCACCCGTCAGCCGCGCCTGACATCCAAGGTTCCGGCTGCATACCGCCGCCGGAACCTCAATCCCGTTTCGACACCATCGCCTTCAGGCGCTCGACATCGCCGGGCGCCAGGCCTTGCGGATCGGTGACCGCCATCCAGGCATCGATGTAATGTTCGGGCGCATAAACGTGGCCGTAGCCCATCGGCGAGGTCGTCGCCATCGCCATATCCAGCGCCAGCTGCAGCATGGTGACGACCGGATACCAGCGCAGATAGGGCGAGACATCGGGGCCGCGCGGCTGCTTCATCCAGTCCGGCTCCCGGTAGAAGGAATGGGGATCGAAGAAGGTGACGGGGTCGCTGGCATATTGCAGATAGACGATCCGCATCGGCCCCCATGACGAACCCGGAATATCCAGCGCATTCTTCTGGGCGGTGAAGCGGATGACGGAACTGTCGCGGAAGCGCGGCAACCAGGCCGGAGATCCCGGCTCTCGTCCTGCCGTCGCCGATTTCCAGCCGGCGCTTGCAAAGGGCGGGCCGCTCCATAGGGCACCCTGGAAGGGATCGCCGATCACATCGAAGAGATCGGCCGAGCGCTCTGAATTCAGCGCTCCGAGGCTGAGACCGTGCAGATAGAGTTTCGGGCGCCTGTCCTTCGGCAGCGTCGTCCAATAGCCGTAGACCGTCTTGAACAGCGCCTCGCCCGCCTCCGCGCCGTAGCTCGGCTCGACCAGCAGCGACAGCCAGCTGGTGAGATAGGAATATTGCAGGGCGACGCTCGCCACATCACCGTGGTGCAGATATTCGACCGTATCCATCGCTGCCGGATCGACCCAGCCGGTGCCGGTCGGGACCACGACGATCAGCGTGGAGCGCTCGAAGGCGCTGGTGCGCTTCAGTTCGGCAAGCGCCAGCGCCGCCCGGTCCTTAGCGGTTTCGGCCGCATTCAGGCCGACATAGACCCGGATCGGCTCCAGTGCCGGCTGATGAAGGAAAGCGCCGATCTTTTCCGCCGTCGGGCCGGAGGTGACGAATTCGCGGCCGCGAAATCCAAGATCCTGCCAGGGAATGAGCGATCCGGTGCTGCCGGTCTTCAAGGGATTTGCAGGCGGCGCCAGATCGCTGTCGATCAGAGCATCCAGCTCGCGGAAGGAGGAATCCGCCAGCCGCAGGCCGGCTTTCAGAAGCAGGCCGTCGGCCACCGACCAGAACAGCGCGAGCGCCAGAAAGATGCCGAGCAGGCGGGCGACCGGCTTTGGGGTGACATGCTCGAATTTGCGCGACAGAAAGGCGAAGGTGATCCTGAAAAGACGGGCGAGCGTGATCAGAACGATGAAGACCAGAAGGGCGATCAGCGCCAGTTTCAGCGGCTCGGCCGTCTCCACCGGATCAAGCCCCATCAGGCTGCGCACGGAGTTTTGCCAGCGGGCGGCCTGCCAGAGGAAAACGATGGCGACGCCTGCACATCCGGCAACAGCCAGGACCCGGATGACACGCCCGATCCTTGGCGCAAGGGCAGGAAGCTCGAGATAGTGCCAGAGCCAGCGGCCGAACACGCCGAGCCCATATCCGGCCGCCAGCGAACAGCCGGACAACACCCCCTGCAGCATATAGGGGCGCGGAATGAGGCTTGGCGTTAGCGACACGGCAAAGAACAGGACGCCGATCACCAGGCCCGGCAGCGATAGGGATGACCATACGCGCAACAGATAGTTCTGCATCTCACCCCTCTGCCTGCCGCAAAGTGCCGGCCGATCCCAACGGCTTAGCCCTGCTGCATGTCCCGCCAGAAGTCGTAGATATCCATCTCTCCCTCCGGCCGCACCGGACGATAGGCAAACGTCATCTGCTGATCGGCAAAAGGCTTGCTCAGATCGGCATAGAGCGGCGCCGAGGTCAGCCCATAGGGGGCGCCGTCTTCGTTGGAATAGGCATAGGAAATGTCGGTAATGCCGGCCAGCCGCATGGCGGCGAGGCACATCGGGCAAGGATGGCCGCTGGCATAGACTGAAGCCCCCTTGAGCGTCGCCGTGCCGCGCTTGATCGCTGCCGCGCGCACCGCAACGAGTTCGGCATGGGCGGTCGGATCATGTGTCTCGATCACGCCGTTGACGCCGGTTGCCACCACCTCTCCATCGATCACCAGCACGGCGCCGAACGGCCGCCCGCCCTTGCGGACATTGTCGCGGGCGAGCGTTATGGCCTGCGCCAGGAAGCGGTCAGCGTCGGGCATGGTTTCCTCCTTGATCCTTTGCCTCAGTGGAAACGATCAGGCAGGCTGCGTCAACCGGAACGATGTGCCGAACCGGTCAGGTGGAGGCCAGCGCCACGGCCGGCTGCAGGCGCGAGGCGTTGTAGGCCGGCAGATAGCCGAAGATCAGCCCGGTGAGAAAGGCGCTGCCAAAGGCAAGGATGACGGGCCCCGGCGCAAAGCTGACGGCGATGCCGAAGGCCTGCGCCACTGCACCGATGCTGAGGCCGAGCCCGACGCCGATCAGGCCGCCGAGCGCGGACACGACCAGAGCCTCGACGATGAACTGGGTGAGGATATCGCGGCTGCGCGCACCCGTTGCCATGCGGATGCCGATCTCGCGGGTGCGCTCGGTGACGGAAACCAGCATGATGTTCATCACCCCGATGCCCCCGACCAAGAGCGAGATGGCGGCGATCGACCCGAGGAAGACCTTGAGGATATTCGAGGTCTCGGTAAAGGTTTCGCGGATCGCGGCCATGTTGATGATCTGCGTGTCCTGGCGCTTGTGACGTTCATCCAGAAGCGCCTGGATCTGGTCCTGCGTCACGTTGATGGCGTCGCCATCCTTCACCTGCACGGTGATGGAGCGAACGTTTCTCGCCCCGAACAGGCGCAGGTTGCCGGTCGACAGCGGCACCAGAACGGTATCGTCCTGGTCATTACCACCGGCGCTGGCGCCCTTTTTCGACATCACGCCGATGACCTGGAAGGGGATGTTCTTGATCAGAATATATTGGCCGAGCGGATCGGCGCCATCGGGAAACAGCGCATCGGCGACGGTGCGGCCGAGCACGGCGACTGACGCATAGGCGTCCATGTCGGTCTTTTCGAGAAATGCGCCATCCTCGACGGTCCAAGATTTGGCCTGCGGGAATTGCGGCACCGTGCCGTTGACCGTCGTCTGCGTATCGAGATTGCCGGCGCGGACCGTGAGCGTGCTCGACATTTCCGGCACCGCGAAGCTGATATTGGGCAGTTCCAGAATGGCATCGGCATCGGAGGGAATGAGCGAGACGATGCTGCCGCCTTCGCCGCCGCGGAAATTCGACATGTTCGGCCGCACGACCAGAAGGTCGGAACCCATGGCGGCAATGCGGCTGAGCACGGAATCCTGCGCGCCGGTGCCGATGGCGAGCATCGCCACGACCGAGCTGACACCGATGACGATGCCCAGCAATGTCAGGATGGTTCGAAACAGATTGGCCCGAAGCGCGCGGAACGACATGCGCACGGCGGCGGCCACATCGGTGATAATCGCGGCTTTTCCGGGCTTGCGGGCCGCCAGAACCGGCTTGGCGCGGCCGATCCGCCTGACATTGCCAGGTATCCGGTCCGCGACGATAAGGCCGTCGCTGATTTCGATGACGCGATCGGCGGATTCGGCCAGTTCCGGGGCGTGGGTGATGATGATGACGGTATGGCCGTCTTCATTCATCTGCCGCAGCGTCGCCATCACTTCCTTGCCGCTCTGGCTGTCGAGCGCGCCGGTGGGCTCGTCGGCGAGGATGATCTGGCCGCCATTCATCAGCGCGCGTGCGATCGAGACACGCTGCTGCTGACCGCCGGACAGCTGGTTTGGCAGGTGATCGAGCCGGTCGCCGAGCCGCAGCGAGCGCAAAAGCATGCTCGCACGCTCCTCCCGCTCGCGCGCCGGCATGCCGGCATAGATGGCGGGGATCTCGACATTTTCCTGCGCTGTGGCGGTTGGCACGAGATTATAGCTCTGGAAGACGAAGCCGAACAATTGGCGCCGTCTTGCCGCAAGCTCGTCGGCATTCAGACCAGAGACGTCCTCGCCTTCGAGCAGATAGCGGCCGCCGGTCGGCGTATCGAGACAGCCGAGGATGTTCATCAAAGTCGACTTGCCGGAACCGGACGCGCCGACGATGGCGACGAATTCGCCCGGCTGGATATCGAGCGAAACGCCGCGCAGGACCTCGACGGCCACGTCGCCGTTGACGAAGGTCTTGCGGATATCCTTGAGCGAGATGATCGGGGTCATCGAGGTGCGTCCTTAGAACATCGGCGGCATGCCGCGCCGCGAATTACCCCGGCTGGATGTAGCTCTGTCACCGGACCCGCCATCCCCGGAGCCTTGGCTAACGACGATCGTGTCCTTCTCGTCAAGACCTTGCTTGATCTCGACCCGCACCCGGTTGCGGATGCCGGTTTCGACCTTGCGGGTTTCACGGGCGCCGGAGGCGGTGACGACCGTGACCTCCCCGGAGGCGCGGTCGCGGCCGAAATGAACGGCCGCAACCGGCACGGTCAGCACGTCCTTTGCCGAGGATTCGACGAAGAAGACCTGCGCCGTCATGTTCATCATCAGCGTCCCATCGGGATTGGGCACGTCGAACAGGGCGTAATAGAGCACGACATTGTTTTCGGTCGCAGGCGTCGGCTTGATCTGGCGCAAGGTGCCGGGATAGCGCTTGCCCGGCTGGCCGAGCAGGGTGAAATAGGCGTTCATGCCCAGTTTCAGCTTGCCGACATCGGCCTCAGACACTTGCGCTTCGACCGTCATGGTCGAGAGATTGCCGATGGTGACGATGGTCGGCGCCGTCTGGTTGGAATTCAGCGTCTGGCCTTCCTTAGCCGAGGTATTGATGATCGTTCCCGTCAGCGGCGCATAGATCTTGGTATAGCCAAGGCTGATGCGGGCATCCTTGAGCGTTGCCTCCTGCTTGCGGACCTGGGCTTTCAGCGAATCCACATTGGCTTCCGCTGCAGCAAGGGCCGCCACCGCCTCGTCGAGCGCCGACTGGGCGGCGCTGTTGCCTGCCACAAGCGCGCGCTGGCGCGTCAGGTTGGCACTGGCCAGAACCACCTGCGCCGATTTGTCGATCATCTGCGCTTCGAGATTGGCAAGCTCGGCCTCGGCTATTTCGATCTGCGTTTCGATGGAGGCGCTGTCGATCTCGGCGATCAGCTGGCCTTCCTTGACGCTATCGCCGATCTCGACCTTGAGGCTTTTCAGCTGGCCTGAAACCTGGGCGCCGACATCGACATCCTTGATGGGGCTCAAAAGTCCGGATGCGGTGACGCTGTTTTCGATATCGCCGCGCACCGGCATTTCCGTGACGGCGGCGGTGGCTGCTTCCTGCTTGCCATAGACAGACCAGCCATACCAGGCAGCCGCTCCGAGAACCAGAACCGGAAGAATCAGCCAGCGCTTGCGCATCCGGCGGCGCCTGCTGCGGGCAGGCACCGGCTGAGGCGCGGCAGCAGCGGTCTGCTCTTCAACCGCAGGGGCAATTTTCCGGGTGGCATCCGCCATTCACATCTCTTTCGGCTTCAATCGGGGGTCGCGGTCTTCGTATCCGCGACAGGTAGATTGAAACTACGCCATAATGAAGTCCAACATCATGAAATCTCTGTAATCTTTCCCGTTTTTCGTTTCACAATGTTTCCACTTAAACTGAAAACAACGCGGCAGTTGACGTGCACCCCTCACTTGACAGCGATGCCCCTGGTTTTGGAACCTCAGCGGCAAGTTCGACGTTTCCGTGCATCCAACAAACGCCGGAGCCCTATCCATGCGCACGCGAACCCCACCGACCAAACCCAGCGACGAAGCCGACCGCAAGCAACTCGACATGGCGCGCGCCGAGGGCGACGCCTACCAGGCATCCCTGCGCTACATGGCCGAAGAGGTGGCCGACAGCGGCGGCACGCAGCGGGCCGGCGACTATATCGTCGGCTATGCCCAGGAGCGGGCCGAGGGCATGTATATGCTCAAAAGCGAAGGCGAACTCGAATGGACGGAGCCGGACACGGAGAATTGCCATATCGAGATTTCGGTCAGCGATGCCGGCGATCACCGCTTCATCCCCTATTTGAAGATCAAGGCGAGCCTGAAACCTGCAGATGGTGGCCGCAAGATCGGGCCTTTCGAGGTGCCGTTTCTCTGGCACCCGGGGCTTTACCATTATGGCCGCAACATCAAGGTTCCCGGCGACGGCAAATATACGCTGACCGTGACCATCAAGCCGCCCGCCTTCATGCGCCACGACAAGACCAACGGGCTGCGCTACGCCGACACCGTGGAGGTGGAATTCCGCGACATCATGATCAAATCGGGCAAGGAATAGCCGCTTAAAACATCCGCCAGGCAATCACGATCAGCGTCACCGCGATCACCCAAAGCGCTGCACGGCCGGAGCGGCTGTGACGCGCCTCGGCCCGGCCGATGGCTTCGGCAGTCTGGGCATCGAAGCGCATGCCGTTTTCGGCCATGGCGGTGATTTCACGCGAAAACTTCTCGGTCTTGGCGGCAATCTCCGGTGCTGCTTCTGCCAGCCTGACGGCGGCATGAAGGGCCTCCTTGACGTCTCCGAGAATACGTTTGGGACCGAGATTATCGCGGATCCAGGCGCCGACCACTGGCTCGGACGCCTTCCACATGTTGAAGCGCGGATTGAGCGTGCGGGCAACACCTTCGACAACGACCATGGTCTTTTGCAGCATCACCAGTTCGGGCCTTGTCTCCATGTCAAAGAGTTCGGTGACCTCGAACAGCAGCGTCAAAAGCTTGGCCATGGAGATGGTTTCGGCCGGCTGGCCGTGGATCGGCTCGCCGATGGCGCGGATCGCCTGGGCAAAGCTTGCGACATCGTGGTGGGAGGGCACATAGCCCGCCTCGAAATGTACATCGGCGACGCGGCGGTAATCACGGGTGATGAAGCCATAGAGGATTTCGGCAAGGAAGCGGCGCTCCTTCTTGCCGAGACGGCCGACAATGCCGAAATCGACGGCGACGATCATACCGTTTTGATCGACGAACAGATTGCCCTGGTGCATGTCGGCATGGAAGAAGCCGTCGCGAAGGGTGTGGCGCAGGAACGACTGGATCAGCGTATCGGCCAGCGCATCGAGATCGTGGCCGGCGGCGCGCAGGCCCTCGACATCCGACATCTTGGTGCCGTCGATCCACTCCATGGTCACCACATCGCGGCCGGTGCGTTCCCAATCGACCTTCGGCACCCGGAAGCCCGGATCATCTGCGGCGTTCTCGCCGAGCTCGGACAAAGCTGCGGCCTCAAGCCTCAGATCCATCTCGATCTTGGTGGTCTGCTCCAGTGTCTTCGTCACCTCGACCGGCCGCAGGCGGCGGCTATGGGGCAGGAAACGCTCCTGCAGCCTGGCAACGAGGAACATGGCCTCCAGATCATGGGCAAAACGCTGGCGAACGCCGGGGCGGATGACCTTCACGGCAACCTTCTGCTCGACGCCGTCCTTCAGCACCATTGCGGGATGGACCTGCGCAATCGAAGCAGCGGCGATCGGGTCGCCGAAATGGGTGTAGAGTTCGGCAACCGGACGGCCGAGCGAGGCCTCGACGGCGGCGCGTGCTTCGGCAACCGGAAACGTCGCCATGCGATCCTGCAGGAAGGACAGATCCTCGGCAAATTCGGCGCCGACCACATCCGGGCGGGTGGCCAGGAACTGGCCGATCTTTACGTAGGAGGGGCCGAGCCGCTCGATCGCGCGGGCCAGCCGGTCGCTGCGGTCTTCTTGCCTGGCGCGACGGCGCGCAAAAAGACCCGCGACGGATTGCGCGGCTTTGGGAAGCGGCGGCAGGTCTTCCGATGGCAGCGCCGACACGACGCCCTCGCGCACCAGAACCCAGCCGATCCGGATGAGGCGAAGATAGGCTCCAGGCGTGCTCATAGCGGCTTGCCGCCGCACCGATGCAGCCCCTTAGAGCGCTTCACGAAAATGGATATCATGCGTCAGATCTTCCAGCCGGAATGCAGCGCGGCAATGCCGGCGGTGTAATTGGTATAGGTGACGCGCGAAAAGCCGGCCTTGGTGATCATGGCGGCGAAATCGCGCTGGTTGGGGAACTTGCGGATCGATTCCACCAGATACTGGTAGGGCTCGGCATCGCCGGTCACCATCTGGCCGAATTTCGGGATCGCATTGAACGACCAGGCATCATAGACCTTGTCGAGCAGCGGCATTTCGACCTCGGAGAATTCCAGGACAAGCAGGCGGCCGCCGCGCTTTAAAACGCGGTAGGCTTCACCAAGCGCCACGTCGATGCGCGGCACATTGCGGATGCCGAAGGCGATCGTATAGGCGTCGAAGGAATTGGCCTCGAACGGCAGCTCCTCGGCATTGGCCTCGACGAAGGTGAGATTTTGCGACAGGCCCTTCTTTCCGGCGCGCTCGGCACCGACGCCGAGCATCGAACCGTTGATATCGAGCACGGTCGCATGCGCCTTGCGGTCCGATGCCTCGACAATGCGAAAGGCGATATCACCGGTGCCGCCGGCCACGTCGAGAACCTTGTAATCCTCGGATCGGCGCGGATTGAGCGAAGCGATCATCGCATCCTTCCAGGCGCGGTGCAGCCCCATGGACATGACGTCATTCATGATGTCGTAGCGCTTGGCGACCTTGTGGAAGACGTCGTTGACGAGCGCCTGTTTCTCGCCCTGGCCAACCTGGCGAAACCCGTAGGAGGTTTCCATGCCGCCATCGGCAGAAGTGCGCTCACCCGTCATCAAGATCTACTCCGTTCAATCGCTGTTGCGCCGACCATAGCGAATTCGCTTCATCCACGCTATCTCTGCCGCAGGCTGCGGCCTGCGGCATTCGCGCCGGTCCAGGACCGGCTTGCTATAGGATATGTGGGCTGCGAATGGAATTGCCAAATGGCCCCGGCCCTTTGGCTGACGATGAGGAGACAGGAATGCCGGAACTTCCCGAGGTGGAAACGGTCAGGCGCGGCCTTGCGCCCGCCATGGAAGGTGCGCTTCTGGTGAAAGCCGAACTGCGCCGCCCGGACCTGCGCTTCCCTTTCCCCGACGGCTTTGCAGCGCTGGTGTCGGGACAGCGGATCACTTCGCTCGGCCGGCGGGCGAAATATCTCCTGATCGATCTTGAAGGCGGCGACGTGATCATCGCCCATCTCGGCATGTCCGGATCGTTCCGGGTGGAGGACGGCACTGCATCCGCAACACCCGGCGATTTTCACCATCCGCGCGGTAAGAGCGAAAAGCATGATCATGTGGTCTTCCACCTGGAAGGCGCAAACGGCCCTGTCCGCGTCATCTATAACGACCCGCGCCGTTTCGGTTTCATGGACCTTGCCCGGCGTGAAACGCTCTCCGGCAATGTCTTCCTGCGCGGGCTTGGGGAGGAGCCGACCGGCAATGTGCTCGATGCCGCCTATCTGGCCGCCCGTTTTTCAGGCAAGGCGCAGCCTTTGAAATCGGCGCTGCTCGACCAGAAGACCATTGCCGGCCTTGGCAATATCTATGTCTGCGAGGCGCTGTGGCGGTCCGGCCTGTCGCCGCTGCGCGCCGCCGGCACGCTGGTGGATGCCAAGGGTAGGCCAAAACCAATGCTCGTGCTCTTGACCGAGGCGATCCGGGCCGTCATTGCCGATGCCATTGCTGCCGGCGGGTCGTCGCTGCGCGACCATATCCAGACGGATGGCACGCTCGGCTATTTCCAGCATTCGTTCTCCGTCTATGATCGCGAAGGCGAGCCTTGCCGCACGCCTGGCTGCGGCGGGACGGTCGCGCGCGTCGTGCAGGCGGGCCGTTCCACCTTCTATTGCCCGAAATGCCAGAAATAGCCGATACTGCCGGGCATGCCCGCAAGCCGCGTTTTCGAAAATAGCGCGTTGACGGGAGGGTTGTTTAAGGCTATATGCCGCCCACAGTTTGGAAAGCCGCTCCAAGGTTTTCCGATATTGCTCCCTACTTGCTTGGACGACAGGTCGCAGTGACCCGGCACGGCGGTAGAGAGTTTTTGTCAGATTTCGAAGAGAGACACCAAATGGCCAATACAACTTCGGCGAAAAAAGCGACCCGCAAGATCGCCCGCCGCACGGAAGTCAACAAGTCCCGCCGTTCGCGCGTTCGCGGCTTCATCCGCAAGGTCGAGGAAGCCATCGCTTCCGGCGACCAGGTTCTCGCTCAGGCAGCCCTGAAGGCAGCCCAGCCGGAGCTGATGCGCGCAGCCACCAAGGGCGTGCTGCATGCCAACACGGCATCGCGCAAGGTTTCGCGTCTCGCAAGCCGCGTCAACTCGCTTTCGGCTTAAGCCGGCTTATTAAAATATCATCAATGAATTAGCCCGGTCCATGACCGGGCTTTTCAGATTCGGACTTCCGGCAGACTGAAGCCCCTTCCTTTAAAAAAATTAATATGTCTCCGCAATGACAATAATTTTCTAATAAATTCAAATGGTTGCGGGAGGAGGCATAGACTCAACCGCCTCCTGGCAAGGCCCATCCGGGCTCTAAACGAGTCAAGAAATTTTTTATTTTTTTTGTTTTTCGCCAGCTAACATCCGGGTCAAAATTCAAAGCCCTTGATTCAAAAGCGATTCTCTTGCGAAGGGCTCCCGTCCATGCAGGACACGCTATGAGAGTCAACGGCCGGGCCTTCCGGACTGCTAAAATTCGCGATTGATCTTGTGCCACGATCCTGCCTAAATGCCCCTCACAGAAGGCGCAGGACAGACCTGTGAACAAGATGAAAAGGCAGCCCTTCAACAGGCGGCACAAATTTCACCTAAGCCTTTTGTAACGGGGTGGTTCCACAACGTTCCATCAATCAGAACTGGCGGTTTTCAGCTGTGCAATATCTTTGCCCGGAATGACACTCTGCGACTTCTGGTTGTGAACAGTGAGAATTGCCGGGTGCGCTCGACAATGCACATTGCGCCATTGCTCACGCGTTGCGTGGACATGGCGGATATGCGGGCAAGGCCGCACTATCGACAAACTGGCCTGCCCTTCTTGTCACGAGGGTTGGGACGGCCGGTTTGACATGAACGGCTGGAAAGGACGCGAGGCCTGACTGGACGATGGAATGAAATGTGCAAGCGGGACATGCGTTTGGCTTTGCTGAATGGATTTTGCACGAAACCGGACCACGAGAGGAAGATGAGGGTTCCACTTGACGGTCAGGAGAGCGTTTGAATTGGGCGGCATGCCTTTGAAAAAGGGCCGCACGAGACAGACATAAAGGCTGACGCCGGCAGCAATGGCGGCGTCGCGGAATGATATTGGAAGGCGGCAATATGCTTGGTAATTCGGTGACGGCGGCGATCGTATTCGAGAATGGGGAGAATGCACGTCAGATTTCGGTAAAACAGTCTGACGCAACGGCAGGGGAAAAGGGCGACATGATACAGAGCGCCCTTTTCGAGCGGGTCAGTGCGCGTTTGAAGGTTCAGGTCGGTCCTGATGTGTTTGCCAGCTGGTTTGGCCGGCTGAAGCTGCAATCCGTCTCCAAGAGTGTCGTCAGGCTGTCAGTGCCCACGACCTTTTTGAAGTCGTGGATCAACAACCGTTATCTCGACCTGATCACCAGCATCTTTCAGCAGGAAGACGCTGAGATCCTGAAGGTTGAGATCGTGGTGCGCAGCGCAACGCGCAGCACCCGGCCCGGCCTTCATGAAGATACCCCCCAGGCAAGCCAGAGCGATGCGGCTGCACCGGCGTCGTCACGCCGCTCAGCGCCCCAGACGCTCGGCCAGCATGCGGCCGTGACGGTCGGCAATCTGCAGAAGTCGCAGCCGGTCGCAGGGCCTTTGTTCGGTTCGCCGCTGGATTCACGCTATACATTCGAAAGCTTTGTCGAGGGCTCTTCCAACCGCGTCGCCCTTGCCGCAGCCAAGACGATTGCCGAAGCCGGTGCCGGCGCGGTGCGGTTCAACCCGCTTTTCATTCATTCGACGGTCGGTCTCGGCAAGACCCATCTTTTGCAGGCGATTGCCACCGCCGCGATCCAGAGTGCACGCGCACCGCGCGTCGTCTATCTGACGGCGGAATATTTCATGTGGCGTTTCGCAACCGCCATCCGTGACAATGACGCGCTATCCTTGAAGGAAACCCTGCGCAATATCGATCTCCTGGTGATCGACGACATGCAGTTCCTGCAGGGGAAATCGATCCAGCACGAATTCTGCCATCTGCTCAACATGTTGCTCGATAGCGCCAAGCAGGTCGTCGTGGCTGCCGACCGCGCGCCGTGGGAACTGGAATCGCTCGATCCCCGTGTCCGCTCGCGGCTGCAGGGTGGCGTCGCCATCGAGATGGAAGGCCCCGATTACGAGATGCGTCTTGAAATCCTCAAGCGCCGCCTCGAAGTTGCGCGTCTTGACGATGCCTCGCTCGACATTCCCGCCAATATCCTCAGCCATGTCGCCCGCAACATCACGGCCAGCGGCCGCGAGCTCGAAGGCGCCTTCAACCAGCTGCTCTTCCGTCTCTCGTTTGAGCCGACATTGTCGATCGAACGCGTCGATGAGCTGCTCGGCCATCTTGTCAACGCCGGCGAGCCGCGCCGGGTGCGTATCGAAGACATTCAGCGCGTGGTTGCCAAGCACTATAACGTGTCGCGCCAGGAACTGGTGTCGAACCGCCGCACCCGCGTCATCGTCAAGCCGCGCCAGATCGCCATGTATCTGGCGAAGACCCTGACCCCGCGCTCCTTCCCGGAAATCGGCCGCCGTTTTGGCGGGCGCGATCACACCACGGTCTTGCACGCGGTGCGCAAGATCGAGGACCTGATCACCGGCGACACCAAGCTGTCGCATGAAATCGAGCTGTTGAAGCGGCTGATCAACGAGTAGGCTCCACTGTCTTTCGATGATGTTGAAACATGCCCCTGTTCGAACGAACGGGGGCACGTCCACTTCAGGAGCGCCCGGCCTATTTCTTGCCGTTTGCAATCAGATGATAGAGCGCCCGGATGGCCTGCGCTTCGCCACCCAGCGGCGAATGCGGCCGCTCCGTCGGCGCCCAGCCGAAAATGTCGAAATGCGCCCAGCTCTTGGCGTTGGTGACAAAGCGCTTCAGGAACAGAGCCGCCGTGATCGACCCGGCCATACCGCCCGAGGGGGCATTGGTGAGGTCGGCGATCCGTGCTGCGATATCCTTCTCATACCCCTTGTAGAGCGGCATGCGCCACATCGGATCATCGACCGTCAGGCTCGATTCCGTCAGATCATGCGCTAGATCATCGTCGTCGGTATAGAATGGCGGCAGGTCGGGGCCGAGCGCGACGCGGGCAGCCCCGGTCAGCGTCGCCATGTCGATCAGCAGATCCGTCTCTTCCTCATCTGCGAAAGCCAGGGCGTCCGCAAGGATCAGCCTGCCCTCGGCATCGGTGTTGTCGATCTGAACCGTCAGGCCCTTGCGGCTGCGGTAGATATCGCCTGGGCGAAAGGCATTGGCCGAGATCGAGTTTTCGACCACCGGCACCAGCACGCGCAGATCCACTTTCAGTTTGGCGTCCATGATCATCAGGGCCAGCCCCATAACATTGGCAGCGCCGCCCATATCCTTCTTCATCAACAGCATGGACGCAGCAGGCTTGATGTCGAGACCGCCGGTATCGAAGCAGACGCCCTTGCCGACAAGCGTAACCTTGCGGTGACCTTTCTTGCCCCAGCGCAGTTCGAGCAGGCGCGGCGCCTCGGCGCTGGCGCGGCCAACGGTATGGATCAACGGGAAATTCTGCTTGAGCAGATCATCGCCGGAAACGGTGGAAACCTTGGCCTTGTAGTGATCTCCGAAGGCACGGAAGGCTTCCTCCAGCGCGTTTGGCCCCATGTCGTTGGTCGGCATGTTGATCAGGTCACGGGCAAGAAAGACGCCAGCCAGCTGCCGCTTGATATCGGCGGCATCGGCATCGGCCGGGATCATCAATGTCGGCGCTTCCTTACCCGAAGTTTTGTAACGGCCAAAGCTGTAGGAGCCGAGGCCATACCCCAGCGCCAGCCGGTTTGCCGTCAGCGGTGCGGTCTCGATATGCCATTTGCCGGCCGGCAATGTGCGCGCCAGCTTACCCGTCAGGAACGGTGATTCCGAGGGATTGGCGCCAAGCCCGAACAGCGCGCCGCCGAGATGACCATCTGCAGAGGGGATCAGGAGGACGGCGCCCGCCTCCGCCTTGAAGCCTGCCTTGCGGGCCCAGTCGAGTGCGATCGGATCGATGGCACCGATATCGATATGGGCCGGGGTGACCGCAAAGATCGGCAGGGTCTTGCCGCCGCTGGTATTGAAGGGCGACGGACGGTCGATGAATTGATAGGGGGCCATGGAAAACTTTCGCAGGGACTGGTGCAGAATCAGGTGATTAACGCTCTGTTAGGGTTAACAGATTATTGCTGGAATGGAGATTGCGCCGATTTGTTGTGGATTTTGTCCGGTGCTTGGTAAAATGCTGAGGGGCATTGGCGATGAAGTCACACGGACAACGGTCTTTTTCCAGCAACCGGTTCCTGCAGGGGACCGCCATCGTGATCCTTGCGGTGACGCTGTCCAGCTGCGGCACGCAGAAGAAGGAGCTGACGACAGGCTCCATTCCCTCCGCCAGTTTTTCCAAGCCCGTACAGGCGATGAACGCGAACGAACTCTCGGCAGCGGCCGAAAGCATCGGCAAGGCCTATGAGCGCAATCCGAAGGATCGCGCCGCCGGTCTGAACTATGCCAACATGCTGCGCATGACCGGCCGCAACGAACAGGCGCTCGCCGTCATGCAGCAGGTCGCAATCAGTTTCCCGACCGACCGCGAAGTTCTTGCGGCCTATGGAAAATCACAGGCGGCAGCCGGTCAGCTGGAGCAGGCTCTCAACACGATTACCCGCGCCCAGACCCCCGACCGCCCAGACTGGAAACTGAAATCGGCGGAAGGCGCGATCCTCGATCAGCTCGGCCGCGCTGGCGAAGCCCGGCAGCGCTATCGCGAGGCGCTCGATATTCAACCGAACGAACCGACGGTGCTGTCCAATCTCGGCATGTCCTATCTTTTGAACAAGGATTTGAAGACGGCGGAAACCTATCTTCGCTCGGCCGTCGGTCAGCCCGGCGCCGACAGCAGCGTGCGCCAGAACCTGGCGCTTGCCATCGGCCTGCAGGGACGCTTCCCCGAGGCCGAACAGATCGCCCGCCAGGAGCTTTCCCAGGATCAGGCCGAGGCCAATGTCAAATATCTGCGCTCGATCATGTCGCAGCAGAACGCCTGGCAGAAACTTGCCAAGGACGACAAGGGCACGAACTGAGCCCTGCCGGCTGCCAAAAGGCAGAAGACCGGTGTGCGTCACCGCTGTGGCATGACGCAGCCTCTGGTCTCAAATCGCAACCCGGCGTGATGGCGCAACTGTGCGCATCTTTCCCACTCAGCTGAAACAAACAGCACGGACGCTGCGCGTGGCACCTCTCGTTGCCGTGCTTTTCAACGATAACCGGATCAGAACTTGTCGGAGACCTGGATACCGGCCGGGCCGAGGATGACGGCGATCAGCACCGGCAGGAAGAACAGGATCATCGGCACGGTGAGCTTGGGCGGCAGGGCCGCAGCCTTCTTTTCCGCCTCGTTCATGCGCTGGTCGCGGCTTTCTTGGGCAAGCACCCTGAGCGCCTGTGCGACCGGCGTGCCATAGCGGTCGGCCTGGATCAGCGCCTGCATGACCGATTTGACATCGTCGAGCCCGGTGCGGGTGCCGAGATTTTCCAATGCGACGCGCCGGTCGGGCAGAAACGACAGTTCCGCCGTGGTAAGCACCAGCTCTTCCGCAAGCGGCGCCGACTGTTCGGCAATTTCATCGGCCACGCGGCGCATGCCGAGTTCCATCGAAACACCCGATTCCACGCAGATCAGCAGCAAATCCAATGCGTTCGGCCACGCCCTGCGAATCGATTGTTGGCGTTTGGTGACGGCATTGGAAATGAAGATGTTGGGCGCGTAAAAACCGAGATAGGCGCTGCAGATGACCGCCAGAATCCGGACGAAGAATGGTTTGTCACCGAGATAGCCCAGACCGAAAATATAGAATGCGCCAACGGCCAGAAACAGGAAGGGAAGCGAAAAGCGGGCCGCGAGAAACATGTTCAATGCGTTTTGCGACCGGTATCCGGCCGACTTCAGCCGATTGACGGTATTCTCATCGACCAGCGCCTTGCGCAGGTTCAGCTTGTCGACGAGCTGGCGGACCGACGTGTTGTTCTGCGCTCGCAGCGACCCCTTGCCGCCGCTGACCTCGGCGTTGAGACGCACGCGCTCGCGCGCCCGGATCATCTCCCGCTCCGTCGCTACGGATTTCATCCGTTTTTCCAGATTGCCCCGCTCCAAAAAGGGCGCGGCGAGCGAATAGAATGTCGCCAGGACCGCCACTGCCACGAGGAAGGCGACGATAATATTCGGATCTGTCAGGGTATTGATCATGCCGGACCCTTTTTAAATGTCGAAAGTGATCATGTTGCGCATGACCCAGATGCCGATCGACATCCAGACCAACGAACAACCCATGATCAGATGGCCACGCGGATCCGTGAACAGGATCATCATGTAATCCGGCGAGGTCATGTAGACCAGGAACGCGACAATGAACGGCAGCGCCCCGATGATGCAGGCCGAAGCCTTGGCTTCCATGGAGAGCGCTTGAACCTTGGCCTTCATCTTCTTGCGTTCACGCAGCACCTTGGAAAGATTGCCAAGGGCTTCCGAAAGATTGCCGCCGGCCTGCGCCTGGATGGCGATGACGATGGCGAAGAAATTAACCTCCGGCAGCGGCATGGTGTTGATCATGCGCGCACAGGCTTCCGGAATATTCAGGCCAACCTGCTGTGCTTCGATAATGCGCTTGAACTCCGTCTTGACCGGCTCCATGCCATCCCCGGCAATCAGCCGGATCGCGTCGTTCAGCGGCAGGCCCGACTTGATCGAACGGACCATGATGTCGAGCGCATTGGGAAATTCGCTTAGAAACGCTGCAGCGCGCCGCTTGATCATGAAATTGATGAACCAGCGCGGAAATCCGGCACTGCCGATCAGAAAGATCCCGGCAATAACAGGCAAACCCATCCCGGCGATCAGGGCGAGGAAGCTGGCCACTGCGCCGAAAACCACACTGGCGATATAAAACTGCGACATCGAGATCTTGAAGCCGGCCTGGATCAGGCGGATTTTCATGCTCGGCTTCGCCTTGGCCGATTTTTCCTGTTGTTTCTTCTCGAGATCCTTCAGCGAATCCTGCACGGATTTGCGGCGTTTGGACATTTCATTGACGCGGTCGCGGGCGGCCTTGACCTGCACCCTGTCGGTTTCGGCGGATTTGACCTTGCGGACGCGGCTTTCCGCTTTCTTTTCAGTTTCGATGCGCGTGAACAGAATGCCATAGGCAAGGCCCGCCGT
This sequence comes from Rhizobium sp. Root483D2, assembly GCF_001426685.1. Lineage (GTDB taxonomy): Bacteria > Pseudomonadota > Alphaproteobacteria > Rhizobiales > Rhizobiaceae > Pararhizobium > Pararhizobium qamdonense. The sequence goes on along the minus strand of NZ_LMFB01000012.1, from coordinate 248,244 downwards.
CGAAAGCGCGACAAGACCAACGATCGCCAGAATGGTGATATCTATTCCGAACATGATGGCCCTCAGTCCTTTTCCATCGCATCCAGCGTCGCGGCCAGCCGTTTGTCCTCGTTGAAATAGCGGGCGCGATCCCAGAAATGCGGGCGGCCGATCCCCGTTGACTTGTGCCGGCCGATGATCTTGCCGTTGGCGTCTTCACCTTCCATCTCGTAGCGCATCAGGTCCTGCGTGATGATCACGTCGCCTTCCATGCCGATCACCTCGGTAATATGGGTGATGCGGCGCGAGCCATCGCGCAGGCGCGCCGCCTGGATGATCACATCGATGGAGCCGGCAATGATTTCGCGCACTGTCTTGGCCGGAAGCGTGAAACCGCCCATGGCGATCATCGATTCCATACGGCTCAGGCATTCGCGCGGCGTATTGGCATGGATGGTGCCCATGGACCCATCGTGACCGGTGTTCATCGCCTGTAGCAGGTCGAAGACTTCCGGTCCGCGGACTTCGCCGACGATGATGCGTTCAGGCCGCATACGCAGGCAGTTCTTGATGAGATCGCGCATGGTGATCTCGCCCTCGCCTTCGATATTTGGCGGGCGGGTTTCCAGGCGCACCACATGCGGCTGCTGCAGCTGCAGTTCGGCCGTGTCTTCGCAGGTAATGACCCGTTCTTCCAGATCGATATAGCCGGTCAGGCAATTCAACAGGGTCGTCTTGCCGGAGCCGGTACCGCCGGAGATGACGATGTTGCAGCGGACGCGGCCGATGATCTGCAGAAGGACCGCACCTTCCGGCGTGATCGCGCCGAACTTGACCAGCTGGTCAAGCTTCAGCTTGTCCTTCTTGAACTTACGGATGGTAAGTGCGGTGCCGTCGATAGCAAGCGGCGGGGCGATGACGTTGACACGGGAACCATCGGGAAGACGGGCATCGCAGATCGGCGAGGATTCGTCCACACGGCGGCCGACCTGGGAGACGATACGCTGGCAGATCGACAGAAGCTGCGCATTGTCGCGGAACCGCACTTCGGATTCGATGGTCTTGCCGTTGACTTCGATAAAGGTCTGGCCGGCGCCATTGACCATGATATCGGCGATATCGTCGCGTGCCAGGAGCGGTTCCAGCGGCCCATAACCGAGGACGTCGTTGCAAATATCCTCAAGCAGTTCCTCCTGCTCGGAGATCGACATCGCGAAATTCTTGATCGTGATGATGTCGTTGACGATATCGCGGATTTCCTCGCGCGCGCTCTCATTGTCGAGCTTGGCGAGCTGCGACAGGTCGATCGTATCGATCAGTGCCGAGAAGACCTGCGATTTGGTATCGTAATAATCCTCGGTGCGGGCAGCTTTCTTGCGCACCGGCGGCGGAGATGGCTGTGTCCTGGAAACCGTCATCGTTTCGCGCACGGGTTCGGCGAGCACCGGCGCACTGGTGCGCTCGGCAACGGCTACGCCGGCGCCGGATATCGCCGGTTGCAAAACGGGACTGATGGACCCACCCTTCCCGAAGCCGTCATTTCCTCGTTTACCAAACATGCGCTCAATCCGGTTTCCGTTTGACTGTCAGTTACTTGCGTCCGAGCATCCCGAGAACCTTGCCAAGCCCGCCTTTTTTGGCTTTCTTGGCTGTTGCCCGGCCGGTCAGCAGATGGGCAAGCTGCGAAAAGGTTTCGGCGGTTGGGGCTTTCTTGTCGATCTCGGCGATCATCCGGCCGCTATTGGCGGCATTGCCAAACAGCACGCCATCGAACGGAATGATTGCCACCGGCTCGATCTCGAGGGAATCGCAGAAATCGCTGGGCGATATTTCAGGCCGTTTCGGCAAGCCGACCTGGTTGAGCACCAGATGCGGGACCTTGTCGTTCGGCCGGATCTTCTTCAGCGAATCAAACAGGTTCTTGGCGTTGCGCAGATTGGCGAGATCCGGCACCGCGGTGATCACGACCTCATCCGCTTCTGCCAGAACGGTGCGGGTCCAGTCAGACCATTGATGCGGCACATCGAGCACAGAGACCGGGGCATTGCGCAACAGGATTTCCATCAACGGCTGGAAGGCTGTCGCATCGAAGTCGTAGGGACGGTCGAGCATCGACGGTGCTGCGAGCAACGACAGACGCTCGGAACATTTGGTCAAAAGCCGGTCGAGAAACATTTCGTCCAGCCGCTCGGGCGAAAAGACCGCCTCGGAAATGCCCTGCGGCGGATCCTGATCAAAATTGATATTGGCGGTGCCATAGGGCAGGTCGAGATCGGCCAGCACCACTTCGGTGGAAAACAGGTTGGAGATACCCCAGGCGCAATTATGCGCAAGCGTCGATGAACCGACGCCGCCCTTGGCGCCGATGAAGGCAATGCTGCGGCCCAACGGTTCGGCATCGGGATCAACGAAGATCTGCGCGATCGCGCTGAGCACATCGGACATGGCGACCGGCGATACGATATATTCAGAAATGCCATTGCGGATGAGGTCGCGATAGAGCGGGATATCGTTGTAAAGGCCAATGATGATGACCTTGGTTGAGGGGTCACAGACGGCAGCCAGTGGCGACAGTTCCTGCATCAGCAAACGCGGTTCCGTCGATGTTTCGATGATGATCAGGTTGGGCGTCGGTGTCGTGGAGAACATGTTGGCGGCAGCGGCGATCGAGCCGCTGTTGACCCTGAAAGTCACCTTGCTCATCCGGCGGTCCTGACCGCACCGCTCCATAACCCGCTGCAGCGCTTCCGTTTCGCAGAAGGCATGCACGGAAATCCGCGGCAGCGGCCGCAAATGATCGACTTCGCTCGGGCGGCTGGCATCCGCGACGCCATCCGGTTCACGCGATGCGGCCTCAATCTTGTAGTCAATCGTGCTCATGGTGCTATCCCGTCAAAACGCCCGAATGGTCAATTGCCACCAATGATGATCGTGCCGCCGCCGTCATCGATGCCGCGATAATCCTTGATCACCTGACCGCGCTGGACGGCGTCGATCGGCGACATGGCGCGCGGACCAAGCAGATCCATTGGATTGGAAACCTGTGCCGCAAGGTTTGACTGGCTGGCGCAGCCGAAGTTCTGGTAATTCTTGTTCTCGATGGTGTTGGAGACAAGATCCTTCGGCCAGTTCCCGCACGGGGCGGTCTTGGCGGTGATCGCCGTATAGCTCAGCCGGACCGGCGCTGCATCGCCATCGGCATCGGCCTGATAGCTAACCTCGACCAGGCGGTTGGCCGGGATCCCGGCTCCGACCAGAACGCCGCGGATGTCCTTGCGCAATGACGATGCGGCCTGGGAGTTGGCCGAGCCGCGCGGCAAAAGAATCTGAACCGTGCCGGTTGCGGAATTGGTATAGCTTTGCGCAAAGCCGCGGATGACGTCGCGCGCACCCTTTGTCAGGCGTCTGTCGCTGGATGCCACCGGCACATCGATTGCGTGTTCGGATTCAGCGATCACGATCGGGTGGCGCGTCCGGTAGTCGTCTGGCAGAGCGCCCGTGGACATGCCGTCCCGGTTGGCGCAGCCGGCAAGGCTGGTGCCTGCAACCAGCAATGCGCCGATTGTCAGCAGGCGTGCGAGGCGCACCGGGCCTGCAAAAATATGTGGGCGCATGATCGAGTGCCTTTTCCTATCGCGGTTCTGGATGATCGTCGCTGTCATGTCCGTTCCCGCCTATTTGTAAATGAAGCCGACATTGCCGTGATACTGCCCGGTAGGGGCCGCCTGACGGGTGCCGTAGATACGATTGACTTCACCGAGAAACGCGCCCGACAAATCGTCGGTCGGATTGAAATTGTCATCCGGACGCGACAGGTCGCCGCGCGCCACCGGCTGAACCAGATAGGGCGTTGCGATGATGACCAGTTCGGTCTCGTTGCGAACGAAATCCTTGGAACGGAACAAAGTGCCGAAAATCGGGATTTTCGATACGCCGGGAAGACCGGACATGGCCTGGCGGATATCGTCCTGGACAAGACCACCGATCACGATGGATCCCCCGGAGGGAAGCTCGACGCTGGTCGATGCCTTTCTGCGGCGGATCGACATATAGGTCTGGCCGGGAACATCGACCGCGTTGCCATTGACGACCGAGCCCTGGAACGTGGGCTCCGAAACTTCCGTGGCGATTTCCAGGCTGATGCGGCCAGGCCCCAGAACCACCGGCGTGAAATCCAGCCCGATCCCGTATTCAACGGTTTCGACAGTCCGGCTCAAGACGCCCTTTTCGTCGATTTCCTGCTCGGACGGCAGACGATATTCGCCGCCGACGGAAAAGCTCGCCTTCTTACCGGAAATAGCGGTCAAGCTCGGCTCGGCCAGCGTGCGCATCACGCCCGCCTGCTCCATTGCATTGAAATAACTGGCAAAACCCATGGACCCGGAACCGATCGATCCACCGATCTTGGAGGCAAATGCGTTGACCGCATTGCCAAGATTGGCCGGGTTGCGGAAGGTGATGCCGTTGCCGCTGGTCGAACTCTTGATCGACCCGCTGAAGCCCAGCTGCTTGAGGACCTGACGCGACACCTCGGCCACGGTCACCTTGAGCATGACCTGGTCTTCACCGTCGATCTTCAGAAGATTGACGATTTGGGAGACCTGGCGGCGCTCGGCGAAAATATCCGCGTCGCCATTGTTGCCCTGCGCGGTGATATTGCGCGTGGTTGCCTCGCCGCCCTTGATGAAGGCTTGGGCAAGTTCCTCGACGCGGGTCGAATCCAGCGGTGTACGAACCGTGCCGGTCAGCACGATATTGTCTGAGATGATTTCGACCTTGATATCGGAATCCGGCAGGAAGCGTCTGAAATTGGCTTCCAGGCCGGAAATATCGCGTTCGATCTCCAGGTTGAGACTGACGATTTCCTCGCCGCCTGGACCAAAGACGAAAATGTTGGTTTGGCCGACGGTCTTTCCGAACAGATAGATGCGGCGCGAGCTTCGTGTTACGGCGTCTGCCAGCGTTGGGTCGGCGACCAGAATATCATGTGCATCCCGCGGCAGATCGATCACCACCGCCTTGTTCAGACCCAGCTTGATGGTCTTCGTCACGCCGGGTCCACTATCGACGATGCGCACCAGCGACTGCGACGCCGCTTCGGCGACGAAGGTTCCGGCAGGCAGGCCGGAAAAGGCCATGCAAAAGACCAAACCACCTGTGACAGAGTTCCGAAATCTGTTTCCGATCCGCTTCACGTTCCCCACATGCCCCCGCATCACTTCTGCCCCATGGATGAATTGCCATCGCCCTTGACGATCGAGCCCGATTTGATCACCTGGATCGAGGGCCGCCCGTCGCCGCTCAAGAGATGATCGGCGGCGATCGTGTCCGGCTCCTGGGCATCCGCGACGCTGCGCAGCACCAGCGACAGGCGCTCCGCCATCTGCTGGGCAACCGTCATGACCTTGGATTGATCCGGTGTCAGTTCCAGCGTGGCGGTCGTTCCAACCACGGACTTGGTTCCGTCTTCCTTCTCCTCGACCTGCTGGTCGATGGCGAGAACGCGAACATTGCTGAGAACGGTTTCGGTCAGGAAGTTTTCGTCATTCTTGCGGACCATGATCACGTCCACCCGGTCGTTCGGCAAGATGAACCCGCCAGCGCCGGTCGCCACGGTAATTTCGGTCGCAACAGCGCGTTTTCCGGCTGGCAACAGCGACGACATGATCCGGCTGGACGAATCCGCAATCTTTTCCTGGCGCACCGGTTCGCCGTTGAACATCGGCAGGCGGACGACAACGCCCTGAAGATCGGTCACCGCGTTGGGACGAAGCTCTTCGGTGATCAATCCCTCGACAACACCATCCTTGGGCCAGGAAAGCCAGTGTACGGCATCCGGGCTGAGCCTCGACCCCACGGGGAGACCCTTGCTGGCCACGAGAACATTGACGGTCGGCTCGCGCTCGATCACCGGCTCGGCCGTGCTGATCACGGTTTTGCCGCTGGTCAGCTTGAGTGCCAGCAATCCGGCCAGTCCCGCCGATGCGACAGCCACTGCCAGAATAATAACGCGCACCGGTTTCATGATCTGTCCCTGCAGCCCGAGAATATGTCCGCTGCAGATTGATCAGCAATTGGTGTAATTATAGTTAACGAGACGCTTACATTCGTGGTTAACAAATGATTTGCACCAGAAATGGACATCTGTCCCGCCGCTTGTAGCTGACGGCCGGCGACAATGCCTCAAGATGGTGCAGAAAAATTAACGCAGCTGGGAAAGTGCCGTCAACATCAGCGGCGAGGACGGATAGGCGAGGAACCCGCCAACGCAGATTGCGATACCGTAGGGGATTTTCTTGGCTGTGAACAGCAGATGCGGAACCGGAATTCCGGCGGCAAGGATGGTGTCTTCGCGGCTTCGCAACATCAGGATCATAATGGTCAGCAGACCACCCAGGAATGAGACATAGATGAGAAACTCTATCAGGGACGTGTTGAGGCCGAACCACACGGCGGTAGCCGTCAAAAGCTTGGCATCGCCGCCGCCCATGATGTTCATCGCAAACAGCGTAAAACAAACGGCAAAAACGATCAGACCGGCCGCTAGATGCAGTCCGATCATCGTGACGTCAAAGCCCGTGAAAGGTGCCACCAAGATGAACGCGCCCAACAATATCAGGGGTATCCGATTCGGAATGGTCATGGTGAGCAGATCGGAGATAGCCGCGATGGCCAGGCAAAGCGGCAGGATTACAAAGATAATAGCCTGTGTCATCCTGCTCTCCAAATTGCTGATTTCAATCTACGCAACCGCACTTAAAAAATGGTGAAACACGCTGCGGAAGTACATTCAAGCAGTCGCAATGAAAAAGCCGCTTCCACTGGGAGCGGCTTTCTCAAAATCAAACGGCTTCAAGCATTATTACGGCTGGTTGTTATTAAGCTCGCCGGACAGGTTGGTGAACGTCGTGTTCAACGAGGAACCGAGTGCTGTGGCGCCGCCGATGAGGGCGACAGAGATGAGGGCGGCGATCAGGCCGTATTCGATCGCGGTTGCGCCGGACTCATCCTTCATGAAACGTGCAAAAATCTTGGTCATTGTATCTCTCCTACTTCACTTGTTTGTTCAGCACTGCCGCCAACTGTTTCCGTTGATCGGATGAGCACAACCTACAGAGGGTGAATTGCAATTCGCTTAAGGAAAAGAGTTACCGGAAGATTAACGGTTGGCACCCGTTTTCATGGTAAAAAGGCTGATAATGAGACCTATAAAATGCAATCTTTCTGTTTCCTCTTCATTGTTTGAGAGTGTTTCTCACTTTAAAACGAGCCAAAGGCAGTGATTTAACGCTTCATTCACCAAACCATAGGATGCTGGTTCTATCCGCATCATCAGGACATAGCCATGACATTGCACAATACAGCCATCGGCACGCGATTGCTGACAACGGCCTTCGCAATTCTGGCTTTTACCGCTTCGTTTTCGGCTTTCCCGGCCGCCGCTGAAGACGAGATGCTAACCGTTTTCATGAACCAGGCGCGGGTGCTCAAGCTCGACCGGCCGGTCAGCAAGGTCATCGTCGGCAATTCCGACGTTGCCGATGCCACTGTCGCCGATGCCAAGACCATCGTTCTGACGGGCCGCTCTTTCGGAACGACGAACCTTGTCATCCTCGATACGGATGGAAACGCCATCGTCGATGAGCGCATTCTGGTATCGATCGATGAAGGAAACACCGTGCGGGTGTTTCGCCAGACAGTCCGTTCGGTGCTGTCGTGCACGCCAAATTGCGAAGAGCACGCGACACAAAAGACAACCGCTGCAAATTAGACAGCCGTTTTCCGTGCATTCATGCTGGCATATCAGCAGGGGCTCATGCCGCAGCAAGCGAAGCAGCCAATCCTTATGATTGGGTAATGGTTTCCATTCAAATTATCGCCGTTCCTACATACGAAATATCAACAGTCGCTTCCTAATATGCCTCACCATGGGGCGCATTGCGGAATGGCGAAATGTTGAACGACCAAATTGAAAATACCGTGGCCGTTGAAAGTCACGGTCCTAGCAGAGACCGGCGCAGCCGTGGATTGTTGCGGCGCCTGTGCAAGGACAAAGCCGGCGCATCGGCAATCGAATTTGCCCTTCTCGCCTTGCCTTTCATGCTGGTCATCTTTGCCTCGCTTGAAACATTTACCGCGTTCACCGCTGAGCAGCTTTTCGCCAATGCGACGGAGACGATGGCACGCAAGGTGAGGACCGGCGAGATCAACGCCACCAACACGAGCAAGGAACAGTTCAGAAAAGCCTTCTGCAACGAGATTTCCATCATCATGACCTGCTCGGCGACCGAGGCGAAGACACCATCGAAACTTTTCATCGATGTGCGGAGCTTTGCCACCTTTGCGCAAATCCCGAATGCCATACCCCGGAAAGACGGCAATCTTGATACCAGAGCTTTCGATTTCAACCCCGGCGGTCCGACGACGGTGACCATGGTGCGCGCTTACTATCGCTGGGAAGTCGTCACCGACCTCGTGCGCCCGTTTATCACCAACCTGCGCCCGGCCGGCACCAGCATGCCGAGAGACTATCTGATGGTATCGACGTCCGCCTTCCGCGCCGAAAACTATTGAGGAGCATTCCATGAAGACCATGCGCTATCACAGGGCATTGCTCTCCTGGAAACTGGAGGCTTTCAGTGCCTTCTGGCGTGATCGGAAGGGAACGGGGGCCATCGAATTCGCGATTATCGCTCCCCTGTTGATCATGGCCTATATCGGTTGTTTTGAAATCTCGGTCGGCTTTAACGTCGCCCGGAAAGTCTCGCGCGCCTCCAGCACCGTGGCTGACGTGCTGACACAGATGCAGGCCGTCGATACGACAACGCTTAACGGCATGAAGGACGTCGCCAAGGCCGTCATGTCGCCTTTCCAGATGACGGATCAACAATACACGTTGAAGATGACCGGCATCAAAATGACGGCGCCGGGGCGCGGCGAAGTGGCATGGTCCTATGATCAGGCTGGCAATGCAGCCTACCCCGTCGGCACAGTCGTCAATTTACCCAGCGATATTCCCTCGACCAATACGTTCCTCGTCCGGTCGGAACTGGACGTTCCCCACAAAATCCTGCTCTTTGCACCGGGTCTCTCCTCAAGCACGCTGAACAGCGTCAAGATTTCCCGCACCACCTTCATGCGCCAGCGCCTCGGCACCGAGATAAAATGCAGCAATTGCCCGGCCTTCAAGTAGGATTTTCCTGCTGCGCGGATAATATTGCGGATTCAGGAAAGGAACCACCATCCGGCATATTGCGTATTTGCAATATGCACCGCCCCGGCGTATTTCTGCGCGCTTTCACCTGCGCTGTAGCTGCGTCAGTTGAAAATCATATTCGTACTGCCGCTGCGGCAGCATTTCTGGGTGGTTTATGGCGCGTGCCTTTCTCTTTGTTCTTGATTCCTTCGGCATAGGCGGGGCGCCGGATGCGGCCGAATTCGGTGATGATGGCGCCGATACGCTTGGCCATATCGCCGAATTCTGTGCAGCGGGTGCCGGCGACCGGCAAGGGCTACGAGAAGGACCGCTGACGCTGCCCAATATGGCGGCGCTCGGGCTCTTGCATGCCGCCAAACTCGCCAACAAACGCCTCCCCGCCGGCATGCCGCTGCCGGAGCGGGTGTTCGGGCTCTACGGTGCGGCCAGCGAAGTGTCGCGCGGCAAGGACACGCCATCCGGCCATTGGGAGATCGCCGGAACGCCCGTTGCCTTCGAGTGGGGCTATTTCCCGGCGCAAGGCGACGCTTTCCCGGCGGACCTGGTCGAAGCGATCTGCCGCGAGGGCGGCGTGCCGGGCATTCTCGGCAATTGCCATGCCTCGGGCACCGATATCATTGCCCAATACGGCCAGGAGCATATGCGCACAGGCAAGCCGATCTGTTACACGTCCTCGGATTCCGTGTTCCAGATCGCCGCGCACGAGCAGTCCTTCGGGCTTGAGCGGTTGCTTGAATTCTGCCAAACCGTGCGGCGCCTGCTCGACGACTACAATATCGGCCGCGTCATCGCCCGGCCCTTCGTTGGGACCACGCCCAAGGACTTCGTGCGCACCGGCAACCGCCGCGACTATTCGGTTCTGCCGCCGGAACCGACGCTGCTCGACCGGTTGAAAGAGGCTGGCCGTACGGTGCATGCCGTCGGCAAGATCGCCGATATCTTCGCCCATCAGGGTATCACCCGGATGATCAAGGCGAACGGCAATATGGAACTGTTCGAGGCGACGCTGAAAACAATGGACGAAGCCGAAGACGGTGATCTGGTTTTCACCAATTTCGTCGATTTCGACATGCTCTACGGTCATCGCCGCGATGTGCCGGGTTATGCCGCAGCGCTTGAGGCTTTCGACCAGCGGCTTCCGGATCTCGACCGCAAGCTGAAACCCGGCGACATCGTCATCCTGACGGCTGACCATGGTTGCGATCCAACCTGGCGCGGCACTGACCATACGCGCGAGCGCGTGCCGATCCTGGTCTTCGGGCCGGGTATCCGCACCCGCTCGATCGGCGTCCTGCCGAGCTTTGCCGGGATTGGCGAGACGATTGCCAAACATCTGGGCCTTGCGCCAGGCCTTCATGGGAGAAGTTTTCTGTGACCGCATATTTGAAAAAAGCCGAACTGCACTGCCATATCGAGGGCGCCGCCCAACCGGCGCTCGCCCAGATCATGGCGCAAAAATACAATGTCGATATCAGCGGCATCATCAAGGACGGCGCCTATGTCTGGGCAGACTTTACCCAGTTCTTGAAATGTTATGATGCCGTCGCCGAGCTTTTCCGCACGGAGGAAGACTATGCGCTTCTGGCCGAGACCTATCTGAGCGAACTTGCCGCGGCAGGCACGATCTACAGCGAGATCATCGTGTCCCCCGATCACGGCAATACGATCGGCATCGGCAGCGATGCTTATATTCGCGGGCTGGCCGCAGGCATCGAGGCGGCCAAAGAAAAGACCGGCATCGAAGGCCGGATGATCATCACCATCATCCGGCATATGGGGCCAGACGCTGCCGAGCGTACCGCGCTTTATGCGGCCAGGCGCGACCATCCGCTGGTCACCGGTTTCAACCTTGCCGGCGACGAGCGCATGCACACGGTTGCGGATTTTTCCCGCGCCTTCGATATCGCCCGCGATTGCGGGCTGGGCCTTACCATCCACGCCGGCGAGATGGCCGGTGCTTCGAGCGTGCGCGATGCGCTCGATCACGTTCGCCCGGCGCGCATCAGCCACGGCGTGCGGGCGATCGAGGATGCGGATCTCGTCAGGCGCATTGCGAGCGAGGGTATCGTGCTGGAAACATGCCCCGGGTCCAACGTTTCGCTGCAGGTCTTTGCGGACTTCGCCGCGCATCCCTTGCACGCACTTCATGCGGCCGGATGCCGGGTGACGCTGAATTCGGACGATCCGCCGTTCTTCCATACGTCGCTGAAACAGGAATATGAGATCGCCTCGCAGGTGATGGGCTTTTCCGATGACGAGATCAACGGCATGACCCGCACGGCGATCGAGGCGGCCTTCGTCGATGAACCCACGCGTGCACGCCTTCTCGCCTCTCTCTGAGACGAAGCTGCGTGCCTCTCATGAAACCGCTCGGCTGGGGATGACGCCGGAAAGCGCCGCTCAGGCCTTGCGGCGTCTCGCCTTTCCATGAAAAAAGAATTTAAATCCAAATTCCGCAGGAGGGCTTGGCCATGGACGGCGTTACAGTCATCAATCACCCGCTTGTTCAGCACAAGCTGACCATCATGCGCAAGAAGGAGACCTCGACAGCAGGCTTCCGCCGCTTGCTGCGCGAAATCTCCACGCTGCTCTGCTACGAGGTCACCCGCGATCTCGAACTGACAATGGAAACCATCGAAACGCCGATGGAGACCATCCAGGCACCGGTGCTCGAGGGCAAGAAGCTGGTGTTCGCCTCGATCCTGCGCGCCGGAAACGGTCTTCTGGAGGGCATGCTGGAACTGGTGCCTTCCGCGCGCGTCTCGCATGTCGGCGTCTACCGCGATCATGAAACGCTGGAAGCGGTCGAATATTATTTCAAGGCACCGGAAGCCATGTCCGAGCGGCTGGTCATCGTCGTCGATCCGATGCTGGCGACCGGCAATTCCTCGATTGCCGCCATCGACAAACTGAAGGAGCGCGGCGCGAAGAACCTGCGTTTTCTCTGCCTGCTGGCAGCGCCCGAAGGCATCAAAAATTTCCAGGCGGCACATCCGGACGTGCCGATCTTTACCGCGTCAATCGACAGCCACCTCAACGAACAGGGCTATATCGTGCCGGGTCTCGGCGATGCCGGCGACCGGATGTACGGCACCAAGTAAAGTCAAACAGCGGGCCATACTTGGCGGGACACGGACCGGAAATGTCTTGCCGGTTCTTTAACCAGTTTCACAACTCGGCACATGGCCGCCGGAAAATCCGGCGGCTTTTTGCATCCTGTTAGCAGGCGTCATGCTTAGCTCTTGCGAGGTTACGCGTGGAGTTGATCAATGCTGGGTCGCATGGCTGTGTTTGCGGGAGGCATCGTTGCCGCTGCCTTGGTGCTGCCAGGGCTTGCGACCTCCTATCTTGAGCGGCCGCAGGCCGCAACCGTTGCCCAACCGGTAAATGCAAGCCCGGCGGCATATACCGGCGGCCGGAGCGTGGTGCTGCCGCCAGGCCCCGGCGGGCATTTCCTCGCCACCTTCACCATCAACGGCCGCAAGGCGGATGGCATGGTCGATACCGGCGCCAGCATGATCGCCATCAACATATCCACCGCGCGACGGCTGGGAATCTCGACGGGATCCTTGTCCTTCACCGCCAGGGCCAATACGGCAAACGGCATCGTCAAGGGCGCTGCCGTCATGCTCGATCGCGTCGAGATCGGGACGATCGCGGTCAAGGATGTCCAGGCGATGGTGCTGCCCGACAAATCGCTGTCGGGCATGCTGGTCGGCATGAGTTTTCTGAACAAGCTCTCGTCCTATAAGGTCGAGAACGGTGCCTTGCACCTTACACGCTGATCTTTGAAACGATCACTGGCCGCTCCGGCACGGCGTCATCGCCGATCGCGTAGATTTCCTGTAGCCGCGCCCGCGCTTTAAACGCCGCATCGTCGCTGGCGGCATGAATCAGCGCAAACGGCTCGCCCTTTTCGACCTTTGTTCCCAACGGCTTCAGGCCGCTGAAGCCGACACGGTGATCGATCGCCTCGTCCGGCCGTGTGCGGCCGCCCCCGAGTGCAATCACCTCCATCCCGATATCGCGGGCATTGCAGGTGTGCAGATAGCCGTCACACGGCGCCTCGACGGGGAGAAGGACCGGCGCCTTGACCAAATATGCCTGCGGACGCTCGATGAAATCGGCAGGGCCGCCCAGCATATGAACCATGCGGCCAAACCGCTCCAGGGCAGCGCCGCTTCTCAGCGCGCGGCCGGCAAGGTCTGCACCCTCCGTGGGGCTGGCTGCAACGCCGGAGGTCATCAGCATTTCGGCGGCGAAGGTCATGACCACGGCTTCCAGGCGGGTGCCGGATTTTTCGCCCCGCAGGAAGGCAACGCAGTTTTCGATTTCGACGGCGTTGCCGGCCGCATCGGCGAGCGGTTCGTTCATGTCCGTGATCAGCGCCGTCGTCTTGACGCCCGCACCATTGGCGACACCGACCAGCGAGCGCGCCAGCGTTTCGGCCTCCTCAAGCCCTACCATGAAGGCGCCATTGCCGATCTTGACGTCGAGCACCAGCGATTGCAGCCCGGCGGCGAGCTTCTTCGACAGGATCGAGGCGGTGATCAGCGGCACGGAATCGACCGTCGCGGTCACGTCGCGAATGGCGTATAGGCGCCGGTCGGCGGGTGCAAGATCGGCGGTCTGGCCGATGATGGCGCAGCCGGCGTCCTTAACTGTCCGGCGAAACACCGCTTCGGAGGGCTTGATATCGTAGCCGGGGATCGATTCCAGCTTGTCGAGCGTGCCGCCGGTATGGCCAAGGCCACGGCCGGAAATCATCGGCACGGCGAGGCCGCATGCCGCCACGATTGGCGCCAGCATCAGGGAAACGTTATCGCCGACACCGCCAGTCGAATGCTTGTCGGCAACGGGGCGGCCGATATCCGCGAAGGACAGCACATCGCCGCTATCGCGCATGGCAAGCGTCAGCGCCACCGTTTCCTCAAGGCTCATGCCGGAGAACCACACGGCCATGGCGAAGGCCGCCACCTGCCCCTCGGAGATCGATCCGTCCGTGAGACCACGGATGAAAGCGGCAATGTCGGCTCCCTCAAGCGATTCGCCGTTGCGCTTGCGCCGGATGACCTCCTGCGGGATCATGATCAATAGGCCGTCGCGCCGGCCACCGGCTCGCGGCCTTCCAGCACCGAGAGGATGTCGGTGAGCAGGCCGGAAGCGCCGAAGCGGAAGGTCGAGGGCATCGGCCAGTCGGGGCTGTGGATCGTTGCGGCAAGAGTGAGATAGAGGCGGGCGTCGCCGACGGTGCGAACGCCACCGGCCGGCTTGAAGCCAACCTTGCGGCCGCTTTCGCGGATGCAGGTCAGCATGATATCCGCCGCCTCGAGCGTTGCGTTCACAGCGACCTTGCCGGTCGATGTCTTGATGAAATCGGCGCCTTCCTGAATGGCGATATGGGAGGCGTTGCGGATCAGGCCGCGATCCTTCAATTCTCCGGTCTCCAGAATGGTCTTGAGCAGCACTGGCGAAGGGCATTCCTTGCGCACCTCGGAAATCATGGTGCGCACCGCCTGTTCATCGCCGGCCATGAAGGCGCGATAGGGAATGACCAGATCGATTTCATCGGCGCCATCTTCAATCGCCTGCCGCGTTTCGGCCAGCACCGTTTCGACCGGCAGGTCGCCGGAGGGGAAATTGACGACGGTGGCGATCTTGACTGCGCTGCCCGCCCCCAGAATGCTGCGGGCCTGGGCCACGAAACGCGGCCAGATGCAGATCGCCGCCGTATGGCCATGCGACGTGCGGGCCATGGCGCAGAGCTTGTCGATCGCCGCCGGCGTGCAGTCGTCGGAGAGGTCGGTGAGATCGAGCAGTGACAGCGCGAGCGCGGCTATCTGGCGATTGGAGGCTTCGAGCATCATGGTGTCCGTCCATTTCTAGATCGCGATCAATCGTGAGCGGGCCTGCGGCTGATCACGAACGGTTGTTCTAGAGCGCTTCATCTGCAAACGGAAGCACTTCTGTTGGCTTGAGAGGAGCGCGCAACCGGTCCAGCGCGGCCAAAGGTGGAGAACCCCGTCGTGCTACGCCGAGATCATTTCAGTGAGGATGGACGCCAGACGGGCGCCGCCGATGGGGGCCATGTCCTTTGTTTCGTGGTGGCTGAGCTCGCCACCGGTCATGCCTGCGCCGAAATTGGTGATGACCGAGGCGGCAGCGACCTTCAGGCCGAAGAACCGGGCGAGGATGACTTCCGGCACGGTCGACATGCCGACCGCATCGGCGCCGAGAATGCGGGCCATGCGGATTTCCGCCGGCGTTTCGAAATTCGGCCCGGAAAACCACATATAGACGCCGGAACCGAGCGGAATATCCAGCTTGATGGCCGCAGCGCGCATGCGCTCAGCCAGTTCGGTATCATAGGCGGAGGTCAGCCCGACGAAGCGATCGTCGCTATCGACGCCGATCAGCGGGCTGGTGCCGGAAAAATTGATGTGATCGGTGATCTGCATCACCGAGCCCGGCGGCAGGTCTTCGCGCAGCGACCCCGCCGAATTGGTGAGGATCAGCGTTTCGACGCCCAGCGCCTTCAATGTCTCGATCGGCGTGCGCATCGCATTGGCATCACCACGCTCATAGAAATGCACCCGGCCGGACAGGACGATGACGGGGACGCCGCCGATCGTGCCAGCGACCAGTTCGCCGGCATGCCCCGATACCGCACTGACAGGAAAACCAGGAATATCCGCATAGGATATCCGCATGGGATCGGCGACCGCCGCAACCAGCGATCCGAGCCCGGAGCCGAGCACGATGCCGTAACGCGGCGAAAGGCCGGAAAGCCTGGCCTTTAGCAGCTCTGCGGCCGCCGTCATCCGAAGACCTCGGTCTCGAACGAATGCGGCAGGAGATCAGCCATGGAGAGCGTCTTTTTCACACCCGTCTCATCGCAGAGGAAAATGCGGGTGCTGGCACCGGAAAATTCCGCCAGCCGCTGGCGGCAGCCGCCGCAGGGCGGGCAAAGCGCCAGCTTTTCGGCAATCACCGCGACCTCGACGATCTTGCGCTGACCGGCCATGACCATATGGCTGATCGCCGTCGTCTCCGCACACCAGCCCTCGGGAAAGGACAGGTTCTCGATATTGGCGCCAGTATAGATCCGGCCGTCCTCGGCGCGGATCGCGGCGCCGACGGGGAATTTCGAATAGGGCGCATGGGCTTTCGCCATGGCCTCGCGGGCTGCCTCGAAAAGTTCGTTTTCCACGGTCAGCGCTCCTTCACATAGGGTACACCCCCTGCCTTGGGCGGGATCGCCTTGCCGATGAAGCCGGCAAGCAGGATGACCGTGAGGATATAGGGCAGCGCCTGCATCAATTGTACCGGCACCTGGCCGATCAGCGGCAACGGGTTGCCCTGCAGGCGAATAGCGAGCGCATCGAGGAAGCCGAAGAGAAGGCAGGCCAGCATGATGTTGACCGGACGCCATTTGGCAAAGATCAAGGCGGCCAGCGCGATATAACCCTTGCCGGCCGTCATGCCCTTGACGAAGCCGGCACTCATGGCCAGCGACAGATAGGCCCCGGCAAAGCCACAGAGAATGCCGCAGCAGATGACGGCGCGGTACCGCAGCCAGATCACCGAAATGCCGGCCGTATCCACCGCGCTCGGATTTTCGCCGACGGCGCGAAGGCGCAGGCCAAAGCGGGTGCGGTAGAGAATCCACCAGCTGAACGGCACCAGCGCGAAGGCGACATAGGTGAGGATGAAATGGCCCGACAAAAGCTCGGAATAGATCGGCCCGAGAAACGGCACGTCGCGCACCGCATCGGCAAAGGGCAGCGTGACCGTCTGGAAGCGGGCATCGCCCGATAGTGCCGGCGTGCGGCCGCCCTGGCGGAACCAGGCTTCGCCGAGAATGACGGTAGAGCCTGCGACGATGAAATTGATCGCAACGCCGGACACGATCTGGCTGCCGCGCTGGGTGATCGAGGCATAGCCGTGGACCAGAGATAACAGCACGGAAATCAGGATGGCGGCCAGAAGCCCCATCATCACATTGCCGGTTACGGCGGCGACGGCACCGGCGGCAAAGGCGGCGCCGAGCATCTTGCCCTCAAGGCCGATGTCGAACACCCCTGCCCGCTCGGTAAACAGGCCGGCCAGCGCTGCAAAGATCAGCGGAACGGAAACCCGGATGGTCGATTCGAGGATCGCGATGATCGTGTGGAAAAGATCCATGGCTCAGGCTCCCCTTGTCTGCGCGGCAACGGCGGAACGGCGGCCGATGCCGGCAAAGGCGCGGCCGATCGCCGGGCGGAACATGTTTTCCAGCGCTCCGGCAAAGAGAATGACCAGGCCCTGGATGATGACGATCATGTCGCGCGAGATGGCCGGCATTTCGAAGGCGATTTCGGCGCCGCCCTGATAGAGCATGCCGAACAGGACCGCAGCCGGGATGATGCCGGCCGGATGCGAGCGGCCCATCAGCGCCACCGCGATGCCGACGAAACCGGCCCCCTGCACGAAATCCAGCTGCATGCGGTATTGCTCGCCCATGATCGGGTTGAGCGCCATCATGCCTGCGAGACCGCCCGAGATCATCATGACGATGACGATAATGCGCGCCTCCCCGATCCCGGCATAGCGCGCCGCCGATGGACTGTGGCCCATGGTGCGCATTTCGTAGCCGAGCTTGGTGCGCCAGATCAGCACCCAGACGCCGAAGGCGGCGAGAAGAGCCAGCAGAAAGGAGACATTGAACGGCGAATTGCCGAGATTGAGCCCGAAGATCGACATCAGCCAGTCCAGCTTCGGCAACTGCCCGCCCGCCTCGAAGGTGCGGGTCTGCGGCGCCATCTGGCCAAGCGGCTTCAGCACCCGGGTCAGGAGATAGACCATCAGGCTGGAGGCGATGAAATTGAACATGATGGTGGTGATGACCACGTGGCTGCCGCGCTTGGCCTGCAGCCAGCCGGGCAGGAAGGCCCAGAGTGCGCCAAATGCGGCCGACCCGATGATCGCCAGCGGAAACACCACGAACCAGGGCATGGTCTTGTCGAGCCAGAGACAGGCGAGCGCCACGCCGATGCCGCCAATATAGGCCTGCCCCTCACTGCCGATATTGAACAGGCCGGCATGGAAGGCGACAGCGACCGAGAGGCCTGTGAAGATGAAGGTCGTGGCATAATACAGCGTGAAGCCGATATATTCGCCGCGGCCAAAGGCGCCGGTGATCATGTAATAGGCGGCATCCAGCGGATTTTCGCCCACAAGCAGCACGACGAGCCCGGCGACCAGGAAGGCAACGGCCAGATTGAGCACCGGGATCAGGATATATTCGGCCCAGGCCGGCAGTTTTGCATAGGGATTGCTCATTCGGCGGCCTCCTTGCGGCCTTCGACACCGGCCATCAACAGGCCGAGTTCCCCTTCGGTCGCATCCGGATCGCGCTCGCCGACGACACGGCCGGCAAACATGACGATGATACGGTCGGACAGGGCGCGGATTTCATCGAGTTCGACGGAGACGAGCAGGACAGCCTTGCCCTGGTCCCGCATCTCGATGATCCGTTTGTGGATGAATTCGATGGCGCCGACATCGACGCCGCGCGTCGGCTGGCCGATGATCAGGACGTCGGGCCCACGCTCCATCTCGCGCGCCAGAACGATCTTCTGCTGGTTGCCGCCGGAAAAATTGGCGGTCTTTAGCCGGGGATTGGGCGGCCTGATATCGTATTTTTTGATCTTTTCCTCGGCATCCGCCTGGATCGCCTTGGTATTGAGGAAGACGCCGTTGAGGTAACGCTTGTCGTGGTGGTAGCCGAGGATACCGTTTTCGGCCTCCTCGAATTTCAACACGAGCCCGACATGGTGGCGGTCTTCCGGCACATGGGCGAGCCCCCTGTCGCGCAAGTCGCGCGGATCGACATGGGCGGTGACGTCGATCGGCTCGCCGTTGAGCAGAACCCTGCCGCCGACAGCCTTGCGGATGCCCGAGATCGCTTCCAGCAGTTCGGACTGACCATTGCCCGCCACCCCGGCAATGCCGACGATTTCGCCGGCGCGCAGGTTGAACGAGACATTATCGACCATGGTGACGCCGCGGCCATCGCGCACCGTCAGGTTTTCGACCGCAAGCTTGACCTCACCGGGATTGGCCTCGCCCTTTTCGACCCGCAACAGCACGCGGCGTCCAACCATCAGCTCGGCCAGTTCCTCGACTGAGGTTTCCCTGGTTTTGCGCGTCGCCACCATCTCGCCGCGGCGCATGACGGACACCTCGTCGGTGATCGCCATGATCTCGCGCAGCTTGTGGGTGATGAAGATGATGGTCTTGCCCTGATCCTTCAACTGACCAAGAATGCGGAACAGGTGATCGGCCTCGGGCGGCGTCAAAACCCCCGTCGGCTCGTCGAGAATGAGGATATCGGCCCGGCGGTAGAGCGCCTTCAGGATTTCGACGCGCTGCTGCAGCCCGACCGGCAATTCCTCGATCAGGGCGTCCGGATTGACCTCCAGCGCATATTCCTTTTCCAGCCGCTTCAGCTCGACGCGGGCCTTGGAAATGCTGGTATTGAGGATCTGGCTTTCCTCGGCGCCGAGCATGACATTCTCGAGCACGGTGAAATTCTCGACCAGCATGAAATGCTGGTGCACCATGCCGATGCCGCTGGCGATCGCCGCGTTCGGATCCTTGATCGTCACGGTCTTGCCGTCGATGACGATATCGCCCCTGTCGGCCTGGTAGAAGCCGTAGAGGATCGACATCAGGGTCGATTTGCCGGCGCCGTTTTCACCGATAATGCCGTGAATGGTGCCCTTGCGAACGGTCAGGTTGATATTCTTATTGGCATGGACAAGGCCAAAGCTCTTGTCGATGCCACGCAACTCGATGGCAATATCGCTCATATTGACCCATGTTCCCCAAGCCGGCCCGGTTTTCTCCGAATTGACAGCGGAATCCCGGGCATCGATTTTTTTACCAATTGGTTAAGTTTAGCATCGAAATCCGGGCGCGTAAGTCAAAAAATCAAAAGCCCATCCGCTCTTCCCAGATCATTCCAGATCATTGCGGAGAGTCCAGCGCGATTTACGCACTTTCCGGCGAAACGCAATATCCCTGTGCGCGAGACTGTATCGATGATGTGGATATGATAGGGGATGGCATACGCATGTACGGCTGCCGTGAAGGAAAAAACCATGAGCAATGACAGCGAGCGCCTCATCCAGCTCGAGGAAACGATCGCGCATCAGGCAAAGACGATCGAGGAATTGTCCGACCAGTTGACGCAGCAATGGACCGTGGTCGAGCAAGTCCGGGCCAAGCTCGACCGCCTGACCGAGCGCTTCCTCAGCCTTGAGGAACAAAGCATCGAGGCGCCCGCCAATACACGTCCGCCGCATTATTGAGCGGGCATGCGAACCCACCTCAACCCCCTTGTGGGGAGAGGTTGGGGAGCGTCTTTTAAAGACTTCCAAACAATAAAAAAGCCGCCAGTCCCAGAGACCGGCGGCGCCTTCATTCAATCCGTTTGCGGATCAATAGGGGCAGGCTTCATCCGACATGTAGTCGTGAACCGCAACCGTACCGGCAACGATGTCGGCCTTGACCTTATCGACGGCGGTCAGCATTTCAGGCGTGATCAGCGCCTTGTTGTTGTCGTCGAGCGCAAAGCCGACGCCATCTTCCTTGAGGCCGAGGTTGGAGGCGCCGAATTCGAACTTGTCATCCTTTGCGGCCTTGAAGGCTTCGTAGACGGCAACATCGACGCGCTTGAGCATCGAGGTCAGGACCTTGCCAGGCTGGAGCGCGTTCTGGTTTGAGTCAACGCCGATGCCGAGCTTGCCTGCATCCGCAGCCGCCTGGAGCACACCGACACCGGTGCCGCCGGCAGCGTGATAGACGACGTCGGAGCCCTGATCGATCTGCGACTTGGCGATTTCGCCGCCCTTGACCGGGTCGTTCCAGGCATCCGGTGTCGTGCCCGTATAGGCTTCGAGTACCTTGACGTCAGCACCGGTGGACTTTGCGCCACCGATGTAACCACAGGCGAACTTGTGGATCAGCGGGATATCCATGCCGCCGACGAAGCTGACGGTCTTCGACTTGGATGCAAGACCGGCGAGAACGCCGACGAGATACGAGCCTTCCTGTTCCTTGAAGACGATTGACTTGACGTTCGGCTTGTCGACGACCGTGTCGATGATGGCGAATTTCGTGTCGGGATATTCGGCGGCCAGCTTTTCGAGCGGCGGCGCCCAGTTGAAACCGACGATCACGATCGGGTTGTTGCCGTCGCCGGCGAAGCGGCGCAGTGCCTGCTCGCGCTGGGCATCGTTGCTGATTTCGAACTCGCGATATTCAATGCCGGTTTCGGTCTTGAATTTTTCCGCGCCGTTGAAGGCTGCTTCGTTGAAGGATTTGTCGAACTTGCCGCCGAGATCGAAGATCAGCGCCGGCTTGATGTCTGCGGCAAGCGCCGTGGCCGACATCATCGAAAAAGCAAGGAGACCGAGGAGGGTTTTTTTCATTGTGCAGCCCTGTTGTTGCTATTGATCTTGTTGGGTCCTCCCGCAAGCTCCTCTACGGGAGCATGTCTGCGGAACCACCACTCCCGTGAAGGGATGTCTGGCTGGCGCGCATCCTTACATGCCTCAAATCAAAATTCACCCGAAATTTTTCAATTGGTAAAAAAAGGTAAATAGCCCAAAAACCTGGCAAAATTATCGTTTTGCGGTGATTTTTTGTGCACGGGCCATCGGCCCTATCAACGCAAAAGGGCGCGGCATCGATGTGCCGCGCCCTCAAAATCGCTCGATCCGTTACGGCTTACCAGGCCTTGCTGAGCTTCAGCGTCACGGTGCGCTGGTCGCCGTAACCGCAGGTAAACAGGCCCTGGCAACCCTTGACATACTCTTTGTCGAACAGGTTGGTGACGTTGAGGGCAGCGCCCCAGCCGTTCTTCTCGTACCGGATCGCCGCATCCGCGATCACGGCATCGGGAACCTTGGCGGTATTGGCCATATCGGCGAAGGATTCGCCTTGGTAGCGCAGGCCACCGCCCAGGCTGACGCCTTCCAGCGCGCCTTCCGTCACCAGATATTCGACCCAAACGGCCGCCTCATGTTCCGGGATCAGATAGGGGCGGTTGCCGATCACCGAGGGGTCGCCGTCTTCCGTGACTTCCAGGTCGTTATAGGTGTAGCTCGCCAGCATCTTCCAGTTCTGGGTGAGGTTGACCTTGCCTTCCAGCTCGAAGCCGGTGGATGTGACCTCGCCGATCTGCTCCTGGAAGGGTGGCGGACCTGCGATCGTCGTCGTGACGTTCTGCTTGACGATCTGGTAGACCGAGGCGGTCAGCGAGCCGTCGATGAAGGTGGGTTCGTATTTGATGCCGCCTTCGACCTGATGGCCTTCTTCCGGTTCCAGCGCGCCGCCGCTGCCCGAGAGCGTGCCGATCTGCGGATTGAAGAAGGTTGCGACGGAGACATAGGGCGTGATGCCATTGTCGAATTCATAGGCAAGGCCGGCGCGGCCGCTGAGTGCGCTGTCATTGGTGGCATAGGACCCCGTGGCCAGACGCGAGCGGTTTTCGATATCGACATAATCATATCGGCCATTCAGCGTCAGCAGCCAGCCATCGCCGAACCGGATCTGGTCCTGCGCGTAGACACCGGTCTGCTTCAGGCGGGTGACGCCATCGAGATAGGTGAAATAGGCTGGCAGCCCGCCGCCATAGACCGGATCGGTCGGATCCAGGTCCGTCGCCGGGAATGCGGAAGCCTGGGTCTGATCGATCTTGAAATTCTTGTAGTCGAGGCCGAGCAGCAGCGAATGTTCGAGCGGCCCGGTCGAAAATTCCTTTTCCGCCCGGTTATCGACACTGAAACTATCGACGGATGTATCGTGCTTGAAGCCGAGACGGGCGAGATCATAGGTGGGCGTATAGGCATAGGGGTAGACAAGCTCTTCAGCCTTGTCGAGATGGCTGTAGCGCAGGTTCTGCGAGACCTTCCAGCCATTGTCGAATTCGTGCGAGACCTCGTAGCCGAGCATCTGCTGGTCGTAGCGGCCGAAATCATGATCCGGCTCGCCAAAGAAAAGGTCGCGGTCGATCTTGCCGAACGGGGCGTTGGTGACTGTGCCTTCATAAGGAAGGAAGCCGTTGCCGACATGGGTCTGGTCGAAGGCCGAAACGATCGCATAGACGGTCAGCGATGTCGCATCATCCGGCGCATAGGTGATCTGCGGCATGACGAAGCCGCGCAAATCCTCGGAATAATCCGAATAATTGTCGCCGCCGGCGATCTTGCCAGTGACGCGGTAGGTGATCGTGCCATCGTCATTCAGCTTGTCATTGGCATCGAAGCCGAAAAAGGCATTGCCGAAATTGTTGATGCCGATCTCTGTGGAATAGGCGGGCTCTGCCTGCGGGCGCTTGCGCACGAGATCGACGATGCCGCCGGGGCTCGAGCCGCCATAGAGGACGGAAGCCGGGCCCTTCAGCACCTCGATCCGTTCCATCATATAGGCATCGGTCTGGAAACCGCCGAAGCCGAAGGAATAGAGATTGAGGCCGTCCAGGAAGACGCCGGTTTGCGTCGCGTCGAAGCCACGGATGTAGAACCAGTCCGTATCGGGATCACTGCCGAAGGGTTCGGTCGAAACACCGGCGGTATAGCGCAGCGCCTCGTCGATCTTGGTGACGACGCCGCGATCGTCCAGTTCCTTGCGGCCGATCACAGAAACGGATTGCGGTATTTCCGAAACCGGCGTTGCGGTCTTCGAGCCCGTGCCCGTCGCCTTTGCCACATAGCCATCGACCGGACCGGTGGCTTCGCCCTCTGCGGGCTTGCCGCCCTTGCCGCCTTCGACTGTCAGGCGTTCCAACGCCGTGGCGCCGCCTGTTGCGGCGTCCTGCGCATAGGCAGACTGCGCAACAGTGATTGCCGCAACGGCAGCACTCGCCATCAATACCCGGTAGAGACCAGTCCCCTTGATCTGCATGATTTCGTCACCCCAGCTTGAACCGGGCGCCTTCGCCCCCGTCGGCGGTACGCAATCCGGCATTTCATGAATATAAGCGGAGTCTTTAGCTCAACTATGATGGAGCGGGATTGTCTCTGGCTGCGGTTCTTGAACGTTTCTGGTCCATATTCCGCTTTCTGCCCAGACAAAGCGCAAATGCTCAAAAGCGTTGGCTCTTCGCCCAGGTGGCCGGCGTTGCGCCGACAGACTTGCGGAACACACGGGTAAAGTGCGCCTGATCGGCAAAGCCCGTTTCGGCCGCGATAACGCTCATCGGCAATTCGTCCGTGAGCATCAGCTGCTTGGCCCGCTCGATGCGCGCCTTCATCTGCCACTGGTGCGGCGGCAGGCCGGTCGAGGCCTTGAAGGCATGGCTGAAATAGGATTGCGACAGACCGGTGAGCGTTGCCAGTTCTTCAAGACGAATGCCGCGCAGGCAGTTTTCCTCGATATAATCAATCGAGCGGCGCAACTGCCATGCGGCCAGCTCGCTGCGCTTGCGCGCACGCACCGGCGCAAGCTTCATCACATCCACAAACAGCGCTACAGACAGTCCATCGCCATAGAGATCGTGCAATGGCTGCGGATTTTCGCATTCGGCAGCGATCAGTTCGGCGAGCGCCAGGAAGCGCGGCTCGGAAAACAGGAGGCGCGGCATATCCAGCTTGCGCCTGTCGAGATCCTCCATCAGCCTGCGGCTGAGTACATCCGCGTTGAAATGCAGATCGAGATGGCGGACATAATTCACATCGACCATTTCGGCCCACAATTCCATGCCTGCCGGAATATAGGAGATCACCTGGCGGCGGCTGTCCTCCGCCGGCGCCTGATGCGCCGGCCGCAGCCGGATGTTGCGCCGCCCGCCGCCCTTGGCGTCCAGCACGATGAAGAGCCTGGGATCATCCGCCACATAGAACCCGCCAGCGGCTGGCGCGCATTCGACATCCCAGAGATCGGCAACGATGCCGTTCCATTCGCGGCGGTTCAGCCCGCCAATGACGGAAAACCCGGAAATCCTGTTGTTCATGCGCGGTTGAAAGGTCATGACGCCTCGGCGGAACCGGTCCATGCGGACGGAATAAAACCTGCTTTTAATAATCAAGTTTTAATATGGGAAGTCCCGCACTTTGGCAATTGCTGAAATGCCCGCAAAACCCGTGTTTATCGGGCATTGTGTCCTTTTCGCCATGCCTTGCCCGTCAAATCGGCTTGCCGGGGTTCGCACTCATCAGAGTTCGGGCCGGTTGAGTCAGGCCGAAAACCGGCCAGCGGCGGGCGGGCGCTTATAGCCGATCATCCAAAGAATGAGCGCGATCAGCAGGAAGAAGGCGAACGCCGGCTGCTGCAGCAACCAGCGGATCATTGGATCGAGAAAGGCGCCATTGGCATGCGGCCGTTCCAGGCCCTGCACGAAAGACAGGGCCGAAGGGCCGGCGGCGGCAAGCGCTGCTGCAAGCGGCGTCAGCACCGGCTGCGATGCCGAGACCGACTGGATGGCATCGACGGATGCGACGAGCACGCCTGAGACCAGCACCAGAAAACTCGCAAACCGCAGCAAGAACCGCATTCCGCCTCCCCTATCCGGCCCTACCCGCCGGGTCCAGCAAGCAATAAGCACAGGCTCGAAGAAGTGCAATCCCGCCTTTTCACAGGGCCGGATCGCAAGAAGTCAAAAAACTGTCAGAAATCAGTTGATCCCACCGAGTTCCTCGGTATATATCGCGCCGTCCGCAGGTTTTCGTCTGCGGCTTACCCGGTTTGGCGCAGCCGAACGGGTTTTCAGGAGAAAGCAAGCGCTTGTCTCTAATCCACCGGCCCCAACCGCCGGTGCGATTGACAAAACGGACAGGTGGCCGAGTGGTTGAAGGCGCACGCCTGGAAAGTGTGTATACGTGAGAGCGTATCGCGGGTTCGAATCCCGCTCTGTCCGCCATTTTCTCATCCAACGTTTATCCAATTTTCCGAGCGGCCCATCCTCGACTGATCACCCTTTCGAACCCGGCTGCGAACCAAATTTCCGCCCGCTTCAAGTACACCTTTGCGCAAGCGCCTGCCTGCGCTACATCATTCATGCAATCGACAGTCTGCTTTCAGCCAATTTCCAGTCCGGCCCTGTGCCACCAAGGAGACATGAGCATGACGTATATCGCATCCCCCAAACGCCCCATCGGTCATCCGGAACGCGCGCTCGACTGTGAGGAAGTGTTGCAGGTGGCGCTGGCGCATCTGTCGAACGAGACGTCCCTGACGGAGGATGATGTCGAGGCACAGCTTGTTCAGGGCGGCCTCAAGGCCGGATGGGAAGAGGCGGAACTGAGGATTGCGATTGCGGATCTGCGCCGCAATGCGGCCTTGGGATTGCAAGGCCTGCCGGAATAGAAAGGCAGGCAAAAGGCCGTTCGGTGCCGTTTTCGTCACGCGCAGGCTAAGCGGAGATCAGTGCCGCCGCCTGTGTCAAAAATACAATATCAACCTGTGTCATGGATCGACGGGCCCCGCCAAGTTGCCCGGTTGAGGCTTGACGGCGGCAGCTGACTGTGGACTTTGTCCGGCACACAATTCCAGGCTGTCCTGTCAAATCTTGTGTTTTGTTGGAAGCGTATCCATGACCTCAGCATCGATCGGCAAGGCTGCCACGTCATCATCCGGGCGCTTCCTGCGGCAGCTGGTGGTCACTCTGTCGCTCGTGGCAACGCTGAGCGCCTGTGGGGGGCATGCCAAGGGCGTCATGCAGCCGCTCAACATTGCCGCCGAGCCGAAGGGCAATGCCGTCGTCGATATGCTGGTGGCAACCAGCCGGCTGCCCTCGGGCGATCCGGCAACGCTGTTTTCCGGCGAGCGCAGCGTCCAGGCCTCCTTGACCGATGTGGCGGTGTCCATTCCATCCAGCAAGATACGCGCATCGGGCACCGTGCAATGGCCAAAGAAGCTGCCGCCCAATCCGGACACCGATTTTGCGGTTGTCCGCGTCCAGCCGGTGCCGGACGTTCAACAGGCGCGGGAATGGGTGCGCAAGCACTCTTCCGGCGGCCATGCGATGGTCTTCATTCACGGCTTCAACAATACGTATGAGGATTCGATCTTCCGTTTTGCCCAGATCGTTCACGATTCCGGCGCCGACGTGACACCCGTCCTTTTCACCTGGCCGTCTCGCGCCAAGGTGTTCGACTATAATTACGACAAGGAAAGCACCAACTATTCGCGCACCTCGCTGGAGAACACGCTGAAGGCGCTGGTCGAGGACAAGAATATCAAGGATATCACCATCCTTGCCCACTCGATGGGAACGTGGCTGGCGATGGAATCGATCCGCCAGATGGCGATCCGCAATGGCGGACTTCCAAAAAAGATCGAAAACGTCATCCTTGCCTCCCCCGATATCGATGTCGATGTGTTTTCCCGGCAATGGAACGAGCTGGGCAAGCACAAGCCGAATTTCACGATTTTCGTCTCGCAGGACGACCGGGCGCTGGCACTGTCGCGTTATATTTCGGGCGATGTCCAGCGGCTTGGACAGATCAACCCTGCCGAAGAGCCCTATAAGTCCAAGCTCGAGAAAGCCGGCATCACCGTCGTCGATCTGACCAAGGTGAAATCCACCGATCGCCTCAACCATGGCAAATTTGCCGAAAGCCCTGAGATCGTACAGCTGATCGGTCAGCGGCTTGTGACCGGCCAGACCTTGACGGATTCCGACGTCACTCTCGGTGATGGCATCACAGCTCTGGTGGCCGGCACGGTCAATACGGTGGGCCAGGTCACGGCAACCACGGTTGCGACCCCTGTCGATCTTCTTTCCGGAAATCTGAAACTGCCGAAGAAGAAAAAACCGGCAGAGGTCGAAGGCGCCTTCCAGCCGCAGGATGCCCCGTCGCAGTAGGCGGCGGATCGAGACACGCGGCGGTCTATAGTGGACCACTGCGGAACCATCGCCCCGGATGATCGTTTTACTCCCACAAAGGAGAACGATCATGCCGACCACAATCCCGACACCACAGGACGACAGCCCGCGCGGCCCGCAATCCACGCCCGGGATCCCTGATCGTACGCAGGAAAAACCGGCGACGCCGCCTGTGATCGACAAGGGCGACACGAAGAACCCCAACGACCCTATTCTGGAACCGGCTCTGCTTCCGATTGGCGATCCCGCTGGCGCGGCATAAGGAGGACGTTATGGCCACCGACGATACCAACGCCACACCGGAACAGAGAAAGCCACGCGATGTGCATCGGCCACCAGGCGAGCCTTCTCATGCCGACGAGCGATCGAAAGCTTCACCGATGGTTCAGCCGGCAGGCGGCAAGGACGAGAGCGAAAAGCCCATCGTCAACCCTGTGACCGGCGGTTTGATTTGATACAGACATTGAAAGAAAAATACCGGATCGCATTTTGCAAGCCGGTATTTTTATAAGTGACCACAGGAATAGCTGCAGCGTGCCGCTTAGTGTGGCAGCACCTCGACCTTATTCTCAACGAGATGAACACCGATCACCGAGGCGGCAGCCTGCTCAATGCAGCCTATTTCTGTCTCGCAGGACACGTAGCCGCTGAGAATAACGGTACGCCCCACAGCCATGACAGACAGCCTGGATGTATCGATCAGCGCCGAATATTGAATGTAACGCATGACCTTGTTGGCCAGTTCGTCATCGGTGAGGTCCGAGTGATCATCCTGGTGAATATAAATCTGATTGTGCATGGCGATTGTCCTTCCGGAGGGACAACGCAAGTTTTTCCCGAATGTTCCAGACTTCTGAAATGAGTTTGCAGTGCGGGATATCAGACGCCCGGATGCACATTCCCGGGTTGCAGGCTTACCGGCTGCACGTGGATGAAGGCCTCGACGGCTGCGGCAATGAAGTCCTGGCGGGCATAGTCCATCGGCTGTTCGCCGCGCAACACACCGCGGCATGTCCGGATCGCCGCCTGGTAGGCGGTCCCCTCGTGAACCGGCCATTTTTCCAAGAGGCATTGTGCCGCTTCGCGGGTGTTGCGCACCACCCGGTATGTTCCTATTCCGTCGAGTTCGAGGACGACGGGTTCAAGCCACCATTTTTCAATCATCTGGCAACCTCCTGCCGCACCTTGGCATATGAGCCTTGCGTGAAATGTACGCGGCGCGGGTTACTTGCGTAGCATCGGGTTGCGGCCGCCGGGCGAATGGGGCTATGGCGGAGAGACCTTCCGCCAAGAGGCCGTGCCTGATGTCTGATGTCTTCCTGAATGTCGTGCCGATTTTCGTTTTGATCCTCTTGGGCTGGCTGATCGTGCGGATGAACTATCTGAAGGCATCGGTGGGAGAGGCGCTTGGAGATTTCGTTTTCCGTGTCGCCGTGCCGGTTCTCCTGTTCCGCACCATTGCCGAGGCCGATTTCCGGGAGGGCTCGCCCTGGCCGCTCTGGGTCGCCTATTTCTCCGGCGTCTGCGTGACCTGGACGCTGGGGCATCTCGCGGCGACAGTGTTTTTCAAGAAGGATGCGCGCATCGGGGTTTTGGCCGGGGTGTCGTCCGCCTTTGCCAATACGGTCTTCATCGGCCTGCCGCTGGTGTCCAGCAGTGTCGGCCAGGAGGGTGTCGTGGCCCTGTCCATTCTTCTGTCGGTGCATCTGCCGGTGATGATGATCGCCGGAACCGTCCTGATGGAGCGGGCGGAGCGCAAGACCAGCGGCAGGCCAGGCCAAAGCCCGCTTGCGCTCTTGAAGGGTATCCTGCGCAATCTGGTGCGCAATCCACTGGTCATCGGGCTGGCGCTGGGGGCCCTGGTGCATCTCACCGGCATGCCGCTTGGCGGCCCGGTCAAGATCGTCATCGATCAGCTGGCCGGCGTCGCTGCGCCTGCGGCGCTGATCTCGATCGGCATGGCTGTCGAAAAATACGGGCTGACCGGCAATACCGGCCTTGCCTCGATCACCAGCGCGTTGAAATTGATCGTGCTGCCGGCGACGGTCTACGGCGCCTGCCAGTTGCTTGGCCTCAACAGCCACTGGACGGCGGCGCTGGTCTTGACGTCATCGGTTCCCACCGGCGTCAATGCCTGGCTGATCGCCAACCATTTCAACGTCGGCCACGGACTGGCCTCATCGACGATTACCATCACCACCGCGCTCGGCGTCATCTCGGTTTCGGCCTGGGCCTATTTTCTGCTGTAACGGAACCCGGACGTGAAAAAGCCCGGCACATGATGGGCCGGGCTCTGTTCAATCTGCATCTTGGCTTTGGATAAAGCGCTTATTGTGCCGGCGCCGTCTCGGTGGCGGGCTTCGTTGCTTCGCCTTCCGTCGCCGGCTTCGTTGCTTCGCCTTCTGTCGCAGGCTTTGCGGCCTCGCCTTCTGTCGCGGGCGTCGCAGCGCCAGCTTCGGCAGCCGGCTTTGCGGCTTCACCTTCCGCGGCAGGTGCAGCAGCGGCGGTTGCCTCCGGCAGAGCGGCCGGCGTATCGGCCTGTTCGCGCAGCCAGGCAATCAGGTTGGCGCGTTCGTCCGGCTTCTTGACGCCGGCAAAGCCCATGGCGGTGCCGGGAACGTGCTTCTTCGGTGCTTCGACGAAGAAGCTCAGGTGATCGTAGGTCCAGGTCTTGTTGGCTTCGGCGAATGTCTTCATGCCGGCCGAATAGGCAAAACCTTCATGCGAAGCGATCGGACGATCGACAACGCCCCACAGGTTAGGACCAACCTTGTTGGCCCCTCCCTTATCGGCGGTGTGACAGCTCGCGCATTTCTTGAAAACGGTTGCGCCTGCAGCGGCATCGGCCGAAGCCAGGAGCGGCTTGATATCGACTTCGACTTCCGCCGTGGCGCCAGCGCCGGCATCAGACGCGCCCTCTTCGGCGATGATGGCAAAGCCTTCCTTTTCAGGAGCTTCCGAATGGAAGATGCCTTCCGATGCGATCGATACGGACATCAAAACAAAGACCGTACCGAGGAAGGCACCCACGCCCATGTTTACATATGAGTTCATCCGCAAATGCTCCCCTTGCAACCGGCGCGAACAAAACGCCAGCCTATCTTGAAATCGCGCGGAACCTATGTCTTTTGGCTTTGTGTTGCAACAGACATTATAAGCCCGGGTCTGAGACCTTTTGACACTTTTCCGGCGCGTTTTGAAGGCCTAAGCATGAATAGCGACAATTTGGACAAAACCCTCATTCTGATCCCCGCGCGCATGGCCTCGACACGGCTGCCCGGCAAGCCGCTCGCAGACATCTGTGGCCTGCCGATGATTGTCCAGGTTGCCCTGCGGGCACGCGATGCAAACGCCGGCCGGATCGTGGTGGCGGTCGATCATCAGGACGTGTTCGATACCGTCATCGCCGCCGGTTTCGAGGCTGTGATGACGCGCGTGGACCATCAATCCGGCTCGGACCGTATCCATGAAGCGCTTTTAAAGAGCGATCCGCAGGGAAAAGCCGACATCATCATCAATGTTCAGGGCGATCTGCCGACCATCGAGCCGGACACCATCCGCGCCGCGCTGAGACCACTCGAGAACCCTCTGGTCGATATCGGCACCCTGACGGTCGAGATCGAAGACGAAGAGGAAAAGCGCAATCCGAACGTCGTCAAGGTGGTCGGTTCGCCGCTGTCGGACAGCCGGCTGAGGGCGCTCTACTTCACCCGCACCACCGCGCCGCATGGCAACGGGCCGCTCTATCATCACATCGGTCTTTATGCCTACCGGCGGGCAGCCCTCGAAAAATTCGTCTCGCTGCCGCCGTCCGCGCTGGAAAAGCGCGAATCGCTCGAGCAATTGCGGGCGCTGGAAGCCGGCATGCGGATCGATGTGGAAATCGTCAAATCGGTGCCGCTCGGCGTCGATACCCCTGCGGACCTTGAAAAAGCCCGGCGCCTGCTTGCCGCCAAAGCCTGATCGGACACCAGCATGATCACCAAAACCAACCGGATTTCCTTTCAGGGCGAATACGGCGCCAATTCCGACATGGCCTGCCGCGACATGTTCCCGGACATGGAACCGCTGCCCTGCCAGACATTCGAAGATGCCTTTCTCGCCGTCGAAAACGGCGAGGCGGATCTGGCGATGATCCCGATCGAGAACACCATTGCCGGCCGCGTTGCCGATATTCACCATCTGCTGCCCGAATCGCGGCTGCACATTATCGGCGAGTATTTCATGCCGATCCGCTTCCAGCTGATGGTGCTTCCGGGCGTCTCGCGCGACGAGATCCGCACCGTGCACAGTCATATCCACGCGCTCGGCCAATGCCGCAAGATCGTGCGCGCCAATGGCTGGAAGCCGGTGGTCGCGGGCGACACGGCTGGCGCCGCCAAGCTGGTGGCCGAGATGGGCGAC
This sequence comes from Rhizobium sp. Root483D2, assembly GCF_001426685.1. GTDB lineage: Bacteria > Pseudomonadota > Alphaproteobacteria > Rhizobiales > Rhizobiaceae > Pararhizobium > Pararhizobium qamdonense. Next base: position 215,770 of record NZ_LMFB01000012.1, on the reverse strand, counting down.
CGCTCGATGGCAGCCCTTGCTCCAAGATTGGCCGCCGATCTCTACAATCTCGAGATTGTCGCTGAAAATGTCGAGGATACGGAAAACAACGTGACGCGTTTCGTCATCCTGTCGCGGGATCCGAAGACCATCAAACGGCAAGCCGAAAACGATGTCATCGTCACCACCTTCGTCTTCAATGTCCGCAATATTCCAGCCGCCCTCTACAAGGCGCTTGGCGGCTTTGCCACCAACAGCATCAACATGACCAAGCTGGAAAGCTACCAGCTCGGCGGCAAGTTCATTGCCACGCAGTTTTATGCCGATATCGAAGGCCATCCCGACGATGCCAATGTCCGCCAGGCCCTGGACGAGCTGCGCTATTTCTCCGAAAAGGTCCGCATCCTCGGCTCCTATGCGGCGCATCCGATGCGGCTGGTTTTGTAGCTTAGAGCCTCTAACGGCCAGAATTCGCCGCTGGATATCATGGCGAAAACGTGATTGTTTTGCGGCGAACCCGTTTGTTCGCCGCATTGCGCGCTATCTGATTCGCGCCGTGCCCTCCCCGGTAATGACAGGCGCCCGCGAGGTTATGGGGGCGGCAAAGGTCGATACATGACAATCAAAACTCTTCTTTTTTCCTCGTGCGCCGCACTGGTGATTTCCACCGGCGCGCACGCCGCCGACGCGATCGTGGCTGCCGAGCCGGAACCGATGGAATATGTCCGCGTCTGCGATGCGTTCGGGAAAGGCTTTTTCTACATTCCCGGAACCGAAACCTGCCTGAAAATCGGCGGCTATGTGCGCTTTGATTCCAATGTCGGCGAAAATCCCTATTCGGGCGAAAGCCAGGGATGGGATGCCTTTACCCGCGGCACCATCGTGCTCGATGCGCGTTCGGAAACCGAATATGGCGCGTTGCGCAGTTTCATCGAATTGCGCAGCGATGTGGATGGCATCGACGAAACCACCCCCTATCTCAACGCCGCCTATATAGAGATCGCCGGCTTTCGCGCCGGATACGCGGATTCGCGCTATGACACCTGGCTGAATTCGGCCGGTAACATCATCAACGACGATGTGATCGACTATACCGGCGACCGGACCAATCAGGCCAGCTATGTCTACGGCGAGGATGTCGGCTTTTCAGCCTTGGCCGGCTTTGAAGAAGGTGACGGCAGCTACGATACCGGTTTTGCACCGGCGCCGACCCGCACCTTTAAAAGCGATAATTTTCCGCATGTGATCGGCGGCTTGCGATACTATGCGGAAGACGGCACCGGCATCGCCTTCATTGGCGGCTATGACACGAGGGCCGAGGCATTCGGCGGCAAGCTGCGCGTCGATGTCAAGCTGAACGATATATTCTCTGTCTTCCTGATGGGCGGCTACCAGTCGGATTGGGACAATGATGACGGCCCGGGCGGCACGCGGCAGCGCAACTATTACGGTCCGTGGTTGGGCGATTGGGCGGCCTGGGGCGGATTTTCCGCCAAGTTGAACGAGAAGGCCTCGCTGAACGGTCAGGCGGCCTATGAAGACGACGGAACCTTCGCAGCTGCCCTCAATGTAGATTACATGCTGACCGAAGGGCTGAAGGTCCAGCCGGAAATCAACTACACCGAGTTTGACGGCGAACGCGGAACCGGCAGCGCCATCGGCGGCACCATTCGCTTTCAGCGCGATTTCTAATCGCCACAACGCCTGAAAAATCTAACGGCGCCCGCCATCGCGGACGCCGTTTTCGTTTTTACTTCGGCCAGTCCAGCCAATCGCGCATCAACTGGTGCGCAATCGCACCTTTCGGCGGCGGCCCGAGTTCGCCGGCAGCCAGCGTCACGCCGGTATTGCGCGCCAGCATTGCTGCAGTTTCCTCGCGGGTGAACCAGCGGCAATCCTCCAGTTCCTGATCGTCGCGGTGAATGTCGCGTGATTTTGCTTCAGCGTAACAGCCGATCATCAGCGTGTGCGGCATCGGCCAGGGCTGCGAGGCATGATAGCGGACGCGGCCGATGCGGATTCCCGATTCCTCAAGCGTTTCCCGCCGCACCGCATTTTCCATCGTTTCGCCCGGCTCTACAAAGCCGGCCAGGCACGAATACATGCCCTCCGGAAAATGCGGGCTGCGGCCGAGCAGGCAGAGATCGCGCTCCAGATCGATTGTCAGCATGATGACTACGGGATCGGTGCGTGGAAAGACCATGTGGCTGCAGGCCGTGCAGACGCGCCGGTAGCCGCCGGCCTTGCCCTCCATGACTGAACCGCATTTGCCGCAGAAGCGATTGGCCGCATTCCAGGAGATCAGGCTGGAAGCCTGCGCGAACTGGCCGAGCAGCTCGTCAGTCAGCATCTGCTGGCGATAAAGCGTGCGGCCATCGGCAAGCTTGAACGGTTCCGGCAATGCCTCTTCAGTGAGGCCGACCGGCACCGCCAGCCGCGGCTCGCCATTCGGCAGAAAGCCCAGCAGGATGGCATCGTCGAGCACCGGCTCCAGGCCCGCCAGTTCATAGGGCGCAAACAGCGGATCGATGATCTTCTCGTCATGCTTGACCACCAGCTTGCCGCTGGAGAACGCAAAGACATGGGCGCCGGGCGTGCGGAAGGCGGTTTCCAGGCAATCATCGGGACGATGTTCCGATTGCCGGTCCAGGTGATTCTCGGCAAAGGCGACGAGCGTGCTCGGCTCGGGATGCGGGCTATGCAGGTCGAAGATCGATTTCGTCATGGTCAGAGATTTTCCACTATCCGTGCTGCGAATGCCTTGCGCGCCTCATCCTCGAAGGGCTCGGGCGAACCGAAGCCCCAGACCGGCCCCGGCCAGTTGGCGTCCCCCTCGTTGCGGGCGATGACGTGAACATGAAGCTGGCGGACGATATTGCCAAGCGCGCCGACATTGATTTTCGTTGCCCCCGTCGCCTTTTTCAAGGCGGCCGCGACCATATTGGTTTCGAATGTCAGCATGGCCTGGTCGAGCGGCGTCAGATCGAAAATCTCCGACACGCCGTCGCGCTGCGGGATCAGAACCAGCCAGGGCCAGCGGCGGTCATTGTTGATGCGAAGCTGGCAAAGGCCGAGCGTGGTGATCAGCAATCCATCGCGTTGAAGGCGTTCATCAATCTCGAAGGCAGGCACGTGTCTCTCCCGGAACGGTGATTTTGTCTTTGTTTGCACAATGCTAGCAGTTTTTTGAAGGCGTGGCTTGCATTTGGTTTCGATATTGCCGATATGAGAACCGGGAGGTTGGTGGTGGACGAGCCACTCGCCAACCGGGTCAGGTCCGGAAGGAAGCAGCCCCAACGAGCCAGGCACGGGTCATCGTGCCAGCCTCCCACCCTTTTCCTTCTGTCCTTTGCGGACATGATTTGCAGCCAAGCGGCCCCGTCTTGGGGAAAAAAGGGCGATGAGCGAAGATAGTCTGATCCCGACATCCGAAAAACCCGCCGCCTACCGCGTGCTTGCGCGCAAGTACCGGCCGAAGGATTTTTCCGATCTGATGGTCGGCCAGGAACCGATGGTGCGCACGCTCACCAACGCGTTCGAGACCGGCCGGATCGCGCAGGCCTATATGCTGACCGGCGTTCGCGGCGTCGGCAAGACCACCACCGCCCGCATCCTCGCCCGCGCCCTGAACTACAAGACGGCCGAAATCGACACGCCGACGATCGACCTTCGCATTCCCGGCGAACATTGCCAGGCGATCATGGAAGGCCGCCATGTCGATGTCATCGAGATGGATGCCGCCTCCCATACCGGTATCGACGATATCCGCGAAATCATCGAGCAGGTGCGCTACCGGCCGGTTTCCGCCCGCTACAAAGTCTACATTATCGACGAAGTGCACATGCTCTCGACCCAGGCCTTCAACGGCCTGCTGAAGACGCTCGAGGAGCCGCCGGAGCATGTGAAGTTCATCTTCGCTACGACCGAAATCCGCAAGGTTCCGATCACGGTTCTGTCGCGCTGCCAGCGCTTTGACCTGCGCCGCATCGGCGCGTCGGATCTTGTTGGCCTGTTTACCACCATTCTGGGCAAGGAAGGCATCTCGGCCGATCCGGATGCGATGGCGATGATTGCGCGCGCCGCCGAAGGCTCGGCCCGCGACGGCCTGTCGTTGCTCGACCAGGCGATCGCCCATGGCGGCGGCGTGGTCGAGGTCGAGGCCGTGCGCTCCATGCTCGGTCTTGCCGATCGCGCCCGCATCGTCGATCTGTTCGAGCATATCGTCAAAGGCGACGTGGCTGCCGCCCTCAACGAATTTTCCGGGCAATACGAGGCCGGCGCCAGCCCCTCGGTGGTGCTCACCGATCTTGCCGACTTCACCCATCTGGTCACAAGGTTGAAATATGTGCCGGATGCGGTCAACGATCAGTCGCTGAGCGAGATCGAACGCACCCGTGGTGCCGAGTTCTCCTCCAGCATTGCCGTGACGACATTGTCGCGCATCTGGCAAATGTTGCTCAAGGGCATTCCGGAAACCGAAAGTTCGTCGCGCCCGGCCGGTGCCGCCGAAATGGTGCTGATCCGGCTTGCCCATGCTGCCCACCTGCCCTCGCCGGAAGATGCCGCACGGCGCTTGCTGGAGTTGTCGAGCGGCGATGCGCCGCGCCAGCCCTCTGCCCAGAGCGGCGGCAATGGCGGCGGCGCTCAAGGCTCCATGGGCAACTCTATCCAGGCGCGCGGCAACGCTATGCCGCCGGCGCAGCGGGCGACCGGAAATGGCGCGACCATGCTGCGCGCCGTGCCGGACGTTGCGCCGCCAGAAGCCATGCCCGTCGGCAAGATCGAGGAACGGCCGGTGGAGGCACCCGCTGCCAAGGCCGAGCCGAAAGTTCCGGTCCGATCCGTCAGCGACATCGCCGAGCTTTGCGGCACCAACCGCGATATCAAGCTGAAGACCCTGGTGCGCGGTTTCGTGCGGCTGGTCAACCTTGAGCCCGGACGGCTGGAAATCAACCTGCCGGAGGACGCACCAAAGACGCTGGTCGCCGAATTGCAGAAGAAGCTCGAGGACTGGACCGGCATCCGCTGGATGGTCATTCTCAGCCGTGAACCCGGTGCACCGACGCTGCTGGAGGCCGAGACGCAGGCGCAGGAAAAACGCGTCAGCGACGCGCGCCAGGACCCCGACGTTGCCGCCATTCTGTCCAAGTTTCCCGGCGCCAAGATCACCGACGTGCGGATCAAGGGACCGGAGCCGGAAGAGGAAATCGAGCCGGTGGCCGTGGCCGCCGCCGAATCCGAAGAGGGTGACATCCTTCCCGGCGACGATATCGAGCACTAGTTGAAGATTTATCGAGATATTCAGAAGAGGACATGACGATGCGCGACATCATGGGCATGATGGGCAAGGTCAAGGAAATGCAGGCCAAGATGGAAAAGATGCAGGAAGAGATTTCTGCGCTTGAAGTCGACGGCTCCTCCGGCGGCGGTCTCGTCACCGTGCGCATGGACGGCAAGGGCAACCTGAAGAGCCTGAAGATCGACCCGTCGCTGTTCAAGGAAGACGATGTCGAAATCCTTGAGGACCTGATCGTCGCCGCCCACAAGGACGGCAAGGACAAGGCGGAGGCCATCACCGCTGAAAAGACCCGCGAGCTGACCGCAGGCCTGCCGATCCCGCCCGGCATGAAGCTGCCTTTCTAGGTTCAGCAGATATTGGCGGGACTATGAATAGGCCCGCCCGGATCAATTTTCCGGCAAATAGGCGGCGCCGACCATGCGGACCTTGCGCGCCTGCGGCGTGACGAAACTCGTGCTGCCGCGCAGACCGACATCCCCCAGCAGCACCAGATTGATCGCCTCGACCGGCTGGACGTCTTCCTCATCCGGAACCGGCGCCGCAGCAGCTTGCGGCATTTTCGCGAGCACCGTCTTGTAGAACCGGTTGATATCACAGGTCTTCAGCGACGCCGCCCGCCAATAGGCTCCGGCCTTGGGCAGTTGCGCATAGCGCGCACCTGTGGTCACCGAGATCATCTCGTCGGTATTGCGGTCTTCACTCGTCATCCGGTAGACATCCATGCCTGGATCATCGCAGATGAACTTGCACTGCGCCGAAATCGCTTCGACATCATCTACGGTGTTGTAGCCAGAATTCGGCGTGGGGAAGGAATAGCCGTCCGAGAGGCGGACGCAACGTGTTTCCATGCGGGCGCTGACCCGTGGCGCGGCATCGCCGGCGGCAAGACTGCGTGCTGCTAGGACAGTGCGACGGCTCGGCGCACGATCGGCGACGGCCGGTCTGCAGCTTGGCGCTAGCGTCAGACTGGCCAGCCGGGTGCTGGCCTGCGCGATCCGCCCGGCAATCTCGCGGCAGGCGAAGCTTGACGCAGCAGAACAGCCATATTTGGTTTCGAACGTCCGGTTGGCTGCGATCTGGCGCTGCAGGCGGGCAATTTCGGGATTGCCCCGCGACACCGCGCAGTCCCCCGCCACTGCAACAGCGCCCTGTGCCGCCAGCATCACGACCATGATGCCCAACACGGCGCTCATCTGCCGGAAACCGGCCGCAACCTTGAAAAATCGGGACATGACCACAGCCCTTGCCGCTCTTTTTGCGCGCAGACGCAGGCATCCTCGCGCGCGTGCCTTGGCATGTGCGTTCCGGTTTGCAGTTGTCGGCACAATCATCGATTTATCGCATCGACCCTTTGCAATACCGGGCCTTGCGACAGCATCTCCATAGGTTGAGACGCGATGGAAAGAAAGCGGAACCTCGGCAGATGGTTAAAGCCGTCGAGGCTGAGAAACCCGGTTCAGCCGCTGAGCTGGGCTCTCAGCTTGTGGTGGATGGGCGCTGCGATATAGCGAGCGCGGTCGGCGTCGGAGAGGTTCTTACCGTATGTTTCCAAAAGTTCCGGCATCAGCACCGGAGCGCCGGAATAGGCGTGATAGGTGACGGCATCTCCGGCCTGAACGACGCCATCTTTCAGCACGCGGCAATAAAAGCCCGGCCTCCCGGCCTTGGCGAAGCGCTTTGCAAAACCGGGATCGCCCATCCGGGCGGACAGCGTCGCGCAGGGGATGCGGGCAGAGGTAACCTCAAGTTCCACCGTCTCCGTCTCGAACCGGTCGCCGACTGAAATCTTGCGGCTGTCGGCGCCTTCGATCACCAGGTTTTCGCCGAAAATACCCGGCTCCAGATCGCGGCCGAGCTCCCTTGCCCACCAGTCGAGATCGGCCGAACCCAGCGCATAGACGGCCTGGTCGACGCCGCCATGATGCTTGCGGTTGCAGATCTTGTCGCCGATCAGCCCCTCGCGATCGATCATCACGCCGGCATCGACCGGATGCTTGAAGATGCCGGTCCTGTAGGATTTGCCGGGCAGGATTTCGGCACTGCCGGTGCAGACGGCGAGGATTTTCATGGGCGGCACTTTCTTTTCAGCGATTCCGTTCCGTGGAGATATGGGGTAGAAACCCCGCATGGCAAAGCGAGTCACCGGCCCCGAAATTGAAAAACTCATCCAGCTCCTGGCAAAGGTGCCCGGTCTCGGGCCGCGCTCGGCCCGGCGCGCTGCCCTTCACCTGGTCAAGAAGAAGGACCAGCTGCTCGGTCCGCTGGCCGATGCCATGGGCGAGGCGCACCGCAAGGTCCGCATCTGCTCGTGCTGCGGCAATGTCGATACGATCGATCCCTGCAGCGTCTGCTCCGACGACCGGCGCGACAACTCCGTCATCATCGTCGTCGAGGACGTCTCCGACCTTTGGGCGCTGGAGCGGGCAAGCGCCATGAACACTGCCTATCACGTGCTTGGCGGCACCCTGTCGCCGCTCGACGGCGTCGGCCCGGACGATCTGAACATCAAGGGCCTGGTCGAGCGGGTGAGCAAGGGCGGCGTGCGCGAACTGATTATTGCCGTCAACGCCACCGTCGAGGGCCAGACAACAGCCCATTACATCACCGACCAGCTCGACGGCCTCGGCGTCAAGATCACCCGGCTCGCACATGGCGTACCGGTGGGCGGCGAACTGGATTACCTGGACGAAGGCACGCTGACAGCAGCATTGAGGGCGAGGACGGCGATTTGAGGATGCGTTTGAATATGCCGAAACCTACCCCCCTCTGTCACGGAGCCGGTCCTCGGGCTTGCCAAAGGCAAGACCCGGGGGTGACATCTCCCCCTCAGGGGGGGAGATCATTCTTTTCCCGCATCTTGATAGCAGCCCGATCATGTCTGTCTTTTTCAGTAAGGGGCGCTGAAAACCTGCGGTCAATCTCCCCCCTTGAGGGGGAGATGTCGGCGTCGCCGACTGAGGGGGGTAAACTTCGCCAAACTCTGACGATAATAATCGCGGCAGTCGTGTCACTGATGCCCCTGCCCACCCTCGCCGCCTCCAAAGCCGACACCGAAGCCCAGTTCCGCCAATGGCTGCAAACCGATCTTTGGCCGCAGGCGCAGAAATCCGGCATTACCGCTTCAGCCTTCAAGGCGGCCTTTGCCGATGTCAAACTCAATTGGGACCTGCCGGACCTCGTTCCCCCCGGCACCAGGCCGCCGGGCGAGCAGAAGCAGAGCCAGGCGGAATTTTCCTCGCCCGGCGCCTATTTCTCAGAGCAGCGCCTGCAGGGGCTGGCGGCGACCGGGCGCAGCCTGGCCAAGGAACATGCCGCAACGCTCAGGCGGATCGAAAAAACCTACGGCGTGCCGGGTCCTGTGATCATTGCCATCTGGGGCCGTGAATCCGGCTTCGGGCGGGCGAAAATCCCGCATCCGATCATGGATGTTCTGGCCACCAAGGCCTTCATGTCAACGCGCGGCGATCTCTTCCGCCGCGAGCTGATCGCAGCGCTTCATATTCTCGACAGCGGCGATGTGAAGGAGGCCGATATGCGCGGCTCCTGGGCCGGCGCCATGGGCCAGCCGCAGTTCCTGCCGACGAGCTTCCTCAAATATGCTGTCGATTTCGATGGCGACGGGCGCCGCGATATCTGGAAATCGACGCCGGACACGCTGGCCTCGATCGCCAACTATCTGTCGAAAAAAGGCTGGCAGCGTGGCCGCGACTGGGGCTTCGAGGTCTATATTCCTGCCAATGTCACCTGCGCGCAGGAAGGCCCCGATCTCGCCAAGCCGATCTCGCAATGGGCGTCCGACGGAATCGAGCGCGCCTCCGGCAAGGCGTTTCCGACAAGCGAAGCCAAGGCAGACGGCATGATGCTGGTGCCTGCCGGCCGCAACGGCCCCGAATTCATCGTCACCCCGAATTTCTACGTCATCAAGGAATATAACAATTCCGACCTCTATGCGCTTTTCATCGGCAACCTTGCCGACCGGATCGCAACGGGCAGCGGCGCATTCCGGCGCGAGTTCGGCGATGTCGGCAAGATGCTGCGCTCGGACGTCTTGAAGATGCAGAAAGCTCTGGAAAAACAGGGCTACGATATCGGCAAGGCCGATGGTCTGGCCGGGTACAAGACCCGCCGCTCGATTGGCGCCTGGCAGGCAAAGAACGGGCTCGAGCCAACCTGTTTCCCGCAGAAAAGCCTTTTGGGCAAACTCTAGACATGGGCCCATTCTAGAACCAGACCGGGCGGAACCGCATTCGATCCCGCCCGGTCAAGGCATCAGGCAGTCGCGAGGCTGGTTTCGAGCCGGTTGATGATCGCGGTCCAGCCCTGTTCGTGACCGTTTCGCGCTTCCTCGGACTTGAACTTCACCTGTTTCAGGGTGATTTCCGTCGTACCGGCATCGACTTCGGCCAGATCGATGGTGACGACGCTGTCGTCGAGCGAGTAGGGCGATTCCCAGGTGAAGGACAGATGGGAATGCGGGTCGATCGCCAGATAGGTGCCCGCATGCGGAATTTCCTTTTCAAGCGTCACCATGACGATCGAAAACCGTCCGCCCTTGACCGGATCGTTCTTGACCTTGCTTGGCTGCGAACTGCCAGAGGGCGGTACCATGAATTTTGCCAGCATCACTGGTGAAAGCCAGGCGTTGAACACGTTTTCGCGCGATGCCGCGATGGTGCGGCTGACTGTCAGTTCAAGCTCATTCATTGTCCTCATCCTTTGCAACGAGTAAGTTTTCCAGCGCCGCAAGGCGCAAGTCCCAGATCGACTTCAATTGCGCGAACCAGGCCTCGGTCAGCTTCAGCGGCTCGAGTTCGGCTGCGATGAAATGCTCGCGGCCCATGGTCCGGCGGGTGACAAGTCCGGCCTCCTCCAGCACCTTGATATGCTTGGAGACGGAATTCAGCGACATGTCGAAATGGGCGGCCAGCGCCGTCACTCTCAATGCACCCTCCTGAACAAGCAGCGTCAGGATGCGTCGCCGGGTCGTATCGCCGGCGGCCTTGAGAACCCGTGACAGATCATCTTCGTCCATTTATTCACCCTAACAGTTGAATATACTAAGCCCTCCCAATAGTCAACCATATGGGTGAATATTTTGAAACCGGTTAAACACCGCCCTCCCCGGTTATTTTGAAACCACCCTTGCGCCGGCAAAAGAAAGGCCGGCATTGCGAAGCGCAAAACCGGCCGGTTGGAGATGATCGATGCGATATCAGTGCATGTCCATCTGCTGCTTGTAGCGCTCGTACTCGTAGGGAAGGATGGTCTGGCGTTCGATCATCCGGTGCACGCGGGGCGCCGCATCGCCGCGATGCAGAGCCAGGAGCCGGTCGCCAATCTCGGCGTCGGCCTGGGTGCGGCGCTGGTTGTGGCGGACATATTCCACCCAGGTCGGCACGTGATAGGTCTCGGTCCAGGTGGTCGGGTTTTCCAGATCGCGCATCAGACCCCATTGCCCGGCACCATCCCGGATCCGGATCCGGCGGCGCTCGGCCATGGCGGTCAGGAATTCCGGCACGTCGTCATCGGCGATCTCGTAATCGATCATGACAACGATCGGGCCGCTGCGGGGCTTGAGATCGAGCTTCAGCAGCGGTTCGGAAAAGCGGTTGAGGGGATCGAGATTGAGCGACTGGAATTCCGGCAGCGGCAAGCGGAGCCCGATGGCCGCTCCCACCACCATCAGCAGGGCCGACGCGATAAGGGCATTGGACGGGCCATAATTTTCCGCCGCCTGCCCCCACATCCAGCTGCCCGCCGCGATGCCGCCAAAGGTCGTGGTCTGGTAGAGCGACAGCGCCCGGCCAACCACCCAGCGCGGCGTCGAGAGCTGCACCGTCGTATTGAACAAGGACAGTGCGAGCACCCAGCCGGCACCCGACAGGAGCAGCGCAAGGCTGGTGAGCCAGCCATAGGGGCTTAACGCGGTGACCAGGCTGCTTAACGCAAAGCCGGCAAAGGCGATGCGCACCACCCATTCGCTGGACATATGTTCGCGCAGCCGGGCGCTCAAGAGCGCGCCGCCGATGGCGCCGAGCCCGAAAGCGCCGAGCATGATACCGTAGGTGAGCGGCCCGCCGGCAACCAGATCGCGCGCGACCAGCGGCAACAGCGCGAGAATGGCGCTGGCGGAAAGACCGAAGAAAAAGCCGCGCACCAGCACCTTGCCGATATTCGGCGACATCGCGACGTAACGCAGTCCGGCGGAAATCGCCCGGCCCATCGATTCGCGCGGCAGCGTCGATAGCGTCTCTTCCCGGCGCCAGCGCAGCAGCGCATAGATGATGGCGAAATAGCTGAGCGTGTTGGCGGCAAACGCTGCGGCAGCGCCTGCGGCCGCAACGATCACGCCGCCGATGGCGGGGCCAACCGAGCGGGTGATGTTGAACCCCATACTGTTCAGCGCGACGGCCGCCGGCAGCACGTCGCGCGGCACCATATCCCCGACAGAGGCTTGCCAGGACGGATTGTTGAGCGCCGTGCCGCAGCCGATCAGGAAGGTGAACAGGAGGAGCAGCCAGGGCGTGATGAAGCCGAAATAGGCGCAGATCGTCAGGAGCGCCGAGACACCCAGCATGAAGCACTGGCCGATCAGCATGATACGGCGGCGGTCGAAATTATCGGCCAGCGCCCCGGAAATCAGCGAAAACAGCATGATCGGCAGCGAGGTCGAGGCCTGCACCAGTGCCACCATATTTACCGAGTCGGTGATCGACGTCATCATCCAGGCGGCGCCGACGGCCTGGATCAACCCGCCGAAATTGGAGGCGAGGCTTGCCACCCAGATGACCCGGAACGTATCGTGCTTGAACGGCGCCAATGGCGATAATCGATGCGGCAACGCGCTTTCCCACCCTTTCAGTGTTTGAATAGTCTTTGTGAAGCCCAATCTAGGCGAGATGATTGCCCGGGCAAGCAAAAGCGCGGTGCCCGGCAGGATTTCACCACTTCACCCTCTGCATGAAGGTTTTGCGCGGCCAAGGGGTTTTGCGGGGCGAGATGCAGCATATCTTGCATTTGCCGATAATCGAGCGTATATGACCCTCAAATTCTTGATCGGTTGATGAAGAGTGGGCCCGTCAGGACCCGCTCTTTTTTATTACCCGATGGTTTGGGAGAACATCGTTTGTCCGATACGGCAACGGCAGAAAACACACAGGAACCGCGCCTCGTCACCGAGACCGGCATCGACCGGCGCATCGCCGATATCATCGAGCCCGTTTTGGTTCCGATGGGCTACCAGCTGGTGCGCGTGCGCCTGTCCTCGCAGAATGGCGCGACATTGCAGATCATGGCCGAGCGGCTTGACGGCACGATGACCGTGGAAGATTGCGAAGCGATCTCGACCGCGATCTCGCCAGTGCTTGACGTGGAAGATCCCGTCGATCGGGAGTATCATCTGGAAGTATCGTCACCGGGCATTGACCGGCCGATGGTGCGCAAATCGGATTTTACCCGCTGGTCCGGACATCTGATCAAGTTCGAAACGTCCGTTCTGGTCGATAGCCGCAAGCGTTTCCGCGGCAAGATCGTTGCGGCCGACGACGAGGCCTTCACGATCGAGCGCGATCAACCGGCTGAGGGCGAAGACCCGCAGGTGGTCGTTCCCTATACGGCGTTTGCCGAAGGCAGGCTCATCCTCACGGATGACCTGATCCGCGATGCGCTGACAGCAGACAAGAAGGCGAAGGCAGCCCAGGCCGCCAACGAAAACTTCGAAGACGAAGATTCGCCGATCAATTGAGTTCATGGGCGCGGGACGCCTTCGAGTAAGGCCCCGGCAATCAGACGGAGACTTTAATATGGCAGTGAGTGCTAACAGGCTCGAACTTCTGCAGATCGCGGATGCCGTCGCGCGCGAAAAAGTGATCGACCGCGAAATCGTTCTGGCCGCCATGGCCGACGCGATCCAGAAGGCCGCCCGCTCGCGCTACGGTTCGGAAAGCAATATCCGCGCCGATATCAATTCCAAGACTGGCGAAATCCGGCTTCAGCGCCTGCTCGAAGTCGTCGAGGTTGCGGAGGACTATTCCACGCAGATCCCGCTGGAACTGGCGCGCGACCGCAATCCGGACGCCATTCTCGGCGACTTCATCGCCGATCCGCTGCCGCCGATGGATTTCGGCCGCATCGCTGCCCAGTCGGCCAAGCAGGTCATCGTCCAGAAGGTGCGCGAAGCCGAGCGTGACCGCCAGTTCGACGAGTTCAAGGATCGCATCGGCGAAATCGTCAACGGCACGGTCAAGCGCGTCGAATATGGTAATGTCATCGTCGATCTCGGCCGTGGCGAAGGCATCATCCGCCGCGACGAAATGATCCCGCGCGAAAACATGCGCTACGGCGACCGCGTCCGCTCCTATGTCTACGACGTGCGCCGCGAACAGCGCGGTCCGCAGATCTTCCTGTCGCGCACGCATCCGCAATTCATGGTGAAGCTGTTCACCATGGAAGTTCCGGAAATCTACGACGGCATCATCCAGATCCGTTCGGTTGCCCGTGACCCCGGCTCGCGCGCCAAGATCGCCGTTATCTCCAACGATTCCTCGATCGATCCGGTCGGCGCCTGCGTCGGTATGCGCGGTTCGCGCGTCCAGGCCGTTGTCGGCGAGTTGCAGGGCGAAAAGATCGATATCATTCCGTGGTCACAGGATCCGGCATCGTTCATCGTCAACGCGCTGCAGCCGGCCGAAGTCTCCAAGGTTGTTCTCGACGAGGATGCCGAGCGCATCGAAGTGGTGGTTCCGGATGAACAGCTGTCGCTGGCCATCGGCCGCCGCGGCCAGAACGTCCGCCTCGCATCGCAGCTGACCGGCTGGGATATCGACATCATGACGGAAGCGGAGGAATCCGAGCGCCGCCAGAAGGAATTCAACGAACGTACCGCGCTGTTCATGGAAGCCCTCGACGTCGATGAAATGGTCGGCCAGGTTCTGGCATCCGAAGGCTTTGCCGCCGTCGAGGAGCTTGCCTATGTCGAGCTCGACGAAATCGCGTCGATCGAAGGTTTCGACGAGGATACGGCGAGCGAACTGCAGACCCGCGCCCGCGAATATCTCGAGCGTCTGGAAGGCGAGATGGACGCCAAGCGCGTTGCCCTCGGCGTTTCCGACGAGCTGCGCACGATCAACGGCATGACCGGCCAGATGCTGGTTGCGCTGGGTGAGGACGGCATCAAGACAATGGAAGACTTTGCAGGCTGCGCCGCTGACGATCTCGTCGGCTGGTCGGAACGCAAGGATGGCGAGACCAAGAAGTTTGAAGGCCTGTTCTCCAAGCTCGAAATCTCGCGCGTCGATGCCGAACGCATGATCCTGCAGGCGCGCCTGACTGCCGGCTGGATCACCCAGGAAGATCTGGCACGCGAAGAAGAAGCGCTCGAAGTCGTGGAAGGCGCGGAACAGGACGCCTGACAGGGCGTTGCTGACCGTGATCCAAGCTGATGCTGCTTGAAGACCGCCATGTTGATTGAAGACAAGGACCCTGCGGGGGACATTGATGGTGAAGCAGTGAACGGCCGCATGTGCATCGTCACGCGGGCGAGCGGAACACCGGAAACGTTGATCCGCTTTGTCGCCGGGCCCGATGGCAAGGTGGTGCCCGATCTGAAGAAACAGCTGCCGGGCCGCGGCTGCTGGGTGAGCGCTGAACGGGCGATCGTCGAGAAGGCGATTGCCAAGAAGCTGTTTGCCCGTGGCCTGAAGCGGGCGGACGTGACGGCCGGACCGGAGCTTGCCGACGAGGTGGACCGGCTGTTGTCGATGCAGCTCGGCGGCATGATGAACATGGCGCGCAAGGCGGCACAGTTCATTAGCGGCGCCTCGAAAGTGGAGCAGGCCGTGCGTGGAATGGCGGCGCTTGCCACCTTTCATGCGGTGGATGCCGCACCGGACGGTGTGCGCAAGATTGACCAGGCACGCAAGGCCATGAGCTTTGTCGCCGATGACGGAGAGGAAATTCCCTCCTATCGCTTCTTCACCGAAGCGGAAATGGGAGGGCTTTTAGGCCAGAATGCTTTTATCCATGCCGCAGCGCTTGCAGGGCAGGCGGGTGAGGGTGTAGTGAAGCGCGCAAACATGCTCGAAAGATATCGGGGAACCGTCCCCGCTCGAGCCGTTGGCGCCGAATCTGGCTTGCCGACACAATGACGCGGGTCACCGGCGCAGGCCGGCACAACCGCGATTGCAAAACAGAAATTGAACGGCGGGGTCTGGTGATACGCATCCGGCCCTGATCTTAGGAACGGAACGGAATGACCGACAACAACGACGACAAGACATTCGGCGGAGCCAAGAAGACGCTGACCCTGAAGCCTTCCGGGGTGAGCCAGGGAACTGTTCGCCAGGACATGGGTCGCGGCCGGACGAAGGCAGTCGTGGTCGAGACGCGCAAGCGGCGGCCCATGCGGCCGGAAGACGAAAAGCCGGTCGTTCCGATCGCAACACCGGCAGCCCCCGTGGCACGCGTGGTCGAGCCTGTGCGCCCGGCGCCTGCGCCACAGCAGCAACAGCCTGCGCGCCCGGCCCAGCAACAGCCGCAGCCGCGCCAGCAGGACAACCGCCAGGACAACAGCAATCGCCCGCGCGTCGGTGTGGTTCTCAACCAGCTTTCGGCTGGTGAGATCGACGCCCGCCGCCGTGCGCTTGCCGAAGCCCAGATCCGCGATGCCGAAGACGCCAAGCGCCGCGCTGCCGAAGAGGCACGCCGCGCCGCCGAAGAGGCAGAGCGCCTGAAGGCCGAGCAGGCCGAAGCCGCCCGTCTGGCTGCCGAAGAAGCAGCCCGCACGCCGGCCGAACGCGCCGCCGAAAAGGCTGCAGCCGAGGCAGCCGCCGCCGCTGAAGCCGAAGCAACCGCTGTCGCCGCCCGCAAGGCGGAAGACCAGGCGCGCGCTCAGGCCGCAAAGCCCGCAACGGCGCCCTCGAACATTACCCCCACCATCGGCGCCCGCCGCAAGGCGGAAGGCGAAGAGGAAGAGGCCCGTCCGAACCGTGGCGCGACCGCACCGGTGCGTGGCAAGGTCGTTCGCCCCGAGCCTGCCAAGGCCCCTGCCCGTCCGAAGACGGAAGAGGAACGCCGCAAGGGCAAGCTGACGCTGACCGCTGCTCTCGACGACGACGGCAATCCGCGCGGCCGCTCCATGGCTGCCATGCGCCGCCGTCAGGAGAAGTTCCGCCGCAGCCAGATGCAGGAAACCCGCGAAAAGGTCATGCGTGAAGTGATCCTTCCGGAAACCATCACCATTCAGGAATTGTCGCAGCGTATGGCCGAACGGGCCGTCGATGTGATCAAGTACCTGATGAAGGAAGGCCAGATGATGAAGCCGGGCGACGTCATCGACGCCGACCTTGCAGAACTCATCGCCGGCGAATTCGGCCACACGGTCAAGCGCGTTTCGGAATCCGACGTCGAAGAAGGCCTGTTCAACGGCAAGGACGACGGCGACATGCTGCCGCGTCCGCCGATCGTGACCATCATGGGCCACGTCGACCACGGCAAGACATCGCTGCTCGACGCCATCCGCAAGACCCATGTTGTTTCGGGCGAAGCCGGTGGCATCACCCAGCATATCGGCGCCTACCAGGTCGAGCAGAACGGTCACAAGATCACCTTCATCGACACCCCCGGCCACGCCGCCTTTACGGCCATGCGTGCCCGCGGCGCCCAGGCGACCGACATCGCGATCCTTGTGGTTGCGGCCGACGACAGCGTCATGCCGCAGACGATCGAATCCATCAGCCACGCCAAGGCTGCCGGCGTTCCGATCATCGTCGCCATCAACAAGGTCGACAAGCACGAAGCCGATCCGCAGAAGGTGCGCAACCAGCTGCTGCAGCACGAAGTGTTCGTGGAAACCATGGGCGGTGAAGTGCTCGACGTCGAAGTCTCGGCCAAGACCGGCCTCGGCCTCGACAAGCTGCTCGAAGCCATCCTGCTGCAGGCCGAAATTCTCGACCTGCGCGCCGATGCGGACCGCACGGCAGAAGGTACCGTCGTCGAAGCCCAGCTCGATCGCGGCCGCGGTGCGGTTGCCACCGTCCTGGTCCAGAAGGGCACCTTGAAGCCGGGTCAGATTATCGTCGCCGGCGACCAGTGGGGCCGTGTGCGTGCCCTCGTCAACGACCAGGGCGAACACGTCAAGGAAGCGCCTCCGTCGATGCCGGTCGAGATTCTCGGTCTGTCCGGTACGCCGCTGGCGGGTGACAAGTTCGCCGTCGTCGAAAACGAAAGCCGCGCCCGCGAAATCTCGGAATATCGTCAGCGCCTGACCCGCGACAAGGCCGTTGCCCGTGCATCGGGCCAGCGCGGTTCGCTGGAACAGATGATGATGACGCTGCAGAATACCGGCCTCAAGGAATTCCCGCTGGTCATCAAGGGCGACGTGCAGGGCTCGATCGAAGCCATTGCCGGCGCACTCGACAAGCTGGGAACCGACGAGGTTCGTGCCCGCATCGTGCATTCGGGTGCCGGTGGCATCACCGAGTCCGACATCTCGCTGGCGGAAGCCTCGAACGCGGCCATCATCGGCTTCAACGTTCGTGCCAACGCCCAGGCCCGGACTGCTGCGGAACGCGCCGGTATCGAAATCCGCTACTACAACATCATCTACGATCTGGTGGATGACGTTAAGGCCGCGATGTCCGGTCTTCTTTCCCCGGAAAGACGCGAAACCTTCCTCGGCAATGCCGAAATCCTGGAAGTGTTCAACATCACCAAGACCGGCAAGGTCGCGGGTTGCCGCGTCATCGAAGGCAAGGTGGAACGTGGTGCAGGTGTGCGTCTGGTTCGCGACAACGTCGTTATCCACGAAGGCAAGCTCAAGACCCTCAAGCGCTTCAAGGACGAAGTCTCCGAAGTGCCGATGGGCCAGGAATGCGGCATGGCCTTCGAGAATTACGAAGACATCCGCGCCGGCGACACGATCGAGTGCTTCCGCGTCGAGCACATCACCCGCACGCTGTAAGCGTTTCGCTGGTGACACAGACAGAATTGAAAATGGCGGCTCCGGCCGCCATTTTGCTTAGACTGCTGACTGAATAAACTTGTTTGACGAGAGCGATGCCCCACTCTCCGTCATCCTTGCCCTTGTGGCGGGGATCCAGTGGNNNTTTCAGCTCAAGGACTTGAGCTGGCTGGATCCCCGCCACAAGGGCGAGGATGACGGAGAGTTTGGCAACCGGCTCAATTTCCCAAGGCCTCCAGCCTCATTAGATCATACCTTTGCCAGCAATCTATTCAAAAAGGCGGCTCAGGTATCCGGCAGGACCGGCTTTTACGTGAAAATTGCATTGGCGGCGGCGGCCGGCTCAGCTTAGGTTGAGGACATTCACCAGTCTTGAAGGTTCCAGATGCTCGCGCAATTCCTCGCCATCACCCTGATCAACACATTCACCTGGTTCGGCGGGCAGGGCTATTGCGCCTATGACTTTGCCATTCTGGAAAGCGGCGAGGAACTGACGGATATTGCGATGACGCTGCGCCCGCAATTTGATCCGGCCTCGACCGCGACCGGCAAGGCGGAATTGCCGGATGAAACCATCACCTTCGATAGTCTCGGCGGCTCGGCGGTCAATTCGGGAACGACGGCGAAGATCGAAACCGACTGCAATGTCGAAGGCTTCGATATTGTCGCCGCCACAGGGAAGGCTGAAGGGAAAACTCTGGACCTGATTGCAGCGGGGCGTGTCGAAATCGACACCTACAAGCCGCTCACCCTGACTATCGGAAAATAGCGCCACGGCATTTGCCGCAGCGCTATCGACGTTAAACCTGTTTGCCGATCTTTGCGTCCACAGACTGCGCATTCGAGCCACGAATGGCGAAGAACAAGAATATCGCCGCCCAGAGGATCGATTTCTCGGCGCCGGCAAGGCCCTCGCTTTTCACGATGCCGTGGAAATAGACCGTGACCAGCAGAACGATCATCGCGGCGAAGGAGGCCGGGCGGGTGAACAGGCCGATCGCAATCAGGATACCGCCGAAAAATTCCGTGGCGGCGAGAAGCGGCGACCAGAAGACGCCGGGATAGAAGCCAAGGCTTTCGACCATGCCGACGGCGCCGAACGGATTGCTGATCTTGCCAAAGCCATGGGTGACGAGCAGAACGCCCGCCACCACGCGCAGCAATGTTTCGGCCGAGGTATCGAGCGGCAGATAGAACCGCTGCAGGGCGGGCAGCATGGCTGGCGGCCGGGTCGATGGTAGGTCAGTCATGTTGGCTCCTCTTGATATTAGCAACGCAGCATTCTCTTGCTGCGAAAACTTCAGCGATCAAGGGCGGCTCCTCATAAAACCTGATTATTTCAGTTAACAATTTCGTGAGCCATACTTGATCTCGCCCTGTTGCGGTCCCATGCACCGATCGGTAACGTCCGCCAAACCAAAGCTTTCCCCAACCAAGCTCTCTGCGGAAGCCGCCATGACAGAAAAACCACGCATCGCCATTCTCTACTGCACCCAGTGCAACTGGCTCTTGCGGTCTGCCTGGATGGCGCAGGAACTGCTGTCCACATTCGGCGACAGCCTTGGCGAAGTGGCGCTTATTCCCGGCACCGGCGGCAATTTTGAAATCCATGTGGGCGACACCCTGATCTGGGAGCGCAAGCGCGATGGCGGCTTTCCGGGGCCGAAGGAATTGAAGCAGCGTGTGCGTGACGTGATCGAGCCCGGGCGCGATCTCGGCCATACCGACCGGACGTGAGCCTTTGACCGCAGGCCTGCTTTTCGGCGTGTTCAGCGCCGCCTTGTTATCCGCAACATTGCTGGTTGGCGTTTCCGAAGCCGCGCTGATCCTTGCTGCCCGGCAGCCGGATGCGCATCTCATCGCCCTTTTCCTGGCCGCGACGGCCGGCAACGTGCTGGGCGCGGTAGTCAATTTCGTGCTCGGCCGCTTTCTCCTGCGCTTTGAAAATCGCCGCTGGTTTCCGGTGAGCCCGCTGAACCGCAAGCGGGCGGAGGCGCTGTTCGGCCGCTATGGCCGGCCCATCCTGCTGTTGTCCTGGCTCCCCGTGGTCGGCGACCCGTTGACGCTGGTGGCGGGGCTGTTGCGCACCCCGCTGCCGGTATTTCTTCTCTATGTCACGATCGGCAAGGCCGCACGTTACGCCGTGCTGTTATGGGCCTGGGACACATTTGCCGGCTGACACCCTCTTAAAGACGGAAACG
This sequence comes from Rhizobium sp. Root483D2, assembly GCF_001426685.1. Taxonomy (GTDB): domain Bacteria; phylum Pseudomonadota; class Alphaproteobacteria; order Rhizobiales; family Rhizobiaceae; genus Pararhizobium; species Pararhizobium qamdonense. The sequence continues at coordinate 195,333 of NZ_LMFB01000012.1, read as the reverse complement.
GCGGGGAATATCCCCGCCGCCTAATGCAATTCCGTGTCCCTTACCGGTAGGGCGAGCGGCAAACCCTGTAGGCGCCGCTGTTCGACAGGAAACGGTTCGTTGCCGGATTGTAGGAGCGGTAGCGCGACAGGCACCAGCGCACATGACGATTGTAGCCATTGTAAATCACCGGCGGCGCCACATAGACCGGCGGCCGGTAGTAGGGCCGGTACGGCCGGTAGTGATATCCGGGCCGGTAATAGGGACGGTAATGCGGGCGATGATGGGGGCGGTAGCCGGGCCGGTAACCGGGGCGATGATGCGGCCGGTAGTGGCCGTGACCGCGGCGGTGCGCCACCGTCTGGACGTCTGTCTTTTGCGACGCTCCGATATCCGGTGTCGGCATCGCCTGTGCGCCGGCAACCGGCATCATGATGGAGGCTGCGCTCAGCACGCAGCCAATAACGAAATTGCGAAATCCCGCCATTTGTTTCCTCATTTCTCCCAAAGGGGTTTACTTGGTTGGTGTCCCTTTTTTATATAACGGCCAGTCTTTTTGTTTTATTTCGTATTTCCGTAGTCATCCGACTGCAATTTGGCGCCATTCGGCGTCCAAACCTTTCACAAGCGGCAGAATGCCCCAATATTGACTGCAAGTCACCCGCCGGATTATCGCAATCCCGCCGGCGCGACGGAGGATAGATTGAGTTTGAAATTCGGTACCAGCGGCCTGCGCGGCCTTTCCATCGACCTGAACGGCCCCCCTGCCGCCCTCTATGCAACGGCCTTCGCCCGTCATCTGATCTCGTCCGGACAGGCCAAGCAAGGTGATCCGATCCTGCTTGGCCGCGATTTTAGGGCCTCCAGCCCGGAGATTTCTGCGATCTGCGCCGGTGCCTTGACCCGCGCCGGACTGAGCGTTTTCGATTGCGGCACTGTGCCGACGCCGGCCTTGGCGCTCTACGGATTGGAACTCGGCGCCGCCGCATTGATGGTTACCGGCTCGCACATTCCAGCCGATCGCAACGGTATCAAGTTCTACCGCCCGGACGGCGAAATCTCCAAGATCGACGAGGAAGCCATCGGCCGGCAGGCGGAGGCGATCATGGCGGAGCCCGTCGCGATCGATGCAACACCCGGTGAGGCCGCCGATCACGCCCGCCACGCCGAAGCGCTCTTCCTCACCCGCAATGCTTCGATCCTTCCCGCAGGCGCCCTGTCCGGCCTCAAGGTCGGCGTTTACCAGCACAGCACGGTGGCGCGCGACCTGTTTGTCGAGGTCCTGTCCGGCTATGGCGCTGAGGTCGTGGCGCTCGGCCGCTCCGCCGATTTCATTCCGGTGGATACCGAGGCAGTGTCGCCCGCAACCATTGACCTGCTCCAGGCCTGGGCGCGCGAACACAGGCTCGACGCGATCGTCTCGGCCGATGGCGACGGCGACCGTCCTCTGGTCAGCGACGAAACCGGCCTGCCGCTGCGCGGCGACCTTCTCGGCCTGATCGCAGCGCAATTCACCGGCGCCACGGTGGCCGTGACCCCCGTCACCTCCAATTCCGGCCTGGAGCGCCAGCCGGACCTGACCATCCTGCGCACCCGTGTCGGCTCGCCCTTCGTCATCGAAGGCATGCTGGAGGCGGTCCGCAGCGGCAAGACCGGCGTCGCCGGCTTCGAGGCCAACGGCGGCACCCTGACCGCCACGGACTTCACCTTGAACGGCGCCACGTTGAAAGCTCTGCCGACGCGTGACAGCTTCCTGCCGGCGCTGGCCGTGCTGTCGCTGGCCGCACAGCGCAAGAAGCCGCTTTCGGCGATTGCGGCAGACTTTGCGCTCCCGGTGGCGCTGAGCGACCGGATCGAGAATTTTCCGCTGGAAACCAGTGCCGCGCTGATGCGCCACCTCCGTTCCGGAATGGACAATCTGGCCGCGTTTCTCGCCCCGATCGGCAAGCCCGAAACGGTGAGCGATATCGACGGATTGCGCGTCATGCTGACCGATCGCAGCATCGTTCACTTCCGTCCATCCGGCAATGCGCCGGAAATGCGCTGCTATGCCGAAGCGGAAACGGCGGATCAGGCAAAGCGCGTTCTGGACCAGGGGCTCGCCGCCATCCGCGCCTTTGGCGAGGCGCACGCAAAAGCCTGACGACGGGAGAATGCAACGAAATTGTTTCGGGGAAAATCTTTGCCGTTCAACGGTTTGCTCAACTTTTCCCGACAATTTCAAGAAAACTTCAAAAACCCTGTTGACACAAAAGCGTGGGGCCCGTACACCCCCGCTCGTCGCCCAGATGGCGGAATTGGTAGACGCGCCAGCTTCAGGTGCTGGTACTCGAAAGGGTGTGGAGGTTCGAGTCCTCTTCTGGGCACCAATTTCATATTCACAACTGCTCCGGCAGTTCTGAACATCCAAAAAAGCCCGGTTCGCCGGGCTTTTTTTGTTTCAGGATTTGCGCTCAGCATCCTCGAATCCCGGTTTCGCGCTTGGTTGCTTTTCATCGCGCCCGCCCACGCGAATCCTGCTTGACATGAACGCAATGCCCGTATTTTAATCCTGCCAACGAATTAAGCACATTCATTCACATGACCTCTTGGTCGATGGGCAGTTTGGCCCCACGATGCTCCCATCTCAGATGGGCACGGCGTCGTGGGGTTTTTGGTTTTTGGCGGGCTGATGAAAAACACGGTACGAATTGGCATTCTGTATTCGACGACCGGCCCCTATGCCGAGATCGGGCGCGACGCGCGTGACGGCGCTGATTTTGCCATCGAGGAAATCCGTGCCCTCCATGGCAATGCCATCGAGCCGGTGACCATCGACCCGCATGCCGATATCGCCGCCTATCTTGAAGGTGCGCGCGCCATGCTGCGCGACCATGGCTGCCGGCATATCATCGGCACCATCACCTCGCTTGCCCGCAAGGAAGTCATCCCGCTTGTCGAAAAACATGATGGCCTGCTCTGGTATATGTGCCCTTATGAGGGTTTCGAGGCCAATGACAATGTCATCTATACCGGCGGCTGCCCCAACCAGCACCTGTTGCCGCTGTTTAGCTACTTAATCCCGCGCTTTGGCCGCCGTCCCTATCTGGTCGGCGCCAACTATGTCTGGGGCTGGGAAATGAACCGGCTGGCCCGCGAGCTGATCGAGGAAGCCGGTGGCGAGGTGCTTGGAGAGCGCTATTTGCCGCTGGAGGAAACCGCCGTCGAGCGCATTGTTCTGGATATCGAACGGCAACGGCCAAGCTTCATCCTCAACAATTTCATCGGCCCGTCCAGCTATGCCTTTCTCGCCGCCATTCGGGCGCTCGGCGCCCGCAATCCAGCCTTCCTTCCGGAAAACTGCCCGGTGGTGAGCTGCGACCTGCAGGAAGGCGAACTGCCCCATATCGGCCTTGGTGTCGCCACCGGCCAGCTGAGCGCGGCCGCCTATTTCGATACGCTGGAAACGCCGGAAAATGCCGCCTTCAAGGCGCGGGTCTCCGCCAAGTTCGGCATTGAGCGGCGTATTTCCTGTGTGTTTGCCAGCGCCTATGCCTCCGTCAAACTCTGCACCGACGCGATCATGGCAGCTGGAACGGATGAACCTGTCGCCGTTGCGCGCCAGCTTTCAGCAGCACCCCTGCCGACCGTCCTCGGGCCGATCGTGATCAACCCCGATACCCGCCACGCAGCACTCCCCTTCCATCTCGGGCGGATCAACGATGAGGGCGGTTTCGATATCATCGCCTCGCAGCCGGCCATCCCCGCCGACCCCTATCTGACCGGCCGCCGTACCCGGAAGCCAGTGCAGCTGAGGATCGTGTCATGAGGGAAACACCGAATTTCACCGGCTGGCGCGCCACGGTCCTGCACCGGGAAGACAACACCACCGAACGCCTGCCACGCCAGCTGAAGCTGATCGGCTTTGAGGTGACGGTTCAATGGCAACCGCTCGATGCCGCCGACCTGCCGGATTTCGTTCTTGTTGATGCCGATCAGGGTTGGGACGGCCTTTTGCCCTGGAGCGGTAAAAATGCACCGCGGCCGCTCGTCGCACTACTCGGGTCCGAGGCGCCAGGACGCATTGCCTGGGCGATGCAGCAGGGTGTCGGCGCCATCATCGCCAAGCCGCTGGCCTCCTCGGCCGTCTATCCCGCCCTGGTCATGGCGCTCGGCATCCACCGCGAACGCAAGGCCGTGATCGACAAGCTGAACCATCTGGAAGAGCGCGTCCGGCTGCGGCCGCTGGTGCATGCCGCCGTCGAGCGCATCATTGCCGAGCGCCATGTCGACGAGGAACTCGCCTATACGATCCTGCGCAATTGCGCGATGCGCCGCCGCATGCCGATGGAGCAGATCGCAGCCTCCATTCTCGGCGGCGCCGAGCCCATGCCGGAGGCCGGTTGATGCGCATTCTGAAAAGCATGATCCGCCAGCCGTCGGCGCTGTTCGGCCTGGCGATCGTCGCCCTCGTCATTTTCATGGCGGTCGCCGCACCACTCATTGCGCCCTATAATCCCGATGAACAGATGTTTGACGGGCTGACGCTCGAAGGTGCGCCAATGCCGCCAAGCGCCCAGTTCCTGCTCGGCACCGATACGCTCGGCCGCGACCTGTTCTCCCGCCTGCTCTACGGCGCCCGCACGTCGCTGGTCATCGGCCTTGTCGCCAATGGCATCGCGGTTGCGATCGGGCTTTTGATTGGCATTCTGTCCGGCTATATGCGCGGCCTCGTCGGCAATGCGCTGATGCGCTTTACCGATCTGATGATGGCCTTTCCGGCACTGCTTCTGGCCATCGTGCTGGCAGCGCTCCTGCGCCCGAGCCTGTGGATCGTCGCCATGGTGATTGCACTGGTCAATTGGGTACAGGTCGCGCGCATCGTCTATACCGAGACCCGCGGTCTGGTGGAGCGTGACTTCATCCTGGCCGAACGGTCGCTGGGGGCTGGTCATGTCCGCATCCTGTTTCATCACATCCTGCCGCATCTGATGCCGACGGCGATCGTCTGGGGCACGCTCGGCATCGCCACCACGGTGCTTCTGGAAGCGACGCTGTCGTTCCTTGGCATTGGCGTGCAGCCGCCGACGCCCTCCTGGGGCAATATCATCTTCGAAAGCCAGAGCTATTTCCAGGCAGCCCCCTGGCTGGTGTTCATTCCCGGCGCCGTCATCCTTCTGACCGCGCTCTCCTTCAATCTGGTCGGCGATGCGCTGCGCGATATTCTCGACCCGACCCAGCGCGGGAGGGGTTGAGATGATCTTTCTGATCCTGCGGCGGCTCGTGCAGACGGCGCTCATCCTGTTCGGCGTTGCGGCCATCACTTTCCTGCTGCTCTATGCCCTGCCCGCCGATCCTGCCCGGATGATCGCCGGCCGCAGCGCAACGGCCCAGACGGTCGCCAATATCCGCCATGAACTCGGTCTCGACCAGCCGCTGCTCTCGCAATTCTGGACCTATCTGAAGGGCTTGTCCGAAGGCAATCTCGGCCGCTCCTATGCGCAGAAAACCGATGTCGGCGCGCTGATCGCGGCCCGTCTTCCGGCAACCTTGATTCTGATGGCGGCCGGTATCGCCGTCGAGGTGGTGCTCGGCCTTTTGCTCGGCGTCCTCGCCGCCGTGCGCCGTGGCGGGCCGGTCGACCGGTTCGTGATGATGGCATCGTTCGTCGGCGTGTCCGCCCCGCAATTCGTGGCAGCGCTTCTGCTTCTCTATGTCTTTGCGGTCACGCTGGCCTGGTTTCCGATGAGCGGCTTTGGCACCTTTGCCCATGTCGTGCTTCCCGCCACCACGCTCGGCATTCTGGGGGCCGGCTGGTATGCGCGCATGGTCCGCTCCGCAATGATCGACGTGCTCAACCAGGATTATGTCCGCACCGCCCGTGCCAAGGGCCTGTCGTCCGCCCGCATCGTCTTTCGCCATGCGCTGCCGAATGCGCTCCTTCCGATCATTGCCATGATCGGCATCGATATCGGCCAGTTCATGAGCGGCGTTGTGGTGGTTGAGGCCGTCTATGGCTGGCCCGGCATCGGCCAACTTGCCTGGCAGGCGATCCAGCAGGTCGATATCCCGATCATCATGGGCGTGACGCTGGTGTCCGCACTTGCAATCGTGATCGGCAATCTCGTCGCCGATCTGATCGCGCCACTCATCGATCCGCGCATCCGTGCGCGGTAATTTAAATCAGCAACCAAAAAGGGGAACTCAAATGTTCAAACGCTGGCTTCGAAATTCCACGATCGCAATGGCGCTCGCCTTCACCCCGCTGCCTGCCTTCGCGCAGGATACGATCAAGCAGGGCGGCGATATCGTCATCACCTATAAGGACGACATTGCCACGCTCGATCCGGCCATCGGCTATGACTGGGTCAACTGGTCGATGATCAAGAGCCTCTATTCGCGGCTGATGGACTATACGCCGGGCACGCCGGACCTGATCCCGTCGCTGGCCGAAAGCTTCACCGTGTCGCCCGATGGCCTCACCTACACCTTCAAGCTGCGCAAGGGCGTGAAGTTCACCAATGGCCGCGAGGTCGCCGCCTCCGACGTCAAATATTCGATCGAGCGCGCCGTCGATCCGAAGACGCAAGGCCCCGGTGCCGGCTTCTTCGGTGCCATCAAGGGGTTTGACGCGGTCAGCGGCGGCACATCGCCGACGATGGAGGGCATCACGACGCCGGACGATTCCACCGTCGTTTTCACGCTGTCGCGCCCCGACGCCACCTTCCTGCATGTTCTCGCCATCAACTTCGCCTCCGTCGTGCCGAAGGAAGCCGTCGAGGCGGCAGGCGGCGATTTCGGCAAGAACCCCGTGGGTTCGGGCACGTTCGTGCTGAAAGAATGGACCGTCGGCCAGCGCCTCGTGTTCGAGCGCAACCCGGATTATTTCGTCAAGGACATGCCACATATCGACAAGTTCACTGTCGAAGTCGGCCAGGAGCCGCTGGTGGCACTCCTGCGGCTGCAAAAGGGCGAAGTCGATATTGCCGGCGACGGCGTGCCGCCTGCCAAGTTCCTCGAGATCAAGAACTCGCCTGAGGGCGCCGATATCATCGTCGATGGCGCGCAGCTGCACACCGGCTATATCACGCTCAACACCAAGGTGGCGCCCTTCGACAATGTGAAGGTTCGACAGGCCCTGAACATGGCCATCAACAAGGAGCGTATCACCCGCATCCTGAACGGCCGCGCGACGGCTGCCAACCAGCCGCTGCCGCCGCTTATGCCGGGCTACGACAAGGCCTTCACCGGCTATGCCTTCGATGTCGAGAAGGCCAAGGCGCTGCTCGCAGAAGCCGGTTTCCCGGATGGTTTTGAAACGGTCCTTTATTCCACCAACACCGATCCGCAGCCGCGCATCGCCCAGGCGATCCAGCAGGACCTGGCTGCTGTCGGCGTCAAGGCCGAGGTTCGCGCGCTGGCGCAGGCCAACGTGATCGCCGCCGGCGGTACCGAAGGCGAAGCGCCGATGATCTGGTCGGGCGGCATGGCCTGGATCGCCGACTTTCCGGATCCGTCCAACTTCTACGGCCCGATTCTTGGTTGCTCGGGTGCGGTTCAGGGCGGTTGGAACTGGTCCTGGTATTGCAACAAGGATCTCGACGCCCGCGCGATCGCCGCCGATTCAATGTCGGATCCAGCCAAGGCTGCCGAGCGTCAGGCCGAATGGGGCAAGATCTTCACCGACATCATGGCGGACGCGCCGTGGATCCCGCTCACCAACGAACGCCGCGTCGTCGCCAAGTCGCCGCGCATGGGCGGCGCTGGCGACATCTATGTCGACCCGACCCGCGTCATCAATTACGACGCGATCTTTGTGAAGGAGTAAGCCAATCGTCACGGCTCCGGCGAATTGCCCGGAGCCGTGATCGTCGGAGCCATGATCGTGAGTGGCGCACGCAAGCTGCAGCCTCTTCTCCCCAGCGGGGAGAAGTGCCGAGCTAAGGCGAGGCGATGAGGGGGCGGCGCGGCACATTAAGAGTGCTTGGCTCCCCCTCATCCGGCCCTTCGGGCCACCTTCTCCCCGGTGGGGAGAAGAGGGAGCGCGCCGCTCCTGCCAACCAAGAATAACGATATGCGCGCACGTCAGTGATCCGATGGGCCGCGCTTCCAAGGGAGAACAACCAATGTGCGTCGCCTGCACCCATACCATCCATCGTGCCCAGCATAATTTCGGCTGGAACAAGGATTTCGAGCCCGCGCTCATTGCCAAGCCCGGTGAGACCATCCATTTCGAATGCCTGGATTCCTCCGGTGGCCAGCTTGGTGCTGGATCGACGCTGGAAACACTCGCCGCGCTCGATTTCAACAAGATCAATCCGGTCACCGGCCCCGTCTATGTCGAGGGCGCGAAGCCCGGCGATGCGCTGAAGGTGACGATCCGCCGCTTCATCCCCTCCGGCATCGGCTGGACAGCGAATATTCCAGGTTTCGGGCTTCTGGCCGACCAGTTCAAGGAACCGGCCCTGCACATGTGGTCCTACGATCCGAACAGCATGGCGCCGTCGCTCTACGGTCCCGGCGGCAAGGTGCCGCTGAAACCCTTTGCCGGAACGATCGGCGTTGCTCCGGCCGAACCCGGGCTGCATTCCGTCGTGCCGCCGCGCCGCGTCGGCGGCAATCTCGATATTCGCGACCTGACATCGGGCGTGACACTCTATCTGCCCGTCGAGGTCGAGGGCGCGCTGTTTTCGATCGGCGACACCCACGCCGCCCAGGGCGACGGCGAAGTCTGCGGCACTGCGATCGAAAGCCAGATGGAGGTCGAGGCGACGATCGAGCTGGTCAAGGACGCGCGCCTGCAGAGCCCGCGCTTCACCACCACCGAACCGGTTACCCGCCATCTCGACGGCATGGGCTACGAGGTCACGACCGGCATCGGCCCGGACCTGATGACCGGTGCGCGCGAAGCGCTGATGCGGATGATCGACCTGCTCGGCTCCGAACATGGCATGAACCCCGTCGATGCCTACCTGCTCTGCTCGGTCTGCGGCGATCTCAGAATCAGCGAGATCGTCGATATGCCCAATTGGGTCGTTTCCTTCTATTTCCCAAGGATCGTGTTCGCGTGACATCTGCTTTTCCCGTTTCCCCACCGGTCCTCACCATCGACAGGCTCTGCGTCGATGCCCGCACGCCGGAAGGCCGCAGGCGCGTTCTCGACGATGTCAGTTTCGATTTGAGACTTGGGGAAACGCTCTGCATTGCCGGTGAAAGCGGGTCGGGCAAATCGGTGACCTCGCTTGCCATCATGGGGCTTTTGCCCAAGGCTTCCCTGCAGATCGCCTCCGGCAGCATTTCGCTTGAGGGCCGCAAGCTGTCGCGGCTGTCCAACAGCGCGATGCGCAGCGTGCGCGGCGGCGATGTCGCGATGGTCTTTCAAGAGCCGATGACCTCGCTCAACCCGGTCATGTCGATCGGCGCGCAGCTGACCGAGGCCATTCGCGAGCATCAGGGATCGGAAGGCGGCAGCGCCGAGGCTGTCGCGCTGCGCATGCTCGATGCCGTGCATATGACGGAGCCGGCCAAACGGCTGAAACAATATCCGCACGAACTGTCCGGCGGCATGCGCCAGCGCGTGATGATCGCCATGGCGCTCTCCTGCCGGCCGAAAGTGCTGATCGCCGACGAGCCAACAACGGCGCTCGATGTCACCGTGCAGGCGCAGATCCTCAAGCTGATGGACGAGCTGAAGCGCGAATTCGGCGCTTCGATCATCCTGATCACCCATGACATGGGCGTCGTCGCCCAGATGGCCGACCGCGTCGTCATCATGCAGGCCGGCCGCATCATCGAGCAGGGCGATGCCCTGCCGATCTTCAATGCCCCGGCGCAGCGCTACACCCAGGATCTGCTGGCCGCCGTTCCCCGGCTCGGCGCCCATGCTGGCACCGATGGCCCGCCGCGCATCAGCCCGATCACGGCGGATGCGACGCCGCTTGAGCGCACGCCGGTGCTGACCGTGCGCGCACTCGACGTCACTTACGGCAAGGCGGCAGGCTGGCTTTCCGGCAAAAAGCCGCCAGCTTTAGCGGTCAGCGGTGTCTCCTTCGAGATCCTTCCCGGCCAGACGCTCGGCCTTGTCGGCGAAAGCGGCTCGGGCAAATCCACCACCGGCAAGGCTGTGCTCGGCCTCATTCCCTTTACCGGCGACGTCGTGATCGACGGCCAGAACATTGGCGGCCTCAGCCAGCGCCAGATGCGGCCGGTGCGGCGCAGCGCGCAGATGATATTTCAGGATCCCTACGCCTCGCTCGATCCGCGCATGGCGGTCGGTGCTGCCATTGCCGAGCCGCTGATCATCCATGGCCTTGCCAACAAGGGCGAGCGAGACGACCGTGTGGCCGAACTCCTGCGCCGCGTCGGCCTGCAGCCGGATGCGGCCAGCCGCTATCCGCACGAATTCTCCGGCGGCCAGCGCCAGCGCATCTGTATCGCCAGAGCACTGACGCTCGGGCCCAAGCTGATCGTCGCCGATGAAAGCGTCGCAGCGCTCGATGTCTCGGTGCGCGCCCGCGTGCTCGACCTCATGCTGGAGCTGCAGGAAACCATGGGGCTCGCCTATCTGCTGATTTCGCACGATATGGCCGTGATCGAGCGCATGTCTCACCATGTCGCCGTCATGCGCTCCGGCCGTATCGTTGAAATGGGATCGCGCCGCGCCGTCTTCGAAAACCCGGCGGATGCCTATACCCAGGCCCTGATGGCAGCCGTACCGATCCCAGACCCGGCCCTGCGCAACGTAGCGTAAGGACGGCGAGTGATCTCCTTAGCCGGCTTATCTTCCAGCAGGCTTACGCGGGAGCTGCCAGCGAATCGCGTTCGATCAGGTTGCAGTCCATCTTGGTGAGCGGATAGGCGTCCTTGCCGGATCTGCGTCCCTTGCTGAGCTGTGAGACCGCCCAGGCGCCCATCGCCCGGTGCGGCAGGATCAGCGTGGTGAGCTGCGGGCGCAGGTGGCGGCAGAGCTCGTCGTCGTCATAGCCGATGACGGAGACATCCTGCGGGATCTTCAGCCCGGCGTCGCGCAAGGCGTTGTAGCAGCCGGATGCCATCTTGTCGTTCTGGCAGAAGAACGCGGTCGGCCGGTCCTTCAGCGCCAGAAAACGCTGCGTCGCTTCGAAACCCGAGGTCGGCGACCAGTTGCCTTCGCCCACCAGCCCGGCATCATAGGCAATCCCGGCCTTGGCCAGCGCCCTTTTGTAGCCTTTCAGCCGGTCCTGCGCGGCCTCCATGAAGGGTTCGCCGACAATGGTCGCGATGCGGCGATGTCCAAGCCGGATCAGCGTTTCGGTGGCCGCAAAGCCACCGGCGGCCTCATCGGGAACCACGGCGGGAAAGCCGCTGTCCGGCGCATAGCAATTCAACAGCACGACCGGGACCGGGAGCCCTTGGAGAAAGGCCGGCGGCGTCACCTGCCGGGTAAAGACCGTCATGTAGATCAGCCCCTCGATGCCGCTGCGCAGCATCGCCTCGACGGCCTTTTCCTCGCGCTCCGGCTTGCCCATCGTCTGGGCAACGAGGATGGTGGCGCCTTCGTCCCAGGAGGCCTGCCTTGCGCCCTCGATAGCATTGACCGATTCCGGCGTGGTCGCCAGCTGATCGCAGATGAAGCCGATCGTGCCGTGGCTGCCGAGCATTGGCCGGTGAATGAGCGAGGACGCGCCGTAGCCCAGCGTGCGGGCCGCCTCGATGACCTTGCCGCGCGTGTCTGCCGAGATCGTCACGCCCGTCGCATTGTTGAGGACGAACGACACTGTTGCCTGCGAACAGCCCGCAAGCCGTGCCACATCCGTCATCGTCACGCGGCGCGGCGGCTTTTCATGTTTCGTCTTGGTCAAGGATGGCCTCTCCGGGTGCAGAGGAAAACTTAACTTATTTATTCTCATAAGCATATTGACTAATAATTATTAGTTGCACTAGGCTGGGCATAACGGAGGAGACCGATTATGAACGCACCGGCACGATTTGACCTGCAGGCCAATCTCAAGACGCTTCAGGAGGACGGCATCACCGGCCTGAAGGGCGCCTTTGCGCCCGACTGGGCCGATGCGATGCGCGAGGATATGATGACGGCCTTCTGGTCGGCCATCCAGCGGGCGGGCGGCGCGGTTGGCCGGGGTCCGAGGCGCTGGTATGTGGAAATCCATCCGCAGAATTTCAGCGGCTTCGTCGATCTCATCATGCATCCGTGGGTGATCGCCATGTGCGAGAACGCGCTGGGACCAGACTACCAGATCGTTGAAATCGGCCTCGACGTACCCTTCGAAGGTGCGCGCTACCAGCCCTGGCACCGTGACTTCCCGTCGCCGGAGGATACCTATGTGGACCGCCGCATCACCTCGCTCGCCTTCAACCTGACCGGCGTCGATGTCACGCCGGATATGGGTCCGTTCGAGATCGCACCCGGCACTCAATATGATGACGGCCGCGACTGGAAGCATGAGATGTTTCCGGACAAGGCGCTCTGGGGTCGGTTCCAGGACCGCGCCACCCGCAAGTTCCCGCAGCGCGGCGATATTTCCTGCCGCTCGGCGCTGACAGTTCATCGCGGCACCGAGCATCTTTCGCCAATCGCAAGGCCGGTCATGGTGCTCGGCGTCGATGCGCCGGGTGCTGGCCATGCCGAACTGCACGACATGATGGTGACGCAGGACTATTTCGACGCCTTGCCGGACAAGGCCAAGAAGCACCTCGTCTGCCGCGTCGTCGATGAACTGGTGCCGATCAGCCAGAAGCATGACATCGAGGGGCTGGTGATGGGTGCCGATCCGGCATGATCGATCCTCCGGTGAAGGCAGTTACGCGTCTTCGCCGGGATATTGCGAGTGCTTGAGCAAGCCGGCAAGATGCGTGGTGTTGCGGGCCAGCATGGAGATCATTGTCTCCACGGCCTCCGGCACCGTGTCGAGATCGACGAAATTGACCGATCCCATCGCCTCGCCGACCCAATAGGCGACCGCATTGGCGGGAATCGTGAAGCCGACATCGTTCAGCGCCTGATAGACCTCGGCCGACACATGATGCGCGCCGTCCTCGTTGCCGGCCACCGCGACGGCTGCGACCTTGCCATAGGAGACCATCCGCCCGGCCTCGTCGGTTTCATCGAGGAATGCATCCATGCGCTCCAGCGCCCGCTTGCAGACGCTGCCCGGTTGACCCATCCAGATCGGCGTGCCCATGATCAAAATATCGGCCGCCAGAATTTGCCTGCGAATGTCAGGCCATGCGTCGCCGTCCCCCTCATCGGAGGTCACGCCCGGCTTGATATCGTGATCGGCAAGCCAGATCGTGTCGGTGCTGACATCGTATTTCCTGAACTCGGCTGCGATCAGGTCGAGCATATGGGCGGTCGATGATTTTTCAGTCGAGGACGAGGATTTGAGCGTGCCGTTCAGGGCAAGGGCTTTCAGGGGCATTGGCTTTTCTCCGTTTGCATATGCCGCTAACGCGCCTTGGCCGGAAAAGATGCGGCCGGGCTCGGATTCCCCTTTTGTCTAACAGGCGGCTTGCTTGCGCGATCGGTGATTTCCTTCGATCGTGTTTCCGGCTAAGCAGGAGACAAAGACGACGGGAGGAAGCATGCGCAATATCATCGAAACCGTGGAAGCGCGCCGCGCCGAGGCGCGTCTTGGCGGCGGGCAAAAGCGCATCGATGCCCAGCATGCCAAGGGCAAGCTGACGGCGCGCGAGCGCATCGAGGTGCTGCTCGATGAAGGTTCGTTCGAAGAATACGACATGTATGTCACCCACCGCGCTGTCGATTTCGGCATGGCCGAGCAGAAAGTGGCCGGCGATGGCGTTGTCACCGGCTGGGGCACGATCAACGGCCGCCAGGTCTATGTCTTCTCCCAGGATTTCACCGTTCTCGGCGGCTCTCTGTCTGAAACCCATGCGCAAAAGATCTGCAAGATCATGGACATGGCTGTGCGCAACGGCGCACCAGTGATCGGGCTGAACGATTCCGGCGGTGCCCGCATCCAGGAAGGCGTCGCTTCGCTTGCCGGCTATGCGGAAGTGTTCCGCCGCAATGCCGAGGCCTCCGGCGTCATCCCGCAGATTTCCGTCATCATGGGCCCCTGCGCCGGCGGTGCCGTCTATTCGCCGGCCATGACCGATTTCATCTTCATGGTGCGCGACACGTCCTACATGTTCGTCACCGGCCCCGACGTGGTGAAAACCGTCACCAACGAGATTGTCACGGCCGAGGAACTGGGTGGCGCCGGCACCCATACGAAGAGATCCTCGGTTGCCGACGCGGCCTATGAAAACGATATCGAGACCTTGGAACAGGTCCGGTTGCTGTTTGATTTTCTGCCGCTCAACAACCGCGAGAAACCGCCGGTCCGTCCGTTCCACGACGATCCCGCCCGCATCGAAAACCGGCTGGACACGCTGATCCCCGACAGTTCGGCGAAACCCTACGACATGAAGGAGCTGATCCACGCGGTCGCCGACGAAGGCGACTTTTTCGAGCTCCAGGAAGCCTTTGCCCGCAACATCATCACCGGCTTCATCCGGCTGGAGGGCCAGACCGTCGGCGTCGTCGCCAACCAGCCAATGGTGCTGGCCGGCTGCCTCGATATCGATTCGTCGCGCAAGGCCGCCCGTTTCGTGCGCTTTTGCGATGCCTTCTTGATCCCGATCCTAACGCTGGTCGATGTGCCCGGCTTCCTGCCTGGCGTGGCGCAGGAATATGGCGGCGTCATCAAGCACGGTGCCAAGCTTTTGTTCGCCTATAGCCAGGCGACGGTGCCGATGGTGACGCTGATCACCCGCAAGGCCTATGGCGGCGCCTATGACGTCATGGCCTCCAAACATATTGGCGCCGACGTCAACTATGCCTGGCCGACCGCCGAAATCGCCGTGATGGGCGCCAAGGGCGCCACCGAAATCCTCTACCGCTCCGAACTGGGCGACGCGGAAAAAATCGCCGCGCGCACGGCAGAATACGAGGTCAACTTCGCCAACCCGTTCAAGGCCGCCGAACGCGGCTTCATCGACGAAGTGATCATGCCCCACTCGTCACGCCGCCGCATCGCCCGCGCCTTTGCCTCGCTGCGCGGCAAGCGGCAGGAGCAGCTGTGGCGCAAGCACGATACGATCCCGTTGTGAGGTAGGATGCGCCACAACGCTCAGCCGTCATCCTCGGGCTTGACCCGAGGATCCACAGCCACACACTCCGCCGCAATGCCGGGCATGGATCCTCGGGTCAAGCCCGAAGATGACAGAGAAGAAAATGACGCCTTGGGAGAAAAGTGACGATCAGTGCTAGCGAAACCCCTGGCTGGCTTCCCATATCCCTTTTGTGCTCTCCTCTCGCGCACATCCCCGCTATCAAGGACCCAAAACCCATGACCGAAAAAAACCCCGCCGATAATTTTCCCGCCGGTTACGAAGTTCCCAAAGTCTGGACATGGGACAAGGGCAATGGCGGCGCATTCGCCAATATCAATCGGCCGATCGCCGGAGCAACGCAGGACAAGCCGCTGCCGACCGGCAAGCATCCGCTGCAGCTCTATTCGCTGGCGACGCCGAACGGCGTCAAGGTCACGATCATGCTGGAAGAGCTGTTGGAAGCGGGTCACACCGATGCCGAATACGACGCCTGGCCGATCCGGATCGGCGATGGCGACCAGTTCGGTTCAGGCTTTGTCGACGTCAACCCGAACTCGAAAATCCCGGCACTGATGGACCACGGCCCGAAGGGCGGCGGCGAGCCGGTGCGCGTGTTCGAATCCGCTTCGATCCTGCTCTATCTCGCTGAAAAGTTCGGCGCCTTCCTGCCGACGGAGCTTCGCGCCCGCACCGAGACATTCAACTGGCTGTTCTGGCAGATGGGCTCGGCGCCGTTCCTCGGCGGCGGTTTTGGCCATTTCTATGCCTATGCGCCGATCCATATCAAATATGCCATCGACCGTTATGCCATGGAGGTGAAGCGTCAGCTCGACGTGCTCGACCGGCATCTGGCAAACAATCAGTTCCTCGCGGGCTCTGACTATACCATCGCCGACATGGCGACCTGGCCCTGGTACGGCAATCTGGCGCTCGGCCAGGCCTATGGCGATGCCGGCACCTTCCTCGATGTGCAGAGCTACAAGCATGTGCAGCGCTGGACGGCCGAGATCGCGGCCCGCCCCGCAGTCAAGCGCGGCCGCATGGTCAACCGCCTGAACGGCGACCTCTCAGAACAGCTGCATGAGCGCCACGACGCCTCCGACTTCGAGACGAAGACGCAGGACAAGATCGCCCCGAACGGCGCGGCCAAGGCGTAAGGAGACCAAGATGGCCAAACGGCCCGAGATGACGAAACACAGGGGTTTTCCCTCCGGCTTGCCGGGCCATGGCCATCATTTCACCATCCGCCGGGCAAACGAGAAGGGCGTGACGCCGCTCAAGGTGCTGCAGCGCCTCGCCCGCCCGAACTCGATCGAACAAAAGGTCGATGCCGCCTTTTTGCATGCGCTCTGGCACCATTTCGGCGCAGAGCCTTTCGAGCGCGGCAATCTCGACGCCGGACGGCTCAACCTTCTGTTCGGCCGCGAGGTCGTGCCGGCGGCAGAGCCGTTCGATCCCACCTCCTATGAAGCCCTGCTGCGCATCAATGAAAAGGTGGCGCGCAAGAGTTTCCCGGAAGCCTTCGAAGACGTGATGGAAATCTGAGACCATGGCCAAGACCCCCGAAATGCCCAAGCATCGCGGCTTTCCCGCCGGCCTGCTCGGAACCCAGTGGCAGTTCACCCTGCGCCGGGCCAATTCCAAGGTCACGCCGCTGACGGCCTGGCCGCGGCACCGGACCATGGATCAATCGGTGGCACTTGCCGATATCGGCTTCGTGCAGGCGCTGTGGCAGTATTTCGGCACGGCGCCGTTCCAACGCGGCAATCTCGACGGCGAGCGGCTCTGCCGCCTGTTCGGCCGCGAATTGCTTCCGGCCGAACGCGGCTTCGATCCGGCCTCCTACGAGGCGCTCCTGAAGTTCAACGAGCCGCTCGCCCGCAAGAATTTCCCGCAGGCGTTCGAGGACGAGAAGACGGATGCAGGCGCTGCGCGCAGCACCCGGAAAACTGCGGAATGAGCGAGGGCAGCCACCCATGATCCAGAAAATCCTCATCGCCAATCGCGGCGAGATCGCCTGCCGGGTGATCAAGACCGCCCGGAAAATGGGCATCGCCACCGTCGCCGTCTATTCCGATGCCGATGCCGATGCGCTGCATGTGAGACAAGCCGACGAGGCCGTGCATATCGGGCCGGCGCCATCCAGCCAGTCCTATATCGTCATCGACAGGATCCTTGAGGCGATCCGCAAGACCGGGGCGGACGCCGTGCATCCTGGCTACGGTTTCCTGTCGGAGAATGCTGCGTTTGCGCAAGCCCTGGAGAAGGAAGGCATTGCCTTCATCGGCCCGCCTGTTGGCGCCATTCAGGCGATGGGCGACAAGATCACGTCGAAAAAGCTGGCGGCCGAAGCCGGCGTTTCCACCGTGCCCGGCCATATGGGCCTGATTGCCGATGCCGATGAGGCTGTGACGATTTCGGCGTCGATCGGCTATCCCGTGATGATCAAGGCCTCGGCCGGCGGCGGCGGCAAGGGCATGCGCATCGCCTGGAACGATGCGGAGGCCCGCGAGGGTTTCCAGTCCTCGAAGAACGAGGCGAAGAATTCCTTCGGCGACGACCGCATTTTCATCGAGAAATTCGTCACCCAGCCGCGCCATATCGAAATCCAGGTGCTCGGCGACACCCATGGCACCGTGCTCTATCTCGGCGAGCGCGAATGCTCGATCCAGCGGCGCAACCAGAAGGTCATCGAGGAGGCCCCCTCGCCGTTCCTCGACGAAAAGACCCGCCGCGCCATGGGCGAACAGGCCGTCGCCCTGTCGAAGGCCGTCGGCTATCATTCGGCCGGCACCGTCGAATTCATCGTCGATGGCAGCAGAAACTTCTATTTCCTCGAGATGAACACCCGCCTGCAGGTCGAACACCCCGTCACCGAGCTGATCACCGGCATCGATCTGGTCGAGCAGATGATCCGCGTCGCCTCGGGCGAAAAGCTGGCCTTTGGCCAAGACGATATAAAGCTCAACGGCTGGGCGATCGAAAGCCGGCTTTATGCGGAGGATCCCTATCGCAATTTCCTGCCCTCGATCGGCCGCCTCTCCCGCTACCGGCCGCCCGCCGAAGGCACGACCCCTGCCGGCACCATCGTGCGCAACGATACCGGCGTGTTCGAGGGCGGCGAGATCTCGATGTATTACGATCCGATGGTCGCCAAGCTCTGCACCTGGGCTCCGGACAGATTGACCGCCATCGATGCGATGAGTGCCGCACTTGACGATTTCGAGGTCGATGGCATCGGCCATAACCTGCCGTTCCTTTCGGCCGTCATGCAGCACGACCGGTTCCGCTCAGGGCATATCACCACCGCCTTCATCGCCGAGGAATTCCCCGATGGTTTCCACGGCGTCGAGCCCGATGCGGCCTCGGCGGCCAGGCTCGCAGCTGTCGCCGCGCTGGTGCATCAGGCGCTGCAGGACCGCGCCGTGCAGATTTCCGGCACGATCGGCAATCATCGCCGGGTGATCGGCAAGGATTGGGTCGTCACGTTTGCCGGCCAGGAACATGCGGTGTCGCTCGGCACGTCAGCGGACGGCCCCACGATCCGGCTGTCCGATGGCACCGTGATTGCGGCCTCCGGCGGCTGGACGCCCGGCCGCAGCCACGCCACCTTCCACATCGATGGGACCGCGATGGGCGTGAAGATCGATCGCGTCGGCACCGGCATCCGCCTGCGCTGGCGCGGCATCGATATCACCGCCCATGTGCGCAGCCCGCGCGTCGCCGAACTCGCCCGGCTGATGCCGGTCAAGCTGCCGCCGGATACGTCGAAGATGCTGCTCTGCCCCATGCCCGGCGTCATCACCGCCGTCACGGTTGTTTCGGGCGAAACCGTCGAAGCCGGCCAGGCGCTGGCGACGGTGGAAGCGATGAAAATGGAAAACATTCTGCGCGCCGAACGCCGTGGCATCGTCAAGCGCGTGGCGGTTTCCGCCGGCACCAGCCTTGCGGTGGATGAGCTGATCATGGAGTTCGAGTAAAAGTGAGCCCCTCACCTGCAATTTCTAACACTTAGCTGAAGCTAAGATGTTGAAATTGCTTCCTCTCCCGCAGGGGGAGAGGTACGATGTGGAAAGCTCGGGGTCCTACCTCTCCCCTTGCGGGAGAGGATACAAAATCAAGATCTTAGCTTTAGCTAAGTCTTAGATTTTGTTGGTGAGGGGAGAATGATGCTTACCGCCTCTGTCGGTTCACCGACATCTCCACCTCAAGGGGGAGATCAGACCGGGCCAACCGCCGCATGTTGACGAATAAAGGGATGCAGAGCATGTCCGATAAACACCCCCTCGCCGACTGGGCAAGCCTTGCCGAACGCGAGCTGAAATCCCCGCCCGAGACGCTCACCTGGCAGACGCCGGAGGGCATTGCCGTCAAGCCGCTCTATACCGAGGCCGATCTTGAAGCCGCTGGTCATCTCGGCTCGCTGCCGGGGCTGTCCCCCTTCACCCGCGGCCCGCGCGCCACCATGTATGCCGGGCGGCCCTGGACCATCCGGCAATATGCCGGCTTTTCCACCGCCGAAGCCTCGAATGCCTTTTACCGCAAGGCGCTGGCGGGCGGCCAGCAGGGCGTTTCCGTCGCCTTCGACCTGGCCACCCATCGCGGTTACGATTCGGATCATCCGCGCGTCGAGGGCGACGTCGGCAAGGCCGGTGTGGCGATCGATTCGGTCGAGGACATGAAGATCCTGTTCGACGGCATACCGCTGGAAAAAATATCCGTCTCGATGACCATGAACGGCGCCGTCGTCCCGATCCTGGCCTCCTTCATCGTGGCGGGTGAGGAGCAGGGCGTGCCGCGTGCGCACTTGTCGGGAACGATCCAGAACGACATTCTCAAGGAGTTCATGGTTCGCAACACCTATATCTATCCGCCCGAACCCTCGATGCGGATCGTTGCCGATATCATCGACTATACCGCCCGCGAAATGCCGAAGTTCAACTCAATCTCGATTTCCGGCTATCACATGCAGGAGGCCGGGGCGACGCTGGTGCAGGAACTGGCCTTTACGCTCGCCGATGGCCGCGAATATGTCCGTGCTGCCATCGCCAAGGGGTTGAGTGTCGATGAATTCGCCGGCCGCTTGTCGTTCTTCTTTGCCATCGGCATGAATTTCTTCATGGAAGCCGCCAAGCTGCGCGCCGCCCGGCTGCTCTGGACCCGCATCATGGAAGGCTTTCATCCCAAGAAACAGTCCTCGCTGATGCTGCGTACCCATTGCCAGACATCGGGTGTCTCCCTGCAGGAACAGGACCCTTACAACAACATTATCCGCACCGCATTCGAGGCGATGTCGGCGGTGCTCGGCGGCACCCAGTCTCTGCACACCAACTCCTTCGACGAAGCCATTGCGCTGCCTACCGAATTCTCCTCGCGCATTGCCCGCAACACCCAGTTGATCCTGCAGCACGAGACCGGCGTCACCAAGGTTGTCGATCCATTAGCCGGCTCATATTATGTCGAGAGCCTGACGGCCGAGCTTGCTGACAAGGCCTGGGCGCTGATGGAAGAGGTCGAGGCGCTCGGCGGCATGACCAAGGCGGTGGCCGACGGCCTGCCCAAGCGGTTGATCGAACAGGCGGCCACCCGCCGCCAGGCCGCCGTCGACAAGGGCGAAGAGGTCATCGTCGGCGTCAACAAATACCGGCTGGAGAGCGAGGACGATCTCGACATTCTGGATATCGACAATGCCGCGGTGCGCACCGCCCAGATCAGGCGCATCGAAGAGACGCGCAAACGCCGCGACAGCGCCGAGGTCCAGGCAGCGCTGGAAGCGTTGACGCAGATTGCCCGCACCGGTGATGGCAACATCCTAGAAGCGGCCGTCACCGCTGCCCGCGCCCGTGCCACCGTTGGCGAAATCTCCGATGCGCTGCGCATCGTCTTCGGCGATCACACCGCCGTTCCCGAAG
The DNA here is from genome assembly GCF_001426685.1 of Rhizobium sp. Root483D2. Taxonomy (GTDB): domain Bacteria; phylum Pseudomonadota; class Alphaproteobacteria; order Rhizobiales; family Rhizobiaceae; genus Pararhizobium; species Pararhizobium qamdonense. Next base: position 174,346 of record NZ_LMFB01000012.1, on the reverse strand, counting down.
TCGTCAGCGATATCTATGGCGATGCTTACAAGGACGAGCCGGAACTGGCAGTGCTGTCCGCCCGGCTGTCCGGCTTTTCGCAGACGACCGGCCGCAAGCCGAAGATCATGGTCGCCAAGCTTGGCCAGGACGGCCATGATCGCGGCGCCAAGATCATCGCCTCGGCTTTTGGCGATATAGGCTTCGATGTGCTGGCCGGCCCGCTGTTCCAGACGCCGGAAGAGGCGGCCGATATGGCTGTCAGCGCCCAGGTGCATGTCATCGGCATGTCGTCGCTTGCCGCGGGCCACAAGACGCTGGCGCCGCAGCTGATCGAGGCGCTGAAAGCCAAGGGTGCTGCGGATATTATCGTCGTGGTCGGCGGCGTCGTGCCGCGCCAGGATTACCAGTTCCTGCTCGACCATGGCGTTGCCGCCGTCTTCGGCCCCGGCACCAATGTCATGGAAGCCGGAAGGGCGGTTCTTGACCTCTTGGAAGGCCGGCTGCGCAACGCGTGAGGGGTGAATTCGCCATAATTTTTCATCGCTGAAAAGTTGTGCTTCCGATTTCGCGGAAATGCCGCATTCTGTCTGCGTGCTCGGGTGATTCGCCTCATGTGCCTGCGTTCAGGCCGGATTGAGAGCAGAACGACAACGCTAAATGATTTAGCCGGGGGGCAGCGCGATGCAGAAGCGTGACGACGTCGAAAACTGGGCAGTTTACAGGGCACAACAAATTCTGATGCGCGAGGGCATGGACCTTGCCTTGTCGGCGCGCGACTTTGACAGCGGCGCGGTAAGGGCCAAGGGCAAGCTCCTTGCCATGGCAATCGCCGCCTCGCTGGTCGAAGCCTCCGCCGCAAGGGCGGAATGACCGGAACGACGCTTGAGTCTGATCGGCAACGGCACTGTCCGGCCGGTCGTTCTCCGGCTTAGGACCCCTAGATCTGGCAATTGCCATCGTTTCTCAAAGCTATAAGCTACCGGTCGAAATGGGTGTGTTTCGAACGATAGGGTGGAGCGATGTCGTTTCTATCGGACATGGCCTTGAATCAGAGTGAAATCGAAGTGGTGTGCGGCGCGCTGGAAGAATGGTGCGAGCATACCCGCACGGAAGTGGACAGCGATGACGGCCGCGACGTCGCCACCGTCATGCTCGGCCTCTACAAGACCGGCCATGGCACCAAGGGCTCGATCCTGGCGGCGATGCGCCGGGTCAGCGGTGAGTAGACCAACGCGGTTTATCGCTCGGATGCTGCTGCCGGCTCATCCGGCAGGGGAATGGACCGCAAAGACTTTCCCTTAAAAGCAATCCGGCAAACGCGAATTTTCCCATCCGGCTGAAGGCGTTACACTGCCTTTGACCGGATATGTTCAAGGGAAGCCCGCCGACTTGGAGACAACGACAGACTGGATGGGGACGGCAACCGCTGACCCGTTCGTGCGTTGCGCAGGTCCAATCAGGTGAACATCTCTGTGGTGGCGGCTCGACGCCAGTGTCAGTTGACGCTGACGGGCTTGGAGCGCATGCGCGACACCGTCTCGCGTTCGGCCCGTTTGCAGCGCATCGGCGGCAGGTTGCGGTCCATGAGGTCCATGTCCTCCAGCACCATGTCGCCCATCTTCTTGAAGGCGCTGTCGAGCGCGCCGGCCCGGTGGGCGGAGCGCAGGAAACCCTTGAGGCTGCGGACGGGATGAGCAAGCGGCAGCGGCTCATCGGGATAGACATCGCTTGCCGCAACGATATGCCCGCTGGCGACCGCCGCCATCAGCGCGTCGAAATCGACGACATTGGCGCGGCTGAGCAGGATGAAGGCAGCGCCCGGCCGCATGCTGGCAAAGGCTTCGGCGCCGAGGAAATGCTGGTTCTCGCTGGTAACGGCCGCCACGACGAAGATGAAGTCGCTCTTTGTCAGCACATCCTTAAGGCTCGATGGCACGACGCCGTTATCGACGAGGATCGAGGCCGGCATCCAGGGATCGTAGACGCGGGTCTGGGTGCGGAAACCGGAGAGTACGCGGTTCAGCGCCTTGCCGAGATCGCCGAACCCGATGATGCCGACATCGGCGCCGGAGAGCAGCCGCGCCCTGGCATTGCCCTCGCCGCCCCAAAGCTCTCGGCCATCGCGAAAATCCACATCCGCATCGACGATGCCGCGGGCAATGTTCAACGCCATCGCAAGCCCCATCTCGGCCACCGGCTCGGCAAACACCTGTCCTGTCGTGACCACATGGATGCCGCGGGCAAACAGGATCTCATAGGGCATGTTGTTGATGAGATTGCTCTCGACATTGAGAATGCAGCGAAGGTTCGGCATGCGCGCCAGTGTTTCGGCTGTGAGCGGCGGCTGGCCGATAATGTAGCGCGCTTCGCCCAGGATCGCATCGCCAAGCCCGGCAATATCATCCGGATCCGCCTCGACGATCCGGTATCTTGCCTTCAAAAGCGCCAGCGCAGGCGGGGTGAAGATCAGATCCAGCGTGCGCGGTTCCGGTGCGCAGATGGCGAGCGGCCGTTGCGTTTCAGGCATGATGTCGTCTCCCGGGCCGGGCAGAAAGCCCGGCACTCCTCATGCCAAAACGTTGTATTGATCATATTGCGATTTGCAAGGCGCCCGGTTGCCCTATCCATAGTCAGCCCATCGATAGTCGGGCACTCAGTAATTGAAGCCGCGCAGCTGGCGTTCAATCGACGGGGGAAGGCGCATCGACCGGAAGGCAGGGCCGTCGCCGCGGCGGCAGGAATTGACGGTATCATAGACCGGGTCGAGGCTCGTGATGTGGCGCTTGACCAGCACCTGCTCGCATTTCAGGCGCTTGGCATCTTCAGCCTGCTCCTGCGTCGTCACGCCCGGAAGATCACTGAAAACCTGGGCAAACTGCAGGGGTTCGGGAGACACCGAGCCTGCTGCGGCAGGATGTACGGACACGATCAAAGCCATGGAAAAAAGAACAGCCTTCGGGATCAACATCTCAAGCTCCAAGCCTGCCCGACAGGGTCACCACTCTCCCCCGGGCGTCAAGGAGACGGTATCGTTTCCGGTGAACTTGCGCTATAGCCCAACGACTTGAACGAGAGCGCGGCATTTTGCCGGCTGATGTGGGGTTTTCCATGGCAAATACAATACGGCTTCACGAAGGCGACATTTCAGTTGAAGACGCCGCCCGCTACAAGGGGGCGATTGCCATCGACACCGAAACGCTCGGCCTTATTCCGCGCCGCGACCGGCTCTGCCTCGTGCAGCTTTCGCCGGGCGACGGCACCGCCGACGTAATCCGGATCGCCAAGGGCCAGACACAGGCACCCAACCTCACCGCCATGCTGGAAGACCCGGCCCGGCAGAAGATTTTCCATTTCGGCCGTTTCGACATTGCCGTGCTGTTTCAAACCTTTGGGGTCACGGCGGCGCCGGTGTTCTGCACCAAGATCGCCTCGCGGCTGACACGCACCTATACCGACCGGCATGGGCTCAAAGACAATCTGAAGGAAATGCTTGAGGTCGACATTTCCAAGCATCAGCAGTCGTCCGACTGGGCCGCCGATAAACTCTCGCAGGCGCAGCTCGAATATGCTGCGTCCGACGTGCTTTATCTGCATGCGCTGCGCGACAAGCTGACCGCGCGGCTGATCCGTGATGGCCGCGCCGAACATGCCGACGCCTGCTTTGCCTTCCTGCCGACCCGCTCCAAGCTCGACCTTCTGGGTTGGGACGAAACGGACATTTTCGCGCATAGCTGATGCCGCGGAATTGCGCGATCGCCAAACGAGGTTAATCAAGCATTAAAGGTTGCCCTTTACTGTCTGCGGTATCCCACGTTGCAGATCGCGCGGAGCAGCCATGATCACCCCCCTCCAGGCGAGTGCCGGAACCGTTTCCACCACGCTGATGCAGTCGATGATCGACCAGGCGGACGAAAAGCGTATCGAAGACGAAAAGAAAGCGCGCAAGGACACCAAAGAGGACGACATCCTCAAGGCGCGCATTTCCGCCAGCAAGAGCCATGCGGCGCTGAACGACAAGGTCAATGCCCATTTCTTCGGCGCCTTAAAGAGCGACGACAATCCGATGGCGCAGCTGATCTCGCGCTTTTTGAGCGTTTTGGGGGTGGAGCGCGGCAAGGATGAGACCGATCTGGATTTCGGCACCCGTGTCGAGGATTCGCTGACGCTGGTTCAGATGATCGGCAAGAAGGAAGCCAATCTTCCCATCGTTTCGCCCATTCCCGGCGGCGCACAGGAAATCACGCTTGCCCGTTTCCGCGTCTCCGTCGATGACATCGATGCCGTCCTGAACGGTACCGCCGATGAGGCGACCGACATGGCCAAGATGGCCGCGCGCTTCGTGACCCAATATGGCTTGACGCAGAACGAGGGCGAAGAGGACATAGTTTACAGCAAGCGCATCGGCGAGACGATGGCGAGTGCGCGTAAATCGATGCCTGCCAGCATCGAGGAGCTGGAAACCAAGACCGGCCTGCGCGATCTCGGCATCACGGCCGCCCAGATGGTGGATGCGATCAAGCGCCCCTCTGGAACCCAGGCGAAAATCATCCAGGAAGTTCTTGACGATGACGCCCGCTCAAACGGCACCTCGGCGCAGGATGCCCAGATCGCGATCCAGCGGCTGGAAGATATCGCCGATCCGAGATCCATCGAAGAATTGAAGCTGGCGCGAACGCAGCAGCCGGACCCGACCCGCGTCGAGACCGCAGAAACGCGGCAAGAGCGCGAAGAGGACATTCGCAAGCTGGAAGCCGGCGAAAAGCTGGAGGCCGTCAAGGACGTTCAAGAGACGATCGAAAAGGTCAACGACGCGCTCCTCAATGCTCCCGGAAACACCGGCACGCCGACCGTTGACGGCAAGCCAGTTGCAGACGTTGTCACATCCGGCGACCTGCTTTTGACTTTGGCCGCCGGCGCCGAAATGGCGGAAATTCAAGACGAGGCGGAAAGCGCCGCTGCCAGCAATAGCGCGGCTGGCAAGGCCGACGCGGCCAGCCCGGAGGCCGGATCGACGGAAACGTCCGACGAGGCCAAGGACGAGGCAGAAGCGGCCGTTACGCTCGCCCGCGCGGGGCCCGGAGATGCCGGGACGCCAGGGGGCGAGGACGGGCAGGCAAGCGGCATCCTGCCGGTCAGCCTGGACGAAAACGGCATTTACGAAATTCTGAAGCGCCAGGCCGAAGCGACGCGGGCTGCCTGATCAGGTTTTGCGCCTGACGATGCCAAGCCGCGCCATCACTTCTTTCGGGATACAATAGCGCTGGACGGCATCTCGGTTTGAGCGCAGGCCGCAGATTTCGCGCTGGATGAAGAAGGCCCAGACGACATCTGCGGCATCATCCAGCAATTGCTCGCGCCGCTCCGGCATGGTTGCGGGATCGCTCAGCACGCTCAAGGCGGTAATCGCTTTTTCCACCTTCAATTCATGGCGGCCAAGCGCATCGGCCCGTTCCGACATCAGCTCGTATTCGAGCAGGTTAAGGCCGGTATCCCGGCTCAAGGATGGCGACAGCGATTGCGGCGGACGAACCGTCATCTTGCAGGCTCCACGATAGACCAGAGCCAAAGATGGGGCGGGATCGCCGCCCAGGCAATATCCTATTTTATCCTATTTCGCGCGGGCGCGGATTTCCTCAAAATGCCAATCCCGCAGCAGATCGCCGTTCTTCCAGACCGTCTCAAGATGATTCTGGCGGTCCTTGAGCTCATCGAGCCGTACAGCCTCAAGTCCGCCAAGCCCTTTGACGACGGCTTGGCGTCCCGCCTTCGAGGCCTTGACGTTCATGGTGGCTGGGCGCTTGAAAACGTCATGCCATGTGCCGGTCTCGTCGAGCCGCGCATTGGTTTTCATGGCGAAGGAATAGGTATCGCGATTGACCTTCTGCAACAGCGCGCCGCCCATGCCGAAGGCGATATTTTCCGCCGAAAAGCCGAAGGCTTCCAGCCGGCCAAGAATCTGGCTGATATCGGCGGTGGAAATGCCGTCGCCCTGGATCACCCGGACGGATTTGTCGAGCACCTTGTAACCCTTGCCATTCAGCGACGAGCCGAAATGATAGTCGAGCTGCTTGATGACATGCACCGGCGTCTCGATGGGATCGCCGCTATCGGGCCGGATGACCACCGTACCGCCGCTTGCCCTCACCTTTTCGCGCAGCTGCTCGCCCCAGATTTCCGAGACGGCGTAATTGATGTCGTAGCTATCCGACACGACGGCGAACATGCCGCCGCCGGCAAAGCGATCGATCATGTTGGAATAGGCTTCCGCTTCCCGCTCCACGCCCCAGGCGGTCATGGTCGAATGTTCGGAGGCGGGGATCGAGAACCCGGCCATTTCGGCGCCATAGTAACGCCGCGCATAGAGAACGCCGGTGACGGTATCCGTGCCCATGAAATTGACGAGATGGGCTGCTCCGCCAAGACCGGCCTGTTCGAGAGCGCCGACGCCACGGGCGCCAAAATCGTGCAGGCGGAACGGCAGGGCTGCTTCCGGATCGTCGCAGGTTTTTTCCAGAACCGGCCGGATGATCTGCTTGATCTTGCGGGCATTGCTGGCGACCGAGGACGGATACCAGACGGCGCGCAGGAGTGCGGTTTCGATATAGGAGGTGAGCCAGAAGCTCTCCGGATCGGTATTGAGGACCTGCACCATCGGCACGCCACGGCGCAAAAGCGTTCCCTCCGGCAGAGCCTGGATCTCGAGCGGCAGGTAGCCGCCGAAATGATCGACGATGCGCATCCAGCCGGCGCGATTGAACGGCAGGCCATGGGCGACGACAATTGCTTCGGCCTCATCGACATCGGCCGATGTCACCGGCTTGCTGAGATATTCCTTCAGGAACATCTGCAGGCCGAAGAACACGACGTCGGCCTGATCCGGATGCCCGCGCGTCTCAATATAGGCGCAGATACCTTTCGTGCCGGACGGATATTGCAGGAAATGGCTGAACTTGTAGCTGTCGGTGTTGAGGATCAGGTTGGTCAGGTTCATCGCATTCCCCCGAAAGCAATTCCAAGCAGCGCCGCGAACTGCGGCGGCGCAGGGCCAAGATGTACGCGAGCCGCAAGGAGGCGGCAAGGGCCAACGGGCGGCCTGCCAGTCGCGGCAACCGGCCCGCGTCATGGTTAATATTCTGTCAATCATTCCACCTTAAGATGGGGATATACAAAGCCCGGCAACTTTGGTTGCACGCCGCAGCCGCAGTCCAGTACGGCCCGTGAAAGCGCCGCCGGGCATGCGCATGAAGCGCCATCATCCCTCGACAATGCCTGGTGACATCCGGCCTTTAGGCTGCCCGCCGGGACAGATATGGCTGCAAAGCCGCCACGCGAACAGGACGGAGATTGCGATGCTGATGCCCATTCTCTCAGTCAAGGCGCCGATTCCGGCGGCACAAGGAGCATCAGCCGTCGAAGCCGCCCCTTCGCGGGAGCGCGCGCCGATCGTCGCCATCCCTGGCCGGATCTCCGGAACCCAGTCGGAAGCGGTTTTGAAAATCCTTGAGACCTTGAACCGGCATCTGCTGGGAACCGAGCCCTTGCCGAAGGACGCCCTGATCCGCCTGCTCGACACGCTGGCGAAGATCCTGAAATTTCCCCCTTTGCCGCAGGAGACATTGCGCGATTTCACCAAGCGGCTCGCCGTCTTTCTGGAAACGCTGCCTCCGGCAACGCGGGTGGCGCTGGAAAAGCAGCTGGGGCAGCACAATCTGGCGATCTCCATCAAGATTCTCGCCGAAGTGCTGAAGATGCCCTCGCTCAGTGATATGCCGCGCCCGCTCGACAGGCCGGTGGTAATGCCGGCGATTCCCCGCGCCGGCAGCACGCTGCCGGAAGGCAGACCATTGCCGGCTGCAACCGTGCAGCAGGGCCAGGCGCAGATAGTGCCGGGCCGTCCGGCACCGGTCAACATCCCGCAGATGATTGTGCCGAATCCGGCTCATATTGCTGACCCCGGCCTGCTGCAGGCCGCGCTGAAAAAGGCGTTTGGTGGTGACGATAGGGCGTCGGCCATCATTGCCTTTGAAGAGAGCATCGACGGGGACAGCGCGGCAACAGCTGTGCGCACGGAGCAATCCCCGCCGAAGGGCCAGACGGCAAGCGGAAACGGCACGGCCGCCACCGGCGGGCAGCCGCAACAACCGGCCAAGGCGAATTCCGACACGATCCCGCTGCTGCGCGCCGCTGCCGCCTTTCTAGCTGATGATCCGGAGGCTCTTTCCCAAGTCGCCACGATCACATCCGGCATAGATGATCAATTGAAGGCGGAACTGGTGGAAGACCTGGGGCTCGACTTTGCGGAATCGGAGGAAATGTCCACGCAGCCGGAGCGCTCTTCCGGTGCGGCGGGAGCGCAGGCGCAGACCGAGGGTGATGAATTCGGCACTGCGCAAGCCCGGCCGGACACAGCCGATCGGGCAGTGCCACCCGCAAGTTCTGCCGCTGAAGGTGAGAGAACCGAGGCCGATGGCGTCACGGTTCGTGATCCCGGCGAGCGGGAGATCGATCTCCAGGATCCATCCATTGTCAGTGCCGATGAGATGCCGTCGTCTTATTCCGAAACCGAGATGGACCACACGGGAAAGAGCCTTGCGCAGACGCTGAAAGCGCTGGTGGAAGCCAGCCTGCCGCTGCCCGGCGCCGCGCCGGACAAAACCGGGACTCTGTTTGCCCTTATGGCAGGCGACACAGCGGATATGGGTGCCGAAATCCTGTTTGCGCAACTGGACGCCGCTGACATCGACGGGGTGCTGCCGGACACATCTGTGCTGACAGGCGATACAGGCGATCAGACCGAGCCGCTTGCGCTGGAATCCGAGGCTTGGAGCGCAGTGCTCGGTGGACCTGAGGAGAAAGCGGCAGGCCGCCAGGTGCCACTACACTCTGCTGCTATGGACGAAAGTGCGCGGGAAGCCCAGGCCATGCGGCTGCCCGATGCCGGGCTCGTCAGAGATGCAATCCCCTTCGCGATGATCCCTTACCTGCCGGCAAAGACGCAGGCGTCTCGGACCGTGGAGACCGAGGATGAGGAGCAGCCCGCCTTTTCCGGGCAAGACAGCGGGGATGAAGGCGAACACAGCGAAGAGCAAGGCGAGCCGGAAGACCAGACCGGGGCTGCGCCGCAGGCGATCACTGAGGACGCGGACGACGAGGCGGCTGACGCCTATGACCTCTACCGCCGCATGGGCGGCTATGGCTGAGCGGCTACGCGCTGCTCCAGCCTTTGGACCAGGCCATGAAAAAGCCCGCGGAAATTGCTTTCCGCGGGCTTCTTTATTCAGACTGCAGAGGCTTATTCGCCGCCGCGGTTCTTCAGGGCTGCGCCCAGGATGTCGCCGAGCGAAGCGCCCGAGTCGGACGAACCGAACTGTGCGACGGCTTCCTTCTCTTCAGCGATTTCCAGTGCCTTGATCGACAGCATGACCTTGCGGTCCTTCTTGGAGAAGTTGGTGACGCGAGCGTCGACAACCTGACCAACGGAGAAACGCTCCGGACGCTGTTCGTCGCGGTCACGCGACAGATCGGCACGGCGGATGAACGAGGTGAGGTCTTCGTGGTTGACGAGCTTCACTTCGATGCCACCGTCGTTGACGGCGAGCACTTCGCACGAAACAACGGCGTTCTTGCGCAGGTCGCCGGAAGCAGCAGCGTCGCCGACTGCGTCCTTGCCGAGCTGCTTGATGCCGAGCGAGATGCGTTCCTTTTCGACGTCCACATCCAGAACGACGGCCTTGACCATGTCGCCCTTGTTGAACTCTTCGATGACCTGTTCGCCCGGACGGTTCCAGTCGAGGTCGGAGAGATGCACCATGCCGTCAACGTCGCCGTCGAGGCCAATGAACAGGCCGAATTCGGTCTTGTTCTTGACTTCGCCTTCAACTTCCGTGCCAGCCGGATGGCTGTGCGCGAATGCCTGCCACGGGTTCTCAAGCGTCTGCTTGAGGCCGAGCGAGATGCGGCGCTTGGTCGGATCGACTTCGAGAACGACAACGTCGACTTCCTGCGTCGTGGACAGGATCTTGCCGGGATGTACGTTCTTCTTGGTCCAGGACATTTCGGAGATGTGGATCAGGCCTTCGATGCCCGGCTCCAGCTCTACGAACGCACCGTAATCGGTGATGTTGGTGACGGTACCGGAGATCTTCTTGCCGACCGGGTACTTGGCACCGATACCATCCCAAGGATCCGACTCGAGCTGCTTCATGCCGAGCGAGATGCGGTGGGTTTCCTGGTTGATGCGGATGATCTGAACCTTGACCTGCTGGCCGATGTTCAGGATTTCCGACGGATGGTTGACGCGGCGCCATGCCATGTCGGTGACGTGCAGCAGGCCGTCAATGCCGCCGAGATCAACGAACGCACCGTAATCGGTGATGTTCTTGACGACGCCGTCAACAACCTGGCCTTCTTCGAGGTTCTGGACGATTTCCGAACGCTGTTCAGCACGCGATTCTTCCAGAACCGTACGGCGCGAAACAACGATGTTGCCGCGGCGCTTGTCCATCTTGAGGATTTCGAAGGGCTGCGGGTTGTGCATCAGCGGGGTAACGTCGCGGATCGGACGGATATCGACCTGGGAGCGCGGCAGGAAGGCAACGGCACCATCCAGATCGACGGTGAAACCACCCTTGACCTGGTTGAAGATGACGCCTTCGACGCGTTCGCCGGCTTCGAACTTGACTTCGAGGCGGACCCAGCTCTCTTCGCGGCGAGCCTTCTCGCGCGACAGAACGGCTTCGCCCATCGCATTTTCGATGCGCTCGACGTAAACTTCGACTTCATCGCCGACCTTCAGCGTGCCGTCCTTGGCCTTCGCGCCGAATTCCTTCAGAGCGATGCGGCCTTCGACCTTGAGGCCGACGTCAACGATCGCGACGTCCTTCTCGATGGCCGTTACAATACCCTTGGTGACGTAGCCTTCGGCAAGATCCTGGGTGGCAAAGGATTCCTGCAGCAACGCGGCAAAATCGTCGCGGGTGGGGTTAGCTTGAGACATGAATACTCCTGATGTGCCTTCATGGGGCACAGGCGCCGGGGGTTAGCGTTGACAGGTCCAAAAACCATCCGCTCCAATCATGAAGGAGCAAATCCGGCGCGGGGATGGTGGTTCGAACTTCTTTTGGCGCAGGCGTGACCGGAAAACCGTGGTTCAGTTTTCCGAACCTGCTGAATGCTTCCATGCGGCATCGACAAACGTCTTCGCCGTCAAGAATGCGGCCTCTATACTCATTTCGGACGTATCTAGCAAGTGCGCATCGGACGCCGGGCGAAGCGGGCTATCAGCCCGTCCCATATCGCGTTCGTCACGCTTGACGATATCGGCCAGGATCTCGAGAAAATCGGCAGGAGTGCCGTTCCCGACGATCTCGTCGAACCGGCGGCGCGCCCGCACTTCGGCCGACGCCGTCACATAAAGTTTCACCGGCGCCTGCGGGCAGACGACAGTGCCGATATCGCGGCCATCCAGCACCGTGCCCGGCTCGCGACGCGAAAAGGCGCGCTGCGTCTCGACAAGCGCCTGGCGCACCAGCGGCATGACTGCGATCTTGGAGGCGGCCTCGCCGATCGAATGGGCCGCCAGCACGCCGCGATCGAGCCCGGAGAGCTCGACATCGCGGGCCATCTGCTCAGCAACCCTCTCGTCGTCCAGGGGCAGGCTGGCATCCAGCAGCGCCTTGGCCGTGGCGCGATAGGTCAGGCCGGTATCGAGATGATGGAAGCCATATTCCTCGGCGATCCGGCGCGACAAGGTGCCCTTGCCCGCAGCCGCAGGTCCGTCGATGGCGATGATGAAAGTCATTGTCCTACCTGAAAATGGATGTGGTCGTCCTGGCGCGCCGCCCGGCCCCCCTGGAATCTCACAGTATCGTTCTCCACGGCAAGCGTTTTTGCGAAATACCCCGCCCGCTATCCGCGACTTTGAATGCTGCGTAACACCAAGTTGCAGAATGGTCATCCTCCCTGCCAAAGAAAAGCGCAGCGGGCACTTGGGCAAGTTAATCTTTGACAGACGCGGCCAAGACGATTATGGGGACCGGCTAATTCATTTCATGTTCAACGCCGGTATTCCGGCAAATGCCGGTAATCCCGGCCATTCAAGAGGCTTTGACCGTGGCAAAAGCGGAACTTGGAACCAAACGCGTCGATCCGGAAACGGGCCGTAAATTCTACGACCTGAACAAGGATCCGATCGTTTCTCCCTATACCGGAAAATCCTATCCGCTCTCCTTCTTCGAGGAAACATCCGTTGCCAAGGTAATGGAAAAGGCCGCTGAAGAGGACGAGGTTCAGGAAGTCGATACCGAGAACCCCGAAGTTGAACTGGTCTCGCTGGAGGATGCCGACAGCGAAGCAGCCGGCGGCGACGACATTCCGGATCTGGGCGATGACGACGTCGAAATCGAAGGCGATGACGACGACACATTCCTCGAAGCCGACGAAGACGACGAGGACGGCCTGTCCGACCTGATCGGCGTCTCGGACGACGACGACGAGGTCTAAACCTCTCAAGATTCAAAGAATTGGCGTCCGCGCGGGGTTTTCATTCCCTTGCGGACGCAAGGCTCCGGGCTCACACAATAAAAACTTGGCCCTTTGTCTTTTTCGGCTTGCCATCTTCAAAAAGCAGAAGTATGAAGCCGCCAACCGACCGGACAAACAGTTCGGACGGCCTTCCCGGAACCGGCCTAGCCGGACCCAAAATGGGGCTATAGCTCAGCTGGGAGAGCGCTTGCATGGCATGCAAGAGGTCAGCGGTTCGATCCCGCTTAGCTCCACCAAATTTTCTTGGGATTAAAGAATTCCGAAATAAATTTAGTTAGATAAACTGTCCCATATTTGCATAGGTACCCAAGAAAGTACCCACAATAAGTACCCGTAACCAATTAATGCTCTAAGGGGTAGCTTTTCGATTCGCGCCGGGCAAGAATCGGTACTGCACAATGAAATCAGGACCGGAAACAAGAAGCTTCATGCCATGAGCGCTGGATACGACCCAAGGGCTGTCGCCAATCTGATGCTAGATGAAGCAGATAGGCTTGGCATTAGACTCAGTAACCTCGTTCTCCAAAAGTTGCTTTACTTTGCACACGGTATTTACCTCGTACAAACAAAGTTGCCGCTCGTGTCAGGTTATTTTGAGGCTTGGCAATATGGTCCGGTTCATCCCTCTGTCTATCGTGCATTCAGGGAAGCTGGCTCAACCATGATTTCTTTTCGGGCTTCGGCGCAAGACCCTATGACGGGTGCGCCTCGGGAAATGAAAACACCGTCTGACACTCGATTGATTGGATTGATTCAGCAGGTTTTGAACTCATACGGGCGAATGCCTGCCGGCCGACTGGTAGATCTCTCGCACGCCAAGGACTCGCCATGGTCGTACGTTGTAGACAAATCAAGAACAGAAGTTGCGTTCGGTCTAAGAATCCCGGATAGTATTGTTATAGACCGATTCCGATTCCATAAGGTCTCCGTAGGTCTAAAGCCGTTGTCTGGAGAGCCAAGTGACGATACCCCTTTTACCTGACACTGATTTGGCGCGAATTGCTCCAATGTCAGACGAGTTAAAGCGTTCGGCGTTAAAGCAAATGAAGGGTGGATTTTCCACATTCTCTTACAAGCCTGTCCGGTCATGCTTTGGCGAAGTATTCAACGTTGAGCTAGGGATGTTCGGTCCGCTGGAGCCAGCACCGTGGGACAAGATTAGAGACCAACTGACACGGGCTTGCAAGGCAGGCGACGAGCTGAAAAATAACCTTCAGATTGCCAAAGCTCTGCACGACTACGCAACATCTTGCAGCATTATGGGCAGACGACATGAGTTCTTTGCAATGCCGATGGGCGCGGGTCGTAAGGTATCCTTCTGGCTTCCTATGATCCTTGCGATTGAGGCGAAACCCTACGCGGTCTTTATAGACCCGCGCAGGACAAAGGGTCTTACAGAGCTTGGGCGGCGGTTCGTCTTCTCAATGATGCATGAGCGTATCCGCGCGGCGGATGAGGATTTTGCCAGCGTAAATCTTGGAATTATCCGCTTCACCGATAACGATGATAGCCGGGTTGTCCGTTTATTTAGCGACGAAGGTGTTAAGCTCTATTCGCTTGGCGAACTGGAGGCCATGGTGGCATCGACCTACCGCATTTGGCAGGAAGTTTTCGAGGAGCGGACAGCGGAAGCCCGTCGCAAGGGGACCGGTACCGGCGGTCTATTCTACGGTCTCTAGTTAGAACCTCGCAAATGATACCCCATCGCTTACGCTTGTCTTTTGAAGCGCCCAACCCTCAAACAAGCCGTCATCTCGCTTGACTACTATTTTTGAGCAGGCTCCAACGGGCGCTTGAGCAAAGGAGCACATCATGGATCTCGGCATCAACGGCAAGCGGGCACTGGTTCTCGGCGGCAGCAAGGGGCTGGGGCGGGGGATTGCTGAGACGTTGGCGGCGGAGGGGGTTGTTGTTGCCTTGACGGGGCGGGATCAGGAGAGGTCGGAGGCGAGTGCGAGAGCGATTGGGCACTCGGCTTGCGGGCTAGCGCTTGATCTGAGCAATCCTGATTCTATCGATCCGTTTCTGGACCGGCTCCGCGCCGATTTCGGAGATATCGATATTCTCGTTTTGAACGGTGGCGGGCCGCCGCCGAGCCTGGCGGCGCAGATCGATCCGGCGTTCTGGCGTGCGCAATTCGATACGATGGTGCTGGCCGGCATGCGCATCACTGAGCGTTTGCTGCCCGCGATGCGACAAAACGGTTTTGGGCGCATCATGGCCGTGGCCTCCACCAGCATCCGCGAGCCGATTGCAGGCCTGACCGCCTCCAACGCGCTGCGCAGCGCCGTTGCCGGCTGGCTGAAGACGCTGGCGGGCGAAGTGGCAGCCGAGGGCGTGACGGTCAACATGCTCCTGCCGGGGCGGCTGGCGACGGACAGGACGCTGAGCTTTGACCGGATGGATGCGGAGAGCGAAGGATTGAGCATCGAGACGGTTGCAGCACGCAGCAAGTCGGATATTCCGGTCGGGCGCTATGGCACTCCGGCCGAGTTCGGGGCGGCAGCGGCTTTTCTCGCTAGCCGGCAGGCCGGTTACATCACCGGCGTAGCGCTGCCGATCGACGGCGGTCTCAGCCGGGCGATGGTATAGGCAGTTCGGCGTTGCCCACGGATAGCTATCAAGATGCTCGCAGGGCTACTCGACAAGCTTGTCTTCAAACCAAGCGTTGCTGAATGTCAGGTTGGCCATTGAAATGGCCCTGCCCTTGTCATCGCGAACCACGACGGAGACCGCACCGTTTGGCTGATCGCCGATCTCGTCCTGGACGACATCCAGCAGAATTCGGGTGACCTCCCTTGTGACGCTTGCGCGTGTTGACAATTCCAACCCCTGTTCGTCGCGGGTTGCGCCGTCACCATTGTGCAGATCGAAAAAGTATCGGCTCATCATATTTGCATCCCCATGAACGGTCAGGAATTCACCGGGACGAAAATAGTTCCTGAAATCAACAGGATTCGTCATTTATGTGTCAATGTTAAATGAGCCCCGGCCGTTTGTGGGATAGGTGGAGAGCCCATCCATCACATGGCATGCCGCAAATTGATCGATTCGCTCCTTCTCAACCTTCAAAGCCATGACGTGGTGTCACCGCACGAGGTGTCGCTGCTCAGAGAGCTGATTTGGCGCGACCGGCGCTTCAAGGTCGACGAGGAGATCGTGGTCGAGGGATCGCGGCCGGGGTATAGCACGCTGCTGATCGACGGCTTTGCGGCACGCTACAAATTCCTGGCCGATGGCACGCGCCAGATCACCGCCCTGCACATTGCCGGCGACTTTGTCGATCTGCATGCATTCCTGCTGAAGACCATGGACCACGGCATCGTTGCGATGTCGCAATGCCATGTGGCCTTCGTCGAGCATGGCGACCTCAAGGCCATCACCGAGACGCAGCCGCATCTCAGCCGCCTGCTTTGGCTGGATACGCTGGTGGACGGCGCCATCCATCGCGAGTGGATCGTGGCGATGGGGCGGCGCTCGAAAAAATCGCATCTTGCGCATCTGGTCTGCGAATTGTTCATGCGGCTGCAGGTCGTCGGGCGCACCAGCGGCTATAATTTTCATTTTCCGCTGACGCAGGTGGAGCTCGCCGATGTGCTTGGCATATCGCTCGTGCATCTCAACAAGACGCTGCAGATCTTGCGCAAGGCCGAGCTTCTGACCTGGATCGGCCAGATGATCACCATCCTCGACTGGCCGCGCCTGCAGGAGCTGGCGCAGTTCGACCCGACCTATCTCAGCCAGACGGTCGAGCCGCGATAGGGCTGCACTACCGGTGTGCCGCCCAAGGCACGAACCAGCGTTCCAAAAGGCGCGCCAGGATTTCGAACAGAAACGCGATCGCGGCAATCACGATAATACCGGCAATGACGATGTCGGTGACGAGGAATTGTGCTGCCGACTGGATCATGAACCCGAGCCCCTGACTTGCTGCCACCAGTTCGGCTGCCACCAGTGTGGACCAGCCTGCACCGAGCGCGATGCGGGTTCCGGTCAGGATCGACGGAATGGCGCTGGGCAGGATCACCTGCAGGAGGATCTGCAGGCGCGATGCGCCGAACGACCGGGCGGCATTGATGAAATCGGACGGTGCGGATTTGACACCGGCGGCGGTGGACAGGATGACCGGCGGCAGCATGGCGAGCGAAATGACGGTAATCTTCGACGCCTCGCCGATACCGATCCAGATGATGATCAGCGGCAGATAGGCCAGCGGCGGCAGCGGCCGCAGGAATTCAACGATCGGATCGAGAATGCCCTTGCCGACGCGGCTGGTGCCGATGGCAAGGCCGGCCGGAATACCGATGACGAGGGCGGCGGCCAGGGCTGCGAAAATCCGCAGCAGGCTGGCGAACGTATGCTCGGCAAGCGTCGAATCGACAAAGCCATTGACCGCGACGGAACAGATTGCCTTCACGACGACCAGAGGCGACGGCAGGAAGAGCGGCGAGACGAGGCCATAGGCGGAAGCAAGGCTCCAGGCCGCGATGATGGCAGCAATGGTTGCCAAAGAGACCGGCAGAGTTCCCAGGCTGCGCCTTGGCTTTGGCGCCCCGGTGGTCACATCGGCAGGGGCTGTTGGGCTGACGGGGGCCATGGCGCCGATATCGATGCTCATGCCGCTTGCTCCTCGCTATCTGCATGAATGAGGCCGTTCAGGCCATCGTGAAGGCGCCGGTATTCCGGCGAGTCCTTGATATCCTGCAGGGATTGTCCACCGAGCAACTGCCTGCCGAAGCTTGCCGGTATATCGGCGATGATCCGGCCGGGATTGGGCGCCAGCACAATGACGCGGGTGGCGAGCAACATCGCCTCCTCGATACTGTGGGTGATCAAAAGCGCGCCGGTCTTGCTGTCTGACCAGACCTTGAGCAGGAACTGCTGCAGACGGGTGCGGGTCAGCGCATCGAGCGCGCCGAGCGGCTCGTCGAGCAGCAGAAAGCGCGGCTCGGAGGCCAGCGCCCGGGCGATGCCGACGCGCTGGCGCATGCCGCCCGACAATTCCCAGATGTTCTTAGCCCCGGCATTGTCGAGGCCGACCTTGGCGAGCAGGTCATCTGCCCGCAGGCGGCGCTCGCCCTTGGCAATGCCCTTGAGTTTCAGCGGAAAGGCGACATTGTCGCGGGCGTTCAGCCAGGGGTAGAGCGCATCGTCCTGGAAGACGACGGCACGATCGGCGGCAGGCCCGGGGATATCAGCACCATCCACCGACACGCGGCCGGATGTGGGCTTGAGAAATCCGGCCGCAAGATTGAGCAGGCTGGTCTTGCCGGAGCCGGAGCGGCCGATGACGACGATGAATTCATCGGATGCCAAGTGCAGCGTAACGCTATCCAGCACCAGCCGTGTCCGGCTGATATCGCGATCGGCCGGAAATGCCAGGGATACGGATTGCAGCGACAGCACGCTCATGATCACACCGATGGTTTGCGGCGCTGGAATCGCATGTGATTCCAGCGCCTGTTTGTTAAAGGCCAGCCTTGGCGGCTTCGACGACCCAGCGCGACGAAGCGTAAGGCGCGTAGTCCGGAAGAACCGCCGGGATCTTGCCCTGCTCCAAAAGGAAGGCGGATGTTTCCGCAACCGCCTTTGCCGTGCCGCCACCGAGCAGATCGGCACCGGCCTGCTCTTCCAGCGTCGGGAAGTGATAACCCTTCAGCAGAGCCGGCACTTCCTCAACCTTTGCGCCGGTGAGCTTGGCGATTTTTTCCGCTTCCGGCGACGCTGCGTTCCAGCTGTCCGGATTGGCGCGGTAGTCGGCATAGGCCTTG
Organism: Rhizobium sp. Root483D2; assembly: GCF_001426685.1. Lineage (GTDB taxonomy): Bacteria > Pseudomonadota > Alphaproteobacteria > Rhizobiales > Rhizobiaceae > Pararhizobium > Pararhizobium qamdonense. The sequence continues at coordinate 156,050 of NZ_LMFB01000012.1, read as the reverse complement.
CCGGTCACCTGAACGAAGCCGGTAACGACGTCGGGATGTTCTTCGGCAAATTTCTTGCTGACGATCCAGGCATCGAAGGTCGGGCCGCCCCATTTGGCGACATCTGCCGACGTTGCCAGCACGCTACCGGTTTTCTTCAGCTCCGACAGGACCGGATCCCAGACGTAAGCGCCATCGATGTCGCCGCGTTCCCAGGCGGCTGCGATTTCCGGAGGCCGCAGGTTGAGGATTTCGACGGATTTCGGATCGACCTTCCAGTGCTTCAGCGCCGTCAGCAGGCTGTAATGGGCGGTGGAGACGAAGGGCGTGGCGATCTTCTTGCCGGCGAGATCCTCAGGCTTGTCGATGCCCTTGACGGCGAGCGCCTCGGCTTCCGAGATCAAGCCGACGACGAAGATCGTCTCGATCGGGATTTCGCGGCTGGCGGCGGCAGCGAGCGGCGAGGAGCCGACATAGCCGATATCGAGCGAGCCGGAAGCGACGGCGGTGATCACATCGGCACCGCTGTCGAATTTCTGCCAGTTGATCTTTGCGCCGGTGACCTTTTCATATGTGCCATCGGCCTGCGGCACGCGCGACGGCTCGACAATCGGCTGGTAACCGATATTGACGTTGACGTCGGCGGCGTAGGAAAAATTACTGTGTGTCGTGAAAGCGAGAACGGCCAGGGTGGCGGTTCCCAGAAGGCGGCGTCGGTTGATTGTCATGTCCCTCTCCCGGCAATGGTTCAATGGCATTCCGCACCGGAGGCTCCGATGGAATGATGAACGATCATTGTAAAATTCATAGAATTTATAGAGATAAAAAATTCCCGGATTCGCTATGCTTTCGTAATGCGAATCTAAATTCACGAAAGACTTGGGTGTTTTCGCCGGGATGGTATGAAACAGGGAAAAACACCACCGAAAGACAGGGAATAGCCGGATGAAGACAATGCAGATTTACGCCTTCGACATGAACTGTGTCGGCCACATCAATCATGGCCTTTGGACACATCCGCGCGACCAATCGGTGCGCTATACCGATCTCGACTATTGGACGGATCTGGCCATAACGGCCGAGCGCGGCAAGCTGGACGGGCTGTTCCTCGCCGATATTGTCGGGGTCTACGATGTCTACAAGGCAAGCCCTGCCCCGACGATCGAGGCTGCAGCGCAAATTCCGGTCAACGATCCGCTGATCCCGATTTCGGCCATGGCGCATGTCACAAAGCATCTTGGCTTCGGCGTCACCGTCAATACGACCTACGAGCCGCCCTTTCTCTTGGCGCGGCGCATGTCGACGCTGGATCACCTGACCAAAGGGCGGATCGGCTGGAATATCGTTACCGGCTATCTCGACAGCGCCGCGCGCAGCATGGGATTGGAACGGCAGCCGGACCATGATGCCCGCTACGATGCGGCGGAAGAGTATCTTGAGGTGCTCTACAAGCTCTGGGAAGGCAGCTGGGACGACGACGCGGTGCTGCGCGACAGGACGGGCCGGATATTTGCCGATCCCTCCAAAGTGCGCACCGTCAGCCATGACGGGCACTACCACAAGATGAAGGGCATTCATCTGAGCGAACCTTCGCCGCAGCGGACGCCGCTTCTGTTTCAGGCCGGCGCTTCGGCAAGAGGCCAGGATTTTGCCGGAAAACATGCCGAATGCGTGTTCATCGCCAGTGCCACGCCGCAAGCCGCAAGGCCGATCGTGGAGGGATTGCGGCAGAAGGCCGGGGAATTCGGGCGCGGCAGCGATCCCTTGCGCATTCTCAATCTGTTGACCGTCGTCGTCGGTCGGACAGAAAAGGAAGCGCGCGACAAGCTGGAGGATTATCGCCAGTATTCCAGCGTCGAGGCCTCGCTTGCCCATTATTCCAGCTCTATCGGCATCGATCTTTCCCAATACGGACTGGACGAGCCGATCGAACAGCTGACCACCAATGCCAACCAATCGGCGCTGGCGGCGATCACCAAACAGGCGGCAAAGCCGGTAACCGTGCGGCAGATCACCGAGCAGATGGTGCTGGGCAGCCGGATGAAGCCGGTTGTCGGCTCACCGGAGCAGATTGCCGATCATCTGCAGATGTGGATCGAGGAGGCTGGTATCGACGGCTTCAACCTTGCGCGCACCGTGGCGCCGGAGAGCCTTGCGGATTTCGTTGACCTGGTCGTGCCGGTGCTGCAGGAGCGCGGGCTGTTCAAAGCTGACTATGCCGCGGGGCCGTTGCGGCAGAAACTGTTCGGCGGCGAGAATGGAAGGCTGACCGCCTCCCATCCCGCCGCCGTTTTCAGGCACATAAGAACGTAGCCGGCTATTTATGATCCAGCCTGGCGACGAGGCGATCGCCCAGCCACTGGATGCCGCAGACCAGAACGATCAGCACGATGACGACGGCGATCATCACTGTCGTTTCGAAACGCTGGTAGCCATAGCGGATCGCAAGATCGCCAAGACCACCGGCACCGATGGCGCCGGCCATGGCGGAAGCGCCGACCAGGGTCACCAGGGTGACGGTGAAACCGGCAACAATGCCCGGCAGTGCTTCCGGCACAAGCACTTCGCGGATGATCGTCCAGCGGTTGCCGCCCATGGCGCGCACCGCGTCGATCAGGCCGCGATCCACCTCACGCAACGACACTTCGGCGATGCGGGCATAATAGGGCGTGGCGGCAATGGCCAGCGGCACGATGGCAGCCCAGGTGCCAAGCGCCGTGCCGACGATCAGCCGCGTCAGCGGGATCAGCGCGACGAGCAGAATGATGAACGGCACCGAGCGGAAACCGTTGACGATGGCACCCAGCACGCTGTTGAGCCACGGTTTTTCGGCAATACCGCCTCGGGCGGTGGCGACGAGCGCCAGACCGAGCGGCAGGCCGGCAACCAGCGAGATGATGCCGGAGGCGCCGGTCATCAGGATGGTTTCCCAGAGAGAGCGAAAAAGCAGTTCAAGCATGATTGGCGTCATAACCAAGCACCTCCACCCGCGCACCGCGAGCCTTTAGAAAATTCTGGACCTGTTCCGGCAGTGCGGCGTCGCGTGTGGGAACGGCTATGAAGAACCGCGCCACCGGCTGGTCCTGAATATGATCGATACCGCCGTGAACGAGGCGGAAGGCCTGCGGCAGGGCCTGCGACAGATCGGCAAACAGCGCACCTTGGGCGGCAGGGCCGGCCATATCGACGCTGAAAATCTGCTCGGCTCCGCCCACCGGCGACAGCCGCGCGGCAATCGCGTCAGGCAGTTGCGGCCGGATGCCGCTCAGCAGGCTCTGCGTGATCGGCGCCTGCGGATTGGCAAAGACCGACCAGACCTGGCCTTCTTCGACGATACGGCCGGCATCGATGACCGCAACGCGATCGGCGACGCTGCGCACCACTTCCATTTCGTGGGTGATCAAGAGGATGGTCAGGCCGAGTTTGCGGTTGATGTCCTTCAACAGCGCCAGGATCGAGCGGGTCGTTTCCGGGTCGAGCGCCGAGGTTGCCTCGTCCGACAGCAAAAGGGCCGGACGCGCGGCAAGGGCGCGGGCGATGCCGACGCGCTGCTTCTGGCCGCCGGACAGCGACGACGGGTAGGCCTTCGCCTTGTCGGACAGGCCGACGAGATCCAGCAGTTCGGCAGCGCGCTTCAGGCGCTCGGCCCTGCCCAGGCCTTCGATCTTCAAAGGCAGCGCCACGTTTTCCTCGACGGTTTTCGCCGACAGAAGATTGAAGTGCTGGAAGATCATGCCGATGCGGCGGCGCAGCGGCTGCAGTTCCTTTTCGCTCAAACCGGTGATATTGCGGCCTTCGATATGGATTTCACCGCTATCGGCCTGCTCCAGCCCGTTCAGGCACCGAATCAGCGTCGATTTGCCGGCGCCGCTTCGGCCGATAATGCCGAGAATTTCGCCTTTGCGCACCGTCAGCGACACACCGTCGAGAGCGGGTGTCGTGCCGAAGCGGCGCTTGACATCCACCAGCCGGACGACCTCACCCGCCTGCGATCGGCCCGCAGCCGCAGGATCGGAAACAACAGAATTCATACTTTGTCCTTCGTTGTGTTTTCGGCGTTTGTTTTGCGCATCTCTACAAAACGCCCAAGGCGGCCCTGGCAAACGAATGCCAGAACCGCCCGGTTTAGCGTACCCCTTCGCTCAAAGGTACGAAAGTGGATCAATAGGCGCTGATGCCGGTACCCTTGTAGACCTTGTCGAATTCAGCCTTGACGGCGTCGTTCTGATAGGCGGAGACCAATGTCTTTACCCAGGCTTCGTTCTCCGTGCCGGTCTTGACGGCGATGAAGTTGCGGTAGGGGTTGTTATCAACCGGCTCCTGGGCGACGCGGTCGTCCGCAGACAGGCCGCTCTTCAGAGCCCAATCGGTGTTGACGACGGCGGCATCGAGGTCTTCGATCGCGCGACCAACGACGCCAGCGTCGAGTTCCTTGATTTCGACCTTCTTCGGATTTTCAACGATATCGGCGATCGTCGCCAGGATGCCGGTGCCGTCCTTCAGCTTGATGATGCCTTCGTTCTGCAACACGCGCAGCGCACGGCCTTCGTTCGACGGATCATTCGGCACGCCGATCACGGCACCTTCTGGCAGTTCGGCGATGGTCTTGAACTTCTTGGTGTAGAGGCCGATCGGCCAGACGCCGGTATAGCCGACATTGACGATATGATAGCCGTGCTGCTGGATCTGGTTGTCCAAATAGGGCTGATGCTGGAAGGCGTTGGCATCGACTTCGCCGCGCTCCAGTGCCTCGTTCGGCTGGGTATAATCGTTGAAGACAACGGTTTCGATGGTCAGGCCCTGCTTTGCGGCCTCCGTGGTGACAACGCGCCAGACGTCTTCGTCCTCGCCGCTGATGATGCCGACCTTGATCGACTTGTCCTGGGCAAAGCTTGCGGACGGCGCGGCAAAGCCAGCGATCGCAGCGGCGGAAACGGCAAGAGCGGTCAGGGCCGCGCGGCGCGAGAGTGTGTGAAAGATCGTCTTTTTGGTCATTGTCAGTCCCGTCCTGTCAGATGAGGCGTTTGCCCCGGTGTGGTATGGTTATCGCAAAATCGGATGCCCCGGGCGAAGCACGAACGCCTCTTATCGTGTGATGGCCGGAAAAACTCTTGCGGATGTTCCGCTATTTGCGGACACAAATTTCCATAAAATCCGACTAATGATTCCGTCAGGTTTTATTGGTCATGAAGGCTCAAATAGCTTCCAACACTGAAAAATTGCCTATCAAATGTACTGCATGTGACTTCAGGAGAGCAAAATGGCGGAATTAGCGACAAAAACCAGACCAACCGGCGCAATCGCTGTTCTTGGCCGGCACGGGTTTCCTCAGGTCACATCCGCGACGGGCGGTGAAATCCAGATCGTGAACGGTCCCTCGCAGGCCGGCTTCAACCCGATCGACCTTCTCTACGCTTCGCTTTCAGCCTGTCTTGCCATGAGCGCCCGGATCGCTGCGAGCCAGATGGGCCTGCTCGACCGGGTGAGCGAAATCCGCGCCGATGTCAGCGGCGAAAAGTCCACCGAAGGCCTGTCGCGCGTGGTGAAGTTCAATGCGGTTTTGACAATCCGGGGAGACTTTCCGGCGGAAGCCCGGAATGCGATCGCTCACGCCGCCGAAGAAGAAATCTGTACGGTCAGCAACACGCTGCGTGGCGGTGCCGATTTTTCAATGACGGTTCTCGATTGAGATTTAGCCGTGGTCCGCATCGTGCAGGGCGCGGCTGATCGGCGGGCCGACGGCGATGCCGCTGAACGTCGCCTCAAACCCGCCGCGTTCCGGCGAGCATGCCGTGACCCCGAATGCGGCATCGCCCCTGAAGAACGGGCAGAGCCGCGCCATCTGCCAGGGCGCGTCCCCGCTCAACCGGAACTGAACGCGCACGGCCGCGTCATGGCGCGTCAACCGCACGAAAAGCTGTGCTGATGGGGCCATGTCGGGTAGCGGAATGACCGACCAGTCCGACACGCCGCGTGTGACCACCACGCTGAAATGCATCATTCCGTCCGTATATTCTATGCCGCATTTGATCCAGTTGCGCTCATTGAGGCGCAGCATGAGACCGGCCTGATCGTAGAGGGTTTCGTAAGCCCCGATGATTGTCGCAGATCCTGTAAAATCGCCGGAGACAGGACGAAGATAGGCGTGGCCGCTGTCCCGGTGGAAGCCGTAGAAGGTTTCCTGCCAGAAATCGGTTTTCGCGTCGGTTTTCAGAGAAAGCTGCCCGGCATCTCCGCTCCAGATAGCCGGCTCGTTGTGCCAGCGAAATATCTCCGCCATGTCTGCTGTTCTCCCGCCTGCCTTGCCTCTTCCGGCGGCAATCTAACCATCAGTGTCCGGCTGGCAAGTGCAGTCGCAGGCTGGCCTGGCATATCCGGCATTGGCAACATGAGTATGTTTGACTAAGGATGCGGCTATATGCGCATCCGAGGCTGGGCCGTTATGCGCCGTGCGATGTGTTTTTGGAGTTTGCCATGAAAATCACGATGATCGGTGCAGGATATGTCGGACTGGTCTCGGGCGTGTGTTTTGCCGATTTCGGTCATGACGTTGTCTGCATCGACAAGGACGCCAGCAAGATCGAAGCGCTGCTGGCCGGCCGCATCCCGATCTTCGAGCCGGGTCTTGAGCAGCTGGTGGCCGACAATGTCAAGGACGGGCGGCTGAGTTTTACCACCGATCTGGCAACCAGCGTTGCGCAGAGCGATGTGATCTTCATTGCGGTGGGCACGCCATCGCGGCGCGGCGATGGCCATGCGGACCTCTCCTATGTCTATGATGCCGCCCGCGAGATCGCCGCGCATGTGACCGGCTTTACTGTCGTTGTCACCAAGTCCACCGTTCCGGTCGGCACCGGCGACGAGGTCGAGCGGATCATGCGCGAGACCAATCCGGATGCCGATATTGCCGTGGTGTCCAATCCGGAATTCCTGCGCGAGGGTGCTGCCATCGACGATTTCAAGCGGCCTGACCGCATCGTTATCGGCCTTGATGACGAGCGCGCCCGGGGCGTGATGACCGAGGTCTACCGGCCGCTCTATCTCAATCAGTCGCCGCTACTGTTCACCACCCGGCGCACCTCCGAGCTGATCAAATATGCCGGCAATGCGTTTCTGGCGATGAAGATCACCTTCATCAACGAGATGGCGGACCTGTGCGAAAAGGTCGGCGCCAATGTGCAGGAGGTTGCACGCGGTATTGGTCTCGACGGCCGTATCGGCGGTAAGTTCCTGCATGCCGGTCCTGGCTATGGCGGCTCGTGTTTTCCCAAGGACACGCTGGCGCTGGTCAAAACAGCGCAGGACCATGACAGCCCGGTGCGCCTGATCGAGACCGTGGTATCCGTCAACGACAACCGCAAGCGCGCCATGGGCCGCAAGGTGATTGCGGCTGCCGGCGGCGACGTGCGCGGCAAGAAGGTCGCAGTGCTTGGCCTCACCTTCAAGCCGAACACCGACGACATGCGCGACAGTCCGGCCATCGCCGTCATCCAGGCGCTGACCGACGCTGGGGCCATCGTCACCGGCTATGATCCCGAAGGCATGGAAAACGCTACGAAGGTGATCGACGGCATCGCCTATGCCGACAATCCCTATAAGGCCGCCGAAGGTGCGGATGCGCTGGTGATCGTCACCGAATGGAACGAGTTCCGCGCGCTTAATCTTCTCCGCCTGAAGGCCCTGATGAACACGCCGATCCTCGTCGATCTCCGCAATATCTATCAGGCCGGCGAGGTCACCAAACACGGGTTTGCCTATACAAGCATCGGCCGCCCGGACTAGGAGGCGGGAGATATCGATCCACGGCGGTCACGACCAGCAAGGAGCCGGCATGCGCTATCTGATCACGGGAACGGCAGGGTTCATCGGGTTCCACCTGGCCAAGCGGCTGCTGGACGATGGCCATTTCGTGACCGGTTTCGATGGCATGACGCTCTATTATGATGTGCGCCTGAAGGAACGGCGCCATGCGATCCTCGCCCGGTCCAACGGCTTCCGGCCGGTGATCGGCATGCTGGAAGACAGGGATGCGCTGGAACGGGCAGCCGAAATGGGCGAGCCCGACGTCATCGTTCATCTGGCGGCGCAGGCGGGCGTGCGCTACAGCCTGGAAAACCCGAAGGCTTATGTCGATTCCAATCTGATCGGCACCTGGAACATGCTGGAACTGGCCAAGGCCGTGCAGCCCAGGCATCTGCTCTTGGCCTCCACCTCCTCGATTTACGGCGCCAACGACAAAATCCCGTTTGCCGAGACCGACCGGGCCGACGAGCCGATGACGCTCTATGCGGCCACCAAGAAGTCCGGCGAGCTGATGGCGCACAGCTATGCGCATCTCTACGGCGTGCCGACGACGGCGTTCCGGTTCTTCACGGTCTACGGCCCCTGGGGCCGTCCGGACATGGCGCTGTTCAAATTCGTCGATTGCATCCTCAACGGCCGGACGATCGAGATTTATGGCGAGGGCCGGATGAGCCGCGACTTCACCTATATCGACGATCTCGTCGAGGGCATTGTCCGGCTGACAGCCGTTGCTCCGGCGCAGGATAATCGCGTCGAGGCGATCGATACGCTGTCGCATCATGCGCCGTTTCGCATCGTCAATATCGGCGGCGGGCAGCCGGTCGCGCTGATGCATTTCGTCGAAACGGTCGAGGCCGCCGTCGGGCGTCCGGCGATCCGCACCATGCTGCCGATGCAGCAAGGCGATGTCCCCAGAACCTTTGCATCACCCGATCTTCTCCACAGCCTGACCGGCTTCACGCCGTCGATTTCGGTGGAAGAGGGCGTGCGCCGCTTTGTCGCGTGGTATCGCGCCGAGATGGTGGCGGCGGAGGCGCCTGATGATCCGCGGAATCCTTGATTTCCTGCGCAGCCGCGCTGCGGCATCGCCGCCCGAACAAAGGCGGAAGCTTTTGTTCGACAGGGCGCCGGACCATATCTATGCCGTCGGCGACGTGCACGGCTATGACGATACGCTGGGCCGGCTGGAAGAGCTGATCATTGCGGATGGCGCCAGGCGCAACGGGGTGAAATGGCTGGTCATGCTCGGCGATTACGTCGATCGCGGACCGAAATCATCCGCCGTGCTCACCCGGCTGACCACGCGGCCTCTTGCCGGTATCCGCCGCATCTGCCTTTCCGGCAATCATGAGGCGGTGATGCTTGATTTTCTCGGCAATCCCGCGACTGACCACCACTGGCTGCGCCTGGGCGGCATGGAGACGCTGCGTTCCTATGGGCTGAACAGGCTTCCAACAGGCCGGGCCGAGCAAAAAACGCTGCTGGAAACCCTTATTCCCGCCAGCCATGTCGCGTTCCTGACATCGCTGCCGTCGTTGCTACAGGTGCCCGGCTATTGTTTTGTCCATGCGGGCCTGAAGAAGGGCGTGGCACTGACAGAGCAGAAGGATGCGGACCTTTTGTGGATCAGGCCGGGGGCCGCAGACCATCAACACGCGGCCAACGGCTTCGTCACCGTGCATGGCCATACGCCGGTGGCACGGGTCGAGATCGGTCCTTCGCGCATCAATATCGATACGGGCATCTACAGGAGCGGCATCCTGTCGGCCGTGCGGCTATCACACGGCGAACCGCCCGGTATCATCCAGAGCCGTTAGAGCAGCCCACGGGCCGCAAGGTTGCGCATCAATGCCGATGGGCCGAACGTCCAGGGCGGGCATTCGGTCGAGAGGCGTACCGTGTTGGTCAGCGATCCCAATTCGGCATTTGCGATCGTCACGACATCGCCGAGCTTGTGGGTGAAGCCCTGGCCCGGGGTATCGCGATCCTCGACCGGCGCAAACAGGGTTCCCATGAACAGCATGAAGCCATCGGGATATTGATGATGTCGGCCGATCGTCTGGGCAACCAGATCGAGCGGATCGCGGCTGATCTCCCGCATCGTGCTTGCCCCTTTCAAGACGAAACCATCGGGGCCGCTGATCGTTAGCGACAGATCGGCGCTGCGCACATCGTCGATGGAATAGGTATCGTCGAACAGGCGGATGAACGGGCCGATGGCGGAGGAGGCATTGTTGTCCTTGGCCTTGCCGAGCAGCAGCGCCGAGCGGCCCTCGACATCGCGCAGGTTGACGTCATTGCCGAGCGCCGCCCCCTTGACGCGGCCCTGGCTATCGACGGCCAGCACGATCTCCGGCTCGGGATTGTTCCATTTCGAGATCGGATGCAGCCCGACCGAGGCGCCCCAGCCGACCGAGGCCAGGACCTGCGCCTTGGAAAACACCTCCGCATCCGGGCCGATGCCGACTTCCAGATATTGCGACCAGACGCCGACCTCGATCAGCGCCGCCTTCACCTTGGCCGCTTCCGGCGACCCGGCCTTCAGGTCGCGCAGGCTGTCGCCGATAATCCCGGTGACGCGCGCGCGCATCGTTTCGGCCAGAGCCGGGTTTCCCGCAGCCTTTTCCTCGATCACGCGCTCGATCATCGAACGGGCGAAGGTGACGCCGCAGGCCTTGACCGCCTGCAGGTCGCACGGCGCCAGCAGATGCATGATCGAGAGATCGCCAGCGGCCTCGACCGAGGCGGCCGTGATGGCCTCAAGGGTGGACAGACGCTCGCCTGACGTTCCGGCCAGAAATGCAATGGGGTCGTCGAACTCCAGAAGATCGCGCATCGTCGGCACCTCTTTCGAGGTGATATCGATGAGATCGCCACCGCGCAGGACCACCAGCGCGGGACCCGCCACATCGGGGCGCCAGACGCGCCCGACAAAGGTTCCTGTTTCAAATGCCGCGTTGAGCGATGTCATGCCAAGCCTCCCCATTCCCTGTCAGGCCGCAAGATACAAGCCGCCGGATCATGGACAAGGGTCGAAATGGAAAAACAACTCCGTCTGCAGGGAATGAATATGCCGAAACGTCCTTAATACCCCAAAGACGGTTCACCACGACCGGGGATCACTCTATTTAATTTTTCCAGTTTTCTGATAGCACCTGTTTCAGCGAATAAGTGTGCCGATCCAACCGTTAAAGGGATGGGCATCAGCAGGGGGACGAGGGGCATGAGCTTTACGGAAACAACTACAAGATCGTGGTTTTCAAAACTGAAAAGCGGTCTCGCCGGGCTGGTGATCGGCCCGATCCTGGTGATCGGAATGATCTGGCTGTTGTCCTGGAACGAGGGCCGTTCCGTCCAGACCTACCGCGCACTGGTGGAGGGTGCCGGCATCGTCCTTTCGATCGACAGCGGCGCCGTCGATCCGGCCAATGAAGGCAAGCTGGTGCATGTGTCCGGCCCGGTCAAACCCGACGGCATACCGGAAGATCCGATGCTGGGCGTTTCGGCTGACGGTGCTGCCGGGCTCAACCGGCAGGTCGAGATGTACCAGTGGATTGAAGACAGCAAGAGCGAAACCCAAAAGACGCTCGGCGGCGGCGAAGAAACAGTGACCACCTATAGCTACAAGAAGGAATGGCGCCCCCGCCCGGTCGATTCCTCCGATTTCAAGCAGAGCGGCCAGCACCAGAACCCCGACATGCCGATCGAGGGCGACCGCTTCACCGTGGCGACGGCGACGCTCGGCGCCTTCACGGTGGACGGCAAGGCCGTTGCCAATCTCGGAACGGAAACGCCGGTCAAGCTTACGCCCGATGTCCTCGGAAAGGTCACGGCTGCGATCGGCTCAGACAGGCCCGTCCAGGCCAATGGCACCACCCTTTATGTCTCGCAGAACCGCCAGAACCCGGCTATCGGCGATCTGCGCATCAGCTTCAGCCGCGAAGATATTGCCGAAGCCAGCTTCATCGGTGCGCAGAAAGGTGCGGGGATCACCGGCTACAAGGCCACAAACGGCCGCGAGCTGTTCCTGAGCGCCGCCGGACAGGTCGATGCGCCGCAGATGTTCGATGCGGCCCAGAGCGAGAATACGCTGATCACCTGGCTCATTCGCGGCGGCGGCTTGCTCGGCATGTTTATCGGCTTTGCCATGATGCTGTCGATCCTTGGCATCATCGCCGATCTCGTTCCGTTTGTGGGCTCGATCGTCGGCTTCGGCACCTCGGTCATTGCCGTTATTCTGACGCTGATCCTTGGTCCCCTGGTCATCGCCATCGCCTGGATTGCCTACCGGCCGGTGCTCGCCATCGCCATTATTGGCGCAGGCATATTGCTTGCTGGCGGGCTGATCTATCTGCGGCGTAACAGGACGGGAGCGGCAGCGGCACCGGCACCGACGAGGCTCGGCCGGGCCTGAGGCCTTACCGCCGGTCATAAGGGCTCGGGGCGGATGATCTGTCCCGGCCTTTTCTACCCCTATCCGGCCATATTGGCCAACATTACCTCAGGCTGCTAGGCTCATTTCGCAAACATTTCCCCCTTGGAAGAGACGGTAGCAGACCTCATGTTTCTCGCATCAAAACTGTTCTGGCTGCTTGCCCAGCCTTTATCGCTGATCTTCGTTCTGCTTGTCTTGAGCTTTCTCTTTGCTGCCGCCGGTTTGAAAAGCCTGAACCGGTTCCTGTCGGGGCTCGCCGTCATCCTGCTTTTTCTGACCCTGTTCACCAGCACCGGCACCGTGGCGCTGCAGGCGCTGGAAAACCGTATCCCGAGGCCTGCCAGCCTGCCTTCCGATCTCTCCTGCATCATCATCCTGGGCGGAGCCTTTGAAAACGAGGTGATTGCCCGGCGGGGCGGCATCGAGCTCAACCAGGCGGGCGACCGGTTCGTCGAAGGGCTGAGGCTTGCGCAGGCTCATCCATCGGCGCGCATTCTGGTCTCGGGCGGCGATGGATCGTTCAGCGGGCAATATGACGGCGATGCAAAGACATCGGAAATATTCTTTTCCACCTTCGGCATTGCCCCTGAACGGCTGATTCGCGAAGCGACGTCGCGCACCACCTTTGAGAATGCCGCCAATACAAAACAGCTGCTGGAGGAAAACGGGTTATCGAACTGCGCCCTGATCACCTCGGCCTTCCATATGCCGCGATCGGTGGGATTGTTTCGCAAGCTCGGTATAGACGTGACGCCATGGCCCGTTGATTACCGCACCAGCGGCGATGCGGCGCTTGGCCCCGACTTCAGCCAGCCCTCCCTGAACGCGCAGCTGACGACGACGGCGATGCGCGAATGGACTGGGCTTCTCGCCTATTTCATCAGCGGCCGCACACATGTGCTCTTTCCGCAATAGCTGATATCAGCGCTTCGAGACCTGCCGTTGACGCGCGCGCGCCATTGTGGTCCGTCTCGAACGTCTGGCTTGATTTTCTGGCGGGGGGAAAAATGCCGATCCTGGAAATTCTCGATTACGCGGGCGTCGCAGTCTTTGCAGCGACCGGCGCGCTGGCGGCCTCGCGCAAACAGCTGGATATTATCGGCTATATCTTTCTCGCCGCCGTCACCGGTATCGGTGGCGGCACGCTGCGCGACGTCATTCTTGGGGCGACCCCGGTCTTCTGGGTCACCAATCCGATCTACCTTCTGGTCTGCGGCGGCATGGGGCTTCTGGTATTCTTCTCGGCCCATATGATGGAATCGCGCTACAAGTTCCTGGTCTGGCTCGATGCCATCGGGCTTTCGGCCTATAGCGTCATGGGGGCTGCCAAGGGGTTTGCCGCAACCGGTTCACCGATCGTGGCGCTGGTCACCGGCATGCTGACGGCGACCTTCGGCGGTATTTTGCGCGACCTTTTGGCAGGCGAGCCCTCGGTGCTGCTGCGTCCGGAAATCTACGTGACCGCAGCACTGGCCGGTTCAGCCGTGTTCACGGCTGCGACATGGCTCGGGGCATCGCTGCTGATCGCTTCCACTCTCGGCGTTGCAACGGCCTTTGCGGTGCGCGGCGGCGCATTGAAATATGGCTGGACGCTGCCAACCGGCGATCCACGGCCCGGCCGTCATCCCGACGACGTCATGTAGAACGTCATCAATGAAATAATATAAGAAGAGGCTTAGCCGCGCTTGGGGCGCAGGCGGATGATGACGTCGACATGGGCGATTTCCATGCCTTCCGGCGGTTCCGGCAGATTGCCGATCGTCAGGCTGCTGACCGGAATATCGAGCACTTCGTTGTGGCCCTCGACAAAGAAATGATGATGATCCGACACATTGGTGTCGAAATAGGTCTTGGCGCTTTCGACGGCCAGAACACGGATCATGCCGGCTTCGGTAAACTGGTGCAGCGTGTTGTAAACGGTTGCCAGCGACACCGGGACACCCGCCGTCACTGCTTCTTCATGCAGCTCCTCGACGGTGAGGTGGCGATCACCCTTGGCAAAAATCAGGTCGGCAAGCGCCATGCGCTGACGCGTCGGCCTCAGACCGGAGCGGCGCAAACGTTCTTCCGAACAGATTTCGATGGCAGTCGTCATACGGACGGATCCAGATTTCCAAGCTATTGCAGAACAGTCTTACAGAGCCGATATAACTTTTGCCGAGAATGCTTTCAATAGTAAGCAAGCTCCCTCAAGGCATCCAGACGGTAAAAACCGCCTGATTCTTGGGGCAAAAGGCAATTATCTCTGGCTGTTGCAGCAGCCATCATGTATGCGACGGCGGAAATAGGCCTTGTGCTTGGCCAGACAGGAATATGCGAAACGACGCGCTTGGGTCATGCCGGAGCTTCAATTCGTCCCTATCTTGCTCTAAACCAAGTCAACCAAAAACGGATGTAGCGGGGAAACGACAGTTCATGACGACCAGACAATCCAGCTTCAATTATGAAGAGATCCTGAAATGCGGTCGCGGCGAACTGTTTGGCCCGGGTAATGCCCAGCTGCCCCTGCCCCCGATGCTGATGGTTCATCGCATCACCGATATTTCCGAAACCGGTGGCGCCTTCGACAAGGGCTATATCCGCGCGGAATATGACGTGCGTCCCGACGACTGGTATTTTCCCTGCCACTTCCAGGGCAATCCGATCATGCCGGGCTGCCTGGGTCTTGACGGTATGTGGCAGCTGACGGGCTTCTTCCTCGGCTGGCTGGGCGAACCCGGCCGCGGCATGGCGCTTTCCACCGGCGAAGTGAAATTCAAGGGCATGATCCGCCCGGACACCAAGCTTCTCGAATATGGGATCGACTTCAAGCGCGTCATGCGTGGCCGCCTTGTGCTCGGCACGGCCGACGGCTGGCTGAAGGCCGATGGCGAAACCATCTATCAGGCGACCGACCTGCGTGTCGGCCTGTCGAAAGAAAAAGCTGCCTGAACCGCGCATTGCCGCACTCAGCGAGATTAAAGAAGAGGTCATCAACATGAGACGGGTTGTTGTTACGGGTCTGGGCATTGTTTCCTCGATCGGAAACGATGCGCAGGAAGTCACCGCGTCGCTGCGTGAAGCAAAATCCGGCATTTCGTTTTCCAACGATTTTGCCGAGCATGGCTTCAAATGCCAGGTCTGGGGTGCACCCAATCTCGACACGACCGATCTCGTCGATCGCCGCGCCGCGCGTTTCCTGTCGCAGGGCGGCACCTGGAACCACGTTGCGATGAAGCAGGCCATCGCCGATTCCGGTCTTGAAGACAAGGATATCGGCGGCAATGAGCGTACCGGCATCATCATGGGTTCGGGCGGTCCGTCCACCCGCACGCTGATCGATGCCGCCGAGATCACGCTGAAGAACAACAGCCCCAAGCGCATCGGCCCGTTTGCCGTGCCCAAGGCGATGTCCTCGACCGCATCGGCGACGCTTGCCACCTGGTTCAAGATCCACGGCGTCAACTACTCGATCTCGTCGGCCTGCTCGACCTCGGCCCATTGCATCGGCAATGCCATGGAGATGATCCAGTGGGGCAAGCAGGACGTGATGTTTGCCGGTGGCCACGAAGACCTCGACTGGACCATGTCGAACCTGTTCGACGCCATGGGCGCCATGTCCTCCAAATATAACGATACGCCGTCGACCGCCTCGCGCGCCTATGACATTTCCCGCGACGGCTTCGTCATCGCTGGCGGCGCCGGCGTGCTGGTTCTGGAAGAGCTGGAACATGCGAAAGCCCGCGGCGCCAAGATCTATGCCGAAATCACCGGCTATGGCGCGACATCCGACGGTTACGACATGGTGGCTCCGTCCGGCGAAGGCGCTGTGCGCTGCATGCGCCAGGCGCTGGCAACGGTGAAGGGCGAGGTCGATTACATCAACACGCACGGCACCTCGACGCCTGTTGGCGATTCCAAGGAAATCGGCGCAATCCGCGAAGTCTTCGGCAACAAGATCCCGCATATCCAGTCGACCAAGTCGCTGACCGGCCATTCACTGGGCGCTGCCGGCGTGCAGGAATCGATCTACGGCCTGTTGATGATGCAGGCCGGCTTCATCGGCGAAAGCGCCCATATCACCGAACTGGACCCGGAATTCGACGGCGTGCCGATCGTGCGCAAGCGCATCGACAATGCCAAGATCGATACCGTCCTGTCGAACTCCTTCGGCTTCGGCGGCACCAATGCCACGCTCGTTTTCCAGCGCCACAACGGATAAACCCATGACCGGTATCATGAACGGAAAGCGCGGCCTCATCATGGGGGTCGCCAACAGCCACTCCATCGCCTGGGGCATCGCGCAGGCGGTTGCAGCTGAAGGCGCTGAACTTGCCTTCACCTATCAGGGTGAAGCGCTCGGCAAGCGCGTCAAGCCGCTGGCGGCCGAGGTGAACTCCGATCTGGTCATTCCCTGCGACGTCGAAGATATCGCCTCCGTCGATAGCGCCATTGCCACCATCAAGGAAAAATGGGGCAAGCTCGACTTTATCGTTCATGCGATCGGCTTTTCTGACAAGAACGAGCTAAAGGGCCTCTACGCCGACACGTCGCGCGAAAACTTCAGCCGCACGATGGTCATCTCCTGCTTCTCCTTCACCGAGATCGCCAAGCGCGCGGCGGAACTGATGACCGATGGCGGCACGATGCTGACGCTTACCTATGGCGGCTCCGTGCGGGTCATGCCGAACTACAATGTCATGGGCGTGGCCAAGGCGGCCCTTGAGGCTTCCGTGCGCTATCTCGCTGCCGACTACGGCGCACGCGGCATCCGCGTCAACGCGATTTCGGCCGGCCCGATCCGGACGCTGGCCGGTGCCGGTATTTCCGATGCGCGCGCCATGCTGTCCTGGCAGCAGAAGAACTCGCCCATGCGCCGCACGGTGACGATCGAGGATGTGGGCGGCTCGGCACTCTACCTGCTCTCCGGCCTGTCGCGCGGCGTTACCGGCGAGATCCATTATGTGGACTCCGGCTATAACATTACCTCGATGCCGGCCCTCGATACATTGCGCACGGCGGACGCGGAGTAACATCCGGGCCGCCTTCCTTTCCGTGCCTCTTGAATTTTGCATCTGCACTTGCCAGTTCAGAGCGCGCAAACCATCCAGAATCACGCTGAGGACAGACACGCATGAGCGATGCCGCCGAAAAACCCGTTGAAAATCACGTCTTCGAAGCCGATGTGGCGCGCCTGCTGCATCTCATGGTTCACTCGGTCTATTCCGACAAGGACGTGTTCCTGCGCGAGCTGATCTCCAACGCGGCTGATGCCTGCGAAAAGCTGCGCTACGAGGCCATCAGCGCGCCGGAACTGCTCAATGACGACCCCACACCGCGCATCACGCTGACGCTTGACGCCGAAAGCAACAGGCTGGTCGTCGAGGACAATGGCATCGGCATGAGCCGTGACGATATGGTCGAGGCGCTCGGCACCATCGCCCGTTCCGGCACGCGCGCCTTCATGGAGCGCGTCGAGGCTGCCAAGGCCGGCGAAGGCGCACAGCTGATCGGCCAGTTCGGCGTTGGCTTCTATTCCGCCTTCATGGTGGCCGACAAGGTCGATGTCGTCTCGCGCCATGCCGGCAGCGCCCATGCCTATGTCTGGTCGTCTGACGGCAAGGGAAGCTACACCGTGTCCGAGGCCGATCTCTCTGACGCACCGGCACGCGGCACCCGCATCACGCTGCACCTGATGGACGATGCCAAGAGCTATACGTCCAAATGGAGCGTCCAGAAGATCGTCAAGGACCAGTCCGGCCATGTGCCGGTGCCGATCGACCTGATCGAGAAGCCCGGCGATGACGCCGAGCGTATCGGCGATGGCACGGCGTTGTGGACGAAATCGCGCAGTGAGATCACCAAGGAAGACTATGCCGATTTCTATCGCGGCGTTTCCGGCCAGTATGATGAACCGGCGCTCACCGTGCATTTCCGCGCCGAAGGCCGCCACGAATATACCGGCCTTGCCTTCGTGCCGGAATCCAAGCCGATGGACATGTTCGACCCTTCCGCCAAGGGCCGCATGAAGCTTTACGTCAAGCGGGTCTTCATCACCGACGATGCCGAGCTTCTGCCGCGCTACCTGCGCTTCGTGCGCGGCCTTGTCGATACGTCCGACCTGCCGCTCAACGTCTCTCGCGAGATGATCCAGGAAAGCCCGATCCTTGCCGCCATCCGCAAGGGGCTGACCAACCGCGTGCTGAGCGCCATCGAAAAGCTTGCCGAAAGCGACAAGGACGCCTTTGCCAAGCTCTGGGATGCGTTCGGCGCCGTGCTGAAAGAGGGCATTTACGACGACTTCGAGCGCCGCGAACAGCTGATCGCGCTGTCACGCTTCCGCACCACCACATCCGATGAGGCGGCGCGGTCGCTGGCCGATTACGTCAAGGACATGAAGGACGCGCAGGCGGCGATCTATTACCTGACGGGCGACAATCTCGACCGGCTGAAGGCCTCGCCGCAGCTCGAAGGTTTTCGCGCTCGAGGCATTGAGGTTCTGCTGCTCACTGATTCCGTCGATAGCTTATGGGTGACGGCCGCACCCGATTTCGAAGGCAAGCCGTTCAAGTCGATCACGCAAGGGGCCGCCGACCTGACGCAAGTCCCCACGGCCGATGGCGAGACAGCGGCAACGCCTGAGACATCCGAAGCCGTCACCGGGTTCATCGCCTTTGCCAAGACAACGCTCGGCGATGCTGTATCGGACGTGCGGGCATCCGACCGCCTGACGGAAAGCGCCGTCTGCCTGGTAGCGCCCGAACAGGGCTATGACCGCCAGCTGGAAAAGCTGCTGCAGGGCTCTGGCCGGCTGGACTTGGTCGCCAAGCCCGTGCTTGAGATCAACCCAACGAACGGCCTGATTTCAGCTCTGGCCGCCAGTGGCAGCGACGAATTCCGCACCGATGCCGTGCAGCTCCTGCTCGACCAGGCCCGCGTCCTCGACGGCGACAAGCCACAAGACCCCCGCGCCTTTGCCGAGCGGCTTTCGCGGCTGTTCGAGCGGGCTTTGAAGGGGTAGGTTTGCCGGGTGCCAGCCGGTTCACCCCCCTCTGTCACTGCGTGACATCTCCCCCTCAAGGGGGGAGATTATTCTTTTTCCTTGTGGCGGCAGAGCCAACGGTCAATCTCCCCCTTGAGGGGGAGATGTCGGTGTCGCCGACAGAGGGGGGTGCTCGCGGCCTGACTAAGGGCTCATTTTTCTTTTCTTCAGTCAGGGAAGAATTTAAATGACACGCGCCATTGCAAAACAAGCCGGATGGATTTGACCATGAAACACTTCATTGCTCTCGTTCATAAAGACAAAGACAGTGCCTATGGCGTCACCTTTCCAGACCTTCCAGGCGTTTTCTCCGCTGCCGATGAAGAAGAGGATTTGACCGCAAACGCGGTGGAAGCAATCCGGCTATGGGCCGAGGACCAGCCCGTGCCGGTCCCCTCCTCGCATGACGAGATCATGCGCCTGGACGATGTTTCCGGCGAATTGGCTGCGGGCGCCTTCCTGATGCGGGTCCCCTTTATCGAGGACAGCACCCGGATCGTGCGCGCCAATGTCACATTTGAAAAGGGCATGCTGGATGCCATCGACATGGCCGCCCGCGAACGGGGCCTGACGCGCTCAGCCTTTCTGGCCAGCTGTGCCCGCAAGGAAATCGAAGCGGCCTGACGATATCAGGCGGCCCACCAGACGACCAGCAGTACCACCAAAACCGCCACGGCAAACGTGGCGAACATCATCATCTGTTTGCGGGTATTGCCGAGAATTGCGGGATCGACCGGGGTGCGGCCGGTCTGGAAGGCCAGAGGCACCTCCGAGGCACCGCTCTTGCCTTCCCCGCTCTTGATATCCTTGACGATGACTTCGGCGACGCCCTCACTGACGGGCGGGCGGTGTCCATAGCTAGAAACCATTGGCACACTCCATCGATGCTTGCGCGATCTCACGCAAGCGCTGGAGTTAAAGGTGTACCCGTTTCGTCAAGAAAGCAATTGCAAAAGCAAATGCTGATGAGAGCCTCGTACGATCCATGAGACGCATTGATCGTACGAGTCTTTAACGCTTGCCCCAGAGCACCTTGAAGCGTGCGTTGCGGCAGGTTTCGCCCCATTCCTTGAACGTCTCGGGCATCACCGTTTCATAGGGCAGGCCGCGATTGGCAACCAGCATCAGCCGTCCGCCGATCTTCAACGCCTTGGCGGCAGCCTTGATCATTGCAGCGCCCAGCGCCGGATCGGCAGCCTGGGTTTCGTGGAACGGCGGGTTCATGACGATCAGGTCGTATTTGTCGCGGGTTTCTTCAGACGTCAGGTCCTGCCAGAAGAAGCGGGTGGGAACGTTGGGGCAATTGGCCTTCAGGTTTGCACGCGCAGCTTCCAGCGAATGATAATCGGCCTCGAAAAGATCGATCCCCTTCAGGTTCGGTGCCTTTTCGGCCAGCATCACCGACAGATAACCCCAGCCGGCGCCAAAATCGGCGGCATGGCCTTTGAAGTCGTCGGGAAGGCGCGAGGCCAGCAGTTCGGACCCGGCATCGATGCGCTCATGCGAGAACATGCCGGGTGCAGCATCAAAACGGCCTTCGACCCGAACCGGTTTCTTGGAGAATTTGGCAATGACGTCGCCTGCATCTTCCGGACGGCCGAACCAGAAGGCGATGCCGTGATATTTGGGCAGGCTGTCGCCGCCCCAGCCCAGCTGGTTGACGCGCTTGCGCAGCGACTGGATGCCATCATCCTTGCCGCCGGCGACGACGATCAGGCCGCCGACCTTGACGCGCTTCAGCGCCTCGGCGATCCGGTCCTCGTTCTCGCCCTTGTGCTTGCCGCAAAGAATGAGTGCTACATCATAGTCGTCGCCCTCGATCTGGGGCGTAACCGATGCCTTGGCGGCCTCCAGGGCCTTGTAGAGCGGCTTTGAGGCCTGCACGGCGGTAATCGAGCCTAGAAACTCAGACGGCAGCCGGTAGCCTGCCTCGGCGCCGAGAAACAGCACGCGCTCGCCTTCGCCGGGTGCGGGGACAACGCCGGTCTCGAAAGGATGGAAAAGGGTCTTCAGCGTGTCGCGGCTCATGGTCGAGGTCCTCAGGCTTGTCAGGGACGGTGGAAAGTCATTTCCGAAAAGACAAACGGTAACAAAGGGAATGAGAAAAGCCCGGTCAGGCGGCTCTCAGGAAAATAAGAAAGGGCGCGGAACGATCTGCTCCGCGCCCGTAGTCGATTAAACGGCCGAACGCTTATTCAGCAGCTTCGCCTTCGCCCTTGGCGACTTCCTTGCCGGTTGCCTGATCGACAACCTTCATGGACAGGCGAACCTTGCCGCGCTCGTCGAAGCCCATCAGCTTGACCCAGACCTTGTCGCCTTCCTTGACGACGTCGGAGGTCTTGGCAACACGATCGGACGCGAGCTGCGAGATGTGCACGAGGCCATCACGCGGACCGAAGAAGTTGACGAAAGCGCCGAAGTCGGCGGTCTTCACGACCGTGCCTTCGTAGATCTGGCCGACTTCCGGTTCTGCAACGATCGAGTGGATCCACTTGCGGGCCGCTTCGATTTCCTTGGCGGAGGACGAAGCGATCTTGATCGTGCCGTCGTCGTCGATGTTGATCTTGGCGCCGGTCTTTTCGACGATTTCGCGGATGACCTTGCCGCCCGAACCGATGACTTCACGGATCTTGTCGACCGGGATGTTCATCACTTCGATGCGCGGTGCGAATTCGCCGAGCTGCGAACGGCCTTCGGTGATGGCGTTGGCCATCTCGCCGAGGATGTGCTTGCGTCCACCCTGTGCCTGCTCCAGCGCGACCTTCATGATCTCTTCGGTGATACCGGCGATCTTGATGTCCATCTGCAGCGAGGTGATGCCGTCGGCAGTGCCGGCGACCTTGAAGTCCATGTCGCCGAGGTGATCTTCGTCGCCGAGGATGTCGGAGAGAACGGCGAAGCGTTCACCTTCGAGAATCAGGCCCATGGCGATACCGGCAACCGGCTTGGCCAAGGGAACGCCGGCATCCATCAGGGCAAGCGAGGTGCCGCAGACGGTTGCCATCGAGGAAGAGCCGTTCGATTCGGTGATTTCGGAAACGACGCGCAGCGTGTAGGGGAACTGGTCGGCAGCCGGAAGCATCGGACGGATCGCGCGCCATGCGAGCTTGCCATGGCCGATTTCGCGGCGGCCCGGGGAGCCCATGCGGCCTGTTTCACCGACCGAGTAGGGCGGGAAGTTGTAATGCAGAAGGAACTTCTCCTTGTACATGCCGGTCAGGCTATCGACATACTGTTCGTCTTCGCCGGTGCCGAGCGTGGCAACGACGATCGCCTGCGTTTCACCGCGGGTGAACAGGGCCGAACCATGGGTGCGCGGCAGGATGCCGACTTCCGAAACGATGGCGCGAACGGTATCGAGATCACGGCCGTCGATGCGGCTCTTGGTGTCGAGGATGTTCCAGCGAACGATCTTGGCCTGCAGGTGCTTGAAGACGGCGCCGATGACTTCGTTGGTGTATTTCGGCTCAGCACCTTCCGGGAAGAAGTGAGCCTTGACCTTTGCCTTGACGGCATCAACGGCAGCGTAACGCTCGGCCTTCTGGGTGTTCTTATAGGCAACACGCAGTTCGGCTTCGGCGATGGAAAGCATTTCGGCTTCGAGTTCGGAATGATCTTCCGGGGTGAAATCGCGCGGTTCCTTGGCAGCCACTTCAGCGAGCTTGATGATCGCGTCGATGACCGGCTGGAAACCCTTGTGGCCGAACATGACGGCGCCGAGCATGACGTCTTCGTTCAGTTCCTTGGCTTCCGATTCCACCATCAGGACGGCGTCCTGGGTGCCGGCGACAACGAGGTCGAGGATCGATTCAGGCATTTCGTCGAGATGCGGGTTCAAGACGTACTGGCCGTTGATATAGCCAACGCGTGCGCCGCCGACCGGGCCCATGAAGGGAACGCCGGAGATCGTCAGGGCAGCGGATGCTGCAACCATCGACAGGATGTCCGGATCATTTTCGAGGTCATGCTGTACGACGGTCACGACAACCTGGGTGTCGTTCTTGTAGCCTTCCGGGAACAGCGGGCGGATCGGACGGTCGATCAGGCGGGAAACCAGCGTTTCCTTTTCCGACGGACGGCCTTCGCGCTTGAAATAGCCGCCGGGGATCTTGCCGGCTGCGTAGGTCTTTTCCTGGTAGTTGACGGTCAGCGGGAAGAAATCCTGACCCGGCTTCGGCGACTTGGCCGAAACGACGGTGGCGAGAACGATGGTCTCGCCGTAGGTGGCGAGAACTGCGCCGTCAGCCTGACGGGCGATCTTGCCGGTTTCGAGCTTGAGCGGGCGGCCTGCCCATTCAATTTCGACTGTGTGGGTATCGAACATGTTTTGTCCTTCGTGTGCGGCAATGCCGCGCCGCAGCCAGTGTGGCGCGGGCGGCAGTGTTTCCGCTGATATGACACATCACGGGCAAGACAGCGGGAGGCTTCCAAATTCGGCTGGCGGTAACCGCGCACTTATGAAAGCGGGTGCTTCCGGTGCGTGGCAAACGCGCAAGCGCCGAAGCATCCTGCAATCCTGCCCCATGACAGGTCATCGGTTGGTTCCGCAGAACCGGCCCATCCGGTCTGCTAGGGTGTCCGCTTCCAACAGCGCCATTTCGGCTTGGCTGGAAGCGCAAGGGCGGGGTAAATTCCCCGCAAAAAACAAACCGGCGGGCCCCTGTTGAAGGGTCCCGCCGGTGTAAGGCTTAGCGGCGAATGCCGAGAGCAGTAATCAGCTTGGTGTACCGTGCCTCTTCCTTGCCCTTGACATAGTCAAGAAGCGAACGGCGGGTGGAAACCATTGCCAGAAGGCCACGACGCGAGTGGTTGTCCTTCTTGTGACCCTTGAAGTGTTCGGTCAGGTTGTTGATCCGCTCGGTGAGGATCGCAACCTGGACTTCCGGGGAACCGGTGTCGCCTTCGACGGTTGCGTATTCCTTGATAAGCGCAGCCTTGCGCTCTGCAGTGATCGACATCGTGTCATCCTTTCAATGTTTAGGATTTCGGGTCGCCAGCAGCCGGGATGCCGTCTAGCTGCGGCCATGAAGGCAAAAGTCCGCAGAGAGCGGGGTCTGATGCTGGCGCTGCCTATAAACCATCCGGCATTAAAAAGAAAGAGGGCGGATAAAGACGCTGCAATGGCTCAACTGGCGCTCATTGCGGTGGCGTGCGTGGCCGCATCGGGGCGGATTTCCTGCGGTCATCGATCGTCTGGCAATCAAGATAGGCGGAGAAAACCCAGCCGAGCACCGCGCCATCGGCGGCGACCTTTGCCCATCGCTTGCCACCCAGCGTGCGCTGATCGACGATCTCGACGGCCACGCCATTGCTAAGAGCAGACACGATGCCGCCTTGAGGCTTTGAGCGCACATTGAGCGGCGTTCCGGTGGGATCGGCGACCAGGCACTCTGCGGCTGACGCTGTGCCTGCGAAAAGGGCTGCGACAAGAAATGCAGCCATTCCGAAACCTCTTTGCAACATCGACATGTCCTCCGACCGGGCAAACCACAAGGCTGGGCCACAAGGCTGGGCCGCAGGGCTTTGCTTCAAGGTTGAGCCGCAAGATTGGCGCTCAGCTTTTCCTCAGGGATCCGGACGCGCCATTCGATCCCGTCTTCATGCATGATCCGTTCCAGCTTGGCATCCAGCGCCATGCCGAGCATGCGCTCCAGAACCATCGTGCCAAAACCCTTGCGCGGGCTGGCGCCTTCAGCTGGAGCGATATCGGCGCCTTTTTCTCTCCAGACGAACAGGAAAGTGCCCTCCAGCACCGACCATTGCAGGTCGATCACGCCGCTGCTGTTGGCCAAGGCCCCATATTTCGTCGCATTGGTGGCAAGTTCGTGCAGGGCCATGCCAAGCGTCTGCGACACCTGCGCATCCAGCCGTACCGGCGGCCCGGAAAGATGAACCCTTTGCGGATCATCCGGTGTGAACGGCTGGAGCTGGTTTTGCGCGAGCTCCTGGAAATCCACCCCTTGCGCCGCATTGGCGATCATCAGGTCGGTCGAGCGGGCAAGCCCGGCGATGCGCTTGCGGAAGGTTTCGGCGAAATCCACCCGGCTTTCGGCCGCGTTCAGCGACTGGTTGAGCATCGACTGAATGACCGTCAGCTGGTTTTTCGAGCGATGCGCCACCTCGCGCATCAGGAAGCGGATTTCGTTTTCCGCCTTGCGGCGTGCCTGCGCGGCATCGGCCAAAGCTGCAGAAACCGTTTCGATCTCGACGATCATATGCTTGCGCGGTGC
Source organism: Rhizobium sp. Root483D2 (assembly GCF_001426685.1). GTDB lineage: Bacteria > Pseudomonadota > Alphaproteobacteria > Rhizobiales > Rhizobiaceae > Pararhizobium > Pararhizobium qamdonense. Next base: position 130,582 of record NZ_LMFB01000012.1, on the reverse strand, counting down.
GATCGGCCGGCCGGCGCCCAGAAGATGAGCGTCACGGGCGAGAACCTTGACGCCCTGCGTCAGCAGGCTGGCAATGGCAGTGGATCCGGCAACGGCAATGCCGCCGAAAAGAAGTCCACCCAGCGACAGCCAGAGATAGGACCAGAGTGCTGGCGCATCGACATCGGCACTTTTGGCCCAGGCGACGATCTTCCAGCCGGTGAGCACGGAAAATTCCGTGACCGTACGGTATTCCACGCCATCATGAACCGCATCGCCGACGCCGACACGCAAGGCCGGCACGATCTCCATGAAAAACGGTTTGCCGACCGCAAGATCCGGATCGGACGAGGCGATGACATGACCGGCTCCATCCAGCAGCGCCGCATTCCAGCCGGGTGACAAGACATCGCGGTTGACCGTCTTCCCCATGCTTTCGGCGTTGCGCGTCAGCGCCAGAAGGTAATCGCTGTTTCCGAGCGGCGTAGTGATCGGCAGATAGACATTGAAAACCCATTTCTGCGCCGTCTTGCCGAAAAAGACGTTCGAAATGAACGGGCCGCCATTGCGGAATGCGTGATCGATCGAAGCCGGATCGGATGCCTTGCCCAGCGGACTGCCATAGGGAACGCGCGTATTGAAAAGCTGATTATGGCCGCGATCGATCACCAGGAGATTGGAATCGGTATCGGCAAGCGAGGAGCGGGCGCGGCCGTAGAATCGTTCAGGATTATTGCCATCGTCCGCACCGGCAGCGACAAGCACCTTGAGGGTGGTCAACATGCCATCGACCTCGCGCTCCACCAGCCGCGTTACCGATCCTGTCGAAGCCTTGAGCAGCGCCGTCACGACGCGCTCCTGCTCGTCGGTGCTGCGCTTCAGGATGATCAGCGAGAATACGAAGGATGGGACGATGGCGATAAGCAGCAGCATTGTCAGATAAAACGACAGCGGCCGCCGCAGCCGCGAGCGCAGGCGCGTTCGCCAGGAACCTCCCGGCCCGCTCTTTTTCTCCTGTGCGTCGCTCAAGCGCCCCTCATCCACCACATCTCATGCCTGCGCGCCGGCACCCGCATCCACCCGTCACGTCTCATTTGACGTGTGCGCGAATCCCGAACTCAGGCAGGACCATGCGCCAGCCGTTATATGAAGGCAACCGATCGCGTGTGACGAAATCTATGAGGGGCCTTTGAAGTGTCAACCCGTGACGAAGACGCGCTTGGGCCGGAATTCGCCTTCGCCGATCTCGCCGATGGCAACCAGCTTGCCGCGCGAGGTCGCATAGGCTTCCGGTTCTGCGGTTGGTGCATCGCGGCCGCGCAGGATGATCGGATTGCCCATTTTCAGGCGATGGGCCTGGTCTTCGGAAATCGCGATATGCGGCAGGTTCGACAAAGCTTCGCCGGTATCGATCAGGAAAGCATCGAGCGCTTCCAGGCGCTCCTCGTCACTTTCGATCTTTTCCAGAGCCACGAGCTCAGCCAGTGGCACCATGGCCTCCTCGGCAAAAGGCGCCACGAAGCTGCGGCGCAGCGAGGCGATATGACCGAAACAGCCGAGATCACGGCCGAAATCGCGTGCCAGCGAGCGCACATAGGTGCCCTTGCCGCATTCGATTTCGAAATGCGCCAAATTCGGCGTGCAGCCGAGCAGCGACAGGCGGAATATCTCGACTTCGCGAGCGGGAATATCGACGGTCTCGCCTTCGCGGGCCAGATCATAGGCGCGGTTGCCATCGATCTTGATTGCCGAAAACTGCGGCGGCACCTGGCTGATCACGCCGGTATATTTTGGCAGGAGCGCGCGGATATCTTCCTCTGAGGGACGATTGGGCGACGACTGCGTCACCTCGCCTTCCAGATCGTCGGTCGAGCGTTCCTCGCCCCAGGCAACGGCGAATTCATAGATCTTGCGGCCGTCCATGACATAGGGAACAGTCTTTGTCGCATCGCCCAGCGCAATCGGCAGCATGCCCGACGCCAGCGGATCGAGCGTACCGGCGTGGCCTGCCTTCTGCGCCTTGAACAGCCACTTGATTTTGGACACGGCTTCGGTCGAGCCGAAATCCAGCGGCTTGTCGAGGATCAGCCAGCCTGAGATCGGGCGGCCCTTGGGCTTGCGGGGTTTTGACATGGTTCAGGCTCTTTTTTTGCGGAATGTCGCTGCAGTCTTGGCAACGCTGCCATCCGGCATTTTCTGGCTGTTGCCTTTTTCAAATCCGAGCGCGTAGAGACGCTTGGCAATCAGGTATCCGGCAGCAATGGTGGCGCCATTGTCGATACGGTAATCGTCGCGCAGAGTTTCAGCCAGCAGGGGCTCGATGGCACCGAGCGGCGGCTTTCCGGACGCCGCGGCCTCAAGCAGCAGCTTTTCGTTATAGGGCGAATTGACGATGGCTTCGAGCGCCTTCATCTCGCGATCACCATGGGCGATGTCCTTGCCGTGGCGAAACGGCAGGCCGGAGGAGACAATCATTTCGACGAGACGGACGGCGTCGGCATTGTCGAACCGCGCCAGCCCATTGCGATAGAATGTCTGCCGCTGGTCAAACGTCCAGGCGTTGAGTTCGTCCAGAGTGATATGCTTTGCCATCACTCTTCGTTTTTATCGTTTTGACCGTCGTCATCCTTCAGGTCGCGCAGAACTTCCGGAGACCGCAGAAGCGCGTCGATCTTCTTGTAATTGTCGAAGCTGGTATCGTCCTTGAAGCGGACTTCCGGCATGTATTTCAACTGGCGGATATGCGGGGTCAGGCGGCCCCGGATATATTTGGCATGGCGGTTCAAAGCCTCGATGACGCTGCCATGATCGGCAACGCCGAGCGGGGTCACGAAAGCCGTGGCGACGCGCAGATCCGTGGACATGCGGACTTCGGAGATCGAGATCACCGTCGTTTCCAGCAGCGGATCGCGCACTTCGCCGCGCTGCAGCACCTGGGTCAGGCCTGCACGTACCTGTTCGCCGACCCTCAGCATGCGCTGCGAGGGGGCAGAGGAAGTCACTTTACTCATGGTTTTTCCGATGTCTGGCGTTTCAACGAACGCGACCAAGGCGGTCCAATGCTACTTTCGGGCCAAAAGGTCAAGGCTTTCCGGCCATTCCGAGGGCCGGACAGGCTGCCAAATCGGCAAAAAGCCCACTTGAAAGCGCCGCCGCCGCGTGGTCAATCTGATGGAAACAGCGAGCGGACGGAGAGACGATGCGGGTTCTGGTGGTGGAAAACATGAACCATTCCAGCCTTGGGCAGGTGGGCGTGGCGCTTGAAGAGGCAGGAGCCGAAATCGACCTTCGCCGGCCATACGCAGGCGAGGCGCTGCCGGCCGGCAGCCACGGTCATGACGCACTGGTGGTGTTTGGCGGCGAACAGAGCGCCATCGACGATGACATTCATCCCTATCTTCCGGACCTTGCCCGATTGATGAAGACCTTCACGGACGACGGCAAGTCGGTGCTCGGCATCTGCCTTGGCAGCCAGCTTCTCGCCCGCGCCCATGGCGGAGACAATCTGCTTGGCCGCACCCGTGAATTCGGCTGGCATGGCGTCGAGCTGACTGAGGACGGGAAAGAGGACCCGGTGCTGCGTGCCGCAGGCGACGCCTTTACCAGCTTCGAATGGCATTCCGACAGCTTCACCCTGCCTGAAAGCGCCGTTTACCTGGCCAGCAATCCGGCCGTTGCCAATCAAGCCTTCCGCGTCGGCCGCGCTGCCTATGGCATGCAGTTTCATTTCGAGGCGGGGACAGCGGTTGTCGAAAACTGGAACCGGACCTTTGAGACGGTGATCAACCGCATCGATCCGGATTGGCTGCCAAATTATAGCAAGTATGCAGCAGTGTATGGCGAACAGGCCGACGCTGCCGGATTGGCTCTTGCCCGCGCTTGGGTGGCGACAATACTTCCCGTGAAAACGGCCACAGATCACGAGGCCAGGGAAATAGCTGGTGTGAACGCTTGAAACATAAACCGCTTATGGTGTTTGCGGTGAAGGCCTGCGTTTCCTATCTACAACTCGGGACACGCTGTTATAGGCGCAAGACGTCTGCCCGCTGAGGCAGACAGAGGAGCGGAGAAGCGCATGACGATATTTTCCATGAGGCACGGGCGCCGGACCACTCGATCAACGGGCGAGGCCTGGCGCATTCAGGCGGTTGCCGCCGCCATGCTTCCGGCGGCCGGGCTGGCGCTTTGCCTTGCCACCACTTCACCGGCGCTCGCCGCCTCTTGCGGCAGCACCCCGGAACCAGGGCTGGACTGGAGCGAATGCACCAAGAAAAATCTCATGCTGCCTTCCAGCGAACTCGAAGGGGCGAACCTTTCCGGCACCGATTTCTCGCTAACCGATCTCAGCGGCTCAAACCTGGCATCCGCCAATCTCGAAAAGGCCAATCTGGTGCGCGCGTGGCTGGCCGGGGCCAAGGCTGAAAAGGCCAATTTCGCGCGGATTGAAGCCTATCGCTCAAGCTTTGCCAAGATCACCGCCAATGGCGCCTCGTTTGCCGGTGCAGAACTGCAGCGCGCCGATTTTAGCGGTGCCGATCTGACCGGGGCCAATTTCGAAAAGGCGGAAGCCGGCCGTGTCCTGTTCAAGGGCGCGACGCTCACCGGCGCGCGGTTTGCGCTCGCCAACCTGTCGCGCGCCAATCTCAGCGGCGTGACCTTCGAAGGCCCCCTGGATTTCGATCAGGCTTTCATGTTTCTCACGCATATAGAGGGTCTTGATCTCTCCGCAGCCAAGGGCCTGCAGCAGGGCCAGATCGATCTGGCCTGCGGCGACAAGGATACCAAGCTGCCGGACGGGCTGACTATTCCAACCGGCTGGCCCTGCGCCTCGGAAAAATAACAGCCATCCGCAATGGGAACCCATGGAATTCCCATACCGGGCACCTCTGTATAAGCCGGCTAATGAATTTTGCGCCTGCGCGACGGCCAGCCTTCGTTTGACCATTGCCGGCACTGGACATGAAGGGCTTCTCCGCTACGTTGAGGACCAAAACCGGAGGAGTTTCCCATGAGCAAACTGACGATCCCCCAGGAAGGCGGCTGCCGCTGTGGGCAGGTGCGGCTGAAGATTAGCGCGCAGCCTATTCTCACCATGGCCTGCCATTGCACCGGCTGCCAGAAAATGTCCTCCAGCGCTTTTTCGCTGAGTGCCGCCATTCCGGCTGAAGGCTTTGAAATCATCGCCGGCGAACCTGTCATCGGCGGCCTGCACGGTGGCACGCGCCACTATTTCTGCCGGCACTGCATGACCTGGATGTTCACCCGCCCCGAAGGCATGGACTGGTTTGTCAACCTGCGGTCGACCATGCTCGACGACACAGGCGGCATTGCCCCGTTCATCGAGACCTTCACCAGCGAGAAACTGCCCTGGGCGACAACATCCGCGGTGCATTCCTACGTGGCATTTCCGCCGATGGAGGCTTTTGAGGGGCTGATGCAGGAATTTGCCGGGCAGGAAACCTAGAATCAGGCATCCCAAAACACCTTCCGTTCAAGCCTTTTCTAAAATTCCCAAGCGGACGTTTGACGTCGCGATCAGAACTGTTCTGTCGAGAATTGGCCTTACATTGAAGCGAACCCGCGCCGGGTGGAGCCGGCCGGGTCTGCATTTTCAGCGGAGGAGATACTATGAGCAGGAACAGCGGCGTCGTCTATCTGAAGCCGGGCAAGGTCGAGGTGCGGGATATCGACGATCCGAAGCTGGAAGCCCCGGACGGGCGCCGCATCGAGCATGGCGTCATTTTGAAAGTCATCTCGACGAATATCTGCGGCTCCGACCAGCACATGGTGCGCGGCCGCACCACCGCTTTGCCTGGCCTTGTGCTCGGCCATGAAATCACCGGTGAGGTCATCGAGAAGGGCATCGATGTCGAGATGCTTGAGATCGGCGATATCGTTTCCGTGCCGTTCAACGTTGCCTGCGGCCGTTGCCGCTGCTGCAAATCGCAGGACACGGGCGTCTGCCTCACCGTCAACCCGGCCCGCGCCGGTGGTGCCTATGGCTATGTGGACATGGGCGGCTGGATCGGTGGACAGGCCAAATATGTCACCGTTCCCTATGCCGATTTCAACCTCTTGAAATTCCCGGACCGTGACAAGGCCATGGCGAAAATCCGGGACCTGACGATGCTGTCGGACATTCTGCCGACCGGTTTTCATGGCGCGGTCAAGGCTGGCGTCGGCGTCGGCTCCGTCGTCTATGTCGCGGGAGCCGGTCCCGTGGGTCTGGCTGCCGCCGCCTCGGCGCGCATTCTCGGCGCTGCCGTCGTGATGATCGGCGACTTCAACAAGGAGCGCCTCGCGCATGCCAAGAAGGTTGGATTCGAGCCGATCGATCTTTCGGCCAGCGACCGGCTGGGCGACATGATCGCTGACGTGACCGGCAGCGACGAGGTGGATAGCGCGATCGACGCCGTCGGCTTCGAAGCGCGCGGCCATTCAGGCGGCGAACAGCCGGCGGTGGTTCTCAACCAGATGATGGAAATCACCCGGGCAGCCGGCTCCGTCGGTATCCCAGGTCTTTATGTCACCGAAGACCCGGGCGCCGTCGACAGTGCTGCAAAAAAAGGCAGCCTTTCCATGCGCTTCGGGCTTGGCTGGGCAAAGGCGCTGTCCTTCCATACCGGCCAGACGCCTGTTTTGAAATATAACCGCCAGCTCATGCAGGCGATCCTGCATGACCGGTTGAACATCGCCGAAATCGTCAATGCGAAAATCATTTCCCTGGAAGATGCCGCGCAGGGCTATGAAAGCTTCGATCAGGGCGTCGCGCAAAAATTCGTCCTCGACCCGCACGGCGATCTCGCCAAGGTCGCTTGAACGGCAACACAAAGGGCGTCCGGTATTTCCGGGCGCCCTTTACGGTCAGGAACTCCTGCAGCTTCGCCGGTGGCGGGCATCAGAAGCCCTGGAACAGAAAATCCGTGGCGGCGGTTATGGTATCCGCGTGGATGGTGAGATTGGCCACATCGACACCAAGCTCGGCGATCGAAACGACGCCGATAAACTGCGTCGCCATCGTATAAGAGCGTCCATTGATGTCGAAATGCGGATTGAGCCGCGCAATGACGGGTGACAGCTCTCCCTTGGGAAGAAGCGGAACCACCGCACAGGTCTGGAGGCTCGACAGAAGATCGGACTGTACGGCCAGAACCAGCGCGTCGCCTTGCCTCAGGCGATAGGCATGAAATCTCGCCATCAGAATTGACGATATTTCGCCAAGGGCAAGCCATGTTCCTCGACATATTTATTGGACGCCGCAATCGCCTCGGCATTTTCCAGCCGCCACAAACGCTCCTGCTCGGCCTTGACGGCACTCTTGATGCCATCTTCGGCCGCGCGCGAGATATTGATCTTCAGGTCACGCGCCTGCGAGACGAGATTGCTATCAAGGGAGAGATTGGCGGATTTTCGGGCAAGTTGAGACATGGTTTTCTCCATCGGATATGCGCCTATTGTATGCGCATGTCCGATGGAAGAAAAGATGTTACTCGTCGCTCATCTTCAGCGCGGCGATGAACGCTTCTTGGGGGATGTCCACCTTGCCGAACTGGCGCATGCGCTTCTTGCCGGCCTTTTGCTTGTCCAGCAGCTTGCGCTTGCGCGAGGCGTCGCCGCCATAGCATTTCGCCGTGACGTCCTTGCGCAGCGCCGAGATGGTTTCGCGGGCAATGACGTTGCCGCCGATGGCCGCCTGGATCGGGATCTTGAACATGTGCTTGGGGATCAGGTCCTTGAGCTTTTCACACATGTCTCGGCCGCGCCGTTCGGCAGCCATGCGGTGAACCATCATCGACAAGGCATCGACGGGCTCGCCGTTGACCAGCACCGACAGCTTGACCAGATGGCCTTCGCGGTGGTCGGTCAGGTGATAGTCGAACGAGGCATAGCCCTTGGAGATCGACTTCAGCCGGTCGTAGAAATCGAACACGACTTCGTTGAGCGGCAAGTCGTAGGTCAGCATGGCGCGCTTGCCCACATAGGTCAGCTCGATCTGCAGGCCGCGCCGGTCCTGGCAGAGCTTCAAGATGCCGCCGAGATAGTCGTCCGGCGTCAGGATCGTCGCGCGGATCCACGGCTCGTGGATTTCGGCCACCTTGACGACATCCGGCATGTCGGCCGGATTGTGCAGTTCGCGCTCGGTACCGTCATTCATAAACAGCTTGTAGACGACGGACGGGGCGGTCGCGATCAGGTCGAGATCGAACTCCCGCTCGAGGCGTTCCTGGATGATTTCAAGATGCAGCAGGCCGAGGAAGCCGCAGCGGAAACCGAAGCCCAAGGCCGCCGAGGATTCCATTTCGAAGGAGAACGAGGCATCGTTCAGGCGCAGCTTGCCCATGGCGGAGCGCAGGTCCTCGAAATCGGCGGCATCGACCGGGAAGAGGCCGCAGAACACCACCGGCTGGGCCGGCTTGAAGCCGGGCAGCATCTTGGCCGTCTGGCGCTTGTCCTCGGTGATGGTATCGCCGACGCGGGTATCGGCCACTTCCTTGATCGAGGCCGTGATGAAGCCGATCTCGCCGGGGCCGAGCGCCTCGACATTGACCATCTTCGGCGTGATGACGCCGACGCGCTCCACCTGATATTTGGCGTCCGCACCCATCATGCGCACCGTCATGCCGCGCTTCAGCGTGCCGTCGAGCACGCGCACGAGAACGATGACGCCGAGATAGGCATCGTACCAGCTATCGACCAGAAGCGCCTTGAGCGGGCCGTTCTCGCCTTCTTCGCTTTTTGGCGCAGGCAGCTGATGCACGATCGCTTCGAGCACATCGGGAATGCCAAGGCCGGTCTTGGCCGAGATCAGCACGGCCTGCGATGCGTCGATGCCGATGACTTCCTCGATCTGTTCGCGGATGCGGTCTGGTTCTGCGGCCGGCAGGTCGATCTTGTTGAGGACCGTGACGATCTCGTGGTTGTTGTCGATCGCCTGGTAGACGTTGGCCAGCGTCTGGGCTTCGACGCCCTGCGACGCGTCCACCACCAGAAGCGAGCCTTCGCAGGCCGACAGCGAGCGCGAGACTTCATAGGCGAAGTCGACATGGCCGGGGGTGTCGATCAGGTTGAGAACATAGGTCTCGCCATTGTTGGCGACGTAATGCAGGCGCACGGTCTGCGCCTTGATGGTGATGCCGCGCTCCTTCTCGATATCCATATTATCGAGAACCTGTTCCGACATCTCGCGCGCGGCAAGGCCACCGGTTGACTGGATCAACCGGTCAGCCAGCGTCGACTTGCCGTGGTCGATATGGGCCACGATCGAGAAATTGCGGATATGCGACAGGGGCGTCTTTGAAGGTGTTGTGCTCATGGGCCGCATATAGCAGCGGTATCAACCGCCGCAAAGCGGGAAATGCAGGCTTTGTTCACTATAATTGCCGGATATCGCCCGCAACCGGATCGCCCTCGACCATCGCACCGGCATTCGGCATCTGCGCGCTCTTCATCTCGAAATTCTCCCGCAGATGCGGCGGCACCGTTTCGCGGAATTTCAGCCGCATGGCGACGAAGGCCGCATAGGCGAGCGCCGTGCCCATGGCGGCATAGATGAAGGTCTTCGGACCGAAGACCGGCGTCAGCAGCGTGATCGACAGCGGAATGATCGTGGCGGCGATCGACCAGCACATCAGGAGCGTCGAGGCGAGCGGGACGAAATCGGCGGGCGCGGTGCGATCATTGGCATGGGCATTGGCGATCGAATAGACGGTTTCAACGGCACCGGCGAAAACGGCAAAGACCAGCATCAGCAGGATCAGATTGGCGAACGACACCGACAATGCCACGACGGCGGCAGCGGCAATCAGCACACAGACGAGGATCAGCACGATGCGCCGGTCGATCCGGTCCGATAGCACGCCCATCGGATACTGGATGAAGATCAGGCCGAACTGCATGACCAGCATCAGAAGGGCGACATCGCCCTGGCTCGCCGCATTGGCGGCGGCATAGATCGGCGTGAAGCCCTGCACGGCCATGGAGAGACCACCGGCGGCGAGAACGCCGACGAAGGCCACGGGCGAATTGCGCCAGACCATCGGCACATCGACGCTGACCTTGGCTGGCGGCGGCGGATTGGGCAGGCGCGTCAGGCCGATGGGCAGGATCGCCATGGTGGTGAAGAAAATCGTCAGCAGCGGCGCCAGATTGCCGTCTGCCGGGATCTGGCCGAACAGCCAGGCGCCAAGACCGATGGCGATGACATAGACCATGTAGAACACCGACATGGCCTTGCCGCGCCAGCTGTTGGCACTGGCATGGTTGAGCCAGCTCAGCGAGATGATGAAATTGATATTGCCCGCCGCACCATAGACGCCGCGCGCAAACACCCAGAGCAGCGGATGAAAGCCGAGCGCGATCAGGAAGGCCGAGAGCAGCACCAGCGCCATCGAGCAGGAAAACGCCCGCGCATGCCCGACCCTGCGGATCACCGGGCCGGCAACGACACAGCCGGCGAGACCGCCGAAGGCGAGCGCGGTGACTGCCGCACCGGCAACCCAGGGCGGGCTGTCGCCTTTCGCCAGAAGAAAAGGCACATAGGCGAACATCATGCCATTGCCGATCCCGACGCAGGCCATGGAGGCGACGATGCTGGCGATCGACAGCACGGATGCGCGCGGCTCTTCCGACCGCATATCGTTACTCACCGCCATCTCCGCCCCTCAAGATCACCAAAGCCGCCCGGCTTGTGAAACAATGCTCTAACATATTGAGCGCAAGGCCGTTTCGTCCGCTACCACCCTAGAACCGCAGGATAGATGGATACCGCGTCCTGCGCTGTCGCCGCAGCGGCATGCAACGGATTTATTGCATCGGCTCCACATTTTCGTTGACTCCACTATATGAAATTATAATTCTCTTATAATGGAAAATGCATTCGAAGACGATATTGCCGAACGCCTCAAGCGCCTGCGCTTGGAACAGGCGATGACGCTTGATGATCTCTCGGCCCGCGCCGGTGTCAGCCGCGCCATGATCTCCCGCATCGAGCGTGGGGAGGCCAGCCCGACCGCACAGCTTCTTGCCCGGCTCTGCAGTGCCCTCGGTACGACATTGTCGCGGTTTTTTGCCGATGGCGAAAAGGCTGGCGATCCGCTTCTGCGCCGAGACGATCAGCGCGTCTGGCGCGATCCGGAAACCGGCTATCTGCGCCGCGCGGTTTCACCCGACGGTACCGGCTCACCGGTGGATATCGTCGAGGTCGAGTTTCCGCCGGGCGCGCGCGTCGTTTTCGAGCAGCAGCAGTTCGACGCAGCAATGACGCAACATCTCTGGCTGTTCGAGGGCCGGCTGACCATGACGGCCGGAACAGAGACACATGTGCTGGAGGCCGGCGATTGCCTGTTCATGCGGCTTTGCGAAGCCCACATCTTTCACAATCCTTATCGTGCACCCGCACGCTACGCCATCATTCTCAACCGCAGCAAAGTCTAATCCCGATGTCCGAAATCACGATCCGCACGCTGACCCCTTCTGAAACCACGGCCGCCCTGCCGGCACTTGCCGAAATTCTGTCCGATTGCGTCGAGGGCGGCGCCTCCGTCGGGTTCATGTCGCCCTATACGCCGAAGGATGCGAGCCCCTATTGGCAAGGGGTCGCCCAGGCGGTCAATGAAGGCAACACGGTGCTTATTGCCGCCGAGAGGGACGGCGATATCCTCGGCACGGTCCAGCTTGGTATCGGCATGATGCCGAACCAGCCGCATCGCGCCGATCTGAAGAAATTGCTTGTCCATCGCAAGGCCCGTGGTCTCGGGCTTTCACGCCTTTTGATGGACGCTGCGGAACAGGCGGCCATCCGGCATGGACGGCATGTTCTGGTGCTCGATACGGCAACCGGAAGCCCGGCGGAAAGCATTTACGAGCGGTTCGGCTGGCAGCGCGTCGGCGTCATTCCGCAATATGCCCTGATGCCGGATGGCAGCTATTGCGGCTCGACATTCTTCTACAAATCACTGGCGGCGGATTGACGTGTTAAAAACACAGGAGGCTCCACCTATCCTTGTCACCAAAAATGGCGATACCGCGCTGAAAAAACCTAGCTTTTCCGGCCGGTCCGCCCATTCCGCACCCCTTATCTTCGTGTTAGCTGATTTGAGCCGCAAGGCAGATATTCTTAAGGGGAACCCATGAAAACCATTCTTCAGCGCGCGGGTCTGGCCGCGCTATCCATTGCCATGCTTTTAGGCAGCATTTCCGCCGGTACCGCTGCCGACGTCACGTTCGAGATGAAGAACAGCCATCCGAATGCCGTCGAAGTCGAGCTTTACAGCCAGGACCGCGACCATGTCTGGCCGGGCAACAACCAGGTTTACCTGCTCGATGACGGCGAAACCAAGCAGATCCCGCTCTCCTGCGACCAGGGCGAAAAGATCTGCTACGGCGCCTGGATTTCCGGCGACAAGGAAACCTATTGGGGCACGGGGCCGGACAATGCCGAAACCTGCACCGATTGCTGCTACACCTGCACGGGCGGCAACACGGAAGAGATTGATCTGAGCGAATAGCGGATCCCAAACGCGGGCGCTTCTACGATTAGAGCGCCCGCCTGCCTTCAGGCTGCTCAGCGCGGCATTTTCGCAAAACCCTTGACCAGAATAGGCCCTGTCGGCCGCCCCGTCGGCGAGCCGCCCGCCTGTTCGATGGTGATTTCGTAGAGCTGCGCTTCCTGCGGCTGTGGCAGCACGGGTCCATCCAGCACGGCTTCCTGCGAGCGCGGCAAAAGCCCCAGCGATACCGGACCCAGTTCTTTCGATGGCAGCGTCCAGACCTGCATGGTGCGGCCATCAGGCACGGTTAAATCGACAAGCGGCGTCACCCTTGCCGATGCATTGCCGAAATCCTCGACAATGGCCTGCGGTTCTCCTGCATTATCCAAAAGCACGGCAACCACGCGCGGCTCCGGTTGCGACATCAGGCTCCAGCCAAGACCCACCGCCAGAAGCAACGATGCCGCGAGACCGCCAAAGGCCGTGCGGCGCCATACTGAGTTGCTATTGTCGTTTGCCGGCGCCGGTGGGGCGAGACCCGCAGCGACATCGCTCGCGGGGTTATCGAGCGTTGCGGCGATACGGCCCCACAGGCCCTCCGGCTCGGAAACCGGCTTTGCCAGGAGATCGAGCGCCAGAAAACGGTCACGGCTTGCGGCGACGGCAGCGCGCAGCGCAGCGTCGATTTCGATCTGGGATTCGACATGGGCATGATCGCCTGCGTCCAGAAGACCCAGCACGTATTCGTCGGCCACTTCATCGATATCCTGCCTGTCCGCGCTCATGCCATGCACTCCCGAAGCGAGGCCAACCCGCGGCGAACCCAGGCCTTGGCGGTGCCGAGCGGCACTTTCAGCCGGCCGGCGATCTCGCCATGGGTATAGCCCGACATATAGACCATCAGGATGCTCCGGCGCTTGGTCTCGTCGAGCCGCGACAGGCATTCGCGCAGCCGGTTCTGGCGATCGAGATCGGCCCAGACATTGGCTGCGTGATCCATATGCTCGGCATCGTGCAGGTCGGCCAGATTGTCCGGCTCGGTGAATTCCAGCCGTTTGCCGTCGCGCACCAGATTGAGCGCGCGGTTGCGGGCGATGGCATAGATCCAGCCCCGCGCCGATCCGCGATCCGGCGCATATTGTCCGGCCTTGGTCCAGATCTGGATGAAGGCTTCCTGCACGACATCTTCGGCCAGCTCGCGGCGGCGCAGGATGCGCTGGGCAACGGCCACGAGCCGGGCACCTTCGAGTTCGAAGATCGTGCGCAGCGCATTGCGGTCGCCCTTCGCGCAACCGGCCAGCGCATCCGCCAGTCTTTCCTGATGCTCCTGCATACTACTCCCACTGTCCCGGGGACCCGTTACCCGGTCTCCCCGTACCAATTCCATCCTAGGCCGTTGTTTGAGTGTCAACATAGCCATTTTACCCGCCAGGGCGACCTGCGGATGCATTTCGGAAAAATAAAATTTCGTCCGGTGCATCCAAACCCGGTCTCCCATGTGTCTACCGGTTGGAAGGCGGCTCGAGATGCATCGCCTCCTGTGACGATTTCAGACAACAAGGAGACTTCAAATGAAGACCATGAAGATCGCATTGATCGCCTCCACGGTTCTGCTTGCCAGCGGCGGCGCCGTCCTTGCCGCACCGGTTCTCGGCCTGACCGGAGACAAGACGCTCGTCCTGTTCGACACGGCCAGCCCCGCTGTTACCAAGACGATGGAGGTTACCGGCGTCGATAGTCTCGTCGGTATCGATTTTCGCCCGTCCAACAAGACCGTGGTCGGTGTGACGCCGGACAGCCGGATCGTCACCATCGATCTTGAAACGGGCGCGGCAACAGACCTTGCCAAGATGAACACACCGCTGCCGATCGACGATGCGGCTGTCGTGGTGGATTTCAACCCGATGGCTGACCGGCTGCGCTTCATGACCGGCACGACCAATCACCGCGTTCACCCCGATACCGGCGAAGTCACCGTCGATGGCAAGCTCGCCTACGAGGACGGTGACATGCACAAGGGCGAAACACCCAATATCGTCGCTGCCGCCTATATCAACTCCCACGGCAAGCCGGAAAAGACCGGGATGTTCAATATCGATGCGACGATCGGCGCCTTGATCAAGCAGACCAAGCCGAATGACGGCACGCTGGCGGCCATCGGCAAGCTCGGCATAGAGGGCGCGGCACCGAACTTTGCGTTCGATATCCAGACCACGGAAGACGGCACCAACACGGCATGGCTTGCCAATGGTACCAAGCTTTACACCGTCAACCTGGAAACGGGCGCTGCCACCGCAGCGGGCGACATCACCGGCGCCAGCGGCGCAATCCGCGACATCGCCGTTCTGCCGGCCATGTAACACCGACGCTCGCTTGCACCCAGGGCAGGACGGCATCTTTGCCGCCCTGCCCGCTTGCGAAAAAGACGCGGTGATGCGGTGCTGACCAGCGGCTTGAAATAGAAAGTTGATTTCTCAAAAGGCTTGCTCTTCATCTTCCTGCCGCAATCGGTAGTATGAAGCAGAGTAGATCTATTGGGGACCTGTGATTCCATGCTGAAGAAAATCGCCGTACTGGCCATCGCCGCAATCTATCTTTCCGGCTGCACCACGACCGACCCGTATACGGGCGAACAGAAGATGTCGAACACCGCCGGCGGTGCGCTGATCGGCGCAGGCCTGGGTGCTGCAACCGGCCTTCTGGTCGGCGGAAGCGCTGCCGGACGCCGCGATGCGGCGCTTGTGGGTGCCGGTATCGGCGCGCTCGGCGGCGGCCTGATCGGCAACTATATGGACAGCCAGGAATCCGAACTGCGCGCCCAGCTGCAGAATACCGGCGTCTCCGTGACGCGCGTCGGCGACCGCATCGTTCTCAACATGCCGGAGAACATCACCTTTGCCACCGATCAGGACCAGATGAGCCCGAGAGCCTATCCGACGCTGAATTCGGTTGCGATCGTGCTGCGCAAGTTCAACAAGACCTTGATCGACGTCGATGGCCACACCGACTCGACCGGCAGCGCCAGCCACAACCAGGATCTTTCCGAACGCCGCGCCATCTCGGTTGCCAACTATCTCGGCGCACAGGGCGTCGATCAGCGCCGCATGTCGGCCGTCGGCTACGGCCCGGATCGTCCGGTCGCCTCGAATGCAAGCCCGGCCGGACGCGCGCAGAACCGCCGCGTCGAAATCTCGATCGCGCCGATCAAGCAGGGCTGATCACAGACACCTTATGCGTTTAAAAAAGCCGGCCCCTGCGAAGGGACCGGCTTTTTTTACGCTGGAACGTTGCCTTGAGGCCGCGCTCTGCCTGAAATGAGGCCCGATTGCGCTGAAGCAAACCCCCTGCACCATTGACGCGAGGAGCCTTGCAAACTTAAAGTCGTCCCTTGCGAATGTGAGCAGATCAAATGCGCGTCAACGCGGGACATCTCTCTGAAGCCCTGGATAAGGTTCAGGCGGCAATTTTCGAACCGTCGCTATGGCTGACGGGTATTGAAGCTATCAGCCGGGCGAGCGGCGCTTTGGGCGCCAATATCATGGAGCCATCCGGACGGGGCACATTCGGCGCGGCCCTTTGCACGGAAAAGCTCGATCCGCTTCTGGAAGGCTATCTGCGCGAAGACTGGGGATCACGGGATTTTCGGGCGAATTTTATCCAGCCGATCCATCGCGACGGCGTGGTATTTGAAGCCGACATGGTCTCGAAAGAGCAATTCGACCATCACGAATACTATCAGTTCATGCGCAAATACGGCATTGGCGATTGTGTGCTGATGGACATTTCCGCCGGCAAGAATGCGCTCTATTTCGTCCTCCAGAACCGATTGGCCGATGAGTGTCCGCAGGCCGGAGACATGCCGCATTTTCATGCCATCCGGACACGGTTGCAGAGCGCCGTTCAGCTCGCCCAGCATATCGATGCCAGCCGGGTCATGGGCATGGCGGCGGCTTTCCAGACGTCGAATATCGGTTGCATCTTCTTCGACCGCAAAGGCCTTGTCACGATAATTAACCCGAAGGCCGAGGCGCTGTTTTCGAACGATTTCCGCATTTCCAGGGGCGAGGTCCGCACCGGCTCTGCGACCGAGACGGCGCGTTTCCAGCGGGAACTGAAGCTCGCGCTGCAGGCGCCCGGGCCGGGTGCAGAGCTTCTCTCTGCCGTCCGCCTTTCGCGGCCAGGCAGACGGCCGCTCATCGTCCGCTTTGAACGGTTTGGCACGCAGCTCGCCGATATCTTCACGCATTCCTGCGCCATGGCCCTGATCGAGGATCCGGACGACGAGATCCGGCAAAACCCGGACACGCTGATGGCTTTGTTCGACCTGACGCCGGCTGAAACGCGGATATCGCTGCTTGTTGCCAGCGGCATGAATGCCGTCGATATCGCCAGGCAGAACGGCATCGGCTATGAGACGGTCAGAAGCCATATCCGGTCGATATTCCACAAAACCGGCACCGGCCGGCAATCGGAACTCAGCGCCCTTTTCGGAAAAATCCGTCTTTAGAGCGCTGGCGGATAGGCATGTTCCGCGCCGTTGAAATCCGACACGGTGTAGCAGCCGCCGCCATTATTCTCGATGGTCGAGGCGCTGATCACCGTCTTACCGTGGCCGCCTGGAATATCGAGGATATAGGCAGGCTGGCAGAGACCGGAGATACGGCCGCGCAACGCGGCGACCAGCGCCTGGCCTTCTTCGATCGTCAGGCGGAAATGGCTGGTGCCGGGGGCAAGATCCGGGTGGTGCAGATAATAGGGCTTGATACGGTTTTCGACGAAGGCACGCATCAGGCTTGCCAGAGTGTTGGGGTCGTCATTGACACCCTTCAGCAGAACCGACTGGCTGACCATGACAATGCCGCTATCGACCAGCCGGGCGCATGCTGAACGCGCAGCCTCGGTCAGTTCGCGCGGATGGTTGGCATGCAGCGCCAGATACGTCGTCTTGCCGCTGGCCTTGAGGGCCGCGATCAGCGCCTCATCGACGCGCTCGGGCTCGACCACCGGCACGCGGGTGTGGAAGCGCACGATCTTCACATGCCCGATCGATGCCAGCCGCTCCATGATCGACGCCAGACGGCGCGGCGACAGGACCAGCGGATCGCCGCCGGTGAGGATCACTTCCCAGATTTCCGGACGCGCGGCGATATAGGCAAACGCAGCATCCATCGCCTGCGATGGAAGCGTGCCGAGCCCCTGCGGCCCGACCATTTCGCGGCGGAAGCAGAAGCGGCAATAGACCGGGCAGACATGCACCGCCTTCAAGAGCACTCGGTCTGGATAGCGATGGACAATGCCCTCCACCGGACTATGGGCGGCGTCGCCGATCGGGTCCTCACGCTCTTCCGGCAGGCGCAGAAGCTCGGCCGCATCGGGAATGAACTGGCGGGCGATCGGATCATTGGGGTCGTTGGGATCGATCAGGGCCGAAATGGCCGGCGTAACGGCCACCGCATAACGCGCGGCCACGTCCTCCAGCCCGGCGCGCCGGGCAGCCGATACCAGGCCGGCCTCTTCCAGATCACCGATCGTCTTTAAGGAGCGAAGCGCTGTCACGTGCGGCCCCCGGTCTCTGCCACCGGTGCCCAAATCACCTGATCGATCCGCGATGCACCGGTCGCCAGCATCACCAGCCGGTCGAAGCCAAGCGCGCTGCCGCTCGCTTGCGGCATGATCGCCAGCGCGCTTAGGAAATCCTCGTCCAGCGGATAGGTTTCGCCGTAAACACGGTTCTTTTCGGCCATTTCCAAATCAAAACGGCGGCGCTGTTCGCTGGCATCGGTGAGTTCACCAAAAGCATTGGCCAATTCGACACCGCAGGCATAGAGCTCGAACCGTTCGGCGACACGCGGATCGTGCGGCGTTGGACGCGCCAGTGCTGCCTCGGCAACCGGATATTCATAAAGGATCGTTGCGCGGCCAAAGCCGAGATTGGGTTCGACCTTTTCAACGATCACCCGGCTGAACATATCCGCCCAGGTATCGTCATCCGCGACCCGGATCCCGGCAGCGAGCACCGTTGCAGCAAGGCTTTGCCGGTCGGTTTCGCCGTTCCGGTCGATGGAGGAAAGGAGATCGACGCCTGCGAACTTCGCGAAAGCTTCGGCCACGGTGATACGCTCGGGCTCGGCAAAGGGATCGGCCTGCGCGCCGCGATAGCTCAACAGCCCTGTCCCCACCGTTTCGGCGGCCAGGCGCAGGATATCGGCGCAGTCGCGCATCAAGGCCTGATAGGTTTCACCGGCGCGGTACCATTCGAGCATGGTGAATTCGGGATGGTGCAGGGGGCCGCGCTCGCGATTGCGATAGACATGGGCAAAACAGGTGATGAGATGTTCGCCGGCCGAGAGCAGTTTCTTGCAGGCAAATTCAGGCGAGGTGTGGAGATAGAGCGGCGCCGTGCTGCCGTCATGATGGATAGCCTGCGTTGCAAAGGCATGCAGATGCGCCTCGTTGCCCGGCGATACCTGCAGCGTTGCGGTATCGACCTCGACAAAATCATTAGCGGCGAAGAAGCCCCGCAAGGCTGCCTGAATCCGGTTGCGGCCGATCAGGAAAGCCCGGCGGTCGGCATGGACATCGGGGGTCCACCAGGGGGAAGCAGCAGGCATCTCGGTCCCATATGCGGTTCTCAGGCATTGCCTGGCGTAAATTCGCGTTTCTTCGAGCCGGATCTGCCGTCACACTGGCAATTTGCCCAAATATAGGATAGGTGCGGCCCGAAAACGCATTCTGGCGTCTTTGACGCGCATATTTCGTGCGCTCCTCTACGACGCATCAAGCTCAGTTACAAGGAAGACTTATGGTCAAGGTAATCGCCTCTTCGGTCCGCAAGGGCAACGTTCTCGAAGTGGACGGCAAGCTTTACGCCGTTCTCACCGCCCAGAACTTCCACCCCGGCAAGGGCACGCCCGTCACCCAGGTTGACATGCGCCGTATTTCCGATGGCGTGAAGGTTTCCGAACGTTGGCGGACCACCGAACAGGTCGAGCGCGCCTTTGTCGAAGATAGCGAGCACACGTTCCTCTACGAAGACGGCGAAGGCTATCACTTCATGAACCCGCAGACCTACGACCAGGTGGCCGTTTCGCCCGACGTTATCGGCGACGATAAGGCCTACCTGCAGGAAGGCATGATTGTTCAGCTAAAGATGTTTGAAGGTCTGGCGCTCGCCATGGAACTGCCGACCCGCATGACGCTCGAGATCGTCGAAACCGAACCGGTCGTCAAGGGCCAGACGGCGTCGTCTTCCTACAAGCCGGCGATCCTGTCGAACGGCGTGCGCACAATGGTTCCGCCGCATATCGGCGTCGGCACCCGCGTCGTCATCCTGACGGAAGACGCATCCTATGTGGAACGCGCCAAGGACTGATCCTGGCCATCCTGGAACGCAAACGGGCGCGGCTCTCAAAGCCGCGCCCGTTTGCGTTTAGTCAGGATTCTAGTGCTTCAGTTCAGGATAGGCGTCGGTCACATCTTCGCCATCGCCATGCGTGTCGTCATAGCCTTCCAGCGTTACCGACACGCTGTCACCGACGTCCAGCCCGCCTTCGCGGCGCACGGCGATGCGAGAGCCATTGTCGCGAACCAGTGTCGCCTCGCCGTTGAAACCCTGTTTCAACAGCCAATCGCGCGGCGCGTTGAGACGAATGCGAACCTGACGGCTGTCGTCGTCCTCGCGTGCTTCCACGAGCTCATAGGAAACCGGCTGCGAATTGCCGTTGATTTCCAGCTGGCCCTGGCCACTGCCTTCGGCTGCGAATGTCAGCATGATCGTCTCCTTGTTAGAATGCGCCGGTTTCAGTCTTTACCGGCGTACGGCACGGCCTACCGCAATGAGAATGCAGGCGCCGATAAAGCCGATGACCAGATAGGCGAGCCAACCGGTGAAACCCATGCCGGCAAAGGCGAGGATTGCATTGAGGACGACGGCGCCGATAATGCCCAAGATGATATTCATGAACAAACCCATATTGGATTTCATGAATTGTTCTGCCAGCCAGCCGGCAAAGCCACCGATGATGATTGCTGCGATCCAACCTACGCCGTTTACGTCCATGGTATTTTTCCCTCGTTTAACACACAGTTTCTGCTGCAACCTGTAACGGGCTGGCGGGCAATATGTTCCAAGGGCTCCATAAGCATGATCAAATACCCTTATATTAACCGCCACAAATATGAATTTGCCGCAACCGCCGGCATTCGGTAGAGCCAGTCAGGGGCGTGAGCGCCATTGCCTGTGGGAGGACGAGCCTTGGATCAGCGGACAAAAACACCAGTCCATGGCAGCGAAGGTGTCGTTGCGCCTGTCAACACGCTGCCTGCTGCCGGCACCGCAGCAGCACTCACCGGCGGCCTGATGTGTCTGTTGTCGATGTCGAGTGTCCAGTTCGGCTCGGCGCTGTCGGCACCGTCGATCGCTGCCTATGGGCCGTTCGGCACCACCTGGCTGCGCCTGGCCTGGGCTGCGGTTCTGCTGGCCTTGATCGTTCGCCCGCCGGTCCTTCGTTATTCGCGGGCGCAGTGGCAGATGGCGGGAATGCTGGGCGCCTGCATGGCCGGTATGACGCTGTGCTTTTTCACCGCCATCGAACGTATTCCGCTCGGTCTCGCCGTTGCCATCGATTTCCTCGGTCCGCTTGCGGTTGCCACTTTTGCCTTCGGGCTTGGCTGGCGGCTTGTCTGGCCGCTGATCGCCGGGGCCGGCGTGCTGCTTCTGGCGCATGATGGAAATGGCTGGATCGGCGATACGACCGGCATACTCTTTGCCTTTGGGGCTGCCACCGGCTGGGGGCTTTACATCATCCTGATGAAGAAGGCCGGGGACGCGTTTGAAGGCCTGCAGGGGCTCTCCATGTCGCTGATCGTTGCGGCCGTTGTCGCCACGCCGTTCGGGCTCATCGACCTGCCACGCATGACGACGGAAGGTGTCGTCACCATTGCCGGGCTCGCTCTCCTCGTGCCGCTGATCCCCTATGCGCTCGAAATGATCGCGCTGCGGCGGATGAGCACCTCATCTTTTGGCATCCTGATGAGCCTTGAACCGGCGCTCGGCGCGCTTGCGGGCTTTCTGGTGCTCAGCCAGCCGATGACCGCGCTGCAGATCGGTGGCACCGTTCTCGTCGTTGCCGCCAGCGCCGGAGCCACCGCCACAGGCCGCTGACAGGCCAGAATTAATGGCGCGCTTTTTACAAGCCGGGTGATAGAGTGCTGCTTTGCAAGCGTCGCTTTTTCCATCGAGGTGTGCATGTTTCCACTATCGCATATGATGAAAGCATTCATTCGCAAGGGCCAGCTGACCGTTATCGACGCCGATGGCAAACCACATGTTTTCAAGGGGGAGCCGGGCCCGGAGGTAACGATGCGGCTCACCGATCGCAAGCTTTACCGCAGCCTCGTATTCAATTCCGAACTGGCCGCCGGCGAGGCCTATATGGACGGCACGCTGCGCTTCGAAGACGGCTCGACACTGCGCGATTTCCTGACGCTGTTTTCGATCAACCGGCTGTCGCTCGGCTCCTATCCTATCCAGAAGGCTTTGCGCGCCATCAAGATGCGCTTTCGCAAGCGCCAGCAATCCAACGTCAAGGGCGAGGCCCAGCGCAACGTCGCCCATCACTACGATCTCGGTAACGAATTCTACAAGCTCTTCCTCGACAAGCACATGCTCTATTCCTGCGCCTATTTCCGCGAGCCAGACGAGACGCTGGAGCAGGCGCAGCGCAACAAGCTGCGGCTGCTGGCCGCAAAACTCTGCCTGCGGCCCGGCATGAAGGTGCTGGATATCGGCTGCGGCTGGGGGGATCTGGCGCTCTATCTCGCCCAGCTCGAAAATGTCGAGGTGCTGGGTGTCACACTCTCCAGGGAACAGCAGGCGCTGGCGACGCAGCGCGCCAAGGATGCGGGCCTTGAGGGCCGCGTCCGTTTCGAGCTGCGCGACTACCGCGAGGTCAATGAGACCTTCGACCGCATCGTCTCAGTCGGCATGTTCGAGCATGTCGGCGTCAGCCATTACGACGAATATTTCAAGAAGCTGAATGCACTGATGCCCGACGACGGCATCGCGGTGCTGCATTCCATCGGCCATATGAGCCCGCCCGGCATGGCCAGCGCCTGGCTGCGCAAATATATCTTCCCCGGCGCCTATTCGCCCGCCCTCTCCGAAGTATTCGAAGTGGTGGAGCGCAACAGCCTGTGGGTCAGCGATCTGGAATTCCTGCGCGTTCACTATGCAACGACGCTCAAGCACTGGGTCGAGCGCTTCGACAAGAACCGCGACAAGGTGGTTGAACTCTACGACGAGCGCTTTGCCCGCATGTGGGAATTCTATTTGGTGAGCTGCGAAACGATGTTCCGCACCGGCAGCCAGCTGGTTTTTCACATGCAGCTGTCCCGTTCGCGCGATGCCGCACCGATCGTACGCGATTACATTACCGACCGGCAAAAAGCCTATATCGTGCGCGAGCAGACGCTGAACATCACTCTCTAAGCGGCTGGCCGCCGTGCCATTCTTATCCTTCTGTTCCCAGGGGAATTTTATCCTGCAGCCTAACTCGGCGCCGGGGCTTGACCTTCACATGATGCAGCCCTAAATTTAGAATTATTCTAAACTAGGTCGCTTACATCATGTTTTCCCGCCTGCTGCCGCGCTCCAAGCGCACATTGTCCTCGCTGTCCGAACAGGAGGTTCTGGCCCTCGCCATTTCCTCTGAAGAGGACGATGCCCGCATCTACTTTGCCTATGCCGATGCGCTGAGGGACAAATATCCGGATTCCGCCAAGGTTTTCGATGATATGGGCGAGGTGGAAAACACCCACAAGACCATGCTGATCGACATGCATCGCCGCCGTTTCGGGGAGCGGATTCCGCTGATCCGGCGCGAGCATGTCAGCGGCTTTCTCACCCGCAAACCCGACTGGCTGCGCCACAACCAATCGCTCGATGCCATGCGCGGCGAGGCCGAAGCGATGGAAACACAGGCCTATAATTTCTATGTGGAGGCAGCGAAAAACACGTCCGACGCGGCGACCCGGCAATTGCTGGGAGACCTCGCTCTTGCCGAACAGGGCCATGAAGACATTGCCCGCATGCTGACGGACAAGCATGTGCCGGAGAGCGCGCGCAAGACCGAGGATGAAACCGCCCATCGCCAGTTCCTGTTGACCTACGTGCAGCCGGGCCTTGCCGGGCTGATGGATGGCTCGGTTTCCACGCTCGCGCCGATCTTTGCCGCCGCCTTCGCCACGCAGGACACCTGGCAGACGTTCCTGGTCGGCCTGTCCGCCTCGGTCGGTGCGGGCATATCCATGGGCTTTACCGAAGCCGCCCATGACGACGGCAAGCTCTCGGGCCGGGGCTCGCCGCTCAAGCGCGGCCTTGCCTGCGGCATCATGACGACGCTCGGCGGTCTTGGCCACGCCCTGCCCTATCTCATCCCGCATTTCTGGACGGCGACCATCACCGCCGCCATCATCGTCTTCTTCGAACTCTGGGTCATCGCCTTCATCCAGAACAAATATATGGAAACGCCGTTTTTACGCGCGGCATTCCAGGTGGTGCTGGGTGGCGGACTGGTGCTGGCGGCAGGTATCCTGATCGGCAATGCATGACCGGGCGCTTTGCCATTGAGGATTTTCCTGCTAAAGCCGATCGGGCGTGAGCACCGTCTCATCAATCGAAAAAAGGAGTACGGTTCTGACGCGGCACCGCCCGCCTTGGCCCCGGAATTCTCCCAAATCTGAGGTGAAGCGATGGATGACATCGCCGATCACGGCATTCGCTTCGGGCGAATTGCCGCCATGCTCCCGGTCAAGGACATGGGCAAGGCCCACGACTTCTATGTCAACGTCTTCGGTTTCCGGAAAACCTTCGAAAACGGCAATCCGGTCGGCTTCATGATCCTTGCACGGGATCAGGCCGAACTGCACCTGACCCTGCAGCCGGATCACAAGGCTGCAGCCTTCAATGTGGCCCATATGATGGTGGGGGATGTCGATGCCCTGCATGCAATTTGCCAAGGCCAGGGGCTACGCATCATCAAAAGCCTGCAGGACAAGGATTATGGCCTTCGGGCCTTCGTCTTTGAGGATCCCGATGGCAACCGGATCGATGTCGGCCAGGTCCTGCCGGTGAAGACAGCCTGATCAAATAAAGAAGGGCGCGCCCGGATCCGGTCGCGCCCTTTTCAAATTCAGAATTTCGTGAATGTCAGTTTCCGACCGAGCCGACCAGGACTTCCGCACCGTTTTCGATCGTCACCCAGCGGCCCGTGTTGAACGATGCCTGGCGCTTAAGGAAGCGATAGGGTGTCTTGCTCCAGATCTTTACGTCATTGTCGAGATTGTCGAGGATGAAGTCGCCCTGTGCGGTGCGCACGGTGAGAACGGCATGGCCTTCGCCATCCGGCTTGCGCACGACGGTGATCAACAGGTCGGCCGGAGAAAAACCTTTTTCCAGCAGGCGTTTGCGCTTCAAGAGAACATAGTCTTCGCAATCGCCGGCACCCTCCGGATAGGCCCAGACCTCGTCCTTGCCGTAAAGGTCCATGTCGGTCATCGGGGTGACTTCATTGTTCACGGCGAGATTGACCTGGCGGATGACCGACCAGCCGAAATCGGTGACGCGCGGGGCGACCGTCGATTTGGTCTTGATCTCGCATTCCGGACGGTGGGACTGGCAGAACTCGTAATGGCCGATAGGCTGCGAGGTGATGGCGCCCGTCTGCATCGACAGGGCGGTTGCCGACGGCGCCGGGATTGCGGCGCCTGCTGAAACGAAAACTGCCGCGAATGCCACGACCATTTTCCGGATGCCCATCAACTGCGCCATGCAAGTCCCCTGTGGCGCGGTTTTCTTCAAAACCATGTCTGAAGAATCCCCGCGAAGCTTGAAAACCGTGGTCAGCTTTCGCGGAGATACCCCGCCGCGCGCCGCTCTAATCGTTAACAAAGAGTTAACAGCGCGGCCGAAACGAAGTCAATCTGCAGATTTGGGGATCGCCGGATATGGTTAAAATGCCCGGCAATCCCTTTGGCACAAGGGGTATTGCGGTTTTCAGCCAGCCGCCATGGCGTCCACGGCAGCTAAAATCCGTGCGATATCCTCCGGCCGCGACAGCCGATGATCCCCATCGCGGATGAGCGTCATGACCACATCGTCCGATGGCAGATGCTCCATCAGCTTCAGGGCATGCGCATAGGGCACATCGGGATCCTGCATGCCCTGCAGGATATGCACGGGGCAGCCGGTTTCGATAATGCCGGTCAGCACCCGGTTCTGCCGCCCGTCCTCGATCAGCCGCGCGGTGAAGATGTTCGGATCCGGGCCATAGGGTGTGGGCTCTTCGAAATAGCCGCGCTCGGACAGCGAGGCGCGTTCGGCATCCGAAAGATTGGGCTCGATGAGGTCGCTGGTGAAATCCGGGGCCGGCGCGATCAGAACGAGACCGGCGACTGTCTCGCCCTGCCCGCGGGCGCGCAACTCGGCAATCAGCCGGAGCGCCACCCAGCACCCCATCGACGAGCCGACCAGAACCATGCGTTCCGGTGCGGCATGATCGATGACGGCCAGACTTTCCTCCAGCCACCTTGAAATCGTGCCGTCGGCAAAGGCACCGCCGGAAGCGCCATGGCCGGAATAATCAAAGCGGATGCATGCGGCGCCGGCCGCCGCCGCGTGACGCTCCAGCTCCACCGCCTTGGTGCCGGTCATGTCCGAGCGATAACCGCCGAGCCAGACCAGGGTGGGCAGGCTGTTTCCGCTTTTTGCCTTGAGGACGCGCATGGCAATGCGGCGCGATTCGGGACCGTGACCAACCTCGAGCATGTCCGGATCCGTATTCGACAGTGGCAATGACATGCTGTTTTCCTTGTTTTAAAGCGCTTTCCGCCGATTTTCTTTCTAAAACAGATTCTTCGAATGCCTGACAGGTGGTGATTTTCGTGAAGACCTGTGTTATTGACTTTTCCGCAGCAATTTACACATGAAGACCAAGCGGCAGTTGGACGGCATTTTTGCCGGGACAAAGCGCTATTATCCGACATTGCATTCGTAACAGCTCGAGGAGAGTACGACCATTCGCAGACCGTTCAAAACGGACGCCCCAGTCAAAGACGGGCCCCGCTCTAACAAGGAAATCCGGTCCCTCCGGGTTCAGCTCATCGACGCCGAAGGTGTAAACCACGGTAGTGTTCCCACAGATCAGGCGCTCCGCATGGCGGAAGAACTGGGTCTTGACCTCGTCGAGATCTCGCCGAACGCGGAACCGCCGGTGTGCAAGATCCTTGATCTGGGCAAACTGAAATACGCGACGCAGAAGAAAGCCGCCGAAGCGCGCAAGAAGCAGAAGATCATCGAGATCAAAGAGATCAAGATGCGTCCGAACATCGATACGCATGACTATGACGTCAAGATGCGCGCGATGAACCGCTTCTTCGAAGAGGGCGACAAGGTCAAGGTGACCCTGAAATTCCGCGGTCGCGAAATGGCACACCAGGAGCTGGGCATGAAACTGCTCCTCCAGGTGAAGGAAGACACCACGGCAATCGCCAAGGTCGAAGCCGAGCCGAAGCTGGAAGGCCGTCAGATGATGATGGTTCTGGCTCCAAGGTAACCGCCCCTCCAGGGCCGCACCTGATGAAAGCCGCCGCAATGGCGGCTTTTTCATTTTGACGGCGGGCAACGGGAATTATCCTAAGTCCCATTGCACTTTGCGGGCGCTTCGGTTACAAGCCCCCGTCCGAACGGTCCGGCAGGGCATGCCGTGGCCGTTCTTTACGCTGGAGACGACCTCGTCAGTCGATCTCAAAACCAAGAAGAATGGAGTAGCAAAATGCCCAAGATGAAGACGAAATCCTCGGCCAAGAAGCGGTTCAAGATCACCGCGACCGGCAAGGTGATGGCAGCTGCCGCAGGCAAGCGCCATGGCATGATCAAGCGGTCCAACAAGTTCATTCGCGATGCACGCGGCACCATGGTGCTTGCAGAGCCTGATGGCAAGAAGGTCATCAAGAACTACCTGCCCAACGGTCTCTAAGACGTCTGGCACTTTTGGATTTTTTAAGGAGATCATGACATGGCACGTGTAAAACGCGGCGTAACTTCCCACGCCAAGCATAAGAAGACACTCAAGGCAGCCAAGGGCTTCTACGGCCGCCGCAAGAATACCATCCGCGCAGCCAAGGCTGCCGTGGATCGCTCGAAGGCTTTTGCCTATCGCGACCGCAAGGTCAACAAGCGCAACTTCCGCGCTCTCTGGATCCAGCGCATCAACGCTGCCGTTCGCGAACATGGCCTGACATATGGCCGTTTCATCGACGGTCTGTCGAAGGCTGGCATCGAAGTCGACCGCAAGGTTCTCTCCGACATGGCAATCCATGAGCCTGAAGCATTCGGCGCGCTGATCGGCGCTGCCAAGAAGGCGCTTGAATACCTCAAGGACGCAGGCACCACCAACGAGTTTGAAAGCGCGGTTCGTTAAAACCAGCGCTTCCCAAGCCTTTTGGATATGAATTGGGAAACCCGCGCTGGCACGGCTGGCGCGGGTTTTTCTTTGACCGATCACGGCAATGAACCGGGAAATGAACGATGTCCGATCTGGAAACACTGAAAGACAATCTACTGGCCGAAGTGACCGCTGCCGGTGATGAGGCGGCGATCGAGGCCGTGCGCGTCAACGCACTCGGCAAGAAGGGCTCGATCTCCGAACTCTTGAAGACGCTCGGCACGATGACGCCGGAAGAGCGCCAGACGCGCGGTGCTGCGATCAATGCGCTGAAGACCGATATTTTTGCCGCCATCACCGCCCGCAAGTCCGATTTGAAGGACGCTGCGATTGCCGAGCGCCTGGCCCGCGAGACCGTCGATATCTCGCTGCCGGTGCGCTCCTCGCCGGCCGAGCGCGGCCGCATCCACCCGATCAGCCAGATCATCGACGAGATCACCGCGATCTTCGCCGACATGGGGTTCTCGATCGCCGAAGGTCCCGATATCGAGACCGACCATTACAATTTCACCGCGCTGAACTTTCCCGAAGGTCACCCGGCCCGCGAGATGCACGACACGTTCTTCTTCAATCCGGACGCAAACGGCGAGCGCAAGGTCCTGCGCACCCATACATCGCCGGTGCAGATCCGCACGATGGAAGCCTCGAGCCCGCCGATCCGCATTATCATTCCCGGCAAGACCTACCGCCAGGACAGCGACGCGACGCATTCGCCGATGTTCCATCAGGTCGAAGGCCTCGTTGTCGATACCAAGTCAAACGTCGCCAACATGCGCTGGATCCTCGAAGAGTTCTGCAAGACCTTCTTCGAGGTCGATGACGTGACGATGCGGTTTCGCCCGTCCTTCTTCCCGTTCACCGAGCCGTCCTTTGAGGTCGATATCCAGTGCGACCGCTCCTCCGGCCCGATCGTCAAGTTCGGCGAGGGCACCGACTGGATGGAAATCCTCGGCTGCGGCATGGTGCATCCGAACGTTCTGCGCGCCGGCGGGCTTGATCCCGATGTCTATCAGGGCTTTGCCTGGGGCATGGGTCTCGACCGTATCGCCATGCTGAAATATGGCATGCCCGATTTGCGCAACTTCTTCGATGCCGACGTCCGCTGGATGAGCCATTACGGTTTCCGCCCGCTCGACATGCCGACGCTGTTTGGCGGGTTGAGCGCTTAGCGACATGCCGACCCTGCTGATTTGGCATGGCTACAAGTTCCGCTTCTATGCTTTGGACATCGGCGAGCCGCCGCACGTTCATATCGTTAAGGACGGAAAGTCCCTGAAGATCTGGCTGAAGAGTTTGGATGTGGCGCAGAACAAGGGATATACTGACCAGGAAATCGCACGGTTGCTTAAAGTAGCCTTGCAACATCGTGATGAATGGATAGGTGCCTGGAATGAATTCTTTGGCCTTTGAAACCGATGAAATGCGGCCGGTACGGGCCTGGTGTTCGGATGGCGAAGTTCATGTCGCGCTCGCCGACGGCCGTGTCATTGCAACGCCTCTTTGGTGGTATCCCTTCCTTTCGAAGCTCAACGACAGCGAGTTAAATGACATCGAGTTGATGTACGAAGGCATCTGGTGGACTGCGGTCGATGAGGGTATTTCGGTGAAAAGCATGTTTCTTGGCATCAAAGCTCCCGGCGCTGTGGCCCCAGAAAAGGCAGCATGAAGCAATGACCCTTCACACAGGCGGATGCCGCTGCGGAGCCATTCGATTCCAGGCCAGCGCAGATCCCTTTTACACCAGCTATTGCCATTGCGGCGATTGCCGGCGGGCAAGTGGTGCGCCGGTTGTCGCCTTTGTCGGTTTCTACAGCGATGACGTCACCTTCGCAGGTGAAGACGCATCGACCTATGGCGAGGCCCCCGTCACGCGCAGTTTTTGCGGCACCTGCGGCGCGCCACTTGCCTATAAGGACGCGCGTCTCGGCGACCAGATCTTCATGATGCTCGGGGCCATGGATGCCCCGGAAAACTATCCGCCGACCGTGCATGGCTACGTGCGCGAGGAACTGCCATTTTTTCATCTCGACGACGGTCTGCCCCGCATGGAGACCAATACTGTGCCGAGACCCGAAGGAGCAACTCAATGAAATTCACACTCTCCTGGCTGAAAGATCATCTGGAAACGGATGCCACCCTCGAACAGATCTGCGCGCGCCTGACGGCGATCGGGCTTGAGGTCGAGGAGGTCGATGACAAGGCCGCGTTCAAGCCTTTCGTGATCGCCAAGGTCGTCTCGGCGGAAAAACATCCGCAGGCTGACAAGCTGAGAGTGCTGATGGTCGATACCGGTGCGGGCGACCCGATCCAGGTCGTCTGCGGCGCGCCGAATGCACGCGCTGGCCTGATCGGTGCCTTTGCCGCTCCCGGCGCCTATGTTCCCGGCATCGACGTGACGCTCGCCGTCGGCACAATCCGTGGCGTCGAGAGCCGTGGCATGATGTGTTCGGAAAAAGAACTGCAGATGTCGGATAGCCATGACGGCATCATCGACCTGCCGGACGACGCCCCGGTTGGAACCAGCTTTGCCGCCTATGCCGGGCTTGACGATCCGATGATCGAGATCAACCTGACGCCGAACCGTCCGGACTGCACCTCGATCTACGGTATTGCCCGCGATCTCGCCGCCTCCGGCCTCGGCACGCTGAAAGCGCCTGTTGCACCATCCTTCAATGTCGACGGCGAGACGCCGGCCAAGGTCCGGCTCGATCTCGGCGCAGACAGTCATCTCTGCCCGGGCTTTGCGCTGCGCCTCGTGCGCGGCGTCAAGAATGGCCCGAGCCCGAAATGGATGCAGCAGCGTCTGCTTGCCATCGGCCTTCGCCCGATCAATGCCCTGGTCGATGTCACCAACTATATGACTTTCGACCAGGGCCGGCCGCTGCATGTCTTCGATGCCGCCAAGGTCAAGGGCGATCTCACGGTTCGCCGTGCGGTCGAAGGCGAAAAGGTTCTGGCGCTCGATACGCGCGAATATACGCTTTCGCCGGCTAACGTGGTGATTGCCGATGAAAACGGCATCGAGTCGATCGGCGGCATTATGGGCGGCGAGCATTCCGGCTGTGACGAGAACACCACCGATGTTCTCATCGAATCCGCGCTCTGGGACCCGATGAACATTGCCAAGAGCGGCCGTGCATTGGGTATCATTACCGATGCGCGCTACCGCTTCGAGCGCGGCGTCGATCCTGAATATATGGTTCCCGGCCTCGAACGCGCCACCCAGCTGGTCCTCGACATCTGCGGTGGCACGGCCGCCAAGACCGATGTTGTCGGCTATGCCGGCTACACGGCCAAGATCGTCGATTTCCCGGTTTCCGAAGTGAAGCGCCTGACGGGTCTTGAGGTCAGCGCGGAAGAGAGCATCGCGATCCTCAATGGTCTCGGCTTTAGCGTTGCAGGCTCGGGTGAACGCGTTGCGGTCTCCGTGCCCTCCTGGCGTCCGGATGTCGATGGCAAGGCGGATCTGGTGGAAGAAGTCATGCGCATCCATGGCGTCGACAATATCAAGCCGGAGCCGATCGAAAGCCTCGGCGCGGTCAACGGCAAGATCCTGACGACGCTGCAGATCCGCACCCGGCTTGCCAAGCGGGCGCTGGCCGCGCGCGGCATGCTCGAAGCCGTCACCTGGTCGTTCATCTCCAAGGCGCAGGCCGAGCTGTTCGGCGGTGGCGCCGCAAGCCTGTCGCTGGCCAACCCCATTGCCGCCGATATGTCCGACATGCGGCCGTCGTTGCTGCCGGGCCTCTTGACCGCTGTCCAGCGCAATGCCGACAAGGGCTTTGGCGACGTGGCGATCTTCGAGGTCTCCGGTATTTATGAGAACGACACCCCGGCCGGACAGCGGCGGGTTGCCGGCGGTATCCGCCGTGGCACGGCCGCGCTTGCGGGCGCTGGCCGCTCCTGGTCGAATGCCGTAAAGGGCGGCGGCAAGCCGGTTGATGTTTTCGACGCCAAGGCCGATGCCATCGCGGTTCTGGAAGCCTGCGGCGTGCCGATGGGCAATGTCCAGTTCGAGGCCGGCGGCCCGTCCTGGTATCATCCCGGCCGTTCCGGCACGATCAAGCTCGGCCCGAAAATCGTTCTCGGTCATTTCGGCGAGTTCCATCCCAAGGTGCTGGAAGCGCTCGACGTTTCCGGCGCGCTTTGCGGCTTCGAAGTCTATGTCGACGCCATGCCCGAGCCAAAGAAGAAGGCCACCCGCACCAAGCCGGCGCTGGAGCTTTCGCCCTTCCAGGCCGTCAAGCGCGATTTCGCTTTCGTGGTGAACAAGTCGGTCGAAGCGGGCGCGATCCTGAAGGCTGCATCGAGCGCCGACCGCAAGCTCGTCACCGGCGTCAACGTCTTCGATATTTTCGAAGGCGCATCGGTGGGCGAAGGCAAGAAATCCGTTGCCATCGAAGTCGTCATCCAGCCGGCCGAGCGCACGCTGACCGACGAGGATTTTGACGCTCTAACGGCCAAGATCATTGCCAATGTGACGAAGAACACCGGCGGTGTTCTGCGGGCTTGAGTATCAACATATTGATAGGGGCGGATTTTGCCCCTATCAAATTCCGGTCACGGTGAGCTACCGTGTTTGTAGCGATGAATTCAAGGACAAGTCGGGTTGTTCTACAGGCTGACACGAAACAGAGAAACACATAATGGGGGTTGAGGAAGCCACCCCAAGTGTATCGCGCGGTCTTTTTAGAGTTGGGACCTTCCTCGCGTTTGTCGCTTTCGTATCGTATTTTCTATGGGACATGTACAGCGAGAGCGCTGCACTCAGGCGTCTGGCGGATACAGCTAAAAACTTTCCCTATACAGAAAGGTGCGACGCCGATGGCAACTGGATTGCCACCGGACCACCTAACTGCGTTGATCTCAATGGGTATCTTTTCGTCTACGGTCCTGTCAGCAGGGCTTTTCGTAGGGCGTGTTCCGGGAAAGCAGCAACGACGCTTTTATTCGAAAAAAACAAGGTGGCTAGAACCGAAATCATTAGCGTTCAAAGGTCGTTGCAATTTAAAGCACGAACCGGTGTGAATCCGCCATGTTGATCGCCTAAGAAGACGATAGCCGTTCCGAAGGGCGGCTTTTACGCAAAATGCAACGAGACGCTTGGCACCTCTTTGCCACCACCAAAAACCGACTTGCCGCGCGCAATCGTCCGATGTAAATAACATCCATCGCGAAAAGCGACCGCCTCCCTTGAGCCGCCCATTGGCGGAGTAAACAGGTGGACGAATTGTCGTCCAGGTGGTCAAGCACACGCCATCCCTGCGCATTTCGGCGGGATCGGCCAGCGTTTCCTTGAAACCACATGCCTGACCTCCGTCAGGCCCCATCGCAGGTCATCGGCGTCTTTTTGCGCCCGCATGCCTGCGTCGATCGGATCGCGCCATGAACAGGCCTCTCTTTGTCATATTTACCGCCATTGTGCTGGATGCCGTCGGCATCGGGCTCATCTTTCCCATTCTGCCCACGCTCCTGCAGGACGTGGCCCATACCCAGAATGTCGCGCCTTATATCGGCACGATGACGGCGCTTTATGCCGTCATGCAGTTCATCTTTGCACCGGTTCTCGGTGCGCTCAGCGACCGGCTGGGCCGCCGGCCCGTGCTCCTGATTTCGCTTGGCGGCGCCGCCGTCAACTATCTCTTCCTTGCCTTCGCTTCCAACCTCTGGATGCTTTTCATCGGCCGCGCCATTGCCGGCCTGACGAGCGCCAATATTGCCGTGGCGATGGCCTATATCACCGACATCTCCCGCGAAGACCAACGCGCCCGCCGCTTCGGCCTGTTCAATGCCATGTTCGGCATCGGCTTCATCATCGGGCCCGTCCTTGGTGGTGTGCTCGGTGAGCATTGGCTGCGGCTGCCTTTCATTGCAGCCGCATTGTTGAACGGCTGCAATCTTCTGCTGGCATTTTTCGTGCTGCCGGAATCGCGCATGCCCTCCAGAGAGAAAATTAATCTCAGTGCGCTCAATCCGCTGCGGCCGCTGCGCTGGGTGTTTTCGATGAAGAGCGTGCTGCCGGTCATCCTCATCTTTTTCATCTTCAGCGCCACCGGCGAGGCCTATGGCACCTGCTGGGCGCTCTGGGGAAGCGACACTTTTCACTGGAACGGCTTGTGGATCGGCCTTTCGCTCGGCGCCTTCGGTGTCTGCCAGACGCTTGCGCAGGCATTCCTTCCCGGCCCCGCCGTGAAGCTGCTCGGCGAGCGGGCAGCTATTCTGACCGGTGTCGCCGGGACCTGTATCGCGCTCATCGTCATGGCGTTTGCGACGCAGAGCTGGATGATCTTCGCGATCATGCCGATCTTCGCGCTGGGTGGTATCGGCGTGCCGGCGCTGCAGTCTCTCGCCACCCGTCAGGTGGACGAGAGCAGCCAAGGGCAATTTCAAGGCGTGCTGGCATCTGTTGTCAGCCTTGCCTCGATCGTTGCGCCGCTGGCTTTCTCAAGCTTCTATTTCGTCTTCAGGCAGGAATGGCCCGGCGCGATCTGGCTATCGGTCGTCGCCATCTACGCGCTCGGCGTGCCACTGGTGCTTGGCCTGCGGTTGAAGACACCGGTGGTGGCGTAGGCGGCCCCCGCTCAAAATCCTACCGGTGCAGATGATAAAGCTTGTTGACGATCACCCAGCGGCCGTCGATCTTCAGGAGCGACAGGTAATCGGTGAACCGCATACCGGCGAATTCGTCGGTGACCTTGACGAAGGCGGCGTCGCCTTCGATGTCGGTGATCTCGATATCCATCAGCGGCTGGGTTCCGGGAGGGGCCGGCGGTTCGGCCAAAATGGCGGCGATGAAATCGTCACGGGACATCCATTCGACGGCACCTTCGTAATGACCGATGATCTTGGCATCCGGATGGAAAGCCTTGCGCAGCGCCGCTTCGTTGCAAAACGCCATGCCATCGACATAGAGGTGAACGACCGCGCCTATTGCCTGCTCGTCGGACATGTTTCTCTCCCTTGCTGACCATACAATCCTATCACGATGGCGCGGTCGAATGAAGGCAATCCGGCGCGCCGGAAACGGGTGGCTCGCTGGTTCGCTCCGGCATAGTCTTCGCTAAAACCGAGGAGCAACGGATGAAAAAACCGGGATCAATGAAAGCACTGGAGGATCTGGGACGGGCGCAGCTGTCTGAGAATTTCTTCCTGCGCGACTTCCTGCATTCGGAAATCGCCGATTTCTACGGCATGCCGAATATTCCCGACGATCCGGATCTGGCGATCGCCGCTGGAACAAAACTCTGCGAGGAGCTGCTGGAACCGCTGCAGCGGACATTCGGGCGGCTGCATATCCGCTCCGGCTACCGGTCTCGTTCGGTCAACGCATTCGGCAACCGCAACAGGCTCAACTGCTCGACCAATGCCGCGACGGCTGCCGACCATATCTGGGATATGCGCGATGCCGATGGCTGCATGGGGGCGACGGCCTGCATCGTCGTACCCTGGGTCTGGGACCGGCGCGCGACAATCAGCGGCTGGCAGCCGCTCGCCTGGTGGATCCATGACCACCTGCCCTATGCCTCGCTCTGCTTTTTCCCGAAACTCTGGGCCTTCAACATCCAGTGGCATGAGCGCCCTGTCCGGCGCATCCGCAGCTATGTCGCGCCGGCCGGGCTTCTGACCAAGGCGGGCATGGACAACCATTCCGGCGATCATTCCGCATTCTACGCGGGCTTCCCTAACCTCAGAGCTTAAAAGCTCATCCGGTAGCGCACATGGCCGTCAGCCTCGACATATTGGTCGTAGAGTTTGCGCGCCGTCTCGTTGCCCTCGTCGGTATGCCAATACAGACGCGCCCAGCCGTTGGATCTCGCCTTGGTGACGAGGTCATCGAGCAGGGCCTTGCCGATTCCTTGTCCGCGTGCCGCCTCATCCAGGAACAGATCCTCCAGATAACAGACCGGCTCCTTCACCCAGGTTGCCTCATGCAGGAGGCAGATGGCAAAGCCGACCACCTGGCCATCCAGGACCGCCACCCGCATGAACAAGGGCGTTGCCGGATCGATGATCCGCGCCCAGGTGGTGGACGTTACGTCCTGCGACACGGCAACCCGGTAGAAGGCGACATAGCCTGCCCAGAGCCTGCGCCAATCGGCTTCGTCACCTGGCGCTGCGTCGCGTATTTCTATCGCCATTGTCCGCCCCTCCCGTTGCGTTTATTCGCTGGCTTCGTTGAGCAGCCGGATGGCTTCGTCCGAAAGAGTGATCGAGGCTGATTTCACCAGGCTTTCCAGCTGTTTCAGGCTGGTGGCGCTGGCGATGGGCGCGGTCACGCCCTTGCGCGCCATGATCCAGGCGAGGGCAATTTCCGCCTGGGTATTGCCGGTATCGGCAGCCACTTCGTCGAGTGCGCCCAAGATGCGCATGCCGCGTCCGTCGAGATATTTACCGACGCCACCGCCGCGTTGTGAACTCTCAAGATCCTTGTGCGAGCGGTACTTGCCCGACAGAAAGCCGCTCGCGAGCGCGTAATAGCTGATGACGCCGATCTCTTCGGCGATGCAGAGATTGCGCAGCGGCCCGTCGAAGGAAGCCCGGTCATAGAGATTGTATTCCGGCTGCAGCACATCGTAGCGCGGCAGGTTTTGACTGGCCGAAACATCGAGCGCTGCGCGCAATTGCCCGGCATTCAGATTGGAAGCGCCGCAATGGCGGATCTTGCCCTGCTGCAGGAGCTTGTCATAGGCGCCCAGCGTTTCCTCGTACGGTGTCTCGTCATCCGGCCAATGGGAGAGATAGACATCGATATGATCGGTCTGCAAGCGCCGGAGCGAATCCTCGACCGCCTGCGTGATCCACGTGGCCGACAGGCCCTTTTTGCCCGGCCCCAATTCGGATCCGACCTTGGTGATAATAACCGCCTCGTCCCGGGCGCGGCCGGACTGCTTCAGCCATTTGCCGATGATCACTTCAGATTCGCCGCCCGTGTTGCCGGGAACCCAAGAGGAATAGACATCGGCTGTGTCAATGGCATTGAAGCCCGCCTCGAAAAAGGCGTCGAGCAACTGGAAGGAGGTTTTTTCATCGGCGGTCCAGCCAAAGACATTGCCGCCGAAAACCAGCGGCGCGATCGGCAGGCCGGTTCGGCCAAGGGTTTGCTTTTGCATGAGGTCGCTCCAGATTGTTTGGGGTCATCGCTTGGGAGGCGTGAAGCCTGCACCAAGGACATAGGCGGGGTACAGCGCTTTTACATGCCAGGCGGCAATTTTATTCCCGCCTGGATAGCTTGATAGGCACGTACCTCGCAGATACTGTGCCGCCAAAACGGAGAGGACACACCATGTTGCGTTTCGGTATTCTGTCGACGGCCAAGATCGGCCGCGAACTCGTTGTTCCCGCCATTCAGGACGCTGAAAACTGCGTCGTGACGGCGATTTCCAGCCGCGATCTTTCCAGGGCCCGCGAGATGGCCGACCGCTTTTCGGTGCCGCACGCCTTCGGCTCCTATGAAGAGATGCTCGCATCCGATGTGATCGACGCCGTCTATATTCCGCTGCCGACCTCGCAGCATATTGAATGGACCATCAAGGCCGCCAATGCCGGAAAGCATGTGCTGTGCGAAAAGCCGATGGCGCTCAAGGCATCGGAAATCGATGCCGTGATCGAGGCGCGCGATCGCAACAAGGTTCTGATTTCCGAAGCCT
Organism: Rhizobium sp. Root483D2; assembly: GCF_001426685.1. Classification (GTDB taxonomy): domain Bacteria; phylum Pseudomonadota; class Alphaproteobacteria; order Rhizobiales; family Rhizobiaceae; genus Pararhizobium; species Pararhizobium qamdonense. Next base: position 92,965 of record NZ_LMFB01000012.1, on the reverse strand, counting down.
TCATGGTCACCTATAGCCCCGTCTGGCACAAGGTGCGCTCGCTTCTTAATGAAGGTGCGATCGGCACGCTCAAGCATGTGCAAGGCGCCTTCACCTATTACAACCGCGACGCCGGCAATATGCGCAACAAGCCAGAACTTGGCGGTGGCGGATTGCCGGATATCGGCGTCTATCCGACGATCTCCACCCGTTTCGTCACCGGCAAGGAACCGCTGCGGGTGCAGGCGAACACCGATCGCGATCCGGAATTCGGCACCGATATCTTTTCGAGCGTGCGGGCCGATTTCGGCGATTTCGAACTGAGCTTCTATATCTCGACCCAGTTGGCCGCCCGCCAAGTCATGGTGTTCCATGGCGACAAGGGGTTTATCGAGGTGAAATCCCCGTTCAACGCCGACCGTTACGGCGCCGAGGAACTGGAACTCACCAACCAGAACCATTCGCAATCCCAGCTTTTCCGCTTCCAGGATGCGCGCCAGTACAAGCTGGAGGCCGAAGCCTTTTCGCGCGCTGCGAAGGGCGAAAGCCAGGAAATCGTGACGCTGGAAAGCTCTGTTAACAATCAGAAACTGATCGACGCCATCTACCGGGCGAGCGAGAAGGATGGCTGGGAACCTTTCTGATCCGCTTCCAACGGAAACCTGCCGGTAAAAGCCCGGCGGGTTTCGGGCACTCCAAGACAGATGTGGAGCACCGCCATGCGCAAAGGTCTGTTGAGCACAAGGCGCAAGGCTGGCTATCTTACACTAGGCGCGGCAAAATAAGCGGATGAGCTCGTTCTTCGAATCCGATTCGCCCTCCAATCTCGCCGAGTATTCGGTCTCCGAACTGTCCGGCTCCATCAAGCGCACGGTCGAGCAGGCCTTTGACCAGGTGCGGGTACGCGGCGAGATTTCCGGCTATCGCGGCCCACATTCCTCCGGCCACGCCTATTTTGCCTTGAAGGACGACAAGGCGCGCATCGACGCTGTCATCTGGAAGGGCACGATGAGCCGGCTGAAGTTCCGGCCCGAAGAGGGCATGGAGGTGATCGCCACCGGCAAGGTAACGACGTTCCCCGGCTCCTCCAAATACCAGATCGTCATCGAAACGCTGGAACCGGCAGGGGCCGGCGCGCTGATGGCGCTGATCGAGGAGCGCAAGCGCAAGCTGGGCGCCGAAGGATTGTTCGATGCCGCGCGCAAGCGGCCGCTGCCCTACATGCCAAAAGTCATCGGCGTCATTACCTCGCCCACCGGCGCGGTCATTCGCGATATTCTGCACCGCATCTCCGACCGTTTTCCCGTCCATGTCATCGTCTGGCCGGTCCGCGTGCAGGGCGAAGGGTCGGGCAACGAGGTGGCGGCGGCGATCGAGGGTTTCAATAGCTTTTCCAGCGGCGGCCTGATTGCGCGGCCCGACCTTTTGATCGTCGCGCGCGGCGGCGGCAGCCTGGAGGATCTCTGGAGCTTCAACGACGAAGCGGTGGTGCGGGCGGCGGCGAATTCGCAGATACCGCTGATTTCGGCCGTCGGCCACGAGACCGACTGGACGCTGATCGACTATGCCAGCGACCAGCGCGCGCCGACGCCGACGGGCGCTGCGGAAATGGCCGTGCCGGTGAAGGCCGATCTGGAAGCCGCCGTTTCGGCGCTGTCGGCCCGCCTGAAATCGGCTGTCGGGCGGCAGATGGATAATCGCCGCCAAAGCGTGCGCGCACTGACACGGGCGCTTCCCTCGCTCGACCAATTGCTGGCTCTGCCACGCCGCCGTTTCGACGAGGCCTCTGCGGGGCTCGGCCGCGGGCTGCAGATGAATACCGCCAACAAAAGGCGAAGCTTCGAGCGAACCGCCGCGCATCTGCGACCCGACATGCTCTCGACGCGGATCAATGAGCGGCGCCAGAAACTCGGAGAGCGGATGATCCGCGCCGAGCGCATCATCGAGCGCCTGCTGCAACGCTCCGCCTCGCGGATATCCTCGGCCGATGCCGCCTTGCGCACCCTGCCTGGCCGTTTGCTGAGCCAGATTCACCGGTCACAGGATCGCCTGAGCGGTCTTTCCGGCCGGGCCGACAGCGCGCTTCTGGCCGACCTGCGCCGCCGGCGCAGCACTGTCACGGCGCATGACCGCATCCTGCAATCCTTGTCCTACCGCAACGTGCTGAAGCGCGGCTATGCACTGGTGCGCGACGAGATGGGAGCGCCGGTGAAGGGTGCTGCTGCCCTGTCTCTCAACCAGACGATCGCCATCGAGTTTGCCGATGGCTCGATCAACGCCGTAACGACCGAGGGCAGCGCGACGCCGCCAGCACAGACGGCAAAGAAACGCGCCGAAAAGCCGCCAGCCGCAGCGCCGCCCAAACAGGGCAGCCTGTTCTAGGATGCATATTCTCCTCGTTCTCGCTCATCCGCTGAGTGACAGCTTTGCCGCAGGCGTTGCTGCCACCGCGAAGGCGGCATTGGAGAAGGGCGGCCATAGCGTCGATCTGCTCGATCTCTACAAGGAAGGTTTCGATCCGCGTCTGCTGGAAGACGAGCGGCGCGGCTATTTCGACACGCCCTATGACACCACGGCGGTGGATGGCATCGTTGCGCGGCTGCGCGCTGCCGATGGGCTGATCCTCGTCTTTCCGCAATGGTGGTTCAACTTTCCGGCAATCCTCAAGGGCTTCTTCGACCGGGTGTTTGCGCCGGGCGTTGCCTTCGACCACGAGCAATCCGGCGGCCGCATCCTTCCACGGCTGACGAATATCAAGCTGTTCTGGGCATTCACGACCACGGGATCGCCCTGGTGGGTCGTCAAGCTCTACATGGGTAACCCGGTGCGCCGCCTTTTGAAACGCGGGATCGCGGCCTTCTGCGCCAAGGATGTCAAATTCCGGATGATCTCGATGCACGACATGGACCGCGCAACACCGGCAAAACGCGCCGCGCATTTGCAAAGGATCGAAAAGGCCATCGCGCGGATCTAAGGGCCTTGTCACACGCCCTCAAGAAGAAACGCTTCCGTAACGGTCTCATCGCTAAAATAGGGGCTGATGCAACCAGGGACGTCCTATGCCGGTGGAATTGACAGCTTCGCAGGCTTTGAACCTCTGGCACAGTGTCTCGCTGCAACAGGTCCGGGTCGATAACCGCGACCTGACGCTCCGGCAGATCTCCATTCTCCTGCACATCTACCTCGTTCCGCCGCCGCATACGGTGCGTGGTCTCGCTGGAATTCTCGGCGTGACCAAGCCGGTGATTACCCGCGCGCTGGATACGATGGGCGATCTGGGCCTTGTCACCCGCAGCCGCGACGAGCGCGACAGACGCAATGTGATCATCAAGCGCACGGTCGATGGTGCGCTTTATCTTGAAAAACTTGGCGACCTGATCATTGATCAGGGACGCAAACTGTCTATCTGAGACCCCATGCTCGATCTTCCAGACCGCCGGCTGAACGCCTATCGCACCGACCTTGCCGAAGAACGCCTGCGCGGCGTCGTCGAGGCGCCCAATTATGTCAGCGGCACTGCGGGGATCATCTGCGTTCCCGTCGTCCAGATGCGGGCACGTCCCGAACTGGAATGCGGCACGGATACGGAACTTCTGCTCGGCGAAACCGTGCGCGTCCTCGATACCGGCGCGGGCTGGGCCTGGGTGAAGGCGGATTTCGACGATTATGTCGGCTATATCCCCGATTATGCGGTGTCCCCTGTCGTGCGCAGCCTGACCCATATCGTCACCGCACCGCGCACCTTCATCTATTCCGGGCCGGACCTCAAATTCCCGACTGTGCAGGCGCTGTCCATGGGAAACCGGATCGCCGTCATCGACGAGCGCGAGACGCGTGGCACACGATACTTCCTGATGGAAGGCGGACAGGCGGTGATTGCCAATCATTGCGCCGAGGCTGGCCAGCCGCTTTCCGGCGATTATGTCGCCATCGCCGAGCGGTTTCTCGAAACCCCCTATCTCTGGGGCGGGCGCTCGGGCTTCGGCATCGACTGCTCGGGCCTCGTGCAGCTCTCGATGATGATGACCGGCCGCAGCGTGCCGCGCGATACCGATATGCAGGCGAACGGACTCGGCACGCCGATCGACCGCAACGAACTGAACCGCGGCGACCTGGTGTTCTGGAAGGGACATGTGGCGATCATGGAAGACGAAAATACGCTTCTGCACGCCAATGGCCACACGATGAGCGTCTCGCACGAGGGGCTGGAGGAATCGATCCAGCGGATCGGCTGGCTTTACAACAAACCCACCGGTTTCCGCCGCCCCTGATCAATAGCCGGCTTTGCGATCCACCAGATGTTCCAGCGGCAAACCGTTTTCGAAACGGTCCATCTGCTGTTCGGCATGGACAAACAGCGCCTTGACGTCTGAAGACGCCGCCACATGCGGCGTGACATAGACATTGTCCATATCCCAGAACGGGCTGCCGCTGTCCAACGGCTCCTCTTCGAACACATCAAGCGAGGCGCCGCCGAGCGCGCTGGATTGCAGCGCCGCGATGATATCGGCACTCACCTGGCTGCCACCGCGCCCGCCATTGATCAGGACCGGGGCACCGAAGGGGCCGTTGCGGCTGAGCTTTGCAATCAGGTCGGCGTTGAGGATGCTTTGCGTCTCCGCCGTTAATGGCAAGAGGCTGACAAGAAAATCGGTCCGGCCCAGAAACGCATCCAATTCGCCACCGGCGAAGGTCTCGACACCATCGATCGTCTTTTTCGAGCGCGACCAGCCGATCGTCCGGAAGCCCATCACGCCGAGCTTGCGGATGGAATCCTGGCCGAGAACGCCGAGCCCCATGACGCCGACGGTCACATCGGCCGCCTCCGGCTGGCTCAAGTCTTCCCAGACATGCGCCTTTGCCCGTGCCTCATAGGCACGGTGCTGGCGCAGGTGCATCAGGCAGTTCATGACCACCCATTCGCTCATCCGCGTCGTCAGGCTGCGATCGACGAAGCGCACCAGGGGCACATCCGGTAAGCCAGGAAGTGTCAGGACATGATCGACGCCGGCACCTCCGGAAAACACCACCTTCAAATCCGGCGCGCGGGAAAACAGGGCCGGGTCCGATTTCCAGACGACGGCATAATCGATGCCGGAGAGATCACGGCCCTTATGGGCGGGGTCGGCGAGATTGATGACCTCCCGTCCGGGAAACGCCCCTTTCAGGCCGTCTTCCACTTCGCGCGGAATGAACTTCAGGTCGATGATGACAGGGCTTTTGGCAGGCATGAAAACAGTCTCATTGGCGGACGGCGGGCAGATCGACCGCTTCCATATTGAAGGCGGCAGCCATCAGCGCCTTGGTATAATCTTCCTGCGGCGCCGTGAAGATGCGTTCGGACGGTCCCTGCTCGACGACCTTGCCCAGCCGCATGACGATCATGTCATTGGCAAGGGCGCGTACGACTTTCAGGTCATGGCTGATGAAGAGATAGGCGAGCGAATGCTTCGCCTGCAGATCGCGCAGGAGATCGACCACCTGCGCCTGCACGCTCATATCCAGAGCCGAAGTCGGCTCGTCGAGCATGACGAATTGCGGCTTCAGTACCATGGCGCGGGCGATGGCAATGCGCTGGCGCTGGCCACCCGAGAATTCGTGCGGATAGCGCCAGCGGGTCGAGGCATCGAGGCCGACCTCCTCAAGAGCGCCCGCTACGCGCGCATCGCGCTGCTTTTCCGACAGGCCCGGCTCGTGCACTTTGAGGCCCTCGGCGATGATATCGCTGACGGCCATGCGAGGGCTGAGAGAGCCGAAGGGATCCTGGAAGACGATCTGCATGCGATTGCGCAACGGGCGCATCTGCGTGAACGAATAGCCGGCTATCTCATTGCCGATAAAGGAAATGCGGCCTTTGGACGAAATGAGCCGCGTCAGCGCCAGTCCAAGCGTCGTCTTGCCGGAACCGGATTCGCCCACGACACCCAGCGTCTGTCCGGCCCGCAGCGTCAGGTCGATGCCATCGACCGCCTTCACATGATCGACGACCTTGCGCAGGAAGCCGGCCTTGATCGGAAACCACACTTTCATGTCTTGCGCCTGCATCACCACCGGCTTCGACGTATCGGAAACCGGCGGCACGCCCTTGGGCTCGGAGGCCAGAAGATGGCGGGTATAGGCGTGTTGCGGATTGGCGAAAATTTCGGCTGTCGGGCCGGTTTCGACGATCTTGCCCTTGGTCATGACGCAGACCCGGTCGGCAATCTTGCGGACGATGCCGAGGTCATGGGTGATGAACAGCATCGACATGCCATGATCGTCCTTGAGCGTCTTCAACAGCTCGAGAATCTGCGCCTGTACGGTCACGTCGAGCGCCGTCGTCGGTTCGTCGGCGATCAGGAGTTCCGGCCGGTTGGCAAGCGCCATGGCGATCATTACCCGCTGGCGCTGGCCGCCGGACAATTCATGCGGATAGGCGGCAAGACGCTTTTCCGGCTCGCGGATACCCACCTGATTGAGCAGTTCGAGCACGCGGGCACGCGCGGCAGCACCGGTAATGCCCTGGTGCAGATCGAGAATTTCGGCAATCTGCCGCTCAATTGAATGTAGCGGATTGAGCGAGGTCATCGGCTCCTGGAAGATCATCGTGATGTCGTTGCCGCGCACCTGGCGCAGTTCCGCATCAGACGCCGTCATCAGGTCCTTGCCGTTGAACAGAATTTCGCCGCCCGGATGGCTCGCAGCCGGATAGGGCAGAAGTTTCAGGATCGAATTGGCCGAGACAGATTTTCCCGAGCCGGATTCGCCCACCAGCGCCACCACTTCGCCGCGCTTGATATCAAAGGAAACGCTGTCCACCGCCGTCGATGTCTTGCCGCCCTGATGAAAGGCGACCGAGAGATTGCGCACGGAAAGAAGTGTGTCTGTCATCAGGTCAGGCTTTTCAGGAGAGAGGTTAGGGTCGAGTCGTCCAGCCGGATGGTTTGGAGCGAGGGGGCGTCGGTCACGATTCCATATCGCGGATGCTGCAGCCTATATTCCCCGTTTATTCCGCGATCTTCGGTCAATATATGCGAGCAGTTCGTGCCAATGGCTGTACTGAGATGAATGGCATCGGGCAATTTCAGGCTTCGATATTGCGATCGCAAGACTGCCGCATAACGAAGTGTCGGTTGTGCAACGGGGACGACTTCAAGCCAGCTGTTGGTCAGGATCAAGCTTTCATATGTATCGATCAAACTGTCGTCATTATCCCGATACGGGACGACCAAAAGCTCGGAAAGCGTAAGCTCGCTCGTAACAAACCTTGTCTGCGAAGACTGACGCGTGAAGAACAGTTGAGCCAAACGATCACTGAGTTCATCCCGACGCTCGAAAGCCACGATAAAGATATTCGTATCGAGATAAATTCTGCTGATATCATGCATCAATCGTCCCACTCATCTCGCAAAACCCGAACGCGGGCTACGGCTTCTTCGGAACTGACCGATGGTCTGTCTTGCGCCTTTATGCGTTTGATAGCAGCAAGCGTATCTTCAATGCTCAAGGGTTGCCGCACGATGGACGGAAGCTTCTGGAACCCAGGAAAACTGCGCGCCTCCTGTGTCTGAGCTTGCTTTGGTTCTTCTTCAATCACGATGCGGACCGTTGCGCCCTTGTCCAGCCCTTCCCGAAGATCAGCAGGAAGTTTTGATGCGGGATAATGTTCGAACATCAGCTTATTCATGCGCGCCATCCCCATGATACGGTGAAACTCACGATAGCTTGAATGGTGGCAAGTTGCGAGATGTTCACCGGAACGTCTTCCTCGGGTCAAAGGCATCGCGGGCGGCTTCGCCGATGAAGATCAGCAGCGACAGCATCACCGACATCACGACGAAGGCGGTGAGGCCGAGCCAGGGGGCCTGCAGGTTGGACTTGCCCTGACTGATCAGTTCGCCGAGCGAGGCCGAGCCCGGCGGCATGCCGAAGCCGAGGAAATCGAGCGATGTCAATGTCGTGATCGAGCCGGAGAGAATGAACGGCAGGAAGGTCAGCGTTGCCACCATGGCATTGGGCAGAAGATGGCGGAACATGATCGTCCGGTTGTTGACGCCGAGTGCGCGGGCGGCGCGCACATATTCGAAATTCCGGGCGCGCAGGAACTCGGCCCGGACGATGCCGACAAATCCGACCCAGGAGAACAGCAGCATGATGCCGAGCAGGATGAAGAAGCCGGGCGGCAGGATCGCGGCGATGATCAGGAGGATGTAAAGCACCGGCATCGACGACCAGATCTCGATGAAGCGCTGCAAGAGAAGATCGGTCCAGCCGCCGAAATAGCCTTGAACAGCTCCGGCCGTAACGCCAACGACAGCGGAGGCGATGGTCAGGCACAGGCCGAAGAGGACTGAAATGCGGAAGCCGTAGATCATCCGCGCGGCAACGTCACGCGCCTGGTCATCGGTACCCAGCCAGTTGAGATTGCCGAGCGTGCAGCCGGGATCGTTCTCGCCCTGCGGATAGCCGGAGCAGCGCTCGGCCTTGTCCATCAGCCAGAAGGGACGGGTGGGCGCGGAATGCGGAATATAGGAATTGGCCGTCTGGTAGGAATAGCGGATCGGCGGCCAGATCATCCAGCCGTTCGCCTTGATTTCATCGGAAATTTCCGGCGCGCCATAGTTGGTGATCGCCAGGAACCCCATGTCGCCGAGGAATTTTTCCTCCGGATATTGCACCAGAGCCGGGACCAGCAGTTCACCCTTGTAGGACACCAGCACCGGGCGGTCATTGGCAATGAATTCGGCACCGAGGCTGAGGCCGAACAGGACAAGAAAGATCCAGAACGACCAGAAGCCGCGGCGGTTGGCCTTGAAATTGTCCCAGCGGCGGCGATTGACCGGCGACAGGCGGCCCGTGCGGCCGGTTATAAGCGTTGAATCGGAAGAGACGATATCGGCAGCCATCACACATCCCTCCTGTCGAAATCGATGCGCGGATCGACCCAGGTATAGACGAGATCCGACAGCAGGCTGACGAACAGGCCCATCAGCGAGAAGATGTACAGCGTTGCAAAGACGATCGGATAATCGCGCTTGACGATGGCGTCATAACCCAGGCGCCCGAGCCCATCGAGCGAGAAGATATATTCCGTCAGCAGCGAGCCGGTGAAAAAGGCGGTGATGAACGCACCGGGGAAACCGGCGATGATGATCAGCATGGCATTGCGGAAGACGTGGCCGTAGAGCACCTGGCGCTCGGTTAGCCCCTTGGCCCGCGCAGTCGTAACGTATTGCTTCTTGATTTCGTCGATGAAGGAATTCTTTGTCAGCAGCGTCGTCGTGGCGAAGGCCGACATCAGCAGCGTGATAAGCGGCAGCGTCATGTGCCAGAAATAATCGAGGATCTTCTGCCACCAGTTCAGCTGCGCGAAATTATCCGAGACGATGCCGCGCAGCGGGAACCAGTCGAAAAACGAGCCGCCAGCAAACAGCACGATCAAAAGGATGCCGAACAGGAAGCCTGGAACCGCATAGCCGACGATGATGATGCCGGATGTCCAGACATCGAATGTAGACCCGTCCGACATGGCTTTCTTGATACCGAGCGGAATGGAAATCGCGTAGGAAAACAACAGGATCCACAGGCCAAGCGAGATCGATACCGGCATCTTCTCAAGGATCAGGTCGATCACCGAGGTGTTGCGGAAGAAGCTCTCGCCGAAATCAAAGCGGATATAGTTCCACATCATCTCGCCGAATCGCTGCAGCGGCGGCTTGTCGAAGCCGAATTGCTTTTCCAGCTTCTTGATGAATTCCGGATCGAGCCCTTGCGCGCCGCGGTAACGCCCGGAGGAATCGTCGCCCATCGACTGGCCGCCGAGATCGCCGCTGCTTCCCGACAGCCGGTCGCCCTGGTTCTGGCCGGTCAGATCGGAAATCACCTGCTCAACAGGTCCGCCAGGCGCAAACTGAATGACGGCAAAGGAAATCGCCATGATCCCGACGATCGTCGGGATCATCAGGAAAAGACGCCGCAGGATATAGGCACCCATCAGCAGCTACCCGCCGGGGCTTGCCGCCGGGCTTTTGATACAGGTGCACATACGGATGCAAAACCGCTCCGCCCTGTTGCTGGAAGCGCTCTCGCACGCCGCGTGGATCTCCAGTCGGTCAAGCCCAACCCTTCCCGTTTTGCCGCCGCGCATCGCTTGCGGACCGGCAGGCCCCGCCGGCAGGCGGCGGGGGTGATTCGTCATGGCTATATGGAACCCAGCCGGCCTTCCGGCGCAACCCCCAGCTCATTTCTCAGCGTTTTTCGACCACCAGACATCGGGAAAGCCCAAGCCGTAATAGGGCAATTCAGCCGGATGGGTCAGGTGGTTCCAATAGGCGATGCGTTGCGCCTTGGAATAGAACAGCGGTACGACATAATGATGGGAAAGAAGGACGCGGTCGAGCGCTCTCGTGGTCGCCACCAGTTCCTCCCGGTTCGGCGCGAAGATGATCTTGCGGATAAGCTCGTCGATTGCCGGATCGGCAATGCCTGCATAGTTCCGCGAGCCCTGCTGATTGACCGAGGCGGAGCCCCAATAGTCGCTCTGCTCGTTGCCCGGCACCAGCGATTGCCCCCAGATGCCGTAGATCATGTCGTAATCGAAGCTGCGGACGCGGTTGGTATATTGCGAAGCGTCCACGGTGCGCATGCGCGCATCAATGCCGATTTTCTTCACGCTGTTGACGAAGGGCGAAACCGTTCGCTCGAAGGATGGATTGGACAGAAGAATCTCGAACCGGAACGGCTCACCGGTCTTCGTGTTGACCAGTTGGCTTCCCTTCAGCTCGTAACCGGCCTCCTTGAACAGCGCGAGTGCGGTGCGCAGGTTTCCGCGCACCTTTTGCGGATCGCCATTGATGGGGTTCGTGTAGGGCGTGGTGAAGACGTCGGCGGGGATCTTGTCCTTCAGCGCTTCCAGGATTTCCTTTTCGCGCCCCTCGGGAAGCCCGGAAGAGGCAAGCTCGGTATTCCAGAAGTAACTGTCGATGCGCTGGAAGGCATTATAGGCAAGCGTGCGGTTCAAGTCCTCGAAATCGAAGGCGTAGTTCAGTGCTTCGCGCACCTTCTGATCCTTGAATTTGTCCCGGCGCAGGTTCGGCACGAAAGCCTGCATGATGCCGGTGGCACGCAGCGGGTTCTCGATCTCCGCGCGAATCACACGGCCATCCTTGGCGGCAGGGAAGTCATAGAACGTTGCCCAATGGCTGGCGCTATTATCCTGGTAATAATCGACATCGCCGGCACGCACACCCTCGAACTCGATCGTCCTGTCGCCAAAGAATGTGTAGGTAATCGTGCCGAAATTGTTCTGGCCAACATTGACGTTGACGTTCTTGCCCCAATAATCGTCACGCAATTCGAAGCGGATTGAACCTCCTGCCTGGAAGGCAGCGATCTTGTAGGGCCCTGAGCCCATGACCAGTTCCAGCGTGGTACGGCTGATATCGCGCTTGTTGCCCTTGGCATCCTGACCTTCCCACCAATGCTTCGGCACGATCGGAAACTGGCCGAGAATGTTGGGAAGCTCGCGGTTGTTCTTCTCGTCGAAGCGGAAGGTGATGTCGCGCTCGCCGGTTTTTTCAGCCGAGACCACATGGCGGTAATAGTTGGAGAGGAGCGGGTTATGCTCTTTCGACATATCGAAGGAGAAGATGACGTCTTCGGGCGTTACCGGCTGCCCGTCCGCCCATTTTGCTTCGGGGCGAAGCCTAAAGGTGGCGGAGGAAAAGTCGTCGGGGTAGGAGACGCTTTCCGCGAGAAGCCCGTAGGAGGCGGTGACCTCGTCTTCGGCAGACTTCAGCAGCGTATCGAAAACCAGTGAAGCGACACCCGCCGGCGCCTCGCCCTTGGAAAGGATCGGGTTGAACGTGTCATAGGTTCCGATTGCGGAAAGTTTCAGTTCGCCGCCCTTCGGCGCATCCGGATTGACGTAATCGAAGCGGATAAAGCCGTCTTTGTATTTCAACTCGCCGATCGTGGTGACGCCGCCGTGCCAGACCGGTTCCTGCGCCATCACTGGTCCGGTTGCCAGGAATAGGGTTGCCGCCAAAGCCAGTGCGCGTCTGAAATTCATGCCAATTCGCCTCTTCCGTTTTTCATTTTTCCGCTACTGGACGACAGAATAGGCAAAATCCGGGCAATTGACAGAAGCTGCCTCAAATCGGGCCTTTTTTTTGGGTCACGGTTGCGTGTGTGCGTAAGTCTGACACAAAGACGGCGTGTCAGTGTCTACCAGGCGAATCGCGGATGGGCACATCCGGACGCGGAACACCATGGATTGATTGGGAAACGGGCGGCAGATGGCAGCGACGAAGACGGCTTATTTCCGGCGGATGGCATCGGTTGCGCTGATAGCGTTGACGGGCCTCAGCCTCGCCGCAGGTGCGGCCGCTTCGGCTGACGATACACCTGCCAAGCAGATCTTTGGCAAGGTGCAGCTTCCGAGCGAGGCGGCGCCAAACCCGATCGGCTTTTATGCCAAGGGCTGCATGGCCGGCGCCGTGGCGATCCCGACCGACGGGCCGACATGGCAGGCGATGCGCCTGTCGCGAAACCGCCGCTGGGGCAATCCGGCGATGATCCAGCTTCTGGAACGGTTTTCCCAGGATGCGGTGCAACTTGGATGGGGATCCGGCATCCTGATCGGCGACATTTCGCAGCCGCGCGGCGGGCCGATGATCACCGGACACGCCTCCCACCAGATCGGGCTCGATGCCGACATCTGGTTTACGCCCAAACCCGCACAGCCTCTGTCCACCCAGGCGCGCGAAGACATGCCTTTTACGTCTATGCTCGACAAGAGCAAGTTCCTGACCGTGAACGCTGCCCGCTGGACGCCGACCCATGCCAGGCTGGTGATGCAGGCGGCGAGCTATCCGCAGGTGGAGCGCGTTTTCGTCAATCCGGCGATCAAGAAGAAACTCTGCGAGACCTGGACCGGCGACCGCGATCTGCTTGGCAAGGTGCGTCCGGTCTATGGCCATGACGAGCATTTCCACATCCGCATGTTCTGCCCGCCGGGCACGCCGAACTGCAAGGCGCAGGCGCCGGTTGCCAGCGGCGATGGCTGCGACAAGTCGCTCGCCTGGTGGTTTACCAAGGAGCCCTGGGCCACGCCGAAGAAAGATCCGAACGCAAAGCCGGTAAAGCCACGCTTCACCACCCTTTCGGACTTGCCGAAAGCCTGCACGGCGCTGCTTTCCGCACCTGCGGCCTCCGAACAGTCAGCTACGTTCGGGAACGCCTATGTGGCGCCGCAGCCGGCGTCCAGCGAAGCCGCAATCCGGCAGGCTATCCACGCAGGCAGCAACGAGCTTCCGGATACGGGCGTTCCTATTCCGTTGGCCCGTCCCGCCCTGCAGTAAGTCCTGCCCTCCAGGGAGCTAAGGCGCCGGCACGTTCGGCGCTTTTCAAGCGGCAAACTGTGCTGTAAAGAAAATCAAATCGATTTAAGTCGAGACTTTCTGCGGTCGGCTTGATGCCGGGAGATCTGTGATGGCCAGCCAGAAATGCGTGGCGCTGATTGCGCACGATCAGAAGAAGGACGACATGGCGGCGTTCGCGCAGGCCAATGAGGCAGTTTTCGCCGGCTGGAAATCGTTGCCACCGGCACCACCGGCGGCCGGGTGCAGGAGGCCTGCCCCAGCCTCAACGTGATCCGGCTGAAGAGCGGTCCGCTGGGCGGCGACCAGCAGATCGGCGCGATGATTGCCACCGGCGACGTACAGATGCTGATCTTCTTCGTCGATCCGCTGACGGCCATGCCGCACGATGTCGATGTGAAGGCGCTGATGCGGCTTGCCACCGTCTACGATATTCCGATGGCGCTGAACCGGGCGACCGCAGAACAGTTGATCGACTTCAACCATCCCTGATACAGCTCTCATCGACCTTCAGTCTGCACGATCATAACGGAACCCTTCATGCCCACGCTCCCAGATACCGATAGCGGCCTCACCTTTCCAATCCTGATCGGCGATATCGGCGGAACCAATGCCCGGTTTGCGCTGCTGATCGACGCCTTTGCCGAGCCGAAGCTGTTTCCGATCATTCCGACGACCAACTATGCCAGCATCGAGGAAGCGCTGCAGACCAGCATTCTCGACAGGACATCCGTGCAGCCGCGATCGGCGATCATCGCGGTGGCAGGCCCGGTCAAGGGCGACGATATTCCGCTGACCAATGCCGGCTGGGTGATCAAGCCGAGGGACATGCTGACGGCCTTGTCGCTGGAAGATGTCATCATCATCAACGATTTCGAGGCGCAGGCGCTGGCGATCGCCGCGATCGGCGAGGAGGGCCGCGAACAGATCGGCCCCGGCTCCGTTCTCGACTCCGCCTCCTGCGCCGTGCTGGGCCCTGGGACCGGCCTTGGCGTTGCGGGACTTGTGCATGCGCAGCACACCTGGTTTCCGGTTCCCGGCGAAGGCGGCCATGTGGATGTCGGTCCGCGCAGCGAGCGCGATTACCAGATCTGGCCTTTCCTCGAGCCAATCGAAGGACGGATTTCCGCCGAGCAGTTGCTCTGCGGCCGTGGGATCACGAACATCTACCGCGCCGTCTGCGAATCAGAGGGCCGCGACCCGGCGCTTGCCGATCCGGCCGATGTGACCACCCATGCACTGGCCGGCACTGACGGACTGGCTGTCGAGACAGTCTCCTTGTTCTCCACCTATCTCGGCCGCGTTGCCGGCGACATGGCGATGATCTTCATGGCGCGTGGCGGCGTTTTTCTGGCCGGCGGCATTTCGCAAAAGATCCTGCCTGCGCTGAAGAAACCGGAGTTCCGGCAGGCCTTTGAAGACAAGGCACCGCATTCGGCGCTGCTCAAGACCATTCCGACTTTCGTGGTCACCCATCCGACCGCAGCGCTTTCCGGCCTTGCCGCCTATGCGCGCACGCCATCGCGCTTTGGTGTTGCAACGGAGGGACGGCGCTGGAGAACTTGAAGCCAGGACAGCGGCTCAGACTCGCCAAACAGGGATCAAGGTACTATAGAGCCCGGTGAAATAAGGCGCCTCAGAGCGCGCCGGGTTTTGAGGAAACCAGCTTGAAGCAAGCCAAGACAAAGCTCCCTGCAGTCGATCGCGAGACCATTACCAGCGTTCTCAAGCGCGTGATCGCCGAAAACGGGCGCGCGCATCTGCGCGGGTATACCATTGCCGTCGCCTGCCTCGTCCTTGTTGCGGGAACCACCGCGTTTACCGCCTGGATCATGGAATCGGTCGTCAACGAAGCCTTTGCCAACAAGCGTGCCGACATCGTTCTTTACATCTGTGGAGCGATCTTTCTCGCCTTCGTCCTGCGCGGCTTTGCCACCTATGGCCAGGCCGTGGCGCTCTCGAAGATCGGTAACAATATCGTCGCCAGCTACCAGCGCCGCCTCTATTCGCACCTGATGGCGCTCAGCGTCGGCTATTTCAGCGATACGCGCTCGGCGCGGATTTCCGCTCAGATCAGCCAGAACGTGTCTGGTATCCGTGACGTGCTGAACATGACGGTGACGTCGCTTGCGCGCGACTTCCTGACATTGGTGGCGTTGATCGGCGTGATGATCAGCAAGGACTGGCTGCTGACGCTGATCGTTTTCGTCGTTGCCCCGCCGCTCCTGATCGGCCTTCGCTACATTTCGCGGCGGCTGCGGCTGGCAACCCGCGAATCCGTCGAGATCAACAGCCATGTGCTTGGCGCCATGCAGGAAACCATCCAGGGCATCACCATCGTCAAGGCGTTCACGATGGAAGAGCAGCTGCGGACCAAGGTCGAGACGATCATCGACCGGGCGGAAAACCGCGCCAACCGCATTGCCCGCCTCAGCGAGCGTACCGCGCCGATGACAGAAACCTTTGCGGGTTTTGCGATCGCCAGCGTTTTGGCTTATGCCGCCTTCCGGTCGATCTATGATGGCATCCAGCCGGGTGCCTTTTTTGCCTTCGTGACCGCGCTGTTAATGGCCTATGACCCGGCCAGGCGCCTGGCACGGTTGCAGGTTTCGCTGGAACGCGCCGTCGTCAACGCCCGGATGATCTACGAAATCCTCGATATGGTGCCGCATCAGCGGGACCTGCCGGATGCTCTGCCCTTAAAGATCACGGCCGCCAAGATCGAGTTCCGGAATGTGCGTTTCTCCTATAATGAGGGCGACGACATCCTCAAGGGTGTCAGCTTCATTGCCGAAGGCGGCAAGACGACGGCGCTGGTCGGGCCATCCGGCGCCGGGAAATCCACCGTCATCAGCCTCATTCCGCGTTTTTACGATCCTTCCGGCGGCGATATCCTGATCGACGGGCAGGATATCGCCCATGTCACCAAGCAATCGCTGCGCAACGGGCTCGCCTATGTTTCGCAGCAGCCTTATCTGTTCGAAGGCTCGATCCGCGACAATATCCGCTATGGCCGCCCGACAGCCACGGATGCGGAAGTCGAGGAAGCCGCGAAACTCGCCTATGCGCATGACTTCATCCGCACGCAGCCGCGCGGATACGATACGCCCGTGGGCGAGAACGGCGTGACCCTGTCCGGCGGCCAGCGCCAGCGGCTTTCGATCGCCCGCGCGCTGGTGCGCAATGCGCCGATCCTGCTTCTCGATGAGGCGACATCGGCGCTCGATACCGAATCGGAAGCCGCCGTGCAGAAGGCGCTCGATCACGCCATGAGCGGGCGCACCGTGGTTGTCATCGCACACCGCCTCTCGACCGTCGTCAATGCCGACAAGATCATCGTCATGAAGGATGGGATCGTGGCGGAAGAAGGCACGCATGAGGCGCTTGCGCAGCGCAGCGACGGCCTTTACGCTCGCCTGCACAACCTGCAGGGCACATCAACTGCGCAACCGGTCGCGGACGCCGAAACACTGATCTGAGGAATGAGACGGGCATGAGCGGGACAGACATGAAGCTGGTGGTGGTCGGAGCCGCAGGACGGATGGGCCAGACCCTGATCCGCACCATCCACGCCATGCCGGGTGCCACCCTGTTTGCCGCCGTCGAACGGCCGGGCTCCGCCTTCATCGGCCGGGACGCCGGCGAGATCGCAGGCCTTGGACCGACCGGCGTCGTTATCACCGGCGAGCCGCTCGAGGCCTTTGTCGAGGCAGAAGGCGTGCTCGACTTTACCGCGCCGGCGTCTTCGGTGGATTTTGCCGGGCTTGCCGCGCAGGCGCGCATCGTCCATGTGATCGGCACGACCGGCTGCTCTGCGGATGACGAGGAAAAATTCAAGGCGGCCGGGCGGCATGCAAGGATCGTCAAATCCGGCAATATGAGCCTCGGCGTCAACCTGCTCGGTGTTTTGACGGAGCAGGCGGCACGCGCGCTCGGACCGGAAAACTGGGATATCGAGATCCTCGAAATGCACCACAAGCACAAGGTGGATGCCCCCTCGGGAACGGCCTTGCTGCTGGGCGAAGCGGCTGCCAAGGGGCGCCAGATCGGCCTTGCCGGTCATTCCGTTCGGGTGCGCGACGGCCATACCGGGGCGCGTGTTGCCGGGACAATCGGCTTTGCCACATTGCGCGGCGGCTCGGTCATCGGCGAACATTCCGTCATCCTCGCCGGCGAAGGCGAGCAGGTGACGCTGTCCCATTCCGCCACCGACCGGGCGATCTTTGCCCGTGGCGCGGTTACCGCCGCACTCTGGGCACGCAACCAGAAACCCGGCTTCTATTCCATGCTCGACGTGCTCGGGCTGTCCTGATCCCTAAAACTCCCCGGAGGAATTTCCATGAGCGGCACCCTCGTCCTTGTGCGTCACGGCCAAAGTGACTGGAACCTGAAGAACCTGTTTACCGGCTGGAAGGACCCTGACCTGACGCCGCTGGGCATCGAGGAAGCCAATGCCGGTGGCAAGGCGCTGGCCGATTACGGCATCAAGTTCGACGTCGCCTTCACCTCGGTTCTGACGCGCGCGCAGCATACGTTGAAGCTCATTCTCGACAATCTCGGCCAGCCCGACCTCGAAACCATCAAGGACCAGGCCCTGAACGAGCGCGACTACGGCGATCTCTCCGGCCTCAACAAGGACGACGCCCGCGCCAAGTGGGGCGAAGAACAGGTGCATATCTGGCGCCGTTCCTATGACGTACCGCCGCCGGGCGGCGAAAGCCTGAAGGACACCGGCGCCCGCGTCTGGCCCTATTACATGACCGACATCCTGCCGCGCGTGCTGGCAGGCGAAAAGGTGCTCGTTGCTGCCCACGGCAATTCGTTGCGCTCGCTGCTGATGGTTCTCGACCGGCTCGACCGCGAACAGATCCTCTCGGT
This sequence comes from Rhizobium sp. Root483D2, assembly GCF_001426685.1. Classification (GTDB taxonomy): domain Bacteria; phylum Pseudomonadota; class Alphaproteobacteria; order Rhizobiales; family Rhizobiaceae; genus Pararhizobium; species Pararhizobium qamdonense. The sequence goes on along the minus strand of NZ_LMFB01000012.1, from coordinate 74,750 downwards.
CAACCTCGCGACCGGCGTGCCGATGGTCTACAAGCTGAAGGCCGATTCCACCGTCGCGTCCAAGGAAGTGCTGGGCGACATGTCCGGCGCGCATTGAGCCGGAGTTGATTGCTTCCATCAAAGGGCGGCGCAAACCGCCCTTTTTTTTGTCAGAGCTTGCCCGCTTCCCAGCCAAGCATGGCCCGCTTGCGGGTGAGGCCCCAGTGGTAGCCGGTCAAGGCGCCGCTCTTGCCGAGCGCCCGGTGACAGGGGACGACGAACGAAATCGGGTTGCGGCCGACGGCAGCGCCGACGGCGCGTGAGGCTGTGGGCTGTCCGATATCGCAGGCGATGTCGGAATAGGTGACGGCCTTGCCCATGGGAATTTTCAAGAGCGATTCCCAGACGCGGATCTGAAAATCGGAGCCGATCAGGACGACACGCAAAGGCTCTTCGGCGCTCCATTCCTTCGCGTCGAAAATACGGGCGGCATAGCCTGCGGTCGCTGCGCTATCCTCGATGAACCTGGCATTCGGCCAGCGGCTCGCCATATCCTCGAAACTCGCCTTCTCGTCGCCGGCATCGTTGAAGGCAAGGCCCGCCAATCCGCGATCAGTGACCATCACCAGCGCCACGCCGAACGGGCATGGGTGAAACCCGTAGCGAATGGTCAAGCCGCCACCGCGCAACTTCCATTCGCCCGGCGACATCGCCTCGTGGGTGACGAAGAGATCATGCAGCCGGCTTGGGCCTGAAAGGCCAAGCTCAAAGCTGGTTTCCAGAAGCGGCAATTCCTCCTGGCGCAGCAGGCGCTTGGCATGATCGAGGGTTACGGCCTGCAGGAACGCCTTGGGAGAGAGCCCGGCCCAGCGGGTAAACGTCTTTTGCAACTGCGTCGGCGACTGGCCGAGATCGCTGGCAATGGCGTCGAGAGACGGCTGCTCGCGATAATTCTCGGTCAGCAGTTCGACGACGCGGCTGACGATCTCATAATCGCTGCCTTGCGGCGTGATATCAGTGGGCTTCGAGGTTTTGATATCCATGGTTCTATCTCCTTGGTGCCAGAGATAATCACTCCCAATGGGGGATCGCCACCCGATTCTTGTCCAAGAGCGCTTCATCTTTAAACGGAAGCAATTCTGTTGGCTCAAAACGGCCGTTCCACACGAAGGATGGCGCAGAGCGATGCCGATCCATCGGGCCAGCCATCCGACACAGTGGACGGCCGTTTTCAGCCAACCCAAAGGGCCGGATGAATTTCCGGCAGAATGCTTTCGTTTAAAGATGAAGCGCTCTAACGCCGTTTCACGGTAGCCAAGGCGCCGGAAAAGGCGGTGGCGAACGTTTCGCGGTCGTCGCGGTTGAGGAAGGAGCCGATATCGGTGCTGCGCTGCCGGTCGCTGAGCTGCATGGAGACGATGCCGATTTCCTGGTGGCGGGCAATGTTGAAGCGCGTCCAGAAGGGGTTGAACCGGTGTTCGATCATCCGGCCGGCCGGGTTAAATTTGCGCACGCAGACATCAGTGCGGGACACGCGGATTTCTTCGCGGGCACGGGCGGAGCGATAATTCAGCCAGAAAGCGCCAAACAGCAGCAGGAAATCCAGCCCGAAGAAGAAAACGATCGGCCAGGCGCCGATCACGACGAACACGAAAATATGGAGCAGGCTCATCAGCGCTGCGATCAGCAGGAAAACCTTGAAGCCCTTGACCCCCAGCGAACGATAGGGCGTCAGCTCGGCTGCAAAAACCGGCTGGTCCTCGTTCGATATCTCGGCGTTGCCATCGTTCATGGCGAATGACTATAGATGCATCATGAAAAACGTGAAGCCAAAATCCGCGCTCAAACCTGCGAAAGCGAAACCCGCGACAACCGGCCGCGCCAGGTCAAAGCCGAAGACAGCCTATAGCCAAGCGGAAATCGAGGAGATTTTCCGCCGCTTCTCGATCCAGCGGCCCGAGCCGAAGGGCGAGCTGGAACATGTCAATCCGTTCACCCTGGTCGTTGCGGTGGCGCTGTCGGCACAGGCGACGGACGCGGGCGTCAACAAGGCGACGCGGGCGCTTTTTGCCATTGCCGACACGCCGGAAAAAATGGTGGCGCTCGGAGAAGACCAGGTTCGCGACTATATCCGGACGATCGGGCTTTACCGCAACAAGGCGAAGAATGTCATTGCGCTCAGCGAAAAGCTGATCGCCGAATACGGCGGCGAAGTCCCGCGCACCCGCGAAGACCTCATCACCCTGCCCGGCGTTGGCCGCAAGACCGCCAATGTGGTGCTATCGATGGCCTTCGGGCAAGCGACCATGGCGGTCGATACGCATATTTTCCGCATCGCCAACCGGCTCTGTCTGGCACCGGGCAAGACCCCGGACGAAGTCGAACACAAGCTGATGCAGATCATTCCCGATCATTATCTCTATCACGCGCATCATTGGCTGATCCTGCACGGGCGCTATTGCTGCAAGGCCCGCAAACCGGAATGCCAGCGTTGCGTGATTGCCGACATCTGCAAGGCGGCCGAAAAGACCAGCGAGATACCGGCACCGCTGGTCGAACTGCCGGCCCAGATCATTTGACCGCGATCCCGTCAATGAGGGCGGCGATGGCGCTTTCGTAATCCTTGCGCTGCGCACCCGCTTCGATGGCCAATGCTGCGCGGTCGAAGGCGGCGGACAGGAGCTGGGTGAAGACATCCAGCAGCGCCAAATCTTTTCCGCCTGCAGCAAAAAGATCTGACAGGCCCGCCTTCAAACTCCCCTCAGCATGTTCCTGATCGATATCCTGCAGGCTGCGAAGTCCAAGGATGGCGGGGCCATCGAGCAGGAGAAGCCGCGTACGGCCGGGCACTGCCATGGCATCGAAATAGCCGCGCGCGCCGTCAAGTAAAGCGTCTCGCGCGTTGGACGTGTTCTCTGATCCAGCCGCGATCCCCGCACCGACCTGCCGCGCCTCCTCTGCGACGACGGCTGCAAACAGCGCCTTCTTATCCTCGAAGTGATGATAGAGCGCGCCGCGCGTGACGCCGGCAGCGCTGGCGATCTCAGGGGTTGCGGTCTCGGTATAGCCTTTCGCGACGAACAGCGTGCGCGCCGCCGCCATCAGCATCAGCCGCATGCTTTCGGTTCGTTCCTTGTTGGTACGGCGCATTTTCCACCTTTACATACAATCTGTATGTATGTTAATTACAAAAACATACAGACTGTATGATAATTTCACACGGAGGAAAAGAGATGAAAATCACCAATTATTATCCCGTCATCATGACGCGTGACGTTCAGGGGACGGCCGATTTCTACATCCGGAACTTCGGCTTCGAGGCACTGTTCACTGCGGATTGGTACATGCATCTGCAATCGATAGAGAATGCGCATGTGACACTGGCCATTCTCGACGGTACACACACGACGATCCCTGAGAGCGGGCGCAGAACCGTTGGCGGGCTGCTTTTGAATTTCGAGGTCGAGGATCCGGATGCGCTCTATGCTCAGTTCCAGGCCGCCGGCCTGCCGATCCTGAAGGCGATTTGCGACGAGGATTTCGGCCAGCGGCATTTCATCACCGCCGATCCGAACGGCGTTTTAATCGACGTGATCAAACCCATCCCGCCGACGGCGGAATTTGCGGGACAATACGAGGCTTCAGTGCTTCCCGGCTGATCAGCCGGGCTTGCGTTCGCCAAGCGAATAGAGGAGCGCCAGCACCGGCAGAGCAAGACCCATCATCGAGGCCGCCCACCAGCCGCCCTGCGCATAAAGCCAGCCGCCGAGCGCCGAGCCGATGGCGCCACCGGCAAAGAAGGTCGCCATATAGAGCCCGTTCAGGCGGCTGCGATATTCGGAGCCGAGCACGAAGATGGCGCGCTGGCCGAGCACCAGATTGGTGGTGACGCCAAAATCCAGCAGGATGGCGGCGAAGGTGAGAAGACCCAGCCCCAGTACCGAGCCGGACGGCGCGATATGGGTGATGAGGAAGGCCGCAGCCACCGACAGCATCGACAGGCGCGTGGCAAGATAGCTCCAGCCCTTGTCGGCAAGCCGCCCGCTGATCGGCGCGGCGATGGCGCCGGCGGCACCGGCCAAGGCGAACAGGGCGATCTGCCCCTGCGACAGGCCGAATTCCGGCCCCGACAGAAGCAGCGGCGTCGTCGTCCAGAACAGGCTGAAGGCGGCGAACATGAAAGCGTGATAGAGCGACCGGCGGCGCAGGATCGGGGTTGTGGCGACCAGCTGGCCCATCGACGCCAAGAGCGCGCCATAGCTCAATCCCGTCTGCGGAACGCGCGGCGGCAGAGCGCGGGCAAGCACCAAAGCCAGCACCACCAGAACGGCAGCCGAAATGAAGAAGACCATATGCCAAGGCAGGAACTCGGCGATGAAGCTGGAGGCCGGGCGCGCCAGCATGATGCCAACCATCAGGCCGCTCATAACATTGCCGACGGCCTGTCCGCGATGCGCCTCGGGCGTCATATGCGCCGCATAGGGCACGATGATCTGGATGGCGACCGAGCCCAGACCAATGAAGAATGCCGAGGCCAGAAACGGCAGTGGCGTCGAGGCAAGCCCCGCTCCGACCACGGCCACGGTTCCCAGCGCCATCACCGAGAGGATGAGCTTGCGATTTTCAAAGAGATCGCCCAACGGCACGATCAATAGAAGACCGATGCCATAGCCGATCTGCGTCAGCGTCACGATCAATCCGGCAGCGCCCGGCGACAGGCCGAGTGACGCGCTGATCGGGCCGATCAGCGGCTGTGCGTAATAGAGATTGGCAGCGATCAGGCCGCAAGCCGCAGCCAGAAGGAACATCATCGACGATGACATGGCTTTCGGTTCAATGGCCTCGGGCGCGATGGCATTGGGTTCGATAGGGGATTGCGGGGCAATATCAGGCCGGCTTGCAATGCTGGTCACGGTCGTCTCCAAATCCAGTTCCCAAGATCGGCGTCTCAAGACATCAAAATGTTCAAACAAGCAGTCTCATCGCCACATCCGTGACCGCCATCATGTCCGCGCGGCTCCGGCCGGTTTTCCCGACGATGCGCATGCCCTGCAAAAGGCAGAGCAGTGCGCGGGCGGTATCGGCCGCATCGATGCTCGAAGCCACCGATCCATCCGACTGGCCGAGCAGAATGCAATCTTTCATGACGGCTTCATTGGTTGCGTGCGCGACATCGACGCGCTCTGCGGCAACCGGATCGGAGGCGGCCAGTTCCGCAGCGGTCGCAATGACGAGGCAGCCGCGCTGGCCAAGTTCGCCATGGGCGGCATCGGCGTAGAATTGCAGGGCCGCCCTGATCTTGTCGCGCCCAAGCGGAAAGGGCGCAATCGCCGCCGCAAGTTTCGTGCTGCGCAAAACACGATAGCGGTCGAAAGCCGCCAGCAGAATGCCGCGCTTGTCCTTGAACGCCTTGTAGATGCTGCCCGGCGTCAATTGCATGGCATCGGTGAGATCGCTGATCGAGGTGCCGTGATAGCCGCGCGTCGAGAAGATATCGATGGCGCGCTCCAGCGCTGCATCGGTATCAAATGCCCTCGGGCGGCCGCGCGGGCGCTGGACTTCAGGTGTTTCGGCTGCGGTTTCCATGAGCGCTATATAGGAAATGATTATTTCCTATATCAAGTAAAATCTACCTTTGACGGCTCTTTTTCGCTTTCCGCTTCCAAACTTCCACAAATCCGCTATTACCGGACACCGACTGACACACATTCCAGGCGGTTTCCGGATGACAAAATTCGACGTGCTCACGATCGGCAATGCGATTGTGGATATCATTGCGCGCTGCGACGACGCATTCCTTGTCCATAACGGCATCATCAAGAGCGCGATGAACCTGATTGATGCGGATCGGGCTGAACTGCTCTATTCGCGCATGGGACCGGCGCTCGAGGCTTCCGGCGGCAGTGCCGGCAATACGGCGGCCGGCATTGCCAGCCTGGGCGGCCGGGCGGCCTATTTCGGCAAGGTTGCCAATGACCAGCTGGGCGAAATCTTTACCCATGACATCCGCGCCCAGGGCGTGCATTTCGAGACGAAGCCGCTGGAAGATCTTCCGCCGACCGCGCGCTCGATGATCTTCGTCACCGAGGATGGCGAGCGCTCGATGAACACCTATCTGGGTGCCTGCGTCGAGCTTGGCCCCGAAGACGTCGAGCCATCCGTCGTTGCCGAAGCCGCCGTGACCTATTTCGAGGGCTATCTGTGGGATCCGCCACTGGCCAAGGATGCCATTCGCGAATGCGCCCGCATTGCCCATGCGAACGGCCGCGAAGTGGCCATGACCCTGTCCGACAGCTTCTGCGTCCATCGCTACCGCGCGGAATTCCTCGACCTGATGCGATCGGGCACCGTCGATATCGTCTTTGCCAACCGCGCCGAGGCGCTGGCCCTCTATGAAACAGAGGATTTCGAGCAGGCGCTGTCGATGATTTCGCAAGATTGCAAGCTGGCTGCGGTGACGCTGAGCGAGGAAGGTTCAATCGTCGTCAGGGGCGGCGAGCGGGTGAAGGTCGAGGCAACGACGGTTCAAAGCGTTGTTGACACGACAGGTGCCGGCGACCTTTATGCCGCCGGCTTCCTGCATGGCTACACGACGGGACGGACATTGGCCGATTGCGGCAAGCTCGGCAGCCTTGCGGCTGGAATCGTCATCGAGCAGATTGGCCCTCGGCCGATGATCTCGCTGTCTGCAGCGGCGAAGGATGCCGGTCTGCTCTGACCGGCTCTCTCGCGAAACTTTATTTGAACGCTTCGCCCGGATAGGCGCCCCAGATTTCACCCTGTGAAATCCAGCCTTCCGCGCCCTGCGCTTCGGCGCGGCACCATTCGCCGTTGCATTCGCCGACATGCACGACGACGCCCGGTTCGATCCGCGCGACGATGGCGCCGCCCGACTGCGGGTCACGCCGCATGTTGACGAAGACACCCTCGCCCTTGCCGCGCATCCACGGGGCAGCAACGGCCGTCCGGTCGCCCGAGAGTAGCGCCTGGTTGACCCAGCCTTCGGTGCCATCGGCATCGCGGATCTTGCGCCAATTGTCGTATTCCTGGGTCACTTCGACCGGCACGCCTGATCTCAAGTAGCGCCAGGCGACGGCATAATCGACGCTGGGGCCGACACGCAGATTGACGCTCTTGGATTTCAGGCTGACGAAGCGCGGCAGCGGCAGGCCGCTCGCACCCTTGGCCGCCTGGGCAAGGGCCGGTGTTGCCTCGAGGGCAACGAGGGACAGTGTGACTGCGGTGGCGAAAGCGAGCCTGGAAAGGAACTGACGCATGACAAAATCCATTTTCCAAAAAGATTCAGAAACTTGCAGTTAAATCTCTGACCAACCCCGCCGAAGACACGCAAATCGTCTGGGAACATCTCGAGTTTTGTTTGTCTTCCCCACCGGGTCTGGTAGAAAATGGAACTGCAGGGAGAACGATCACTCATCTTGGTTAAAAATCCGTCAACAAGGCGAAGCAGGCAGCAATGACCGCGAAGAAAAAACCCAAGGTCTACATCACCCGCAAACTGCCCGATGTCGTCGAGACACGCATGCGCGAACTGTTTGACGCCGAACTCAACATCGACGACACGCCGCGCACGCAGCCCGAACTCGTGGCGGCGGTGAAGCGGGCGGACGTGCTGGTTCCGACGCTGACCGACCGGATCGATGCGGCACTGATCGAGCAGGCGGGACCACAGCTGAAGCTGATCGCCAGCTTTTCCAATGGCGTCGATCATATCGATGTCGATGCCGCCGCCCGCCAGGGCATTACCGTGACCAACACGCCGAACGTCTTGACCGAAGATACGGCCGATATGACGCTGGCGCTCATTCTCGCCGTGCCGCGCCGCCTCACCGAAGGCTCGCGGATTCTCACCGACCGGAAAGAGGAATGGGCGGGATGGTCGCCGACCTGGATGCTTGGACGCCGGATTTCCGGCAAGCGCATCGGCATTGTCGGCATGGGCCGGATCGGCACCGCCGTTGCCCGCCGCGCGAAAGCCTTTGGTCTGTCGATCCACTATCACAACCGCCACCGCGTCAGCACCGAGACTGAGGAAAAGCTGGAGGCGACCTATTGGGACAGCCTCGACCAGATGCTTGCCCGCGTCGATATCGTCTCGGTCAATTGTCCATCGACCCCTGCGACCTATCACCTGCTCTCCGCGCGGCGCCTGGCGCTGATGCAGCCAACGAGCTACATCGTCAACACGGCGCGCGGCGGCATCGTCGATGAGGTTGCGCTGATCAAATGCCTGCGGGAATGCAAGATCGCCGGCGCCGGGCTTGACGTGTTCGAAAACGAACCGGCGATCAATCCCAAGCTGATCAAGCTTGCCAGCGAAGGCAAGGTGGTGCTTTTACCGCATATGAGCTCGGCGACACTCGAAGGCCGTATCGACATGGGCGACAAGGTGGTGATCAACATCCGCACCTTCTTCGACGGACACCGCCCGCCGGATCGCGTCCTGCCCGGCCGGGGTTAGGCCTCAGAGGGTTTTGCGCATCTCGATGAAGGTCGGATGGGGGAACCCGGGATGACGACCTTCCGCCGTGCGGATAAAGCCCCATTTGGCAAAAATCCGGTGGTTTTCGACAAGTTCGATCCGCGTTTCCAGCCGCAGGCAAGTTAGCTTGCATTGAGCGGCATAGATCTCGGCCGCCTGCAACAACATCCGCCCGGCACCCCGGCCTTGCGCATTCGGGGCGACAGCCAGCTTGCCAATGTAAAGGCAATCGGGCGGTTCCGGCTTGCAGAAGATACAGCCCAGCACTATGCCGTTCTCGACGGCACCATAGGCCTTTTCCACCCTTGCCTTCTGCTTCAGCCCTGCAAGCGTCAGAAGCAAGGCGGAAGACGGCGGATCGATGCGGGGTTGCATATAGGCAAAGGAGGTAAGGATGAGCGCCAGAAGAGCGTCCCAGTCACCGAATGCGTCATCGATCGGCGCGATATTCACCGCGCTTTCCGGCTGTATTTGATCGTCTCGAACCGGGCGGTCAAGCCGTCATACATCAGGAGGCGGCCGACCAGCGGCTCTCCGGCTCCGGTGATGATCTTGATGACTTCCATAGCCTGCAATGTACCGAGAACGCCGGTCAGCGCGCCGACGATGCCGGCCTCTGCGCAGGAGGGCACGACGCCCGGCGGCGGCGGTTCTGGAAAGAGATCGCGATAGCCGGGATTTGGCCGGCCATCGGCCGCTGTCTTCCAAGGCTGCAAGACCGTCAGCGACCCATCGAAGCGGCCGACGGCTGCTGTCACCAGGGTGATCTGCAGGCGCTCCGCCGTATCGGCGGCGAGATAGCGGGTGGTAAAATTGTCGGAGCCATCGACGGCGATGTCATAGCCGGACAACAGCGCCTCCGCATTGGCCACCTCAAGGCGCTCCACATGCCGGACCACGTCCACATGGGGATTGATCCGCCGCAGCGCATCCAGGGCGCTATCGGCCTTGGCCCGGCCGATATCCGGCGTGCCGTGGATGACCTGGCGCTGCAGGTTCGACAGCGACACCGTATCGTCATCGACGATCCCCAGCGTGCCGACGCCGGCGGCAGCGAGATAGTGCAGCACCGGCGCGCCAAGACCGCCGGCGCCGATGACCAGCACGCGCGCGGCCTTTAGCGCCTGCTGCCCGGCTCCACCGATTTCCGGCAGGATGATATGGCGGGCATAGCGCTGGATTTCTTCGGAATTCAAAGGCTGTTTGCTCATGATGTCGAATTCTCACCCGGAAACGGTGCCATTGGCAACCGTGAGATAACGCGCCCGGTCGCCAAGGGCTGAAAACATCGACTGGTCCGTGCCGGTCATGAAAGCCTGGCCGCCGAGATCATCGACCAGATCGAACAGCGCCGCGCGCCTGCCCTCATCAAGATGCGCGGCGATCTCATCCAGCAGCAGCACCGGCGCATGACCGGTCATATTGCCGACCAGGCGGGCATGGGCAAGGATCAGGCCGACGAGAAGCGCCTTCTGCTCGCCGGTCGAGCAGCGCGCGGCCTCCATGTTCTTGGCGCGGTGGCGGATCAAAAGATCGCTGCGATGCGGGCCATCCAGCGTGCGGCCGGCGGCGGCATCGCGGTAGCGGCCTGCCTTCATCATCTCCAGATATTGCTCTTCCAGATCGAAAGCCGGGCGATGCCATTCGCCGTCGAGGAAGCCTGAGAGTGCCAGATCAGCCGCAGGAAAGACGCCACCTTCGTGGTTGCGGTCCACCAGCCCGGCCAAAAGCCCAAGCATTTCCTGCCGGGCGAGCGCCATCGCAATGCCCAGCTCGGCCATTTGCCGTTCCAGCCCGGTCAGCCAGACCGGATCGGGCCGCCCCTCCGACAAGAGCTTGTTGCGGCTGCGCATGGCGCGCTCATAATCGCTGGCGCGGCGGCCGTGTTCGGGGTCAAGCGACAGGACGAGCCGGTCGAGAAAGCGGCGGCGATCGCCTGAACCGCCGGTAAACAGTCCGTCCATGGCCGGCGTCAGCCAGAGTACGCGCAGATGATCGAGCAATTCATCCACCGTCTTTGCCGGTGTACCGTTCAGCCGCAGGCGGCGCGTCTGGCCTTCGTCGGTGCCGGCCGTGCCCGTGCCGATCTCGACGTCGCCATCCATGCCCTCCAGTTCGGCAAAGACCGAAAAGCCGGTTTCAGCACCAACCCGCGCTACATCGGCATAGGCAGCACGGCGCAGGCCACGCCCCGGCGAGAGGAAGGAAACGGCCTCCATCAGATTGGTCTTGCCCGCACCATTCTCGCCGGTCAGCACCACATGGCGTGTGTCGAGATCGAGCGACAGTCCCGCATAGTTGCGGAAATCGCTGAGCTTCAGGCGGGACAGTGAAACCTTGTGCGGCATGGAGAATCCGGTTGCTTTGGGGTGAGAGCTAAGCCGGGAAGGCGCCGATGGCAAGGTGGAACATCGGTAAACGTCACGCACGCGGCCGCGCGCCAGCAGATCACCGAGATGTGACAGGAGAAATGCCGCGGCGCACATATGTCTTATTGCGCAGATGCGAAACCTCACATAAGATAGCTTATCTTATGCATGCTAATGATATGGCATTCACGAAATGAACCTCACCCCGACTTTGGGCTTTCTGCTTCACGATGTTGCCCGGCTGCTGCGCAAGCGCTTCGAGCAGCGTGCGAAACATATGGGCCTGACGCGCTCGCAATGGCAGACGATCGCCTACCTGGCGCGCAACGAAGGCATCCATCAAAGCGGCCTTGCCGAACTGTTGGAAATCGAGCCGATCACCCTGATGCGCGTGCTCGACAAGCTTGCCGAGCGCGGCTTTATCGAGCGCCGGCGCCACGAGACGGACCGGCGCATCCAGCTTCTCTACACGACCGAACGGGCGCGCGGGCTGTTGTCCGACATGCGCGCTATCGGCGACGCGACGCGCTTTGAAGCGCTTGAAGGCATTCCCGACGAGGATCGTGAAAAACTCGTCGCCATTCTCGACCTGATGAAATCCAACCTCCTGCAGGCCTGCCGCGCGCCGGCCGACAAAGAAACGCACCATGGCTGACTCCCTTCGCATACCCGCCAATGCCAATGTCACCGCCCTCGAACCCTCCGGCCCCGCGACGGCCGAGGCAAAGATCGACACCGCTCCTCCGGCGCTGGCCGAGCCCCTGCCCGCTGAAGGCACCGCTCGCCGCCGCCGCAGCCTGAAGCGGCCGATCCTGTTTGCGCTGCTGCCGGTCGCCCTTGTTGCCGGCGGTTATTTCTACGTGACCGGCGGCCAGATCATGGAAACCGACAATGCCTATCTGCAGGCGGATATGGCCGGTGTTTCGACCGACGTCGCAGGCACGGTTGCCAGCGTCAATGTGCACGAGAATGAGGAGGTCAAGGCCGGACAGGTGCTGTTCCAGCTGAAGCCGGATTCGTTCCGCATCGCCCTCGAAGGGGCGCAGGCGAAGCTTGCCGCTTCCCGCAACGAACTGTTGAACCTCAAGGCGAGCTATGCCCAGACATTGGCGCAGATTGCCCAGGTCGAAGCCGATATTCCCTATTACCAGACCGCGTTTGACCGGCAGCAGACCCTGATTACCAATGCCGCGGCCTCGCATGCGACTTATGACCAGGCCAAGCACGATCTGGACGCCGCCAAGCAGAAGGTGGCGGTTGCCAAGGCCCAGGCCGAAACGACGCTGGCGCAGCTGGGTGGCGACACCAGCCAGCCGATCGAGCAGAACCCGCTTTATCTGGAGGCCAAATCCGCCGTCGATGACGCGCAGCGCCAGTTGGACGATACGACGGTGCGCGCGCCTTTCGATGGCGTCGTCACCAATGTCAACGCCTTGCAGCCCGGCAGCTATCTGGAGGCGGCGCAGCAGGCCTTCTCGCTGGTCTCCACCCAGAACATGTGGATCGCGGCCAATCCGAAGGAAACCGAGCTTACCTATGTAAAGCCGGGGCAGTCGGTGACCATTACCGTCGATACCTATCCGGGTGTCGAATGGAAGGGCAAGGTGGCAAGCGTCAGCCCCGCCTCCGGTGCCAGCTTCGCGCTGCTTCCAGCACAGAACACGTCGGGCAACTGGGTGAAGGTGGTGCAGCGCATCCCAATGCGCGTCACGATCGACGAGACCGCAGGCAAGCCGCCGTTGCGCGTCGGCATGAGCACGCTGGTTGCCGTCGATACCGGCCACGCGCGCGGCCTGCCGGACATGATCCAGAAACTTCTCGGCCATTCGACCGCGCACGCCCAAGAGTAAAGGTCATGAGCAGCATCGCCTCTGCCGCCACGACGCCCGTTGCCAATCGCGGCGCCATTACTGCCTGCATCATCCTTGCGGTGATCATGCAGGCGCTCGACACGACAATCGCCAATGTGGCGCTGCCCTATATTCAAGGGAGCGTTGCGGCAAGCGCCGACCAGATCAACTGGGTGTTGACCTCCTATATCGTCGCCGCCGCGATCATGACGCCGCCATCAGGGTTTCTGGCGGCGAAGTTCGGCCGCAAGCGGGTTCTTTTGGTGGCGATCGTCGGCTTCGTAGCGGCCTCGGTTTTATGCGGTCTTGCGCAATCGCTGCCGCAGATCGTCGGCTTCCGGCTGCTGCAGGGCCTGTTTGGCGCAGCGCTCGTTCCCCTGTCACAGGGCATCCTGCTCGACATCTATTCGACCGAGGAGCGCGGATCGGCCATGGCCCTGTTCGGAGTTTCGGTCATGGTCGGCCCGGTACTCGGCCCCGTCATCGGCGGCTGGCTGACGGAAAATATCAGCTGGCGCTGGGTGTTCTACATCAACGTACCGATCGGCGCGCTCGCTTTTGCCGGCATCAGCGTCTTCGTCAAGGAAACGAAGCTGGACACGCAGGCAAAGCTCGACTGGTTCGGCTTCGGCATGCTCAGCCTTGGTATTGCCTCGCTGCAGCTGTTTCTCGACCGTGGCGGCCAGCTCGACTGGTTTTCCTCCGGCGAAATCCTGATCGAGGCTATCGTCTGCGCCAGCGCCTTCTATCTTCTGGTCATCCACACGCTGACGACGAAAAAATCCTTCATCAATCCGCGCCTGTTCCTCGATCAGAATTTTGCCGTCAGCATGCTGTTCATCTTCGTCGTCGGCGTCACCTATCTGGCCTCGCTGGCGCTGATGACGCCTTATCTGCAGTCGTTGATGGGCTATCCCGTGGTGACCGCCGGAATCGTCATGGGGCCACGCGGTCTGGGCACGATGGTCTGCATGTTCGTGGTTGGCCGCCTGATCGGCAAGGTCGATACCCGCATCCTCTTGTTCATCGGGCTCGCGATCACCGCCTGGGCGATGTATGACATGATCGGCTGGACGCCGGATGTGTCGCAATGGACGATCATCTCCGTCGGCTTCATCCAGGGCGCCGGTCTCGGCTTCCTGTTCGTGCCGCTGACGACGATCGCCTTTGCGACGCTGCCGGCCGAAATGCGCGGCGACGGGACAGGGCTCTACAATCTCTCGCGCAATATCGGCTCCAGCGTCGGCATCGCCGTCGTCTCGGCCTTGCTGATTGAAAACACCCAGATCAACCATGCCTCGATCGCAGCCTATGTGACACCATTCAACCATGCCTTCCAGGCACCGGCTGCCGCAGGGCTCGATCCGATGACGGCGGTGGGGCGTGCCTCGCTCGACAGCATCATCACGCTGCAGGCGACGATCATCGCCTATATGGATGACTTCAAGCTGCTGATGATCATGTCGCTGGCGGTGATGCCGCTGGTCCTCTTGCTGCGCAAGCCAAAGGCTCCGCCGGCAATAGACCACAGCGCCGTCATGGAATAGTCCGGGCTTACGATGCGTCGAGTTCAGGATAGTAGCGGAAAATCCCCTGCTCGTTGAACGCAAGGCGGCGTTCCGAGGCGAGATAGGCCTTGATCCGTGGCAGGTCCCGAACCTGAGCATTAAGCGCAACGAGAAGCGGATATTCCGGCTCTGCCGCAGCCATCGTGTTTGGGAAGGCGTAACGCAGCCCCTCGACAAGATGAAACAGCGACAGATCAACATAGCTGAGCGCATGACACAGAGCGTGGACCTGTCCCTGGCCGTTCTTCGCCAGCTGTTTTTCGAAATAGCTTAGAAATTTCGGCAGCCGTTCGCCGCGAAAATCCTCCGCGCGCCGCAGTGCTTCGTCCTTCTGGTCCTCAAAGTAGAGCGACACGCCGATCGGATGATGGACGTCGTGGACTTCGGCGACAAAATCGGTGATGCCAAGCTGTAGCCCGTTGGCGGTTATCCGCCCCGCTTCATCGTCCGGCGCAAGGCCGAGCCGGTTTCCCAGATACAGCAGGATATTGGCGGCGTGCGAGATGACGAGGTCGCCATCCTTCAGGAAGGGCGGGGCAAACGGCGTGAAGCCCGACGTCTTGGTCTTCATCATCGCCATCATGCGCGCCATGCCGCCATCGGTGCGGGCGACATCGACATAATCGGCACCGGCCTGTTCCAGCGCCAGACGCGCGAATTCACCCCGGCCGGGGATGCCGTCCCAATAATAGAGCTCGTAGGTCATTGGCATTCCTCCTGAAAGCGAATTGCTATTTGATGCTTCAGGCCAACGAAAAAGGCCGGACGCATCGCTGCCTCCGGCCTGGATATATTGCAGATCGTCCGTTCGGCCAGCTGCCGGTTCGACGATTACTCGATATCGAAGAAATCCTTCATGCGGGAGAAGAAGCCCGCCGATTCCGGATTGTTTTCCTTCGAGGACAGCTCATCAAACTCGCGCAGCAGCTCGCGCTGGCGCTTGGTCAGGTTCTGCGGTGTTTCGATCTGGATCTGGATGTAGAGATCGCCGATCTGGCTGGAGCGCAGCACCGGCATGCCCTTGCCCTTCAAGCGAAACTGTTTGCCGGCTTGCGTACCTTCCGGCACCGAGACCCGCGACTTGGTGCTGTCGAGCGTCGCCACATCGAACTTGCCGCCGAGTGCTGCCGTCGTCATCGAGATCGGCACGCTGCAATAGAGATCGGCGCCATCGCGCTGGTAAAACTCATGCGGCTTGACCGACAGGAAGATATAGAGATCGCCCGCTGGCCCGCCGCGCAGACCGGCTTCGCCCTCGCCGGACAGGCGGATGCGCGTGCCGTCTTCAATGCCGGCCGGGATATTGACCGAGAGCGAACGCTCTTCGGTGATGCGGCCCTGGCCGTGGCACTTGCCGCAGGGATCGGCGATGGTCTGGCCCCGGCCCTGACAGGTGGGGCAGGTGCGCTCGATCGAGAAAAACCCTTGGGCGGCGCGGACGCGGCCGGAGCCCTGGCAGGTGGCGCAGGTGGTCGGCTTGGTGCCGGGCTTGGCGCCGGAGCCGGTGCAGACATCGCAGGTGATGGAGGTCGGTACGCGGATCTGTGCCGTCTTGCCGGCATAGGCCTCTTCCAGCGAGATTTCCATATTGTAGCGCAGATCGGCGCCGCGCTCACGGCCACCGGACGAACGCCGCTGGCGGCCGCCGCCCATCATCTCGCCAAAGATGTCTTCGAAAATATCGGAGAAGCCTCCGGCGCCACCGCCCATACCGCCGCCGCCGCCCATGCCGCCCTGCTCGAATGCCGCATGGCCATACCGGTCATAGGCCGCACGCTTCTGTGGGTCTTTCAGCACTTCATAGGCGAGGCTGATCTCCTTGAACGTCTTTTCAGCTTCCGCATCACCAGGGTTTTTGTCCGGGTGATACTTCATTGCGAGTTTGCGGAAAGCGCTCTTGAGCTCTTTCTCGTCTGCTGTTTTCGCAACGCCGAGCGTTTCGTAGAGATCACGTTTCATACTTGCAGATTGTCCTGTTGAATAGGCGCGTCAAAACCGGCTGCCCGGCGGTCGCCAAATTTCCTTGCAACAGGATTTAGTAAACCTTCAAGCGCGATACCATAGGCAATACACCATCCCGGCCGTTTTTTGTCGGAAAAGCACAGAATCAAGGTGCTTTACCTTGGGCTTTTGCCGCACAGCAACACCGCCTAAGGCCGATCACGGCATGAAGCTTCCGCTCGCATGGTCCGCCGTCACTGTTGCGGCTGATAGACGCTGGCAACAAAAAACCCGGAACCTTGCGGCTCCGGGTTGATGATGGGCTTACGGAAGAAGACTTATGCGGACTTCTTGCGGTCGTCCTCGTCTTTGACTTCTTCATAGTCGGCATCGACGATGTCGCTATCGCTGTCGCGGGCGGCATCGGCCTGCGCGTCGGCATTGGCCGCTTCGGTCTGCTGCGATTCATACATCGCCTGGCCAAGCTTCATCGAGGCTTCGAGAAGCGTCTGGGTCTTGGTCTTGATGTCTTCAGCATCCGGTTCGGACGCTTCGACAGCGGTCTTCAGCGAAGCGATTGCGTCGGAGATCGCGGTGCGCTCGGCTTCCGTGACCTTGTCACCGAATTCCTTCAGCGACTTTTCCGACGAATGGATCAGGCTTTCGGCCTGGTTCTTCGCTTCGACACCTTCACGGCGCTTCTTGTCGTTTTCGGCATTGGCCTCGGCATCCTTGACCATCTTCTCGATATCCGCGTCAGACAGACCGCCCGATGCCTGGATCCGGATCTGATGTTCCTTGCCAGTGCCCTTGTCCTTGGCCGAAACCTGAACGATGCCGTTCGCGTCGATATCGAAGGTGACTTCGATCTGCGGAACGCCACGCGGGGCCGGCGGAATGCCGACCAGGTCGAACTGGCCCAGCAGCTTGTTGTCCTGGGCCATTTCGCGCTCGCCCTGCGAAACGCGGATGGTCACGGCATTCTGGCTGTCTTCGGCCGTCGAGAAGGTCTGCGACTTCTTTGTCGGGATCGTCGTGTTACGCTCGATCAGGCGGGTGAACACGCCACCCAGAGTTTCGATGCCCAGCGACAGCGGCGTCACGTCGAGGAGCAGAACGTCCTTGACGTCGCCCTGCAGCACGCCGGCCTGAATGGCAGCGCCCATGGCAACCACTTCATCCGGGTTGACGCCCTTGTGCGGCTCCTTGCCGAACAGCTGCTTGACGACTTCCTGGACCTTCGGCATGCGGCTCATGCCGCCGACCAGAACGACTTCGTCGATCTCGGCTGCGGTAACGCCGGCATCCTTCAAGGCTGCCTTGCACGGAGCAACGGTGCGCTGAACCAGCTCGTCCACCAGGCTTTCGAACTTGGCGCGCGACAGTTTCATGGTCAGGTGCTTCGGACCGGTCGCATCCGCCGTGATGAACGGCAGGTTGATTTCGGTCTGCTGCGAGGACGACAGTTCGATCTTCGCCTTTTCGGCAGCTTCCTTGAGGCGCTGCAGAGCGAGCTTGTCGTTCTTCAGGTCGATGCCCTGGTCCTTCTTGAACTCGGCTGCGAGATATTCGACGAGACGCATGTCGAAGTCTTCACCGCCGAGGAAGGTGTCGCCGTTGGTCGACTTCACTTCGAAGACGCCGTCGCCGATCTCCAGAACGGAAATATCGAACGTACCACCACCCAAGTCGTAAACGGCGATGGTCTTGCCGTCCTTCTTGTCGAGGCCGTAGGCGAGGGCTGCTGCGGTCGGCTCGTTGATGATGCGCAGAACTTCGAGACCGGCAATGCGGCCGGCATCCTTGGTTGCCTGGCGCTGCGCGTCATTGAAGTAAGCGGGAACGGTGATGACGGCCTGCGTGACCTTTTCACCGAGATAGGATTCTGCGGTTTCCTTCATCTTCTGAAGGATCATGGCGGAGATCTGCGAGGGGGAATAACCCTTGCCCTGCGCTTCGACCCATGCATCGCCATTGTCGCCCTTGACGATCTTGTAAGGGACGAGGGCCTTGTCCTTTTCGACGAGCTTGTCGTCGTACCGGCGGCCGATCAGGCGCTTGACGGCAAACAGCGTGTTTTCCGGATTGGTGACGGCCTGGCGCTTGGCCGGCTGGCCCGCCAGACGCTCGCCATCATCGTTGAATGCAATGATCGACGGCGTGGTGCGTGCACCTTCCGCATTCTCAATGACCTTCGCGTCCTTGCCGTCCATGACGGAGACGCAGGAGTTGGTCGTTCCCAAGTCGATACCGATTACTTTAGCCATGTCGTTCTCTCCTTGCAGCGGACTGTCAGAACCCGGTCAGGCATTCATGCGACAGCCCCTAACGGGATGGTCTGTGGAATATTCGCGGCGAATAGCCACGGTGATGGGGCGTATATAAGGAGCAGTGTTTCGGACTGCAAGGCATCTGAACGCCACGAAGCCGAGGAAATCAACGACTATTATGACGAGCATCACGCGTCGTTACCGAAATCAGCAACCCTACTTATCCAGGCGCTTAAGGTCCTCGCTCCGGAACAGCGGGGACGTCCAGTAGACAGGGCGTTGCCGGCGTGATCGTCTGCCGCAGAAAAAGCACCGCATGTTCATTGGGTTGACCGGAAGATAGGTGTTTCGCCGGTTTTTTTCCAGCCTGAATTTATCCCCGCCGCCTCAGCACCACGCACAATTGTCCGACTGAATTGAAAGCGGATGACGTGGCCAATGATTTCGACAGACCCGGCAGCCCTGAGCCTGCCACAACTAAACTACCGGCAGGCGGCGATGGCCGTCGAAATTCGGACGCTGACCTTATGGTTGGAATGGAAGGCCGGTTTTCGCCCCGAGCAGCCACGTGTCCCGGCGGGCAATCCCGACGGCGGGCAGTGGGTTGGAGACGGCTCAGAAAACCAGCCGATCCTCGTCAACCGCCGCCCGCCGCGCGACGGGGGACAGGTCCTTATCCTTGGACGACGGCAGCCGGTGACGCCCATGCAGGAAGTGCAGCTGGCGATCAGTATCGGCCGGATGCGGGAGGCGCTGCGCGCAGTTCAAAGACGTGACCCGAACTGGCGGCCGACCCCGCAAGCCTACGAGACGGTCGAGGGGATGATCCGCGCCAATGAATTTGTCACACGTGAGGCGACACTCCGCGCACTGCAGTTAACGCTGCTGCGGACCGGCATTGGACCCTATGCACAGGAGTGGATTGCGGCGCCAGCAACCAACAGGCGGCTGAACCGGAGGGAACAGGCGGAAATTGATCGCATCGGACGTACCTATGGTTGCCATTGGTGTGGTATAAAGACACCGGGAACGCCAACGGGACATTTTGTCGGGGACCATCAAGTGCCAAAGTCGCTTGGCAGACCAAGCAGAATTTATCCGCATTGTTTGTGGTGCAGTAAATCTCAAGGTGGATTAATCTCTAACGGAAGGTATTAAATCTGTGCCTGTTGAAAAACTCACAATCACACCTGAATATCTAAGTATATACGTTGCAGGCCATAGAAAGGTTGTCATTCCTCTGCATATGGACAGACAAGGAATATTTTCTTCTCCCGACTGTATCAACATTCCAGCGCTATATTGGAACGATGGAGATACGCACGTTACATTTGGACCAGCCTCCGAGATAATTGAGGCAGGTCAGCCCGATTTCGATGGTATTTTGAATACCGTCAACAAAGAGATTATCCTCTTTGACGCACTTTATCCTCAATTTGCGATTGCACAGGTGCCTTTCGTTAAAACACGCATCCGGATTTGGATTAACCATCCCACGAGTCCCGATCAGGTGACTATCGCTTGGGGTGAATAGTCGAAGTTGAGTGCGGTAAACCCCGAAGCGATCTGACGTCTTCAGGAAGGGATTACCTGATGTCAGTCACGAAAATTACAATCATNCGTTACGATTCCTCTTCATATGGACAGGCCGGGAATATTTTCCTCGCCTGACTGCATCAAAGTTCCTGCGCTCTATTGGAATGACGGAGACACCTCAGTGACATTCGGGCCAATTTTAGAAATTACAGAAACGAGAGAGCCTGATTTCGACGGGATTTTGAACACCCCCAATAACGAACTTATTTTGTTTGATGCTATCGAGCCTGAATTCGCCAGTGCAAAAGTACCATCCACGAAAACGCGGATTCGCGTCTGGATCGATCGCCCGATAGAGCCGGAAAATGTTGTTATCGCTTGGGGTTAGGGACAGCGAGATTCAGCTTTCTGGACATTCACGTTGTACCTTCAGTCAATCGCAAGGCGGACTTTTATCGAATAGGAGGTTTTGACACTATGACCGTACAGCGGATGTCCATCGCCCCGGAATATGTAAGCTTTTATGTTGCGGGCCGTCGGAATGTCAGGATTCCAACGCATATGGATCGAAGGGGAGTGCTCTCTTCAAATGATTGCATTCTCATTCCAGCCCATTATTGGAGCGACGGAGACACGGACGTTACGTTCGGACCAGCCTCCGAGATTACGGAGACAAGAAATCCAGATTTCGACGGCATTCTGAACACCCCCAACAACGAGATTATTTTATTTGATGCCAATAACCCTCAATTCGCTATTTCACGCGTGCCATCCGCGAAAACTCGAATTCGGGTCTGGATGGATCATCCCATCGAGCCTTCAACCGTCGTGATAGCCTGGGGGTAAACAGAGACGCGCGTCGAATGGGTGCTATTCGATAACGCACTATCGGCCGTACAGTTAGTCACAAGGCTGGCTGATATATCAAGGAAGGTAATACTTGACGTCAGTCAAGAAAATTACAATTACNNNNCGTTACGATTCCTCTTCATATGGACAGGCCGGGAATATTTTCCTCGCCTGACTGCATCAAAGTCCCTGCGCTCTATTGGAACGACGGAGACACCTCAGTGACATTCGGGCCAATTTTAGAAATTACAGAAATGAGAGACCCCGATTTCAACGGAATTTTGAACACCCCCAATAATGAACTTATTTTGTTTGATGCTGTCGAGCCAGAATTCGCCAGTGCAAAAGTACCATCCACGAAAACGCGGATTCGCGTCTGGATCGATCACCCGATCGAGCCGGAAAATGTTGTTATCGCCTGGGGATAGCGGCTGTTCAAGCCGACTCGGACATAGAATGGAAAACGAACCCCATCGTCAGGAGCACCAAACGGCGGCGGCAGGTCAACCGCCGGTCAGGATGTCGAACAGAGTGGTGCGGCGGGTCGCACCTGTCGTCTCGCCGACATCGGCAGGTGGCACAAGGCCGGAATTGGCGGCGTCCGCCGGCTGCTGCGAGTTTTGGTCTGCCGCCATCCGGCCGCTGGAGACCGGGGCCTGCGGAAACGCGTCTATGGGACCTTGCGATAGGGCATCGCCGATACTCTCGGGCGCTGTCTGATCGGTATCGAATGTCGGCTGGACACCCGTCGTGCCGAAGACCGGCGCGGGCGACAGGCCTTCATGGGCCGCCGTCATGAAATCATGCCAGGCCTTGGCCGGCAGACCGCCGCCGGTGACCTTCTTCATCGACTTGCCGTCATCATTGCCGAACCAGACGCCGGTGGTCAGGTTGCTGGTGAAGCCGACGAACAGAGCATCGCGGAAAGACTGCGTCGTTCCCGATTTGCCGGCGGCCTGCCAGCCTTTCAGCCGGGCGGCCTTGCCGGTCCCGCGTTCGATCACGCCCACCATCATCTGGTTCATCTCGCTGACGATGGCGGGATCAAGCACGCGGGGCGGGTTGTCATAGGTGTTTTCGTAGAGAACCGTGCCATCTGCCGTCGAAATCCGCCGGATCACATGCGGCGTCGCCTTGAAGCCGCCGTTCATGAACGGAGCATAGGCCGATGTCAGCTCGACCAGACTGACTTCCGATGTTCCCAGCGCAATCGAGGCATTGGACTGCATTTCGGATTCGATGCCGAGCCGGCGCGCCAGTTTGATGACATTTTGCGGTCCCACTTCCATTACCAGCTGGGCTGCGATGGTATTCAGCGAATTGGCAAGCGCATTGGCGAGCGTCACCTCGCCGCGATATTTCTGGTCGTAGTTTTCCGGTGTCCAGTTGCCGATCCGGACGGGCGCATCGTTGCGGATCGACATCGGCGTGCGGCCGATTTCCATCGCGGCAGCGTAGACGAACGGCTTGAACGCCGAGCCCGGCTGGCGCCTTGCCTTGACGGCGCGGTCGAACTGGCTATCGGCGTAATCGCGGCCGCCGACAAGCGCGCGGATGGCACCGGTGCCGTCGATCGAGACCAGCGCGGCTTGAGAGACATCCAGCTTCTGGCCGGATGCGTCGAGGCTTTCGGCCAGCGTTTCCTCGGCCTTCTTTTCCAGATTGAGATCGAGCGTCGTATCGACGATCAGGTCCTGGCTGATCTCGCCGACCATGCCCGGCAGCTGGTCCATGACCATGTCGGCGACGTAATATTGCGCACCGGACCAAAAGCTCTTGGCCTTGGTCGGCGTCTGCGACATCGCGGTCTTGATCTCGCTATCGGTAATGAACCCCTCTTCGCGCATGGCGCCGAGCACAACCTGGGCGCGCTCTTCGGCCGCCTTCGGATCGCGCGCCGGCGACAGGCGCGACGGCGCTTTCAAGAGGCCGGCAAGCAGCGCCGCCTCGCCGAGGTTCACATCCCTTGCGGATTTGTTGAAATAGCGCCGCGAGGCCGCCTCGACGCCATAGGCGTTGGAACCGAAGAACACCCGGTTCAGATACATCGCCAGAATCTGGTCCTTGGTGTATTTCTGTTCCAGCCAGACGGAGAGCAGCACTTCCTGCACCTTGCGCTCCAGCGTGCGCTCCGGCGAGAGAAACAGGTTCTTGGCGAGCTGCTGGGTGATCGTCGAGCCGCCCTGCACCATGCGCCCGGTGGTGACATTGGTCAGCATTGCCCGTGCCAGCCCGAGCGGATCGACCCCGAAATGCGAATAGAAGCGGCGATCCTCGATGGCGATGACGGCTTGCGGAATATAGGGCGACATGTTTTCGAGCGACAGCGCCTCGCCGCCGGTCGTGCCGCGATTGGCGATGATATCACCGTTGACGGCCAGGATCTTGACGTTCGGCGGCCGGTCCGGAATGACCCAGGTCGTGGCGCTCGGCATGCGCGATCCGTAATAGAGCACGAGACCGCCGACGCCGATGGCGCCCCAGATGCCCAGCACAACGCACCAATAGACCAGCGACCGGATCAGACCGGTAAAGCCCCGCCCTCCGGACGAGCCGCCACGCTTGCGGGGATTTCGCGCGCCGGACTTTTTAGGAGAAGGTTTCGAGCCGCCGGATTTTCCGCCGCCGCCGCTGACGCGCTCACCGGCATTCATGCGCAGCTCGCCGTCATCACGACCGCGTCCGCCCTCGAAGGAAGGCTCTATCCTGTGCCCTGATGTCCGATTTCCTGCCATGTCGGGGTGGGTCTGCTCCAGCTGGGCATTGGGGGAGCGCCGGTGCCACATGGGCCGCAACGCACGATTTCGTATCGTGCGATGAAGTGTAAATGCGGCGATTTAAGGGGGCGTTAAATTCAAGCTGTTGAGGACTGTCAGGTCCTGCGTTGCTCAGGTGCACTTGCGCAACGCGGCAATAATGGCCATGTAATGATCCAGCACCACTTGCGGTGCATGAAGCAATGACATCGCTTCAGCGCGGCCAATGCACATCCGCTCGCCAGATTTTTGGAACAAGCGACAAGCGCGTCCCTCACTCTCTGATCCAGCCCGTTGCGACCAGCTCAACCGCCTCACCTGCGGGAAGGCCAGTTTTGCCACGGTTCCGGCCGCTTTACCCAACATGTCAGGAGACCACCCATGCCAGCCATATCAGACAAGCCCTATGAGCCGATCTCGTTTGCAAAGAAGCACCGGATATCGGTGGAAGATGCCCGGACTATCCTCGATGAGGCAGCCGGAGATAAAAAGGCCGCCGACAAGCACGCACGGCGAGTGAGCGTTTAACGCCAGATGACGGGTGCGGCACATTGCAGTGCCGTGCCGCCAACGCGGCGTTCGATTGTTGGGAACCATTCCGCCAGCCAATTCGTTTGGCAGGCGGCAACAGGAGAACCCATCATGGCCGAAACAACGAATACTGATCTTGAATCCTTGCGCGCTGAAGTGGCGCGCCTTTCCAAAATCGTCAGCGCCCAGAGCGCGCAAGCCTATAGCGACGTTCGCGACCGGGCGTCCAACGTCATGGACGCAGCTGCACCGCTCGCTAAAAAGGCAGCCAGTGTCGCCCGCTCGGAAGGCAACGCCATCGCGCAGACCGCCCGTGAGCATCCGGCCGCCGCCGGAAGCGCCTTGACCCTAGCCATTCTGCTGGGCGGTGCCATCGGCTTTCTTTTAGGCGCCGCTTCCCGCGAGCCGGAGCCGGTACGCCGCCGTTACTGGTAAAAACCAGAGCGCAGACGATGAATGAAGGCCTCCTTTCGGGGGCCTTTTTCATGACGGGACATGGAACTTTCCGCCTGAAAACCGGTTATGCGAAGAACGACGCGGACGATCAGTACAGGGGATTTCATGGGCCAGGTCTATCATTTCAACGTAGAGCATGACGAGCTTCTGTCGGAAGCTGAAAGAGCCTTCGATCTATCGGCTCGCCGGCAATCCATGCCTAAAATTACGCATGAAGCGCAGGAAACACCGCGCCGCCCGCAGGTGTTGAAGGCAATTGCCGGTCTCTTTACACCCGCTGCCTTCCGCAGCGAGCCCAATTGAGAACATTCGCTAAACTGCGTGAGGGTTATCATGGACACTGACAGAGAAACGAAAATCCGCCATCGCGCCTATGAACTTTGGCTTGACGAAGGCTCGCCAGAGGGCAAGCAGGACGATCACTGGTCGCAGGCCGAACGGGAAATTGACAGCCTGGACATGGAAGACAGCGCCGAGGACATCAAACCCGACGTGATGCGCGAGGCAGTGCGCGAGCATGCCGATACATTTTTGGTGAAGTCCGATCTTGAGGACGCAGACCAGCGCGAGAGCGCCCCCGGCACACGCGAACAGCCATAGCCCTTAATAAATCAGCTACGCTATAAACCCATGCGCCGGGATGGCGTCCGCCAGTGTCAGTTCGCGTTCGCGCGTGCTATACGATGTGTGGCGTTGTCCAAGGCATTGCTGGACTGAACGCCGTCCCTCTTCAAACCCCTTGCGGTATTTCCACATCCAGACAGCGCAAGCAGGGACGCGCAGATTGCAACAACCACCAATTTCGTCATCGTATGTCTCCTATTGAGCAACCATTTCGCTCATGAAGGGAACATGATGCAGGCAACGGAAAAATCAATTCCGCTCAGCCGCAAAATCTGGAGCGCCCTGACCGTTCCGGCTCACGACGCCAAAACCGCTGGTTTGGAGCGAGAATAAAACGGTGTGACGGTTGTGATTGCCCTTATAAAACCGAGCGAAATCAATGGCTCCGAGAAAAGCAGAATAATAAAACTTGACTAGCTGACCCCGGCAACCTATCTGAGCTTTGGTCGATATTTGTTAGATGACTTTGGTTTTTGCGACATTGTGCGCAATCGGACGAACTTTCCTTCAGATTCGAACAAAAGCTTTTCCGTAACGTTTACGGGATGGTTCAACATAATTTGCTAGAGAAAGGGATCGTTATGGCCACTGGCACAGTAAAATGGTTTAATTCCACAAAGGGCTTCGGCTTCATTCAGCCGGACGACGGCAGCCAGGACGTTTTCGTCCACATCTCGGCTGTTGAGCGCGCTGGTATGCGTGGCCTCAACGACGGCCAGAAGATCAGCTTCGAGCTCGTCAAGGACCGCAAGTCCGGCAAGATGTCTGCAGACAACCTGCAGGCTGCTTAATACCAAATCTGGCGCGATTATCCGCGCCGGAGAAATGCGCTTCCGCGGTTGACCACGGATGTACTGGCAGGAGTGTCGAAGCGTGTTGTGAAAGGTCGGGTTTTCCCGGCCTTTTTGTTTTTTCAGGCATCATGCTTTTTCAAGCTTCCGCTCCCGGCCTTCCGATTTTTCCGGCTGTACCTTCAAATCGCCTCATCCGCGTTGACACTTGCTGCGAACAACAGGAGCAGTGTACATGAAGGCCTTTCTCATCTCTCTTTCGGCAGCTGCGGTTCTGGCAACCTCCCTTGTTTCTGCAAGCGCCCAGGACCAGACGGCCTATGTGGACGACCGCTCGGATGGCCCGGCGCTTATCCGCTCGCTCTACAACGCCATCAACCGCCATGAATATGCACGCGCCTACAGCTATTTCGCCCAGCCCGCCGATAGCTACGAAGCGTTTGTCGAGGGCTATGCAAAGACCGTGGATGTTCAGGTGCTGATCGGTCCGGCGACGCAGGAGGGAGCGGCCGGCAGTATCTATGCGCCGGTACCGGTTGCGATCAAATCGACGGAAAAAGGCGGCAAGGAAAAGATCTTTGCAGGCTGCTACGTCACCCGTATCGTCAATCCCGGCATTCAAGAGCCGCCCTTCTCACCGCTACACATTGAAAGTGCGGAGCTTGAGAAGGTCGAGGGGCCGTTCGAAAAGGCTTTGCCGAAAGTCTGCCATTCGCCCTCATAGGACGGGCGTCGGTTTAGGTGCCGTTTTCCTTACCCGCCTCGGCCTTGCGGCCGGCGACGAATTGGCCGCGCTCGAAAATCACGACGACGGTGAGCGCGATCAGGAACGGGATGATCAGGTAGAAGAGGCGGAAAATGGCAAGCCCCGCCAGGACGCCGGCCGGATCCATTTCCGGAAGGGCTGCGATAAACACCAGCTCCAGAACGCCAAGCCCGCCCGGCGCATGCGAGAGAAGCGCTGCCGAAAACGAGGCGAGAAACACGCCGAGGATCACCATATAACCGGGATTTCCGGCCTCCGGCAGGGCGAAATAGATGATGGCGGCAGCGGCGATCAGCTCGACCGGTGCAATCACCAGCTGGCGCAGCGCCAGCGAGGGTTTGGGATATTCCAGCCGGAACCAGCGGGTGTGCAACGGCCGGAACCCGACCAGACTGCCGACCACATACAGCGCGATCAGCGCCAGAATGATCAATCCAGTCGAGATCGATGCCCCGATCGGCAGGAACGTTGCGAAACGGGCGGTGATTTCCGGTTCGATCAAAAGGACGATGGCCGCCAGCATCAGCGTACCGAGCGCGAACGTGAACGAGCAGAACGCAACCAGAATTCCGGTCTCGCCCGCCGTCAGGCCCTTCGAGCCATAGGCGCGGTAGCGTACGACAGCACCGGAAAAGACCGAGGCCCCCACCGTATGCGACAGCGCATAGGCGGTGAAGGAGCATACGGTAATGAACCATAGCGAGATCCTATGGCCGAGATGCTCAAGCGCCAGATGATCATAGGCCGCAAGCGCCGCGTAGGCGGCAAGCGTAGCGGCGGCGGCCAAGAACCAGCTCTTCAGCGATACGGCTTTCAGGCTATCCATGAAATCGGCGGCCGAAAGGCCATGGAGCTCATGATAGAGGCCATAAAGCGAAAACACGATCGCGGCGAGCCCAATCACCGGCCAGGCAAGTTTGCGTACCGTTTTCATGAGGCAAGTATTCTTGAAATCTGTAGCTGGCAAAATGTCATCTGAACGAAAAGACCACCCCCGACCGGCCGGGTCAAGGGTGCTAACCGTTAACAGCCGCGCTGCTTAAGCCGCAAGCGCGTCGAGAATCCGGATCCAGGAGCGGATGCCCTTGTGATAGGATTGCAGCTCATACTTCTCGTTTGGCGAATGAATCCGGTCATCCGACAGGCCAAAGCCCACCAGAAGCGATTCCATGCCGAGCATTTTCTGGAAATCGCCGACGATGGGGATCGAGCCGCCCATGCCGATCAACACGGCGGGTTTCGGCCATTCGTCCGAGAGCGCCGATTTTGCCGTGTTCAGCAAAGCCGAATCATAAGGAAGCTGGATGGCCGGCGAGCCGCCGTGCTTGTGGAATTCGACCGAGCAATCGGCTGGGATTTTCGAGGTGACATAGGCGCGGAACGCATCCCGGACTTTTTCAGGGTTTTGGGCGCCAACAAGGCGGAAGGAAACCTTGGCGGATGCCTGCGCGGCAATCACGGTCTTGAAGCCTTCGCCGGTATAGCCGCCCCAGATGCCGTTGACCTCAGCGGTCGGCCGGGCCCATGTCAGTTCCATCACCGAACGGCCCTTTTCGCCAGACGGGATCGACAGTCCGATTTCGCCGAGGAACTTTTCCGTGGTCATCCCCAGCGTTTCCCAGGCGGCCTTGATCTGCGTCGGGGTCTCTTCGACGCCTTCGTAGAAACCCTCCAGCGTGACGCGGCCGGTCTCGTCATGCAGGCCGGCCAGGATCTGTGACAGGATATGGATGGGATTGGCAGCGGCGCCGCCGAAATAGCCGGAATGCAGATCGCGGTCGGCGGCGGTGATGACGATTTCTTCGCCGACGAGGCCCCGCAGGCCAGCGGAGATTGCAGGCGTATCGCGATCCCACATATTGGTGTCGCAGACCAGGGCATAGTCAGCCTTCAACTCGGCGGCGTTCGCTTCCAGGAACGGCTTGAGCGACGGCGATCCCGATTCTTCCTCGCCTTCGAACAGGATGGTGACTTCGCAGGGCAGCGCGCCGTTGACCTCCTTGAAGGCGCGGCAGGCCTCGACGAAGGTCAGAAGCTGGCCCTTGTCGTCAGCCGTTCCCCGCCCGGTAATGACCTTGCGGCCACCGTCCAGCTCCTTGATCGACGGCTCGAACGGCGCCGTGTCCCACAGATTGAGCGGATCGACCGGCTGAACGTCGTAATGACCGTAGAACAGCACATGCGGCGCGCCGGGTTTGCCGGCTGCGTGATGCGCCACCACCATCGGGTGGCCGGGCGTGTCGCGTACGGAGGCTTCGAACCCCAGTGTCGTCAATTCGCTCACCAGCCATTCCGCTGCCTTGCGGCATTCCGCCTTGAAGGCCGGATCGGTGGAGATCGACTGGATGCGCACCAGATCGAAAAGCCGCTCAAGGCTCTGTGGGAGATTATCGTCTGCCCGGGTGAGAATGCTGGCCGTATCTGTCATGTCCGAATCCTTCGTTGTCGGGCCGGAACCTACTGCATAATTCCTCAAACCGGAATCGAATTCAGCAATGATCCAGGAGGTCAAAGTGCTGCAGCGGCCCTTGCGCCTCATGCATCACGCGCAGCGCAGCAGACAAGAAGAGTGCTGCTTCAGCACACTGTTTCGATGGATACATGATCAGTGTCCCAAAAGATGGAGGGTCAGTTCTGCGCGCCCTTGGCGATTGCCATGCGCATATATTCCAGCATCAGTTCCCGTTCGAACGTTCGAAAGCCCGACAACAGGGATTGATCGGCGGCAAGCGCGGCCTCTTTTGCCTCGTCCTCCATTTCCCTCGCCTTGACGGTCAGGAAAATCTGCTGGGCGCGCTTGTCGGTCGGGTGTTTCTTGCGCAGGACCAGTCCGTCCCGCTCCATGCGGGCGAGCGTATTGGCCATCGTCGCCTGCTCGATGTCGAGACGGTCGAGCAATTGTTTCTGGGTCAAGCCCTCTTCGCTCCACAGTTCCAACAGAACCGGAAATTGGCCGGGGGCAAAGCCGAGTTTCTGGCCTCTCTCCTGCAGGGCACGGGAGAAACTTTTCGCCAGAAGGCTGGACAGGTATGTTGCTGAATCCATACGGTCGAAGGCCATGTCTATGGGTACCTCTCCCCAAGCTGGAACACAAGTTACATTGCGAGCGATGGACCGGCACGCAGGAACGTTTCACGCTGATTTGATCACAAACAAAAACCGCCATGGCGGAGGCGGGGCCACGGCGGTCTTTGTTGTAAATTGGACAAAGGCCCGGAGAGGGGGGATAGGCCTTTGTCCTTACATCTGGCTTCGGCGGGGGACAGGCCTTTGACCAGATGACGGCGTGTTCAGGTGCCGTTGACTATCATTTGTGGTGCCAAATGTGGCTTTTCAAGGGAGCACACAGGCCTCTGCGCATTACAAATTGGTAACGTTTCTGTGAGGGCCCTCCGTTTTTGCTTTTAGACAAAAATGGCCGCTTGCCGGAATGAAATATGGACGGCCATCGCGGCCCGCGCTATCCCTTGTCGCCATGAAAAAAGGTGATCATCTCTTCCTCATCGACGGCTCCGGTTTCATTTTCCGGGCGTTCCACGCCATCCCGCCGCTGAACCGCAAATCCGATGGTTTGCCGGTCAACGCAGTCTCGGGCTTCTGCAACATGCTGTGGAAGCTTTTGACCGATGCACGCGACACATCCGTCGGGGTGACACCAACCCATTTCGCCGTCATTTTCGACTATTCCTCGAAGACCTTCCGCAACGAGCTCTACGATCAGTACAAGGCGAACCGCACCGCGCCGCCGGAGGACCTGATCCCGCAATTCGGGCTGATCCGCCATGCGACGCGCGCCTTCAACCTGCCCTGCATCGAAAAGGAAGGCTACGAGGCCGACGACCTGATCGCCACCTATGCGCGGATGGCGGAAGCAACCGGCGCCGACGTCACCATCGTATCGTCCGACAAGGATCTGATGCAGCTGGTGACGGCCAATGTGTCGATGTATGACAGCATGAAGGACAAGCAGATCTCGATCCCGGAAGTGATCGAGAAATGGGGTGTTCCGCCGGAAAAGATGATCGACCTGCAGGCGATGACCGGGGACAGCACCGACAACGTGCCCGGCATTCCCGGCATCGGCCCGAAGACGGCAGCGCAGCTGCTGGAGGAATTCGGCGACCTGGAAACGCTGCTTGCCCGCGCCGGCGAAATCAAGCAGCAGAAGCGCCGCGAAAACATCATCGCCAATACCGAGCTGGCCCGCCTCTCGCGGCAACTGGTGACGCTGAAGACCGACACACCGATCGACGTGCCGCTTGAGGATTTCGAGCTGCATGCGCAGGACGGACCCAAGCTCGTCGCTTTCCTGAAGACCATGGAATTCACCACGCTGACCCGCCGCGTTGCGGCGGCAACCGAGACGGATGCGGATGCCGTCGAGCCGGCCAAAGTCCCGGTCGAATGGGGCGCGCAGGCGCATGGACCTGATCTCGACAAGGGCGATCTTGCCTCCCCGTCTTCGCCGTCCGCCCTGTCCACGTCGAAATCACCGGCAGCGGGAAGTGCTGCGGATGCGGCAGCGTCCCTGGCCAGCGTGACGGACAGCGGCCCGCTGGCTGCGACACCGCAGGCTTTGGCGCAGACACGCGCAGAACTTTTTGCAACAGCCAAGATCGACCGCAGCGCCTATGTGGCAATCCGCGATCTCGCAACGCTCGATGACTGGATTGCGAGCGCACGCGAAACCGGCATCGTGGCCTTCGATACCGAAACCACCTCGCTCGATGCGATGCAGGCGGAACTTGTCGGCTTTTCGCTCGCCATCGCCGACAATAGCAAAAACCCCTCGGGCACCGATATCCGCGCCGCCTATGTGCCGCTCATCCACAAGACCGGCGGCAACGATCTGTTTAGCGACGGCGTCAAGCTCGCGCCCGACCAGATCCCGGCTGCGGCCGCGCTGGAGCGGCTGAAGGATCTTCTGGAAGACCCGTCGGTTCTCAAGATCGCGCAGAATCTGAAATATGACTACCTGGTGATGAAGCGCCATGGCGTCAGCATCGTCAGTTTCGACGATACGATGTTGATGTCCTATGTGGCCGATGCCGGCGCCGGCACGCACGGCATGGATTCGCTGTCCGAGAAATGGCTTGGCCATCAGCCCATTCCCTACAAGGATGTGGCCGGCACCGGCAAATCTTCCGTCAGCTTCGATTATGTCGATATCGACAAGGCAACCGCCTATGCGGCCGAGGATGCCGATGTGACGCTGAGGCTCTGGCAGGTTTTGAAACCGCGCCTGGCCGCCAAGAACCTCAATGCCGTCTATGAACGGCTGGAGCGTCCGCTGGTGCCGGTGCTTGCCCGCATGGAAGAACGCGGCATCACCATCGACCGTCAGATTCTGTCGCGGCTGTCGGGCGAACTGGCGCAGGGAGCCGCTGGCCTCGAGCATGAAATCTACGGGCTTGTCGGCGAAAGCTTCAATATCGGCTCGCCGAAGCAGCTTGGCGATATCCTGTTTGGCCGTCTTGGCCTGCCGGGCGGCGCCAAGACCAAGACGGGACAATGGTCGACCTCCGCGCAGGTGCTTGAAGAGCTCGCTCTGGAAGGCCACGAACTGCCGCGCAAGATCGTCGACTGGCGCCAGCTGACCAAGCTCAAATCCACCTATACCGACGCCCTTCCCGGCTTTGTGCACCCGGAAACGAAACGCGTTCACACATCCTATGCGCTGGCGGCAACGACGACGGGACGCCTCTCCTCCTCCGAGCCGAACCTGCAAAATATTCCGGTGCGCACCGCCGAAGGGCGCAAGATCCGCACCGCCTTCATCTCGACGCCGGGACACAAGCTGGTCTCGGCCGACTATAGCCAGATCGAGCTACGCGTGCTTGCCCATGTCGCCGAAATCCCGCAGCTGAAGCAGGCCTTTTCCGACGGTATCGACATTCATGCGATGACGGCATCGGAAATGTTCGGCGTCCCGGTTGAAGGCATGCCGAGCGAAATCCGCCGCCGCGCCAAGGCGATCAATTTCGGCATCATCTACGGCATTTCCGCCTTCGGCTTGGCCAACCAGCTGTCGATCGAACGCTCGGAAGCCGGCGAATACATCAAGAAATATTTCGAGCGCTTCCCCGGCATTCGCGACTATATGGAAAGCACCAAGGCATTTGCCCGCGAAAACGGCTATGTCGAAACCATCTTCGGCCGCCGCGCACATTATCCGGACATCCGCTCCTCCAATCCCTCCCACCGCGCCTTCAACGAGCGCGCCGCGATCAACGCGCCGATCCAGGGCTCCGCCGCCGATATCATCCGGCGCGCGATGGTGAAGATGGAGCCGGCACTGAAACAGGCCGGCCTTTCGCAGCGCGCCCGCATGCTGCTGCAGGTGCATGACGAATTGATCTTCGAAGTCGAGGATGCCGATGTCGAGCGGACCATCCCGCTGGTCGTTTCAGTCATGGAAAATGCGGCAATGCCGGCGCTCGACATGCGGGTACCACTGAAGGTCGATGCGCGGGCTGCGCATAACTGGGACGAGGCGCACTGACGGCAAGATGCAGCCCGTAAGGGCTTGTGCTACGGTTGATTGCGCTAAAAATGTTCAGGATACGACCAACGCCTCGGCCGTTGCCGGCACCTGGCGGAAGCTGTCGAACAGGCGTTTCAGCCCTTCCTTGCCTTCCGTCGCCAGATCGAAGCGGCGGCCGAACAGCAGCCATTCGCTGCACAGGCCTTCCATCATCCAGCGTAGCGCCTTGGTGGCGGACTGAGGCGTCCAGTTTCCGTTGAGAAAGCCCGCGCTGCGGGCACGGTCAAACGCGCTGTCGAGCATGACGGTGTGGCGGTCATCCACCTCCTGCTGCTTTTCCAGGACCGGCAGCAGGTCGTCGCCATAGGGGCAGCGAAGCAGGATGGTGAAGATTCGCTGGCGATGCTCGTCCGCTGCCAGTTCAGTGAGCCAGTCGCCCGCCGACTTCTCGATATAGCAAAGCACCTCGGCGGCTGGCTGTTCGACATCGCGGGCAATCATGTCTTCGATCGGCAGGTTTACGGTATTGTAGAGTTCGAGGAAAAGATCGGTCTTGTTGGCAAAATGCCAGTAGATGGCGCCGCGCGTGACGCCCGCCGCCTTGGCGACATCGTCGAGCGAGGCGGTGGATACGCCCTTTTCGAAGAAAACCCGCTCTGCTGCGCTCAGAATGCTGAGGCGGGTTTCTTCCGCTTCGGCCTTGGTTCTGCGCATGACGCCTCCTCGCCTTGGAAAGGCCCGCCTTTCCCGGCGGGCCACTTCCCTTATTCTGCCGGTGTGACCGTCGTGTCAGAACCGATCGGCTTCAACGTCGTTCTGCGGAACAGCTTCATGACGAACACGAAGAAGACGGGCACGAAGAAGATCGCCAGCACCGTGGCCGAGATCATGCCGCCCATGACGCCGGTACCGATGGCGCGCTGGCTGCCCGAGCTTGCGCCGGTGGCAATCGCCAGCGGCAACACGCCGAGGGTAAAGGCCAGCGAGGTCATCAGGATCGGGCGGAAGCGCAGATGCGCTGCCTCGATGGTGGCATCCAGCAAGGGTTTGCCAGCCTCCATCTGCTCCTTGGCGAACTCGATGATCAGGATCGCGTTTTTCGCCGAGAGGCCGATGATCGCGATCAGGCCGACCTTGAAGTACACGTCGTTGGGCATGTCGCGCAGGGTGACGGCGAGAACCGCGCCGATAACGCCAAGCGGCACCACCATCATCACCGCAACCGGAATACTCCAGCTTTCATAGAGGGCGGCAAGGCACAGGAAGATCAGCAGGCAGGACAGGGCCACGAGAAGCGGCGCCTGGGTGCCTGATGCGATTTCCTCACGCGACTGCCCCGTCCATTCGTAGCCGAAGCCCGGTGGCAGCTGTGCAAACAGACGTTCCATCTCGGCAATCGCCTCGCCGGAGGAATAACCGGCATTGGCCTGGCCGCTGATCGGAACCGACGGGTAGCCGTTATAGCCGACCGTCTGGGTCGGGCCGCTTGTCCACTCGATGCTGGCAAAAGCCGACAACGGAACCATGCCGCCATTCGAATTGCGGACATTGAGCTTCAGAAGGTCGGCGGTCTGCATGCGCCGGTTCTCGTCGGCCTGCACCGTCACACGCTGCAGACGTCCGGCATTCGGGAAGTCGTTGACATAGGACGAACCGAGATTGGTCGAGATCGTCGAGTTGATGTCAGCAAAGGCCACGCCGAACGTATTGGCCTTTTCACGGTCGATCAGCAGATTGACCTGGGCCGCATCCGGCAGGCCATCGACGCGAACGCCCGAGATCACCTGGCTTTGTGCCGCAAGACCGAGGAGCTGGTCTCGCGCGGCGGCCAGTGCCGCAGACCCCTGCCCGCCGCGATCCTGCAGACGGAACTCGAAGCCATTGGAGGTGCCAAGACCCTGGATCGGCGGCGGCGACAGCGCAAAGCTGATCGCATCCTTGATCTGGGACATGGCGCCGGATGCCCGCCCGGCGATGACCGAGGCGACATCGTTGGGTCCGCGCTCCGACCAGTCCTTCAGCGTCACGAAGGCAAGGCCGGCATTCTGACCGGTACCGGAGAACGAGAAGCCGCTGATGGCGATGATCCGTTCGACGGCCGGTTCCTTGCTGAAGATCGCTTCGGTCTGCTCGATAACCTCGGTCGTGCGGTTGCCGGTCGCTTCCGACGGCAGCTGCATGCTGACGATCACGAAGCCCTGGTCCTCATCCGGAAGGAAGGAAGACGGCAGCTGCATGAACAGATAGGCGAGACCGCCGAGCAGCACGACATAGATCAGCATGAAGCGCCATGTGCGCGTCACCATACTTGCAACCCAGCCGCTATAGCCGTGCGAGGCCTTGTCGAAGCCGCGGTTGAACAGACCGAAGAAGCCACGCTTGGTATGGTGATGACCCTTGGGAACCTGCTTGAGGAAGCTGGCGCAGAGCGCCGGCGTCAATGTCAGGGCGAGCAGGGCCGAGAACAGGATGGAGACCACCATGGTCAGCGAGAACTGCTGATAGATCACGCCGACGGCGCCGGGGAAGAAGGCCATGGGAATGAACACGGCCGACAGAACCAGCGTGATGCCGATCACGGCGCCGGTAATCTGCTTCATCGCCTTGCGGGTTGCTTCCTTTGGCGTCAGCCCCTCTTCGGACATGATGCGTTCGACGTTTTCGACGACGATGATCGCATCATCGACGAGAATACCGATGGCAAGCACCATGCCGAACATCGTCAGAACGTTGATCGAGAAGCCCATGGCCAGCATGGCAGCACAGGTGCCCAGCAAGGCGACGGGCACTACGAGCGTCGGGATGATGGTGTAGCGGATGTTCTGCAGGAACAGGAACATCACCAGGAACACCAGCGCCACGGCTTCCAGCAGCGTATGCAGAACCTTTTCGATCGAGATCGCCACGAAGGGCGACGTATCGTAGGGAACGGAATATTCGACACCTTGCGGGAAGAAGGTCGCCAGTTCGTCCATACGTGCCTTGATGGCCGTGGAGGTGGCGAGTGCGTTGCCGGTTGGCGTCAGCTGAACGCCGATAGCAGCGGAGGGCTTGCCGTTCAGGCGCGTCGAGAAGCTGTAGTCCTGGCCGCCGATCTCGATACGGGCGACATCGCGCAGGCGCACGGCAGAGCCGTTGAGATTGGCACGCAGGATGATCGCCCCGAACTCTTCAGCCGAGGTGAGCTGGCCCTTGATGAGGACCGGCGCACTGATCTGCTGCGTGATCGGGTTTGGCTGGGCGCCGATGCTGCCGGAGGCTACTTGAGCATTCTGCGCGGTGATGGCGGCATTGATATCGCCCGCCGTCAGGTTGAGGCCGCGCATCTTGTCCGGATCGAGCCAGATGCGCATGGCGCGCTCGGTGGCAAACATCTGTGCCCGGCCGACGCCTTCGACGCGCTGGATTTCGTTGAGCACGTTGCGGCTGAGATAATCGCCAAGCGAGACGGCATCCATGGACCCGTCCGTGGATGTGAGCGCAAGGATCATCAGGAAGCCGGAACCGGCCTCCTCAACCTCGATGCCCTGCTGGCGCACGGCATCTGGCAGGCGCGCCTCGACACGGCGGACACGGTTCTGCACGTCGATCGACGCATCGCCGGAATCGGTGCCCGGAGTGAAGGTCACGTTGATCGACACGCTGCCGGCGGCGCTGGACGTCGACGAGAAATATTGCATGCCCTCGATGCCGTTCAGCTCATTTTCGATGAGCCGCGTCACGCTCTGGTAGGTCTCTTCGGAGGAGGCACCGGGATAGCTGGTATTGATGGAGATCTGCGGCGGCGCCACGTTCGGATACTGCGAAATCGGCAGCAGCGGCAGCGCGATGATACCCGCGATCATGATGAAAAGTGCGACGACCCACGCAAAGATAGGCCGGTCGATAAAGAAACTAGGCATCGATCAGATCCTTACTTCGCCTGTTCGGCGGGCTTGGCGTCTTCGGCCGGCTTTTCGGCGGCACCATCCGTGCCCGTCTTTTCTGCGGCAGGCTGCGCGTCCGCCGGTTTTTCAGCGGCAGGCTGAGCCCCGGCTGCGGGCTTGGCATCGGCCGGCTTCCAGTCCGTCGGTTCGACCGGCGCGCCGGGGCGAACCTTCTGGAAGCCTTCGACGATCACCTTTTCGCCAGGCTTCAGGCCATCGCGGATAATCCACTGATCGCCGAGAACCTGGCCGGCAGATACCGTGCGCAGTTCAGCCGTCTTGTCTTCCTTGACGATATAGACCTGAGCATTACCGGAGGTATCGCGCTGCACGGCCTGGCTCGGTACGGCGATGGCATTTCTTTCGATGCCCTGCTCGACAATGACGCGAACATACATTCCGGGCAGAAGGTCGCCATCCGGATTGGGGAATTCGCCGCGCAGGGTCACCTGGCCGGTCGTCTCATCGACGGCTGCTTCCGAAAACAGCAGCTTTCCGGCATGCGGATAGGCACTGCCGTCATCCATCAGGAGATTGACCTTGGCTTCATTCTTGTCGCCGGCCAGCGCACCGTCCTGGAGCGCCTTGCGCAGGCGGATAAGATCGGTCGCGGACTGGGTGAAGTCGGCATAGACAGGATCGAGCTGCTGGATCGTTGCGAGATTTTCCGAGCCGTTGGCGCTCACCAGCGCACCTTCGGTAATCAGCGCACGGCCGATGCGGCCGCTGATCGGGGCCGTCACATTGGTATATTGCAGATTGAGCTGGGCTGTTGCGAGGCCCGCCTCGGCAATCGCCACATCGGCGTCGGCCTGCGCCAGCTGCGCAATCGCATCGTCATAATTCTGGCCGGTGGCGACACCGGATTTTTTCAGCTGCTCCTGGCGATCGGCGGCCTGCTTGGCCTGCAGCTGCACAGCCTTGGCGCGGCGCAACGTGCCTTCGGCACTTTCGACCTGCACCTTGAACGATGCCGGATCGATCCTGTAGAGCACATCGCCTGCATTCACATGCGAACCCTGCTCGAACACGCGCTCGATGACGATGCCGGTGGCGCGCGGACGGACTTCCGAAATGCGGGTGGCAGCGATGCGCCCCGGCAGATCGTTGGTGATCGGCAGCGATTCGGTCTTCGTCGTGATCACCGAGACCTGCGGCGGCGGATAGGACGGAGCCGCCTGCTTCTCGCCGTCGTCTTTCTGGCAGCCCGCAATCATCATCAGGCCAGCCACTGTTGCAGCCAATATCGGTCGGTTCATCCGCATCTTTGGTTCCATACGCAAAGACCAGCCGCACGGCCGGCGGTCTTTCTTAAAAGACGTCAGCTGCAGCTGGAGTTTCATGAAAATCAATGTGATACGGAGAATATCCGGGATAGATCTACCCACGCATCAATTATACAAACAGATACGTATGTTAAAATCAAAGGCAGCGCAAGCCATTGATGCGCCGCACAATAAAACGATACCGAATGACTGGTCTCATCAACATTCGGATACAATTGCGCTCGTCTATCCGCGCAGAACCCGGTCGTCGGCACCGAAACGGTGCATCGCCGTCTTGTCCGGCGTCGCATAGACGATGTCATCGACATCATATTGATGCTCGCCGAACAGGCGAACCGTCAAAAGACCGGTCACTTCCGTTTCCAGATAAAGAATGGTATCGGCGCCCAGATGCTCGACATGGATGACCTTGGCCTTCCAGTCGCCGTTGTCGCGCGAGAGCGTGATGTGCTCCGGACGGATGCCGACGGTCTTTGCCTGCTGATCGCCAAGCCTGCTCGCCTCAATAAAGTTCATCTGCGGCGAACCGATGAAACCGGCCACGAACGTGTTGGCCGGCTTGTTGTAGAGTTCCATCGGCGAGCCGATCTGCTCGATCTGGCCGGCATTGAGCACGACAATCTTGTCGGCCAGCGTCATCGCCTCGACCTGGTCATGCGTCACATAAATCATCGTCGCCTTCAGGCTGCGATGCAGCCTCGCGATCTCCAGACGGGTGTTGACGCGCAGGGCCGCATCGAGATTGGACAATGGCTCATCGAACAGGAAGAGCTTGGGTTCGCGCACGATAGCGCGGCCGATGGCGACGCGCTGGCGCTGGCCGCCGGACAGTTCGGCCGGGCGGCGGGCAAGGTAAGGTTCCAGCGACAGCATGCCCGATGCCTTCGCGACCTTGGCATCGACGTCCGCTTTTGGCGCGCCCATCTGCTTGAGGCCAAGACCCATATTATCTTTCACCGTCAGATGCGGGTAGAGCGCGTAGGACTGGAACACCATGGCGATGCCGCGCTTGGCCGGCGGTGTGTTGATCACTTCCTGACCATCGATCTGGACGCTGCCGGACGTCGCATCCTCAAGACCGGCAATGACGCGCAG
The DNA here is from genome assembly GCF_001426685.1 of Rhizobium sp. Root483D2. Taxonomy (GTDB): domain Bacteria; phylum Pseudomonadota; class Alphaproteobacteria; order Rhizobiales; family Rhizobiaceae; genus Pararhizobium; species Pararhizobium qamdonense. The sequence continues at coordinate 35,173 of NZ_LMFB01000012.1, read as the reverse complement.
AAGGGTGGATTTGCCGCAGCCGGACGGGCCGACGAAGATGACGAATTCGCCATCCTCAACGTCGAGGTCGATGCCCTTCAAGACTTCGTGATTGCCGAAGGCCTTGCGGATGGATTTCAGTTGAAGTGATCCCACGTGAGGCGCCCTTTTCGTTGTCGCATATGCCCTTCGTCCCGCTGACCGGCAGCGGCACGGGACAGGCTGTGTTTAGAGTTTGACCGGCTGGCCGGTCCGTACGCTCTCATCGGCCGCAAGGCAGATGCGCAGCGACTGGACGGCATCGTCCATATGCCGTTCAAGATCGATATTTTCAGTGATGGCTTTCAACACATAGGCCTGCTCGAGATCGCAGAGTTCCTGGTGTCCCGGCTCGCCGTCCATCTTCAGGTCTTCGTCCTTGTGGACGAATTTGCCGTCTGCGCCGGTCTCGGCTTTGTGAACGCGAATGACGGCCGTTTTCGTGTGCGTGTCGATGTCGTCGGACTTGGCATTCGGATCCATGACGATCGAAACCGAACCGTTTGGAGACATCACGTCCTTCACGAAGAAGGCGGTCTCGGAGATCATCGGTCCCCAGGCGGCTTCGTACCAGCCGAGCGAACCATCCTCGTAGAGAACCTGCAGATGGCCGTAGTTATACATAGACGGCGCTATTTCATTCGACAGGCGAAGGCCCATGCCGCGCACTTCCACGGCCTTGGCATCGGTGATCTGGCACATGACATCGACATAATGCACGCCGCAATCGACGATCGGCGGCGTGGTCTCCATCAGCGACTTATGCGTCATCCAGGTCGGGCCGCTGGACTGCTGATTGAGGTTCATGCGGAAAACGTAGGGGCCGCCGAGCTTGCGGGCCTCGGCAATCAACCGGATCCAGGAGGGGTGATGACGCAGGATATAGCCGACCACCAGCTTCTTGCCGGCCTTTCTGGCGGCTGCCACGACACGCTCGGCATCGGCCACGGTCGTTGCCAGCGGCTTTTCGATGAACACATCGCAGCCCGCCTCGAACGCCATGACGGCATAGTCGGCATGGCTGTCGGAATAGGTGCAGATCGAGCAGAGATCGGGCTTCAACTCGTTCAGGGCCGTGGCAAAATCCGGGTGGATCGTATAGCCGGCAAGCTCGGGCGACAGCACGGGCTTGGAGCGATTGACGAGGCCGGCGATCTCGAAGCCGGGATTGTTGTGATAGGCCAGCGCATGGCTGCGGCCCATATTGCCGAGACCGGCGACGAGGACGCGAACGGGTTTGCTCATTACTTGACTGCTCCTGCGGTAATGCCGCGGATCAGCTGCCGCGAGAAGATGACATAGAGGATAAGGACCGGGAAGATTGCCAGCGACAGGGCGGCAAGAACCGCGTTCCAATTGGTAACGAACTGGCCGATGAACACCTGGGAGCCAAGCGTGACGGTCTTGGTGGCTTCGCCGGGTGCCAGAATCAGCGGGAACCAGAGGTCGTTCCAGATCGGAATCATCGTGAACACCGCCACCGTTGCCATGGCGGGACGCACCAGCGGCAGGACAAGGCGGAAGAAGATCGCATATTCCGACAGGCCATCGATCCGTCCGGCATTCTTCAGGTCATCGGAAACCGTGCGCATGAATTCCGACAGGATGAAGATGGCGAGCGGCAGGCCCTGAGCGGTGTAGACCAGGATCAGCGCCGTCAGCGTATTGACGAGGCCGGCGGCGACCATGCCCTGCAGGATGGCGACTGTGCCGAGGCGGATCGGGATCATGATGCCTATGGCAAGATAAAGACCGAGCAGCGTATTGCCACGGAAGCGGTATTCCGACAGCGCGAAGGCAGCCATGGCGCCGAACAGCAGTGCAAAGAAGATCGAAACGACCGTGACGATCAGGCTGTTTTGGAAATAGCCGATAAAATCGCCCTGTTTCAGCACCGTCGTATAGCCGATCAGGCTGAACGTCTCCGGTGTCGGCAATGCCAGGGGCGTGCGGAAGATCGCGTTCTTGTCCTTCAGGGAATTGAGGATTGTCAGGACGACGGGAAACAGCGCGATGACGGTATAGCCGGCCAGTGCCAGGTGAACGAAGCCGGAGCGCAGCGGCGAGATGCGTGCTTTTGACATGGATCCGTCCCCTTAGAACTGGTAGCGGCGAACGCGCCGCTGAATACCGAAGAGATAGAGCGAAACGCCGGCGAGGATGATCAGGAACATCACGGTGGCAATGGTCGCGCCCATCGAGCGGTCGCCGAGCTGCAGCTGGAAACCGAAGAAAGTGCGGTAGAGCAGCGTTCCAAGGATGTCGGTCGCTCCATCCGGTCCGGCAAGCGCGCCCTGCACGGTATAGATCAGGTCGAACGCGTTGAAATTACCGACGAAGGTTAGGATCGACACCATGCCGATGGCAGGCAGGATCAACGGCAGCTTGATCTTCCAGAACTGGCTCCAGCCGGTAATGCCATCGCATTCGGCGGCTTCGATCACTTCATCGGGAATATTGAGAAGTGCCGCATAGATCAGCATCATCGGAATACCGACATTCTGCCAGACGGAGATCAGCGAGACCGTGATCAGCGCCGAACCCGGCTTGCCAAGCCAGGGGCCGAAGAAGGCCTTCAGCCCGACGAGATCCATGAAGAAAGGGGTAATGCCCCAGATCGGCGACAGGATGAGCTTCCAGATGAAACCGACAATGACGAAGGACAGGATGGTCGGCATGAAAATCGCCGTCCGGTAGAACGTCGCAAGCCTGAGCTTGGGGATCGACAGCATGGCGGCCAGCGCGATGCCGAGCGGGTTCTGCACCAGCATATGGATGGCAAAGAAGATGAAATTGTTCTTCAGCGCCCGCCAGAAATCAGCCGCCCAGCGCTCTTCGCCGAACAGGACCTGGAAATTGGCAAGCCCGACGAAGGTCGATTGCCCATCGACGGTATTGAACAGCGACAGGCGCAGCGTTTCGATCAGCGGCAGGATCATCACGGCGGAATAGACGATGAAGGCCGGCAACAGGAAGACAAGGATATGCCAGCGTCTCGGCCGGGCCGGAACTTGGATTTTGTCCTCAGACGATATGGCGCTGCTCATGGCTTCTGCCGCTCCGACCCGTTTTCGCCGATCGCCGCGATATGCGGCATGGCCTGCGCTGCCGGTCCCCGCAGCACACGCCATCACCAGCGCGCCTGAGGGCGCTGGCAGGATGTGATTTCAGATTACACGATTTTGCGTTCGGTGCGCTTGCGTCTGCAATACCTCCCCCTTGAGGGGGAGGTCGCGCGGAACGCGCGGGTGGGGGTGATCCATTGCCGAAACAAAAGGTCACCCCACCCCGGCACGATGTGCCGACCCTCCCCCTCAAGGGGAGGGTGACTTTCTTACTTGGCAGGCTTGTACCAGCTGTCGAGGCCCTTCTGGAGTTTCTCGGCAGCGACTTCCGGCGTATCGGTGCCGTTGATCACGTTGGCCGATTCAACCCAGGTCTCGTTTTCGAGGTTCGGGGTGCCGCGCGACAGGATCTGGTAGGTCGAGCGGATGGTCGGCTTGCACTTTTCGCGCCAGGAGACGAATTCCTGTGCGAGCGGATCGGCCATCTTTACCGGTGTCGAGTTCAGGCTGAAGAAGCCCGGCAGCGAGTTGGCATAGATGTCGGCGAATTCCGGAGAGGCGATCCAGGTGAGAAGCTTCTTGGCTTCATCCGGATGCGCGCTCTTGGCATTCAGGCCAACGCCGATGTCGTTGTGGTCGGAGATGTAGCAGGCGTCGCCTGCAGCCTTAACCGGCGGCGGGAAAGCACCCATCTTGAATTCGGCCTGCGTGTTGAACAGGCCGATTTCCCACGAGCCGGCCGGATAGATCGCAGCGCGGCCGAGCGTGAAGAGGTTCTGGCTGTCCGGATAGGTCTGGGCTTCGAAACCGTCGCCGAGGTAATCCTTCCACTTGGCAAGAACCTTGTAGGGCTCGACCCAATCGGCATCGGTCAGCTTCTGCTCGCCCTTGATCAGGGCAGCGCGGCCTTCCTCGCCCTTCCAGTAGGTCGGGCCGATATTCTGGTAGCCCATGGTCGCGGCTTCCCAGAGATCCTTGGTGCCCATGGCGAGCGGGATATAGGTGCCGTCGGCCTTGATCTTGTCGAGAGCCGCGAAGAAATCGGCTTCCGTGACCGGGATGGCGATGCCGAGCTTGTCGAAGGCATCCTTGTTGTAGATGAAGCCATGGATAACCGAGGCCATCGGCACGCAGAACGTTGCTGCGCCATCGTCCGTCGTCCAGGCGGACTTGGCGACCGGCGAGAAGTTCTCCATGCCGGCGAGACCGGTCAGATCAGCCAGATGTTTCTTGTTGTAGAGTTCGAGCGAGGCATCGAACGGGCGGCAGGTGACGAGGTCACCGGCGGAGCCTGCGTCGAGCTTGGCATTCAGCGCTGCATTATATTCGGTCGGCGCGGTCGGCGCGAAGACGACCTTGATGCCCGGGTTCTTGGCTTCGAAAGCCGGAATGAGCTTTTCCTGCCAGATGGCCAGGTCGTCATTGCGCCAGCTCTCGATCGTCAGCGTGACGTCTTCAGCATGCGCAAGCCCGGCGGAGCCGAGGATGCTGGATGCGAGCAGCAAGCCCTTCAAGGTAGTGCGGGTCATTACGTTCTCCCTCATGATGCGCCATTTTTGGCGCGGTTTTAGAACCCTTGGTTTCAATCTGCCGCGACAAGAGACAAGGCGCGGCGCAAGTTTTGATGAGCTTCGGCAAGCGCCGCTTCCGCAGCAGCCACATCCTTGGCCCCGGAGCCCAGAAGAATGGCGATCTTGACCGAACCCGACGATGCCGTGAGATGGCGGCCTGCCTCCGTTGCGCCGATCCCGGCAATATCGGAAACGATGCGGACGGCACGGCCGCGCAGTTTTGCATTGTCGGCCTTCAGGTTGACCATATGTCCGTCATAGACATGGCCGAGCTGGATGCCGACAAGCGTCGAAAACATGTTGAACGCGATCTTCTGCGCGGTGGCCGCGCCCATGCGCGTCGATCCGGAAATCACTTCCGGCGGCGTCTGCAGGAGGATGGCGATGTCGGCATTCTGAAAGAGCAGCGCGCCCGGATTGTTGGCCATGGCAATGACCTTGGCGCCGCGTTCACGGGCTTCATCGGCAGCGGCCAGCGCATAGGGCGTGGAGCCGCTAGCGGACACCGAGATCAGACAATCGCCAGCCCCGATCCCGGCCTCGCGCACATCCCTGCGCGCCAGCTCCATATCGTCCTCGTAACCACCGGCAAGATCGCTCAGGCTCGCGGCACCGCCGGCGAGAAGCACCACCACCTTGTCGAGCGCTATTCCATAGGTACCGGGCAGCTCCAACGCATCGGCCATGGCCATCAGGCCCGAACTGCCGGCCCCGGCATAGGCCAGGCGGCCGCCACCGGACAGTGCCGATGCAGCGATCTCTGCGGCAGCCGCGATCGGCTCGATCGCGGAATCAACGACCTTTGCCGCAGCCTGCTGGCCGGACGCAAGCAGGCGAAGGGCCAGTGCCGGATGCATCACATCCAGTCCCATCGCCTTGTCATGGCGCTCTTCGGTCTTCGCTGACGGCATACGATCAATCTCCTCTGCGCAAATTAATGCCAAAAAAATACCAATTGTCTAGGAAAAATTAACTTCCGGCTGAAGAAAAGTTTTTATTTTTGAAATGATCTAGCTATTTCAGTCTATTAGACGATAAATCCAATTCAAGACCAAAATCCACTTGGTAAATGGTATTTTTTTGGTATCCTTTTTCCCGGAGGTATCGATGCCACATTACATTCTGGGAATTGACGGCGGAGGCACGAGTTGCCGCGCGGCTGTAGCGGGCGCCGATGGGCGTATCCTCGGACGCGGCAAGAGCGGTGCTGCCAATATTCTGACCGATCCCGACAATGCGCTTGCCCATATTGTCGGCGCGGCCACGGCTGCGTTCGAAGACGCCCATATTGCCCCTGGCGAAGTTGGCTCCGCTTGCGCCCTGGTCGGCGTTGCCGGCAGCAATGTCGGCGATGCGGTTCATTATGTGACGGAGCGCCTGCCGTTCGCCAAGGCCGATATCGAATCCGACGGGCTGATCGCGCTGCAGGGCGCGCTTGGTGACAAGGACGGTGCGGTGGCCATTCTCGGGACCGGTTCCATCTATATCTCCCGTCAGGGTGACGCGATCCGCTATATCGGCGGATGGGGTTTCCAGATCGGCGATCTCGGCAGCGGCGCACGTCTTGGTCACGCGCTGCTTCAGGAAAGCGTCCTTGCCTTCGACCGCATCCATCCCTCCTCGCCGCTGACCGAGGCGGTGATGGCTGAATTCAACAATGATCCGCGCGAGGTCGTGGAATTTGCCCGCGCCGCGCGTCCCGGCGAGTTCGGCCGATTTGCGCCCTGGGTTTTCGACCATGCAAGCCGTCAGGATCCCGTCGCGATCGCGCTTTTGCGCAGCAATGCACAGACAATCGACGAGGCGCTCGACGCCGTCGTGGCGCAGGGCAGCCGCAGGCTCTGCCTTTTGGGCGGACTGGCGCCGATCTACCGCCCGTGGCTGGCCGCGCGGCATCAGCCTTTGTTCGTGGAGCCGGAAGCCGACGCCCTGACGGGCTCGGTCGCCCTGGCGGCCAAGCGCTTTGCAGCGGGATTTGCGGCATGACCCAGCATCTCGAAGCGATTTTGCCGCTGGACGGCCTGCAGGCCGGAGGGTCCGGTCCGCTCTATCTCAAGCTCAGGCAATCGCTGGAAGAGGCTATTCTTTCGGGCAAGCTCAATCATGGCGACGCGCTGCCGCCGGAGCGGGATCTGGCCGATTATGCCAGCATCAGCCGCGTCACCGTGCGCAAGGCGGTCGATGATCTGGTCCGGGATGGCCTGCTTGTGCGCCGCCACGGTTCCGGCACCTTCGTCGTCAAGCCGGTACACCGCGTCCAGCAGTCGCTGTCGCGGCTGACCTCGTTTACCGAGGACATGTCACGCCGGGGGCTGGTGACCACGGCGCAATGGATCGAGCGCGGACTGCATCACCCGTCCCCCGATGAAATGATGGTGCTTGGCTTGCCCGCCGATGCGCTCGTCGCGCGGCTCGGCCGTTTGCGCATCGCCGACGACCTGCCGCTGGCGATCGAGCGGGCCAGCATTTCCACGGAGTTCCTGCCGGACCCGATCCGCGTCGGCACCTCGCTTTATGCGGAACTCGACAAGACAAAATCGCGGCCGGTGCGTGCCGTGCAGCGCATTTCCGCCTGCAGCCTGAAGGATCCGGATGCGGCGATGCTCGGCGTTCCCGCCGGCTCCGCCAGCCTGTCGATCGAACGCATTTCCTACCTCGCCTCCGGTCGCGTGGTGGAATTCACCCGCTCGCTCTACCGGGGCGATGCCTATGATTTCGTCGCTGAACTGACTTTGTCGGATTCCTGAGAGCGGCCCAGTTAAGCCCAGTTAAGAGAGACACATGACCATGCAAACCAATATGCGGCGCGAAATCAACGAAATCCCGGAAGCGGCAGCCCGCCTGCTGGAGCAATCCAAGGCTGCGGTCAAGGAAACCGGGGCGGCACTGCGCGCCAAAGACCCGGCCTTTTTCGTAACGATTGCCCGCGGTTCGTCCGACCACGCCGCCTTGTTTCTGAAATATGCGATCGAGCTTTCGACGGGACGCCCCGTCGCCTCGCTCGGTCCATCGCTCGCCTCGATTTACGGCGCGAAGATGCAGCTTCAGGGCGCCGCCTCGATCGCCATCTCGCAATCCGGCAAGAGCCCGGATATCGTTGCGATGGCCGAGGCTGCGACCAAGGCAGGCGCCGTGACCATCGCTTTGACCAATACCCTGCCCTCGCCGATTTCCGAGGCCAGCACCCATCCGCTCGATATTCTCGCCGGACCGGAAATCGCCGTTGCCGCCACCAAGTCCTATGTCAATTCGATCGTGGCCGGCCTTGCCGTTCTCAGTGAATGGACGCAGGACGCTTCTCTGCAGCGCGCGGTCGCCGATCTTCCGGCGCAGTTTGCAAAGGCCGTGAAGCTCGACTGGCAGCCGCTTGCCGACGAGCTTGGCGATGCGGAATCGCTGTTCGTGCTTGGCCGTGGCCCGGCGCTGGCCATTGCCAGCGAAGCGGCACTGAAATTCAAGGAAACCTCCGGCATGCATGCCGAAGCCTATTCGGCGGCGGAGGTGCTGCATGGGCCTGTGGCGCTAGTGGAAAAGCGTTTTCCGGTCATCGGTCTTGCCGCGCGCGATGCGGCGGAAGGCTCGGTCGCCGGCATTCTCGATGGCCTGAGCGCCAAGGGCGCACTGGCTTTCGTCACATCCGACCAGGCCAAGGCGACGAAGACCCTTCCATTCGTTGCCACCGGTCATCCGATCACCGATGCGCTGGCGCTGATCATTCCGTTCTACGGCTTTGTCGAATCCTGGTCGCGGTCGCGCGGACTGAACCCGGATGCGCCCGTCGCACTCAAGAAGGTGACGGAAACGAGATGAACGCACGGACAGCTATCACCGGAGCGCGGATTTTCGACGGCCTGTTCTGGCACGATGGCCAGGCCCTGCTGTTGGACGGCGGCGTGGTCACGGGCATCCTGCCACAGAGCGATCTGCCTGCCGGAACCGAAACGATCGCAGCCGACAACCAGCTGCTGGTTCCCGGCTTCATCGACCTGCAGGTCAATGGCGGCGGCGGCGTGATGCTGAACGACCGGCAGGACGCCGATGCCATCCGCACCATCTGCGCGGCGCACGCGAAATTCGGCACTACCGCCCTGTTGCCGACGCTGATCACCGACACGTTCGACATCCGCGCGCGCGCGATTGCAGGCGGCAAGCAGGCGAAGGCTGAAAAGGTACCCGGATTCCTCGGGCTTCATCTCGAAGGTCCGCATCTCTCGGTCGCCCGCAAAGGCGCGCATGATCCGGCTTTGATCCGGCCGATGGATCAGGCCGATCTCGACGCGATGCTGTCCTGCGCCGGGGTGTTCGATGCGATGATGGTGACCGTTGCGCCGGAAAACGCCACGGAAGCGCAGGTCAAGGCGCTCGCGGACGCCGGTCTTCTCGTCAGCCTTGGCCATACCGATGCCGGCTATGCGACCATTGCCGGCTATGCTGCGGCGGGTGCGCGCACTGTGACCCATTTGTTCAACGCGATGAGCCCGCTTGGCCATCGCGAACCGGGCGTTGTCGGGGCGGCTCTAGATATTGGCAGCCTGCATGCCGGGATCATTGCCGATGGCTTCCATGTCGATCCGGTGTCCATGGGCATCGCATTGCGGGCCAAGACCGGACCGGGCCGCATCTTCATCGTCACCGATGCGATGTCGACGATCGGATCGAACCAGACCAGCTTTCTTCTCAATGGCCGCGAAATCTTCCGCCAGGGCGGCCGTCTGACGCTGGCCGACGGCACGCTGGCGGGCGCCGACATCGACATGCTGGCCTCGGTGCGCTTTGCCCATGAAAAGCTCAATCTGCCGCTGGATGAGGCGCTGCGGATGGCGTCTGCCTATCCTGCCGATGCTGCAGGGGTCGCCGCCCGCAAGGGAAGATTGTTACCCGGCCTCGACGCCGATTTCGTGCTTTTGACCGAAAGCCTCGGCATGGCCTCGACCTGGATTGGCGGAACACGCGTTTTCCAGGCGTAACGCCATCAAGGCGCGGCCACCAGCCGCGCCTTCAATGCCCGCACCATCTGCGCATCCGTTTGCCTGGCACTGGCCGACACGAAGCCGAGCGAGACCAGCCTTGCATCGCGAGCCGGCTTTTCCACCGAACAGGACGAATGAACTTCTGTCACGGATAGGCGTGACAAAAGTTCGCCGACGGTTTCCAGCGTGACGCCGGATCCCGGCATGATCGAGATCTGGCCCCTGGCATGTTTGATGATCGCAGCCAGATGATCGATACCATCGGGAGCCCGTTTTGCGCCGCCTGATGTGAGGATACGCTCGAAACCGAGATCCACCGCTGTTTCGACCGCATCTGCGAAATCCGGCACCAGATCGAAGGCGCGATGCAAGGTCAGCCCCAGGCCCTGGGCGTGATCCACCAGTTCTTTCAACGCCTCTTTGTCCAAGGCTCCGTCCAGCCGGTTTGCGCCGAAGACGACACCGGCCAGACCGGCTGCCCGGGCCGCATCGATTTCAACGCGCATGACAGCGATGTCGCTGGCATCGAAGACGAAATCCCCCGGCCGTGGCCGGATCATCGCATAGACCGGGATGTCAGCCTTTCCCGCCAGCACCATCAGGCCCGGCGACGGCGTGAGCCCACCAACAGAGAGAGCCGAGCACAATTCGATCCTGTCGGCGCCGCCATCGATTGCGGCCTTTAGGCCCGGTGCATCCTCGACGCAGACTTCGAGAAGAATATGGCTCATCTTGTCTCTCCCGCCAGGCCGAGAATGGCAGCGCCAATCAGGCCGGGCTCGATGCGGCATTCGCCGGGAACGACGAGCGGCCGGTCGAATTTCCGCAGAATCCGTGCACGCACGGCCGTGTCGATCGCGGCGATCAGCGGCGTCACATTGGAAAGACCGCCACCGATCGGCACGATCGTCGCACCGGTAATATTGACCGTCAGCGCCAGCGGCGAACTGATGAGATCGACCAGCACATCGATGGTGCGGGCCGCCTGCGCATCGCCGTTTTGCCAGAGCGTGGTGATCTCGTGGCTCTCCAGGCGCTTGCCATGCAGGGTCAGGTGCAGACGCTCCATGCCACGGGCGGCGCCGATCGTATCGACGCAGCCGCGCTGGCCACAACCACAGTCAAACACCGGGATCGCGACGGGGGGCGTACCGGCCATCGCAGCAACCGCAGGCCCATGGCCCCATTCGCCGGCAAAACCGCCCTCGGCATTGATGAGCCGGCCATCGACCACCAGACCACCGCCGACCCCGGTGCCGAGGATGGCGCCAAGCACGATCCGGTAACCGCGCCCGGCACCGGCACCGGCCTCGGCCAGGGCAAAACAATCCGCGTCATTGGCAATCAGAACCGGCAGGCCGAGCAATGCGGAAAGCTCCGCACCCAGCGTGCGCCCATCGATGCAGGGAATATTGGCGCATTTGATCGCCTGCGTTTCCGGATCGACGACGCCGGTGATCGACATGGCAATGCGGTCCGGCTCTTCGCCGGCTTCAGCGATGACATCGCGTAGCGTATCGACGAAGGCAGTGAAATCATCGAGCGGTGTGACGCGGCGTCCAAGCGGCAGGATTTGGTCCGGCGTATGGGCTACGGCGCCCTTGATGGCCGAGCCGCCGATGTCGAAGCAGACGATCATGCATCACCGCGAATGACGGCTTCTGCCGAAAGGGCGGCCGACAGCAGCGCCTCGTCCTGACGCCTCTGACCGGAGATCAACAAGCCGACCGGCATGCCGGCCGCGCCGGTGCCGCAGGGGATCGAGACGCCGCAACCATCGAGGAAATTGCCGATCGAGGTGTTGCGCAGGGTCCGGCCATTGATCTTGAAGAACAGCTCGTCATCGGCCAGCAGCGGTGCAATTGGTGGTGCTACATGCGGCACGGTCGGATGGATAAGCAGCTCGCCGGGCTCCAGGGCGTCGCTGAAGGCGGCGATCAGCCGTTGGCGCGCATCGAGAATGGCAATGTAATCCGCCACCGTGATCTTTTCGCCCGGCCGGGTGCGGGCGACGACGCGCTGATCCATGCGCGCCGCCTCCGGCCCCTCCAGCCGGGCCTTGTGAAGCGCGAACGCCTCAGCTGCGGCCAGTGCGCCGTGGCGCGCGCCGATCTCGAAAATCTCGGCAAAAATCGGGAAGGCGCGGCGGCGGACGCGGGCGCCGGCCTTTTCCAGCCGTAATACCGCAGCCTCGAATGCGGCGACGACTTCCGGCTCGGCATCGTCGAAAACGATGGTTTCGGGAATGACGAGTTTCAGACCGCTCAATTCGGACCGGCCAATATCGGGTGCGGTACGCCCGCGCATCGCGGCATCGATCCAGATGGCATCCGTGGCCGAGCGGCAAAGCGGCCCGAGCGAATCGAGGCTCTTGGCCAGCGGAAAGACGCCGCGCATGGAATACCGCCCGCGCGTTGCCTTATAGCCGAAAATGCCATTGAAGGCGGCGGGAATGCGGATCGAGCCGCCGGTATCGGTGCCGATCGCCACCGGAACCAGCCCGGCCGCCACAGCGACGCCGGATCCGGCCGACGAGCCGCCGGGGATGCGCGGCACATCGCGGGATGCAGGGTTGTGCGGTGTGCCGTAATGCGGATTGATGCCGATGCCGGAAAAGGCGAATTCGTTGAGATTGGTGCGGCCAAGGCAGACCATACCGGCGCTGCCGAGGGCTTCGACCACGTCGGCATCGGCGGTTGCGGGCGGATGACCGGCGAGAACGGCCGAGCCTGCGGTCGTTACAGCGCCTTTCGTATCGAACAGATCCTTCCAGGCGATCGGAATGCCGTCGAGCAAACCGAGCGATCGTCCCGACCGGATACGCGCAGAGGATGACCTGGCCTCGGCAATGGCGCGCCCGCCAAGAACTTCGGTAAATACAGCCTGATCTTCGTAGCTGGCTATCTTTCCCAGAGAGCGTTCTGCCAGTTCCACAGGATCGAGCGCGCCGGACTGCAGCAGCACCGAAAGGCCCGCCACCGATAAGTTTGCGTCCACTCCATCCATCGTCCCGACACTCCAAAGCTGCTTGATACCGTCACCATAACGGCGCGGCGGCGGTTTTGGCAGTCCAAACAGCGGCGCCGCACATGATTTTCGCAGGCTTTTCAAAGCCTCCGGCTCCCACGGCCTTGCCCACCCCCGATCCCCCGCCTACATGCGCATCCAGCGGCAACCATGCGCGCAGGGAGATACCGGATGATACTCGACGCGGCGCGGCTTTCCTTTGCCAATCTTTTCGCGCCGGAAACGCGATCCGTGTTCTGGAAGATGCTGGGCCTGACGCTTCTGGCGCTGGTCGGGCTATGGTTTGCGCTGCGCGAGCTGTTCATCTATCTCGCTTTGCCATGGCTGGACGCGCTTCTGCCGGGAACGCCTGATTGGGCCGGCTGGCTGACATTCATCGTCACGATTTTCGCCAGTCTGGGGCTCGCTTTGGGTCTGGCGCTGCTTCTTGCGCCCGTCACCGCGCTGATTGCCGGCTTTTTCCTCGATGACGTCGCCGAAGTGGTCGAGAAACGCGACTATCCCCAGGAGCCTGCGGGACGTCCCCTGCCGCTGGGCGAGGCCATCTCCGGCACGCTGAAATTCCTTGGCGTCATCATCATCGGCAACATCATTGCGCTTTTCCTGCTGTTAATCCCCGGCGTCAATCTGATCGCGTTCTTTCTCGTCAACGGCTATCTGCTCGGGCGGGAATTTTTCGAATTTGCCGCGATGCGCTATCGCTCGCCCGCAGACGCCCGGCTGTTTCGCGCCAAGCATTCCGGCACGGTTTTCTTGAGTGGGCTCTTGCTTGCGGCGTTTCTGGCCGTGCCGCTTCTCAACCTTCTGACACCGCTTTTTGCCGCCGGCATGATGGTCCACCTGCACAAGAAATTATCGCAGCGCGATCCGGACTTTCAACGGCATCTCAATTCCGGCAAAGCTGCCTTCGGCCGATAACTGTTTAATTTGTCAATATTGACAAATTGTCAATCCAAGTGGATAAGGCGTTATGTCTCATCCGCTCACGCCCTTCATTCCCGTCTGCGATGCCATCGCCACGCTGTTTTCGCCGCATGTGGAAGCGGTTCTGCACGACCTTGAGACCGGCTTTATCTTCCATATCGCCAATGCCTTTTCACGGCGGCGGCCGGGAGACAGCTCGCTCAACGAGGCTGGACTGGCATCGGCGCTCGACGAGGACGTGATCGGCCCCTATGGCAAATCCAACTGGGATGGCCGCAGGCTGAAGGCCATCACTTCCGTACTGCGCGATACAGAAGGCAAACCGGTCGGCCTCCTCTGCATCAATCATGATATCGAGGCGTTTTCCGGCATCTTCGACCAGCTGAAATCGATGATGGATATCGCCGCTCCCCTGCCGAAGACGTCCGCGCTGATGGCGCAGGATTGGCGCGAGGCCGTCAATTCGGTGATCGGGGAATTTCTGACAGAACACCGGACGAGCCTTGCGGGGCTGACCGGCTCCGAGGTGGACGGCCTGTTGGCACGTCTTGAAACACGCGGCGTCTTTGCCATCCGCAAGGCCGTTCCCTATGTCGCCGAGATTTTGAAACTGTCGAGAGCCACGATCTACAACCGTCTTGGCGCGATCCGCCTGAAACAGGACGCCGCCCCGCAAGGAGAGCCGCAATGAACAAGCCGATGCGCGATTTCGTGCTCGAAACCTCCATGTCGAAATGGGAATTCACGGCAAAATACAACATGACGGCCTCGGATGCCGAAAGCATGCGCCTTCCCGACCTTCTGGCGATGGCGAGCGACGAGGACCGCGAAGATTTCGAGACGCTCAGCCTGGGCTATACCGAGACATTTGGCGCGCCGGCGCTCCGGCAGGAAATTGCGCGAACCTACGATACGGTCCAGCCTGATGAACTGATCTGCTTTGCCGGTGCGGAAGAGGCGATCTATGTGGCGATGAAGGTGCTTTTGACTGGCGATGACCATGCTATCGTCATCACCCCCAATTACCAGGCCGCCGAAACTTTGCCGCTGAGCATCTGTGCGGTCACGGGCGTGGCCCTCGATATCGACGATGACTGGAACCTTGACCTCAGCAAGATCGAAGCCGCGATCCGGCCGAATACAAAGCTGATCTCTATCAACTTTCCCAACAATCCGACGGGCAAGATCCTGCCGCGCGCGACATTCGATGCGCTCATCGAGATCTGCCGCAAGCATGGCATCTGGCTGTTCAGCGATGAAGTCTACCGGCTGATCGAGAAGGACGAGGCATTGCGCCTGCCGCAGGCGGTCGATGCCTATGAGCGGGGGATTTCGCTCAATGTCATGTCGAAAGCCTATGGCCTGCCGGGCCTGCGCATCGGCTGGCTTGCCTGCAAGGATCAGAAATTCCTGACACGGTGCGAGCGTTACAAACACTTCCTGTCGATCTGCAATTCCGCTCCATCCGAGGTTCTGGCCCGCATCGGGCTGAAGAACCGCGACACGATCCTGACCCGCACGCGAGCGATCGTGCGATCCAATATTGCGGAATGGAACGGGTTTTTTAGCGATTTCCCGCATCTGTTCGACTGGCGCGAGCCGGATGGCGGTTGCGTGGCGTTCATCCGCTACAAGGGGCCGGAAGGCGTCGAGGAATTTGCACGGCGCGCGGTAGAGGAGGCAGGCGTGTTTTTCCTGCCGTCGAGCGTCTATCATTCGGAGCTGACACCGGTGCCGGAGAATTGCCTCCGCGTCGGCTTTGGCCGCCTGCATATGCCCGAAGGCATCACCGTTCTGCGCAACTGGCTGACCCGCAACAGTCCTTAAAGATAAGCCGGCTAAAGGTCTGCTTCGCGCAGCCGGTATCCGACGCCGGTTTCGGTGGTGATGTACTGCGGCTGGTCCGGCGTCAGCTCGATTTTCTGGCGCAGCTGGCGCACATAGACGCGCAGATACTGCACATCGTCGGCATTGCCCCAGACCTCTTTCAGCAGGAACTTGTGCGTCAGCACCTTGCCCGCATGCTGCACTAGCATACGCAGGATATCGTATTCCTTCGGCGACAACTTGACCTCGCGGCCATCGACCTTGACGATGCGCTTGACCAGATCGACCGACAGGCCGCCGGTCTGGAACAGTGGTTTTTCCCCCTGCTGCTGCAGGCGGTGGCGAAGCGCGACGCGGATGCGCGCCACCAGTTCGTTCATGCCGAAGGGCTTCGTCACATAGTCATCGGCGCCCAATTCCAGCGCCGTCACGATCCCCGCCTCGTCGGTCCGGCTCGACAGGATGACGATCGGCAGCGTCAGGCCCTCCTCGCGCCAGCCGCGCAGCAGATCATGGCCGGCCATATCCGGCAGGCCGAGATCGAGCAGGATCAGGTCGGGCAGATCGGCCTTGACGCTGTCGCGCGCCGCCTTGCCGTTGCCGGCCTCGCTGACGGCATAATCCTGCGTTGCCAGACCGACGCGCAGCAGCCGGCGGATCGGCGGCTCATCATCGACAACAAGGATTTTTACTGCTGACACCGTCATTTCATGTCCTTGAGGTTGGGGGCATCCGTAAGCAGTGGCAGGCTGATGGTAAAGACAGCACCGGACCGGCCGGCGCGATTTTCCGCAGCGATGGTTCCTCCCATTGCCTCGACGAAACCCCGGCAGATGGAAAGGCCAAGCCCGGTTCCGGCCCGCACGTGATCACCCTTGCGCACCCTGTAGAACGTATCGAAGACCCGTTCCAGATCACCCTGCGGAATACCCGGCCCCTCGTCGGAAATCCGGATCAGGATACGCTCTCCGCTGCTTTCCGCGCGAACGCCAACGGTCGAGCCTTCCGGTGCATATTTGGCGGCATTGTCGAGCAGGTTGAACAGCACCTGCTCGAACAAAACCGGATCGACCCTGATCATCGGCAGATCGGCGGGAACATCGACATCGACGTGATGAGCGGCCAGGATCTTGCGTGCCCTTGCCAGCGCGCTGCCGACGATATCGCCGGTATAATGGAAGGCCGCATTCGGCTCCATGGCGCCGGATTCGATCCGGGTCATATCGAGCAGATTGGCAATGAACCGGTTCAGCCGCTCGGATTCGTCCGTCACCGTGGTCAAAAGCTCGGCACGGTCTTCCTCCGGCAAAGCCGATTGATAATCGCGCAAGGTACCGGCGGCGCCCATGATGGCGGCAAGCGGCGTCTTCAGATCATGCGAAATCGAGGTCAGCAGTGCCGAGCGAAGACGCCCGGCTTCCTCGACCAGCCGCGCATTATCGACATCGGCAACCAGCTGCACGCGTTCGATGGCAAGGGCCGCCTGATCGGCAAGCGCATCGAGCAGCCGCTGCTGTTCCGGACTGAGCAACGGGCCCTGCCGGTCATTGTCGAGACCGATGACACCGACGGCGGCGCGGCCGGTGCGCAAGGGCACATAGAGGCGTTTGGCGCCCGGCAGCGTATCGGCACCGCGGCCTGCGGCGCGATTGTGCTCCCAGGCCCAGCGGGCAGCGGCAATATCGGCGTCGTCGAGCGTATCGTCCGGCGGATAGCCGGCTTTAACGGCAATCGTGCCGTCTTCCGGCAGAAGGAGAACGACCCGCACCTTCAGCATGGACGCGAGCTGAAAGGCGGTTGCCCAGAGCACGTCGTCCAGCGTGCCGGTGCCTGCGAGCTTCTTGCTGAACAGATAGAGATCTTCTGTGGTGCGCGCCCGCAGCCGGGCGGCGGCGGCCTGCCGTTGGACGCTGGCCGTCAGGTTGCTGGCGATGATCGCAACGATGAAGAACAGAATGAATGCGACGACGCTGTCGGGATCGCTGATATCCAACGTGTAGAGCGGCTGTAAAAAGAAGAAATTGAGGCACACGGCACTGACGACGCTGGCGTAAAGGGCGGGTTTCAGCCCCTCCGTCACGGCCGTGGTCAAAACGGCCATCAGGAACACCAGCGCGATGTTGCGCACGTCGAGGGACTGGTCGAGCAGGAAACCGACGCCCAAGGCGCAGCCGACGTAAAACGTTGCCAGGCTGTAGGGCCGGAACTTGAATTGGGCCGGTGCAGGCGCCGTCTTGACGCCGGTTGCAACAGATTCGCCCTCGCGGTCGTCCCCGGCGATGACATGGACGCTGATATTGCCGGCACGCCGGATCAGACGGGTGGTCACCGAGCCGTGCAGCCATTCGCGCCAGCCGGAGGTTTTCGGCGTACCGGCAATGATATGGGTGACATTGCTGGACGCGGCGAAGCGGACGATCTCCTCGGCCTCGTCTGAGCCCGGCCGCGTTAGCGCTTCGGCACCCAGCCGCTCGGCCAGCCGCAGAGTCGCGGCGATGCGGTCGCGTGCGGTCTCCGACAGATGGATCGACCGCGCCGTTTCCACATGCAGCGCCACCAACGGCGCGCGCAGGCGGTCCGCAAGACGGGCGGCATAACGCACCAGCGATGCGCTGCGCGGCGCGTCATCGACGCAGACCAGCACCCGGTCGCCGGCGGCCCAGGGACCTGAAATCGCATGCGCCTGCATATGCGTCAAAAGCTGCTCGTCCACCCGCTGCGCGGTCTGGCGCAGCGCCAGTTCGCGCAGGGCCGTCAGGTTTCCCGGCGAAAAATAGTTTTCCAGCGCCCGCTGCGCTGTCTTTGGAATATAGACCTTGCCGTCATGCAACCGCTTGATCAGGTCTTCCGGCGTCAGGTCGATGATCTCGATATCGTCGGCCCGGTCGATGATCGAATCGGGAACGGTTTCACGCACACGGATACGGGTGATCTGGGCGACGACGTCGTTCAGGCTTTCGACATGCTGGATGTTGAGCGTCGAATAGACGTCGATGCCGCGCGCCAGAAGCTCCTGCACGTCCATGTAGCGTTTTGGATGCCGGCTACCGGGCGCATTGGTGTGGGCCAGTTCATCGACGAGAACGAGACCGGGGCGGCGGGCGAGAATGGCATCAATATCCATTTCCTCGAGATGGCGGCCCTTGTAGTCGATCGTCGTGCGGGCGATGACCTCGAACCCATCCGCCAGCGCCTGCGTTTCCTTGCGGCCATGCGTTTCGACAACGCCAATGACCACATCGACGCCATCTGCCTGCTTGGCATGGCCGGATGTGAGCATTTCATAGGTCTTGCCGACGCCGGGCGCTGCACCCAGAAAGATTTTCAGGCGGCCGCGTGTTTCCTGCTGCGCCCGCTGCAACAGGGCATCGGGAGACGGTCTTCCAGCCATATCGCGGACATCGTCCCGCATGCGCGTTCGTCTTTCCTTATCAATGCCGAAAAGCGGCATAATGCCGCTTTCGACCATAGCGCACAGGTCCCAAAAGCCCAGAGGATTTGGGACCTGTGCCGTCAATCAGATTAGCCCGCAGCAGCTCTGCATTGCAGGGCGCTGCCAGGCAGCAAACCTGGCTAGACAGCTTTATCAAGGGCCATGTTCAGCGCCAAGACATTGACCGCCGGCTCGCCGAGTATACCGAGTTCGCGGGCCTCGACGGCCTGATCGACCAGCGCACGGACCTTGGCCTCATCCAGACCACGCGCCTTCGCAACGCGCGGCACCTGGAAATAGGCGGCTTCCGGCGTGATGTGCGGATCCAGACCGCTGCCGGAGGCCGTAACCAGATCCATCGGCACGGCAGCGCCGGGATTGGCGGCTTTCAATGCGTCCGCTTCGGCCTTGATCCGGTCGAGGAGCTTCGGGTTGGTCGGGCCGAGATTGGAACCGCTGGAGGAAGCGGCGTTATAGCCGTCACCGGCAGCGGAGGGGCGGCCATGGAAATAGGTTTCGCCGGTAAAGGCCTGACCGATCAGCGCGGAGCCGATAACGGTCCCGTCCTTTTCGACGAGGCTGCCACCCGCCTGATGCGGGAACAAAGCCTGGGCGATGCCGGTCATGCCGAGCGGATAGGCAAGGCCGGTGATGATGGTGATGGCAACGATCATGACCAACGCGGGCCGCAATTGTTTCAGCATGGGACTATTCCTTTAAACGAGACCAAGGGCTGTGATGGCCATATCGATGGCCTTGATGCCGATGAAGGGCACGATGACGCCGCCGAGGCCATAGATGAGCAGATTGCGCGACAGCAGCGCACCGGCACCAACGGCGCGGTATTTAACGCCCTTCAGCGACAGCGGGATCAGCGCGACGATGACAAGCGCGTTGAAGATGATTGCCGCCAGGATGGCGCTTTGCGGCGAGGCAAGGCCCATGATGTTCAGCGCCGAGAGCCGTGGATAGAACGCCAGGAACATGGCCGGGATGATGGCAAAATACTTGGCGATATCATTGGCGATCGAAAACGTCGTCAGCGCGCCCCGGGTCATCAAGAGTTGTTTGCCGATCTCGACGATCTCGATCAGCTTGGTCGGGTCCGAATCCAGATCGACCATGTTGCCGGCTTCGCGGGCGGCGACCGTACCGGTGTTCATCGCCACGCCGACATCGGCCTGGGCGAGCGCCGGCGCGTCATTCGTGCCGTCGCCACACATGGCGACAAGCTTGCCCTTGGCCTGTTCCTCGCGGATCAGCGACAGCTTGTTTTCCGGCGTTGCCTGGGCAAGGAAATCATCGACGCCGGCTTCGGCCGCAATCGCGGCTGCCGTCATCGGGTTGTCGCCGGTGATCATCACCGTGCGGATGCCCATGCGGCGCAGTTCGGAAAAGCGCTCGCGGATACCGCCCTTGACGATATCCTTCAGGTGGACGACGCCCATCAGGCGGCCATCGCGCGCAACGGCCAGCGGCGTGCCGCCGGATTTGGCGATCTCGTCGGCTATCGCCTGGATTTCGCGGACGGTCTCGGGGCGTCCCGCAGCGTTCAGACTGCTCACATAGCTCAGCACGGCATCGACGGCGCCCTTGCGGATCGACGACCCCTCGATATCGACACCGCTCATGCGGCTCTGCGCGGTGAAGGGCACAAAGGTCGCATGCAGCTGCGCCATATCACGGGCGCGAATGCCGTATTTCTCCTTGGCGAGCACGACGATGGAGCGGCCTTCCGGCGTTTCGTCGGCGAGCGACGCCAGCTGGGCTGCATCGGCAAGGTCCTGCTGCGACACGCCTGAGACCGGGCGAAGTTCTGTGGCCTGGCGGTTGCCGAGCGTGATCGTACCGGTCTTGTCGAGCAGCAGCGTATCGATATCGCCGGCGGCCTCGACGGCACGGCCGGACATGGCGAGCACATTGAACCGCACCAGACGGTCCATGCCGGCAATACCGATGGCCGAGAGCAGCGCGCCGATCGTCGTCGGGATCAGGGTCACGAACAGGGCGACAAGCACGATCACCGGAATGGAACCGCCGGCATAGGTGGCAAAGCTTGGGATCGTCACCACGGCCAGAACGAAGATCAGGGTCATGCCGGCAAGGAGAATGTTGAGCGCGATCTCGTTCGGCGTTTTCTGGCGTTCGGCACCCTCGACCAGCGCAATCATGCGGTCGATGAAGGTGGAGCCGGCAGCAGCACTGATGCGCACCCGGATCCAGTCGGACAGGACCTGCGTGCCGCCGGTGACGGCGGAACGGTCGCCGCCGGATTCACGGATGACGGGCGCGGATTCGCCGGTGATCGCCGCTTCGTTGACGGAGGCGACCCCTTCGATGACTTCGCCATCGGAGGGAATGATATCGCCGGCTTCGACAAGGACGACATCACCGACCTTGAGGCTTGTACCGGAGACCATCTTGAAGCTTTTCAGATCGGTTCCGCTCAAAAGCTTGGCCTGGGTTTCGGTGCGGGTCTTGCGCAGCGATTCCGCCTGCGCCTTGCCCCGGCCTTCGGCGACGGCTTCGGCGAAATTGGCAAAGAGCACCGTGAACCACAGCCAGATATTGAGCTGCAGCGAAAAGCCGAGACCCTCGCCGCCGGTCGCGAGATCGCGAAGGAAGAGGACGGTGGTCAGCGTCGAGACGACGGCAACGACGAACATAACCGGGTTGCGGGCCAGCGTGCGCGGATCAAGCTTGACGAAAGCCGAACCGATCGCCGGAATGAGGATGCGAGAGTCCATCAGGCTCGCAGATTTGGACTGGCTCATCAGAGAACTCCAGTTTCATGTGTGTGTGACATCACGGCGACCGCGTCAGCCGTGGAACAATTCGGTAAAAGCGTGGGCAAGACCGCCGAGTACCAGCAGGACCAGCATGAAGGCGATAATGATGCTGGTTGCCTGCGGGGCGGCTGCTCGCGGCGGATCACCGTCACGAGGATTGAGGAGCCTTTTGAACTTCTGCTGGAACAAGCGGTTCATGGCGGCACCTTAAAAGGTCTGGCCGGAGATCATTGCCAGGTGCTCGACAATCGGTCCGAGCGCCAGCGCCGGGAAGAAGGTGAGACCGCCGACGATCAGGATGACGCCGCACAGAAGGCCAACGAAGAGCGGACCATGGGTCGGAAACGTTCCTGCCGAAGCCGGCACCGTCTTTTTCATCACCAGCGAACCGGCAATGGCAAGCGCGGGGATGATCACCAGGAACCGGCCCATCAGCATGGCGATACCCAGCGTGATATTGTACCAGGGCGTATTGCCGGTGAGGCCGCCGAAGGCAGAGCCGTTGTTGGCGGCAGCCGACGTATAGGCATAGAGGATTTCCGAAAAGCCGTGCGGCCCGGGATTTCCAATCGAAGCCACGCCAGTGGGCAAGAGGACGGCGACGGCGGTGAAGCCGAGCATGGTGGCGGGCAGGATGAGGATGGCGAGAACAGCCATCTTGACTTCCTTGGCCTCGATCTTCTTGCCGAGATATTCCGGCGTGCGGCCAACCATCAGGCCGGCGACGAAGACGGTGAGGATGACGAACATCAGGATGCCATAGAAACCGGCGCCGACACCGCCGACAATGACTTCGCCCAGCTCCATGTTGATCAGCGGGATGAGGCCGCCCAAGGCCGTGAAGGAACCGTGCATGGCATTGACGGCGCCGCAGGAGGCGGCCGTCGTCACGACGGCAAACAATGACGACAGGACAATGCCGAAGCGGACTTCCTTGCCTTCCATATTGCCGCCGTCGAGGCCGATGGCATGGACGAGCGGGTTGCCTGCCGCTTCCGCCCAGTAGGTCACCGTTACGCCGGCCAGGAACAGCACGCCCATCGTGGCGAAGATCGCCCAGCCCTGGCGCTGGTTGCCGACCATGCGGCCAAACACGTTGGTGAAACCGGCACCGATGGCAAAGATCGTCACCATCTGGATGAGGTTGGAGATCGCGTCCGGATTTTCAAACGGATGCGCGGAATTGGCATTGAAAAACCCGCCGCCATTGGTGCCGAGCATCTTGATCGCCAATTGCGAGGCAACCGGGCCAAGCGCAATGGTCTGCTGCGCACCTTCGATCGTGGTTGCCGTTACATAGGCACCAAGTGTCTGCGGCACGCCGAGATACACATAGGCGAGCGTCAGGAGAATGCAGAGCGGCAGGAGGATATAGAGCGTTGCACGGGTCATATCGACCCAGAAATTGCCGATAGACTTGCCCGATGCGCGCGCGAAACCGCGAATGAGCGCTACGGCGATGGCCATGCCGGTTGCGGCGGACGCAAAATTCTGCACCGTCAGACCGGCCATCTGCACGAGATAGGACATGGTGCTTTCGCCACCATAGTTCTGCCAGTTGGTGTTGGCGACGAAGCTGGTGGCCGTGTTGAACGAAAGCTCGGGTCCGACAGCCGTCATCCCGGCGGGATTGAACGGCAGGACGCCCTGAAACCGCTGCAGCGCATAGAGAATGACAAAGCCTGCGAGATTGAAGAGGAGCATGGCGAAGACATAGCTCGACCAATGCTGCTCTTCCTGCTCGCTGGTGCCCGACAGCCGGTAGAGGCCGCGCTCGACCGGCACAAGAAGCGGCGACAGCAGGGTGCGCTCACCGCCGAAAACGCGCGTCATATAGGCGCCGAGCGGTTTGACGAGTAAAATGACGATCCCGCAGAAGATGAGGATCTGGATCCATCCGTTGAGTGTCATGGCAATAACTTTCCGAACCTGGCGTTGTTAGAAGCGCTCAGGGCGAATGAGGGCGTAGGTCAGATAGGCGAGGAGAAACACGGTCACGCCGGCTCCGAGCACATAATCGACAAGCATTCTCGTAATCCTTCGAACTAGAGACGGTCGCAGGCCCGCGTATAGGCAAACGACAGCGCGAAAAACAAAACGCCGATCCCGATCAAGACAATATCCATCATCGATCCAGGCTCCTTTTGTTGAATTTCATCTTCCCTCCTCTTCCAAGCAGGGCTGCGACGCGAAAGAGGCCCCGCTTGATCCTGCACGACACATGATCCGGGGCCTGAATTCCACGCCGACTATGCTGCCGAACCGCATTAGCGTTCGAGACGGGGCGGGTAAGAGAAATATAAAAATCCCATAGGGGTTTTGGGGCGCCGAAGGCATGGAAAGGTTGAGGCCGACATGCGCGCGGCGCGTTGCGCCAAGGGCTTCTTGACTATTTCACATGCCCAAATTGCAGATTACACAGATGCAACCACACTTCCCACGTAACCCTGGGAACAACCTCTAGTATTTCAATGTGTTTCTTTATTTCTACATTTGCCACCCAAAGAATAAACATCGCCGTCGTTCCACTTGACTTTTGCAATGCTCAAATTCAGTGATGATCCGTGCATTTTGGGGAAACTGCATGAAATATGCATCTATGGGTATAGCCTTGGGAGCGCTCAGCTTCGCGACGTCAGCGCAGGCCGACCCTTTGCCGCGTCCTTCTCCCGCCGCCGGATCAGTCATTGCCCGCAAATCCGGCGAGGAAGTGCGCTTCGTCGATATTTCCGGCTGGCGTTATGTCGATCTGCAGCAGGACCTTTTGAGCGGCGACGTGCTGCGCACCAATGCCACCGGCCAGCTTGCCGTTCTCTTTTCCGACCGGACCCAGGTCCGGCTTGGCCGCAACACGTCGCTGTTGGTCAAGCGGATGGGCGGTAGCGGCGATGCCGGGCTGGAGCTGCAATCGGGCACCATTTGGGCCCGTGCCGAGCGCGGCGGAAGCGGTGTCGTGATCGATACGCCGGCCGCAGCGGCCGCCATCCGTGGCACGGACTGGACCATGACCGTCGGTGCCGATGGCAAGACGTCGGTGATCGTGCTGGAAGGTCTGGTCGAACTCAGCAATGCTCAGGGAAGCGTTCGTGTCGCCCAGGGCGAAGCGGCGGTGGCTGCGATCGGCCAGGCGCCCTCGAAGATCATCATCGCCAAGCCGAAGGACAGGGAACAGATGCTGTTCAACCTGTCGCTGAGGAGCGCCTTCCAGTGGATGCCGGCAACGCCATTGATCGTGCCGCAGATGCGCAAGGAGCGGAGCCGCATCGAGGCGGAAGAGGCGAGCCGCCGTTCAACCGAAGACTGGCTGAGCCTGTCGGAGATTTATCTGGCGCTGAATGGCAAGGAAAAAGCGCTGGCCGCACTCAGCAAAGCTCGGGCGAAAGGCCTGCAGGGCTCAAGGTCTGCGCGCGCCGACCTGATCGACGCCTTGATTGCCGGATCGGAAAACCGCTACGCGGATGCCGCCAAACTGTTTGAAAGGGCCAGACCCGGTCTTGATGCCAAGCGCGGCGCCATCGCTGCCTATGGCGGCTATTTTGCCCGGTCTCTTGCCGATCCCAACCATGCCGAAAATCCGCCGGTGGTGGCAAACAGCAGCTATGCCGCCATGGCAAAGGCCTGGACCGCCGGTTTTCGCCAGGACATCCCGACGGCGCTTGCCTTGATCAAGCAAAGCCAGCAGGCAACGCCCGGCGACCCGACCTTGCCGGGATTTCGCTCGCTGATCGGTATTTTGCTGGCCGACGAAAAAGAGGTCGTCGATGGATTTGAGCAGGCTCTGGCGATCGATCCCAACGATCCGACCGGGCTGGAAGCGCGCGCGAGCTACAAGCTCTATATCCTGAAAGACCGGCAGGGAGCGCTCGAGGATCTCGATCGCGCACTGAAAACGGCACCGGGGTCGAGCAGTATCTGGAATCTGATCGGCCTTGCCGAGGGGGACCGGGATGCCAATCGCGAGGCGGAGGCTGCCTTCAAGAAAGCGATCGAACTCGATCCGCTCGATCCTGTCGGCCATGCCAATCTCGCCATCCAATATCTGATCGAGATGCGCATGGCGGAAGCCAAGCGGGAGATCGATGAGGCCTTGCGGGTCGATCCATCCTTCGACATCGCGCTCATTGCCCGCGGCCAGTACTATCTGCAGCGCGGCGAAATGGACAAGGCCGTCGAGGACCTGCTGGCCGGTTCGACTGCCAATCCTGGCTATTCCCAGGCGCAGCTTCTGCTGGCCGCAGCACATTATGAAAAGGGCGACCGGATACCGGCGGCACAGGCACTCGACAATGCCGAGCGCCTGGATCCAAACGACCCGGTCATTGCGTCCGCCCGGACATCGATCGCGATCGACGACTATGATGCGGACGGGGCCATCAAGAATGCGCAGGCGTTTTTGAGATTGGGCCGCGCCCGGGGCGGTGATTACAAATCCTTCAGCGCCAACCAGAGTGCCGGCTCCGTCCTCAACGATGCGTTCCGCCTGCAGGGGCTCGATGCCTGGGGGCAATATTACGGCGATGTGGTCTTTGATCCCTTTTCCGGCACCTCCTATCTCGACCAGTTCGTACATGGCAGCGTCAATCCCTTCGCTACCACCTATGCCTATGGCGGCAACACGACGGATTACGTGCAAAACGGCAGAAGCTATTCCTCGTTCATACAGGGATTGATGCTCGATCCGCATATGCTCGCAAGCAGCGAGCGCAAGGTGAGCCTGGTACGATCGCCCTTCATCGAGGCTTCGCTGGGCACCGGCTTCAACACCAGCGGCGGCGATACGGACTGGCTGGCGGAAGGACAGGTTCAAGGCTACGCCAATTCACTCTTTCCGGTCAGCTACAATATCAACGCGCAATGGGAGACGACGCCGTTCTCCGGCCGCTTTGCCGATGCTTTCGGAGATTACGACGGCAATGCGAAGATCGTCTCGGCCAATGGCTACATCACCGCGACGCCGACGCCGGACGATCGCGTCGTGCTCTATGTCAATCATCTGACGACCGGTTTTTTGCAGAACATGGCACTGCTTCCCCAAACCTCGACACCGTTTTTCATTGACCGCGACGACGGATCAAAAACAACGGCGGCAGGGATCGGCTGGAGCCACACGATCGAACATCGCAATATCATCAATGCGGCGCTGTTTTATTCCGACGAGCGGGCGGATACCGGGTATGTTGCCGGAAATGGCGTGATCGACCTGTCTCCTACCGAGACGAGCAAGCAGAAAACCTATATCGGGGCGATCAACCACAGTATCGGCTATGATGACATCACCTGGCGGTATGGCCTGGAAGGCGGCTGGGTCGATGCCTATTCCCACCAGGAAATCAATGGCATTCCGCTGTCTGATCCGCTGGAGGGGCGTTACGATGTTGCGAAAGCCTATGTCGATGTCCTGCACGATATCAACGACAAGCTGCGAGCGGAATATGCTGTTTTCGGAACCTATATCGATGGGGACAATCTTGACGTCCACCGCCTGGAACCACGCGCCGGTTTGGCCTGGACGCCGATAGAGGGGCATTGGCTGCGGGCTGCCTTCATGCGCAACAGCTACGATTTCAGCACGCCGACCTTGTCGCCGATCGGCGTTGCCGGGATACAGCCGAACGCTTACGGGATCGGGATCGACGGCCGCGCCGATACCTTTGCCTTTCGCTGGGATGCCGAATGGTCCGATCGCTTTTTCACCGCCGTCGATTTTCAGCATCAGGACCTGCAAAAAGTCGCCATTGCATTCCCGCAGACATCCTTTCTTCCCTTTCTTTCAGGCTCCCCGCTGGAAACGTTTCAGACGAACGAGGGCCATGTCGATCGGGCGAGCCTGACCGCAAACCTTGCTCTGGGCCACGGCTTTGGACTGTCGGGTACGATTGCCCGGACAAGCTCTGAGGACGACGATCCACGGAGCCGCACCTTCGGCGACAACCTGCCCTTCATTCCAGAAACATCCGGGCAGGTGGCAATCACCTGGGTCAATCCGGCCAATATCAAAGTGATGCTCGCTGCAAACTATGTGGGAGAACGCGATACCGGGTTGAAGACCAAGCTGGATGGCTACTGGACCGTCGATGGCAATCTGACCTGGGAGCCCTTCGACAAGCGCTTCGAGGTACAGCTGGCAGCCTACAATCTGCTGGATGAGGATTTTGACGTGGCTCCCTTCACGCCGGGCTGGGGCCGTTCCTTCAAGGGCTCGATCAAAGTGCGCTTTTGATGAGCAAACCGGCGAAAAAGCCTCTTCTGGCTGAAAACCGTACACAAAACAGTACGCCCGCCCGCCGCATCCGGCGGCGGCGGCTGGGCCTTGCCGCGCTCATCGCATTGGTCATCTCAGCCCTCGCGCTTGCCTCCTTTACATCGCCTTTCCTACTCGCCGAACTGCGTAGCTTCGACTACCTCTCCACCCTATCCCCGCCCCCGCTTCCCGAAGACGGCCCGGTCATTGTCGCGATCGACGAGCCCTCGATGGCCGAGATCGGCAGTCAATGGCCATGGCCGCGCGCGCTGCATGCCCGATTGATCGAGGCGCTGCGCACCGCCGGGGCAAAAGCCATCGGCATCGACGTCATCTTTGCGGAGTCTTCCGCCGCGCCGGAAAACGATATTATCCTTGCAGATGTGCTGGGTCCCGACGTCATCCTCGCCGGCGACGAGACGCTGATCGAGACGCCGCAGGCGGACCAATATGTGCGCACAGAACCGTTGGCGGAATTTATCGCGCGCGGTGCGAGAACAGGAATTGCCTCGGTTCAGCTCAGTGGCGACGGCACCTTGCGGCAGGTGCCTGGCTATGCCGATGGTTTTGCCGCTGAGCTCGCCGGAATTTCCGGCCGGCCGAGACAGCCGGTACCCAATGCAGCCCTCCTGCAAGTCTTCGGTCCGGCGCGGACCTATCCGACGGTGTCCTATTATCAGGCGCTCGATCCCGGCCAATTCCTGCCGGACGGCTTTTTCCGCGACCGCGTCGTCATTGTCGGTCTCAGCCTGCAGAACGCGCCGACGCTCAAGGCCGGCGGCGCCGATTCGTTTGCCACGCCGTTTACCGTGAAATCCAACCGTCTGGTGGCGGGCGTGGAAATCCAGGCGACGATCTTTGACAATATCACCCATGGCCTGTTCATCACCAAGGCGGGCCAGGCGGTGGTGATTGCCGCCATTGCGCTCGGCGCCTTGCTGGCTGGAGCGGTGGTTTTCCGCGCAACGGGATGGCCGGCAGCCCTTGTCAGTCTTGCCGTGCTTGCCCTGCTCGCCGCCGCAAGCGTCACGCTCTTGCGGCTTGGCCATATCTTCATCTCGCCGATCGGCCCAGCGCTTGCCTATTTTTCCGTTGCCGCCGGACAGACGGCACTCGACTATGCCACCGAGCGCCGCAGCCGCCGCGATATCACCCGGGCATTTTCACGCTATCTGTCGCCGGCGCTGGTCGCGCGTCTGGCCGATGATCCCTCGCAGCTGAAGCTGGGCGGTGAGCGCCGGACATTGACCATCCTGTTTTGCGACATTCGCGGCTTCACCACCATTTCCGAGGCGTTGAAGGACGATCCCGAACAGCTGACCACCCTGATCAACCGGCTGTTGACGCCGCTATCCGATATCGTTCTGGAAAGTGGCGGCACGATCGACAAATATATCGGCGATTGCCTGATGGCCTTCTGGAACGCACCGCTCGACGACCCCCGCCATGCAAGCCACGCGGTCGGCGCGGCCCTCAAAATGCTCGATGCGATCGACGATCTGAACGCGGAGCTGCAACGGGAGGCAGCGGAAGCGGGTATCGAGGCACGCGTATTGAAAATCGGCATTGGCATCAATACCGGCGACTGCGTGGTCGGCAATATGGGATCTGCGCGCCGGTTCGACTATTCGGTGCTCGGCGACGCCGTCAATCTTGCCTCACGGCTGGAAGGGGAATCAAAGAATTACGGCGTGCCGCTGCTTCTGGGCGAACAGACGGCGGCGCTGAGCGCTGCGGATTTCACTATCGCCGAACTCGACAGCATCACCGTCAAGGGCCGCACCGCCTTATCGCCTGTTTTCACCGTGCTTCCAGCGACCGAGGCTGGGCCACTGGAAACCCACCGGCAGCTGATTTCCGCCAAATATGCCGGCCATTTGAACAGCGGCGACGAGGCTTTTGCCCAACTGGAACATGCGATTCCCCATCTTGCGGGCTACTATCATCTGCTCCGCTCGCGCCTGTCCTGATCATTTGCGGCAGACATCGGGGCGGCCTATCCCTGCTATTTTTAACAATATCGCCGCTTACTCTGAAACTCTTGAAGCCATGAACGGCCCGGGAACCTTGAGTTCGCAGGGTGCCGCCATTTCTGCTCAAAAATATTATCTCATAGGTTGCAATTCTTATCTCAACGTCCTGCTTCAATGTTGCATTTCGCGTGGAAATTGGCATGCTGCACATTGCCGCCGCATGATGGCGTCATGGCAATTGCAGGAGAATGAAACTTGGCGAAGAGCGAACCTCATCAAATCGATATTCATGTCGGCAACCGGCTGAGGTCGCGACGGCTGGTTTTGGGACTGAGTCAGGAAAAACTGGGCGACCGCCTCGGCATTACCTTTCAGCAAATCCAGAAATACGAGAAGGGCACAAACCGCGTCAGTGCCAGCAAACTCCAGGTTGCAGCCCTGGTGCTCAATGTCCCCATTGGCTACTTCTTCGAGGATCACGAACCCACGGCCCCGGACGGATTGGCCCAGGAAGTCGATGAGATGGGGGCATTCCTCGTTTCGCGCGATGGCGTCATGCTCAACCGCGCCTTCACGTCGATCAAGAGCAAGCAGGTTCGCCAATCCATCATCACCTTGACCAAGGCGCTGGCAAACGCGGATGATCCCGTCTCGCGGACGGCCGATGCGGAGCATATCGCACCCTCCATTTCCGGGTGAAGCCCATGTTCCTGCAGACATTCGGTGGGTTACGCCTGCTCGATGCTGCGGGACAGGAATGCCGGTATCCTCGCAAGGGTCTGTTCCTGCTTGCCTATCTGGCAACCGGAACCAGCGCCGAAATCAGCCGCAGCGAAGCGGCTGACCTTCTCTGGGGAAGCGAGGAGCGGGCGCTTGCATTTACAAACCTGAGAAAGCTGATTTCGCGTCTGCCCGCCGCCTATGCCTCGATGCTGACCGTAGCACCTGGCCATCTTCGTCTCGACCGCCGGCAACTTCGTTGCGACGCAGAAGCGATCAAGAGCGCAGACATCTCCCTACACTCCCTCGCCGAACTGATGAGCCGGCCTTTTCTTTCGGAGTTCGACGATGCCGGAGGTGCGGCCAGCCGGTGGGTGAAGGTGCAACGCCGTTTATATCTCAACGTGATGCGCCAAAAACTGCTGGAACAATCTGCGGAAGTTCCGGCATCAGCGGACGCGCCGGCCGCCCGGCAGGCAGCCTTTCTCATTCTTGAGCATTGGCCGGGCGATCAACTGATACGCCGGACGCTTTCGGCCGGGCCGCCGCCGCAGCCGGTTGAAGGTCAGATCGAGCCCCTGTTCGCGGCGACTGCGCAACCCGATGCTTTGGAGACTTTACCCGCATTCGGCATGTCACCCCGGGTCGCGCTTCTGCCGCCGAGCGGCGGGCTTTCTTCCGCAGCTGATCTTTCAAGAGCCAGCGCGCTCATCGATGACGTGGCGATCGGCCTCTGTTCGCTGCGCAATCTTTCCATCATCGCGCCCTACACGGCCGAGCGCATTCGCAACAGCGACGACAAGGCTCTCATGCTCGGCAAGCATGACATTTCCTATGTGGTGGATACGAAGCTGACGGAGGACGGGCTCTTCGTTCAGATCATCTTCGTGCCGTCGGATCATGTGATCTATGCCGAACGCTTCGACATTGCCGGCCTGCTTTTGTCCTCGCATCGAAAGACGCTGGCAGGGGTGGTCAAGGATCGCATTCTTGCCGAGCTGAAGCGCAACGAGACTGCGCATGATGACTACACGGTCAAACCGGACGCCTACCGGCGCTATCTCTTCGGCATACAGCAGATGAGCCGGCTCACATTGCCCTCGGTTCGCAGCGCCCGAAAATCGTTCCGGGAAGCGCTGCAGCACAATACCGATTTTTCCCATGCCTTTAGCGGCCTTGCCAAGACCTACTCCATCGAATGGGTTTTAACGGCCAGGGGAGATCCGGAATTGTTGCGCCGCGCCGAGGAAAACGCGCGATCGGCAATCGAAAGCAATCCCGATATCGCTTACGGTTACAAAGAACTCGGGATGGCAAAGCTCTATCTGGGCGCGCTCGACGAAAGCCTGGAAGCGTTGGCCCGCGCGGAGGAACTCAGCCCCCATTATGCGGACGCGATCTACAGCTTCGCCGACGTTCTCATTCACGCCTCCCGGCCCAAAGAAGGGCTGGAAAAGATTGAACACGCCATCTCCCTCAACCCTCTGGGACCTGATGAATATTTCTGGTGTGCAG
This sequence comes from Rhizobium sp. Root483D2, assembly GCF_001426685.1. Taxonomy (GTDB): domain Bacteria; phylum Pseudomonadota; class Alphaproteobacteria; order Rhizobiales; family Rhizobiaceae; genus Pararhizobium; species Pararhizobium qamdonense. Next base: position 3,100 of record NZ_LMFB01000012.1, on the reverse strand, counting down.
CAGGTGCCAGCTATTTCGTCGGCGCGTTCGACAAGGCCGTGTCCCGGATCGACAGCATGTCCAACCAGGCCTCGGCGCATCGGCTGCTGGCGGCAAGCTGGGCCATGCTCGGCGATATCAAGCGCGCGCATCACTTCCGCCGCCAGGACCGCGAGGCCAACCCGCAATTTGATCTGCAAAAATGGCTTGCAGTCGTCCCGATCAAGGAGGCTTGGCAGAAAGACATGTATCGAGAAGGTTTAATGAAAGCCGGCTACTGAATTCTCAACAACGAAGGAGAATGAAATGTCTAAAGTCGTGGTCATTGGATTTCTAGGGGACGCAAAACTCTATCTGGCGGATATGGATTTGGGAACGATCTCCGAACTTGAAAATGGCAGGGATTTGCTGGTGTCACCAAGGCAGATCGAGGCTTTGGGCGGCGCGGTGATCAAGGACGTCGATTTCGCCGTTGCCATTTCCTCCGCCGCGCCCGTTTCCGCAGGGCTCTTCGACGCTTGACGCCGGATGACCAAGGATGGAGCGACAGGGTCTGCACCCCGGCCGAAACCTATGAACGGGTGTCGCCGCTCCTTCCCGGCTTCGGCATCACCCGCGTCGCCCGCCATACGGGCCTGGATCGTATAGGCATTCCGGTCTGGTGCGCCTATACGCCGAACGCTAAATCCATTGTCGTTGCGCAGGGCAAAGGGCTGACCGATGACGAGGCCCGCACATCCGCCGTCATGGAAGCCCTGGAGCGTGCGGTTGCCGGCGACCCATACGGCACTAGACTTCAAGCATCGGCACATTCGCTGGAACGTGCGGGAAAGCGGTTCGACACGCTCACATGCCTGATTGCAGCCGGCCGGTCGCCAGCACCCGGCGACGAAGTCATCACATGGATCGCAGGCACGGACCTGATCTCGGGAGAGATAATCCATGTACCTCTCGATGCCGTCACCCTCGACCGGACACTGACCGAGTGCCGTTACTGGCAGTCATCCAATGGCCTGGCCTCAGGAAACACCATGGAAGAGGCGCTTTTTCACGGATTGAACGAACGCATCGAGCGTGATGCCTATGTCCTCTGGCAGGTATCGAGCGCTGGATCGCGTCAATCGTCCTCTGTGGGCCCGAAGTCACTGGAGCTGCCCGAACTCTCATCCCTGGTTGCGCAAATTGAGGCTGCGGGATTTGTGCTGCGATTGTTCGACATGACGAGCGATATTGGCGTCCCGTCCTTCAACGCGCTGATTGCGCCTCTCGACGTCCTCTCCGCCCGCCGCCCACGTTTCGTCGATGTGAATTATGGAGCGGGCACCCATCCCTTGGCGGCCAAAGCCATGCTCCGCGCGATTACCGAGGCGGTGCAGTCGCGCATGACATTCGTCAGCGGCGCCCGGGATGATATCTATCCACCTATCTATAAGCGGCCTCTGCCGGAGGAAACCCGCGACCTGTTGAGAGTGGAGCCCCGTGCTCGACCCAAACCCTCGATGCAAGGCGCAAACCCCGGGCAGCCCGGTAGCAGCCATGACATTCTCGGCATTTTGAAGCGGCTGGAGCTCGGGCCGATCATCTCCGTGCCGCTTAGCGACCCCGCATGGCCCTTCGCCGTGGCAAAGGTCCTTGCGCCACGGCTGGAAAACCCGGAAGGCCAGCGCGCCCAAAGATTTGGCCAGCGGGCGCTGATCAAGGGGTCGTTCGGATGAAGGTGCTTTTTGTTGGCCCGACATTGCCTGATGCCGTCAATCATGCCACCGGTATCGCCATCCGGGGACCAGCTGTTCAGGGCGATATTTTTCGCGCGGTGGAAGAAGGCGCCACCGTCATCGGCATTGTCGATGGCGGCTTCGAATATACCGCGCCGGTCTGGCATAAGGAAGTACTCTACGCTTTGAATGCGGGAGCGCGTGTTCTCGGGGCGGCCAGCATGGGAGCGCTGCGCGCTGCGGAATGCCACTCTTTCGGAATGATGGGCATCGGCCGCGTTTTCGAGGAATATCGCGACGGCAACCGTGTCGATGATTCCGACGTGGCGCAGATCCATGGGCCCGCAGCCCTCGGCTGGATCCCGCTCAGCGAGCCGCTGGTCAATATCACCGCCACGCTTGACCTCCTGGTGCACAAACAACTCGTCTCGCCAACGGAGGCCAAGCATCTGGAAGCTGTCGCCCGTGCCATCTTTTTCAAGGAGCGGACCTGGCGCTCAATCATCGCGCGTGCACTCATCCCGAATGAGGAAAGAAGGAGTACAATCCCGGTTGCAGTCCAGGCACATTCCGTCAACCTGAAGCGTGCAGACGCAATCGCCCTTGTCGAAACGATGTCACGGCTTGACGCAAAGCGATCAACATCATCGCCCGCCTGGACGTTCGAGCGCACAACTCTCTGGAATGAAATGCAGAAATACCATTGTGCGGCGAACACATCCGGCCATCCATCTTAAAGTGTGTCACGCCTGTGTCACGCGACAGCACCCCCCAATATCGCTTAGAGTCTCTGCAAATCATTGCGGAGTCGATTATGACAGCAGCTTATGCAACCCTTGCGCTCGATGATACCAACACATCGACTGACACTGAAATTGAAGAGTTCCACGCGATTACCCGCCTGGTTGTGTTCGCCAAGGAAAGTGCGGCACTTCTGGATGCGCACCAGACAGTTTATTGCCTGGATCTGGCATTGGAACAAATCGCCAGAGAACTACGCCACCGCGCCGACAGCTCGTCAGATATCGTGCCCTATTTCAAGGCCGTGATCAGTCGGCAATAGTTGTTTGCAGATTTGAAGCTCGGACGTTGAGGATATGCGTTCTGCTCTCGGGAGGCGGCGAGATCGGTTGGGGCGCTGAGTGAAAAAAGGACGCTCTTATCGAAGAAAGAATTGGCGAATTTTACGCCTGCCGGGCGCTTATGGGCCGGTGAGACGTCTCAACTGCGCGCGTGATATGGAATGTGACGCGGCGCGCTGTGCGTATTCCACAGCTTAACGTCCCTTCGCCGACCGACGTCGCATTGCTCACGGTTTCCTCCCGCTCATTCCCCAAAACGGGAAAAAGTCCGCGGACATTTCTGTCTTGCGGGCTTGTTGTGTTTGGTTGCGGGGGCAGGATTTG
>NZ_LMFB01000011.1:335-96859 GCF_001426685.1 Rhizobium sp. Root483D2 | reverse complement strand
TCGCCGCCGTCAAATTGGCAGCAGTAAGAATTTGGATCAGATCGTTATGAGTCCACGGCCTAGGCAGCCCGCAGCAATCGGCGCGCCAAAAACCCGACTCCAGCCACCATTCCGACCAAAACAGCTAGACCGATGATTTCGTTCGGGACGAAGCGCCGTGGTTGTCCAAGGCCGCGGCTCGAGAGTTCCGCCACCTTCCCACGAAGGTGTGTAACATAAGCAGTTAGCCGACGGGCTTGTTCCATCTCGCTCAGCCGGGACGTACCGTTTTTTGGTCCATCGACTTGATCAGAATCAAGTTCCCCGGCTTCTAGCTCAGCAAAATATTCCTCCAGCTCATTTTCAGAGCCTGAGAGATTTCTCGTTCCCGTTTTTTTGAATGTGCCGCGCATTGTGATTCTGGCTCCCATGTGTTGCAGGCACTCAACGCAACCAGCAGCCAAAAGATGCAGAGGGCCGAACAAAAAGCCGCCACCCTTGGGATGACGGCTTGCGATCGGCTGCGCTGGTGCGCCGAGGTGGTGACTGATCGTACTGGGGCTGGTGAAGCCGCCTCGTAAAAGCCCCGCCACCATGAGGAGACAGCGACGGGGGGAACCTGCCGGACATGCGGGAACGACAGGCGGAACGCGGTAGGGCTAAGCCGCTACCCTCATAATGTCCTGGCCAATCGCGTTCCGGATAGTGACGTCAGCAATGACGAGTGCGAGCGGGCTGGGATTGAAGCGATCAACGTCCACGCTGTAATCCGTCTGCGTCGGATTATCGCGCCAGACATGGATGTTCCTGCACGGCGCCCGCAGCATCTTCGAACTGGATGAGATCGACGGCTTTGAACAATGTGGCCGGCGCGTTATGGATCGCAGGGAGAGGTCGGCAACAGCGCTTACCTGTCTTCTCGGAAGTGCAAGATGGCTCACGTTGCTATCGATCTTGATTTCCGTGATCTCGCAAAGTTAGCCAAGTTAGCTCCCGGAACCGTATCCCGCTTTGAGGTAGAGGAAGAATTGAAGGAGACCGTGGATGCGCTTCAGGCAGCCCTTGCGGCAGCGGGCGTTACATCGACGCGCACGGGAACGGCCCCGGAGTGCGCTTGCGGGTCGAACGCCGTGACCGACCTTCTAAATAAGTTGCCCCTCTTCGCCACCGACAAGGAGATCGCTTTAGCGGTGGTTGGCAAAGAGCGTGCCCAAATGTGGATTAAGAATGCAGATTTCCGCACCGACACACGAGCCAGGAGAGATGCAGCGCACCATGGAGTCCGAAGAAATTATCCATCCTCTGATCGACATGATCGTCTCTGCTGCCGTAGCTTCTGGCTGGGCCATCGATGATGGCGCTGATTGCTCTTGAAGACGCCGTCAAAGATATCAGGGCGGCTAAGCCGGCCAGCTAGCCAAAAAAAATGCCGCCACTCCCGGCAGGAAATGGCGGCGTAATATGGCTCACAATATAAAACCTGCAATATGGAATGCACTGCCTCACTCTCCCAAGAGTGTTCATATACCACTACTAATTTAGGGGGTTTGCAAGTACTATTACAGGGTTCTTGGCCTCTGCGAGCATGATGTCACGGCCATGTCACGTCATAGTCACGTAACCTTCTAGTTTCCTCATGGTGTCTGCGGCTAGGTAAGCCCTATCTACAAAATAGTGGGCGTCGAGAACTGCGTCCACGTCGGAGAGCTTAAGGTCTGTTAGAGAACCGATCTCAGCTGTAGTGCAGCCAGTGAGGCCTCTCCGAGTTCCTGCAGTTCCTCTTGGATTATGAAATGTCAGCCCGACGATGTCGGCCTTTTGGCAATCCGCCAAGATGCTCTGAACCCTTCTAAGGCCCACGGCTTCCCACGCGCATTTACCAAAATAGTCGGGGCGACTCTAACTGTCCTGGCCAATGGCTCACGAAGTGGCTGCCCGATGGCACTGCTACCCTCACGCCAGTCTTATCTTGTCGCAGCTTCAGCTTCTCACCATCATAGGCGTTCCATAGGGCGTGCAGGGGCGCCCTGGCGCTGTCCGGTCCAAAACGCCATCCTCAACGCGAGACGGAGTTCTTTCGGAGCAGCTGCCTCAAACTTGGCAATTCGCGGAGATCGAGTTTAGCGCTTGGACGAATGACGGGAAGCTAAGACACGCCTCTTTTTAGAGGGCTAGAGATAAGGCGACGCTACCCGAATCTAATCCACCGAATGACCAGAAAATCGCCCGGAACAAACATGCGCCGTCAAGTTGACCGCTGCTGGCACTGTTGCCAATCCCCAGCCAGCACAAGCCAACTTGGCCCGCGGTGCGCGGTCATTTGGACCGGTTGGAGGCACTGCATGCCGCACTACTTTTTCCACCTGATTACCGCCGACGGCACTGAACGGGATGATGAAGGCATAAACTTCCCCGATCTGGAAAAAGCGAAGGCCGACGCACAGTCAAGCCTTTCGGAAATGGCGTCTGACGATATGGCCGGCGGTCGTGCCACCAAGTACAAGGGCGTTGAGATTGCCGACAGCCAAGGCAACGTTGTCGCCAAGGTGAACGTCAACAACTCCGTTAACTGACCGCATTCATTTGGACGGCCAACCTGGCGACGATTCCCAACCTATTAAAATATTTTATTGCCAAAAATCGGATCCGGTAGTTCGATAGTCTCCTGCGATACATCCTACGGTGTTGGAAGGAGGCGCTATGAGCACCAGCGTAAGTAAATCAATCCTCATACTCGAAGACGAGCCGCTCATCGCGATGGACCATGAGCATTACGCTGAGCGGGCTGGGTTTACGCAGATTACAGTTATATCAAGCCGTGCCGCCGCTGAGGAATGGCTTCAATCGCAAACCCCTGCCGTTGCCCTTTTAGATATTCAGTTAAAGGACGGACCGTCTTCAAGTGTGGCAACGCTTCTGAGGAACAAAGGTGTGCCGTTCGTCATTTGCTCTGGCTCAGGCAAGGAGGACGCCGATCCCAACTTCCACGATGGTATCTGGTTGCCAAAGCCCTGCATCCCAGAAGAACTAATCACTGCACTCACACAGGCCAAAGCGAAGGTGGCCAAATAAAGCACAGGAGGCATGAAATGGAAGAATCGAGACAGAGACGCAAGCGCGGACCATCGGCACTCGGAAACTTCGACCAATCAAAAGCTGTAGCCCAGGAAGCGATTAGGGAGCGTCGCGAAGCCGATCAGCAGAAAACTCAGCGCCTGCGGGAGTTGCGCATGGCTGAGAAGCCAGATTCTCCGCCAAAGAGATAGCCGGATCAATCCAAACCCGGTCAGGGTCTCCATGTTGGAGGAGCCTGCGATGGTCGACAAACAGAAATATCCAGTATCTAACAAGGACCGTCATCTGGTCTGCCAGGAAGAAGTTGACGGTCCTTTGCAAATGATCTTGGAGGAAGCGACCGCGACGGCTGGGAAACGCTTGAAACAATCAGAGGTTTTGAGAAATCTGCGGGTGTGTACGCCCATGCGCATGACGACCCGAAAGACAGGAACGAAGAGCGCCTTTATTCACGAGCGCGTAGGCAAGGAGAATCCGAGACCATCTACGCTTGGACGATTAACGTGCGTGGGCGCCAGGACGTTCAGCACGTCACCACTTTGGATGAGCTTCGAGACTATTCGCGCGTCATGGATTTGCCCGGCATGGCCCGCCCGAATTTACCACTCTGGAGGCCAAAGTGCATAACCACGGCCTCTATACCCACACCGAGGGCAGCGAGCATGAATGGTCGCTAACTTGGATGAAGGTTGACGGGGCAGCGAGGTGAAATGACTAGGCGTCAGGTCGCTGTCCCATCAGATCGCGCACTTATGTCATGGTCGGAGCTGTTCGATTCTGGCCGCTAACCAAGAGATCGGTCCCGGTCTGACTGCCCGGATCTCGTTCGTTAGGTAAGGCTCTTCCGGACCCGATGTCGTGGCCGCCATCGACTACTCGCGGGAGCGATCTCTTTCCGTTTCGTCGAAATTGACGTCCCAATCTTTGTCTGGTGCCGTTTCGCCCGGCGGAGTGCGATGGCCGGTTACGTCTTCTGATCCTGTCACCACAGTCGGCTTGGCACTGGCAACTCCCGTGCTATCTCCATCAGCGCGAGATTTCGCGTATTGGCCCTTGGCGTCTTCCTTGATCTTGAGGGCATCGGAGGGGGTATTGCGCTCGGGGTCCTGATTGTTTTCGCCCAAAGCATCCCGATCCACATCGGGATTATCTTTCGCGGGAAGATAGCCCCGTGGCCGCGTTTCCTCCGGACCTTCCCAACGTGGTGACTGATCGGTTGTTCCGGGTGCGCCGTCTGTCGGTAGGGTATTGCCCATGGTCTTTCTCCGTTGAATGGAGGAAGAACCAGTCAGGAGGGCAGAAGTTCCTTGTTAAACTTGCCTAGCCAGAGCTTGGTCGAATGAACACCGTTGCGGAACTGCTGTAGGCGTAACCAAGTATTTTCGGATAAGCCAGGATACTCCAACCTTGTTCAAACCTCGACCGGCCATAAGCGACGTGCCAAAGAACCCAGAAATCTCTGGTTACGTGTTTCACTTAATTTCGGGACAGCGATTCCGCTAATTCCGGGACAGTCTTGGATGTGGATTTAAGGTCGATTTTCGCAAGCGCCGTTCTGGCAGATTGGCTCCTCATCATCGTTTGAGAGGGGCCATGCCAAGACAAAAGCAATATGACGATCTGGCACATCCACCAGTCGTGAATTTGGCGGGTAACTCAATGCGTACTGAAGTCAATTCGGTTTGGTGCAAAAAATCTACACGAGCTGTATTGACTGGCTTCAGCCCTGCAACATCTCTCGGTCGAGAGGTGAAAAAATGCAAAACAAATCACTAAAAAACCGTCCGACGAGAGGCAGGTCGCTGACAATTGATGAGTTTGCGTTCAAGTACGGGCTATCATCAGCAGACGCACGCAGGCTTTTCGAGGTTTCTGGGCCATCCGAGAACGACCTTGACATCTTGATGGCCGCCAAAGGCATTCTACCGACACAGTGCAAAGATTAATCCCCTATAGAGTCACAAAATTAGGGCCAGCCAGTTCCTCAGCCGCTGGAACGACACGCCTGTGTCTCCCTCCCGCGCCATCAGGTGGCTGGCCGCGCTCCAGCGGGTCTTTTTCCCTCGGAGAAAGATCGTATGCCGGATTATGGACGTTCGACACCAAGAGCTCAGGTATAAGGACGCCGACGGCGCCAATCATGTAGCTCAATGCTCCGTTGGATCGGTCCTTTCTCGACTATCTTTGGCTGATGAATCAGGCAATTAATGTACCCGCCATAGGGAGATTTTAAACGCCCGAGCAAGGTCGCGCAATAAAGTCAAACATTCTTCCAGGGATGAACGGCGTGGCGGGTTCGACGTCCCTTTTGTTGCCGTCTGATTTATGTTTGGTTTTCACATTTCAAAGCGCTGTGGGTTTCCTCACTGACGTTTCCGCCATTGCCAGATATGCGCCAATCAGCATGACGATGATGCCGACCACGTCGAAGACGGTAACCTGTTCGGAAAAGAAGAGCACACCGAGTGCGACGGCGATCACCGGCGACACGAAGGCATAGCTGCCGGCACGCGATGCGCCGATATCCCTCAGCAGCCGCATATAGGTCGTATAGCCGATGAGCGAGCCGAAGATGACCAGGAAGAACCAGCCGGTCCAGGCGATCTTGCCCCAGTTGCCTGAAAGCGCGGAAAGTGCACCAGGCTCTGACAGCAGTGCTGCGGCCAGCAAGGCGATGCCGCCGACCAACGTCGTGATGCCCGCCACGAACAGGGCCGGATAGGATCGCAGCAGTGGCCGTGCCAGCACTGAGCCGTATCCATAAGTGAACGCCGCCGATGCGACCGCCAATCCGCCCCAGAGGCTCGCGCCAGCAAAGGCCTCCGGCTTCGATACATGTTCATCTGGCGCCGATGGCCAGAAGAGAATGATCAGCCCCGAGACCCCAAGCAAGATCGCCAGAATCCTCCTTACGTCGAGACTCTCCTCGCGCAACAACAGAGCGAAGCACAAAAGAGCGATAGGCGTCAGCGACATCTCGAGGACGGCGGCAGTGCCAGTATCGATATACTGCATGCCCCAAAACAACGGAGCGTAACACAGGGTGATCATCAACATACTGACGGCGACGAAACGGATGCTGTCCCCAACTTTGAAGGTCGCTGCCTCGCCCCGGGCCCACCCATATAGCAGCAGCAATACGCCTGCCGCAGTGAAACGGGTCCCGGCAAATAAGAGGGGCGGCACAATTTCGATGCCTGCCTTGGTTCCGATCCATGTGCTTCCCCAGATAATGCACAGCATCAGAAAGCGAAGCTGGTTTTTGTTGAGGTCCAGGGTCATGGCAGTTCCAATCTTTGTAACGGATAAATAGTATATAGACCGTTACAACCCCCTCTTGCCCAAATCGTTCCCTCATCCGATATTGAAGAAATGACAAATCAGAAGACCATCGCCGATATCAGTCTACTTGGCGGCCACCCAGCCCTCGACTTCGTCAACACGGTCGACTGCCGCAGTGAGCGCTGGGGTCCCGATTTCTTGAACACTCCCAATGATCTGGTCACCTGGGCGCGGCGCGTCGATCTGATCGACGAGGACGAGCGCACCGTTCTGCGGTCGAACGCAATGAAATCGCCCTCCAAAGCTCAAAAAGAACTGATCCACGCAAGAGCACTGCGAGAGGCCCTGCATCGCATTTTTCTGACGGAATCGGAGGAGAGCTCGGTCGGCGAGGCAGATCTGGCACTCCTCAACAATGTGGTACAGAGCGCTCAGACGAAACGAAAATTGTTCAGTGTGGCAGGCAGGATCGAATGGCAGCATTCACCTGCAGAGCATTTGGATGCGACCGCCGACCGTATCGGCTGGGTAGCCGCAGAGTTGCTGACATCCAAGGGTGAGCGTCGCCCCATCCGGGCATGTCAGGGTCCAAATTGCGGATGGCTGTTTCTGGACCTTTCCCGCAATGGCCATCGGCGGTGGTGTTCCGATCAGACATGTGGATCGCACGCAAGAGTGAGAAAGTTCCGCGCCGTGCGATCCGCGTGACAGGCGCTTAACAGATCGCTTTACGCCGCCGCGGCTGCAGTGTCATGATCGGCTCCAAATCGCGTCAATAGTGCATGCGGACATCATCAATGGGGATCTTGCCGAATTTCATTTGAAGCTGATGTAGCGTTGAATTTCGATACTTTATCGCCGTGCATCGAGAAAGCAACAGTCGCTCTCGGTGCACACGGGACAAAATCATTTCCGAAACGGAGGTTAAGAACTGATTCAGCGACCCCAAAGGTATTAAAACGGCCGTTTTTTCACACAACGGAATGGTCACACCCAAAGGCATTGTGAAGGCGACGTACGCTTCGAAATCGCAAGGGGAATGCGGCGAGAATGCGTTTACTTTTTGAGCGAAGCATCGATCATAAGCTGGGGTATAAAGGCGGGAATCTCACGAGCCAAGAATCCAAGCGGGGCAACCGACTTGGCGAGCTTTGAGCCTGCTTCGCCATGAAGGAAAACGCCCCATATGGCCGCAGCTGCGGGTTTGGTTCCGCGCGCTAATAATCCTGCAATAATGCCAGCAAGGACATCGCCTGAGCCAGACGTGGCCAGCCCGACGCCACCGCCCGTGTAACGCCAGTTCCCGTCCGGTGCAGTGACGATGGTCTGGCTACCTTTCATCACAACCACCAATCCAAACTCTTGCGTCAATCGTAAAGCAGCTGAGGCGGGATCGGCTTCGACGACCTCTTTGTCTAAACTTAGCAGGTTCGCCATCTCTCCGGCATGCGGGGTGATGATGATGCGCCCCACCCTTTTGCACAGACTGTCGCCGAGTTCGGTGATTCGGGGAAAAGCCCCGGCATCCACGACAATGTTGGCTGCGTTGGCAGTGTCAAGCAGACATTTCAGTATCTCGTGACAATCAGGCTCCTCTACCATTCCAGGGCCCACAAGCAGCGCATTCGCGTCGGCCCACCTGGAAGCGCTGGACTGGAAGGGCGCACACTGGAGACCCCCATTTGGCGTTTCTGGCAGGCTGATGACCAACGCTTCAGGCATAGCAACTGCGAGAGCTCCGGCCCGACTTTCTGCGGAGACGATCTGAAGTTTTCCAGCCCCGGCGCGCATTGCGCCCAGGGCAGCCAAAAGGACAGCTCCCGGCACTTCCGTGCTTCCACCGATAATGCAGACCCGACCGCGCTCTTCCTTGCTTCCTTCCGCTGGTTGCGGCAGCGGAAGGGACGTGAGCATGTTGGAGTCGATGATTTGAAAGTTCATCATCGAGCAGCCACGTTAGCATCTGTCTCAGCCGTTACCGGCGCTCCAGCCTCGATCAGCGGCGCCACGAAATTGTAGCGCTTCAAGATCAGGCTCCCCCCGACTTCCTTGCCGGTTTCAGCGACATATTCGGTAACCCCGCAATTCGACACGTCGCCTTGCCTATCAATCTCCAGAATTTGCTCTTCAGACAGATTCTCAATGATATAACGCATGCACAAAACGACCACCTGATGAGCGACGATCAAGACGCGTTGATCGGCGTAATGCAAGCTGATCGTATCGAGCATGCTTCGTAGTCGAAGAATCACATCACACCAACTCTCGCCCGCCGGCGGCCTGTGATAGAATTTTCCCATGATCCGCCGAAACTCAGCCTGATCTGGATGAAGCTCTTCGATCCCACGACGTGTCAATCGATCGAGGATGCCGAACTCCTTCTCCTGCAGCCGCTCGTCCAGGCTCACGGCGAGCTTTGCCGGCTCTGAAAGCTGCTGGGCGATGGTTTCGGCGGTCCGCAGTGCCCGTTTATAGGGTGATGCCAATATAACATCTGGCTGTTCTGATATCTTTAGGCCGCCGAACCATGCTGCTAGCGCGTCAGATTGCTGTTGGCCAAGCGTACTTAGCGGTACATCGACATCCCGTTCGGTGATATCGATGTGTGCATGTCCAGCAAAATCTGCGGCGTCGCGGGCAACATTCCCGGCACTTTCACCATGACGAACAATCCAGATTTGTTTCGGCCAATTCTGTTTCATGTCGCTCCGGTTTATCTATCTGTTACGAATATCCCTGCCACCCGCACTCATGCTCTACAAATGCTAGGCTCAAACCCGAGAGCCGGTTTTATTGGAAATGGTTCCACAGCAAAGGTAACGCCGTGGGTAAGACACTGCGGCCTCGAAAGCTGCCAGTTCACCTGGTAGACCGGCCTCCTCGACAGCCAACTTGCGCAGCGGGTAACCAGACAAGCTAAACGGCCATTCTGCGGATTTTAAGGACCAGCCCCTAGTCGGGAAGCTCACAGCTAACCATGGCGGTAGGAGTGGCCATTGGCGCGGCACATCGCCACACTCATGATGGGTAAGACACAGCTATGATGCACAAGTTTTTCCGGTTTCCAAGTTTGTACTGTCGCTGCCTCCCCACCTGAAACTACGTGCAGGTCTGGCGGTTCCGAGGGGAACAATTTTACGCAAGCGTGGTTGAGTCCTGCATTTCAAGCTCGCCGCTAAAAGGAGATCCACATGGCTGAGAAGACACTTGACGATCTGTTCCTCGACACGCTCAAGGACATTTACTTCGCTGAAAAGCAGATCCTGAAAGCACTTCCGAAAATGGCTCGCGCCGCGCAGTCGGAAGAAGGCAAGGCCGCGTTCTTGAAGCATCGCGACGAAACCGACGGCCAAATCCAACGCCTGCAGCAGGTGTTCGAAATCATCGGCAAGGCTGCCCGCGGCAAGACCTGCGAAGCCATCCAGGGCATCATCGCCGAAGGCGAGGAAATTATGGAAGAATACAAGGGCTCGGTCGCCCTCGATGCTGGGCTGATCTCGTCAGCACAAGCTGTCGAGCATTACGAGATCGCGCGTTACGGTACCCTGAAGTCCTGGGCTGAACAGCTTGGATACACAGAAGCCGTTGCCTTGCTCGACGCCAATCTCCAAGAGGAAATCACCACCGACGAGCTGCTCACCCAGCTTGGTGAGGCTTCGGCAAACCCTAAGGCTGGCAAGAAGAAGGTTGCTTGATAACCCTCCGCATGATGAAATACGAGGCCCGCTCCGGCGGGCCTTCCAGTGCTAACAGAGTTACGGATGACAATCGAAAGCCGCCGGGCCAAAATTCAGAACCTGATCGACTTTAAAAGCGTCGCGGGCCGATCCATCGCGGACGATGCAGACTTCTTAGCGCTGGCCGAACGCTGGGTAAATCACGAGATAGACATGGCTGAAATGCGTCGGCTCTATCAGGCAGTCCGGGAGGAGCGGCGCAGGCAAAAACTGAAGCCGAATTCAGCCCTCACGGCAGGATCCGTCCGCGAAGAGCCGACCACGTCGTCCGACGAGTTCCTCGCCGAAATGGCCCGAATGACACGATCTGATTTCAACGATTAAATATCTAAATCGTAGCTTTTTTCAGAGTGACGGCATCTATGCCAAAATAGATACACTTCACCGGTGCATGGACAATACGCCCGGCATAAACCCGCGCATCGACCAAAATCGGGACTATTTTGCTTTCTATTGTTGCCCCTTTTTTCGAGGAGCGCCTTGGGGTCCGTGCTGCTACAAACGCGCGACATCTGAATAGCCCCGAGATTTGTAGACGCCTTCTTTCCTAATTTTGAGGCAAGAGGATCACCATGAGCAAATCGAATTTCAGCGAAGAGTTTAAGCGCGACGCGGTGCGTCAGATCACGGAACGGGGCTATCCGGTTGCGGAGGTTTCGCAGCGGCTGGGTGTGAGCCCGCACTCGCTTTATGAGTGGAAGAAGAAGTTCTCCTTGGCGTCTGGCAACCCGGGCAACGACCATGCCGAGGAGATCAGGCAGCTCAAAAAGGAGCTGGCGCGTGTCACCGAGGAGCGCGACATATTAAAAAAAGCGACCGCGTATTTCGCCAGGGATGCAAAGTGAAGTACGCGTTCGTTGCAAAGCATCAGGCGCTGTTTTCGGTGCGCACGATGTGCCGCCTGTTGCGCATCCATCCCAACGGGTTTTATGCTTGGCTTCGGATGCCCTTGAGCAAGCGTGCCTTTGAGGACAAGCGGCAGATCGATCTGCTCCAGACGGCTTGGGAAGAGAGCGGCAAGGTCTACGGGTATCGCAAGCTTCATGACGACCTGCTCCATCACGGCGAGACATGCTGCCCCAACCGGGTTGCGCGTCTGACGCGGATTGCCGGGATAAAAGCTCAGATCGGCTACAAGCGCCGTCCCGGAGTTTACGGCGGCAGGCCTTCCATTGTCATCGACAACACTCTGGACCGTCAATTCGACGTTGCTGCTCCCGACAAGGCGTCGGTCACCGACATCACCTACATCCGGACCAACGAAGGCTTCGCCTATCTCGCGGTGGTGATCGATCTCTATTCCCGCCGTGTTATCGGCTGGTCGATGCAGAGCCGTCAGACAACGGATGTCGTGCTTCAGGCACTGCTGATGGCTGTCTGGAGGCGAAAGCCAAAGGAAAAGGTTCTGGTGCATTCGGATCAGGGATCGCAGTTCACCAGCATGGACTGGGCATCGTTCCTGAAGCACCACAGCCTGGTTCACTCGATGAGCCGACGCGGTAATTGCCATGATAATGCGGTAGCAGAAAGCTTCTTCAATCTGCTGAAGCGCGAGCGGATACGGCGAAAAGTCTATCGGTCACGAGACGAAGCCAGGCAGGACGTGTTCGACTACATCGAGATGTTCTACAACCCGAAACGCAAACATGTCAGAAACGGAATGCTGTCACCTGTTGAGTTCGAAAAACAGCAGAAAACCTAACCCGAGGGTGTCCACGAAACTCGGGGCTATTCAATCGCTATCGCAGCGGGGTCCCGTCATATTCAGGTGGTAAAGCTTAGATTCGCATCCGAGCGGTGAAATCGAGCCATTACTTTATTTCAACGTTACCCCCGCGACATTGTCCTGTAGTCCTGGTTTGGAACCGAACCCGAGTAGCATCTGATCCCAGCCTACATACTGGAACCGGACAGGGGAACGGATAAGCGCAGTTCCAATCCGTTGTCTGTCCATGTCCTGTGCACGCGACCCTTCAACTGTGTCTCTATCATCGCCGTGACAAGAATAGACCCAAAACCGGGTCTGCGCTCCGCCGACTCCAAAGGCGGCCCAGCCTCCACCCATTCGAGTTCGAAGCCAGACTCGTCCGGCAACGGCTCCCACTGGATGGCGACGGTACCTTCCTGCGCCCGTAAGCACCCGTGACGGGTCGCGTTGACAGCAAGTTCGTGCAAAACAAGGCCAAGTGGCTGAACCAACGGCGACGGCAGCATGACAGGTGGACCAAAAACCGTCAGCCTCTTTTCGGCGAACGGTGCTACTTGCTGACGAACAACTTCTTCCAGCCTGACCGCGCTCCAGCCAGACTCCGCGAGCATAGTGTGAACCTGCGCCAGCGCTTGGACGCGCATCTGTATGGCGGCGGCATACCTCTTGGGATCTTCAGCATTGCTGAGTCTGACGATGCTATCGACGATTGCCATGACGTTCTTGGCGCGATGGTCCACTTCTTTCAGAAGCCGGTGTTCGGACGCCTCCAGCCGCTCGATGCGGCGGCGCTCCGTGACGTCGATCTGCGATGCAAAGATGTAGTCGACCGTTCCATCATCGGCCCGCAGAGGGCTGGTGTGTAGTTGATTCCAGAACGGTGCCCCGCCTTTTCTGTAGTTGAGAATTTCAACAGTGACCTCCCGCTCCTCCCGAATGGCGGAGCGTATCGCTGCAATGGCAAGGGGCGATGTGCCCTGTCCCTGCAAAAAGCGGCAGTTTCGACCGATCACCTCGTCGGCCGTGTATCCAGTCAGTTTGAGAAACGCAGAGTTGGCGAGTACAATCGGTTGGTCCGGCGCTCTGGCATCCACAACCACCATCGGCATTCGGGTTCGCTCAAATGCAAACGACGCAAGTTCTTTGCGGTCCGCGAACCCCTTAGTTGAAAAGGCAGATGGGGTATCCCCGTGAAGATCCGCGGTCGATTGGTCGTGCAATGCCATTTGCGCTCCTCGCTGTGTGCGACACAACGCGGAGAAAAGTCTTTAGTTCAATATGAGAATATTATCGAACCCCGGAAACCGCCGATCAGGCCAAAGCAAGCTTTGGAAGTGTTTCAAAGCTTAGGCGCGCCAGCACGTAGCCTGGATGTATCGTGCCCCGAGTTCCTTAAGCGTGGCAAGCTCGCGTTTTCTCGACGCCTTCGCAGGTGGCCGCGACGCCAAGTTCGTCCAGCATGGCAAGGCACGGCGAGCTTCGCTTGATCCTGGTCAATGCCCCGGATAACTCCATCTCTAGCTGGACGATATCAGGCTGAAACTTCGCATACAGATTGAGCCGCGCGTGGCCTACCCCAAAACCGTCGATTGCCGATTTGAATAAATCGCCTGGTAAGTGTTCAAAAGGGTTAGGACATGACCAATGTCCAGTTTTTCATCTTGTGAAATCGAAGATGATGCGGCCGGCCGGGACACCGTGCGCGCACGCGGCGAAAAGCGTCCTTCGTATGAAAGTGCGTAGCTCGTAGACGGCGTGTCGGGATGATCAGATGCCTTCAAACAGTTCCTCGAAAAAGGCTATCCTTTCCAGACTACTGTTCGTTTTCAGTGTGTAAATCAGACGGCCTTCCCGAAGCACTGCCGGATGTGACCGCGTTAGCAACTTGAACATCTTCTGAGTGGGCCGTTGGACAAAGCTTATCGCCATCGCCAGCGGTCCTCCATCAAGCTTGCCCATATGAAAACCGTTCGCGCCAATCCGCAGCTTGGTCAGGCGAAACAGAATCGATACCTCCTCAGGTAGTTCACCGAAACGATCCTCGAACTCCTCCGCAAATCCATCTACCTCGCTAGTTTGCGAGGCTCGGAGCAGTCTAGCGTAAAGATTGAGCCTCACTTCCCCATCCGCCACATAGTCGGCCGGGATTACTCCGGCGATGCCGAGATTGAGAACAACCGGCCTCGCGGTAATCACTGTTTCTTTCCTTGCTGCATTCATCGCCCGTTCTAACAGCTTTTGATACAGACTAACGCCGATCAACTTCATGTGGCCTGCTTGGTCGGAACCAGCAATGTCTCCAGCTCCGCGAAGGTCAAGATCTTGCATGCTGATCGCCAACCCAGCGCCGAGACGATCGTTTTCCACCATGGTCGATAGCCGCAGTCTTGTTTGCTCGGAAATGTCGTCATTATTCGCCGTAAGAAAATACGCCATTCCTTGGGCCTTACCTCTCCCAACACGTCCGCGGAGTTGATGCAGTTGCGCCAGCCCGAATCTATCGGCGCGCCAGATGAAGATCGTGTTCGCCCGGGGAACGTCGAGACCGCTCTCGATGATGTTCGTGGACAGAAGGACATCGCCAATGCCATTGGCAAACCCGACCATTACCTCATCCATTAACTCGGCTTTCATCTTGCCATGAGCAACACGTATAGAAAGTTCCGGAGCGATCTCACCCAGCATCTCCTCGACCGGCCCAATGTCCTCAATTTGTGGAACGACGAGAAAACTCTGACCGCCCCGGCGATATTCCCGCATCAGGGTGACCCGCATCGAGGCTCGATCAGCCGTGCTTAGGGTTGTCCGGACTGGCCGGCGTTTGGAAGGAGGCGTCGCAAGAATGCTGACATCCTGAACGCCGATCATCGCAGCCTGCAATGTCCGGGGGATCGGCGTCGCTGACATGGTGAGCGTGTGCAATAGCGGTGCCATCTCCTTCATTATTTGCTTTTCTCGGGCCCCGAACCGGTGTTCCTCGTCGACAATCAAAAGCCCGAGATGTCTGAAGGAAATATCTTTGGCCAGTATTGCTTGCGTCGCGACAATGATTCCGATGTCACCATCAGCGATGCCTGCTTTCACCTGCTCGGCTTTTTTCGGCTCAACCACTCGGGACAACATTGCCACCTGGATTCCAGTACCAGCGAACCGGCGCTCGAATGTGGTAAAATGCTGTCGGACGAGCACTGTGGTCGGTGCAATGATGACGACCTGGCCGGCAGCCAGTGCCACTGCCGCTGCAGCACGTAGCGCTATTTCTGTTTTTCCAAATCCAACATCACCGCAAATCAACCGGCTCATGACGGTCCCGGAGGCCAGATCCTTGAGAACGGCTTCGATCGCCGCAGCTTGATCAACTGTCTCCGCATACGGAAAGCGGCGAACGAATTTGCTATAGTCTCCCCGAGGCGGCACGAATAGCTCCGCCTTCTCCTCCTGCCGCTTCTTCGCAAGTTTCAATAGGTGCCGGCCGACAGCGCGAATGTGCTTGTCAATGACAGCCCGTCTCTTAGACCATGCTTCAGTATGTAACCGGTCGAGAGTCACGGCGTCCGGCTCTGATCCATACCGCCAAAGTTTTCCAAACTCGTCGATCGGTACGAGAAGTGAGGCGCCGCCGCGATATTCGAGCCGGGCAGCGTCTCGCGTGATCCCGTCGACTGTGACGCTTTCCAAGGACTTGAAGATGCCAATTCCATGCTCTTCATGCACGACAACATCGTCCAGCCGCAGTTGGGGCTCCGTAAGCCGTGCCACGCTATCGGTGGTCCCGGCGAGGGCACCAAGGACGTCCTTCACGGTAACGACGTTGAGAGTGGCTGATGCGAAACCATTATCCAAAGGGCAATCCAGCACCAACAGCGCACCGGGTTCGGCAACCTGGACATCTGTCCAGGTGCTGATCCGCCTAAAAATGGTCTCTGTCTCACGTTCTAGCCGACGCTTGATACCGTCAAACGTTTGGCCGCCCCCGGCGAAAACAAAGGAGCGGCCCGCTCGTTTTTCTGATTTCACAAAATCGATCAACGCTCTATGGGGATTTGAAGCGTCAGCAAACCTTGGAAGCGAGCGCGCCTGTCCCAGATCAAGTTCTATCCTAGCAATGGTTTCCAACGCATCAGCCCATTCGGACGGCCCAAGATAAAGTGAGTGCACTCGTTCAACGGCCTCGCCATCAAAACGCTGGCGCGCTTGGCGGGCGTCCTCGATAATATCGAGGTAGCTGCTTAACCGCTCGTCAGCCCCGTCTTCAAAGGCGATGTCAACTTTACCCAACATTTCAAAGACTGACTGCAATTTTCCGTAAAGCTGAAGAAGGTTCTGCTCCGAAACTTCGGGCTGTGGATCTTGGCTATTGAGGTGATCGTCTCGGGAAATCGCTTCCGTCGCCGGGCCGAAGACCATTTCCTCGACAGTGCTCGTGGTTCTTTGCGTGATGGGATCATACCACCGAAGTTCGGCCACTTTCGAATCTTCTGTGAGAGCGATACGCATAGGTTTCGATGCGCCTGCAGGGAAAATGTCGATCACATCATCCCGGAATACAAGTTCGCCGGGTTCATCGACAATGCCGTCTTCTAGATATCCAGTTTGGCGGACGAAACGTTCGAACGAGTCCCGATCGAAAGCGCCTCCGGCTGCAAGCTTGAACGAGCTGTTCTGTATGAAGGGCATGGGTGGAACGCGCTGAAGCACAGAATCTAATGAAGTGATAAATAGCCTGGGGTTTTCGGATGGCTGTAACCAGACTCTAAGCGCGTCCATGCGCCGTCCCATTGCTTGCCTGGATGGAGGCACGCGGTCGTAAGGAAGGCAATCCCAGGGGGGAAGAACCACGATTTCGAGTTCGGGATCGAGACAGCGAACAGCGGCGGCAACCTTAGTGGCGCCGTTTTCACTCAATGAAACATATCCGCGAGATCTGTTCGAATGCACAATTAGGTCGATGAGTGCGGCTGCTGTCTGTGCTGCAGTAGGTCGGAGGACTGGGTTTACATCATCGGCATCGACCGAACTTGTGTACTCAATGACACGCAACGCAATCTCCAACTATCTCGCCTGAGAGAAGGCCTCAATAGGCGTCGGCTGATCCGCCGCGCCAATAAACCCGAGTTGTAGCAGATAGTTCCAGCGACATCCGGTGCTTCCGTCTTAAGCGATCCGGGATCGGAACATAAAGTAAATTGAGGCCCGTTATATCATTGGCTTAATCTGAATTCGAAACTCTGGCACGCGCGGTGGAGGAAAATTTCTCCGCGCCGTGCCGTCACATATCAGTGTTCTCGAAGGGATACGAACCGGCGAGTGAGACTTCGATGAACACTGGTACATTGAAATTTGAAATCTTTAAGGTGACGGCATAGCCCAATTATGGACGAGGCTTGCGATTGTAATGGCGTGTCGAATGATTTGCGCGTGTGCGAACGCCGGGGAACCTCTTTTGGTTTGGGTCGTTCTCCGATGCCAATCAATCAGGAGATCGCCATGCCTCAAGACAATCGCCCAATGCCGCCTCAGCCCAAACAAGAGCAGGCACCTCCAGGCGAGACCAAGCTCATGCAGCCGGTGCCTGATCATGGCGAGCAATCATACAAAGGATCAGGGCGTCTTGAAGGCAAAGTGGCGTTGATCACAGGTGGAGATTCCGGTATCGGCCGAGCGGTAGCGATCGCTTTTGCCCGCGAGGGCGCAGATATCCTGGTGTCGTATCTGAGCGAGCACGAAGACGCGGAAGAGACGGCCCGCTGGGTACGGAAGGCTGGTCGCCAAGCTGCGGTCGCCCCTGGTGATATCAAGAGCGAGGCCTTCTGCAATGCCTTGGTGGAGAGGGCCGTCGAAGAACTGGGAAGCATTGACGTCCTCGTTAACAATGCCGCCTTTCAACGAACCTATAATTCCATCGAGGACATCCCTGCCGACGAATGGGATGAGACCTTCCGGACGAATATCTACGCCCCCTTTTATCTCTCAAGGGCCGCAGTACGCCACATGAAGCCAGGCAGCTCCATTATCAACACGACATCGATCCAATCACGGCAGCCTTCATCATCCTTGCTTGCCTATGCTTCAACAAAAGGGGCCGTTTCAAATTTCACAGCCGGCCTCGCGGAAATGGTTGCCGACAAGGGGATCCGGGTCAATGCGGTTGCCCCTGGCCCGATTTGGACGCCGCTTATCCCATCAACGATGCCGCCCGAAAAGTCTGCATCGTTCGGCAAGCAGACGCTCATCGGCCGTGCCGGACAGCCAGCGGAACTTGCAGGGGCTTATGTACTCCTCGCATCCGATCTTGGTAGCTATATGACGGGCGCTGTCATCCCAGTGACAGGGGGGGAGATCATGATCTAGATCGGCCGACTGTATACCAAATGACGCCTGTTCATCGGCAAGGCCGCCGCTAGTTTCCTGAAGTTCAATGCATGCAAGTCTTGTCAGCCGCATCGGAAGTTTATCCGCTCATGAAAACTGGCTGATTGGCAGACGTGACTGGTGCGCTTCCGAAAGCGTTGACCTCGTACGGCATCTACACCCGGACAATCATGCCCGGCTATGCGGGTACTCTCGAAAAACTGGTCGACGTGCGCAACGAGGCTGACGTGGAGCTGCTAGGCGAGACTGCAAGGTTTTATTCAGGTCGCCATGACGGGATGGCTGTGATCATTGTGACTGCCCGGTTCTCTTCTACCGCGATGGCGGCCCCTATTTGGATCGCGAAGGAGCGGACTACAGTGACAACTGGAGACGCTTTGCCGCCCTGTCGTCTGCGACGGCACAGATCGCCGCGAATGGCCTTGGTGGTTGGCGGCCGGACGTCGTGCACATGATTGGCAAAGTGGCCTTGCGGCTGCGTATTTGAAGGCGATCGGGGCAGTGCCTGTCGTGCTTTCAATCCACAACCTCGCGTTTCAAGGTCAATTTTCGCAAGAAATCTTCGGCGAGCTTCAGCTGCCGAGTGAATTCTTCTCGACAGAAATAATTGAATCCTATGGGGCATCGGCTTTCTCAAAGCTGGCGTCACCTTGGCCGACGCGGTCACGACGGTAAGCCCCACCTACGCGCGCGAAATCCTTACCGAGGATTTGGGGATGGGCCTCCAGGGTATCTTATCGGCGCGGCGTGACAATTTAATAGGTATAGTCAACGGGATTGACATGGATGTTTGGAATCCGGAAACGGATCCTTACATTCCGGCGAACTACGATACCCGCAGTCTCGGCCGCCGCGCCGCCAATCGTGCTAAGCTGGAAGAGCGCTTCGGGGTGGAAGAAGGAAGTGGGCCGGTCATGTCAGTGGTCAGCCGCCTGGGAACAAAAATCAAATGACTCAGTTTTATGCCCCGTCACGTCTTACAAAATGTACGGAGAATTCCATGTCGGCCAAATGGCACGAGCCCGTAAATATCCAAGTCCCAAAAAGCGGCGATGTCCGGGTCGACGGCCCGTTCGAGGCACTGGTAGTAATGATGGACGAATGGCCAAACCTGCGTGGAGCAGGTTATGTAAAAGCTCGCAGTCTATGCCGCGCTGCGATCGCAGGTCGCAAGGATGCGGAAGAGGCCCGGGAGATTTTCGTGGTCGCAGCGAAGGAAGCAAACCTGTTGCATTGAAAGCGCGACAATAATCTGGTGTCGTTACAGATGCGGTGGAGAATCGATGAGTATTTCCTGGAACATACCCGTTGAGCTGCAGTTCCCTAGCAGCGGCAGGGTATCCGTGAGCGGGCCGCAAGAAGCATTGGATTATCTTTTGGCAATTTGGCCCACGGAAGACGGTGAGCTCTACATGAAGTGTAAGGCGGCCTGCATGGAAGCTCTGGAGGGCGTCACGCCGGTTGAAGAGGCCCGTACGATTTTCCAATCCGCCGCAGCAGAAGTTGGGATTGGTCTTGGACCCAATCAGGTTAGACCTTCATAGAGCGAAAGTGTGATGTGAAAAAAAATCGCGTAGGATCTGCAAATGCACCCAGTGAAACCCCCAGTTTTTGATGGCCAGTATGCAGCGCGCGACTCAGACTGCGTGGAGGCGTTGGACGGTAAGGTGCAACAACTATTTGAAGAAGCGTTTCGTGCAAGTTGGGCAAGAGAAGAAACGGCGGCGGCCTTGTTTGAGATTGCCGAGCGTCATGCAAAGATCGTGTCACGTCAAAATGAGGCGTAGCGGCCTGACGCGTTAGTTCCATATTGGATAGATCCGCACTCAACAAGTCGTGGAATAGCCACAGTCACGGGCATCGCTGTTGACCGCCACGAAAATAATGGCAGAGTCGATTGCCGCCTCCAATCCGGACACCAATATTCCCCTGGAATTCTTTGGGTCGGGGATGGCCTTCTGCGATGGGGTGATCGATTCAAACCCCCAACCTCCCGCAGCCCCTGTCTAGGCTCGGATCGTAGCCCGACGTGTCGGTTTTGCGATCGTAATCGTGCCCTCGTTGGGTCAATCGTCAGCTCTTGTTTAACTCTGTCTGATTTTTCTCATTGACGACTTTCCGGAGCATTTCAAGTGCGTGATGGCAAGAACCCATTGCTCGTCAGCCCCCAGGTGCTTTGTGTTCCTCAATGCTCCAGCGGACGCTCCAAGCTCCGATCTGCTCACGATCAACTTCGCCTTGGTTAAAAAGAGCAACTCCCTGCTCCCCTACGGAATTCGTCACCGGAGTGGAAGAGAGGTTAGCAAGAAGGTGCAGTATGTTGTCTCGGAACCGCCAGCTTACCGCGATCGCATGGCCAACCGTCTGATAGGATGCCTGTCGACCCGCACCATGGGCTAGCAACGGAACAATCGATTTCCGCCTTATCGATAGCAAGTCGCGGTACAATTCCAGGTACTCGTTCACACCGCTGGTTTCTTCCCAGTTCAATTTGGCATTGCGGAAGGTGGCTTCATCCGTCGGATCCAGTGCGTCATCGCCGTCGAAACACGGCAGCCGCGAAAGCTCCTCTCGCCTTCCTTGCCGAACCTTTTCGTTCAGCTCAGGAGCAAAGTCGCAAAAATACGGAAATGGTGCGCGAGCACCCCACTCCTCTCCCATGAAGATCATCGGGATCTGAGGCGCAAGCAAGTAGACCGCGGCGAGCGCTTTAAGCCTTTCGCGAGACTGAGCGGCGACGACCCTGTCCCCCTCTGCGCGGTTGCCAATCTGGTCGTGGTTCTGAATAAAGGAAATAAATGCCGTCGGGGGCAAATCGGCACTCGGCGTGCCCCTCTCTTTCCCCCGGTAATTCATGTGCTGCCCCTGGAAGACAAAACCCTCGGCCAAAGCCTTGCCCAGTTTGGCAGGGTCGTCCTTTGCGTAGTCCTTGTAGTACCCAAAGGTCTCCCCGGTACCATCAACGTGCAGCACGTGATGAATGTCGTCGTTCCACTGCGCCGTATAGAGGAAGGGGCGTCCATCGTCGTTTCTTTCGAGCAGCGTCGCGTCGTTGTCCTCATTTTCCACGATCAGATGAATGTGCCGTTCGGGCGCTGCTGCCCTCGCGCGATCTGCGATCTCATGAAGAATGTGCCGCGCGCTGTCATCGTCGATCGCGTGTACCGCATCGAGCCGTAAGCCATCCATCTTGAACTCTCGAATCCAGTATTCTGCGTTCTGGACGATGAATTCACGCACCAATTTCGATTGCTCTCCGTCAAAGTTGAGCCCATTGCCCCACGGTGTCCGATGCTTGTTCGTGAACAGCGGCGCATAGGAAGGCATGTAGTTTCCATCTGGACCGAAGTGATTATAGACCACGTCCAGGAAAACACAGATGCCGCGCAGGTGCGCCTCGTCGATCAGCTGCTGCAGATCTTCCGGTCGGCCGTACGCGCTGTCGGGAGCGTAGGGTAAAACGCCGTCGTAGCCCCAGTTCAAGCGGCCAGGAAAATCGCTGATGGGCATTATCTGGATCGCCGTGACGCCGAGATCCCTGAGATGGTCGAGACGATCGATCGCGGAGAGGAAGGTCCCCTCCTGCGTAAACGTACCTACGTGCAATTCATAGATGACCGTTTCTTCCCATGGACGACCATACCACTGGGTACATTTCCACTGATAATGGAGATCGGCCAGTTCGCTCGGGCCATGAACGTCGTCAGGCTGATGGCGAGACCCCGGATCCGGAACGACGAGGCCGTCGGCCAGGACGAAGCCGTACTGTGTGCCCGGTCCCGCATCTGACACCTGTACGATATGCCATCCTTCGTAGCGCTGGTTCATGACAAGGTCACCGCGGTCCACGATGCGCAAAGTTACCTGCTCCTGAAGTGGTGCCCACAGCCTAAAAACGGTTGTGTTTTCTGTTGTGACCGGCCCGAAGTCGAACCTTGCCATGTCGGCCTCCTGGAAAGTTTCGAGATAAGGTGCGCCCATGAACTATCGCGTCGTCGATCTGTTCCACTGCTCATAACGGCTCCGGAACAGATATCGATGCCAAGAGTTACAGGGCGGCACGGCCCCCCCCAGGAGAAACATATGATCCCTTCCGCCACTTATCGCCTGCAGTTTCGAAACGGTGTGACATTCGATACAGCGATTGATCTCATCCCGCATCTACAGAACCTCGGCATCAGCCACCTTTATGCCTCGCCGATTTTTGCCGCGGTTGAAGGCTCGACACATGGTTACGACGTCGTGGACCCCAATGTGATTGATCCGGCAATAGGCGGTCGCGAAGGATTCGAGCGGATGTCGAGCAGGCTGAAGGAAGCCGGCCTGGATTTGATCCTGGACATTGTGCCCAATCACATGGCGGCATCGGTTGAGAACGCATGGTGGCGCGATGTACTTCGTCATGGAGAGCACAGCCTGTACGCACGACATTTCGACATCGATTGGTCGAATAAGTTGACGCTACCTGTCCTTGGCAAAGATCTCGGGCCGGCGATCGCCGCCAACGAGGTTCGACTCGTTCGCGATCCTCGAGATCGCTCGCTGGCCGTCGCGTATTTCGAGACCATGTTTCCCATAAGCGACGAAACCGCAGCCATGGTCTCTGCAATGGTGAACCGAGACGACTCCAAACTGGATGAGATTTCGAGCCGCCCCGAGAAAATGCAAGCGCTTCTTGCAGCACAACACTGGATGCTGATGAACTACAAAGAGGCGGCATCGAACCTGAGCTACAGACGGTTTTTTGAAGTCGCGGGCCTCGTTGGAATGAAGGTCGAAGACGAACGGGTGTTTCAGGATACCCACCGCCTGATTCTGGATCTAGTAGAAGCTGGGCGAGTACAAGGGCTGCGGATCGACCACGTGGATGGCCTTGCCGACCCGACCGGTTATCTCGACACTCTTCGAGACGCGGTCGGACCGCAGACATACATCACGGTCGAGAAAATTTTGGGACCTAGCGAGTGGCTACCCACATCGTGGCCAGTTTCGGGAACGACGGGATATGAATTCATCTCCGCCCTATCGGACCTCTACATTGATGACGATGGCGTGAAAACGCTGCAAAATGCCTATGCAGCGATCGCGCCTGAAAGAGCAGACTTCCAGCGTGAACTACGCAAAGCCAAGCGAGAAATGGTCGAGCGAAACTTCGCAGGCGAAGTCGACAGGCTGGTTAATCTGGCTTCTGCAACTGGTACGGGGATCGACCCAGCCGCTTTGCTAGAAGCTATCCGCGAAATGCTGATCGCATTTCCGGTCTACCGCACGTACGGTTTCGAAGGCATTCTTCCAGCTGAGGACAGCCAAGTCCTGCACAAAGTCGTTGATGACGCACGCCGAATGACGCGCCATGGGAACGGCGTCGACCTCATCGAGAAGATTGTTCTGGGAGAGCTTAAAGGCGATGCAGCCTTCGAGTTCCGCGTCCGCTTCCAGCAATTGAGCGGTCCGATCATGGCAAAAGCTCTGGAAGACACGCTATTCTATCGGTTCAACAGACTGATCGCCGCAAACGAGGTGGGTGGAGAGCCAGAAAAGGCCCCAGGCGGCGTCTCAGCTTTCCATTCCAAAATGACGATCCGCTCAAAAACGCAGGCCACCGCGCTTTCCGCCACAGCGACACACGACACCAAACGAGGCGAAGACGCGCGTGCACGGCTCTATACTCTTTCGGAAGCGCCGTCTCGGTGGATCGAAGGGGTCAGCCGATGGCGCGAGATGAACCGATCCGCTCTTGCCACTCTGCCTGATGGGAGCGCTCCAGAGTCCAACATCGAATGGATGTTGTACCAGGCGCTGGCAGGCGTCTGGATGGAGGGAGGCGCTGACGGGCAGCCGACCAATCTGCGGGAACGGTTTGTGGGTTACGTGGAGAAAGCGGTCAGGGAAGCAAAGCTTCGCACGGAATGGGCAGGGCCAAACGAAAATTACGAGAAGGCTGTGCTGGCTTACGCGGACCGATTGGTTTCGCCGGAAAACAAGGTCTTTCTCGATGATTTCAGCCGCACGATAGGGCCGTTTATCGACGCAGGGTTCATCAACAGTCTTTCCCAGACTCTCATCAAACTGACCGCGCCCGGCGTCCCGGATATCTACCAGGGAACAGAAGGTCTGGATTTCAGCTTGGTTGACCCGGACAACCGCAGACCCGTTGATTTTGCGGCGCTTGCCGCCCTCGCCGCTAACGACGGTGATAAACTGGACGCCGAAACCAAGCGGATCGACATACGGCATCAAAAGGCTCAGCTGATACGAAAGGTGGTGAACTTTCGTAGGCAAAATGCTGAGCTTTTCAACTTGGGCATTTATCTCCCTATAGAGGCTTTCGGCCGACGTAGGGAAAACCTCATGGCCTTCGCGCGCATTTTGGATGGAAAATTGGCAATCACCGCTGCGCCACGAATGGTCTACGGGCATGTCTTACCGCAGACCTTACAGATACCTCAAGAATTTTGGGAAGATACGGTTTTGCGAATACCCGCATTGTTCAGATCGCCCGTTCAAGACATCTTATCCAACCGGGTCTGGACGGCAGATGAAATACCGCTTTGGGAGATTTTTAAGGAATGTCCTGTTGGGTTAATCATCAATAAGTCGGACAAATGGGATACGTGATGGATTTACTTGGGTGAACGAAGGCAAATCCCATGGTTGAAAGAGGACCGTTGGATACAGCAGAAGGGGAAATGGCGCGCTACTGGAACTCTTGCCGTTGACACACAACCCTCGAAATATTCTCGGACGCGATACCGCAGCCCCATTAGACCGCTCCAGTTACAACGAGGCTTGCCGCCCGTAAGGACCGGCCGCTCATGAGGAAGTGCGCCTAGGGCGCGCACGTTGACAATCCGGTTTCGGTTTTAAACTTTGATTACTTTTTCCGACACCCAACATCAGCCAAGGTGTGGGGAACTGACACGATCTGTCCAATCGCTTGCCAACTTCCCTTTTTTTAAATTCTATATCAGCAATTGGCGCAATACCGTGCCGGCAAGCCGCTTTGCATTCTTTTAGTCCGCCGGCGAGTAAATCATGTGCGCGGTTCTAGCCAGTTATTTTCATCCGAACCGCACGCCACGTCGTAACATAAATACGTCCGATAATGTTGCATTATCGGACATTATGCTCATTATAGAGAAATGGCCCAAATCATCGAGCAAAACACCGAAATTCACGTCGAGAAGACCTCGGCGCTGTCTCTCAGCACGGCGTCTGGGCGTGATGTTTCCTCGCCGGAGGTGTCGGGCGACAGCCCCCTCCCCTCTCTCGCCGGTCCGGATCAGACGCTGGCCCATCTCGCAGGCCTGGCTGACCGCGCCCGGGGGTATGTCGAGGCGGCGAGTTCCGCCAATACCCGCAAGGCTTACGCCTCGGACTGGAAGCATTTTTCTGCCTGGTGCCGGCGATCCGGCCTCTCTCCCCTCCCCCCGCATCCACACACCGTCGGGCTTTACATCACTGCCTGCGCTTCGGGGGCGGCAGAGCGAGGTGTAAAGCCGAACTCCGTTTCCACAATCGAACGTCGCCTCTCGTCACTATCCTGGAACTACGCGCAGCGCGGGCTGACGCTTGACCGCAAAGACCGGCATATCGCCACCGTGATGGCCGGCATTCGCAACAGCCACGCCCGCCCTCCTGTTCAGAAGGAAGCAGTCATGGCCGAAGATATCATCTCCATGGTCGAGACGCTCGACCGCGGTTCGCTGCGCGGCCTGCGCGACCGCGCCATGTTGCTGGTCGGCTTTGCCGGCGGTCTTCGTCGCTCCGAAATCGTCGGTCTTGATCTGAAGGCGGAGCAAACCGAAGACGGCCGCGGTTGGATCGAGATTCTCAACAAGGGTATGCTTGTGACCCTGCGCGGTAAAACGGGCTGGCGGGAGGTCGAAATTGGCCGTGGCTCTTCAAACTCCACGTGTCCGATTGTGGCCGTCGAAACCTGGATCAAGTTTGCCAAGCTGGCGCATGGCCCCCTCTTTCGCCGCGTGACGGGGCAAGGAAAGGCTGTTGGCTCGGAGCGACTGAACGGCAAGGAAGTCGCCCGGCTGGTGAAGCGGACTGCGATGGCGGCCGGTGTTCGCGGCGATCTCAGCGAGATCGAGCGCGCCTTCAAGTTCTCCGGGCATTCCCTGCGGGCGGGTCTCGCGTCCTCGGCGGACGTTGACGAACGTTATGTGCAGAAACAGCTTGGCCACGCCAGTGCCGAAATGACCCGACGATATCAGCGCCGGCGCGACCGCTTCCGGGTCAATCTCACCAAGGCGTCCGGACTTTGATTTTCAGCATGAAATAACACTCCGGGAATCTGTTGCAGAAATAAGGCTTTTGCGGCATCGCAGATGTCAGGCGAAAAATCGAACAACGCCTCGGAGTTCCGCGACAAGGTAGGAAAGTATGGCGGTCCCCACAAACAAAGACGAATTGCTTAAAGCGATAAATACAAACTTCGATAAGCTTATCATCGACTTGCGCGGCGTCCCGCTGTCAGTGGTCGGCGAATGCAGCTTGGAGGGCCATGCCAAGGGAACGCAGATGAGCGTTGCAAATCTGGTCGCCTATCTGGTCGGATGGAATGAGCTGGTCCTGAAATGGCTCGACCGGGAAGCGGAAGGCAAGTCGGTGGATTTCCCCGAAACCGGCTTCAAATGGGACGAGTTGGGCCGCCTCGCTCAGAAGTTCTATCGCGACTATGAGGGCATTCCCTATCTCGATCTCATTGAGCGTATGGGAGTGGCAAAGGCACGGATCGTGTCGTTGGTCGAAGCCCGTAGTAACGACAATCTATACAGCCGTTCTTGGTATGAGAAATGGACGATGGGTCGAATGATCTAGTTCAACACAGCATCGCCCTATGCCAATGCACGCAGGCGCCTGCGAAAGTGGCTCATTGTAAAAGTGAAGGATATATGATGGAATCGACGCGTATCAGTGACGCCTTTCAGGTGTTCATGAAGGAAGCGCCTGCCTATCAGGAGGCGTGGTTAGACGCTGTAAAGAAAGTGGGAGCGGCCTCGCAGCTGGACCCGAAAACTGAGGCGCTTGTGTATATTGGGATACTCGCAGCCGCACGGCTGGACAGCGGTCTCCCGTTTCATGTGTCGGAGGCGAAAAAACATGGCGCTAGTCGTGATGAGGTGATCAGCGCCATTCTCACTGGGCCTCCGAGTGGATCGAGATGCTGGTGGCGCTGCAAGGTGTGACCATAATCCCGGACTATCGCAACGCCATCTCCAGGCAGTTGGCGCTGATGGCAGAATCGCGGGGCCGCTCGCTCTCAGACTTTGTCTCCGGCGTGCAGATGCGCGAGTTCAAGGACGCGCTGCATCATTACACCGTCGATGGTCCGATGGGCCAGTTGCTCGATGCCGAGCAGGACGGTCTGACTCTTGGCGCGTTCCAGTGCTTCGAGATCGAGGAGCTGATGAACATGGGCGAGCGCAATCTCGTCCCCGTTCTCACCTACCTGTTTCGGCGCATCGAGAAACGACTTACCGGCGCACCCAGCCTGATCATCCTCGATGAGGCTTGGCTGATGCTCGGTCACCCGGTGTTTCGGGACAAGATCCGCGAATGGTTGAAGGTGCTGAGAAAGGCCAACTGCGCCGTTGTTCTTGCCACCCAATCGATCTCGGACGCGGAGCGCTCCGGGATCGTCGACGTCCTGAAGGAATCCTGCCCGACCAAGATCTGCCTGCCGAACGGCGCCGCAATCGGATATAACGTCCCGATTGCGATACATAATCCCTGTGGCGCCACCAGCCCGTCATCGTGATGAAAGCCCGGAAACTCTAATCCCCGGCGATCCAAGGTTTGGGCTCAGAGCAAGAAAACTCGAGACTCTTCCGACAGTTGGAGGGAACAAGGGTCTCAGGTCAAGAGCAATCGTTTTTTTGGTCGCTATTCAACTTAGCTATGAGCTATTTGTCAGGTCGGCTTGTATAACCAGTATCGGGCTGCCATCGCGCACACGCCCTTTGGCATCCGCGACCGGAGAATTTGCAGACCGACGGCTCCGATCTTTGTAGAGAATCGTCCTGCGTGGTGACGCGTCTTTGAAGATGCAAATGGTAGTGACCATAACTTCGCAACATGGCCGGATAACCTGCTACGGAAACAGGTTTACGAACCGAATAGGATCAGCGTTGTACATGTACAACTTTGCGCATGAGCTTGCGGAAAAAGGCGATGAGTGGAGGCGTCAGAACCTGCGCTGCCAAGACCGCGAAAACTGATACCCATTTAGTAGTCTATGGCATTTCGCAAACGATGCACTCAAAATACGTCAGCTAGCTTTGCGCGCAGTCTGCCAGACACGACATCGGTAAATCGCCGATTTGACCATGATACTATCGTTATCTGATTCCGCCCCTCACCTGCTAACTTTACCACCCTGAGCTAAGCCCTATTCACGCAACGCGCGGACTGAAAATTACAGGCCACAAAATGTCTGCTTATTACGCTGATCGCCGCTCTCGCAAACGGCCTGTGGCGCACCATTCACGCCATGGCCGTGAAACCGAAGGTATCGGTCAGCGCGCGATGAAGGGAGGGATAAAGAGCAGCTGTTTCGGAGGTAACGGATTACCAAAAATAGCAAAACCGTTCGGAGGCTGGACGCTTAAGTCGAGTTGACCCTGAACTGGTCACGCCCACACTAATAATTGCGTGTCATTTCGTCGGACGAATACTCAAGTTGTTTTGCACATAACGCTCGTCGACCTCCGCAGAAGACGCAAGTCCTGCGCGCAGCGACTGACCCGAAAATTTGAGCGCGCGCTCGCGTTCCGTCAGATCTCCACGCACACCGGCCGCAAGGGCGGTCCGTTTGACCAGGCGCATAACCTCCTGATCATTCAGCCTGTCGGCTCCTACAGATTTGCCTTGTCCCGTCACGCGCCGGAATAAGGGGCCATGCGTAATCCGGGCCAGCGTCAGCCATGTATCCAATGCTGCGACAGGACAGGTGGTCTCCGACGAACCCCGGCCGATCTCGACCTCACGCCATCCGGTTTTCCCTCGCAAGGTGACAACCAGCCCCTGGTCCAGCACGTCGATCCACCCAAGGCCATCCTCCGTCTGGTCCTTCTTGACATCGAGCCCGACAATCTCCGAGCGGCGCAGACCACCGGCAAAGCCGATCAGCAACATCGCCCGATCCCGCAAGCCGCGCAGCGTCCCCCGGTCGAGCGTCTCCAGCATGGCAATGATGTCCTGCGGCATCACAGCTTCTTTCTGCACAGGTGGCCTCGCGTGACTGTTGCGGATACCGGCCATGACCGCGGCAATGTGCCGGTCCTTGCGATCGAGCGGCAGCCCGCGCTGGGCGTAGTTCCAGCTCAGCGACGAAAGCCGGCGCTCAATGGTGGAAACCGAGTTCGGTTTTTTATCGCCGCCAACAGCGCCAGACGCGCAGGCCGTCACATAAAGCCCGACAATCTGCGGCTCCGGGGGGAGGGGAGAGAGAGCTTGGCGCCGGCACCAGGCGGTAAAATGTTTCCAGTCGCTCTCATAGGCCCGCCGGGTGTTGGCGGAACTGGCGGCCTTTACACCACCACGTGCACGACTGGCAAGGCTATCGCGATGCGCAGGAAGATTGCCTGCCTGTTCAGCCTGATCGGTATCAGCGACTTCAGGCAGCGAGGAGGGGACAACGTCCGGCAGAGGTGAAGTTCGATCTTTATCGACAGTCATATCCAACATCTTCCGCTTCATCCGATGGCCTATGAGTTAACGCCGATAAGCCCATGCCGGAAAACACACCACTATTGCGTGGGGCAACCATACGTTCATGAACAATAGCCGTCGTGTAAACCCGTTAATGGGCATCTGTCGGACGTCCAAGATATCAGACGTTTACACTCTGGAAGCGCTCCAGTCGAAATAATACGCGAACGCTTGAAAGGGTCAGTTAACGCGACGGTCGTCTAGGCTCAACCAATGGCGATACACGTGTGTAGCTGAAAAATTATCAATCGTAATGCAACGTTGGTTAAATGTGCGGTTTTAAGCTAACGTAAGCGGTTTAACTGCACGTGTGATTCAGGCTTCCATATCATGGAGCGGTTCGCGGCCGCACGCTTTAAGGCTGGATCCGGCCAACTCCCCGACCGGACCACGTAAACGTCATCCAGTGAGGCTGCCGCACTTCTAATGCGGCTACTCTTATGAAATTGCTGGACGATCTGAAGCTCGCCATCTGCCCTGTGGTGAATTATAAAGCGGTGGGTGCCACGTATTCCGACGCAAAAAGCGCTCTCGGTGCGGAGCTTTCACAGTGTCGCGGCTCCCCAACGAGGTGATGGCGCTCTATCCCTATCAGGTTTCAGGGGGAATGCAGCAACGCGTTACGATCGCGACGGAGCTCGCCTTGAGACCCGCACTTGTTATCCTGGTCGAGCCGCCCACAGCGGTGGATGCCAGAGTGAAACGGGAGATCGTCTCCATCCTGCAAACGATGCGCAACAAAGCACAACACAAGTTATCTGCTCATAAGTCACGACATCCACCTTGTACGCAGCCTTGCCGACCGGGTGGGGGTCCTGCAGGCGGGTAGAATTGGGGAAACCGGAGAGACTGAGCGGGTCCTTGTACGGCCCTCACACGCCTGTACCCGCAGCCTAATGGACAGCATTCCGCGCCCGCACGCTCCAACCGCTAAAAAAGCCTGTCCGTCAGGAAAGCCCTGTCTCGGCCCTGCGCTGAGCCGATATCGGGCGGAAAATACAGGACGAAAACGATTCTGCATGACATTGTGCTCGAGATTGGCCCAGGAGAGACGTTCGGGCTAATCGGGGAGTCGGGGTTGGGGAAATCCACACTGACCAAAATCATCGCCGGATTGCAAACAGCCAATAGCGGCACAATCGAACTTCCGGCAAGCTTTTGTCTTGCGCGGCCGAACGCCGCTCCGCCGCAGAAAAACGTCCATTGCAAATGGTCTTCCAGTCTCCGGACATGACCCTCAACTCGCGCCACCTTATTCGCCGTATCCTCGCTGGACCGCTTCGCCGCGCCGGCGGACTATCTACAAAGGGAGCCGAAACGAAGATCGAACAGCTTCTGCAAGAGGTTGGGCTCTACGCGGATTATGCAGATCGTTTTCCAGGCCAGCTTTCCGGCGGACAACGGCAGCGCATCGCTATTGCCTGCGCCTTTGCCACCAATCCGCGCCTGATCGTGCTGGATGAGCCGACGTCAGAGTGCAGGCTCGCATCCTGGCCTTGCTCGATACGCTGCAATGGAAGAACGGCACCGTATATTTGTTCATCAGCCATGATTTACAGGTCATCCGGAACATGGCCCATCGCGTGGGCGTCAACTACCGGGCCGAACTGGTTCAAGCCGGTTCCACAAAGCATGTCTTCGCGCATCCGCGCCATGCGTATACCAAGCAACTTCTGGGCGCGATGCACCTGCCGGTAGCCCTAGCGGATTATGCTGCCAAAGCTGGCGAATGATACGTCGATGATATCGAGCGCTTCCCCCCTTGAAGCGGCAGCCCGGAGAGGGCGGGCCACTCCGGAGGAGCGTGTCATACGGCTTGCGCCCAAAACCAACCTTTACTGCACCTAAGGTTGAGTTTCCCGACCCTCGTCATTGCAACCGTCATTGTAAAGCTGTCCGCCCTCATCACATCGGAGGATAGGATAACCCTCACGGATACTCCCGATTGGTGCGGTTCGCAGCGGCGAGAAAGTTGGCAAGATGGGGTTTCCATAAGTCAGTCTCACACGGCGATCGGGGCGGTGCCAAATGCTGAGAATTAATATTAAGAATGACGAATTTCTAAGCGTGTCTGGTGGTGTGACCACCGTTTACAGTCCGTTGTCCGGGGCAAGTGCGGAAAATGCGGTGACGTCGAACGTCATCGCTACGCCGCTTCAGGCTGGGGTTACCGCCGCTTACCTGCCATCGGCGGGTTTTTCGCCAAGCGCCGGCGCCGATATTTCAAACGATGCAGCTGCCGCCGTTACAAAGTCAATGTCGCTGATCAGCACGGGTTCGCCGGTGCTTGATCCGGCCCCTGCAGGGAAAGCAGCGGGTATTGGTGAACCAAGCACCGCATCCGTCGTTCTTCCCAGCGAAACGTCTTTCATCGCAAACAGCACCCAGCCGCTGACATCGGCGGTTCAAAGCGATCCTGTCCGGTCAGAGACGGCTTTGCCTGTCTTTTCGACCGTGGCTTCTGTCACCAAAACTGTGTTTGCCTCAGAGACAAGCTTTTCGACGGAAACGGCGCCGGCGCCCGCCGCTGCTGAGACCGCCGCTGCACCGGAGACGGCCATGACCCCGCAGACCGCTTCTTCGGCAGCCGCCGCTCCAAATAAAATCGCGCTTGAAAACCTGAAGCAGGGCAATCCTCGTAGCGAGTGGGGTATCGATGGCGACGGGGATGCGAATATCCAGGGTTTTGCCACGCAGATCAGCACGAATATCGGCCAGACGGTTGATTTCAAGATTGCCACCGATTCGACGCATTACCGCCTCGACATCTACCGCTTGGGTTATTACGGCGGCGATGGGGCCCGCAAGGTCGCGACCATCGACAAATCGTTGACCACGGCACAGATCCAGCCGCATCCGATTGTCGATATGTCCCTCGGATTGATTGATGCCGGTAACTGGTCGGTCTCGGCAAGCTGGGCCGTACCGGCAGATGCCGTTTCCGGCGTCTATTTTGCAAAGCTGGTCCGCGAGGACGGGACCGCCGGCCAGAGCATGGTGCCATTCATCGTCCGCGACGATGGATCGACCAGCGATATCGTCTTTCAGACATCGGATACGACCTGGCAGGCCTATAATGAATGGGGGGGCGCCAGCCTCTATTTCGGCGAGGTTCCGGTCGATCCCAACGACATGATCGGCTACCTGCCACCCAATTGCAGCTGCGGCATCACCGCCATCGGCCGCGCTTCGGCGATCAGCTATAACCGCCCGATCGTGACCAATACCAGCGGCAAGGGGGGCACCCATGACTTCATCTTCGGGGCCGAACATTCCGCCATTCAGTGGATCGAACAGAACGGCTACGACGTCTCCTACATTTCCGGGGTCGATGCGACGCGCAACGGAAGCCAGCTGCTCAATCATAAGGCCTTTCTCTCGGTCGGCCATGACGAATACTGGTCGGCGGAACAGCGGACCAATGTCGAGGCGGCGCGCGACGCCGGTGTGAACCTCGCCTTCTGGAGCGGCAACGAGTGCTACTGGAAGGTCCGTTGGGAAAACAGCATCGACGGCAACGGCACTGCGTATCGCACCATGGTCTGCTACAAGGAAACATGGGGCACCAGCACGGATCCGAGCAATATCGGCACAGGCACCTGGCGCGATCCCCGCTATGCGGATCCGGGGCAAAAGCCGGAAAATGCGCTGACCGGCACCATGTTCA
Source organism: Rhizobium sp. Root483D2 (assembly GCF_001426685.1). Taxonomy (GTDB): domain Bacteria; phylum Pseudomonadota; class Alphaproteobacteria; order Rhizobiales; family Rhizobiaceae; genus Pararhizobium; species Pararhizobium qamdonense. The sequence goes on along the minus strand of NZ_LMFB01000011.1, from coordinate 63,315 downwards.
CCGTGGACAGCTACCGGCAGGACGCGATCTCCGTGCCTTACGACTATTCCAACCTTCGCTTCTGGCGCAATACGGATGTGGCGAACATCCTGCCGGGGCAAACCTTCGAGCTTGTCAAAAACCTTCTTGGCTACGAATGGGATTCCGACGTCGAGAACGGCTTCCGGCCGGCCGGCCTGGTCAATCTGTCGCTCTCAAACATTTCGGTGGATACGTATCTGCGCGATTATGGCTCCTCGGTTGGGCCGGGCGAAGCGACGCATAGTTTAACCATGTACCGCGCAGAAAGCGGAGCCCTCGTGTTCGGCGCCGGCACCGTCTTCTGGTCCTGGGGGTTGAATGCCGCCCATGAGGGGGCAGTAACCCCCACCGACAAGAACGTGCAGCAGGCGATGATCAACATGTTCGCCGATATGGGCATTCAGCCCACGACGATCGATGCCAGCCTGATCCTTGCGACGCAATCGCCCGATCATATCAAGCCGACATCGACGATCACGTCGCCGATCATCGGCGCGAGTTTCGTCGAGGGGCAGCATGTGACCGTGACCGGCACGGCGCAGGATTCCGGCGGCGGCATCATTGCCGGCATCGAAGTCTCCACCGATGGAGGCCTCTCCTGGTTCAAGGCCACTGGCCGCGAAAACTGGAGCTACAATTGGGTCGTGCAGGCAAGCGGCACCTATACGATCAAGTCACGGGCCGTCGATGACAGCGTCAATCTGGAAACGCCATCGACCGGCAAACAGGTCACCGTCACCCTGCCCACGGCCTCGACCCTGTGGACGCAGGCCACAAAGCCCGCCGTTGAGACGACAGTGGACCGCGACGGCGTGGAACTGGGTGTGCGTTTTCAAGCCAGTACCAGCGGTGCGGTGGAGGGCGTGCGGTTCTTCAAGGGGCTCTATAATATCGGTGCGCACAAAGTCAGCCTTTGGAAGGCCGATGGGACGCTGCTTGCGACCGGCACATCGACCGGGGAATCGATTTCAGGCTGGCAGACGGTCAATTTTTCCAGTGCCATCCAGATCACGGCGGGCACTTCCTATGTCGCCTCCTATCATACCAACGGCTTTTATTCGTCGTCGTCGGGATATTTCAATTCCGCCTACATCAAAGGGCCCTTGAGCGTCGGCCAGAACGGCGGCGTCTATGCCTATGGCACGAACACGACATTCCCCGGCAACAGTTTCGGCGGTGCCAACTATTGGGTGGATGTTCTGTTTACCCCCTCGACGGTGAATACGGCTCCGACAGCGAGCAACGACAATGGCTATATCACTGAGCAAAACACGGCGCTGACGATCAACGGCTCGCTTGTGCTCGCCAACGATTCGGATCCGGATGGCGACGCGCTCAGCATTACCGGCGCAAACGGCGCGGTCAACGGAACAGTCAATTTCAACAGCCAGACCAATGCCTTAACGTTTACACCGTCGGCCGGATACACCGGTGCGGCAAGTTTTAGCTACACCATCGCGGATGGCCGCGGGGGGACGGCGTCTGCCACCGTCAGTTTGACGGTGAAACCGCCATCGACGGCAACAAGTCTGTTCAGCCTTTCGGATACGCCAGCTGTCACGTCCACGACCGATGCAAGCTCCGTCGAACTGGGCATGAAGTTCAGTTCATCTGCTGCGGGCACGATCACCGGGTTGCGGTATTACAAGGGCGCGCAGGATACCGGCACGCATACCGGCTCGATCTGGAGCAGTTCGGGCACCCGGCTGGCCACAGCCACGTTCACAAGCGAAACCGCGAGCGGCTGGCAGACAGTGAGCTTTTCGCAACCGCTGGCGATTACCGCCGGAACGACCTATGTGGCGAGCTATCATTCCAATGGCCGTTACGCTGTGACGTCGAACTATTTCACGACAAGCCGTACCAATGGCGCGCTGACTGCCCCGTCCAGTTCGACAAGCGGCGGCAATGGCGTCTACGCCTACGGGACGAACAGCCTGTTTCCCACAGGAAGCTACAACGCGGCGAACTACTGGGTTGATGTGCTCTTTGAGCGGTCGCAGCAGAATGCGTCTCCGGTCGCCGTCAACGATCCCGGTCTTGCCGCAAGCACCAATACGCCCTTTACCATTCAGGCGTCAGCTCTGCTTGCCAATGACAGCGATCCCGATAACGATCCGATTTCGCTCACGGGTGTCAGCGATGCGGTCAATGGTACGGTCGCGTTCAACAGTCAGTCGAACACTGTGACGTTTACTGCGGCCAATGGCCATACCGGACCGGCCAGCTTCAAATATTCCATCTCGGATGGGCGAGGCGGCACCGCAACGGCAACGGCGTCGATGACCTTCACCAACCCGGCTGCGACACAAAGCCTGTTCAGTGCCAGCACGGTCCCGACGATCGTCTCGGTCAACGACAACAACCCGGTCAATCTCGGGATGAAGTTTCAGGCGGATACGGGGGGATGGATATCCCAAATCCGCTTCTACAAGGGAGCGGCCAATACAGGGTCTCATACCGGCTATCTCTGGAACTCGGCCGGAACGCTGCTTGCGAGTGCCACCTTTACCGGCGAAAGCGCCAGCGGCTGGCAAGCCGTCTCCCTGTCGCAGGAGATCCAGATCCAGGCGAACACGACTTATGTCGTCTCCTACAGCACCAATGGCAATTACTCGGCCGCAAACAACTTCTTCAATTCGGAAGTCACTCACGGCAACCTGCATGCGTTGTCATCGGCCTTGAGCGGTGGCAACGGCGTCTATGCCTATGGCGCCAGCGGGCTGTTTCCGACCAGCAGTTTCAGCAGCTCCAACTACTATGTGGATGTGGCGTTCCGGCCGCAGCTGGCAGCGTAGCGATGACAGAGTGGGCGGGCGTGCAAGGCGGCAAAAGATTGCCAGTGACAGTGCTTGCGGGTTTTCTGGGCGCGGGAAAAACCACGATCCTGAACCATGTGCTGCGCAACCGCGAGGGTCTTCGCGTCGCTGTCCTGGTCAACGATATGAGCGAGATCAACATTGATGCGGATCTCGTTCGCGATGGCGGCGCGCAATTGTCGCGTACCGACGAAACGCTGGTGGAGCTGACGAATGGCTGCATTTGCTGCACCCTGCGCGACGATTTGCTGAACGAAGTCCGCAGGCTGGCTGCGGAGGGGCGGTTCGACTATCTGCTGATCGAGGCAACCGGGATTGCCGAACCTCTGCCAATCGCGGCGACATTTTCTTTCCGGGATGAAACGGGCGCTGCGCTGTGCGATATCGCCCGGCTCGATACGATGGTTTCAGTCGTCGATGCCGTCAATCTGCTGACTGACTATACCAGCACCGACCTGTTGAGCGATCGTGGCGAGGCAAGGGCGGATGACGATCATCGCACCCTGGTCGATCTGCTGGTTGAGCAGATCGAATTTGCCGATGTCGTCGTCATCAACAAGATATCGGAGGTGACGCCGCAGATGCGCGATGCGTTGCGCCGAATCGTTGCAGCGCTTAATCCCGGCGCGCGCGTGATCGAAACGGATTTCGGCCATGTTCCGCTATCCGGCATTCTCGATACCGGCCTGTTCAGCGAAGCAAAATCGGCCCGGCATCCACTCTGGCATAAGGAATTATACGGCTGGGGAGACCATGTGCCCGAAACGGAAGAATATGGCATATCCAGCTTCGTTTACCGTGCGCGGCAGCCCTTCGATCCCGCCAAACTTCAAAACTTCCTGAACAGGCAATGGCCGGGTCTCATCCGGGCAAAGGGCCATTTCTGGCTGGCAACCCGGCCGGACTGGATCGGGCTTCTGTCGATTGCCGGCGTGCAGCATCGGGTCGAATCCAAAGGTATGTGGTGGGTCACCGTTCCGAAGGGACATTGGCCCCGGCATCCGCAATTTGCAGCGTTGCTTGAGCGGAATTGGAGCCCAGTCTGGGGCGACCGGCGCCAGGAGCTGGTCTTTATCGGAGCAGGCTTTGTGGAAAAAGCCATCCGCGCCGCGCTCGACGACTGTCTGATCGGGTCCGAAACCGGATTTGATCCTCGCCTCGCCGACGCTCTGAACGATCCTTTCCCGCCCTGGGAGCACGTGCATGCCGCATGACCGGCCTCACCATCAACCAATGGAGACGATAATGAACAATGAGCTTTATGCCGATGGAATCGGTGAGATCACCGTGACGGGCACGATCGTGCGGATCGACATGATGTCGCTTTCGCCGACCGAGCGCGATGCCAGCAACAATCCGCGACCCGTCTTTCGCCAGCGGATCATCATGCCGGTGGATGCTTTCGCCAATGCGGTGGACCTCATGCAGAAAGCCTTAAACGGCCTGGTCGAGGCGGGCGCGGTGCGCCGCATCGGGGACATTGCGCAAATGCCGGCTGCAGATTCAGGCCAGCAGCCGCCGCTTTCGGTGAACGCTTCGCCGAATTTCAACTGACCGGCCACGCAAGCCCTTTGTTCCAAGTGAGGCCATGAGTACACTCGCGCACACAAACCTCCAGTGTCTGGCCCTGGTCGGCCGTCACCATGGTGTTGATCTGTCACCCGAACGGCTTTTGCACGACTATGCGGTCGGCGAGCAGGCGGTGCCGATGCGGCAACTCCTGCGCATGGCAAAGGACGCGGGGCTGAAGGCCAAAAACCTGACGCTGACCTGGCGGTCTCTGTTTCAGCTCGGCGACGCCTTTCCGTTGCTCGCCGAGCTTGAAAACGGCAATTGGGTTGTCATCGCCGGTGCGGCAGGCAGCGGTGAGGGCGAGATGATCCGGGTGCTCGATCCCCTGGCCCAGCGTCCGGAATTCATCCTGCTCAACCAGGAGCAATTTGCAAAACATTGGCGCGGATCGGTCATCCTCGTCAAACGCAGCTATCGTCTTTCCGACACCGATCAGCCATTCGGTTTTCGCTGGTTCATTCCAGAAATTGTCCGCCAGCGCAGCTTACTTCGCGACGTGGCGCTCGCTGCCTTCGTCCTCTACGGGCTGGGGCTCGCAACGCCGATCTTTTTCCAGCTTGTGATCGACAAGGTCCTTGTCCACCAGAGCTATTCTACACTTGCGGTTCTCACCATCGGCATTGCTATTGCGCTCCTTTTCGATGCGGCCTTTACTTTCCTGAGGCGCTACCTGCTGCTTTACGCGACCAACAAGATCGACATCAGGATCGCCACGCGCACGTTCGGGCACCTTCTCAATCTGCCGATCGCCTTGTTCGAGCAGGCCTCGGCCGGTGTGCTGGTCAAGCATATGCAACAGACGGGCCGTATCCGCGAGTTCCTGACGGGCCGGCTGTTCCTTACCCTTCTGGATGCGGTTTCGCTCCTGGTCTTCATACCGATCCTGGTTCTCTACAGCGTCAAGCTGACCTTTGTCGTCCTGGGCTTTGCAGCCCTTGTCGGCCTGGTGGTCATGGTTCTGGTGGGGCCGTTTCAGCGGCGGCTCCAGGCCCTCTATCAGGCCGAAGGCGAGCGTCAGGCGCTGCTGGTCGAGACGGTGCATGGCATGCGCACCGTCAAGTCACTGGCGCTCGAGCCGCGTCAGCGCCAGGTCTGGGACGATCGTTCCGCGCAAGCCATCTCCGTGCGCTTTCGCGTCGATAAGATCTCGACCGTTGCCCAGGCATTGACCGGGCTTTTGGAAAAACTGATGAGCGTTGCGATCATCGGGCTCGGAGCGCTAGATGTATTCAGCGGTTCCATGACTATCGGTGCGCTGGTCGCCTTCAACATGCTGGCAGGCCGCGTGTCCGGCCCGCTCGTGCAGATCGTCACCATGGTTCACGAATATCAGGAAGTGGCCCTGTCCGTGCGCATGCTCGGCGAGATCATGAACCAGCGTCCGGAACAGTTCGGCCGTGGGCGGGGGATCCGGCCGCAGTTGAAGGGCCGCATCGAATTCGACAAGGTCACGTTCCGCTATGGGCCCGACGGTGCGCCGGCGCTCGACGACGTGTCCTTCACGGTTCCCGCCGGGTCTGTCTTTGGAATTGTCGGCAAGAGCGGATCGGGAAAGACGACCGTGACCCGTCTCATCCAGGGGCTCTACCAGAACCAGCAGGGGCTGGTCCGGATCGACGGCTATGACAGCCGGGAAATCGATCTGGTCCATCTGCGCTCCAGCATCGGCGTCGTTCTGCAGGACAATTTTCTGTTCCGCGGCTCGGTGCGCGACAATATCGCCGCCGCCAAGCCCGATGCCAGCATCGAGGAGATCATCGAAGTCGCCCGCATTGCCGGCGCCGAAGAGTTCATCGAGCGGCTGCCGCGCGGTTTTGAATCCATGCTGGAGGAAAATGCCTCGAACCTTTCCGGCGGCCAGAAGCAGCGCCTGGCCATTGCCCGTGCGCTGATCACCAATCCGAAACTGCTGATCCTGGATGAAGCCACCAGCGCACTTGATCCCGACAGCGAAGCCATCCTGCGGCAGAACCTGAGCAAGATTGCCGAGGGGCGTACCGTGATCATCGTGTCCCATCGCCTGACCACGCTGGTCGATGCCGATGCGATCCTCGTCGTCGATCGCGGCAAGATCGCCGATATCGGCCGCCACGATCAGCTCGTCTCGCGCTGCATTACCTACCGTCATCTCTGGACGCAGCAAACGAGGCAATCGGCATGAACGCGCGTCCGGAAAAACTCCACCAAAACCTGCCGGTTCCCGCCGCAAAGCGGGACACGGAAATTATCGTCAAGCCGAAGCTGCCGCCGGCCTTTGCCGAATTCCAATCCGATGCGGTCGAACTGGAAGAGCGCGTTCCGCCCAGAATTGCCCGGATGACGCTCTACGGGATCACCGCGCTGATTGGCACGGCCATCGTCTGGGCATCGCTCTCCAAGATCGACGAGGTGGTCATTGCACCTGGCAAGCTGATCACCACCCGGCCGACCATTATCGTTCAACCGCTGGAAACATCGATCATCCGCACGATCGACGTGACCACGGGCGAGATCGTCAAGGCCGGGCAGACATTGGCAACGCTTGACGCGACCTTCAGCCAATCTGATGTCGATCAGCAGCGCACCAAATTTACGGCCCTCGATGCCCAGGTCAAGCGTATCAACGCCGAGATTGCCGGCACGGATTATTCGAAACTGGCGGGAGGGTCTCCCGACGAGCAGCTGCAGGTCCAGCTTTTTGCGCAGCGCCACGCTTTCTACACCGCCCAGGTGCAGAATTTCGATCAGCAAATCGCCGGGCAGGCCGCCGCGATCCAATCGGGTACAAACCAGGAGACGGTTCTCACCAGCCGCCGCGACAACCTGATCCTGATCGAAAAAGCGCGCGAGACGCTCTACAGGAACGATACCGGATCGCTCGTCGCCTTCCTCGGTTCGCGCGACGCGCGGCTTGATGTCGATGCCGATATCACTGCGCTGCACGGCAAGGCGGCGGAGGCCGGGCATTCGCTGGCCAAGCTGACAGCTGACCGGCAGGCGTTCATCGAGGACTTCCGGCGTGCCTCCATGGAGCAGCTGGTCGAATTGCGCAACCAGCGCGACATGGCGGGCGAAGAATTGAAGAAGATGGAGCTGCGCCGCAACATGGTGACGCTGACGGCCCCGGAAGATGCCGTCGTGCTCGACCTTGCACAACGCTCGGTCGGCTCGGTCGTTCGGGAGGCCGAACCGATCGTGACACTTGTTCCGCTGGATGTTCCGCTTGAGGCAGAGGTTTCGATCACCTCGCAGGACATTGGCCGTGTCGCCGTCGATAAGGAGGCGCGGGTCAAGCTTGATGCCTACCCATTCCAGAAATTCGGTACCGTGACGGGGACCGTCAGAACCATCAGCCGGGACGCGTTTCCGCCTCCGGAAAAACCAGCAGGTGGCGGCGAGCCAGCCGTGCCGTTCTTCAAGGCACGCGTGCTGCTCGCCAGCACACTTCTGCAAGCCCCAGGGGAGCCCGTTCGCCTCTTGCCGGGGATGACCGTTTCAGCAGAGATCAAGGTCGGAAGCCGGACAGTGATTTCCTATTTCCTTTACCCGCTGCTGCGCGGCCTCGACACAGCCATCCGGGAGCCTTGAAGCTCGACCTTCAGTTCAGGACAGAAGTTTGGCGATCTTTGTTTTGATCATGGGCAGGACCGCAAAGGCCCTGCCCATATCACGATCAGTTCAGCTTTACAGCGAGCTCACGCGGCCAGAAGCGTAGATTTCCGGCTTGATCCAGGAAGGACGCTGCCGTTGCTTTATCCTTGATTGCAACAGTGCCCTCATCGAGATCACCAGCTATTCCCACCTTTTCAAGCAAGGGCATAGCCTCGGCAACATAGGCGATATATTTGCAATGCGTGAACGCGTCGGCAACGAAGTCCTTGGCTGACGCCTCCTTGCAAAGATCGGCGACACCGGCAGCGGACACGACAAGCGCGACTGCATCGTAGAGGACCGAGGGACCGCCATCGATCATCTGATGCGCCTCCACCCGGCTGCCATCCGACATCACGGCGCCACCGATCTTTGGCGCAATGACCTCAAACGACGCTTTCTGCTTTTTCACGCTGTCAAGCAAGGCGTTGAAGGTCTGGATATCGGCGCCATCGGTGACAAGGATCCCAAGCTTGCGGCCTTCGAAGCGCTGAGGCGCACGGGCCGCGATGCTGAGCGCTGGCGACGCTTCCAAATCCTGCCGTGTCGGCACGGCCGCATCGGCTGCCTTTGGCATCGAAGCCAATCCAAGCGCATCGGCAACCTTTTTGGCAAGCGCCTCGTCGATGTTCAACAGGTGAGACACCATCCGTTCGCGGATGACCGGCATCTCCACTTTCGACAGCTCGAAAATTAGCGCAGCGGCGATGTGGCGCTGCTCCGGTTCCGTCTGGCTGATAAAGAATTGCCGCGCTTGGCTATAATGGTCGGCAAAGCTCTCGGGGCGCAACCGCGCCTTCGGCCCTTGTTCTTCGGCGGGGAAATGACGATAGCCCTTTACCGGCGATTCCCTCGGGCCCTCGCCAAACGAGTTCGGCTGATAGTTGACCTGGCCCACAGGATTGCGCATCGCCATGTGCCCATCCTGCTGGAAATGCGCGAACGGACACTTGGGCGCATTGATCGGCAGATGGGTGAAATTCGGCCCGCCCAGACGCTTCAATTGCGTATCGAGATAGGAAAAATTGCGGCCCTGCAGCAGGGGATCGTTGCTGAAATCGATGCCCGGCGGCACGTTCTGGGTCATGAAGGCAACTTGCTCGGTTTCGGCAAAGAAATTGTCGGGCATCCGATCGAGCACAAGGCGGCCGATCGGCTGCGGCGGTAGAATTTCCTCCGGAATGATCTTGGTCGGATCGAGGACGTCGAAGTCAAAACTGTCGGCGAAGGCCTGGTCGAAAAGTTGGACCTGCAATTCCCATTCCGGGAAATTACCGGACTGGATCGACTGCCACAAATCGCGGCGATGAAAATCGGGATCGGCGCCGTTGATCTTGACCGCTTCATTCCAAGCCACCGACTGAACGCCAAGCTTCGGCTTCCAGTGAAACTTAACGAAGGTCGATTCATCCTTGGCGTTGACGAGACGGAAGGTATGGACGCCAAAGCCTTCCATGAAGCGGAACGACCGCGGAATGGTGCGGTCCGACATGATCCACATCACCATGTTCATGCTTTCGGGCGTCAGGCTGATAAAGTCCCAGAATGTATCATGCGCGGTTTGCGCCTGCGGAAAAGACCGGTCGGGGTCCGGCTTAGCGGCATGGATGAGGTCCGGAAACTTGATGGCGTCCTGGATGAAGAACACCGGGATATTGTTGCCGACGAGGTCCCAGTTGCCTTCCTTCGTGTACATTTTTACGGCAAAGCCGCGCACGTCGCGTGCAAGGTCTGCCGACCCCTGGCTACCGGCAACGGTGGAGAAGCGCACGAAGGCGGGGGTGCGTTCGCCGGGGCGCTGGAACAAATCCGCGCGCGTATACGAGGCAAGGGATTCATAGGTTTCGAAGAAACCGTGCGCCGCATATCCCCGGGCATGGACCACCCGCTCCGGAATGCGTTCATGATCGAAATGGAACATTTTTTCACGGAAGTGAAAATCATCGACGACAAGCGGGCCGCGAGCGCCGACGCGTAGGGAGTTCTGGTCGTCGGCGACGGGGCCTCCCTGCGCCGTGGTCATGACCGGTGCGCCGTCTTCGGCGAACTGGTGCAGTTCCCCGCCTTCGCCCCGGTGCAGTTTTTGATCGTGGATGGTGGCGGCGTTTGCAGGCGACGCAGGTGTGGACTTCTTGGCCATCAAGGGGGCTCCGGATTTGAGGATAGAGCCAAGACAATCGCCTCATCTGCCTTTTGTTCCGTCAATTGAAGCCAAGCCGCCCTCATGTGCATTCAGCGCAGATCGCATGTGAGTCTGAAGGCCGACCGGAACTGAGTCTGAAGGCTGACCGGAACACGCTCCGATATGCCCGACCCCTGCCGAAAATACCATTTTTTCTAGGCACATTGACTAAGCGACAAAATTGAAATCAACGGAAACGCTAGCCAAAACCAGATGGCGCTGGCCAATCCAGAGGCTCTTGCACTGTTTTCAGCCATTGCATAACTGGAAGTAAGATGCTTGCAACCGGGCGCAGCATGAATGGCGTGTTTCAGAAGTCCTGATCAGACTCTGGCCGCTGAAGCCAACATTACTCGGCGAGGATATCAGCCTCAACGCATGCGGCGACAAAGTCGTCGCGGATGGATGCCGCCGGGACGCGTCTGCCAAGCGCCGCCATGCAGAGTTTTCGGGCGCGCTCATACTGCTCGCCGCCTGTCTGCGGCCATCGTTGCATCATGGTGTTTAAGGCGGATTGCGGGCCATCGATATTGACGGGGACACCATGGCCGACGCGCACGCGCACGGGCTCGGCCCAGCAGATATCGCTGCAATTCATTTCCGTTTCGATGATCATTTTGGGGCTCCTCCCAGAGCCATCAAAACAACTCGGATCGCTAATATTTGTTCCATGCCAGGAAACGGCATTGTTCTGACAAGGCTGGCTGTCAGACGGTCGGATGCAGCGAAAACGGTTATGACGCCGGGATGAATTTTCCCTCATAGCGCACCCGAAAATTGCGGCGTTCCGCTTCGTCGCGAAAGCAGACGAAAATCAGTTCGAGATCGCTGTTGCTGTCGGCCCGGCCCAGCAGGCAGAACGTGACGACGACGGCTTGCGCATAACTGCGGCTCAGGCGGATTGCAGCGCTGCGGATTTCGTTGATGCTGAGATCGTCGCGGCTCTCAACGCGCTGGTAGACCAGCCAAAAGCGCGTTGTCTGCCATAATGTTCTCAATGCGTCCGTCACCTCGTCCTTGAACTCGTCCGCGCTCATGGCCGGAGCCCAGGAAAGGGTCAACTCGTCCTCCTCACCATATTGATTGAAGTAGCCGTCGAAACCCTGTCCGCTCGACAGCCGTTCCTCCAGCATCGCGAATGCTGCGGCATCGGTAATCGCGGTTTTGAAAAATATCGCCATGCGGCACCCAAAATGATGGGTAGAAAGGCTTTAACGCTGGGTTCGATAAAGCGGCTGACTACGGATGAAGGAAAGACAGGAATTGCTCAAGCGCGACCGGTGGGACCGGGCTGCATTGCGGCCGGGAAGGGGGCTTTGCACTGGCGTTTTTTCTTCAGCACGCATCGTGCCTGATCGATTTCGTAATCGCGAACCCATACGTGCATTTGAAACCTTTGAGCGTGGACCTTTGAACGTAGTGGTAATTTATCGACTGTTCGAAAATTTACCAGCGGTGCAATGACCATTTCACTTGGCGCGCGCTATGGCGTGACGGCCGCTCAAGTCTACTTGCGCACCAGGCTGAAGGAAAAATGACTGCCGCGATGGTAGTCGATCGCGTAAATGACGGGGGTGCCCGCCGCGTTGAAACAGGTTTCGGTAATCAGGAGTGCCGGGCCGAAATCGCGCAAGTCGTTGCGCGCGACGACGTCATCGGGAAGCATCACGGCCGTTACCGAGGCGGCGGACATGCGTGGCCGCTGCTTTTGCTGATCCAGCAAGGACAGGAGCGATCCGCTCCAGTCGATATCGTAAAGGCGCATCGGGATAATGGCGCGCGGCACATAGTCGATGCAGTACATGATCGGGGTGTCGTTTTCCAGGCGCAGGCGCTCGATGCGAATGACGCGGTCGCCCGGTTCGAGCCGCAGCTGTTTCGCGACGGTTTCGTCCGGAGCAAGTTCGGAGATCGACAGAACCTTGTTTTTGGGCGTGTAGCCATATTGCTGCGCCATCTCCGTGACGCTTTCAAAGACGGTAATCGGCCGGTCGACCTGCACGGCAGAGATGGCCGAGACAAAGCGGCCGCGCCCATGCTCGACATAGATGATGTTGTCCTGTTCCAGCAGTTTCAGCGCCTCGCGCACGGCCGGGCGCGAGATCTTGAAGCGCGCGGTCAGCTGTGCCTCGGTCGGGAGTTTATCGCCGGGTTTCAGGCCTTCATCCCGTATGAGATCGGCAATGCGATCACGAAGCTGGATCACCAGGGTGCGGGCATCACGAAGGGGTTCGTCCAAGGCAATCCTCGATTTCCGTTCCGGCTATTCTTCTCATTGTCTGACAAATGTCGGGAGGTCAAGCCAAGTGTCAAAACTCTGCAGCAGTATGGTGCGCCGTACATTGATGATTTTGGGCCCTTCAACGAAGCAAAGACCCTTGACACCATAATTTCAAGATGTCAGTTGTCTTACAACTTGCCGGCCATGGCAGGATCAAACGATCGCGGGTGGGCCGTGGTCTCCACAACAGTGAGTTTTCCATGCTGAATTTCGATGAAGAAAGATACCTGCGCATCCAGTCCGGCGCTGCCGGTCTTGCCGGACGGTTCGATCAGGTGATTGCCGATTGCCTTAAAGCGGGCGCCGAAAACATATTCTTCCTTGGAACGGGTGGCGCCGCCATCCTGATGCAGCCGGCCTATCAGCTGCTGCAGCGCAAGTCCCGCTTTCCGTCTTTCATCGATCTGACAGCCGAACTCTTCATCACGGGCTCGGCAAATCTGACGAAAAACTCGATCGTCGTCATGCCGTCGCTGTCGGGAACGACCAAGGAGAGCGTTGCGCTGCTGGCAAAGGTCAAGGAAACCGGCGCTACGGTCCTCACCTTGGTTGGTCACGAGGACACACCGCTCGGCAAGGGTGGCGATCATGTCTTCGTCAATTTCGCCGAAGACGATACGTCCTGCGAATCCTTCTATCTTCAGTCGCTGTTCATCGCGCTGTCGATCATGAAGCATCGCAACGAGATTTCGAACTACGAGCAGCTCGCCAGTGAACTGCAGCAGCTTCCAAAGCGTCTTGTCGAGGTCAAGCGCGCCTATGAAGACAAGGCCGACGGTTTTGCAAAAATCCTTGCCGCCTCCGATTATCATATCGTCACCGGCAGCGGGAACGTCTGGCCGCAGGCTTTCTATTACGGCATGTGCATTCTTGAAGAAATGCAGTGGATCCGCACCCGCCCCGTCCATGCGTCCGACTTTTTCCACGGCACGCTCGAACTGGTCGAGAAGGGCGTCAGCGTCATCCTGTTCAAGGGCGAAGACGCGTGCCGGCCGATTGCCGACCGGGTCGAAAAATTCGCGCCCAATTACACCGACAAGCTCACGGTACTGGACACGGCGGACTTCGTGCTGCCGGGCATTTCGCCGGAGGTGCGTGGCCTGATCTCGCCGATCCTGCTGGCAACGGTGCTGGAGCGCATCAGCGCGCATCTCGAAGTCATGCGCAACCATCCACTGACGACACGGCGCTATTACAAGAAGGTTGCCTACTGAGCCCTCATCGGCAAGATGACCGTCAAGCGGCGGCGCATGTTTTTGCAAGTGTCAAAGCTGGCTGAGTTAAGAAGGCCGCGGCCGTCAAAATGACAGTCGCGGCCTTGCCGTTGCAATCAATCTTTGAGGTTCCATGTCTCACTACCGTTTCGCCATCGTTGGCGACAATTGTGTCGATCGCTTCCAGCCTCCCGTCGGCCAGTCGCTGGTCGGCGGTAACGCCGTCAATGTTGCCGTCCAGCTCGCTCTGTTGGGCCACATTGTCTATTATTTCGGCGCCGTGGGCGAGGACGCCGATGGTGCGCGCACCCGCAGCCTGCTGTCACAGAACGGTGTGAAGCTTGACCATCTCCAGACGCTGCCTGGAAAGAGCGCCTACACAAATATCGAGATCACAGAGAGCGGAGATCGCATCTTCGCCTTTGAGGATTTTGGTGTCTGCCAGGACTACAGGCCAAACGACACGGATTTTGCCGCACTTCTAACCATGGATCACGTTCATATCGGCTGGATTGCCGACGAAGGGGCCACGCGCCGCCGTTTGGCTGCCGCAGGCATCAGCGTGTCGCAGGATATTTCCGTCAACAATGATCCGGTTCATCTCGGAATAGACGGTCTGCGTATCGCCTTCGGTTCGGCGGGTGAAGACCGGGAGAGGGCCGAGACGTTGATGAAGCTATTGCTTGCTAAGGGCGCAAAGCTTGCAGTCGTCACGCGCGGCAGCGAGGGGTCGGCGGCAACCGACGGCAACGAATGGGCTGAGACCGGAATAACTCCTGTCGATATCGTCGATACCACGGGTGCCGGCGACAGCTTCATCGCCGGTTTTCTGCATGCGTTTATCGCAGGAAGCGGACTTCAAGCCTGCATCGTCTCCGGCCGCGACAATGCGGCCCGCACCTGCACCCATGTGGGCGGTTTTCCGCAGGAACCGCACCCGCTCTGAGCCCGCCGACCACGCAGCAAAAGAGCCGGTGCGACGGGTCCGGCTCTTTTCATCGTCCAGATGTCAGTGAAGGATCTGGCTGAGGAACAGCCGGCTCCGTTCGTTCTGTGGATTATCGAAGAATTGGGTCGGCGGCGCCTCTTCCACGATACGGCCCTGGTCCATGAAGATCACCCGGTCGGCAACCTGACGGGCAAAGCCCATCTCATGGGTCACGCAGATCATCGTCATACCCTCTTGCGCCAGCGATACCATCGTATCGAGCACTTCCTTGACCATCTCCGGATCAAGCGCCGAGGTCGGCTCATCAAACAGCATCACCCTGGGGCTCATGCACAGCGCGCGGGCGATGGCCACTCGCTGCTGCTGGCCTCCGGACAGTTGGCCCGGATATTTGTTAGCCTGTTCTGGAATGCGCACGCGCTCCAGGAAGTGCATGGCGATTTCGGTTGCTGCTGATTTGCTCATCTTGCGGACCCAGACGGGTGCGAGAATGCAGTTCTGCAGAACGGTGAGATGTGGAAAGAGATTGAAGTGCTGGAACACCATGCCGACTTCGCGGCGCACGTCGTTGATGTTTTTCTCGTCCTCGTTCAATTCGATACCACCAACGGCGATGATGCCTTCCTGGTGGGCTTCGAGCCGGTTGATGCAGCGGATCAACGTGGATTTGCCTGAGCCGGATGGCCCGCAGATCACGATCCGCTCCTTCTTGGCAATCTCAAGGTTGATATCTGTGAGCGCATGGTACGCACCGTACCATTTGTGCACGCCGGTCAGCGCGATCTCGATGTCAGGCTTGGATGATGGCAACATGGACGTTCCTTCAAGGATTTCCCGCAATGAGTGGTTCCGGCAGGCATTGTGGGATCAGCGGGCGTTGAAACGTCCGAAATGGCCTTCAATGCGCGACTGCAGGTATTCGAGGCCCATGGACAGAACCCAGTAGATCATCGAGGCGGTGATCAGCATTTCGATATGGCGGAACTCCGTCTGCCCCTGCGTGCGGGCGAGATACATGATCTCCCAGACACCGACGACGGAGACGAGCGACGAGTCTTTCAGCATGGCGATGAACTGATTGCCGGTCGGCGGGACGATAACCCGCATCGCCTGTGGAAGAATGACCAAGAACATCGTCTGATTGGGGCTCAGTCCAAGCGCTGTCGCCCCTTCCGTCTGGCCACGCGAGATGCTCTCGATGCCGGCGCGGAAAATCTCGGTCATGTAAGCACCGTAGCAGAGCGACAAAGCGAGGATGCCTGCGGGAACAGCGCTGATGACGTAGCCGACCTGCGGCAGC
This sequence comes from Rhizobium sp. Root483D2, assembly GCF_001426685.1. Lineage (GTDB taxonomy): Bacteria > Pseudomonadota > Alphaproteobacteria > Rhizobiales > Rhizobiaceae > Pararhizobium > Pararhizobium qamdonense. Next base: position 47,347 of record NZ_LMFB01000011.1, on the reverse strand, counting down.
CCGAGATAGATGATATAGATCTGCATCAGCAAGGGCAGGCCACGGAAAAGCGACGTATAGAAAGTGGCAAGACCGTAGACCACACCATTCTTCGAGAGCTTCGCCATCGCCCCCGCCAGAGCAATGACGGTCGCAATCGCAATCGAGATGGCGGAGATGTAGAGCGTCGTGACCACGCCTTGCGAGATCATGAAACCGATCTTGCGGGCGATGAAGGACAAGGAGAGATCGAAGGAGTAGAAGAACAGCATCAGGAGGACGAACAACTCGATCCAGACCGTCACGATCTGTTGCCGGCGGGGCAGAAGCTGCAACAGTTTCCAGTTGAACGCGATGATCAGGGCAATCGCGACGGCAGAAAGGGCGCGCCCAAGCTGCTTGTTGTCTTTCAGCCAGTCGATCGCCGGCGGATAGAGCTTGCCGATCCAGGCGGAGCTTATTCCCAGCGCATAAAGTGCCGCAGCGACCAGGGCAAAAATCAGCAAGACGCCGATGCGGCGCGCCACCGTGGGATAGGTGAGTAACAGTCTTCCGAGCATAATGTCCCCGATTTTTTGATCAGGCGGCGCGTTCGCGCCACCAGTCCTGCGCCTGCAATTTCCAATAGGTGAGTTGTGCGGTCGCAAGCCCCGCAAGACCGCCCGCCCAAACGAGGCCGAACGGTTTGAAGAGCCGGTAGCGGTCCGATTGCTTGAGAATGCCTTCAGCCACCAGCTTGCCGCCAATCGCCGTCGTGTTGAGGCCGTGTCCCCCGAAGGCGGTGCAATGCCACACACCCGGCTGCATTTCCCCGATCTGGGGCATGAGATGGCGGGCATAGGACATGAGGCCGGACCAGGCCAGCTCGGTCTTCAGGTCTTTCAGCTGGGGATAGGTGGTCGTCATCTCGCGGCGTAGTTCACCGGCAAGCGCTGCGGGCGAGGCAGCCCGCGTGGTGATGCGGCCGCCCCAAAGGATACGCTTTCCATCCTCGACGACACGGTAGTAGTCGCCGGCACGGCGGTTGTCGCCGATCGCATCGCGGGTGGCAATCGCGCTACGGATGAGGTCCGGCGCTTCTTCCGTCAGCATGACATAGGTGGCAATCGGCAAATAGGCGCGATTGAGTTTTCCGACCAGCGAGGATGTGTAGCCCCCCGTGGTAAAGACGATCTGGCGGGCGCGCACCTGTCCGCCCTGGCATGTGACGAGCTTTTGTGCGCCCGCCAGGCTGCAACGCGTCGCCTGTGAATTTTCGTAGATACGGCCCCCCAGCCGCTCGATCTCTGTTGCGAGCGCCCGTAGATAATTCAGCGGGTGCATGTGGAAGGCTTTCGGATCGCGCAGCGCCTGGAAATAGCGGTTGGATTTGAGGCGCCCGCGGACCGCGTCGGTCCCGATAAACTCGAGTTCATAGTTGTATTCGCGGCGCATATGGTCCGCATGCGCCTTCAGGCTTGCGCCGTCATCGTAGCGTGTCACGCTCATGATGCCGGCCTGCGGTTTTGCCTCCGAGATTTCCAGTTCGCGGATCGTGTTGCGGATAAAATCCACGCCCTCGATCGAAAGCAGATGCAGTTTTCGCGCAGCATCAGGGCCTGCGGCACGGGCGATGGCGTCGCTGCCGGTTGCAAAACCGGGGCTGACGAAGCCACCATTGCGGCCGGATGCGCCAAAGCCGACGCTGCTGGCTTCGAGAACTGTGACGGAATGGCCCGCACGGGCAAGCTGCAGGGCGGTCGTCAGGCCGGCGAGGCCACCGCCAATGATCACGGTGTCGCAATCGACGGAGCCGGAGAGTGCAGGACGCTCGGCCGCGTTCGCCAAGGTGCGGCGGTAATAGGTATCTGGATAGGTCATGGGAGGCTCATCTGGCAAGAAGATGCCGGGCTCGCGCCCGGCATTATTGAAGGCTTAGTCGGCGCTGTAGTCCTTGCCATACCATTTGGTCGTCAGGGCAGCGAGCGTGCCGTCCTTTTTCATGTCGGCGATGAAGCCGCCGATCTTTGCGGTCCATTCCGGATCGGTCTTTTCGCCGATGACGACCAGCGGTTCGCGGAAGGCGTAGCCGTCTTCGAGAATGCGCAGCGGATAGCCATTCTTGATCGCGTTCTTGGCAGTCTGCTCGGGCGCAATGACGGCATCGAGACGCACACCGGCGCCAAGGCGCAGGTCGTCGAACGGCAGCATCGAATCGGCAAATGTGCGGATTTCGCCCGGCTCCAGCTTGTACTCGATCGGCGGCAGGCCGGGAGCATCGATTTCCAGCTGACGGCGGATAAAGTCTTCCGATGTCGTGGCGGTCTCGACGCCAATGACCTTCCCGTTCAGATCGCTCACCGCCTTGGCGGGGCTATCCTTGTGAACCACGTAGACATAGGGGCTGTAATAGTAGATGCCGGCAAAATCGATGACCTGCGCGCGCGCTTTGGTCGGCGTGACGGAACCGACGCCAATGTCGTAGCGGCCCTGCCAGCGTCCACCCGTCAGTGTGGCCCAGTCCGGTGTCTGGAAGCTCACTTCGACGCCGAGGCGCTTGGCGATCTCACGGGAGACATCGATATCGAAGCCAACCATTTCATTGTTGTCATCGAGAAAGCTCTGCGGCGGCCAGCTGCTGTTGGTCGCAACAACCATCGCCTTGTTTTCCATGACGCGATCCAGCGTTTCGCCTGCATAGGCAGAATTTGCGGCAGCCAGCAGCGCAGTGCCAGCAATAAGCTTTGCGAAAATATTCATAGTGCCTCCCAGCATACTCAGCGACATTTTGTAAGATGTCTGACAACGACATATTGAGGGTGCAGCCACGGCTGTCAATCGATGCATTGCCGGAGTTCATGAGGAATCAGGATGAGCATGTGCGACGGGGTCACAATGTATGCGCCGCAACATTTTTGTGCAGCGCAGGGGAAGACAGGCCCTAACGAAAAGTCTCAAGTCCGGTTTCAGTTTCCCGAGCGCTGGCATTCCACAGCTGTCAGCAAGGATACCCAGCGCTAAAAAGTTACTGCGCGTCCGGCACCCGTCTGCTTCATTTCCCTGCTGCCACACCGAGCAGGTATGAGCTGAACATGTCGGCCATCGCACCGGCATAGACCTCGATTTCCTTGTCTGTGCGTGGGCTGGTGGAAAATTCTTTTCCAACCGTGCTCAGCGTTGTGGTGACGAGATCGCCGGCGAGTTCGCGCGCTTGCGGCGATGCCTGCGGCAGAAGCTCCAGCATGAACCGGGCGATCAGCGGCTCGTCCGTCTCCTTGGCGGCATGCGCCTCCGACGCGTCGCGATAAAGCGGGGCCGCATCGCTCAAGGCTCCACGCACCGCCGCCTCCTCGCATTCGGACTGGAGGAAAGCGTGAACGAGGGATCGTAGCCGATCCAATGGTGGCCGGGAATAATCAGTGAGGATCGCGCCGAGCAGGCTCGACGTCTGCCGCCACTCGTCGCTTTGCAGCCGGAACAGGATCGCCGCCTTGTTGGGGAAATATTGGTAGAGTGAACCGACGCTGACACCCGCCCGCTCCGCAACCCGCGCAGTGGTGAAACGCTGCGCGCCTTCCTGCGCCAAAACCTGAATAGCAGCCTGGAGAATGGCTGTGACCAGATCGTTCGAGCGGGCCTGCTTTGGTGCTTTTCGTGAAGAAATACGGGCACTTGCGCGATCTGTCATCTGGGGCACCTGCAATGCGATTAGCGAACACGACGAATTATTCGTATTTTCACTCTCGAAAGCAAGTTACCTGACACAAAGGCATTTCCGATGACCACCCTGACACGCCAGCCACTGGGCGCACTTCTTGACCGCCTGTTCGACGAGGCCGATGCGGCGACCAGCCCCGCCATGGGCGCCCTATCCGAAGAGGAGCGTGAGCGCCTCCTGCGCAGCAAGACGGACTATCTGCATTTCTACGGCCTGATAAAGGAACTTTGGCTTCCGGTGTCGCGCGAGACAGGCCGTCTTCTGTACCTGTTGGCGCGCTCCAGTTACGCCCGCACGATTGTGGAATTTGGAACGTCCTTCGGTATCTCGACGTTGTTCCTGGCCGCAGCATTGCGCGATAATGGTGGCGGCCAATTGATTACGAGCGAATTCGAACCATCCAAAGTGCTTCGTGCAAAACAGAACCTTGACGCAGGCGGACTTCTTGACCTTGTCGATCTCAGGCAGGGCGATGCCCTCAAGACGTTCACCGACCTTCCAGACGCGATCGACCTGGTTCTGCTCGATGGTGCCAAGGCCCTCTACCTCGATATTTTCAAGCTGATTGAGCCGCAACTGAGCCCCGGTGCATTGATCATTGCCGACGATGCCGATGATTGCCCGGAATATGTCGATTATATCCGGTCCAACCCCGGCCGCTATATGTCCACATCCGTAGCAGACGATATTTTAGTGACCATGCGCAGCGCCTGATCCGGCATTTCAGACACAAACGTCCACCCGCTCAGGCGGCGACCTTATCAAGGAGAATATCAATGCATGTATTTGTTACAGGGGCGACCGGTTGGGTCGGCTCGGCGATCGTCAAGGACCTGATCGAAGCCGGCCATACGGTTTCCGGACTGTCCCGATCAGCGGACAAGGCGATTGCACTGACGGCAAGCGGCGCCCGCCCCGTCACAGGCAGCCTGGAGGATTTTGCCGTGCTGCAGCAGGCTGCCATGGAAGCGGATGCTGTTATTCACACGGCTTTCAATCACGATTTCATCCAAGGAAATTTGGGCAACGACTTTTCCAAGTTTCTGGAAAGTGCGGCGCTCGATGAGCGGGTCATCGAATTTCTCGGCAAGGTGCTGTCCGGTTCAGACCGTCCGTTGCTGGTAACTTCGGGCCTCTCGGGCCTGCCGCTCGGCGCCATCGAAACCGACCTCCCGAACCCGGCTGCGCCACGCAAATCGGAATTGGCCGCCCAGGCCGCTGCCGAGCGCGGCGTTCGGGCAGCAACCGTGCGGCTTGCTCCCTCCGTTCACGGACTAGGAGACTACGGCTTCATCCCGGTCCTCGTCCGCCTGGCCCGTCAAACAGGTGTCTCGGCTTATCTCGACAACGGCTCGAACTGCTGGTCGGGGGTGCACCGCGATGATGCCGCCCGCATCTATCGCCTCGCGCTTGAAAGCGGCGTGACCGAGCGTGTCTATCATGCCGTAGCTGACGAGGCGGTCCCGTTACGTCAGATTGCCGAGGTCATCGGCCGCCAGTTGGGCTTACCCGTTGAGCCGCGCCCTCGCGAGCATTTCGGCTGGTTTGCCAGCATGGCCGGCGGCACTATGGCGGCGTCCAGCGCCCGGACACGCGCTGTCCTTGGATGGGCTCCGGCCGGTCCGGATCTCTTGTCCGACCTGGATCAAGCGGACTATTACGCCGCCTGATCGGAAAACTACCGTCACCCTGGAGATGTATGGTCAGAACTCCCTCCAGGGTGACAAGCTCTTCACATTCCAGAAGCCTGCGGCAAGGCCGCCTCTGCCAAAAGCTTTTCAAGATCCTCGAAGGCCACGGGCTTGGTCAGATGATGATTGAACCCTGCCTCCTGCGCCAGCGTCTTGTCGCGGCTTTGTCCCCAGCCTGTCTGCGCGATGATAGGCGTATTCCTGAAGAGCTCGTCCTTTCGGAAAGCCCGGCAGACCTCGTAACCGTCCATGCCGGGCAATCCGATATCCAGAAGGATCGCATCGGGACGATACCGCTGTGCGGCTTCAAGCGCTTTTGGCCCATCCGACGCGATTTCGAAATCATGTCCCATCTCTTCCAGCATCAAGCCCAGCATGAAGGCGAGCTCGGCATTGTCATCGACCACAAGCACCTTCAAGGAATGCGCGGCCGGAATTTCGCTCGATGAAACTTCCATCGGACGGTCCTGCGTTTCCGTTTTGGACGACAGCGGCAAATGAACGCTGAACACGCTACCGATGCCATCGGCGCGGCCCTTTGCCTCAACGGTCCCGCCATGCAGGCCCACCAGCTGCTTGACCAGCGCCAGACCTATTCCGAGGCCTCCCTGCGCCCGGCCCAGATGATCATCGACCTGGGCAAAGAGCTGAAACACTTCGGATCGCATGGCGGCGGGTATGCCGATGCCATTGTCCGAAACCTCGATGACGGCCTCGCCACCCACAGCGCGCACGGAAACATCGATCCGGCCGCCAGAAGGTGTGTATTTCGCGGCATTGTTCAAAAGATTGGCGATGACCTGCGAAATGCGGGTGTGGTCGGCATCGAGCCAGAGCTGCTCTGGCGGAATATCGACAGTGAGTGAATGCTGCGCCGCTTCGATAAGGGGACGGCTCGCCTCGATCGCCGATCGCACGACATCCCCAACCACGATCGCATCCTTGCGAAGCTCGATCTTGCCCTGGCTGACCCGCGAGACGTCCAGAAGGTCGTCGATCAACCGCACCAGATGCACCATTTGCCGATCCATCATATCGCGAATGCTGCCGGCATCCGGCCCGTCGGGATCCCGGCGCAGGATATCCAGCCCGTGGCGCAAGGGCGCCAGCGGATTGCGCAATTCATGCGCCAGGGTTGCCAGAAACTCGTCCTTGCGGCGATCGGCCTGCTTTAAGGCGTCGGCCTGCGCCTCCAGCTCGTCGCGCTGCGATGCGATCTGCTGGCGCTGCCGGTAGAGTTCGAAGAACACATCGGCCTTGCTGCGCAGAATGTCGGTTTCGATGGGCTTTTGAATGAAATCGACAGCGCCTGCCTCATAGCCGCGAAAGCGGCGCTGGCCATCGGCGCTGCCGGCTGTCACGAAGATGATCGGCACACGCCGGGTGCGCTCATTGCCGCGCATCAGTTCTGCCAGCTCGAAGCCATTCAGGCCCGGCATCTGGACGTCGATAAGGGCGAGCGCCACATCGTTTTGCAAAAGCAGTTCAAGCGCCTGATCGCCGGAGCGCGCCTTCAGAAGGACCAGACCCTCGCGGCGCAAAAGCGCCTCCAGAGAGAGGAGATTTTCCTCAAGATCATCGACCAAAAGAAAGGATACGGGGCTCATGTTCGGTCAAACCTTTTGCAAAAATGAGAGGATGGCGTCGAGCGGCATGACGTGAGCGGTGGGACACATCGCTATCGCCGCTTGCGGCATCGCAGGCGCAAACGCGCCGTCTGGAGTTTGAACAATCGCCGTTCCGCCTGCCTCGACAACCGCACGCAGACCGGCAGCGCCATCGTGATTGGCACCGGTGAGAACAATGGCGATCAGGCCGGCGCCATAGGCATCCGCAGCCGTTTCAAACAGAACGTCGATGGATGGACGCGAAAACAGCACCGCTTCGTCGCTGGACAAGGACAGGCTTCCGTTGGCTTCGACAAGCAGGTGATAGTTCGGCGGCGCAAAATAGGCGGTGCCGCCACGGATCGGCTGTTTGTCTTCGGCCTCAAGCACAACGATCCGGCTTTTCGCCTGGAAGAGTTCCGCAAGCACGCTGCGCTTGTCAGGCGGGATATGAACGACCACGATGAGAGGCAGATCGAAATTGCCGGGCAGTGCCGGCAGAATGACCGACAGGGCCTCCAGCGCACCCGCCGAGGCTCCGATCACGATGGCTTGCGGCCGGTTCTGGTTCATTCGCCTGACCTCTGATAGATTTTCTCCTCGCGGACAAAATCCTTGAAGGCGCCAGAATGATCGGAAAAACGCAGGCTTTCCTTGGCACCGAGGCCGAGAAAGCCCTTGCGGGCGAGCGAATGCTTGAACAGGCCGATGGCGCGATCCTGAAGCGGCCGGTCGAAATAGATCAGAACGTTCCGGCAGGATATCAGGTGCATTTCGCCAAAAACCGCATCGGTCACCAGACTATGATCGGAAAAGACAACATTCTGCCGCAGCGACTTGTCAAACACGGCTCGTCCATAAGCCGCGCTGTAATAGTCCGACAATGAGGACTTGCCGCCGGATTTCCGGTGGTTTTCGGTAAACAGCTGGATGCGGTCGAGATTGTAGACCCCCGCTTCTGCAGTGCGAAGCGCCTCCTGGCTGATATCCGTGGCGTAAAAGATCGTCCGGCTCTCAAGCCCTTCCTCGCGAAACAGGATGACCAGAGAGTACAGTTCCTCGCCGCCGCTGCATCCCGCAATCCAGATCTTCAAGGATGGATAGGTGCTTAAATGAGGTACGACCTGTTCGCGGATCGCCTGGAAATAGCTCGGATCCCGGAACATTTCGCTGACCTGCACGGTCAGATATCCGAGCACGCGAGGCAGCATCTGCGGATCGTGCAAAACACTTTCCTGCATTGCCGAAATCGTTGCGAACCCCAATTGATCGCGTGCCTGCCGCAGGCGGCGCTTGATCGACGCCATCGCATAATTGCGAAAGTCATAATGATAGCGGACATACAGCGCTTCCAGCAGAAGCCGGATTTCAATGTCCTCTACCTTTTCTGGCGCTGACATTTCGGTCACCGGGGCATCCAGACGCGAACGAGGGACAGAAGTTTTTCGACATCCAGGGGTTTGGCCATGTAATCATTAGCGCCGGCGTCGATGCAGCGCTGCTGATCATCCGGCATCGCCTTGGCGGTGAGCGCGATGATCGGCAGCCTCTTCCAGTCCGCATTCCTGCGAATTTCCCGGGTGGCGGTCAGCCCATCCATGACCGGCATCATGACATCCATGAGCACGAGGTCGATCGCCGACCCAGGTTGACTTGCGGCCTTTGCAAGCGCGTCGAGCGCTTCCTGGCCGTTTCGCGCGATCTCGATGATGGCGCCGCGCGGCTCAAGGATATTGGTGAGCGCATAGACATTGCGGACATCGTCTTCGACAACCAGAATACGCCGCCCCTCAAGCAGCGCGTCTCTGTTTCTCGCCTTGCGGATCATCTTCTGCTGTTCGTCCGGCAGTTCGGAGACGACCTGATGCAGGAACAGCGTGACCTCGTCGAGCAGACGCTCCGGCGATTTCGCGCCTTTGATGATGATCGATTTGGAGTAGCGCCGCAGCTGCTGTTCGTCATCGGCTGACAGCACGCGGCCGGTATAGACGATCACGGGCGGAAAGGCGTAGGCGGTTTCCTTGCTCAGCGTCTCCAGCAGGGAATAGCCGGATGCGTCCGGCAGGGACAGATCCAGCACCATGCAGTCGAACGTCTGTTCCTTCAGAAGCTGCAGGCATTCCGCCGCAGTACCGGCGACCATGGTCTCGACGTCATGCGAGGTCAAAAGCTTTGCCACGGCATCGCGTTGGATCTGGTTATCCTCGACGATCAGGACGCGGTGGACACGCTGCGAGAGCTTGGCTTCGAGCTTCTGCAACACCTCGATCAGCTGCTCCCGCTTCACGGGCTTCAACATGTAACCGACGGCGCCGAGCGAAAAGGCCGTTTCGGCGTGATCGTCGCCGGAGACGATATGGATGGGTATGTGGCGGGTGCGGACATCGCGCTTCAGCCTGTCGAGAACGGAAAGGCCTGACTGGTCCGGCAGGCCGACGTCGAGGACGATGGCGCTCGGCATGAATTGCTTTGCAAGATCCAGAGCCTCCTGCGCCGTTCCGGCCACCAGGGTTCGAAAGCCCATTTCGCGGGAGATATCCCGCAGGATGGCGGCAAAGGTATCGTCATCTTCGATGACCAGAAGAACCCGCTTTTCGTCAGATGGCGCCGCCCGGTCGTCGTCCACGAGATTGTGCCGCTCGATGGAAACGGCGCGTGTTTCGATCGCCGGGGAAATCGTAGGCGCCGCTGACACCGCCGTGCTGCGAGCGTCGCGGGGTGCAACGGTTGCCGGATCGTAAGCTTCCGGAATGGTGATCGTGAACGTGCTTCCATGCCCTTGACGGCTGGTCAGATGGATCGCGCCGCCGAGCAGACGGACGAGTTCGCGCGAAATCGAGAGGCCAAGACCGGTGCCGCCATATTTGCGGCTGATCGTGCCGTCGGCCTGATGGAAAGCCTCGAAGATGCTGCGCTGCTGTTCCTCGGCAATGCCGATGCCGCTGTCCGTCACGGCGAGCGCGATCTGCCCGTCAGGAGCACGCCGGATCGAGAGACCGACGCGTCCGGTTTCCGTGAACTTGAAAGCATTCGACAGAAGGTTCTTCAGCACCTGTTCCAGCCGCTGCAGATCCGTCTGGATGATGGCAGGGCATTCCGGTGCAATGTCGATGTCGAATGTCAGCCGCTTGTTTTCCGCGATCGGCTGAAACAGCTGGCGGATATTGTTGGCCAGACGCTCCACTGACACGGCTTCCGGCCTGATATCGATATGCCCCGCCTCGATCTTCGAGAGGTCGAGGATATCATTGATCAGGTTGAGCAGGTCATTGCCTGACGACTGAATGGTCTGCGCATATTTGACCTGCTCTGCCGTCAATGTGTCATCCGGATTATCCGCAAGCAGCTTGGCGAGGATGAGGGAAGAGTTGAGCGGCGTGCGCAGCTCATGCGACATGTTGGCGAGGAAGTCCGATTTATACTGGCTGGCCTGCTGCAGCTCGCGTGCCTTCAGTTGAACGGCAGCATTCGCGCGCTCCAGATCGTCGCGCTGGCCTTCCAGCTGCTGCGTCTGTTCCTCAAGCTGCGAGTTCGTCTGCTCCAGCTCAACCTGCTGCTGCTCCAGCCGCACCTGCGATTCCTTCAGCGCCCGGCTCTGTTCCTCCAGCTCTTCGTTGGAAACGCGCAGCTCCTCGCTCTGAACCTGCAGCTCTTCGGACTGCCGCTGTGTTTCTTCGACCAGGTTCTGCAGCTCGACACGATAGTTTGCCGAGCGGACCGCTGTCGCGATCGAGGGGGAAACCTGCTCGAGCAAGACCAGTACACTTTCGTCGACCGGCCGCAAAAAGCCCAGTTCGATCACCGTATTGACATCGCCATCGACGCTGCCGGGAGAAATGACCAGATGCCGCGGCTTGTCCCGCCCCAGCGCCGATCCGAAGGTGATGTAACCATCGGGGATATCGCTGACCACGTTGGGCCGCCCCTCAGCCGCTGCCTGTCCAAGCAGACCTTCCCGCAATTTGAATTGCTCTGGAACCGCTGATACGTCCGGCACGCCATAAATCGAGGCGCGGCGAAATACGCCCTTGCCTCCGACGAAAACCGCGCCGGCGATCGCGCCGGCATATCCGGCCAAAAATTCGAGGATGCTCTCGCCCAGCTGCTCGGTACGCTTGTCGCCCATGATCGCGGCGCTCAATCCGACATGGCCTGACTGCAGCCATTCCTCACGTCTTCTCGCGAGCGTCGCCCGGCGCAACAACACCCCGATCGCGGCGGTCAGGAGAATTCCAAGAAGGCCAGAGAGTATGCTGCTGGCATAGGCCGTACGGTAGGCGCCATCCATTTCGGCAAGGCGCTTCACACGCAGATCGCTTTCTTCTTTTCCCATGGCCGAAAGCTGCATCCGGATCGCATCCATCTGGACTTTGCCCCGCTCCGAATTGACGACCGCAAGGGCGGCATCAATACCCTGCGTCCCGCGCAGATCGATGGTCTCCTTCAGCTCGGCAAGCTTGGCCTCCACATGGGTTTTGAGTGCCCCGATCCGGCGTTGCTGCGCCGGGTTATCGCTGGTCAGTTCAGTGATTTCAGTCAGCTTTTGCGGGATCGCGGCCACGGCGGAATTATAAGGCTCAAGATAGCGCTGGTTGTTGCTCAGCAGGAAACCGCGCTGCCCGGTCTCGGCATCCTGTACCCTCGACAGCAGCTCGTCCAGAGCGACGATCACGTCATGGGAGTGAACGACTTCCCCATTGTTTTCGCGCAGGCTCTGAAGATTGAGATAGGCAACCAGCCCGCTGATCAGAAAGAAAGCGATGGCGCCAGCCAGGCTGAAGGCCACAACCGGGTCCAGACCCAACTTTCGCGCTGATGTGTTGGGCATATTGCTCTGCTTCATGAAAGATCTCGTCGGATGGATAAGAGGACAGGTGGGCGCGGGGCCAAGTCGTCATGCGAAACTGTTCAGCGCAACCCCGTAAATTAGAAACACACGCATTATTTTCAGGGCGACCCCAACCGCCGGCAATTCGACCACGCCCGCGCGATGTAGCGCGCCGGACGAAACCTTCAAGCGAGAGGAAGGCAAGTTTCCGGTTCTTTCGACGCCCGATAAGGGCAAACCGCCCAAAGGCCGTCCTTCTGATTGCGGGCGATGGCAGGAGGCGATAACCCGCGCCGGTTCTGTCCCCTCCAAAACAGCCAGGCATCAACTGCACCGCCGCCCATCGAAATGCGGCAGACGTGTCCGCTCCTGCGCTTTTCAAGATTTCTGAGCCGTCCTGACGGAAGCGTGAACGCAGCGGAAAAATTTATCGCGAACTTTTCACCGGCTCGATGGTTATCGGGCCAGGGCAGGACTCGTTTTGCTTGAACGAACGCGGACTGCCGATGCGAGGGTCATGATGGCGCGATGGTGCGTCAGCCTCTTTCACCACGCCAACCCAGTCAAACTTCGCCTTTACACCTGCCCATTGGGCCAAAACACGGGAGCTGGATATGCAGCCTACGATCCAACTGGAAATATCCCGCCGGAACCTACTGATCTCGTCGGCTGCGACGATTGCGATCACCGGCGCCACGACGAACAAAGCCGCAGCACAAACAGGGGGAAACCAGATGCCGGATATGACCAACCTATCTTTCGTGGTCAACGGAGAAAGCCGGGATCTCGCCGTCGATAACAGAACCACGCTGCTGGATGCCCTTCGCGAGCATCTTCATTTGACCGGAACCAAAAAAGGCTGCGATCACGGCCAATGCGGCGCATGTACCGTTATGGTCGATGGCCGCCGTATCAACTCCTGTCTCACACTCGCCGTCATGCACGAAGGAGACGAGATTACAACGATCGAAGGTCTGGGCAAACCCGGCGACCTTCACCCCATGCAGGCCGCCTTCGTCAAGCATGACGGGTTCCAGTGCGGCTATTGTACGCCGGGGCAGATCTGTTCCTCCGTGGCGATGCTGGAAGAGATCAAGGCGAACATCCCCAGCCACGTCACCGAAAATCTGACCGCAGACGCAGGCGTTACCCCAGCCGAAATTCGCGAACGCATGAGCGGCAATATCTGCCGGTGCGGCGCCTATTCCAACATTGTCGAAGCGATCGTCGAAGCAGCGGGGACACGAGCATGAGAGCCTTCACCTACGAACGCGCGTCCTCCATCGAAGCGGCCGCCAAGGCAGCTGCCTCCAATTCGGACGCCAAATTCATTGCAGGCGGCACCAATTTGCTCGACCTGATGAAGCTTGAGATCGAGACCCCGACACATCTGATCGACGTGAACGGTCTTGGCCTCGCCGAAATCGAGGGCACATCGGACGGTGGCCTGCGCATCGGCGCTCTGGTTCGAAACACCGATCTTGCCGCCCACGCAACCGTGCGCCGCGATTACGGGCTGTTGTCGAGAGCGCTTCTCGCAGGAGCGTCAGGCCAGCTTCGTAACAAGGCGACCACCGCAGGCAATCTCTTGCAGCGCACCCGCTGTCCGTATTTCTATGACACCAACCAGCCGTGCAACAAGCGCCAGCCGGGCAGCGGCTGTTCCGCCATTGGCGGCTTCAGCCGCCAGCACGCCGTCACAGGAACCAGCGAAGCCTGTATCGCAACTCATCCCAGCGATATGGCCATCGCCATGCGGGCGCTCGATGCCGTCGTAGAAACCGTGCAAGCGAACGGCAGCCGCCGCTCGATCCCGATCGCCGATTTCCACCGCCTGCCGGGTGATACGCCACATATCGAAACCGTTCTGGAGCCCGGCGAATTCATCATCGCAGTATTGCTGCCCGCACCGATCGGCGGCCGGCACATCTACCGGAAGGTCCGGGACCGCGCTTCCTATGCCTTTGCGCTCGTCTCCGTTGGGGCTGTCATTCAACCGGACGGGACTGGACGGGTCGCAGTCGGTGGCGTTGCCCACAAACCCTGGCGCATCGATGAAGCGGACGAAGCACTGCCAAAAGGTGCGCGGGCAACGGCCGGCATTCTTCTTGCCGGTGCCCACCCGACCGAACAGAACCGATTCAAGGTCGATCTCGTCGAGCGCACGCTCGGCGCAGTCATCGCCGAAGCAAGGGGTTGAGCCATGCAGTTCGATACACCAGCAACCACCAATCCCATCGACAATCTCAAGGTCGTCGGTCAGCCGATCCCCCGCATCGACGGTCAGTTAAAGACAACCGGGCGGGCAATGTACGCCTATGAATGGCACGATGCAGATGTGCGCTACGCCTATGGCTATCCGGTCGGTGCTGCAATCGCCAAGGGCCGTATCAAATCGATGGATATCTCCGCGGCAAAGAAAGTGCCGGGCGTGATCGCCGTGGTGACGGCACCGGAAGTCGGTAAGCTGAAGAAGGGGAAATACAACACCGCCAATCTTTTCGGTGGAGACGAAATACAGCATTATCATCAGGCGATCGCCGTCGTGGTGGCGGAGACCTTCGAGCAGGCACGCGCGGCCGCAGCCCTGATCGAGGTCGATTACACCGAAGAAAAGGGCGCATTCGACCTGAAGGCCGCGATGGATACCGCCGTGAAGCCCGAGACGGAAGAGCCGGACTCGGCCGCCGGCGATTTTGAAAGTGCCTTCAAGACCGCGCCCGTCACCCTCGACCAATCCTACACAACGCCTGACCAATCGCATTCAATGATGGAGCCGCATGCCTCTATCGCCGCATGGGACGGCGACACGTTGACGCTGTGGACGTCGAGCCAGATGATCGACTGGTGGCGATCCGATCTGGCGACCACGCTCGACATCGACAAGGAGAAAATCCATCTGATGTCGCCGTTCATTGGCGGCGGTTTCGGTGGTAAGTTGTTTCTGCGGGCAGATGCCCTGCTGGCCGCTCTCGGGGCCAAGGCTGCGAAACGCCCGGTCAAGATCGCGCTGCCGCGCCCGCTTCTCGTCAACAACACGACCCACCGCCCGGCGACCATCCAGCGCATCCGCATCGGCGCCGAACGCGACGGCAAGATCACGGCCATCGCGCATGAGAGCTGGTCGGGCGACATTGAGGGTGGAAATCCCGAGACCGCCGTCATGCAGACACGTCTGCTTTATGCCGGTGAAAACCGCATGACGGCGATGCGGCTGGCGACACTCGATCTTCCAGAGGGCAACGCCATGCGGGCACCGGGAGAGGCGCCCGGCCTGATGGCGCTCGAGATCGCGATTGACGAGATCGCCGAGAAAGTCGGCATCGATCCCGTCCAGTTTCGTATTCTCAACGACACCAAGGTTGATCCCGAAAAGCCCGAGCGGCCATTTTCCCATCGCGACCTCGTCGGTTGTCTGAAGCTTGGTGCGGAGCGTTTTGGCTGGGATGTGCGTGGCAAACCCGGATCAAAGCGCGAAGGTCAATGGCTGATTGGCACCGGCGTTGCGGCGGCGTTTCGAAATAACCTTGTGATGCCGTCAGGCGCGCGCGTGAAGCTGGACAGCGAGGGCGTCATCACGGTCGAAACGGATATGACCGACATCGGCACCGGCAGCTATACGATCATCGCGCAGACGGCCGCAGAAATGATGGGTGTCGCGATGGACAAGGTCGGCGTCCACCTTGGCGATTCCCGTTTTCCCGTTTCGGCCGGTTCCGGCGGGCAGTTCGGTGCCAATTCCGCAACATCCGGCGTCTATGCCGCCTGCGTAAAGCTGCGGGAGGCAATAGCGCAAAAACTTGGCTTCAATTCCGACGATGTGGCCTTCGAAAATGGCACCGTTCGCTCCGGCAACCGGTCCGTCCCGCTGGCGGAGGCGGCAGGTTCCGGTGGTCTGGTGGGCGAAGACACGATGACATGGGGTGACCTCTCGAAGACCCATCAGCAATCGACGTTTGGCGCGCATTTCGTTGAGGTCGGCGTCGATGCCATGACGGGAGAAAGCCGGATTCGCAGGATGCTGGCCGTTTGTGCGGCCGGACGTATCCTCAATCCGGTCACGGCGCGCAGTCAGGTGATCGGGGCCATGACGATGGGCGCTGGTGGTGCGCTGTTTGAAGAGCTTGCGGTTGACAAGAGCCGTGGGTTTTTCGTCAACCACGATCTGGCCGGTTACGAAGTGCCCGTTCATGCCGATATCCCCCATCAGGAGGTCATTTTCATGGACGAGACCGATCCGATGTCGTCGCCGATGAAGGCAAAGGGGGTCGGCGAACTTGGCCTGTGCGGCGTGGCAGCCGCCATCGCCAATGCCGTCTACAATGCGACCGGGGTCAGGGTGCGCGACTATCCGGTCACGCTGGACAAGCTGATCGGCGGTCTTCCGGAGATCGCGTGACCATGCAGCCGGTATCGATGGCTGATGTTGGGAAAGGGAACAGCATGCTTGAAATCTCCACTACCGCTCTGCTCCCAACACCGGTCAGGGCGCTGCTAATCGATGACCCTGCGGAAATCCTTGGCTTTGCAGTCGAGTGTTTCCGCGAAGGTGCCGGAGTTGCATTGGCCACCCTCGTCGAAATACGCGGCGGTGCGGCCCGCACTCTGGGATCCCATGTGGTGGTCGCCGCCGATGGCCGCTTTTGCGGCTATGTTTCCGGCGGCTGTGTCGAGGCAGCCGTTGCTGCGGAGGCTTTGCTTGCCATGGAGGCCGGACGCGACCGCACGGTCCTGTTCGGCGATGGCTCGCCCTTTATGGATATTGTTCTCCCATGCGGCGGCGGAATTTCCGTTGCAATCCACCTGCTACGCGACGTCACCGGCATAGAAAGGGTGCTTGAAAGTCTGAACGGACGCCAGCCAATGGGTCTCAGATATGCGCCCAGGCATCAGTCGCTGGACCTCGTGGAAGCACCTCCAAGGGCTGGTTGGCAGGAGGACGAATTCCTGACCGCGTACCGCCCGCGCACACGGCTGCTCATTTCCGGACAGTCGATCGAAGCAGAAACCGTGGCACGGCTCGGCAAAGCGTCCGGCTATGACGTTGTCCTCACCCGCGCAGGGGCGGGCAAGCCGGTTATGACCTCACAGATCGATGCATACACCGCCATCGTCATGCTGCATCACGACCTGGAGCAAGAGATACCAGTTCTGGAGGTGGCGCTCCACTCGCCCGGCTTTTATATCGGCGCATTGGGAAGCACGAGAACGCACCGGCACCGCGTCGAGCGCTTGGCGGCATTGGGATATGGTGACGCGGAATTGCGCCGCATCAAGGCACCGATAGGCGTCTTCGGTCCGGCGCGGGACTCCGCTTCGCTGGCGCTTTCGGTGCTTGCCGATATCGCAGCGTCCCGTTTGATGTCTTATGGATGACCATGCCAGGCATCACCGGTTTGCCGGATTGCCCCGAAAAGCCAAGGCCATAGCCGGCTATCCATTGCTGTGTGGAGTGGTCGCGCCGGCTCGTTTTGAACCGAAGGTCTGGAACCTTATGCCCGGTCGCGTGTTAAGTGCCGCCGGGCAGACGGCTTCATCTCTGTCACATGCATTCGATACAGGAGCCTACCCAATATGAGCCTACGTCCCATCCTCGCTGGCGTCGCACTTTCCCTTTTCGCCGGCGCCGCCCTCGCGCAGACTGCCGCCGCAACAGGCGCCGATGCGACCCTCAGCGGTCCCGGTATTACAATGGGCACTGCTGCCACCATTCCGCTCAAGTATGTGAACATTCAGGACACCGACCTGATGACGTCGAAGCTGATCGGCATTGACATCGTCAACAAGCAGAATGAGGAAATCGGTGAGATTTCCGATATCGTTGTCGGCGACGGCAAGGCGGTCATCGGGATCGTTGCCAGCGTCGGCGGCTTCCTCAGCATCGGCGAAAGCTATGTCGTGCTCGACCCCGCCTCGGTTGCTCTTGCCGAGACGGACGGAACCTGGAAAGCCTATGTTGATACGACCAAGGATGATCTGTCGAACGCGCCCAAGCTCGACTATTCTAAGATGAAAAAATAAACCGGTCTTGGGCCAGCTTTCGGGCTGGCCCTTAGCCTCCGGGGCGCGCCGATAAGGAATCTTTCTGCATCAATATGGGGACAAGGCTATGCTGAACCAGATCTACGATATCGGCCTGTCCTTCAATATCGTGCCGCATATCGGCGCGCTCGTCGTCGCCTATATCCTGGCATTGCCCATCGGCTGGGATCGCGAAAAGAGCGAACGCAGCGCGGGCTTGAGAACATTTCCCCTCGTGGCCATTGCCAGTTGCGGCTTCATTCAAGCCACGGAGAACCTGACGGCGGGAAATGCAGAAGCCACCGCGCGCATTGTCGAAGGCCTGATCACCGGGATGGGCTTTATCGGCGGCGGCGCTATTCTGGTGGTCAGCAAAAGCGTGCGTGGTACCGCGACCGCTGCCAGTCTTTGGGCCACCGGCGCGATCGGCACCGCTGTCGGGCTCGGCGCCTATGATATCGCGCTCGTCCTATCCGTCATGACTTTCCTGACGCTTCGCTTGAATGGCAATTTCAAGCCACCCGAGGAACCCGGCGAGAAAAATCCCGACCGGTGATCTGGAAGCCGTGATCGGCACCGTCTCAATTGGCGCGTAGCTCCTGGTCCATCGTGGCGGCGACAAATGCCTGACGGGCCTGTTCCGGCGTCATCTTGCGCTCAAGCGCCAGCCGGCAACAGCGGGCAGCATTTGCAGAGATATTGCTGTTGGGACCGACCATATGCCGGCTCAGGATTTCAAACCCTTGAAGCGGCCCGCAGACCTTGCGCTCGATGCCGCCCCGAAGCCGGACAATAACGGGCTGCCACTGGATTTCAGTCGGATTGCAGATTTCATTCGGGTGCATGCCTTCCTCCATAAGAAACGAGATCTCCCGCGCCGCAAACGTTGGATGAGAGACTTTGTTCCTCGGCAGTTGAACAGCATGATTTTTGACGCTGCGGATGGTTCGCTTTCACCAAATTTGCGGGGAAAAGCTGTGACAATTACCCGAATCTCTAAGGCGCCAGGACGGGATTTTCGGCCTCGATCGCCGCGCGGACGAAAGCGCCGCGGGATTCCTCAATTTCTTCACCGGGCTGCAGCGCAGCGGTGCATGCGACCTTGGCAGCTTCGCACAGCGGACCACAGTCAACCGGCCAATTATTTTCGAGATAATGCAAGGCCTCTTTCGGGCCATTGATCGTGTACGGGCCCTCGTCGCTCGTGATGGTAAGGGGAATGTCCCAAATGATGTCCGGCATATCAATCCTTCCTGCAAAACAGCGCAACATTCGAGGAAGGGCAATGTTCCCAGCCATCACGCAGCCGTGTCCAAAAGTCGGGAATAAGACCGCAAAATTGATGGCAGGCACGCGTTGTTGATGCGCGATGAGGCTCCAAGGCGGGAAATGCGGCACCCCAGAGAGGATGCGATCACCACGGGCGCCGATAGATTGGCCGTGTGAAAATCTTGCCCTGTTCGACGAATGATACCGTGCCGACAAGGCAATGCTTTTCGCCGCTCTCAAGCGTACCGGCGCCAAACTGCTTTTCTATCGCTTCAGATAAAGTCAGGCCTGAAACCACGACGAGGTCACTATCGACCAGCGTGCCGCCGGCATCGAAGTGCATCGGATGGATGAAAACATTGCCTCGGAAGGGCTCAGCCATCAGGCGTCACTCAAGATCTGCGTTGGAGGGCGGGGTGGGCAAAAACGGCTGACATGCGTCATTGCGCGCCAATGGCGATGACGACAGGAGCGGAGTCTATCGGGAGCGTGCTGCCGCTGGGCAGCGTGTAGATATAGCCGATCGTCAGTGCCAGCACGCCAAAGGCAAGGTTCATCAGCGCGACTGCGAAAATATCGTCGTCCATCGTGGTTCTCCTTTGAGCAAGGGAACCCCATCGATCGGAGAAAGTTCCGGCCGTAATTGCGAGCGATACGCCAACCGGGGACTAGCAGCTGACCGCGCGCTATCTGCAGTCCCGGCGCGCTTCACAGTCGATTGTTGGCATTTTATTCATATTGTTTCCAAATACTGTTAGCCAAAGGCAATCTAAATCTGGGCAGGCGCGTTGATCGAGTAACCAGAGTGGAGACCGCCATGGACAATGACATGCGTACCATACTCGTTGTCGAAGATGAGCCGCTCATCCGGATGCTGTTGACGGAGGCGCTCGAAGACGAAGGCTACGGCGTCCGCGAGGCGCGGACCGTCCTTGAGGCCGTCGCGATCTTGGGCCTGCACGAGATTGATGCCGTCATCACCGATATCGACATGCCGGGCGGTTTGACTGGTCTTGATCTCGCAAAGCTCCTGCAAGGCTACGGGAAACGTATTCCCACGATCGTAACCTCCGGCGGTCACCAACTCGACGACGATATACTGCCGGGCGAGGCCCGCTTTGTCCCGAAGCCTTATAGCGTGGTTGCGATGCTTTCGCTGCTCGGCGAAATGTTTCTGGCCCAGCCGGACCGGCAGCGCGAAGGTGCTCAGAAAACAGCATCCTAGATTGTGGAAACGGTGGTCCAAGGGGCCAAAAATATCGCCAAGCCCATGGAAAGCCTGGACCAGCGTCCCCATTTCCTTGATTAGACATCAGTCAAGTGAGGTTATCATGTCAACGACGGGCGCCAATGCTTCAAAAGCGTTGCTGATTGAGATCATTCCACCGGAAAAGACTTCGATGGATCGCATCATGATGTGTGACTGTTGCCGCGAGAGAAAGCTTGCGAGCCAGTTCGATCAGGATTGCTGCGGGATCTGCATCGACTGCATTGACGCCGATCCGGTCTGCTTTAACGGGGATATCGAACTCAAGCACCGCTCCTGAACGGCGCGGCAAATTCGTGTTCCCACGGACCATCCAGATATCTCCACAGGTCGAGCCCGATGATATCGATCTCATGCGGACTGAAGGTCCCGGCGAGATCCGTGTAAAGCCTGTCTGCTGCAGGTCTTGATACTTTATTCTGCACCGTGATGTGCGGCTGCCATTTTTGCATGTCCTGCGACACCAGATAAGGCGCGAAGGCGGATTTCAGCCCGGCACGGACAGTTTGGAGTTCCGGGCTGATGACCGTGAACGCCACGCCGGCACCAATGTGGCGAACGCCGTTAACCTCTGCCTTGATTATGCTGGTTGCTACCGCCGCGTCCGTGAGTTGCTTCATGATCTGGCCGGCATATTCCCCCGGCAAGCGGTAAAACACCGTCAGATGCGCACGCAGAAAGTTTCTAGCCTGCGGAAAATGCGCTTGCCGCAGACGGTCGAACGGCTTCAGATCATCCTGCGCAATCTGCGCGGTCACAATAAGGGGATGAAGCGTCTTCATTCTGCGGCGCTGCCTCTCATTCCATATTCTATGCAGAACAGCCTCCGCACAATCATAGACGCAAATCCTCGGCCCAAACGGCATAGGGCGTGTTCTTGACCAGATGCCGGTTGAAGTCCGGCGCGCCGTCGTTCCACCAGACAGGGCCACGTTCGCCGAGCGAAACCTTGGCCTCATCGACACGCTGCCGGGCCAGCGCCAGCGCAGCGGCATCACCCTTCGCATCGCGAACTGCACGGCGGGCCGACATCAGCGCCTTGACAAGGCGCTCACGGGTTTCCTCATCAAGGTCCGGATTGCTCCGGCGCCAGAGGCGGCCGCGAACGACAAAATACCTGCCGTCCGGCGTATTCGGATAAGCCGCGTGGCTCAAGCGTTTTCCCTCCCAACCAGTCTGACCCTATGCTTGCCGCTTTTGCCAACGACCAGCGTGAGCTGGCGTATGGAACCTTTGCGTCAGCTTGGTGTTTAGGAGCGGCAAAAAGGTTGTGAACGCGTCGCGGATATTCCTCCGCAATTCGCCGAGCCAGGCACTGGCAGCGGCCTTTAAGCCTTCCTAAGTGAGTGACATGCCGCCAAGCGTGACGATTTTCAAGCGTGACGATGGTCCCGATTTTCCACCCCAAATCCGAGGCGACACATGGCGGATGATCCGGCACCGAAGGCAGGTACAAAGTGAACGCTCCCGGCATCGACCATGAGGATCGGATACGGCGGCTGCGCCGGATGCATGGCATAGCCAGGCTGATGGATACGGCGATCCGGATACCGGGAACGGGTGTGAGACTGGGCGCGGATTCGATCCTCGGGCTTTTGCCTGGCGTGGGCGATGCCGGTGCCGCGCTGGTGGGCCTGTTTCTCGTCAACGAGGCCCGCCAGCTTGGTGTGCCACCCCAAACTCTCCTGCGCATGCTGGGAAATCTGGGCGTCGATACCATCGGTGGAAGCGTGCCGCTGCTTGGCGATATCTTTGACGTCTACTTCAAATCCAATCGCCGTAACCTGAACATCGTTCTCGACCATTTCGGCATTTCGGAAGAGGAGCTTCTGCGGACGCGCAGAAGGACGTAAAGCGAGCAATAGCGGGTTCGGTCCACCCTTGCCGTGCGAAAGCTCTCCCTCCGTATGGCCACTATCGCCGTTACGCATCCACAGCCTGACCAGCCCGCGGGCGTGGTTTTGACAGCTTTCGCGCGATGCTTTTCAAAACCACGGCATCGGTCTGACCGAGCGCATTGCGAACAGCTTCCGTCAGGCTGATGGACACAAAGTCTGCATTGATCTCCTCAGGTTCGATACGTGGCCGCTCATCACCGTCTGCCATTGGCGTGATGATGCCCACGCGCAGAGACGGCTTGGCGCGCTTCAGGCGCCGGACGATCTGACGCGCGTGTGATTTGGAATTGTCGTTGAGGAAAGCCACAAGAACCGTGTCAGCGCCTTCCGTGGATATCGCGTTGCGGCCCGCAAAGATGGTGTGTTCCGCCGTCACCACGTCTGCACCTTGAACGGCGATGACCTGCGCCATCATCCATGCGGCGGCGTCATCGAGCGCACCTCTGCCCCCCACGCAGACGATTGTACGTCCTTTACCATCGGGAAGGTCGAGGTCTTTTTCGTCCTCGCCGCCCTCATCCGGCTTATCCGGCTTGTCCGCCTCATCCTCTTCGTTTTCCTCTTCCTCGGCGATCTCGGCGAGATTGCCGATGAGGATCTGCGCGCTTGAAGCGACCAGTGCGATCTGCTGCTCGGACATGACCCCTCTTTGACGATCCGTCTCGCCCAGCACCAGCGCCGGCAAGCCGACCTTTTCGTAATAGTCGATCAGATACTCATCCTCGAGAAACTCCTCCGCATTATCGGTGGCTTCGCTGGGATCGCCGGCAAGCAGGCGCTGATAGAGTTTTTCCTGCGGCTGGAGCACAGGCTCGTTGCCAAGCAGAACGTCGAGGAAGCTGAACTGCGGAACATATCGTCCAAGGACCACCAGGCAGACCGTTAGGGGTGTCGAGAGCATCAACCCCAGCGGCCCCCATAGCCAAGACCAGAAAATGGCTGAAATGATGATGGCGAGTGGAGACAGGCCGGTATGGCTGCCATAGAGCCATGGTTCGATGATGTTATTGCTGATCAGTTCGGTGACGATGAACAATCCCGCGACCCAGGCGACAAGCGACCAGCCAGGGGAAATCGCCAACGCCAGGAAGAGCGGCAGGATCATGCCAATCACCGGGCCGATATAAGGCACGAACCGCAGCACCAGCGTCAGCAGGCCCCATAGGACTGCGTTTGGGATACCCAGCAGCCAGAGCCCGATGGTGATCGGTACGGCATAGAGTGCGTTGACCACCAATTGCATCAAAAGGTACTTGCCGACCCGTTTCCCCGCGTCCTGTAGGGCGGCCGTGGTACGGTGAAGATCGCCAAGCCCGACCAGGCGGATGAAGCGGTCGCGCAGCTCTTCGCGTTCCAGCAGCATGAAAATCACCAGAACGATGACCAGGCCCGCAGTCGCGAACGGACTGATGAGGGGCAGGATGACGTTCACCAAAGTTTCGATCGGCTTGGAGCGCGTGATGATCTCGACCGGCATTGGTTCGCGGATGTTCGCCTCCGGTGCAGACGCGTCCTGGCTTTCCACCGCGCGGTTCTGCATCTCGGCTCCGACCCGCTCGACGACCTTACTCAGGTGTTCGAGCACACCATTGCCGGATCCGGCCTGACTGAGGGCATGCACCTTTCCGACGATGTTGCGCTGATAGGTCGGAATATTCTCCGCCAGATTGGCAACCTGACCGGCGACAATGAAGCTGAAGGCAGCAATCACCAGAAACGCGGAGACGACCGCCAGGATCACGGCGGCAATTTTCGGCACATACCGCTTGCGCAGGAAGGAGACGATCGGTGCAAGGGTGAAGGTCAAAAGCAGTGAGAGCGCCAGCGGCACGAAAATTTCCTGCCCCACCCGCAGGATGACGGCGACGCCGATCAGGATCAGGATCGTCCGCCCCGACAAAGCAGTGTTGGCCAGTGAACCCTGGCTTGGAACCGCGCCGTGCATATCTGTGACCTTGGATGCTTGCGTGCTCAACGGCCGACTCCTCGTGATGCTATGCGGCGGCAATCTGGCGCCTGAACGCTTAGATACGGCAGTCTTGGTGTTTATCGAGGTGGCTTCAAAAATATTGGCTTATCGCCAAAGGCACGGATTGCAAAGAGCCGATAAGGCGGCAGCAAATTGCCGCCTGGCGGAACCTTACAGGGGTCTGCGGGTTGCTGGTGCGAAGCCATGGAGAAAGACGAAATGACCCAGACGATAGACGACGTGACGCGGGCCTATGACCTGATGGAAAAGATCACGTTCTGCATGCTCGCGACGCGGGATGACAGCGACATCCGCGCCAGGCCAATGGCGGCCCATGTCGAGCGCATGGAAAACGCGATTTATTTCCTGACCGACGCTGAAAGTCACAAGGACGAGGAGATCGAGAAGTTTCCGGACGTGTGTCTGGCCTTCGCGGATTCCAAGGGCCAAAAATATGTGTCGGTCTCCGGCAAAGCCACGGTTTCCAATGATCGCGAGAAGATCAGAGAACTGTTTTCCACTCCGTCGAAAGCCTGGTGGGATGATGCTGACGACCCGTCGATCCGCGTGCTCAAGATCGATCCTTCGTCCGCCGAATACTGGGATAGCCCCGGTACGGTGGTCAGCTATATCAAGATGTTTGCTGCCGCAGTGAGCGACAGCCGGCCGGATATGGGCAAAAACGCGAAGGTTGATATGTAATAAGCCGGGTCTGGAAAGGCGCTTCGTAAAAAAATTCTGCAGGCGTCCAATTCTGCCTTCACCGATAGCAAAGCGCCTTAAACGGTCCACTGTTCAAGGCGCTTTTCCGTGCCCGGCATCGAAAATTTAGGCGCAGAACCTGCTGATGGCGATGGCAAACCGGGCGAACTTACCGAAATGGTTGACACCAGCATCGTCCAATGAGAACAAGAGGGGAACATTGAATAAGGGAATGCAAGATGATCCGCTATAAACGCCACGACGAGCCGGACACGAAGGTCCAAAAAACACCATCAAAGCCGAATGCAGATCGCGCGACAGCCGCAGTAGCGGGTCAATCCGTTGAACATGTCGACGCTGCTCCGTTAAACCTAGAACCGGCGCCGGCAGGTGAGCCGCTGACGCTCTCATTGACCGAGGATGTACCGCGCAAAACCCGCAAGCCTGCGAAGCGAAAGGTCAAAAACGCGGATGCAAATGAGCCAGCGGCCACGTTGCCATTGCTGACGAGCCTCGACGGCTGACATTGCTTCCTGAAAAACTTTTGTAGCTATTGCCCGCAGGCAATCGCTATGGCTGCATCAGTTCCAGCAATACCGCAGACAGCTCTTCCATTCTGTAGGGCTTTGCCAATATCCGCACGCCCAACGCATGGGCCTCGGCCTGAAATGCGGCGGCATAGCCGCTGGTCAGCAAAACCGGGACATCGTATTTGCGCGTGTGGATTTCCTTGGCAAGGTCCACACCGTTCATCCCGCCGGGCATCATGATATCGGAAAAGACCAGATCGATATTACGGCCATTGGCCAAGGCACCAAGGGCTGCCTGGGCAGAAGCCACGCGCGTCACCCGGTATCCGGAACTCCTGATCATCTCTGCGGTGAATTCCGCCACTTCATGATCGTCCTCGACGAGGAGCACATGGCCGTTGCCCGGCCCTTGATCCAGCTCCGTTTTCGCATGGCCAATCTCGGCAGTACGGGCGTTGGGTGAGAGGTCGGAACGGGGAAACAGCAGCGAAATACTCGTGCCCTGTCCCACCTCGCTCTTGATATCCAGCTTGCCGCCTGCCGAGTTTGCAAACCCATATGCCTGCGCCAATCCGAGTCCGGAGCCCTTGCCGACATCCTTTGTCGTATAAAACGGCTCCAGAGCATGCGCGAGAACCTCAGGCGTCATGCCGGACCCATTGTCGGCAATGATGACCTGAACGAAATCGCCGGAGAACCGGCCCGCTTTCAAGGAAGGTTTGTTTTTTGCAGAAACGGTAATCGTACCGCCGTTCGGCATGGCATCCCGGGCGTTGATGCACAGGTTCATCACGACGAGTTCAAACTCGTTGGTATCGAGATAGACCGGCCACAGGTCGGCGGCGAAATCGGTGACCACCTGAATGTCGCCGCGTAGCGACCGCTCCAAAAGCTCGCGCATTCCGGCAATCTGGCGGGGGATGTCAATCGCTTCGGGATCGATGGCCTGGCGCCTGGAAAACGTCAGAAGCTGGCGGGTCAGCCCGGCGCCCCGGTCGACCGCCTGGCGCATGCCGATCTCGATCCGTTCGCGGCGAACCGGATCGTCGGTCCGCTTCAGCATATCGAGACCACCGGAAATCGCCATCAGCAGATTGTTGAAATCGTGCGCAACACCACCGGTGAGCTGGCCGACGGCTTCCATCTTCAAACTGTGGCGCAGAAGCTCCTCGGTGCGCTGGCGCTCCTCCACCTCCAACAGCAGCCGTTCATGTGCGGAACGCAGTTCCTCTCCCGTGCGGTTCTGATCGGTCAGATCCGTCACCACGCAACAGAACGTCTCAGGTGACCGCTCGTCTCCACCGAGCCTGGCGAAGGAGAAGTGAACAGGAACAAGCAAGCCGTTCACCGAGACCAGGTCAAATTCACCCTTGCCGGACTGGGCTGCAGCCACATCGAGCCGGGCGATGTCGTTTGGAGACACGTACCGTGACAGGAGGCCGCCAACGATGGAGCTGGTATTGACGCCGACGAGTTCGGCAAACCGCCTGTTGCTGTAGAGAACAGTGCCGTCGGCCGACAGGGTCACGGCACCTTCGCGCATTTCCTCGACAAGGATCCGGTAGGTCTGGTCGGCGGTCTCCAAGGTATAGACCTGCGGCACGCCACCTTCACCGGCAACGACGACCGCATCGACTTCACCGTTGCGGATCGCATCGAGTGTTTCTTCCGCCTCCCTCAGGCGCTCGCGCAATGCCTCCGTCTCGCGAGAAAGGCTGCCGTCTTCAATCATCTTTGCCGGTCCTGTTCGTACTCTTTCGCTGCACGATGCCCAGCGCCTCAAGGGCCCTTGGCTCGTCGGACAGATCACCGATAATGCGCCGGATCGGGCCGGGCATGATCTTCACCAGCGTCGGCGCGGCAATGATCTGATGCTCCCTTGCCGCCTCCGGATGCTGATAGAGGTCGATCACCTCCAGCTCATAGTCATCCGTGTAATGCGCGTCGCAGATGCGCCGGGCATTCGAAATTGCATGCACGGAGCGTGCGGTCGTTCCGGTTACGTAAAGTCTCAACACATATGTCCGCCTCGGGGTTTCATCCATGCCGCTCACGTCAACGGCTGCAGGTCGAGGCCGACGAGAACGCGCTCGGAGTCCGAAAGATTACCGATGATGCGTTTCAATGGTGGCGGCAGACGCCGCACGAGGGTAGGGACCGCTAGGATTTGGTCACCGGCAGCAAGCTGCGGGTTTTCCAGGAGGTCGATGACCTCGATCCGGTACCGTCCGGCAAGATGTTCCTCGCATATCTGCTTAAGATTGGCCAAAGCCGCAGCAGACTTGGGCGTATTGCCAGCCACGTAAAGGCGCAAATTGTAGTGGCCGTCGTCAACGGCCTCGCCGCCTACTCCCAAACCGTCATTCAAGCCCTGTTCTTCATCATCCAGCCCGCTCATTCCGCAGCTCCCCGGCGCGCGGCCATCGCGTCCCTGTTCTTGGCAAAGGACGTCTCGCGCGCGGCATCCTGTTCGAGTACCCGGTTGACCTCCTCCTCCTCAGCCTCAAGTGCAGATCTAAGGTCGGCGATCTGGCGCTCGATCGTTTCGCGCCGCCGCTCGATATCACGCCGGCGCCGCGTGTTCTCCTGTTCCCGGCGCGTTTCTTCCACCGCGTCCGCCGCTTCCTGTGCCAAGCGCGAAGACCCTGTCAGCACCCCGCCGGCGCCGACATAGGCATTGATGAGATGGATACCTCGGGTGCCCAGAACATATTCGCGGATTTGGTTGGAGTGGCTCATGCCACGGGATTTCAAAACGTAGAGACCCCGGTTGCGCTCGCCGTTCGATTCGACATGTACAAGCGAAAGCCACGTATCCATCAGTGACGACATGCCGATATCCGTGGCGTCGGTCACCTGCTGGCCGGAGACGAGATTGGTCAAAATTGCGGTCGTACCGTTGCTTTTGAGAAGGTCGATGACGCGGAGCAGGGCCGAGTGCACTTCGCCCTGTTCCCCGCGCAACGACGAGATCGGATCGAGCACAACGGCGTCCGGTTTGAACCGTTCGATTTCGCGGTGCATGCGGGCCAGGTGCATCTCAAGCCCGGACAGGCTCGGGCGTGCGGCCTCGAACTTCAACAGGCCGGCATCGACCCATGGCTCAAGATCGATGCCGATCGATCGCATGTTGCGGACGATCTGCGCTGGCGATTCCTCGAAGGCAAAATACAGACACTTTTCACCGCGCCGGCAGGCAGCATCGACGAAGCTGCTGGCGATGCTGGTTTTTCCGGTCCCTGCCGTCCCCGAGATGAGGACGCTGGAGCCGCGATAAAACCCACCGACGCCCAACATGCCATCAAGGCCGGGGATCCCGGTCGATACCGCGTCGTTATTGGTCGAATGGGCAAGCCCGGCCGAGGTGATCGGCAAAACGGAGATGCCCTGATCGTCGATGAGAAACGGATACTCGTTGGTGCCATGCGCAGAGCCGCGATATTTGACGATGCGGATGCGACGCGTGGTGATCTGATGCTCGACGCGATTGTCGAGCAGGATCACACAGTCAGAAATATATTCCTCCAGCCCGTAACGGGTGAGGGACCCTTCGCCCCGCTCCGCCGTGATGATCGCAGTGACGCCCTGTTCCTTCAGCCAGGCAAACAGGCGCCTCAGTTCAGCGCGAAGAATATCCGTATTGCCAAGACCGGCAAACAGGACCTCAAGCGTGTCCAGAACGACCCGCTTGGCGCCGATGCTCTTGATCGCGTGATCGAGCCGGATGAACAATCCGTCGAGATCATAATCTCCCGACTGCTCTATCTCGCTCTTCTCCACCCGGACATAGTCCATCACGATCTTCTTGGCATCCATCAGGCTCTGCAGATCATAGCCCAGCGACTGGACATTCAAGGCCAGATCCTCGCTGGCTTCCTCGAAGCTCATGAACACGCCCGGCTCGTCAAACATCGTCGCGCCATTGACGAGAACCGTCATGGCAAACAGGGTCTTGCCACAGCCCGGCCCGCCGCAGACGAGGGTCGGCCGTTGGGCGGGAAGACCGCCCAGCGTAACGTCGTCGAAGCCTAGGATCCCGGTTGCGGCTTTCGGAAGCGCCGTTCCTGCCACGAGGGAGGGAGAGATGGATGTCATGCTGATTATCGTCCTTCCGTCGATCCGGCCATCGTCTTGGGCCGGGTATGGGGCGCAAGCGCAATATTG
The DNA here is from genome assembly GCF_001426685.1 of Rhizobium sp. Root483D2. Taxonomy (GTDB): domain Bacteria; phylum Pseudomonadota; class Alphaproteobacteria; order Rhizobiales; family Rhizobiaceae; genus Pararhizobium; species Pararhizobium qamdonense. The sequence goes on along the minus strand of NZ_LMFB01000011.1, from coordinate 17,725 downwards.
GCTCCGATGCGGTCACGAAGCGCTGTCTCGATAAAATTGGTCAGATTGCGATTTTCTCGAACCGCACAATCGCGAACGGCATCCAAGAGATCCGGATCGATACGCACTGTGATGGGGATTTTCATAGGCGCTGCTCCGGTTGGTCTTGAGGGGGTACATGGAGCAGGCAATGCCATTTGCAATACGGCCTATCGTAATTTTAAAGCCTTGAACAACGCGGGCCGGAGGCAGCACCGTGATCGCTCCCGGCCGGCTTGCTGCAGACATTGAGGATAATGAAAGATGCACTCTTTACAGGGACCAGCGGCCTATAGCCGGAATGCTTCGCGCAGGTTGTGTCCCTTGTTTTCCCGCATGTCGAGATCGGCTTCGATATGGTCGATATGATGGATCATCTGATGGCAGGCGCTGTCGAGATCGCCGCGTTCGATGGCGGTGACGATGTCCTGATGTTCCTGGTGGCCGCAGCTTGAAATGGCCGATTGACCATAAAGGGCGATGACCAGCGAGGAGCGGGCGACGAGCTCATCCATAAAGCGCTGCATGACGGCATTGCCGGTCATCGATGCCAGCATCAGATGGAAATCGCCCGACGCCTTGATCTCAGCGCGCCGTGCCGTCTGGCCGCGCTCGTTCATCAGGCGGCCCTCTTCCAAAAGCACCTGCCGCAAATGCTGGAAATGCGACGGCCCCATATGCTTGGCGGCCTCGCGCAAAATGCCCGGCTCGATCATCCGGCGGGTGGCGAAGATCTGGCGGGCCTCCTCCGGCGAGGGATAGGCAACGAAGGCGCCGCGGTTCTTTTCGACATTGACGAGGCCTTCATAGGACAGAGCCTGCAGAGCGCCGCGCACCAGCGTGCGGCTGACATTGAACAGCGCGCCGACATCGGCCTCCGACAGCTTGGTGCCGGGGGCAAGCCGGCGATCGACGATCGCATCACGAATGGAATCCCGGATATAATCGGTGCTGACGTCGATCTGGTCTTCGGCGGGCGCTGCTGCGGTTTTCATTGCATCTCATTCCGGGTTGCTTGCTCTATACTAGCGTTTTCCCCCAGCAAAGTTAACCCGAATTTGTCGGCACTCATATGGCCAAATTGTATACGATTTGATGAGCACATTGCAGACGAATGTCTATATTTTAAGCAAAACTGAAATTGTCCAAATTTCAAGCGATTTCACCGTTATCAATTTTTCCCAATCTTGTCAGATATTTGTCTGCGGCGATGGAGTCTGGCACGCTTGATGCATTGCTCTTCCCGTCACAGGGGAGACATGATGTCCAAAGCGGCTGAAATCGATATCGTATCCGTTTCCAAGGTTTATGGCAGCACGACCGCCGTCCATGCCATCAGCCTGAAAATACCTTCCGGCAGCTATTGCTGTTTCCTCGGCCCTTCCGGCTGCGGCAAGACCTCGACGCTGAGGATGATTGCCGGTCACGAAAGCATTTCGTCGGGCGATATCCGGCTCGGCAATGTTGTGGTCACCGACTTTCCGCCGGCCAAGCGCGGCACGGCGATGATGTTTCAGTCCTATGCGCTGTTTCCCCATCTCGATCTCATCGACAATGTCGCCTTCAGCCTGAAGATGAAGGGCGTTGATAAGCAGGAACGCCGCGCCAAGGCGCTCGATATGCTGAAACTGATGCAGATGGAGCCCTATGCCAATCGGCGCCCGGCCCAGCTTTCCGGAGGCCAGCAGCAGCGCGTGGCGCTGGCCCGCGCTCTGATCACCGATCCGGAAGCGCTTCTCCTCGACGAGCCGCTGTCGGCGCTCGATCCGTTTTTGAAGATCCGCATGCGCGCCGAACTGAAGAAGCTGCAGAAAAGCCTCGGCATCACCTTCGTGCATGTGACCCACAGCCAGGAAGAGGCCATGGCGCTGGCCGATATCATCGTCATCATGAATGACGGCCGCATCGAGCAGGCAGCGCATCCGCGCGACGTCTTCGAGCGCCCGGCGACGGCTTTCGTTGCCCGGTTCATGGGCGATCACAACGTTCTGACCGGCCGCGTCATCGGCAGCGGCGAGGGCAGGGTGACGCTGGAAGTGGCGGAGGGCCAGACATTCACCGTGGCCGGTCCCGATCAGGAGCCGGGCGCTCCGATCGATATCGGCGTGCGCACCGACCGCGTCCGGCTGGCCGCGCCATCGGAGAAGACACTCGGCTTCAACGGCGTGGTCTCCAATGTCGAATACCGCGGCGCCTCGGTGAAAATCACCGTCACTGGGGCCGGCAGCGACGATTTCACCGTGATCACGACCGATGCCGATTATTTCGAGAAACCCGTATCGGTCGGCGATGCGGTGCCGCTCAGCTGGGGCCTCGAAGATGCCGTTCTTTTGGGCCGCATCGCCGCCTGATCCAGTCACACAATCAAAAAAGAGGGAACTGACATGACCAATGAAACAAAGACATCTAAGGGAATTTCAAGGCGCGGCCTGCTGAAAACCGGTGCCGCCGCGACCGGCGCCATGATCGGCTCCGGCCTCATCACCGGTTTCCCGACCATCTGGGCGCAGAACCCGATCACGCTGCGCCAGTTTGGCACCGGCGTCTCCAACATCAATGCCATCGCCGAAAAGTGCAAGGCCGATCTCGGCATCACGCTCGAGATGACGGCGACGGACAGCGACGCTGCCGCCCAGCGCGCCGTTACCCAGCCGGACAGCTACGATATTGCCGATATCGAATACTGGATCCTCAAGAAGGTCTTCCCGGCCGGCGTCATCCAGCCGATGGATGTCAAGAAGCTGAAATATTACGACAAGATCGTGCCACTGTTCAAAACCGGCAAGCTCAAGCCCGACAGTGTCATCGCCCAGGGCACCGCGCCGCATACGGTCGGCTATGTCGAAAAGGCCGGCGACAAAACATTCGCCAACGGCGAAACCGAGCTCTTCACCATGGTACCGACCATCTACAACGCCGATACGCTCGGCATCCGCCCGGACCTCGTCGGCCGCGACATCACCTCCTGGGCCGATATCATGGACCCGGCTTTCAAGGGCAAGACCTCGATCCTCAACATCCCGTCGATCGGCATCATGGATGCGGCGATGATCATGGAAGCACTCGGCAATATCAAATATGCCGACAAGGGCAACATGACCAAGGAAGAGATCGACGCGACGATCGACTTCCTGATCAAGGCCAAGCAGGACGGCCAGTTCCGCGCCTTCTGGAAGTCGTTCGACGAGAGCGTCAACCTGATGGCGTCCGGCGAGGTGGTCATCCAGTCAATGTGGTCGCCGGCCGTTGCCGCCGTCCGCTCGAAGGGCATCGCCTGCAAATACCAGCCGCTCAAGGAAGGCTATCGCTCATGGGGCGGCGGTCTCGGCCTTGCCGCGCATCTGGAAGGTGCGCAGCTCGACGCGGCTTATGAGTATATCAACTGGTACACGTCCGGCTGGGTCGGCGGTTACCTCAACCGCCAGGGCTACTATTCCGCCGCCATGGACACCGCCAAGGAATTCATGACCGCCGACGAATGGGGTTACTGGATCGAAGGCAAGGCCGCGACCGGCGACATCATGTCTCCGGAAGGCAAGATCATGGAAAAAGCCGGCGCGATCCGCGATGGCGGCTCGTTCGAAGAACGCATGGGCAAGGTTGCCTGCTGGAACTCGGTCATGGACGAGGACCGCTACATGGTACGGCGCTGGAACGAGTTCATCGCTGCTTGATGATCTCTACCCTCCCCTTGAGGGGGAGGGTCGGCACGCAGTGCCGGGGTGGGGTGATCGTATTGCGCCAAACAAGGGATCACCCCCACCCGCAGCTTTGCTGCGACCTCCCCCCTCAAGGGGGAGGTAAAGAAACAACCGGAGACCCGACACGTGACCGCAGTCATCACGCAGGACGAGACGCAGATCGAAGCAGGCGGGAAGCCGGGGCTGTCTGAGCGCATCGGCAGGGCTGCGGCCACGCTCGCCTCCTATTTGCAGGCCGTGCCCTTGGCGTTAATCCTCGGCTTCTTCTTCTTGCTGCCGATCCTGATGATCGCCGTCGTCAGTTTCTGGGACTATGACTTTGCCGGGCTCTATCCTGATTTCCTGACCATGAACTATACCGACACGCTCGGCTCCTGGGTCACCTGGAAGACCTATCTGAACACACTGAAATATACGGCACTGGTCTGGGGGCTGACGCTGCTGATCGGTTTCTGGGTTGCCTATTTCCTCGCCTTCCACATCCGCACGACGACCATGCAGATGGTGCTGTTTCTCATCTGCACCGTGCCGTTCCTGACATCGAACATCATCCGGATGATCTCCTGGATCCCGGTGCTTGGCCGCAATGGTCTGGTCAATACAACCCTGATCGAAATGGGCATCATCCCGAGCCCGATCGAGTGGCTGCTCTATTCCGATTTCGCCGTGATATTGGCCATGGTGCATTTGAACACGCTGTTCATGGTGACGCCGATCTTCAATACGCTGATGCGCATCGATCGCTCGCTGATCGAAGCGGCCCGCGATGCCGGCGCCAATGGCTGGCAGATCCTCTGGAACGTCATCATCCCGCTGGCAAAACCGGGCATCGCCATCGGCTCGATCTTCGTGGTAACGCTCGTCATGGCGGATTTCTCCACAGTGCAAGTCATGTCCGGCGGGCAGAGCGCGTCGGTGGCGCTGATGATGAAGAACCAGATGTCGCTGCTGCAATATCCAGCGGCCGCCGCCAATGCCGTCGTGCTTCTGATCGTCGTGCTCCTGATGGTCGCCGCCATCCTGCGCGTCGTCGATATCCGCAAGGAGCTTTAAGATGAGCCACGAGAAACGCACCCTTGAATTCTACGTGCTGGCCGCCTTCTTCACGCTGTTTGTGCTGTTCCTCTACGGACCGCTATCGGCCGTATTCATCCTGTCGTTCCAGGGCCCGGATGGAGGCCTGACATTTCCGCTTAACGGCGTTTCCGTGCACTGGTTCTTTAACCTGTTCGAACAGCAGGCGGTCGGTGATTTCGGCGCCTCGTTCAAACGCTCGTTCACGCTCGGGCTGATGGTCATGATCGTCAATGTCGCGGTGTCGCTGCTGGCCGGTCTTGCCTTTCGGCGCAAGTTCCGGGGATCGACCGTGCTGTTTTATCTCACGGTTGCCAGCCTCGTCGTCCCGTCGATCATCATTTCGCTCGGCATCGGCGTCGTCTTCCAGCAGTTCGGCCTGAAGCCCGCCTGGTATTCCTCGGCATTCGGAGCACATCTCACCTGGACGCTGCCGTTCGGGGTGCTGATCATGTTCGCCGTTTTCAATCGTTTTTCGCCGGCTTATGAGGAAGCCGCGCGCGATCTCGGAGCGTCGTCCTGGCAGACCTTTGCGCATGTCGTTCTGCCGATGATCGCGCCGAGCCTGATCGGCGTTGGCCTGTTCGGCTTCACGCTCTCCTATGACGAATTTGCCCGCACGCTGATGACGTCGGGCACCTACAACACCTTGCCGCTGGAAATCTACGGCATGACGACCAATGTTACCACGCCGGTGCTCTATGCGCTCGGTACCGTCACCACGCTGTTCTCCTTCTCCATCATCCTCTTGGCGCTCGCGATCATTCTGGGCCTGCGCCGCCGTCAGGCGAAAGTGATCTGATCCCGCATGCGCATCCTTATCGTCAATCCCAACACCACCCGATCCATGACGGACAAGGCGGCAGAGGCTGCCCGCGCGGTTGCAAACCCTGGCACCGAAATCGTCACCGCGACTGCAAGGATGGGCCCCGCTTCCATCGAAGGCCATTATGACGGCGCGCTGGCGCTGCCGGGCTTGCTCTCGGAGATCGCAGCCGCCGAAGGCATCGATGCCGCTGTCATAGCCTGCTTTGATGATACGGGGCTGGACGCTGCCCGCGCGCTGGCCAAATTTCCCGTGCTTGGCTTGTGCGAATCCGCATTGGTAACGGCAGGTTTTCTGGCGCAGCGCTTTACAGTGGTTACGACGCTGGAACGCTCGCGCATCCTCCTGGAAAACCTGACGCGCCATTACGGCTTTGGCGGGCGGGCGCGGGTGAGGGCGGCCGACATTCCTGTGCTCGAACTGGAAGACGTCGCCTCCGGGGCGCTTGGCAAGCTGCGGCGGCAGATCGAACTCGCGCTTGCCGAGGATAGCGCCGAGGCGATCGTTCTCGGTTGCGCCGGCATGGCCGATCTGGCCTTTGCGCTGCAACAGGAATACGGCGTGCCCGTCATCGACGGTGTCTCTGCAGCGGTCAAGCAGGCGGAAGCGCTGATCGCCCAACGTCTGACCACCAGCAAGCGGGGCTCTTACGTCACGCCGTTTGCCAAGACATATTCAGGCGTGATGGCGGAGTTTTCACCGGGCGGCAGATAGGGCGCCTGCGGCGTCCCCGAGTTCCACATTGTGATTTCGCGCGCGAGACACGCGTAGACATGGCGTCTACCGATCAGGAATTCCTGCGCCAATTCCCCGGCGTCACGCCGGCGATCGTGGAGAATACCCGGGTAAAATGGCTTTGGTCGGCAAAGCCGCAGGCGATAGCCACCTCGGCGAGCGGTGCATTGGACGTTCGCAGCAGCCCGCGGGCCCGGTTGATCCGTTCGCTCAGAAGCCATTGATACGGTGTCATCCCGGTCGTTTCCCGGAAGGCGCGGATGAAATAGCCGCGTGACAGGTTGCAGGCCTCCGCAACCTGCGCAATCGAGATGTCACCCTCCAGATTCTCAAGTAGGATGCTCTTTGCCAGATCCTCATGTACCCGCGAGAGGGTTCTGATCCGCACCGGCGCCGCTTTTCCCTGTCCGCCATACCGTTGAACCAGATAGGTCCCGATTGCAGTGGTCATCTGCTCGACGAACAGCGCACTGGCTTCTTGCGGCCGTTCAAGCGCCGGCATCAGCGCGCGCGCAAGATTGGAAAGCACGATGTCCTTGGATGCGGTTTCCACCGAAAGCGACGTTATTCCGCTCAGTTCGGCGTCATCGGCAAACCTGGTGAGCGACGCCTGCGAAATCTGGAACAGGAGGAAATCAAAGGGCGTGCTCAGATCCGCTTTGTAGTTTTCAGCGAGATCGCGAATATAGATCGTATTCTCGGCGAATTCGTGGGTCGTGACCTGATGCGGGTGGAAGATGCGGCGCGTATGGCCTGCGGCCAGGGAGACCCCGAGCACAAAGCCCCGATCGCTCGCCGCTGTCTTGACCTGGTCGAGCCGGGCACCGCTCGTGGCCTTGCGGAAAATCGCGATGTCGGACCCCGTCAGCGATTGATTGACCGACAATTGCGTCAACGGGCAGCCGAACCCATCGGTTGCTTTTGCAGGAGCGGTTCCGATCGTACGGTCGGAGACTTGGGCCAAAGGATTACCTTTCTCGCGAAAATACTGGGTTCTGAATCAGGGTACCGCCGCTGCCTTCCGGTTCTACGCGGTTTTTTCCTGATCGTCGAATTTTCTCTCCAAAGATGCTTTTCTACAAGATAGACGTTGGAATGAAGGATAGATACGGTCCAATGGTGGACATCCGGGTTGCAGACCCGGATTCGCAGGTGAGATGATCGAGACAGATGTGAGTGAAGCATTGGCGGCTGGCGACGGAATTGCGGCAGGTTTCGGCATCCCAACAGCAAGGACACTGGTGATCCGGCCGCTTCGCGACGCGCATCTCTCCGTCGTGCATCTCGATCGCTTTTACGAAGACGGCGACGCTCCGGTCCTGTTGCCCCCCGATGATGCATTTCTGGTGATGCTGTATTTGATCGACGTGGATCACTGCGACATCTGGTCGGACCGGCCGCCGGCACCCGTGAAGACATATGCCAAGGGCTCGATTTGCCTGATCAGCCTGAAAAACGGCTCTGCAATTTCGGTGCGGGGACGTTTCGAAGCGCTCGCCTTTCATATTCCCAGTGCTCATCTCGCCGAGCTGACGGAGGAGGCGGGCGAGCCGCAGATCGACAATCTTGAAATCTGCCGCGGCATTGACGATCAGATCATCCGCAACATCGGGGCGGCCCTGATGCCGATGTTCGACATGCCGGACGAGGTGAGGGACATGCTGCTTCCGCATGTCGGGCTGGCATTCAATGCCCATCTTGCGCACCGTTACGGACGGTCTCCAGCCCAGAGCCTTGCGCCGTCCGGCCGGCTGACGTCCATGCAGGAAAAACGCATAAAGACATATATAACCGCGAACCTTTCCAGACCGATGACAATCCATCAGATTGCCGATGCGAGCGGGTTTCATGCGGACGACCTCTGTTCCGGCTTCCTGGCGGCAACCGGACAGCCGGTGCTCGAATGGATTTCGGAATGCCGCGTGAACATGGCCAAATCCTTTCTCAGCAAAAGCGGTGAACCCATCGCCAAAATCGCCGAAATCTGCGGTTTCTCCGATGAAGATGTCCTTATCGAAATCTTCCAGAAAGTGGCAGGTATGGCGCCGCAGGAATGGCGTTCGCGCAACCGCCACTAACATCAGGGAAAGCATTCTCCCGCAACGCTGCAGTAGTCTGGTGATTGGCTGACCCCAAAGGCACATCGCCTTCGGCGCCATCCTGCTTGTTCCTTTACGCCTTGATGAAAGCGAGGAGATCGGCGTTCAGCACGTCAGCATTGATGGTGAGCATGCCATGCGAAAAACCCGGATAGGTCTTGATCGTGCCGTTCTTCAACAGCTTGATGGATTTATGCGCGGCGTCTGCAATCGGCACGATCTGGTCGTCTTCCCCATGCAAAACCAGTGTCGGCACGCTGATGGCCTTCAGGTCTTCGGTCTGGTCCGTTTCGGAAAAAGCCTTGATGCCATCATAGTGTGCATTTGCGGCACCCATCATGCCCTGGCGCCACCAATTTTGAATGACCCCCTCATGCACCACGGCACCTTCGCGGTTGAAGCCATAGAACGGCCCGGTAGGTACGTCACGGAAGAATTGCGCCCGGTTGGCGGCCAATGCAGACCGGAAACCGTCAAAGACCTCCAACGGAAGGCCTTCAGGATTGGCATCGGTCTTCAGCATCAAGGGCGGCACGGCGGAAACAAGCACAGCCTTGGCGACACGGCCAGACGGTTCGCCATGCTTGGCAACGTAGCGGGCCACTTCACCGCCACCCGTTGAATGCCCGATATGAACCGCGTTCTTCAGGTCGAGTGCTTCAACGACGGCAAAGGCGTCGGCGGCGTAGTGGTCCATGTCGTGACCGCTTGAAACCTGCGCCGAACGTCCGTGACCACGGCGGTCATGCGCGATGACACGATAGCCCTGTGCCAGGAAAAACAGCATCTGCGCATCCCAGTCGTCGGCCGAAAGCGGCCAGCCATGATGAAAAACGATCGGCTGCGCGTCCTTTGGACCCCAGTCCTTATAGAAGATCTCCGTGCCGTCTGTGGTTTTAACAAAGCCCATGGTGTTCTCTCCTGTTTGTGCCTGTGTGGCGGTTGCAGCGAAGGTTGAATGGAACGGCAGCGTGATGCCTGCCGCAAGGACAGCGCCGGCACGAAGTGTATCACGCCGGGTGAGCGGAAAAAGACGGTCTGTCATAGCGGCTCCTGCCAGGTTGGATGCGGTTGTTTTGTCTCGTGCAAGTTCATGGGGAGGGAATGAACCAGCACGCTATCGCCCACAATTGCAATAAATCTCATGGTTTAACTGTCCTCATCACAATTGTGGATAGCGTTGGACGTCTCGTATCAGGTCGCTTTGCCCGGCTTGTTGATGGTCAGCAGATGCCGAACGAGCGGTTTTTCCGGGCCGGTGTGAAAAGCCAGAACCTTGCTCTGCAGGTCGGCATCCGCATGCGAGACGCGTTTATGCTGGCGCAGATGCTCAGCCCAGGATTCGACCATGAACCATTCGGTGATCTTTTCCGGATCGGCCGAATCCTCCGTCACGCCCCAGCCATAGGCCCCATCCCGGCGGCGCTCCGACGACATGTCGTTAAGCGCGTGCAGGAACTTGGTACGGTTGAGCTTTTCAACGTGATAGTCGATCAGGATGAGCACGGGGCCGCGGTCATGGGCGACCGGCTCGGCCACGAGCGGTTCCGGCCAATGATTGGACGCGACCAGGTCGGCTTCACCGGAGGGAAGCTTGATCCGGTGCATGATAAGACCGGCGATGAGGAGCCCGACGGCCCCGATCAGAAGCGTGCCGGGAACACCCGCCGCTTCCGCGACCGCACCCCATCCAAGGCTGCCAGCCGTCATCGCGCCGTTGAAGACGGTGAGATAGACGGCCAGTCCACGGCCGCGCACCCAGTTTGGCAGGACGGCCTGTGCCACACCGTTCAGCGTGGTGAGGGCGGTGATCCATGCAGCCCCGAGGAAAAGAAGGACGGCGATGGCCACCCATTGCGGCGGAGCGAGCGAAAGTACGGCCATGACCAGAGCCGTGACGACAGCTGCACCGAGAAGAAGACCGTCGGCATCAAGGCGCTGGCGCAAACGCGGCATCACCAGCGCGCCGCCGATGGCGCCTGCACCGACCGAGCCGAGAAGGAGACCGTAGAAGCCTGCATCACCGCCCAGGAGCTGACGGGCGACCAGCGGCAAAAGCGCCCAGACAGCACTGGCAAAAGCAAAGAAGATCGCAGCCCGCAACAGCACGACATGCAGAGGCTTGCTGGCGCGGGTGTAGCGAAGCCCGGCCCGGAATGCGCCGAAGAAGTTTTCCGACAGTGCATCATCGGCGTTTTTGGCGCGCGGCCACCAGACGAGGGCGGCAATGACGAGAATATAGCTTGCAACATCTGCACCATAGGTCACGGCGGCGCCGAATGCGGCGAGCAGCAAGCCCCCAGCCGCCGGACCGATGGAGCGCGCGATATTGATCCCGAGCGAGTTGAGCGCAACCGCACCCTTCACATCCTCGCGCGGCACCAGTTCCGGCACGATCGCCTGCCAGGTCGGCCCCATCAGTGCCGCTCCGATGCCGCCGAGAAACGTCAGCCCAATCAACGCGCTGACCGACAACATGCCGAAGTGGGACAATGTCATCAGCGAGATGCTAACGCTGGCAAGCAAAAGCTGGATTGCAATCAGAAATTTGCGACGGTCCAGGATGTCCGAAAGCACACCTGCCGGGATTGCCAACAGGAAAATAGGCAGCGTACCGGCGGCCTGGACCATCGCAACAGCCGCGGGGGCCGCCGAAAGGTCGGTCATCAACCATGAACTGGCGACGTCGCGCATGAAACTGCCGGTATTGCCCAGAACCGTCGCTGCCCAGAGGACCGCAAACACCGGCTGACGAAGCGGCGCAAAACTGCCGCCTGACGATTTTATGGCGGTCATTTGCGCGCTCCCTGCGTGAGGTCGGTGATGGCAACCAGGACGAAGGCACCAGCCAGGCCAAGATGCTCAAAGAAGGCATTGGTTGCCATCATGCGCTCCATGCCGGCGGGCATCTCCCAGAACCGCAGCGCAACGAAAGTCGCCAGAAGCGTGAAGACGGCGAGAGAAAGCGCGCCCAGCCAGCGCAGAATGCCGGACAAAACCATTGCCGAGGCCGTGAGTTCGAATGCGATGACACCGGCGGCAGAGAGAGTTGCCGGATGGAGGCCGAAATGCTCCATCTCGGCAACCGCCCCTGGAAAATCAAACAGCTTGGTGAGCGGCCCCTGGATATAGGCTGCACACAGAGCAAGCAGCGCGACAACCCGCGTTGCCGGTGCAGCGAGTATATCGGCTAGAAGCGAGCCCTGGCGGCGGGTGGACAAAAAAGGGTCGATCATGTCTGCTCCTGTAATGCTGTCGGCGAAAGCCATCATTTTGTTTGCGGCTGATGGAGCGATAGTGACTGGAAAGATTATCGCCAACAATTGCATCAATTCTTTCGAATTCATTGCGATTTTTGCAATGAACCATTTGACATCAATCCGGAAAGGCTGGCTAGCGGCAACGGCGGCCCAACCCTTCCGCGGAGCCGCCCGCCGTCACACGGCCCAGCAGGCGCAACCCAGCGCCCCGAAGAAACCCTTCAAATCCGCAATCGGCAGCTTCGCTGTCCATGCTCCGGCATGGTCGTGGCCGTGGACGTTGCAGGAATTGGCGCAGCCGCAGGTCGAGATCGCGGTGCGGCGCAACGAATTCAAGCCCGCGCCTTGCGGCTCGCCCCAGGCAGCATAGCCGCCGAACGTGCGCACAGGAGACCAGTCCGGCATGGCGGGAGGAACATGGTTTTCGTCAAGCGCCTGGAAGTCTTCAGCGCCATAGACGATCTTGCCGCCGACCATGGTCAACAGCGAGGACAGAAACGAAATCTCGTCCTCGGCACAGGTGAAAAAGTCCTTGTCCGGCACGACCAGATCGGCAAACTGGCCCTTTTCGATCCGGCCTTTCTTGCCTTCCTCATTGGAAAACCAGGTGACCTTTTCCGTCCACATGCGCAGCGCGGTCTCGCGGTCGAGGCAGTTGGCGCGGGGATAAAGCTGCATGCCGCCAACCGTCTTGCCCGTGACCATCCAGGACAGCGAGACCCAGGGATTATAGGAGGCCACACGGGTCGCATCGGTACCGGCCGAGACATTGACGCCTTTTTCCAGCATCCGCTTGATCGGCGGCGTGGCCTCCGCAACACCATGGCCATAGCGCTCGACAAAATACTCGCCCTGATAGGCCATGCGGTGCTGGGTCGCGATCCCGCCGCCAAGAGCCGCAATCCGGTCGATGGAGCGATCCGAAATGGTCTCGGCATGGTCGAAAAACCAGTTCAGGCCTTCAAGCGGGATGTCCTTGTTGACCTTCTCGAAGACGTCGAGGGAGCGGCTGATGGTCTCGTCATAGGTGGCATGCATGCGCCACGGCCAGCGGTTTTCAGCGAGAACTCGAACCACCTCTTCAAGCTCGCCTTCCATTTCCGGTGCCATCTCGGGCCGCGGCTGACGGAAGTCTTCGAAATCCGCAGCGGAGAAGACAAGCATTTCGCCAGCGCCATTATGGCGGAAATAGTCGTTGCCCTGCTTGTATTTGACCGACTGCGTCCAGTTGAGAAAGTCCTGCTTCTCCTCCTTCGGCTTCTGCGTGAACAGATTATAGGCAAGGCGCACCGTGAGCTGGTCTTCGTCCGAGAGCTTCTGGATGACAGCGTAATCATCCGGGTAGTTCTGAAAGCCGCCGCCCGCATCGATCACGCCGGTAATGCCGAGCCGGTTCAGCTCCCGCATGAAATGGCGGGTGGAATTGACCTGATATTCGAACGGCAGCTTCGGCCCCTTGGACAGCGTCGAATACAGAATACCGGCATTCGGCTTGGCGAGCAGCAGCCCCGTTGGGTTGCCATTGGCATCGCGGGTGATCTCGCCGCCGGGCGGGTTCGGCGTGTCCCCGGTATAGCCGACAGCGCGAAGGGCAGCCCCGTTGAGCAGCGCGCGGTCATACAAATGCAGCAGAAAGACAGGCGTATCTGGCGCAATTGCATTGATCTCGTCGATCGTCGGCAGCCGTTTTTCGGCAAACTGGTGTTCGGTGAAGCCGCCGACCACGCGCACCCATTGCGGGGCAGGCGTGATGGTCACCTGCCGCCGCAGCATATCCATCGCATCGGCAAGCGAGCGCACGCCATCCCAGCGAAGTTCCATGTTGAAGTTCAGGCCCCCGCGCACGACATGGGTGTGGTTGTCGATGAGGCCTGGCAGCACGCGCTTGCCCTTGAGATCGACGATCTTCGTCTCCGGGCCGGCCAGCGCCATAACCTCGCTGTCCGTACCCACCTCAATGAACAATCCATCCTTGATGGCAACCGCGGTGGCGTTCGGATTGGCGCGGTCAAGCGTCGTGATCAATCCATTATGAAGAACAATATCGGCGTGCATGGAAGCGTCTCCGGTCAGAAAAGGATCGGCGGCATTGGCCGGTGAAAACAGGTTTGCAAAGGCGAGGCTCGATGCCGCGCCCAGGAATGTGCGGCGCGTCGTCATCAGCTTTTCCCCGATACCGGATCGTCACCCTGGGAAGCCGCCGTCGCGATCGTCGCTCCACCTTTGGGGAGATGACCGAACATATGCGGCTTGACCTGATGCAGCCAGGACACGGCGGCTGGCTCGCGGGCCCAGATGCTTTTGACCAACGGTACCAGCTGCTCGCCCACGAGAATTCCAAGCAAACCGACAAGCGCGACGACAGGCGGAGCAGGCGAGCGGACATTGAGCAGGCTATAGACCACACCCACCAGCAGACCGGCGCCAAGTGAAAGGAGATAGAGTTTCATCAGGGATGACCTTCGCTATGAGGACGCGGGCCCCCTCCGGCAGGTGGCGTCCTGCCGGGGGAGGTGACGGCTTTACTGCGCGGGGTTTGGACCGATCCGCTTGCCATGGCTGACGCGCTCAGTGCCACCGTGAACATGCGTCACGGCATAGTCGATCCCCATGCCATAGGCTCCGGAATGTTCCTTCACCAGGGAGGTCACCGCATCATAGGTTTCCTTGCGGGCCCAGTCGCGCTGCCATTCCAACAGGACCTGCTGCCAGGTAACGGGAACGGCGCCCGCCTGCACCATGCGGTCCATCGCATATTTATGCGCATCGACGGACGTGCCGCCGGATGCATCCGCAACCATGTAGATTTCGTAGTCGGTGTCGTTCATGCAGGAGAGCGCAAAGGTCGTGTTGCAAACCTCGGTCCAGAGACCAGCGACGACGATTTTCTTGCGGCCATCGGCGGCATGCTTGGCAAGCGCATCGCGGACGTTCTGATCGTCCCAGGAATTCATCGATGTGCGCTCGAGAATGTCATTGCCGGGAACGACGGCGAGCAGTTCCGGGAAAGTGTTGCCCGAGAAACTGTCTGTCTCGACGGTGGTGATCGTCGTCGGAATGTTGAAGATTTTGGCCGCCTTGGCAAGGCCGACCACATTGTTCTTCAGGACCTGGCGGTCGATCGACTGGACACCGAAGGCCATTTGCGGCTGTTGATCGATGAAGATGATCTGGCTGTTCTGCGGCGTGAGGACCTGGAGTTTATGGGACATCTGACATTTTCCTTTTGACTGGATTGAAAGTAGGCATGGGGCAGGGAAGACATTTCGTCTTGAATGTTCGGACGCTGAATTGTCGGAAAGCGACGTGGCGGTCATGTTAGGCCGCCAGTGGCTGCAGACCGGCTTCGATCTGACCGCGGTACGGCTCATACCGGGCCGGCAGCTTCAAAACCTCGCCGAGATGCGCCGTATCCTCGTCGCGGTCGAAACCGGGCTCGTTGGTGGCAATCTCGAACAGCACGCCGCCGGGCGTGCGAAAATAGATCGCCCAGAAGTAGTCGCGGTCGATGACCGGCGTGACTTGATAGCCCGTATCCATCAGAGCTTTGCGGACTTCGAGTTGCTTTTCGCGATTTTTGACCGCAAAGGCGATGTGATGAACCGAACCGGCACCCTGCCGCGCATGGGGCGTCCCGGACAGTGCCTCAAGATCGATCGTATCGGCGCCATTGCCGCCGGGAATGATGAAGCGGGTCACATTCCCGTCCGTCTCAGCCCGCTCATAGCCCATGAAGCCGAGAAGTTCGGCCGTTGCAGCGGCCTCATGCAGGCGAAACTTCGCGCCTGAAAATCCACGGATAGCCGCGCTGCCGGGGATACCGGAGCCAGTCCAGCCTTGGCGGACATCGTCAGCTTCGATCAAGGCAAAGCCTTCGCCATCCGGTCCCTGGAACATGAGGCTGCCGGCGCCGAACACCGTCCCACTCCGGACATTGCCTGCGCCCTTTGATGTCAGGCAATCCTGCCAGAAGGAGAGGGCGCCCTTTGGAACGGAAAACTGCGTTTCGCTGACTTCGCCGACGCCAGGGCGTGCGCGCATCATATTCGGAAACGGAAAGGAGGTCATGACGCTGCCGGGGGTGCCGGTTTCGTCGCCGTAATAGAGATGGTAGACATTGGGATCGTCGAAATTGACAGTCTTCTTCACACGGCGCAGGCCAAGCGTGTCCGTGAAGAAAGCGTTATTCTCCCGCGCGCCGGATGCCATCGACGTGATGTGATGCAGTCCCTTGATATCCTTGATCATGACGTTTTCCTTTCGGTGCAGATGTTGTTCGTCTTGCGTGATTGGAATTTACGTCAGTTGCTCAATGGCCAGAATTGTAATAATTCTTGTCAATGTATTGCAACAGGTGAAACAATCCGATGAATGACTACAAGGCTCTGCGAACGTTTCTTCTGGCTGCCGAAAAGCGGAATTTTGCTCAAGTGGCACGCGAACTGGACATGACGCCGGCTGCCGTCACGCGCGCCATTGCCGCCCTTGAAGAGGATCTCGGCGTTCAGCTCTTCGTTCGAACCACACGCCAGGTCTCCCTGACGACGGATGGAGCGATCTATGCAGCTCAGGTTCAGCCTGCGATGGAGGTGCTGGAAAACGCGCGCAAAGAGGTGATGAACATGCATAAAGCCGATCACGGCCGGCTGCGGATCAGTGCGCCGACCTGGTTCGGCCAGCAGATCCTGCCACCGATCCTGTCCGGTTTCACGGAACTTTACCCAAAGATCAGCTTCGAAATCTCGCTCGCGGACGGGCTGGTGAACATTATCGATGATGATTACGATCTGGCGATCCGCATCTCGGCCGCACCTTCGGACAAGTTCACCATCTGGCGAAAGATCAGCATCGTACACCGCATCCTCGTCGCCGCGCCGGGAAGCCGGTTTGCCGACATGAAACACCCGAACGAGCTGACACCGGACGATTGCCTGGCCTATAGCGGCGAAAGCAAACGCGAGACCTGGACCTTGTCGGATGGAAGCGGCAGTGCCACGATTTCAGCGGGTAGAGCCTTCAGCACCAATAGCGGCGGCGTTCTCGCCGACATGGCCGCACATGGCACAGGCGTCGCGATGCTCCCAAAATTCCACGTCGCCGAACATCTGCGCACAGGCAGACTGATCCACGTCCTGAACGGCTGGTCGCCCCCGGACCTCTGGCTGACGCTGTACTATCCGCCCTACCAAGCCTTGCCACCCCGGATCGCGTCGTTCTCGAAATTTTTCGAACAACAGGCGCCGGCATTTATGACCGCGATCGAGTGATCGTCTGTGATTTTGATTTGGGGGGAGGGAGACGACACGATCCTATACGGACCGCAGCAGGCAGACGCGTGGCGCCTGATCGGCAGATGACAGATCTTCCGATCAGGCACTCACCTGCACCTTAAACGCCAAAAAGCCCGCGAACATTTCTGTCACGCGGGCTTTTTGTTGTTATTTTGGTTGCGGGGGCAGGATTTGAACCTGCGGCCTTCAGGTTATGAGCCTGACGAGCTACCGGGCTGCTCCACCCCGCGGAAAGCGCCAATCCCTTTCAGGGATTTGTCGCGTTGCGTCACCGCTTTGCGGTGATGCTGACGTCCTGAGCAAATTGCCGAGGGCAATTTGTCTCATGTAAGGGACGGGGAGATAAATTCTCAGCGACCCTGTTTGATGTCTGTTTCCCGGCATTA
>NZ_LMFB01000011.1:0-260 GCF_001426685.1 Rhizobium sp. Root483D2 | reverse complement strand
CCCCGCAATAACCACCAGGTCAACTAAGGGCAAGAATGTCACCGGCGACGGTGACAAACCAAAATGAGAAGCTGGATTTTGATGAGCGAATAGGGAGTAGCGAATAGCCAATAGGGGTTTCGCTGGTCTATCCGGTCTTTTTGAACACGTTTTGGCGGCGATTGGGAGCGCTATTCGCTACTCCCTATTCGCCATTCGCTCATGAGCCGACAAACGCGATGCGTTTGCGGCGAGATGAGCAGTAGCAATGAGAACAATCA
>NZ_LMFB01000010.1:243-47877 GCF_001426685.1 Rhizobium sp. Root483D2 | reverse complement strand
GGCACAAGAACTCGCTTATCCTGTGGCCACATCAGTCAATTCGACGATTATGCAACGGTCCCCGCAGGGGAGAAGGGGAGTGCGCGGCCTTCCACCTTTCCCCAATTCCATGCTACGTTCGCCGCATGACCCTTGCCGTTCCCACTGATGATTTCGACTGCCAGAGTTGTGGCGCCTGCTGCAGTTATTCGCAGGATTGGCCGCGTTTTTCGCTGGAGACGGATGCGGATCTCGACCTTATACCGCCGGAATATGTTTCGGCCGATCTCGGCGGCATGCGTTGCGAGGACAATCGCTGTCTGGCGCTCGACGGCAAGCTTGGCGTCCATGTCGGCTGCAAGATCTATGCGGTGCGCCCGATCGTTTGCCGCACCTGCATGCCCGGTGATGATGAATGTCTGATGGCGCGTCACAAACTTTCGCAGAAAGTTCTTCTCTGACACCGGATCATCCGGCTCGATTTCGATATGCCCGCATGGTGTACGGTTTAAACAATCTGTTTCGGTGAAACATCCGGCATTTGGCTTATTTTCCCGGATAGCTATCCGGAGACCTCTGCCCTATTTTGCGCCCATCCATTCCGGGCCACGCCGCGTGCGCCCGACAGCTTCGAAAAGGGACGATTTCGATGAGCCTGCCGCAGCCGCAAGATACCTCTGCACCATCAGCTCCCTTTGCCGATTTTGCGCCGCCGATCGCCGCGCAGACAAAGCTGCGCCAGGCAATCACCGCCGCTTACCGCCTGCCGGAAACCGAGTGCCTGCCGCCGCTGGTCGCCGCCGCCACCCTGCGCGAGGATATCCGCGCCCGGGCCAAAACCACCGCGCGCAAGCTGATTACTGCCTTGCGCGCCAAGCACAAGGGCTCCGGCGTCGAAGGGCTGGTGCATGAATATTCGCTGTCGAGCCAGGAAGGCGTGGCGCTGATGTGCCTGGCCGAAGCGCTTTTGCGGATTCCCGACACGGCCACGCGCGATGCGCTGATCCGCGACAAGATTGCCGATGGCGACTGGCGCTCGCATATTGGCGGCGGCCGGTCCCTGTTCGTCAATGCCGCCACCTGGGGCCTCGTCGTCACCGGCAAGCTGACCTCCACCGTCAATGACCGCAGCCTCTCGGCAGCGCTGACGCGGCTGATCGCGCGCGCCGGCGAACCGGTAATCCGCCGTGGCGTCGACATGGCGATGCGGATGATGGGCGAGCAGTTCGTCACCGGCGAAACCATCGACGAGGCGCTGAAGCGTTCGCGCCCGCTGGAGGCCAAGGGTTTCCGCTATTCCTACGACATGCTGGGCGAGGCCGCGACCACCGCCGCTGATGCCAAGCGCTACTATGCCGATTACGAAAATGCCATTCATGCGATCGGCAAGGCCTCGAACGGCCGCGGTATCTATGAAGGCCCCGGCATTTCGATCAAGCTCTCGGCGCTGCATCCGCGCTATGTCCGCGCCCAGAGCGCCCGCGTCATGGCTGAGCTGCTGCCCAAGGTGAGGGCATTGGCGCTGATTGCCAAGAGCTACGACATCGGCCTCAATATAGACGCGGAAGAGGCAGACCGGCTGGAAATGTCGCTGGACCTGCTCGAAGCGCTGCGCCTCGATCCTGCCTTGTCGGGCTGGAACGGCATGGGCTTCGTCGTCCAGGCCTATGGCAAGCGCTGCCCGTTCGTTCTCGATTTCATCATCGATCTCGCCCGCCGCTCCGGTCACCGGATGATGGTGCGCCTCGTCAAGGGCGCCTATTGGGATGCCGAGATCAAGCGTGCCCAGATCGATGGCCTCGATGGTTTCCCGGTCTATACCCGCAAGATCTACACCGACATTTCCTACATCGCCTGCGCGCGCAAATTGCTGGATGCGGCCGATGTGATCTTCCCGCAGTTCGCCACGCACAATGCCCAGTCGCTGGCGGCGATCTACGAAATGGCCGGGCCCGACTTCAAGGTGGGAAAATACGAGTTCCAATGCCTGCATGGCATGGGTGAACCACTTTATGACGAGGTTGTCGGCAAGGCCAATCTTGACCGCCCCTGCCGCATCTATGCGCCGGTTGGCACGCATGAGACGCTGCTTGCCTATCTCGTGCGCCGCCTGCTGGAAAACGGCGCCAATTCCTCCTTCGTCAACCGCATTGCCGATCCGGCCGTCTCGATCGACGAGCTGATCGCCGACCCTGTCGATACCGTGCGCGCCATGCCCGTCATGGGCGCCCAGCATGAACAGATCAAACTGCCTGTCGACCTTTATGCCGGCCGCAGCAATTCCGCAGGCCTCGATCTTTCCAACGAAACGTCTCTGGCCATGCTTTCGGAAGCACTGAAAGCGAGCGCTGCGATCGACTGGACGGCCGCACCGCATCTTTGCTCTGAAAAGCTGCGCGGCGAGAGCCGTCTTGTCCTCAATCCCGGCGATCACCGCGATGTCGTCGGCTCCGTTGTCGAGACCGCTGCCGACGATGCCCGCCGGGCCATCGAGATCGCGCTCGCCGAGGGGGCCGGATGGAGTGCCGTTCCGCCCACCGAGCGCGCCCAATGCCTGGTGCGCGCCGCCGACCTGATGCAGGCCAGCATGCCCAAGCTGCTTGGCCTGATCGTGCGCGAAGCCGGCAAGTCGCTGCCCAACGCGATTGCCGAAGTGCGCGAAGCCATCGACTTCCTGCGCTACTATGCCGAACAGGCAACCCGCACGCTTGGTCCATCCCATCAGGCGCTCGGCCCCATCGTCTGCATCAGCCCGTGGAATTTTCCGCTGGCCATCTTCTGCGGCCAGATCGCCGCAGCGCTGGTCGCCGGAAATCCGGTTCTGGCCAAGCCCGCCGAAGAAACCCCGCTGATCGCGGCCGAAGGCGTGCGCATCCTGCATGAGGCCGGCATCCCGCCGGAAGCGCTGCAACTGCTTCCGGGCGACGGCCGTGTCGGCGCAGCCCTGGTCGGCGCGCCGAATATTGCCGGCGTGATGTTCACCGGCTCGACCGAGGTCGCCCGGCTGATCCAGGCGCAGCTGACTGAGCGGCTGTCCGCATCGGGCAAGCCGGTGCCGCTCATTGCCGAAACCGGCGGCCAAAACGCCATGATCGTTGACAGTTCGGCCCTTGCCGAACAGGTCGTTGGCGATGTCATTGCGTCCGCCTTCGACAGCGCCGGCCAGCGCTGCTCGGCGCTGCGCGTGCTCTGCCTGCAGGACGATGTTGCCGACCGCGTACTCACCATGCTGAAGGGCGCGCTGCACGAGCTCGATATCGGCCGCACCGACCGCCTGGCTGTCGATGTCGGCCCGGTCATCACGGCGGAAGCCAAGGAGATCATCGACAAGCATATCGACGCCATGCGCGGCATCGGCGCCAAGGTCGAGCAGATCGCGCTATCTCCAGCCACGGCCGACGGCACGTTCGTGCCGCCGACGATCATCGAGCTGAAGCAGCTTTCCGACCTCAAGCGCGAAGTCTTCGGCCCGGTCCTGCATGTGCTGCGTTACGAGCGCGACGATCTCGACCGGCTGATCGACGACATCAATGCCACCGGCTACGGCCTGACATTCGGGCTGCACACGCGCCTCGACGAGACCATTGCCCATGTCACCTCGCGGGTGAAGGCCGGAAATCTCTACGTCAACCGCAACATCATCGGCGCCGTCGTCGGCGTCCAGCCCTTCGGCGGGCGCGGCCTGTCGGGCACCGGTCCGAAAGCCGGCGGCCCGCTCTATCTCGGCCGTCTCGTCACCACGCCGCCGGTGCCGCCGCAGCACAGCTCGGTTCATACCGATCCAGTTCTGCTCGATTTCGCCAAGTGGCTGGATAGCAAGGGCCTGAGAACCCAGGCGCAGGACGCCCGCGAGACCGGCAGCCAGTCGGCGCTCGGCCTCACGACCGAGCTTGCCGGGCCGGTTGGCGAAATCAACCTCTACGCCCTGCATCCGCGCGGAAAGATCCTGCTGGTGCCGCAGACGGCCGATGGCCTTTACCGCCAGCTTGCCGCCGTATTCGCAACCGGCAATACGGCCGTGGTCGATACCACATCCGGCCTCAAGGAAGCTCTGGCTTCCCTGCCGGGCACCGTCGCCGCCCGCGTGTCCTTCACGGCCGACTGGCGCATGGACGTGCCGTTTGCCGGCGCGCTGATCGAGGGCGAGGCGGAGCGTGTGCGCACCGTCAACAGGCAGATCGCCACCCTCCCCGGCCCGCTGGTTCTGGTCCAGGCCGCATCGACGGCCGAGCTTGCCAAGAACCCGGATGCCTATTGCCTCAACTGGCTGCTGGAAGAAGTTTCGACCAGCATCAATACGGCAGCCGCCGGCGGAAATGCCAGCCTGATGTCGATCGGGTAAGGAGGTTTTCTGCTCCGGATGGAGGCGCATCGCATGCTTTCATCCGTGTGGTTCGGTTGGGTGCCGTCCCGTGGCGGCCTCAACCGTCCGGGAACTCCCGGTACTGCGGTAGACCGTCGGTGATATCGTACCACGGCGCTTTCGAGCCGACGAAAATATGCGCCGTGGGACGGATCGTGGGGGTATCGGCCAGCGTGCCCATCGGCACATGGACATAGGCGCCTTCACGCACCACCGAATAGACCAGCGAACCGCAGGTGGCGCAATGCACGTCGTGCGCCTCATCGGGATTGCCGTAAACCAAAACCGCCTCATCGCCCTTCAAGACCCGCATCCGCTCCCGCGCGATCCCAGCGATCGGCTTGAACGCCGATCCGGTGGTGCGGCGGCAGTTGGAGCAATGGCAGTTCATCGCATATTCAAAAGCGTCCTCGACCTCGTATTCGACAGAGCCGCAGAGGCACTTTCCGGTGAGCAGCTGGGGTCTTTCGGGCATGGCATGTCTCCGCATCGGCGAGCGACAGATTGGCCCGCGCCGGGAAAGACCACAACCATGTGCCCGCAAAAAAACCGGACAATAGCTGGTTATGGACATCGAAACCGCCGCGCACCCCCTCTTCTCCCCAGCGGGGAGAGGTGGCGCAAAGCGCCGGATGAGGAGGGCGAAGCCAACTCCACACACCCTGCCATCGACCCAGAATCTGCCGAACAACCCCCTCAACCGCCCTTCGGGCGCCTTCTCCCCCAGGGGAGAAGGGGAACGGCCGCCTGCCCGCTCAACCAAGGGGAAGGCCCACTGGTAATTTGTCCCCGTTTCCGCCATATAGACCCCAAGAAACGATGGAAATGAATGTCATGAGCACTCCGGTCGAATTCGCTGTCATGAACGGGCTTGGCAACAAGATCCTGGTCGTTGATATGCGTGGGCGCCGGGACAAGGTGACGCCTGAGGCGGCCATTGCGCTCAATGCGCATGCCGATACCCGGTTCGACCAGATCATGGCGATCCATGATCCGAAGGCCGAGGGCACCGACGCGTTTATCGACATCCTCAATTCCGACGGTTCAAAGGCGCAGGCCTGCGGCAACGGTACGCGTTGCGTCGTGCAGGCGCTTGCAGCCGAGACCGGCAAGAAGGCGTTCACCTTCCAGACCGTCGCCGGCATCCTGAATGCGCAGGAACATGCCGATGGGACCATTTCCGTCGATATGGGCACGCCCGTTTTTGCCTGGGACAAGATTCCGCTTTCGGAAGAATTCTACGATACCAGCCGCATCGAGCTGCAGATCGGCCCGATCGACGATCCGGTCCTGCATTCGCCCTCCGTCATGTCGATGGGCAATCCGCATGCAATCTTCTGGGTCGATCGCGATGTCATGTCGTTCGATCTCGAACGCTTCGGCCCGCTGCTCGAAAACCACCCGATGTTTCCCGAGCGCGCCAATATCACCCTTGCGCAGGTCACCTCGCCCATGTCGGTGACCACCCGCACCTGGGAACGCGGCGCCGGCCTGACGCTCGCCTGCGGCTCGGCCGCCTGTTCGGCCGCAGTTTCGGCTGCCCGCACCGGCCGCACCGGCCGCAATGTCGCAATCACGGTCGCCAGCGCCACGCCGCCGGGTATCCTCACCATCGAATGGCGCGAGCGCGACGACCATGTCATCATGACCGGCCCGGCCGAATGGGAATGGTCGGGCACGGTCGATCCCACGACCGGTCTCTGGTTCCGCGACGGAGAACCACGGGCGGAAAGTGCCGCGCTTTGAGCGGCGTCGATGTCATAACCTTCGGCTGCCGTCTCAACACCTATGAATCCGAAGTGATGCGGGCGCAGGCCGAAAAGGCGGGGCTGAACAATGCCATCCTCGTCAATACCTGCGCCGTGACCGGCGAGGCCGTGCGCCAGGCCCGCCAGGCGATCCGCCGGGCGCGCCGCGACAATCCGCATGCGCGCATCATCGTCACCGGCTGTGCCGCCCAGACCGAAAAGCAGACCTTTGCCGAAATGCCCGAGGTCGATGCCGTGCTCGGCAACGAGGAAAAGCTGACGAGCGCTTCCTACCGGTCGTTGCCTGATTTCGGCGTATCGGCTGAGGAAAAACTGCGCGTCAATGACATCATGAGCGTGCGCGAAACGGCGCCGCAGATGGTCAAGCTGATCGAGGGCCATGTGCGCGCCTTCATCCAAGTGCAGAATGGTTGCGACCACCGCTGCACCTTCTGCATCATCCCCTATGGCCGTGGCAATTCCCGTTCCGTGCCGATGGGCGCCGTCGTCGATCAGGCGCGCAAACTGACGGATAGCGGCTATCGCGAGATCGTGCTGACCGGCGTCGATGCGACGAGCTATGGCGGCGACCTGCCGGGAACGCCATCGCTTGGGCTTCTGGCAAAGACGTTGTTGAAACAGGTGCCGGATATCCTGCGCCTGCGCCTCTCCTCGATCGACAGCATCGAGGCTGACAGCCATTTGATGGACCTGATCGCCGATGAGCCGCGTTTCATGCCGCATCTGCACCTGTCGCTGCAGCATGGCGACGACATGATCCTGAAGCGGATGAAGCGCCGCCACTCCAGAGAGGATGCCCTGGCGTTCATTCGCGACGTGCGGCGGCTGCGGCCGGACATAAGCTTTGGCGCCGACATGATCGCAGGCTTTCCGACCGAGACCGAAGAAATGTTTGAAAATGCGATTGGGCTGGCCAAGGAGTCCAATATCGCCCATCTGCATGTTTTTCCCTATTCACCGCGCGCAGGAACGCCCGCCGCCCGCATGCCGCAGCTCGACCGCGCTTTGGTGAAAGAACGGGCCGCCCGGCTGCGCGCCACTGGACTTCAGCTGCACCAGGCCCATCTTGACAGCATGATCGGAACGCAGCAAAGCCTGCTTGTCGAGAACAACGGCTTGGCACATACGGAAAATTTCACGCTTGCCGCCGTCCCCGGCCTGAAGCCGCGCGCTATCGTGCAGGCCCGGATCACCGGCCACAACGGCAAGCATCTCATGCTGGCAGCTCTGAATAGTGAAGCGGTTTTGGAGCGGCGGCAGGCATAGATACGGGATCTGAAGCGCTGCGCGCCTCAGTCATGCAATTGATGGCCGCCGACGCGGCCTGAGTTTACGGAATTCAAATGGCGCTCAGCTTTCTGAAAAAGGTCTTCACATTCGGCAAGGACAAGCCGGCCGAAGGCGAGCCAACTGCCACGCCGGCGGCCGATGCGGTCATGGACCAGGCGGAATCGACGTTCAGCCCGGAGGAAACCCGGGCGATCGAAGCCGAGCTCGAGCCGCATTCGCGCATCGAAGACCTGCCGGTCGCAGCAGACCCCGTCCTGCCGGAGGAAATGGACACGGCGGGCGGACCCTCTGCCGATGCGGTTGAAGCGCCTGAATTCGTGGATGAAGCTTCTGAAGAAGAGTTGGAGACCCCGGCCATTCTTCCTGCCGTCGAAGAGATCGGCGATATCGGTCTGATCCCGCTGTCGCTACTGGAGGCGGAGGCCGAAGCGGCCGAGATCGAGGAAATTGCAGCACCCCCCTCTGTCCCTTCGGGACATCTCCCCCTCAAGGGGGGAGATCAGACGGAGTCTGAGGCTCTTTCAACGCAACCTCCTTCAGTTAATGAGACGACTGAGGCTGAAGCCAGCCTGATCTCCCCCCTTGAGGGGGAGATGCCCCCCCGGGTCTTGCCTTCGGCAAGCCCGAGGACAGGCTCCGGGGCAGAGGGGGGTGACGAACTCTCCGCAAACACGGACATTGAAGAAGCGCCCTCAACCCCCATCCTCCCAAAAGGTTTCGCCACCGGCCGCGCCGTCGAGCCGGCACCGGAAGCGCCGAAACAGAAACTCACCTGGTTCCAGCGCCTGCGCCAGGGGCTTTCGCGCACTTCCTCGCAGCTGACCGGCCAGATCACCGCGCTGTTCACCAAGCGCAAGCTCGATGACGAAACGCTACAGGATCTGGAAGACCTGCTGATCCAGGCCGATCTCGGCGTCGAGACGGCGCTGCGCATCACCGATACGCTGGCTTCCGAGCGCTATGGCAAGGATGTGTCCGGCGAAGACGTCTCGCGCATCATGGCTGCCGAAATCACCAAGGTTCTGGCCCCCGTCGCCAAGCCGCTGCAGCTCGACCTCAGCCACAAGCCGCATGTCATTCTCGTCGTCGGCGTCAACGGCACCGGCAAGACCACCACCATCGGCAAGCTGGCGGCAAAACTGTCGGGTGCCGGCCTGAAAGTGATGCTAGCCGCCGGCGACACGTTCCGGGCAGCCGCCATCGAGCAGCTGAAAATCTGGGCCGAGCGCACCAAATCCGATATCGTCTCCTCAAAACTCGGCGCCGATGCAGCGGGCCTTGCTTACGAGGCTTTCGAGCAGGCACGGCTGAAAAAGAGCGACGTGCTGATCATCGATACCGCCGGCCGCCTGCAGAACCGCACGGAACTGATGGCGGAGCTGGAAAAGATCGTCCGCGTGCTCGGCAAGCTCGATCCCGATGCACCGCATACCGTGTTGCAGACCCTGGACGCCACGACCGGCCAGAACGCCCTCAACCAGGTGGAAATCTTCCGCAATGTGGCGGGGGTCAACGGCCTGATCATGACCAAGCTCGACGGCACCGCGCGCGGCGGCATCCTCGTCGCCATTTCCGCCAAGCACAAGCTGCCGGTCTATTTCATCGGCGTCGGCGAGGGCGTGGACGATCTGGAACCGTTCGAGGCCAAGGACTTTGCCGAGGCCATCGCCGGAATTCCCCATTGACCCGGTTTTGCCTTTTTGCTGATGTTATAGGGTCCCGGCACTCCGTCATCCTCGGGGCAAGTCCGAGGTTGACGACAAGAGAGACGAATAGCCCGCAAACCGGGCATGCACGATAACCGCTTTAAGGACGTTACCATGTCATCGATCGAGGCGGTCAAGCCGCGCAAGGAAATCAGCCCGCTTCTGAAAATGGTGCTGGAGCTCGGGCCGCTCGTGGTCTTCTTCTTCGCCAATTCGCGCGGCGAGTGGCTGGCGCAGAAATTCCCGGCTTTGACCGAACTCGGCGGGCCGATCTTCATCGCCACCGGCCTGTTCATGGCCGCAACTGCGATCGCGCTCACCGTCTCCTGGATATTGACCCGCACCCTGCCGATGATGCCGCTCATCTCCGGCGTCGTCGTCTTCATCTTCGGCGCGCTGACGCTCTATCTGCAAAACGATACGTTCATCAAGATGAAGCCCACCATCGTCAACACGCTGTTCGGCGTCATCCTGCTCGGCGGCCTGCTGTTTGGAAAATCGCTGCTCGGTTATGTCTTTCATGCCGCCTTCAAGCTCGACGAGGCCGGCTGGCGCAAGCTGACCATCCGCTGGGGCATCTTCTTCCTGTTCCTGGCTGTGCTCAACGAGGTCGTCTGGCGCAATTTCTCGACCGATTTCTGGGTCGCCTTCAAGGTCTGGGGCACGATGCCGATCACGGTGCTGTTCACCCTGTCGCAGATGCCTGTGATCATGAAGCATTCGCTCGATCAGGATGCCAAGAAGTGACCACGCTGGTTCCGGCAGAAAACCGTTCGCCGCGCGCCGCCACGCTCTGGCTTGCCGCGTGCGCTGGCGTTCTCATCCTGCAGATCGTCATCGAATACTGGATGGGCCGCACGCCGATCTGCGAATGCGGCTATATCAAGCTGTTCGAGCCCAATGCCAATGGTCCGGGCAATTCGCAGCATCTGGCCGACTGGTATACGCCCTCCCATATCATCCACGGCTTCCTGTTTTACGGGCTTGCCCATCTGACCCTGCGCGGCAAGCCGCTGGCGGCAAAGCTGCTTTTGGCACTGGTGATCGAATCTGGCTGGGAACTTCTCGAAAACTCCCCCCTCATCATCGACCGCTACCGCACAGCCACCGTCTCGCTCGACTATTACGGCGACAGCATTCTCAATTCGGCGATGGACACGGTGTTCATGGCGCTCGGCTTCTTCTTCGCCAGGCAGGCGCCAATCGCCTTGACCGTCGCCATCGCCGTCTTCTTCGAGATTTTCACCGGCTGGCTGATCCGCGATAATCTGACGCTGAACGTGCTGATGCTGGTCTATCCGCTGGATGCGGTGAAGGCGTGGCAGAGCGCGCTTTGAGGGAACGCTCCCTTCACATTGGGCTGCCCGATGCACTATCACCGCGCAAACGGGCCAGCCAATGTTGACGCTTCAACGCATCGAAACCCACGCGCAAGACATCAAGAAGAGCCGGTTTCTCGCTGTCTGCGGCCCCGTGTCCAGCGAGCCGGCGGCCAGGGACTTTATCAACGAACAATCCGACCTGACGGCCAGCCACAATTGCTGGGCCTTCCGCATCGGCCAGACCTACCGCTTCAATGATGACGGCGAACCAAGCGGCACTGCGGGCAAGCCGATCCTGCAGGCCATAGACGGTCAGGGGCTCGATCATATTGCCGTTGTCGTCACCCGCTGGTTTGGCGGCACGCTGTTGGGCAGCGGCGGTCTGATCCGCGCCTATGGCGGCACGGCGGCGATCTGCCTGCGCGCAGCCGAAAAGGTCGAGGTCATCGAGACGATCGCGGCGACTTTGGACTGCGAGTTTGCCGACCTGGCCTTGATCAAGGCCCGCCTTGGCGGCTTTGGCGCCGTCATCAGCGCGGAAGCATTTACCAGTACCGGCGCCAGCCTTTCGCTGCAGATCCCGAAGGATGCGCTTCAGGCCGCGACCGGAATGATCCTCGATCTCAGCCGTGGCCGGGCGGTCATCACGCCGGACGATTGATCGATCCTGTCGCAACGCCTTTCAATAAGGCTTTGAAAACAGGAATGGTTTTTCCCGCTTCGCAAGGTCTTGAAAGAACGGCTGCTGGCCCCCCCGTCATATTCCGAATAGAAACAGCGGGTAAACAGAATTTTCCGCTCGGATGCAGCGGGATTGACGGAGCGGAGCGCTCCATCGGCGAGGATCATATCATGAAAAACAGAACCTTGGGGCGCACCGGCGCCACCATTTCGGAAATCGGCTTCGGCGCCTGGCAGATTGGCGGCGCCTGGGGCGACGTGTCCGAGGAAGACGGCAAGCGCGCGCTGAATGCGGCGCTTGATGCCGGCGTCACCTTCATCGACACGGCCGATGTCTATGGCGATGGCCGCTCGGAAAAGATCATCGCATCGGTTCTCAAGGATCGCGGCGGCGACAAGCCGTTCGTTGCCACCAAGGCCGGCCGCCGGCTGAACCCGCATGTGGCCGAGGGCTACACAGCCGCCAATATCGAAGCCTTCATCGACCGCAGCCTTGCCAATCTCGGCGTCGAGACGCTCGACCTCGTGCAGCTTCATTGCCCGCCGAGCGAAGTGTTTTACCGGCCGGATCTGTTCGGCGCGCTGGATGATCTGACCGTCAAGGGCAAGATCCGCCATTACGGCGTCTCGGTCTCCAATGTCGAGGAGGCGCTGAAGGCGATCGAATATCCCGGCGTCGCGACCATCCAGATCATCTACAATATCTTCCGCCAGCGGCCGCATGACCTGTTCTTCGAGCAGGCGCTGAAAAAGAATGTCGGCATCATCGTGCGCGTGCCGCTGGCGTCCGGCCTGCTCTCCGGCAAAATTACCGCTGACACAAAATTTGCCGATGACGATCATCGCAAGTTCAACCGCAACGGCGAATTCTTCGATGTCGGAGAAACCTTTGCCGGCGTGCCGCTGGATGTCGCGCTCGAGGCTGTCGAGCAGGTGCGGCCTCTCGTGCCACAGGGCGCGTCCATGGCGCAGTTTGCGCTTGCATGGATCCTTCAGAGCAAGGCCGTGTCGGTGGTCATCCCAGGCGCCCGTAACGAGGAACAGGCCAAGGCCAATGCCTCCGCCAGCGACCTCGCCGCCATCCCCTCTGAAACACTGACTGCCCTTGCCGATGTCTACGAGCGCCTGATCAAGGTTCACGTTCACCAGAAGTGGTAAAGAACACCAGGCCGCACCGGTTTCCCGGCGCGGCCTGAGCCACACGTTGCGGCCACCTTTCGTCCGCCAAGCACGCCCAACGCCGTTCCGCTGATGTTTTGATGATCATAGAGAGACGGACAGACATTTTCCGGCTATAGCGGCGCTGCCGGAGCGTATCGTTGCCCGGTTCGCAGCGGCACAGGAGGACATCATGGCGTTTGATCCCATCAAGGCACTCAGTAACTATTCGGACGCCGAATGCTCGGTGCAGTTCCTGATCGCCGGCACCCCGGCCTCGGTTTTTCCATCGCTGGAAGACGCGGTGCTCTTTGCCCGCGAAAACGGCGCTGGCTGGAAGGATGTCGAAATCACCGTGCATCTCGACCGCGAAGACATCGTCTACGCCACGGGAAAGACCCGCACCCTGATCGAGGCACTGCGCAAGAAACGATAATTGGGATTTGTGAGGCGCGCGCGGCAGAAAGCGTGCCACGATTTTCGAGCGCTTTGCGACGTTGATTGAAGCTGACATCACCGCAAAGCCATTGAATGCTATTGCGCCGATGCGGCGTCCCGCCATCCAGCGGAAACCGTTTATTCTACCGATAAGTCATTGAAAGAAATGGCGCACCCGGAACGATTCGAACGTCCGACCCTCAGATTCGTAGTCTGATGCTCTATCCAGCTGAGCTACGGGTGCTTCGCGCTGCGGCGTCAACCGCTTGCGTGGCGATCCTCTAAAACGTCCCACCGGGGAATGCAAGCGAATTTCGGCAGAAAATTTGTTTTTTGATGAAACGGCCTGCTTATATCTTTGAAACTGTGGATGGATTTCAGCCGCAAAGCCTTTGCACAGCGCCATTCCAAAGGCCTCACAGCGGCATTTGGAAAAATCCGATGTCAGTGACGGGCTTTCGAGCGGAACGCATCGAGCGGTACCGGGCGGTCGGGCAGTTCGATCCTGAACAGGGTTCCCGGCGTCGGCTTTTCCACCAGCGCGATGGTGCCGCCATGGGCGAGCACCAGTTCGCGGGCAATGGCAAGGCCGAGACCTGTGCCGCCGGAGCGGGCGGAGCCTCTGAAGGCGGTAAACAGGTGTTCGCGCGCCTTGGCGGGCATGCCCGGCCCGGTATCATCAACAGAGATGCTGACGACGCTGCCGGTGCGCATTGCCGAGACGTTGATTGTGCGCGGCGCGTTGCTATCGGCCTGGCCGTTCGTCAGCGCCTCGACCGCATTGCGGCAGATATTGTGGACGACGCGGAACAGCTGCTCGCTGTCGGCATCGACCTGCAGATCCTCGGGGATCTGCATGCCGAACTCGATGCCGGAGCCCGGATCGATCGCCAGCATTTCGCCGACATCGCTCACCAGCGGCCGCAGCTTGACGAACCGGCGATGCGGCTCCGGCTCGGTGGTGCGGCCATAGGACAGAACCTCGGTGGTATACCCGACGGCCCGGTCGATGGTGCGCAACAGCGTGGGTGCAAACCGCTTGACGATCGGATCATCGACATCGGCAAGGCGGTCGGAGATCAGCTGCGCCGAAGCCAGGATATTGCGCATATCATGATTGATCTTCGACACGGCAAGGCCGAGATCGGCGAGGTTCTTCTGCTGCTTCAGCGTCTTTTGCAGCTGCTGCTGCATGGCAGACAGATGCTGCCCGGCGATCGAGAGTTCGTCGCGCCCTGAAGCCGGATCGAGAACGCGGGCCGGATTGGATGGCTCGGTTGCGAATTCCTGCATATTCGTCGTCATGCGCCGGATCGGCACGATCATCAGCCGGTTGATGGCCAGAAAGATCAGCGCGGCGGTAAACAGCGAAATGGCGAGCGACAGGAAGAAGACGTTGCGCGAATAGACCAGCATCGCCTTGCGCAGGCTCTTGTCCGACATCACCACTTCAATGATCGCATCGCTTTCGCCGATCGGCCCATAGATCCGCACCACCTTGCCGCCGCCAAACAGCAGCGTATCGAAGGCATCGCGGATGGCGGCGATCGGCGTCATCGCGGCAACGTCGTACTGGGCGTCAATTTCCGGCGGCATGTCGACGGCCGCGATCAACCGCGATTCGTCCTTGCGCCTGAGAACGATGGCCTTGGTGCCGGTCGCCATCAGGGTTTCTTCCTGCAGCGGGCGCGACAGCTGCACGTCCTGCAGGCCATCGACCACGACGCCTGCGGCAGCGGCCGTGTTCAGCCTGTCTTCCATCCAGCGGATGCGCATATTGGCAACGGACGGAACGAAAATCAGCACTTCGGCGAGCATGACGAAAACAACCGTTAGGAACAAAAGCCGGCCGGAAAGGCCGCGGAAAAACCCCACGCGGGCCGGCTGCCTTTGAAGGGCCGTGGTTGCTGTCGTCTCTGCCGTCATGCCATTGAATTCCATCGTCTCAGCCGAAACGTCTGAGCAGGCGGATGATGGCCCGGACGAACGGCTTGCGTGTCAAGGGCGTATAATAGGCGATGACGGCGCGTTTTCCAATCTCCGTCATGGTTGGATAGGGCAGGATGGCCTCGCGCATATCCGAGAGGCGCAGCCGGCTGGACATGACGAGCGACCACAGGCCGATCATCTCGGCCGCACCTGTACCCACGATCCCAGCGCCGACAACCTTACCGCGCCGTGTGGTGATCACCTTGATCAGGCCTGCCGTGTTGCGTTCCGCCTGTGCCCGGTCGTTTTCGGCATAGGGCCAGCGCAGGACCTCGACAGGCCCATAACGCCTGCGGGCTTGCTGCTCGTCGAGGCCTACAAAGGCGATTTCCGGATCGGTGAAGGTGGCACGCGGCACGGTATCGCGGTTTTCGCGCGCCGGTAGCCGGAAAAGGATTTCACGCAGCACCAGCGAGGCATGATAGCTGGCGGCGTGGGTGAATTGCAGCCCGCCGGCTGCATCGCCGATGGCGTAGACCCGGCGGTTTTGCGTGCGCAAGTGTCTATCAACCGCAATCCCCGTCGCCGTCACCGCAATGCCTGCCGCCTCAAGGCCGAGCCCGGATGTGTTGCCCTTTTTCCCGGTCGCGACGAGCAGGGCGCTGCCCTCGAGGTTCAGCGGACCGGCTTGTGTTTCGCAATTCAGTCGCGTCCCCGCCGCCGTCTTTTCGACAGACAGAACCCGGCAGTGTTCGAAAATGGAGATGCCTTCGTCCCGCAGCTGGCCGAGCACGATCTCCGCCAGTTCAGGATCCTCCTTCGAAAGCGCCTTCCCCGAATCAACGACCGTCACCTCAGCCCCCAGCCGCCGGTGCGCCTGCGCCATCTCGAGACCGACCGGCCCGGCGCCGATGATGAGAAGATGACTTGGAAGGCTCTTGAGGTCGAACAGGGTTTCGTTGGTGAGGTAATCGACATCGGCAAGGCCGGGGATCGGCGGAATGACTGTCGAAGAGCCGGTGGCGATGACGAAACGGCGGGCGCGGATCACGTATTCGCCGGCCGCCACAGTGTCACGACCGGTAAAGCGCGCATCGGCCTTGATGACCTTGACGCCCATGGCGGTGAACCGCTCGGCCGAATCATGCGGCGCGATCGCGCCGATGACAGCGCGCACATGCGCCTGAACCTTTTCGAAATTGATGACCGGTTCGCCGGCTATCACACCGAATTCGGCGGCCTTGCGCACCGCATGGGCGTGCTTGGCGGCTGCGATCAGCGCCTTGGATGGTACGCAGCCGGTGTTGAGGCATTCGCCGCCCATCTGCCCGCGTTCAATGAGCACAACCCGCACGCCGAAGGCTGCGGCCCCTGCGGCAACCGAAAGCCCCGCAGAACCGGCGCCGATCACACAGATATCGGGAGACAGAACCGTTGTCACACCGTCAGTCCTTGTCACGATCACCCACCGCCTGCCGTTTTTCACGAGCAAACTGCACGAGAAGCGGCAGCGCGGCAATGAGCGCCAGCGCCATGAACGCCAAGGTCAGCTTCGGCGTCAGAAAATCCGACAAGTGCAGGGTTCGTCCATGTCCGGCCGCATCGCCGATCGCCTCCTCGAAGCCGCAGCCAAGCCATGTAAAAACGAACGTACCGGGAATGATGCCGACCACGGTGGCAAGCGCGAACGTTCGCAGGCTGACCGCGAAGAAGGCAGGGGCGATATTGACGACGAAGAAGGGAAAGACCGGCGCCAGGCGAAGAACCAGCAGATAGCTGAACGCATTGCGGCTGAAGCCTGCGGAAAACCGGTTGAGAAACGGTCCGGCGCGGCGGCGCAGCACATCGCCGAACACGGTGCGCGCGCCGGCAAACAGCAGACAGGAGCCGGCCGTGGCCGCGATGACGACGATGACGCCACCGGCAAGCCAGCCAAACAGGAAACCGGCAAAGATCGTCAGCACCGAGGCAGCCGGAACCGACAACGCCACGACGGCGGCATAGACGAGGAAAAACAACGACCCCGAGCGCAACGGATAATGCGCCACCATGTCCAACAGCATCTCACGCTGATCGGCCAGCCAGCCGAGCGTCACATAGCGATGCCAGCCCAGCCCATAGGCAAGGACAAGGCCTGCGGCCAAGACGAGAAGCGGAGCGGCACGCAACATCAGCGGTGGCCCTGCGGGCTCCGCCTCCCCTTCCGTCGTTTCCCGGCGGCCCTGCACGGTCAAATCCTGCCTCTTGTGCTTGCTTGGTTCCATCGGCCCAGCATTAGAAGGAAAGCGGCGCTTGAACCAATAACGAATGATCGCGGTAAAAAACGTCGCCGTGATCGGAAATCCCGCAGCGATGCGGGATCGCTGCGGGATCGATATTCAAAGGTGACTGTCCGGGAAGGATCAGAACTCCTCCCAATTGTCCTTGGAGACTGCGGCGCTGGCCGAGCCGCCGCCAAAGGCGCGGGCAACCGTGCCCATCATCTTGCGGGCCGGCGACGCGACCGGGCGGGTATTCTCGCGGACCGGGGAAGCAACGACGCGCAACGGCACGCTGTCGTCCAGCTTGAAATGCGAGATCAGCCGCGCCAGGCTGTCGGCTTCCGCCGAAAGTTTGTGTGTGGCGGCATTGGCTTCTTCCACCATCGCCGCATTCTGCTGCGTCACCTGGTCCATCTGGTTGACGGCGGTGCTGACTTCGCCGAGACCGGTCGATTGCTCGCGCGCGGCCGTGGCGATCGAATGGATGTGGTCGTTGATGCTCAGCACCCGCGTTTCGATCTTGCCGAGAACCTCTCCCGTTTCCTGAACCAGCTTGACGCCGGTTGCGACTTCGGAGCCTGACTTGGCGATCAGGCCCTTGATGTCCTTGGCGGCGCTGGCCGCACGCTGGGCAAGCTCGCGGACTTCCTGGGCAACGACGGCAAAGCCCTTGCCGGCATCTCCGGCCCGCGCTGCTTCCACACCGGCGTTCAGCGCCAGAAGGTTGGTCTGGAAGGCGATCTCGTCGATGACGTTGGTGATCTGGCCGATCTCGCTGGAGGCCTGCTCGATGCGGCCCATGGCATCGACGGCCTTGCGCACGACTTCGCCGGACTGGGCTGCACTCTGCTTGGCCTCGGTGACCATGACGGTGGCTTCCTGGGCACGGTCGGTCGAATTGCGCACGGCAGCGGTGATCTGTTCCAGCGCGGCCGAGGTTTCTTCCAGCGCTGCAGCCTGCTGCTCGGTGCGCTTCGACAGGTCGTCGGCAGCCGAGCGTAGTTCGGAGGAATTGCCGTTGATCGAATCGGTCGTGGTGCGCACTTCGCGCAGGGTGTTCTGCAGGGTCGAGAGCGTGTCGTTGACGTTCTGCTGCAATTCGGCAAATGCGCCCTGGAAATTGCCGTGCATGTTCTGCGTGAGATCGCCGGCAGAAAGGCTGGCGATGACGCGGCGGGTCTCGTTGACGCCGCTGTTGACGCCATCGACAAGCTCGTTGAGGCTGGCGGCAAACCGGTTCAGGTCGGCATTGCCGTAGTCCTTGTTGATCCGCTTTGTGAAATCACCGGCAGCGGCGGCCGTCACGACGACAGCGATGCTCGACTGCAGATCGGCGCTCTTTTCACGCAGCGCGCTTTCCTGGGCATTCAGTTCGCGCACGGCCAGGCCATTGCGCTTGAACACTTCGACGGCACCGGCCATCTCGCCGATTTCGTCCTTGCGGCCGGAAAAGGGCACGTTGGCGCTGAGGTCGCCATCGGCAAGCTGCTTCATCGTGCCGGTCAGCTGCAGGATCGGCTGGCTAAGTTGCTTGGTGCCGATATAGAAGGCTGTTCCCGCGCCGATGATGAGACCGAAGCCGGCCGTCAAAAGCACCATGAGGATCATCCGGCTTTCGATCGCGTTGACCTCGTTCTGGATGATATCAAGAGCCGCGCGGTCGGTATCGACGATAGCGTCGATCTCGGCCTGGAAGGCCTTCCGGTTGGCGCGGTTGAGATCATTGTTGCCCTGCTCGTTGGCGGCCTGCGGCGAAACCTCCTGGCTGAGGCGGGCGGTCTCGGTGCGGAACGTGCGGAACTCGGCAGCGCGCTTGACGACGGCGTCGAAGGCGGCCAGTTCCCCGGCAGGCACCAGCGGGCGCCAACCGGTCAAAAGCGCGTCGATCTTGTCGAGGTTCTTCACCAGCCCTTCGGCAAACGGCTTGGACTTTTCCACCGTCGGGGCTGCGTAGATGCCGCGCGCTTCCATGACGACGCCTGTGACCAGACGGTTGAGATGCTCGCCGTTGAAGGCGCGATCCGAGGCATTGTCGAACTGGACGAGCCTTGCATTATATTGTGTGATGACCGTCAGGGCCATGCCCGTGACAGCCAGTGCGATCAGGCTCATCACCCCGACGATGAGATAGATCTTGCCGCGAATTTTCATAGTCCATGTCCCCCTGAGACCGGCAGCAGACGTTAAAATGCGCCGCATGCCGGTAATTGCATTCAGATAGACACTAAAATGACCATGGTTAACGAAGCCTCATGGGACAGAGCGCAATTCTAGTATCTGCGTCTTAGGGCTATGTTTAGCTAAATATATTATTAGATGCTAAATTTCAATCGTCAGTTGAGACCGGCACGCGCCACATCACGGCTCTTCCAGGGCCTGAAGTTCGCCCGACCCGCATCAACCCCAGCTTTTGCGGCCTTTGCGCGCTCCGGCAATTGACTTTCGCGGCTCTTTGCTCTTATAAGCCGCCCACGTCCGGACAAGTCCCCTTGCCCTGTGCAAGCCCGTGCCCGGAACGTAACGCTCCCTTGCTAAGAAGCAAACCCAAGAAGGGCCGCACACCGCGGTATTAAAATAAATGACGAAGCGTACCTATCAACCGTCCAAGCTTGTTCGCAAGCGCCGTCACGGCTTCCGTGCACGTATTGCCACCAAGGGTGGCCGCAAGGTTATCGTTGCCCGCCGGGCACGTGGCCGTAAGCGTCTGTCGGCTTAAGGCCGTCTGGCGCGTGCCGCGTCTTCGCGCACTGATCTTCGCGAAACCTGCATGCGCGGCTTCATGGCGCCGGGGCATCCTGCAAACGTCCGTCTGGACGATGGATGCTCCTGCTCCCGGAAGGAGCGCGGGAAAATGACATTACCCAAGCCTGAATCAACTGCCGGGCGGCTGAAAAGCCGGCCGCAGTTTCTTGCCGTGCGCAAGGGAGAGCAGCGGAAGGGTCCGTTGTTTCTTCTGGAAGTTCTTGATCGCAACGAGCCCGATAGCGGGCCGCGCGTCGGTTTTACCGTCACCAAGAAACATGGCAATGCCGTCGAACGCAACCGGATGCGCCGGCGCCTGAGGGAGGCCGTGCGGCTTTCTGCCGGATTTGCAATGAAGCCCGGACATGACTATGTGATTGTCGCCAGACGCGACCTTTTGAACGCGCCCTTCGAGCGGATCGGCAAGACCCTCTGCGAGCGGATCGAAAGCAAGCAAAAATATTCACGGCCACCGGCCGGCTCCAGGAAAGAATGATGGAAAAAAACCGCAACTACTTCGTGGCGATCGGGCTGTCGGTGCTGATCCTGATTGCCTGGCAATTTCTCTATGTGAACCCGAAGATAGAGAAAGAACGGATTGCGGCGGAAGCCCATCAGAAGCTCACCCAGCAGAGCCAGCCGGCTGCTACCCCGGCCGTTCCGGGCCAGGCTCAGACGGCCCAGGGCGCTGTCCCCGGCGCCGTTGAAACCCGCGACCAGGCGATTGCCAAATCGGCCCGTGTTTCCATCGACACGGCAGCGCTGAGCGGCTCGATCAACCTGACCGGCGCACGCTTCGATGACCTGAAGCTCAAGGAATATCACGAGACCGTCGATGACAAGAGCCCGCTGATCACGCTGTTCAGCCCTTCCGACACGCCGGACGGTTACTTTACCGAACTCGGCTATATCGGCAACGAGGCATCCGGCACCGTGCCCGGCCCGGCAACGGCCTGGACGCTTGCAAGCGGCGACAAGCTGACGACAACGACCCCGGTCGTTTTGACCTTTACCAATGAAAAGGGTCTGGTTTTCACCCGCACGATCTCGATCGACGACCATTTCATGTTCCAGGTGGTCGATTCGATCAACAATGGCAGCGGCGCTCCGGTGTCGATGTCCAACTATGGCCGCGTCACCCGCTTCAACAAGCCGACGACCCCGAGCGTCTACGTACTGCATGAAGGCTTCATCGGCGTCATCGGCGAGCATGGCCTCAACGAAGTCGCCTATAGCAAGGTGGAAAACGACGTTCCGGCCAAGCATGAGAAGGCCACCACCGGCTGGCTCGGCATCACCGACAAGTACTGGGCTGCCACTATCGTGCCGCCGCAGAACCTGGCCTACGAATCCAAATACGAACACTTTACCGATGGCCGCCCGCGCTTCCAGGCTGACTACAAGCAGGATGCCGTGACGATCGCGCCCGGCCAGTCCACCGAGCTGAAGACCCTGGTCTTTGCCGGTGCCAAGCAGGTGCCGCTGGTCGATGGCTACGAGAAGTCCTACTCGATCCCGCAGTTCGACCTTCTGATCGACTGGGGCTGGTTCTACTTCATCACCAAGCCGATGTTCAAACTGATGGACTTCTTCTTCCGTTATTTCGGCAATTTCGGCGTTGCCATCCTTCTGACCACCATCGTCGTCAAGCTGCTATTCTTCCCGCTCGCCAGCAAGCAATATGCCTCCATGGCGAACATGAAGAAGGTTCAGCCGAAGATGGAGGAATTGAAGAAGAAGCACGGCGACGACCGCATGGCTTTGCAGCAGGGCATGATGGCCCTCTACAAGGAAGAAAAGATCAACCCGATCGCCGGTTGCTGGCCGATCCTTCTGCAGATTCCGGTGTTCTTCGCGCTCTACAAGGTGATCTACGTCACCATCGAAATGCGCCATGCCCCGTTCTTCGGCTGGATCCAGGACTTGTCCGCACCGGACCCGACCTCGCTGTTCAACCTGTTCGGCCTCTTGCCCTACGACGTCCCGCATGCGCTGGTTATCGGCGTCTGGCCGCTGATCATGGGCATCACCATGTTCCTGCAGATGCGCATGAACCCGACGCCGCCGGATCCGACGCAGGCGATGCTGTTCACCTGGATGCCGCTGGTCTTCACCTTCATGCTGGCCAGCTTCCCGGCCGGTCTGGTCATCTACTGGGCCTGGAACAACACGCTGTCGATCACCCAGCAGGCATTCATCATGAAACGCCATGGCGCAAAGGTCGAGCTGTTCGACAATCTCAAGGGATTGTTCTCGAAGAAACCGAAACCGGCCAAATAGGCCGGATTGCCCGAAATCATGAACCCCGGATCAGCGATGATCCGGGGTTTTTTCTTGGGCGAAAGCATGCGCAGAATCCGTTAGACCATGCGCTGCATTTCCTCCCCCAGCCATTTGCGGAATTTTCGGGTCATGCGGTTTTCGTGGCGCTGGAAGACGACACGGTAGTGGCCGAGATCGACCGGCCCGAATCCCGGTAGCGCGACCAGTCCGCCGGAGCGGATTTCACGCTCGGTCAGAAACGCCGGTGCCAGAACCATGCCCAATCCGGCGGTCGCCGCATGCAGGGCGGCGT
Organism: Rhizobium sp. Root483D2; assembly: GCF_001426685.1. Lineage (GTDB taxonomy): Bacteria > Pseudomonadota > Alphaproteobacteria > Rhizobiales > Rhizobiaceae > Pararhizobium > Pararhizobium qamdonense. Next base: position 25,664 of record NZ_LMFB01000010.1, on the reverse strand, counting down.
CGTCGGTATCGAACACATGCTGGATCTGGATGGCGTCGCGCTCGATGTGAAGCGTGCGGGTCCACAGCGCCCAATCCCAGTTGTCCACCGCGCATTGAAGGCCCGGAACCTTGCCGAGATCTCCGGTCCCCTCATAGCCGACTGCGGCCAGCAATGCCGGCGACGCGACAGGGCGGCTCATATCGGCGGCCAGCCACTCGCCCTCCGCAGGGCTCGTCCCGGCACGATGGTAGGAAATGGCAAGATCGCCGGACCCGAGAGAAATGTTGGAGCCGGTTTTCGTCTCGATCCGGACACGGGCGGCCGGGTGCATCGCCTTGAACCGTTCCAGCGCCGGGATCAGCCAGCGGACGGCAAGCGAGATCGACACGCGCACGACGATCTCGTTCTGGTCGCGGCTGAGCGCCTCGGCGGACCGGTCGATCGCGGCGATCGCTGCGGCCGCATCATCATGGAAACGGCGCCCGGCATCCGTGAGCGCCAGGAAATTATGGCTGCGCTTGAACAGCGCCAGCCCCAGTTCGCCCTCCAGCTTTTTGATCTGGTGGCTGACCGCGCTCGGGGTGACGCCGATTTCGCCGGCGGCCTGCACGATACTGAGATGACGGGCCGTCAGAACGAAAACCCGCACCGCATTCAGCGAAACACTGCGTCTGTTCTGCATCGAAAATACTCATTCAGGGCTCAAAAATCGAATTTGCAATATGGGGGATCGATTTGGCAAGAGTTTACGCTGAAACCATTGAAAGTTAAGGCCTTGCGGAAAAGTCTGTTGAACTCGAATGCGGAAGCGATGATCTGGGTTGTGCTTGGCACGGCGTTATTTTCCTTGATCTTTGCGTCGGGGAAATTCGGTGGCGACAGCATGTCCGTGCTGCAGATCCAGTTTCTGCGCTATATCAGCGGTTTCACTACGCTTCTGGCTGTCGTTGCCGTCAAGCACGAGGGCTTGCGGGTCTATCGCAGCGCCCGGCCGTTTTCGCATGCGATGCGCGCGGCGTTCGGCGTATCCGGCGGTTTTGCGCTGATCTATTCCTCGGCGGCGATGCCGATCGTCGATGCGACCGCCCTTGGCCTTCTCTACGTGGTGTTCATCATTCCGCTCGCCGTGCTGGTCCTGAAAGAGACCGTCACGAAGCAGCATATGATTGGGATCACCCTCAGTTTCGCCGGTGCCGGCTTCATCATGATATCGCGCGGCGCCTTCACCCAGTTCGAGCCCGCCTATCTGGTGCCCGCCGCCATTGCCGTTCTGGGGGCAGCCCTCCTGGCCATCGAGGGCCTGATGATCCGGGTCCTGTCCCATGCAGACCGGCCGCTGACGGTCCTGCTCTATGTCAACGCCTTCGGCATCCTCTTCCTCTCCGTGCCGGCGATCCTGACCTGGAAGACCGTGCCGCTGCCGGCCATGGTTCCGTTTCTGCTTCTCGGTCCGCTGGCCGTGGCGGCGCAATATTGTGTCGTGCGCGGCTACCGTCTTGCATCGCTGGCGATCGTCGGACCAGTCGATTATGCCTGGCTGGTCTTTGCCGCCCTCATCGGCTTCCTGTTCTTCAACGAAATCCCGACGGCGGGGGTGATCGCCGGTGCTGTTGTCATCGCGCTTGGCGGCGTGGTGCTCGCCGTCATCAAGCCGGAGCCGGACGCCGCCCGCGCCGAGGACGTGCAATCCTCCTGAACGGATCCGGGACGCACCCGGAACCCGCGCCGTTCAGTTGGTGCTACGCCGCACGAGCGGCCTCAGCAGCGGCGGCTTGTGCGCGCAACAGGCGGCGCTCTTCCTGCGTGACGCCGTCATAGCCCCAGGCATCGGCCTCAATCTCGTCGATCACCACGTAGGCGGCTAAGGGCAGGTCCGGCCCAAGCACCTGCCTGAACATCGCCGCCACAGCAGCGACGAAGCGCGCCTTTTCCTCGTGCGTATTGGTGCCACGGGTCACCTTGACGTCGAGATGGGCGGCGACCGGCACTGGCTCGCCACCGACCGTCCAGCTTCCAGGTTCGGCGACATCGACCAGGACGGCAGTAACTTCCGGCCGCTTGCGCATGATATCCACCATGAAGCCGGTAGCGTGCTTTTGCAGCGTCTGCTTTTCGCGTGCACCGATTTGCGCACCGGCAACTTGAATATGAACGAAGGGCATGTGCGTTTTCCTCTGTTGGAATAGTTTGACGGGATCAGATTACTGCCGCACATTCGTTTTGAAAAATTGGAAGTTTATAACTATCAGTTTGGAAAAACAGAATGGTTTTGCCTGTCAACCTTGATATGGACGTCCTGCGAACCTTCGTTACCGGCGTCAACCTGGGCAGTTTTGCCAAGGCCGCAAATCGTCTTGGCCGATCCCCTTCCGCCATCAGCCTGCAGCTGCGCAAACTGGAGGAACAGGCGGGCCAGACCCTGTTTCAAAAACAGGGACGCGGTCTTGCGCTTACAGAGGCTGGCAACATTATCCTCGGCTATGCCCGGCGCATTCTCGACCTCAACGATGAGGCCCGCAGCGCCATGACCGGACTGTCGGCCATGCAGGGCTGGGTGAGGATCGGGCTGCCGCAGGATTTTGCCGAGACGTGGTTTCCAGGCCTGCTCGGCCGTTTTAGCCGCGCCTACCCCATGGTGCGCGTCGAAGCCCGTGTCGATCGCGGATCGGCACTTGCCGAGGCCGTTCAACGCGGCGAGCTTGATCTTGCCTTGACATGGGGCAGCATGGCGGACGCGCATGCAGAGATCATCGCTACCCGGCCGGTCGTCTGGATCGGTCCGGACGGGTTCAGGCGCAACGAAGGCGAAACCCTGCCGCTGATCGCCTTCGATTCGCCGTGTGCGTTTCGCAGCGCCGGACTAGAAGCCCTTGATCGTCAGCGGATCGAATGGCGGCACGTTTTTGCCAGCCCCAGCCTTGGCGGCCTCTGGGCGGCGGTGACGGCGGGACTTGGCGTGACACTGCGCACCGCCGAGGGCGTGCCGCCGCATTTACGCGTGCTGGACCCCGCTGCGTCCGGCCTTCCGGCGCTTGGGGATATCGAACTCGCCTTGCACCGGTCCGGCAGTGACCAGAGCTCTGCGATCGCCCGATTGCAGGCGCTGTTGATAGAGGCGATCACCCCAAGTTAAGCCCCTGATACGGTATCGGCGCCGCCAGAAAGAATTGCGACAAATGCCTGTCGCGGATACCGGCGCACGCTGTTGAAATCGGTCCTACATTGCATCATCGCAACCGGATGTCCGTCATGTCGCAGCCCCTGCCGCAACCTGCAACCATTGGCCGGCAAAGCGCTGCGCAGGGCGCGGCACTGGTACTCGGCTCTGCCATCGTCTGGAGTTTCGGCGGAACGCTGGCGCGCTTCCTGTCGATCGAGGATGGCTGGACCATCGTTTTCTGGCGCTCGTTCTTCGCCGCCACCTTTTTGATCGGCTTCATGCTGTTGCGCGACGGGCCGCGCGGCACCGTCTGGCTGTTTCGCAACATGGGGCTGCCGGGCATCGCGGTCGGGCTCTGTTTTGCCATCGCCTCGACCTCGTTCATCCTGGCGCTCGCCTATACCACCGTTGCCAATATCGTTCTCATCCAGGCCGGCGTGCCGCTGATTGCCGCGCTGATCAGCTGGATCGTCTTTCGCGAGCGCGTCTCGCTCATCACCTGGCTTGCCATTGCCGCCGTGATCTGCGGCGTTGCCATCATGGTGTCGGATTCCATCGGCGGGACGGTCTCGCCCGCCGGCGATGCGCTTGCCGTCCTGATCGCCTTCGTCTTTGCGCTCGCGACCGTCATCACCCGGCGTTATGCACATGTGCGGATGACGCCGGCTGCCTGTTTCGGCACGATCGTTGCCGGTGCGGTGGCGGCCGTCATGGCGTCCGGCTTCAGCGTCACCCTGCCGGAACTCGGCATCCTCGTCACGTTCGGGGCGCTGAATTTCGGGCTGGGTCTCGCATTCTTCGTCACCGGCGCCCGGCTTATCCCGTCAGCGCTTGCAGCCCTTCTCGGTACCGCCGAGACGATCCTCGCACCTCTTTGGGTCGCGCTCATTCACGGCGAAATCCCGAGCCTCAACACCATCGCCGGTGGAACGGTGGTCCTGATTGCGCTGCTTTCCTATCTCAGCGTCGAGATGTGGCGCCAGCGGCGCGCCGCGCTCTCAGCAAATTGGTGAAAATGGCGAGTTTTCTTGACATGACGGCACAAAACCGTGAAGTCCTGAACAAAAGCCAAGGACAGACACCATGACAGACGCGACGCAGCAGGACGACAAGCCCCTTTTCGGGCGGCCATGGGTTTTTATCCGCGGCGTGCCGTCGATGAAATTCCTGCCGCCGGAAGGTCCGCTGGAGATCGCCTTTGCCGGCCGCTCCAATGTCGGCAAGTCGTCGCTGATCAACGGACTGGTGGGCCAGAAGGGTCTTGCGCGCACGTCGAACACGCCCGGCCGGACCCAGGAGCTCAACTATTTCGTTCCCGACGGCTATTCCGGCGAACCGGGCGATCTGCCGCCAATGGCGCTGGTGGATATGCCCGGCTATGGCTATGCGCAGGCACCGAAGGAACATGTCGATGCCTGGACCAAACTGGTCTTCGACTACCTGCGCGGCCGCTCGACGCTGAAACGCGTCTATGTGCTGATCGACAGCCGCCATGGCATCAAGAAGAACGATGACGATGTGCTGAACCTGCTCGACAAGGCAGCGGTCTCCTATCAGGTCGTGCTCACCAAAACCGACAAGATCAAGGACCCCGCCGTTCCGCGGCTGATTGCCGAAACGCTGGAAAAGATTAAGAAGCGGCCCGCCGCCTTCCCGGAAGTTCTGGCGACCTCCTCGGAAAAGGGTCTGGGAATGGAAGAACTGCGCGCCGCCATCCGCGTCGCGATCTCGACCTGACATATATCGCAGTCCATTACAGCATGAAGCGCAATTTTGCGCGGCATGCTGTAATTGCAACTGTCACACTACCCCAACATGAAACATGCTCTATCTGCTTGCGCGGGGTGGCCTTCCGGCTGCCTCCAATGTGTCAGGCGTTCAAGGAGATATGACATGTCCGATCTGATTGTGGTGGGGTTTGACAGCACCGAAGAAGCCGACAAGGTGCTTCTGAAGCTGAATACGCTGAAAAAAGAATATCTGATCGATCTTGAGGATGCCGTGGTGGTCGTGCGCGACGAGACCGGCAAGGTCCATCTGAAGCAGAGCATGAACCTCACCGCCATCGGTGCGACCTCCGGGCTTTTGAGCGGTTCGCTGTGGGGCGGCCTGGTCGGCCTTTTGTTCCTCAACCCGCTCGCAGGCTTTGCCATTGGCGGTGCGATCGGTGCGGGCACCGGCGCGCTTTCGGGGTCGCTTGCCGATTACGGCATCGACGACGACTTCATCAAGTCGCTCGGTGAAACCATTCCCAACAATTCCTCGGCGCTGTTCGTGCTGGTGCGCAAGGTGCAGCCGGAAAAGGTCCTGGCGGAGTTTTCCGGCCTGCGCGGCAAGGTTTTGAAGACATCGCTTTCGCCCGACCAGGAAGCCAAGCTGCAGGCAGCACTGTCCGGTACGCAGCCGGCATCGCCGGCAGCGGGCAGTTTTTAAACAACGATCAGGCGGCCGATGCGGGCGTAAACGTCATTGCCATCCCGTTGATGCAATGGCGCATGCCGGTCGGCTGCGGCCCGTCGTCGAAAATATGGCCGAGATGGCCGCCGCACCGGCTGCAGTGACATTCGGTGCGGGTCATCAGCAGTGACGTATCCGTGCGCGTGCCGACCGCCTTCGGCAGCGATTCCCAGAAGCTTGGCCAGCCGGTGCCGCTGTCATATTTCGTTTCCGACGAATAGACCGGCAGATCGCAGCCCGCGCAATGGAACGTGCCCTTGCGCTTTTCGGTGTTCAGCGCACTGGTGAAAGGCCGCTCCGTGTCTTCATGACGCAGGATTTGGTATTGCTCGGCCGTCAGGCTTGCCTTCCATTCCGCATCGGTTTTCGTCACCGCGAAGGTTTCGGCGGCAACCGCTTCATGTTTAAAACCGCGAAAGGCCGCAGTCGCGGCAAGGGCAACTCCGGAGATAAGAAAAAGGCGTCGGCTTGTCATGATACTCTCCCGTCTGCCGGATGGTGCCGGCATATGCGTGAAGCTAGTACGGCGTTTGCGCGGCGGCAAAACAAATGCCGATCAATCCCGCGTGAGCAACAACTTGTATACGGCATAAAAAGGCCACCGGTGAGTGAATACCGGTGGCCTTGAGGCCGGAGATGACTTGAGCCCCGGCCTGGAGCCGAAAATGCGTTGAGGTTGCATCCGGCCCCCAAACCACGAGGGCTTCCAGATTAGGACTTCGGCAGAAGCACCTTGTCGATCACATGGATGACACCGTTCGACTGCTTGACGTCGGCGATGGTGACATTGGCAACACCACCGGTTTCATCGGTGAGCGTAATCTTGCCGCCATCGTCCTTGGCCTTGAGAATGCAGCCGCCGACAGTCTTGACGTCATGCGTGCCGCCATCATCCTTGACCATCTTGGCAATCGTTGCAGCCATCGCATCTGCTGCAACGACGTGGCAGGTCAGAACCTTGGTCAGCATGGCCTTGTTTTCAGGCTTCAAAAGCGTATCGACCGTGCCGGCTGGCAGGGCAGCGAATGCTTCGTTGGTTGGTGCAAACACCGTGAACGGGCCCTTGCCCTGAAGGGTTTCAACGAGACCGGCAGCCTTGACGGCGGCGACCAGTGTCGTATGATCCTTGGAGTTGACGGCATTTTCGACGATGTTCTTGTTTTCATACATCGGCGCGCCGCCGACCATCGGATTTTCGGCATGAGCGGCAAATGTGCCAGCGGCCAGTATTGAAGCGACGGTGACCGTGCGCAGCATGGACTTGAACATTTCTATTCCTTCCTGTTGACTTCGCGGACCCGCAAATGCGGGCCTCTCCCAATTTTTCTGGAATTCATGTTCTCTGCGCAGAGGACAAAACAAGAAACGGAAAGGCGTTCGAAAGAGTTTCAGGAAAGTTTGCAATTCGCCAAATATTTGATTTTTTATGTTTTTATGACAATCCCGTTCAAGAGACAAAAAATGCTGCACTTTTTCAAGCGCAGCATTCGGTAATGATAAACTTACAGATAGAGGTCGAGACTTAAGGCAGCCGTGTCTTGCCGACGGCGACGACAGGGCCGGTCGCCGTTCCCGTTGGCGAACCGCCGAACGGCTCGACGCTGACCGCAAGAGTGACGCCGGCGCCGAGTTTCGAGCGCATCTCCGGCGGAATGATGATCTCGCCTTCGCCGGTCTGCGGCAGGATGCCGAGAGACTTGGCGGGATTTTCGCCTTCGATCAGCCAGAGTTCCAGCGATTTGGCCTCTGTCTGTCTTGCTGCAACCGGCGTAATTTTCAGCGCGCCGCTGCCGGCGTCATAGTGCGCAAGCAGATTGATCGTCGTGCTGGCATCGCCGGCCAGCTCCGCCACGAGCGGTTCCTGCCGGCTGACGGGCGTCAGGATACCGTTGGTCAAGGTCGCAACGGTGACGAGCCCGGCAACCGATGCCAGCGTCAGCATGCGCCACAGCGCCAGCGAATTCCAGAAGCCGCCTGCGGCAACCACGGGCTTTGCCTGGGCGGCAAACAGCCGGCGCTCGACAGCAACCAGCACCTGCGGCGGCGGCGCAATCGGTTCATAGGCGTCATCGAAGGAGGACAGATTGCTCTGCCAATGATTGACCATGGCGGCGAACGCGCCATCAAGGACCATGCGCGCCTCGACCTTGCGGCGATCGTCGGCAGACAGAACACCCAGCACATACTCGCCCGCAATCACCTGGTCGCGACGGGAATCTCCGCTTTCGGGGTTCTGTGTGGTCATCGCTCCATGCACTCTCTCAGTTTCAACAGGCTGCGGCGCAGCCATGTTCGCATCGTGTTTAGCGGCGTGCCGAAAAGCTCGGCCAGTTCCTGGTAGCTCAACCCCTCGACATAGGCCTTGCGCACGGCATCGGCGCGGTCTGCCTCGAGTTCGTTCATGCAATTGTCGATCCGGCGGCCCTCCGCCGTATTGATCGCGGTCTTTTCCGGATCCGGCGCAGAATCCGCCAGATCATATGCCTCGTCAATCGTGTTTGCCACCGGCTTTCGCGCCCGCAAATGATCGATTGCATGATTGCGCGCAATCGCCGATAGCCAGGACATCGGGTTGGTGTCGCCGCTGGCATAACGGTCGGCCCGCTGCCATATCTTGATGTAGATTTCCTGCAAAGCTTCTTCCGCTTCCGTCCGGTCTCTCAAGATACGCAGGCAGATGGCAAAAAGTTTCGGGCTGGTCTGCCCGTAAAGAGCGGAGAAGGCTGCGCGATCCCTGAGCGAGACCCGGCCGATCAGCGTGGAGATGTCGTTTGTTGTCATTGATACTCCGGTCCTCGTCCGTCAGGGCGAACATAGAGCACAAGCCTGGGGATAAAAAGACCAGTTGCGGCAGATAAACAAGGTTGCAGCAGGCGATGTCACACCGGCTTTATCTTTGCTGGGGATCATTCCCTCCACCGGAAACTTGCGCTAAACAGCACCCGGCTAATTTCGAGGTATTCCCATGTCCGCATCCGAAAGCGAAATCCAGGCAAATCTTCTCGCCAAGGCGCTGCCCTATATGCAGCGCTACGAGAACAAGACGATCGTGGTCAAGTATGGCGGCCACGCCATGGGCAATGCCGAGCTCGGCAAGGCTTTTGCCGCAGATATCGCGCTTTTGAAGCAGTCGGGCGTCAATCCGATCGTCGTGCATGGCGGCGGCCCGCAGATCGGCGCGATGCTGACCAAGATGGGCATCGAATCGAAGTTCGAAGGCGGCCTGCGCGTCACCGATCAGAAGACCGTCGAGATCGTCGAGATGGTTCTGGCGGGTTCGATCAACAAGGAAATCGTCGCCCTGATCAACCAGACCGGCGAATGGGCGATCGGGCTGTGCGGCAAGGACGGTAACATGGTCTTTGCCCAGAAGGCCCGCAAGACCATAGTCGATCCCGACAGCAATATCGAACGCGTGCTCGATCTCGGCTTTGTCGGCGAGGTGACGGAGGTCGATCGCACCCTGCTCGATCTTCTGGCCAAGTCGGAAATGATCCCTGTCATCGCCCCGGTTGCCCCCGGCCGCGACGGCGCGACCTACAATATCAACGCCGATACATTTGCCGGCGCGATTGCCGGTGCGCTCAATGCCACCCGCCTCCTGTTCCTCACCGACGTTCCCGGCGTCCTCGACAAGAAGGGCGAACTGATCAAGGAACTCTCGGTCGCAGAGGCGCACGCGCTGATCAAGGACGGCACGATTTCCGGCGGCATGATCCCGAAAGTCGAAACCTGCATCGAAGCGCTCGCCCGCGGCGTCGAAGGCGTCGTCATCCTGAACGGCAAGACGGCCCACTCGGTGCTGCTCGAAATCTTCACGGAGCATGGTGCGGGAACGCTGATCGTTCCGTAAGGGGCGTTCGGTAACGCAGGCGCCGTCGAATGCCTGATGGCGACCTGCTCCTTCCGTCAGTCCTGTGCCTGTCACTGGAATCCAGCCACAAGAGGTCTATCGCGTGAAGACGTCTTTCGGCGACGCAGACCAACGCGCCGCTTTTGGACCCTCGCCACGAGGGCGAGGATGACGGAGAGTTTCAGATTTACGGCTTCCAAAAACGTTTGCGGCATGATCAGCAAACGCAAGCTCCTTAGCCTTGCTGATAAACCGCGCCGGCCTCAGCCTTCAGCCACTCGATCATCGCCCGGTACGGTCCCGGCCCATAGCTGATGCGGGCGACGCCCAGCCCTGCCAGCGCCGTCACATCCATGCCCGGCCGCATCATGATATTGACCGGCAGCGATACCGCCTCGCAGACCCGTCCGATAAGGTCCGGGTTCGACAATCCCGGCACGAAGAAGCCGCTGGCGCCAGCTTCGGCATAGGCGGCCGCCCGCTCGATCGCCTCGTCCACCAGCGGTGCATGCCGCACGGGATCGGAGAGTTTGAGGAACAGGTCTGTGCGGGCATTGATGAAGAAGGGGATGCCCTTTTCGTCTGCCTTGGCCCGGATCGCCTTGATCCGAGCGGCCTGTGCCTCGAGCGTATGCAAGCCGCTGCCGCCGACTACCTGATCCTCGAAATTGATGCCGACAGCGCCGGTATCGATGACATGGCCGACGTTCTCGGCAGTCGCGGCCGGGTCTTCCGAATAACCGCCCTCGAAATCGATCGAGACCGGCAGGTCAGTCGCTGCAACAATGCTGCGGGCGATATCGACGAGCTGCGGCATCGGGATCTGCTGGCCGTCGCCATAACCGTTGGCATCGGCCACCGACCAGCTTCCCGTTGCCAGCGCCTTTGCGCCGGATGCGGTCACGGCCTTGGCGGTGCCTGCATCCCAGATATTATAGAGCACCACCGGATCGCCCTTGCGATGCAGGTTGGCGAACGCCTTAGCCTTGTCCGTCTGGTTCATCGTCTTTCCTCCGAAAACAATTCACGCCTGTCATGCCACAACAGCGATGACCTGCGCCAGAGCCTAGGGACGGATCACGTCCACATCAAAAGCAGCAGGATACCCGCCACGATCAGCAGGCAGCCGGCGGTTTCCATGCGGTTGATGCGTTCGCGGAACAGGAAGATCGAGGCCATGAAAGTGAAGACCAGCTCGATCTGCCCAAGCGCCCGTACATAGGCTACCTGTTGCAGGGTCATCGCCGTAAACCAGCAGGCCGATCCCGTGACACCCGCCAGCCCGACAAGTGCCGAGGACCGCCAGGCGCGCGCCACGCGTCCGATCTCGCTCTTATCCTTGATCACCATCCAGACCAGCATGAACACCGTCTGGAACGTCGTGACGCAGGCAAGGGTCACGGCCGCCTGCATCACCGCGTTCGGCCCGTCCAGCGACAAGGATGCCGAGCGGTAGGCGACGGCAGAAATGCCGAACACCGCGCCGGAGGCAATGCCGATCAATGCCGTGCGCCCGGTCAGCGCCACCAGGAGATTGCGCCAGGATAGCGGCATGCGCGCCACGGAAATCATCATCACGCCGGCGACACCAACAACGATCGCCGCGATTGCGCCGGGCGTCAGCCGTTCGCCCAGGATGATCAGACCGAAGATCGCCGCCTGCACCGGCTCCGTCTTTGAATAGGCGGTACCAACCGCAAAATTGCGCAGCGAGAAGAGATAGACCAAAAGAATGGTCGCAAAGATCTGCGCCAGTCCGCCGAGGACCGCCCAGAACACGAAGCTGCCATTCAGCTGCGGAAAGGCATAGCCAGCGGCATAGTGCAGACCGAAGACATAGGCGATGGCCAGCGGGAAGCCGAAGCCGAACCGCACGAAGCTGGCGCCCGTCGTTCCGAGCGACCCCTGCAGATGCTTTTGCAGCGCTGAGCGCAGGTTCTGCAAAAACGCGGCGGCGATTGTGATGACGATCCAGGCTTCCATCCCTGCCCGCTAGCATGGCGCCAGCGCAGAATCCATATCCACGCGGCGCATCGGCAGGAGTTGTCGCCTTTCGGACACAGCGCGGCCCGGCTTTCATTGCCACGTGGATCGTTCCGTCACGGCGCGCCTTGCGCCATCCAGCGTGCACGCTAGCTTGCCTTTCATCATTTCGACCAAGGAAATTCCATGCCGGACCTGCATTATGAAGAGCCATCGCTGGCTGAACTCTATGATCTCGACAGCGGCTGGTCGATCGACCGGGATTTCTATCTGGCGCTTGCAGGTGCTGCCCCCCAACGCATACTTGACCTTGGATGCGGCACTGGACTGCTATGCGACGCCTATGCCGCTCTTGGCCATTCGGTGACCGGTGCCGATCCGGCGAAAGCCATGCTGGATGTGGCGCGGCAAAAGCACAACGGGGAGAAGATCGAGTGGGTCTTATCCTCAGCCCAGGATTTCCGTTCGCCCAAACGGTTCGACCTGATCATCATGACAGGCCACGCCTTTCAGGTGTTTCTCGACGACAGCGATATCCTCGCCGCCTTCGCAACCATGCGGCAACATCTTGCGCCGGGCGGCTTAATCGCGTTCGAAAGCCGCAACCCTGCGATAGACTGGCCGGCGCGCTGGAACGGGGAGAGCGATCTCACCACTGGCGGGCAGACCGTCCGCCAGTCCCGTCAGGTCACGAAAATTGCCGGCAAGCGCATCGCGTTCGAGACCCGTTATGCGCTGACCGAGCGCACGCTCGTGTCATCCAGCGAGCTGTTGTTCCTCTCGCGAACGGATATCGAGGACCGGTTGAAAGCTTCTGGGCTGCGGGCGGAACAGGTCTACGGCGACTGGCACGCACAGCCGTTCGACGCGGCCGTTTCGGATGAAATGATCTTCATCGTCCGGGCCGTCTGACCGGACAGGTTCAGACCGACTTTTCCTGAGTCTTAGCCCGAACCACGGGCTGGCGGAAGGTTAGCGGTGGCACTTCCTCCTCGGTCTTCTTCACGCGCTGGTCGTAATCGGGCGAAACCGTGCCGAGCACCCGGTCCCAGAAGGAGAAGTAATTGCCGTAATTGTAGCGGAAGCCCGAATGGTGCTGGTCGTGGAACGTCGTGCACAGCATCGGCGAGGGATAGCGCGCCGTCGAGGAGGCGAAATACTCGAACCCGCAATGGCCGAACATGCCGTTGAAATGCTCGAACACCCTTTGCCCGATCAGGATCGCGGGGGGGAACGGCACGACGAAGACGATGACGGCGGTAAAACCCTGCAGCAGGAAATTATCGAGCACATCCTCGGAATAGGTGCTCCAGACCGTGGGCGCGACGCTCTTGTGATGCAGCGCATGCAGCGGATACATCCACTTGGTGTGCAGCAGCCGGTGCATGAAATAGAACCAGGTGTCGTAGAGAAACATGATCAGCAGGAACAGCGGCAGCGCCGTCCACCAGCTGAATTCCCACGGCGTTATCGCCCAGCCCTTTGCCTGGACATAAAGACCGATCGTCAGCGGCAGGCAGGCGCTGAACATGGAAGCGAGGCTCTGGCGGATTTCCGCATTGCGGCGTTTGCCGGAGCCGCGGCCCTTTTGAATTCTGCGCTCCGGGTTGCGATCGTTGACGAACGTGACGGCAAAACCGAAGGCGAAATAGGTGATGACCGAGGCGGCATAAAAGCCCAGCAGAAACAGACCGTAGAAAACTTCGTCCGACATCAATACACGCCCTGCGCCCAAACCCGAAGCCTGGAACCTGCCACAGCAGTATGGCAACGCAAAGGGGAAATGCGGCCGGAGTTGAAAAAGCCCATTTCCTCGTCAGATTTGCCATGGCATAACGCGGCCATGACACAGCTCGACCGCCTGCCGACACAAGCCGATTTCGCCCATGTCACCGACTGGGTGTTCGATCTCGACAACACGCTCTATCCGCATCACGTTAATCTGTTTTCGCAGATCGACCGCAACATGACGGCCTATGTCGCGGCGCTGTTGACGCTGGATCCGGTGGCCGCCAAGGCGCTGCAGAAGGAATATTACCGTGATCACGGCACCACGCTGCAGGGCCTGATGATCCATCACGGCATCGATCCCAACGAGTTCCTGCAAAAGGCGCATGCGATCGACTATTCCGTCGTTCCCGCCGATCCGGCGCTTGGCGAGGCCATCAAGGCGCTGCCCGGCCGCAAGTTCATCTTCACCAATGGCAGCGTCAAGCATGCCGAGATGACGGCGCGCGCACTCGGCATCCTCGATCATTTCGACGACATTTTCGATATTGTCGCGGCCGAATATGTGCCGAAGCCCGCGGGCGACACCTATAACAAGTTCATGAGCCTGCACCGGGTCGATACCAAGCACGCCGCCATGTTCGAGGACCTGCCGCGCAATCTCGTGGTGCCGAAGGCGCTTGGCATGAAGACCGTTCTCCTGGTGCCGCGCAATTTCGAATACGAGTTTGCCGAAGCCTGGGAAAGAACCGAAGAAGGTTCCGCCGAGGTGGATTACGTGACCGAAGACCTGACGGGCTTCCTCAACCGGCTTCTCGCCGAGACCTGACGGGCTTCTCCACCTTCGCCGAAACACAGTTTCGACAAGAAAAAACCCCTTTCTTGTCAAAGACTTAAATTACCAAAGTTTAACTGGCCATTCCGGCCGGGCTGTCTATCCTCGCTTCAGGGACAATGATCACTGAAAGGATTTTGACATGCGCAAGAACAGTTTGATTCTCGGTGCCGTCGCAGCCAGCTTGACGCTCACCGGCTTTGCCGCCCCCACCTTCGCCGCCCGGCAGAAGCCGACGCCGGAGCAGCGCGCCGAATGGGCGATCAAGCGCTTCGACACCAATGGCGACGGCAAGGTCTCGCTCGACGAGGTCCACGTCCGAACGGCAGAAGCCTTCAAGACATTCGATGCCGATGGCAATGGCCAGGTCACCCGCGAAGAAATCAAGGCACAGCGCAAGGCCCATGGCCAGGCATGGCGGGCTGCCAAGGAAAAGACCGGCGCAGACAAGACTGCGGCGATGGACAAGCTCAAGGAAGCGCGCCCGGCCATGCTCCCCGGCGTGCGCCAGAAGGGCTTCAAGCGCGCCGATACCGACAAGAACGGTTCGCTGAGCCTCACGGAAGTGACAGCCCGCGCCGACGCCATGTTCAAGCGCCGCGACACCAATGGCGACGGCGTCATCGACGCCGCAGACTTCAACAAGACCCGGAAGATCTGACGTCATTGCCCCGGCCAGGAGATGGCCGGGGCGTTCAGACTGCTAATAAACGCTGAAGCCGATGTTTGACGACAGCGGCACCCCCACACTCCGTCATCCTCACCCTTGTGGTGGGGATCCAGCGACCCGACGTCCGTCGGGCCAAAAGACCTTATCAGCTCAAGGACTTGAGCTGACTGGATGCCCGCCACAAGGGCGAGCATGACGGAGGAAATTAGAGCCTCGTACGATCAATACGGAAATCAGGACCCTCCCCTTTCTGGGGAGGGTTCTTCGTTATGTGACGGTTCTGGCGCTTATGGTGCAAACCGGATCGCCCGGCGGAAATGCGGATAGCTCCAGTCGAGCACCAGCATCACCACCAGCGAGAGACCGACCAGCGGAAAGAGGATGCCGCCGATCGCCAGCATCGCGATCAGGCCGCGAAACACCCGCTTGTCCGACGGCATCGGCGGCACGCCGAGCGAGCCTTTTGGACGGCGCTTCCACCACATGATTGCAGCCGACACCGCCAAAAGCACGATCGCCATGCATGCCACCAGCAGCACCAGTTGGTTCACCAGGCCGAACTCCTGCCCCATGTGAACATTGATCCCCCATTCCAGCGCCTTACCGAGCGGGCCGTAATCGGCATAGCTCATGTCGATCAAAGGCTCACCGCTATATTGATCGAGATGCACCACCCGCTGCTGAGAAACGTCGTCGGGATAGACCGAACCGGTATAGACCCCTTTCGGCTGCATCGGAATATTCACCGCATAGCCATCATGCAGTCCCAGCCGGTCGAAGATGGTGACAGCCTGATCGAGGCTGATTGCCGTGGTGCCTTCGCCTGTCGACTGCGGTACCTGCGCCTGTTCCAGCGACCAGGTGGTTTTGGCGACGTGGTCGAGATGTTCACCGGACATTGGCACGGAAGTGCGCACGCCGGCCGGATAGCCGAAATTGCTGCCATTTGCCCATTCATTGACCTTCTCGCCCCAGACGCCGGACCACGGCATGCCGGTGACTGCGAGGAAGACGATGAAGAAACCCACGAATATGCCGCTGACCGCATGGGTATCGCGCCAGAACACCCGCCGTTTCGGTGTGCCTCTTACGCTCAAGACGCCGCCAGTCTGTGCGCGTGGCCACCAGAGATAGATGCCGGTGGCTACCAGAAGCACGGACCAGCCGGCGGCGATTTCGATGAGCGAGCGGGCAAACGAGCCGAAATATTTCAGGCTGTGCAGGGTGCGGATGGTCCACATGATGGTGCCGCGATCGGGAAGCGCGCCCAGCACCTTGCCATCATAGGGGTTGACGTAAACCGCCAGTCTGCCGGCTGTCTGTGAGTTGACGGTGATCTCGACGGAATCCTCCGGCGATGGAGGGTCGGTATATTTCACCGCCGTTCCGGGATAGGCGGCAAGGGCAGCCGTGACCATCGCCGATGGTGCCGCAACCGCAGTGTTTTCCTGGATCTCGACATGTTTCAGATCGGCATAGACAAGACCGTCGATCTCGTCGCGAAACAGATAGAGCGCGCCGGTGACGGCAAGCGTGATCAGAAAAGGCAGGACAAGAAGGCCTGCATAGAAATGCCAGCGCCAGACGGCGCGGTAAAGGTCGGACGGCGAACGTGCCGCAACAGCGGCATCCGCGCGGCCGATGGTGAAATCGGACATGGGTCTCTCCAGATGAGCGAAAATGACGGCCGGCGCACTGCGGCCAGCCTGATCTTTATGACGTCATGCGGAGAGTGATGGGGGTGCCCTGGCTTCGGCAAAGGTGCTGCGGAGGAAAACCCTGGGCGCTGGCTTTACGGCAAAATAGAGTTCGACCGGATGACCAAGGGCGGGAGCGGCGATTTCGATCGCCCGGCCAGGCAAGGCCGGCGTATGCCCCGCTGCCAACTGGCAGAGCGTGGCGCACATATCGTGCGCGGCCTTTTGCGGCACGCCGGGAGAGGTCTGTTGGGGGCCATCTTCATGGGCAATACAGATAATATTGAAGGGATCGACGGCAGCGCTTGCCATCGTCCCATGCGCAACGCCGGCCACAAGTCCCTGCAGCAGAAACATAGACGCAATCAGCACGGCGATAGCGCCGGCCGACACTCTATCTTTCAAGACAAGCCGCAGGGTTTTCATCACGGCTCATTGCCACAGCCGCGACGCGCTGTCACTGCGACACAAAGCCGGTGGCCGGGATTTTTTGAAAGACTGAAAACCTTAGTGACGCTGCTTGGCGCCATCGAGCTTGACTTCGCCTTCGTCCTCGCCGTCCCAATAATGCACCCTGGTGGCGCTGACCTTGATCAGGACGAGACCCTCGGTATCGACGCCGTCCTTGAACCAGTCGTCCAGATCCTTTGTCCAATGTTCCTTGAACGCCGCCTTGTCCTTGATGAGGTCGGCCTCGCCTTCGACAGCAACCAGAAAGGCTTTCTCGCCCTGGAAGGATAGACCCACTTTGGAATTGCGCTTGATATCCTCCACCATGCGCGATTCTTCCCAGGTGAAATAATAGGAATCGCCGTCGTAATCGACTTCGCCATTGTTGCTCATCGGCCGGCCGGCAATGGCGCCGCCGTCTGTATGGGTGGAGAGCATTGCGATATCGATATCGCGCATTTTGGTGGCTATGTCGGAAAGGCTTCTGTCACTCATGATCGTCTCCCGTGTCGATGACTGACGGGAGAACGCAGTCCGCGCCGTTTGGTTCACGCGCGGACCGCAGAAGACAGGATGACGGTCCCTACCGGGCCCCGGATGCCACCGGAACCGTGGCCGGATCGACCGTCTCGTAGAATTTCGAGATGATCTCCCAGGCTTCGTCAGCGGTTTCGACGAACTGGATAAGATCGAGATCAGCGGGCGAGATGGTGCCGAAATCGGCCAACGCCTCGAAATTGATGACGCTGCGCCAGAATTTTTCACCAAACAGGATCAGAGGCACCAGCGCCATGCGGCCGGTCTGCATCAGGGTGATGGTCTCGAACAATTCATCGAACGTGCCGAAGCCGCCCGGAAAAACCGTGACGGCCTTGGCGCGCACGAGAAAATGCATCTTGCGGATGGCGAAATAGTGGAAGTTGAACGACAGGTCCGGCGTCACGAAGCGATTGGGGGCCTGCTCGTGCGGAAGCACGATGTTCAATCCGATCGATGGCGCGCCGATATCGTCGGCGCCGCGATTGCCGGCTTCCATCACCCCCGGCCCGCCGCCGGTGGTCACGACATATTCCTTGTAGCCGGACTGGGCCGAATGCAGCGAGCAGAGACGGGCAAACTTGCGCGCTTCCTCGTAATAGATTGAGGCAGCCGTCAGGTTCTGGCGCTGCGTCTCGTTCTTTGCCGCCCAGGCGTCGCCGCCGGGCTCGGGAATACGGGCGCCGCCAAACATCACCACCGTCGAGTTGATACCGCGCTCGGCCATGATCATTTCAGGCTTCAACAGCTCAAGCTGCAGCCGCACGGGGCGCAGCTCCTCGCGGGCGAGAAAATCATCGTCGGTATAGGCGAGCCTGTAGGACGGGGACATCGATTGCGGGGTCTGGGGAACACCCGCCGCGCGTTCGCGGGTCTGCTGGCTATCGACCAATGGGTCCCAGGCCCCATCCTTGCGCCGCAAATTCCGCTTCTTCATTCTTGCCATGTCAAACTTTCCTGCCGCAAACCGACAGCAAATCATCGCTGCCGGATGCTCCTTCCAACGTCCCGGTCGCTACGGATCAAATCACCCGCGCCCATTCCGGCACATACACCTTCATCCAGCGCGGACTGCAACCGAAAACCACTTCAATTTTTCGGGATCATGCTCTAGAGCAGGTTACGATAGCCGCCGAAGTTTAAGGAATTCCGATGACGACCCATGATCTCGCCTCCCTGTCGCAGACCATCGACACCGCTTTCGACAACCGCGACAGCGTCACCATCAACACCAATGGCGAGATCCGCGATGCGGTCAACACCGCCCTCGACCTGCTTGACGGCGGCAAGGTGCGCGTTGCTGAGCGCGGAGCCGACGGCAACTGGACCGTCAATCAATGGCTGAAAAAGGCCGTCCTCCTGTCGTTCCGGCTGAACGACATGGAAGTCGTCAAGGGCGGATCCGGTCAAGCTACCTGGTGGGACAAGGTTCCCTCCAAGTTTGAAGGCTGGGGTGAAAACCAGTTCCGCGATGCCGGCTTCCGCGCCGTGCCCAACGCGGTCGTGCGCCGCTCCGCCTATATCGCTCCCAATGCCATCCTGATGCCGTCCTTCGTCAATCTCGGCGCCTACGTCGGCGAAGGCACCATGGTGGATACCTGGGCGACGGTCGGTTCCTGCGCCCAGATCGGCAAGCATGTGCACCTGTCCGGCGGCGTGGGCATCGGCGGCGTGCTGGAGCCGATGCAGGCGGGGCCGACGATCATCGAGGACAATTGCTTCATCGGCGCCCGCTCGGAAGTCGTCGAAGGCTGCATCGTGCGCGAGGGCTCGGTTCTTGGCATGGGCGTGTTCATCGGCAAATCGACCAAGATCGTCGATCGCGCCACCGGCGAAGTCACCTATGGCGAAGTGCCGCCCTATTCCGTTGTCGTGGCCGGCTCGATGGGCTCCGGCGCCATCATGCCGAACGGTGTGGCCGCGCCGAACCTCTATTGCGCCGTGATCGTCAAGCGCGTCGATGAAAAGACCCGCTCGAAGACCGGCATCAACGAACTGCTGCGGGACTAAACACTATGCAAAGGGAGGGGCGGAAGAGCATGTCCTGGCTGTTCTTCAGTCCCTCCGGCCGCGTCAGCCGCCTGCCCTATTGTCTCGGCTGGCTGTTTTGTGCCGCAGCAAGCGGCTTTGTCCTGTCGCGGGTGCTGGCGCATCAGGGCGATGACATTGCGCTGGCGCTCTGGACGTTGATCCTGGTGGTCACCGCGCTTGTTTCTACCGCATCGATCGCGTTGATGACGATCAAGCGCCTGCACGATACCGGCTATCCCGGCCACCTCGCCATCTGCCTGTTCATCCCGGTTTTGAGCCCCGTCCTGTTCCTGGCACTCTGCCTATGGCCTGGTACTGAGGGCGAAAACGAATACGGACGCTGATCGGCGCAAGGGAACAAGCGACGTGATCGTGATTATTGCTGCGGCATCTGGAAGGTGAAACGGGTCTCTTCCGGTGTCGATGTGACCAGAAGCTTACCCTTGTGCGCCTTGGCGATTTCCGAGGCGATATAGAGCCCAAGGCCCAGCCCCTGCAGATTGGCCCTGGCCGAGGCGCGTACGAACGGCTTGAACAGGTCCTTGACGACAGCCTCGGGGATAGGCTCGCCGGCATTGATCACAGTCAATTCGAAATATCCGCCGGATGCGGCAGAGTGCACCCTTATCGGTGCCTCCGGGTCGCCATGGG
This sequence comes from Rhizobium sp. Root483D2, assembly GCF_001426685.1. GTDB lineage: Bacteria > Pseudomonadota > Alphaproteobacteria > Rhizobiales > Rhizobiaceae > Pararhizobium > Pararhizobium qamdonense. The sequence continues at coordinate 5,630 of NZ_LMFB01000010.1, read as the reverse complement.
TCAAGGCATTGGCCAGAAGGTTCGACAGCAACTGGCCAATCCGGCCTTCGTCGCACCGAACCATCGCTTCCGACAGGTCCGCCTCGATCCGGCGGCGCGGATTGGCAAGCGCGAGCTCTGCCACCACCTGCTCCAGAACGGGGCGAAGCGGCACGCGGTCGGCCTGCTCGATGGAAATGCCGCCACCGAGCCGGCCACGGTCAAAATCCAGCACATTGTCGATCAGGCCAGACATGCGCGAAATGCTGCTTTGCATCAGCGTAAGCACGGCCTTTCCTTTATCGTCCGTCACCGTGCGCTGCAGCATGCGGGTGCCCGCATCGAGAGAGGCGAGCGGATTGCGCAGGTCGTGGCCGAGTACGGCGATGAACTGCTCGCGCAGCTCGCTGCCCTGCCGCTCCTGGTCGATCCGGTCATGGGCATCAAGATGGAAGGCTATCAGATTGGCAAACAGCTTGAACATGCCGGCGATTTCAGGCGTATTCAGCTTGCGCGGCACCGTATCGATGGCGCAGAGCGTTCCGAAGAACGAACCGTCGCCCAGCGTGATCGGCACAGAGATATAGCTCTGCAGGCCATAGATCGCTGGCGTATGATGACCGGAATAGGCCGCGTCCTCGGCGACATTGTCGATGATCACCGGCTCCCGGTGATCGCGGATTTCGTTGCAGATCGTCGTTTCGATCTTCAGCTCGCCGCCCGGCTCCAGCCCGAAAGCCAGATTGTCCTTGACGCCGCAGGCGATCCAGCGGTCGGCAGTCACCCGCGCCACTGCGGCAAAACGCATGCCCGTCGTCTTGCAGACCACATCGAGAATGGTCGGCACGGCGCTGATCTGCGCGATAATTTCAACCGCCGCGGCGGGATTGTCGTTCACTGCGAAACTTTCAATCAGAGGCGTTGTAAAGCACTTACCCTCTTTCTCGACGGAATACGCCCCAGATGCAAGCCCGTAGATTGGTAGGGGCGGCATTCGCTGCCGCCCCGTCAATATCAAGCCTTGGGTTCGAACGGTTTCGGGCGGCGGGCCGCTCCCTGCCGCTCCAGCATCCAGCCCGGATATTCCGGCGGCAGCGCGCTGACATCGTCAAGCTTGGCCAAATCTTCAGCATCGAGTTGAAGCTCAACCGCCTTCAGGTTTTCCTCCAATTGCTCCACCCTCTTGGCGCCGATGATAACGCTGGTGACAAAGGGTTTGGCCAGAATGAAGGCGAGCGCCACTTCGGCAACACTGGCGCCGTGTTTCGCCGCAACCTCGCGCATCGCGGCAACGCAGGCCCAGGCCCGGTCCTTGTCAACCGGCGGAAAATCGAAACTTGCCCGGCGGCCCTCGCCGTTTCCGGGCGCGCCCGGTCCGTACTTGCCCGACAGGAGCCCGCCCGCAAGCGGCGACCAGACCATCAGCCCCATCTTCTCTTCCGTCAGCAGCGGCACGATGTCGCGCTCCAGATCGCGGCCGGCGATCGAGTAGTAGGCCTGCAGCGTCTCGAACCTTGCGAAACCCTTGCGCTCGGAAACACCCAGCGCCTTGGCAATGCGCCAGGCCTGCCAGTTGGACATGCCGACGTAACGAACGAGCCCGCCCGAAACCAGATCGTCCAATGCCCGCAACGTCTCGTCGATCGGCGTCACCGTATCGGTGCCATGGATCTGATAGAGATCGATATGGTCCATCTGCAACCGGTCTAAGCTTTCCTCGACCGAGTCCATGATATGGCCGCGCGAGGCGCCGCGATCGTTCGGCCCCTCGCCCATCTGGCCGAAAACCTTGGTGGCGATGACCACATCCTTGCGGGCGACGCCGAGATTGATCAGCGACTGCCCCAATAGACGCTCCGAATCGCCGGCCGAATAGACATCGGCCGTATCGATGAAATTGACGCCGGCCGCCAGGGACCGCTCGACGATGCGATCGGCCGCATCCTGGTCGACATCGGCGATCGCGCCCCACATGCCGCCTCCGGCCGCGCCGAAGGTCATCGTCCCCAGGCATATTTCGGATACGAACAGGCCGGTATTGCCAAGCTGATTGTAACGCATGGTGAGCTCCATAATTCTTGGATTGAGGGTTTCTGCGATGCGATAGAGTGAAAATGCCCGGCTTCAAGCGCGGGTCTGATGAAAGGGCGCAACCGGCGTTGCACCCTTGTCTTCCGGACGGCTATCCGCGTCCAAAACGGTTTCTTATTCGGCGGCAACCTGGGTTCGCAGCGTCGCGACATCGCGCAGCGGCGGCTGACCGTAAAAACGGGTATATTCCAGCCCGAATTGCGACGGGCTCTGGTAGCCGACCGTATGCCCGGCCATTCCGGCATCCATGTTTTCCACCAGCATCAGCCGGCGCGCCTCATAGAGCCGCAGCTGCTTTTGATACTGCATCGGTGTCATCGCCGCGACCGACTTGAAATGATGGTGCAGCGAGGAAACGCTCATGCCGCAATGCTCGGCCAGATCCTCGATCCGCAACGGCCGGACATAGTGTTCGCGCAGCCAGGCAATCGCCTTGGCGACGCGGTTTCCGGGGCTGTCTACCGTTGCGATCTGGATCAACCGTGGTCCGTAAGGCCCTGTCAGGAGACGATAGAGAATTTCCTGCTCGACGAGAGGCGCCACCCCTGCAATGTCGCTTGGAGTATCAAGGAGCCTGAGGTATCTCAGTGTCGCATCCACCAGGGCGGGCGAGGCCCGGTGCACGGCAAGGCCGCGCATGCCATCGGCCGTTGCCGCGACCGGGGGAACGGCAATGCGCTGCAGCACCTCGCGCAAGCGGTCGGGATTGATCACCATGCCCAGCCCCAGATGCGGCGCCTGCGGACTGGCGACGCTGACCCTGGAGACAACCGGCAGATCGAACGACACGACAACACAATCGCCAGCCCCGTAATGATAGACATCCTGGCCAAGCGTGACGGTTTTCTGGCCTTGGGCAATCAGAGCGAAGGCCGGGCGATGCGCGAGATGCACGGGATTGGTCGGCGCAGTCTGGCGCCCGAGCCGCAGGTTCTCGATCGCGGTCGGAAACATGCCCGAGCCCGAGGTATGGCGCGAAATGATTGCAGCGATTTCACCGAAACGTTCTGTTTGATTGTCCATGGACCGGGGCGGCTTTCCGATTTTCAACTGATCCAACGCTACAGCGGAATTCGGGGCCGGGGAATGGCACTCCAGTCACATTTGCAGGATCGCATAGAAATCTCGGAGTATCGTTGTAACGCTTATGCCTTGCTGTGCGGCATGCTTGTTCATCGGATGAACAGATCCGAAGAATCAAGGAAATTGCCATGACCAGATTGACCGGAAAAACCGCCGTCGTCACCGGTGCTGCCTATGGACCGGCGGCCCGGATCGCCGTCCGCCTTGCAATTGAAGGTGCAGCCGTCATCGTCAACGATACCACGGACACGCATGCCGCCTCCCGCCTTGCCGCCGATATTGTCGGGCTCGGCGGCCGGGCTGTTGCCGTCGAAGGCGATGTCTCCAAATCGCAGGATGTGAAGCGCATCTTCCGGGTGACCAAAGAAATCTTTGGCAGGCCGGATATCATCGTCAACACTGCAAGCCTGGTGCGGGTCGCGCCCAGCCAAGGCGAACCCGCCGCCAACGGCACCTTTGCCGTCAATGTATTCGGTACTTTTCTCATGTGCCAGGAAGCAGCACGCCAGTTTGCCGGCAAGGGCGGCCTGATCCTCAACATGAGCGCTCAGGCTGTCACCGCGCCGGACGTGAGAACCCCGGACGCGGAGATGCAGTCCACCGTCCGGAGCGCCATCGACATGCTGACACTCGGCCTTGCCCGCGACTTTGCCGAGCGCGGCATCCGCGTGATCTCGATCGATCCGGCGGATTTTGATGCGCAAAACCTGTACGAGCCCGATCTGGCCGCAAAGACCCCGCGCCGCGTTCCGGCCCTCAGATCGCTGCGCCGTGCCCGCCTGCCGGGCGCCGGCACATCCGGCGCCACCGACGATATCGCCTTCATCCGCAACGACCTCGTCGCATCCGCAGGCTGGCGCGGCTGGTAAAAGCCAGCCGGACCTGCGTCTGTCCGCCTGCGGCTGGGCAAAACAGGCACGGCGCCTGCGGCGCCTCAGCCGCGGCGGGCCGCCTCGATCGCGGCGACATCGATCTTCTTCATCGTCATCATCGCATTAAAGGCACGCTTTGCCTCATCGCCGCCCGCCGCCATCGCGTCGGTCAGCACGCGCGGCGTGATCTGCCAGGAAATATCCCACTTGTCCTTGCACCAGCCGCATTCGCTCTCGCGGCCACCATTGCCGACAATCGCGTTCCAATAACGATCCGTCTCCTCCTGATCCTCCGTTGCGACCTGAAACGAGAAGGCTTCGTTGTGCTTGAACGCGGAGCCGCCGTTGAGGCCGATACAGGCAACGCCGAGAACGGTGAATTCGACGACCAGCACGTCTCCCTGCTGACCCGACGGATAGTCTCCCGGTGCACGGATGACCGCTCCAACGCTGCTGTCGGGAAATGTTTCGGCATAAAAATGGGCAGCGGCTTCAGCATCCTTCTCGTACCATAGGCAGATGGTATTCTTTGCCATTGCATTATCCTTTCGCTCTTTCACTCTCTCCATTGCGGCGAGAATTAGCACTCGAATCAGACTTTTCCAGCCTGTCGGAACCCATTTCAAACGCGGCACCCAAGGGCGGCGAAGAGGCATTTTCTTTATGCGATGGCGATGATCTCAAGCTCCTGATCGCCGCTGCCGGCGACATCGCCGACGGCCTTGCCGGTCAAGAGCCGGGCGACCGGCGAAACATAGGAAATCGATCCCGCCTTCGGATCCGCCTCGTCCTCGCCGACGATGCGGTACGTCTGGACGCGTCCGTCAATGCGGCTGAAGGTCACCGTACTGCCAAAGGAGACACTGGCATTCGACACAGGTGCAGGCACTACTTCGGCCGTGTGAACCCTTGCTGCAAAATAGCGCGCATCGCGCAACGGATTTGCCATCTGCCGCCGCCGCTCGTTGATATCTTCGATCGCGCTTGCAGCATCGCAGGCCGCGCGCGCCTGTTGAAGCTGCACCTCCAGCGCCCTCAATCCGGCCTCCGTCACCCGGTTCGGATGCTGCGAAACCGGCCGCTCCGGCAGATGGGTTTCCGCAGCCGTCTCAGCACTGTCGTCCTTGGCAAAGGCAACACTCAATTTATAGAACTCCGTTTTGGCATCATGTGGTCCTGCAGGTTTGCGGGACTATCTGAGGGATGACCACGCGCGCGTTTCACCTCGAGCAGTCAAATGCGTGAATAGAAGCCTATCACATTGCTCCATCATCCACCTGGAACTTTATAACACCCCCACCAAGTCATCATTGAGAAAGGCGAACTTTCCCGGACGTGGCCATAGACCGCTGAGCGGCCGCA
>NZ_LMFB01000010.1:0-234 GCF_001426685.1 Rhizobium sp. Root483D2 | reverse complement strand
CTCCCTCTTCTCCCCAGCGGGGAGAAGGTGGCCCGCAGGGCCGGATGAGGGGGGCGAAGCCACGTAGCAAGTAAAAACTGAGATGCTGAAGTTCAGAAAAAAACGAGAAAAAAAGGCTTCGTTTGTGCCGAACCGCCCCCTCATCCGCCCTTCGGGCACCTTCTCCCCGCTGGGGACCGTTGCATAATCGTCGAATTGACTGATGTGGCCACAGGATAAGCGAGTTCTTGTGCC
>NZ_LMFB01000009.1:477586-477779 GCF_001426685.1 Rhizobium sp. Root483D2 | reverse complement strand
AATGACCGGCGCCAGCGTGTTGGAAAACAGATAGGGGCGCGAGCGCTGGCGCAGCCAGTCCACTACCTCGGCCTTTGCCGATGTATAACCGCCGGAGGCACCGCCCAGCGCCTTGCCGAGTGTGCCGGTGATGATATCCACCCGGCCCTCGACGCCGCAATATTCGGCCGAGCCGCGCCCATGCTTGCCGACG
>NZ_LMFB01000009.1:477145-477572 GCF_001426685.1 Rhizobium sp. Root483D2 | reverse complement strand
GTCGGCGAGATCGCAGACGCCCTGCAGATTGGCGATGATGCCGTCCATCGAAAACACGCCGTCAGTGGCGATCAGCTTGAAGCGCGCGCCTTCCGCCTTCTTCAGTTCCTCCTCCAGCGCGCCCATGTCATTATTGGCATAGCGGAAACGTTTGGCCTTGGAGAGCCGCACGCCATCGATGATCGAGGCATGGTTGAGCGCATCGGAAATGATCGCGTCCTCCTCGCCCAGCAACGTCTCGAACAGGCCGCCATTGGCATCGAAACAGGAGGAATAGAGGATCGTGTCTTCCATTTGAAGAAACGACGAGATGCGCGCCTCCAGCTGCTTGTGCTCTTCCTGCGTGCCGCAGATGAAGCGCACCGAGGCCATGCCGTAGCCGTAGCGGTCCAGCGCCCGTTTGCCGGCCTCGATCAGTTCGGCACTA
>NZ_LMFB01000009.1:200453-477139 GCF_001426685.1 Rhizobium sp. Root483D2 | reverse complement strand
CTCGATCTCCCCCGCCTGCATCGACACGATCACCCGCTCGGTCTTGTAAAGACCGGAGGATTTTAACCCGGAAAGTTCGGTGGAGAGATGGGACAAAAATGCGTTGCTCATTACAGATGCAGCCTTGTTTGCGCCGGTAACGCTTGTCACGCACCAGCTTTGGGAATGTGATCATGTGCGATGATGGAGCGTCACTCTCCCCCCATCATCGCCAGTCTTCGGCCCTGTGCTGCCGAAACGACAATCAGGCAGCCGCGGCAAAGCCGTTTTGGCAGAGGTCCTTCAATGCTTCCAACGACATTGCATCCAGATCGAGGGCATTCAGAAGATCGTTCTCGGCGGTAAAATCGCGGCCATACATGGCCGAGAAAATCCGCACGCCTGCTTCGTGCAGCTCTGCCGGATAGCCAGCCAGGCGTCCGATCTTAGCCGTCATCACCAGGCCGAAGGGGACATCCTCTGTCACGTAGCGGCTGTCGGCCGTTGTCGGACCGCTGCCGCCATTGCCGGCGTCGTGCATCTCCTGGTTCATCTGCGAAATGGAGCTGACCGGCACATGGAACGACAGATGGAAATGCTGGAAGATGTTGCGCACATCAAGGCCGAGCTTGCTGGCGATCGCGATCCGTTCCTGGTCGAGCTCTTCCAGCAGTCGCCCGACATTGGGCGTGACATTCTGCCCTTGGCTCCAGCTTTCGCCCCGCTCCATGCGCGTCATATTGCCAAGCGCGATGCCCATGTGATTTTGCGGATTGAGGTTGGACAACGCAATCGCCATTAGGCTGCCGCGATCGAGAAAACGGTCGCCGAACAGATCTTTGCAAACGGCGAGACCCGCCGTGCTGCGCGAGGCCGGCACGGTTGCGATATCGACCTGTTTTCGCACCGTGTTCACATTGACCGATGTCGGACTGCGCTGCCGTCCGGACACTGCCGTCGTTCCCCAGGCAACGATCGTGGCAACGATGCCGCGCTCGGCGAGAAGGCGCGACAGATAAAGCGCGCCAAAGGAGGCATGCGAGCTGAAGATGACCGTTTGCTCCTGCGTCACGTAAGGCGCGATGGCGTCAAGCACGGTCTTGTGACCATAGGCCGGCAGCGCGATGACCAGCGCTTCGGCGGAGGCAACGAGTTCGGCGGCAGTGGCCGCGACGGCGGGGTGGAACGTGCCCTGGATTGCGCCCTCTGCGATCAGTGGCTCGCCGGCTGAAAGGGCTTTTGTGCGCTCGCCCGATGGCGACCACAAGGTGACCTTGTGTCCCTGCTGCTCGACCAGGACGGCCGTTCCAAAGGCGATCGAACCCGCACCAACAATACCTACCCGCATCATAACTTCCTTTTCTGCTCACTCTGTCGAACCGGCCAAAACCCGGTCATTATTTTGGACGTATCGATGTCCGCTGCGTATTGGGCGCGACATCTCCGGATGCCACCACCAGAAATGCCCCGGCGCCGATCGGCCCAACGCTTTTCAGCGAATGGGGGACGTCGGCGGCGTAGCGTGCCGTCTCGCCTGCCCGCACGATCATCGTGCTGCCTGCACTGCGCACGACGATTTCGCCCTTGGTGCAATGCAGATGCTCGATGGTTCCTGCCCCGTGAGGGTCGCTTGCCAGCTCGCCTTCGGCTTCGAAACTCAGGAGATACCATTCGATCAGCGAAACCATGTTGGCCGGTGACAGGATCTGCAGCGTGCAGGTTCCATCGGCGCTGCGGATGGTCGGCGTCAGATTGCCGGGCTGCAGATCGATGATCGATCCACCGCCGCGCTCCTCGCTGGCGCCACCGATCAGGCTGTTGAGATCGATCTTAAGCGCCCGGGTCAGATGCCAGAGCGTTCCATAGGTCGGATTGGCATTACCGCGTTCAATTTCCGACAGCATCGAGCGAGAAACACCCGACATTGCCGCAAGCTCCGCAAGCGTCAGATTCAACTCTTTCCGATAGGCTTGCAGGCGTGGCCCGATTTCGGGCGGATTGATGGACAGCATGCTTCTTCCCCCTTTGCCGAACCAGTACGCGCCGTGCCAATCAATCTTTGACCGGCTCGCCAAGTGTGTGCATGAGCCGGTTGGCCCATCCGAACAGAGATGTGGACAGGATGAGATCGAGGATTTCGTCCTCTCCCAGCCCGGCCTCCACGAGCGCTGCCATATCGGCTGCATTTGCCTCGGGAGGGCATTTGGAAAGTTTGACCGCAAAGGACAGGATCGCCTTCAGGCGCGGATCGATCTCGGCATCCACACCGTCTAAAAAGATAGCAGCGATGACATCCTCATCCTTGGTCAGCTGATTGTAGCGGCTGGCGTGAACTGCCGCGCAATAGATGCAGCGATTGACGATGGACGCGCCGACCGCGCCGATTTCACGTTCGGCGCGCGACAGGCCACCACGATTGTACATGACCGCGTTGAACAGCGGCGATCTGTGTTTCAGGGTTTCGACGTCATGGGCAAGAACCAGAACGTAATCCGAAACCTTGGTGTTGGACGGCGTGATCTTCAGCGCATCCAGCTGCTCGGCGCTCGCCTCAGCAAGATCGAGCGGGGCCACATAGGGCTTCCAGACCGGGATCTCGGTGGTGAAGTCGTGCACGATGTTGCTCATACCAGCCCCCGCATCAATTGCAGGCCAACGGCGACCCTGATCTGATAGCTGACGAAAGCGACAAGCTCCGACAGCCGTACGATATCGGCATCTGCAATGCCCGCCTCCTGCAGCAATTCGATATCCCGGCGCGTTGCGTTCTTCGGCGCATGTGCCACCAGATCGACATGCCGGATGAGCGCTTTCGCCCGCAGATCGCTGCCGCCGTCGAACCAGATGTCGGCCAGACGGGCGGCGGCATCAGGCGCGCCCGCCTTGTCGAGCATCGCTTCGAAATGGTCCTCAAAGGCCTTGTGGTCATTGATCTTTGCGATGCGCAAGGCCAGCGCTGCGCGCTCGGCATGCGACAACCCGCCGGGATGTTCCGGTGTCAGGGCGCCGTCATGCGTCTGTTGCGTCAAGCCCATGATATCGGCCCTGCCCGCCACCACGTTTGCCAAGGCGCTGCCGGGCTCGATGCCGGCGATCGCGGCAACCACGTCCTCATTTTCTACCATTTTCATGATCTCCTAAGCCTGCTTGCGGGCAGCGAGGCCGGCGCGTCCGGCAGAGGCGAGGCTGTCCATTCATCGCCGCGCAATTCGGGCGTGTCGTAATCGAGCAGCCGCTGCCAATATTGGTCGAAATTCTCGGTGTAGAGCTTGGCTGCAATCTCACGCGCCAGCCACGCCGCCCCTTCACTGATGCCGGGAATGTCGCCACTGACCTTGCCGAGACTTGCAGCCGCACCGGAATTGAAGCTGTGGATATTGGCAAGCCAGGGCGCCTGTCCGGGCTCGCGCTCAAGAAAGGTGAAATCATCGGCGAGATAGGGGAATTTGCCGAGATACGCGTTCTCTTCGCCCACCGGCGGGGTGTAACGGTCCTGCCATAACAGGATCTTGCCGGCATAACCGTCAAGCTCCTTGCGCGCCAGCGGATCGACGCCGAAGCCAGTCCCGAGAATGAGAAAATCGGCGCGGACCGCCTTGCCCTGCGATGTGTTGATGACAATTTCGTCGCCATCGAGTTCCGTCGTTTCGACGGCCGCGTCAAAATGGAACGAGGCGTTTGGATGCCGGCTGACGCGCATCGTCGATCCCCTGGGGGCCGGTGTCTGGGTGCGCAGCGAATAGTTCATGATCTGCCAGCGCCTGGCGTCATCCAGTTGCGGAAAGGCAGCGGTAAAGCCGAACGAGCCGATACCCATCAGTTTGTTGACGCAGGGCATTTCCTTGCGCCGGATAAGATGGCGCACCTCCGCCGCTCCCGCCTCAAGCGCCTCGGCGGCGTTATCGACGGCAGAGGCGCCGACGCCGACAACCACGACCCGCTTGCCGCGCAGGGCCGCAAAATCGATATCATGCGCGGAATGCGCCCAGTATTTTTGCGGCAGGTCTTTGACGAAGTCCGGAATGCTCGGATGGCCCATTCCGTCACGGCCGGTCGCCATGACGACCTTGCGGGCAAGCACCGATGTTTCCGTGGTGCCTTCGCCCGTAAGCGTCAGGCGCATCAGCTCGCCTTCCGGGAGGATCGTCTTGACCTCGACGCCATTTTCAACCGGCAGGGCGAGCACCTTGCGGTACCAGCGCAGATAATCCATCCACATCGGGCGCGGAATCTTATCAAGGCTGGCCCAGGCCTCGTTGCCGAACTGGGCAATGTACCAGGCGCGAAAGGTCAGCGACGCCATGCCATAGGCGGGCCCGGTCAGTTGCTTGGGCGAGCGCAGAGTTTCCATGCGGGCATAGGTCAGCCATGGGCCCTCAAGGCCCGGCTGATTGCGGTCGAAGATGCGGATATTCTGGATGCCGGCACCGATCAGCGCGAAACTGGCGACCAGACCGCACATGCCGCCACCGATGACGACGACATCGTGAACCGTCTCCCCGCCATCAGCGGCCGTCGGCACAACCCAGTTTGCCGGCGGATAGCACAGGCAGGCAAGATCGTCGCGCACACGCTGTTCCAGTTCCTGCAGGCTCTTAGCCGCAGACTGGAGCGGTGTCTGTACATTATAGGACATGGGTCTCACCTCCGCTGCCGATGGAACCCATGGTTCGCAGCGGCCGCCTTCCTGCCTTGAGACCCGCACCGGAAGCGATGCGGGCCGCCATTGCTCAATTCTGAGCGTGCCGGTCCGGAATGACCGTCGTGGTTTCGGGCTTCCAGCCCAGCCAGATGTCTTCACCGCTCAGTTGGGCGACATCGCTGGGATGAACCAGCGTATTGAGCAAGGCGCCACCGGCAACCTCGACCGTCATCGAGGTGTGATTGCCCTTGAACACGCGCTGGCGGATCTTGCCCTTGATGCGGTTGCCGCTTGTGGGCTCGCCCGCCGAGCAGTGGATCGCCTCCGGCCGCAGAACCACATAGAGATGTTCGCCATGCCGGGGCGCAAGACCGCCGGGATTGGCCGTAATGGTGACGCCGTTCCAATCGAGAGCGGCGACATCACCCTCGGAGCTAATCACCGTGCTGCGCAACAGGTTGGTCTCGCCGATGAAATTGGCCACGAAGACGGAGCCCGGCCGGCCGTAGAGCGTGTTGGGATCACCCATCTGCTCGATGCGGCCCTTGTTCATCACCACGATCGTGTCGGACATTGTCAGCGCTTCTTCCTGATCGTGCGTCACGAACATGAAGGTCTTGCCGGTCTGCTCCTGGATCGCCTTGAGCTCGATCTGCATTTGCTGGCGCAGCTTGGCATCGAGTGCAGACAGCGGCTCATCGAGAAGCAAAACGTCCGGATCCGGTGCCAAAGCGCGCATGAGCGCAACACGCTGGCGCTGGCCGCCGGACAGTTCCGCCGGCAGGCGATGGGCATAATCCTGCAGCTGCACGAGTTCGAGCAATTCCGACACCCGGCGATGGATGCGCTGGTTGTCGAAGCCTTTCAGTTCGAGGCCGAAGGCGATGTTCTTGGCGACGCTCATATGCGGAAACAGCGCGTAATCCTGGAACACGATGTTCACGTTGCGCTTGTTGGGCGGGACCCGGGTCACATCCTTGCCGCTCAGCATGATGCGGCCGGATGTCGGCGTCTCGAAGCCGCCGAGCATGCGCAGCGAGGTGGACTTTCCGCAGCCGGAGGGTCCGAGCAGCGTGACGAACTTGCCGGCCTCGATGCTGAGGTTCAGGTTATCGACGGCGACATGCTTGCCGTAGCTCTTGTTGACATTGTCGAATTGGACGACGGGTTCCATCAGCGGGTCCTCGCGCGGCGGGTGATAAATTCGGCGTACAATCCGACGGCGGCCGTAACCACCAGGACAATCGTCGCCATTGCGTTGATTTCAGGAGACATGCCGCCTTGCACCTTGGCAAAGATCAGCATGGGCAGCGTGGGACGATAGCCGCCAAGGAAAAACGTGCGGACGAAATCGTCGATCGACAGGAGGACGCAAAAGATCATGCCGCCAAACAGCGCCGGCCCCAGATAAGGAAGTGTGACGCGGAAGAAGGCAACGATATTGTCGGCTCCCAGATCCCGCGCCGCATCGACCAGATTGCCGGGCATGGAGCGAAGGCGTGTGAGTGCCATCACCACGACGAACGGCACCGCATGGACGGTATGGCCAAGGATGATAGCCGCCGTTCCCGTCGGCATATCGATCGTCGAGATGAAGATGCGCAACGAAATCGCCGAAATCATCCCTGGCACGACGGCCGGCAGGCAGGCGAGAGCAAAGATGATCGTCCGGCCGCGTATGCCGTCGGCGACGATCAGCATGGCAATCCATGTGCCGAGCGTGGTTGCGGCAAGCGTTGCGGCGGCTGCGATCATGATCGAGTAAAGGCAGGCCTCCAGGAACTGCTTGTCCTGCATCACCTTCACATACCAATCGAATGTCCAATCGCCGATCGGAAAGGCGACGAAATTGGCATCCTTGAAGCTCATCGCCATCATCAGGGTAAGCGGCAGGAGCAAATAGAGAATGAAGGCCCAGTAGAACGCCGTCAGCGTCGTGCGCGGCGCGTCGGAAACCATGTTGCGCATCAGAACGCACTCCTTTTCTTGCCGCCGACAAGGCGCATGAAGATCCCGGCCGCAATCAGGGCCGTCACCAGCATGATCAGCGCGAAGGCCGCACCAACCGGCCATTTGTCACTGGCGCCATGGAAGAAGCCGCTGATCGTTTCGGGAAACAATACGGTGTTCGGACCGCCGAGCAGCATCGGGGTTGCAAAGACGCCGATGCAGGTCAGGAACACCAGCGAACAGCCCGACACGATGCCGTCCTTGGACAGAGGCAGGATGATCCTGCGAAAGCGCGTGAACGGTCCGGCCCCGAGGTCGGAAGCTGCGTCCAGATACTGGGTGGGGATTTTTTCAATCGCCGAATACAGCGGCAAAAGCATATAAAGGCAGATCAGATAGACCAAACCGAAGCCGAGCGAGAACGATGTGTAGAGCATCGGAATGGGCCGGTCGATCAGGCCAATCTCACGCAAGAGCACGTTGACGGCGCCGCGATTGGCCAAAAGCATGATCACCGAAAACGTGCGGATCAGTTCGCCGGCCCAGAACGGTACCAGAAGCAGCAACAGCGCTTTTGACCGGCCTTCCGGCTTGACGATCTTGGCAACGTAATAGGCGACCGGGTAGACGACGACCAATGTGATGGCCGTTGCAGCCGTTGCAAAGACGAAGCTTTTGATCAAGGGCGTGAAATAAAGCGATTCCCGGAAGAAGATTGCATAGTTGGCCAGGGTAAAATGCGATTCCACGCCCGGCTGGATCGGGTAATGGGAGAGAAGACTGATCTTCAGCATCTGATAGATCGGGCCGATATGCAGCATGATCAACCAGATCAGCGGCACGCCGGCCAGAAGGATGACGCGGCCGACCCGCGACTCGACCGCAGCGCCCAGCGTATGCCGGTACAGTGCGGAATTGACGATCTGCGCTATGCGGGTCGAATATTTGGGTATGGACGCACCGCGCCCTGCCGCATCCCCGGCTATCGTGTTGCTATTCACCATCAAACAATCTCGGTTGGCGCAGATCGGCCTGTACCGCCGTCTTGCCGGCGGTCAGTCATTGCGCGTTGTTGGAGGCCGGTGGCCACCCCTGCCCGGAGATCACGCGAGTGCTCCGGAACAGGGTGGGGCCGATAGAGGCTTTGCCTGATTAGGCCGCCTTGACCTCTGCAGTCGCGCGGTCAATCATCTCGTTCTTCATGTCACGGTTGACCGACGAGAAGAAGATGATGCGATCGACCTCTTCCTGCGGCAGCGTGGACGCGAGCTTTTCACGGTCGTTGAGCAGGTCGCCAACGCCATTCATTGTCGAGCTGTAGCCCGACTGGCGGGTCATCGCCGCGCCGACATCCGGGCTCGCCAGGATTGCGTCGAGCAACTTATAGGCATTCTCGGCATTCGGTGCGTTGTTGACGACGTTCAGCGTGTAGCAGAAGCCGAACGTGCCTTCCTTCGGAACCGACAATTGAATCGGGTGGCCGTCCATGATGAGCTTGGCAGCCGGACCGGACCACGAATGCGCAAGATAGATATCCTCGTTGATGAACATCTGCTGCACTTCGGAGCCGGCATCGTAATATTTGCGAACCATGTCCTTGTGCTTGATCAGCAAGTCGCGGGCTTCGTTGGTGGCCTTCTGGGCGATGTCCGGCTTGTCGGCATAGGTGACGAAGTCGCCGTCATGTCCGAGATACTGCATGGCAATCGTCATGAAATCGCTGACGATGTAGGATGTCTGGCCCTTATATTCCGGGTCGAACATAATCTCCCAGCTCGGCGCTTCCTTGACATAATCGACGTTGCGGGCAAGGCCCTCATATCCGGCCAGGATCGGCAGGCCCCAAAGGTTGCCGTCGATGCGCGCCCAGGGGGCGTCCTGATAGGCGGTGTTGAGGTTTTTCCAGTTTGAAATCTTGCCGGTGTCGAGCGGCTGCAGCAGCTTTGAATTGATGAACTGCGAATAGCGGTGGCCGGCAACCGTCACGATGTCGGTTGAGGGATTGGCACCTTCAGCCGTCAGCAGATTGTACTGTTTTCCCTGGTCGTCGGTCAGGCGGATTCTGACTTCGATACCGGTGTCCTTTTGAAACTTCTCCAGAAATTCCTGCGGCAGGAACTTGTCGTAAGTGGTTACGTTCAAGATGCCGTTTTCAGCCCAGGCAGCGCGCGGACGGATAATATAAGGCGCTGCAAGAACAGCTGCGCCGGCACCAAACAGTTTCAACGCATTTCTGCGGGTCGTCGTCAACTTGTCACTCATTTAAGTTCCCCTTTTTTGATTTGAACTTGTCTCGAGTCTTCAATCCGGAATTGCTTGCGCTTTTGAACACGGCTTCGCATCAGCCACATTCGTGCGCGGTCATTCATAAATCTGTTAAGACAGGCCTCCCAGCCTTTGTCCGGTATATCGTATTCTGTATCCGGTAAATAGGAATTGATCTCTATACCGGATGATTGTCAAGCATCTTTTCAGTGAAATTTTAGGGGTATGTGACGGAAGCTCAGTTCACGGACAGCGACATGGCGTTTGGAAAAGGCAGAAATCGGTGCGCACTACAACTGAAATTGCTATAGCCATACGCCCAGTCGTTGGCCCGCTTCAACTTTGATCGACGACGGCTCT
Organism: Rhizobium sp. Root483D2; assembly: GCF_001426685.1. Taxonomy (GTDB): domain Bacteria; phylum Pseudomonadota; class Alphaproteobacteria; order Rhizobiales; family Rhizobiaceae; genus Pararhizobium; species Pararhizobium qamdonense. The sequence continues at coordinate 467,943 of NZ_LMFB01000009.1, read as the reverse complement.
TGACCTTGCCAGTGTTGGAACCTTTACCAATGGGACGAATCGGAAAACGCCTGCCACGCTTATTCGGGCAAGGCTTTTCCCGGGGAAACTTTGGTCGAGACAGCTGCGGCAAGCAGCCGTGAAGCTTGGACGCGATGTATCGAATCCTATGCAGGACATTGCTGATTCTGATCAGACTGGCGATCGTCCTGTCGCTTGCCGGATATTCGTTATCGACAGCAACGGCGGCGATGCATGGCCACTCATCTGCTGGCGCATCGGCGCAGATGCCTCACGTCATGCAGCATGGTGACGTCGCCCAAATGAGCGCGCACGATCATCGTGAAACAGCCTCTGCCGACGACGACGCCTCGAAATCGGCCGAACAGGAATGCTGCAAGGGCTTTTGCATCGGTCTCGCCATCATCGCCTCAACCAACACCTTAGGTGCACCGGTATTATCGCCGATCCGTGAATTCACCGATGACCAGCCATGGTTCGGTGAAATCCATTCCCTGTACCGCCCTCCAAGTCTCTGAACTGGGCCGCCCGTCCTCACGGGCCTCAACGCGCTGACGTGCTTCACTGCCGGCAGCGCAGCAGATATCTCCTGTTCGGATTACACCATGAAACGAAAATTTCTGGTGGTCGCCCTGCCGCTCCTTGCGAGCGGTTGCGCTGCCACGTCACCTCCCGATGTCGGTGCTGCGGACGATCCCGCCAGCTCGCCGGCGCATATTCGTCCGCTGACCTACACCAGCCCCGTCTCCGGCTATACACATCAAAGCCCCGCCGATCCCAAGCCATGGCGCGACCAGAATGAGGCACAGGCTCCGCAGGGAGACGTGCCATGACCAAGCAGAAAATAACGGCAGTTCTTCTCTTGCCGCTCATTCTGAGTGGATGCGTCCAGGCGGCACAATATTCGCACGGCAATGCCGGATTTTCGTCGGTGTCCACGACAACGGCTGACGCGACGGGCAAACATACCGTCTGGATTCAGAACCGGTACGATGCCCAGGCAGCCGCAAAACAGGTCAAGGTGCTGCTGGCCAAGAAAAGCATCGACGCCGAGACGGCGGTGCAGATCGCTCTCCTCAACAACAAGGGTCTTCAGGCGGCCTATGCCGGTCTCGGCGAGGCGGCTGCGGATGCATGGCAATCGACCATGTTTGCCAACCCGATCGTGGGTGTAGGACTGACCGGCATCGGCACGCCGGGATTGGCGGTGTTTAGGTCCGTGGAAGGAGTGATCGCCACCAATATCGTCGCGCTCGCTACCCGGAAGAAAGCGATTGATAGTGCTGGCACCGGATTTAGGAGAGCTCAGCTTGGCGCGGCTCTGCAAACCTTGCAGCTTGCCGCCAATACGAGGCGGGCGTGGATCGCGGCAGTGGCGGCCCGCGAAACGGCCGCCCAGCTTTCCAAGGCGCAGGATACAGCCGATGCGGCATCGGAACTTGCCAAGAAGCTCGGCGAAACGGGTGCGCTGACGAAGAGCGCTCAGGCGCGGCATCATGTCTTTTATGCCGAACTGGCCGGACAGACCGCCAAAGCCCGCCTTGACGCGCGTCTGGCCAAGGAGGAACTGACACGGCTCATGGGGCTCTGGGGACCGGACATCGATTACCAGCTTCCCAACCGGCTTGCGCAGCTTCCCAAGGGGCTGATGACGCAGGATCAGATCGAGGCGCAAGCCTTGCAACGCCGGGTCGATCTGCAGATGGCCAGGCTCGATCTCGATGCCACGGCACAGTCGTACAAGCTGACCGAAGCAACGCGGTATGTCACCGACCTGGAAATTTTGACCGGTTTCGAGACAGAGCGCGAACCGGAGGACGGCGTGAAAAATGCCGATACGACGGGAAATATCGAGCTGGAATTTACAATTCCGATCTTTGACACCGGCAAGGCGCGTATGCGCAAGGCGGAACTGGCCTATATGCGCGCCGCCAATCTGCTTGCGGAAAAGGCCGTGAACGTCCGCTCCGAAGCAAGGTCCGCCTACCAGGCTTACCGCGCGAACTATGATATCGCCCGGCACTATCGCAACAGCGTCTTACCGCTCCGCGCTGATATCGAGGAGGAATCTCTGCTGACCTATAACGGCATGATCACCAACACATTCGAACTGCTCACCGACAGCCGCGAGACGATCAGTTCGGCCCTGCTCGCTGTCAACGCGAAACGTGATTTCTGGTTGGCCGAAGCCAACCTCGCGCCTGCCATTTACGGCGGCGGTGTAGGGGCAGCGGGCGGCGGACCGGATTTGGCAGCTACCGCTGAAGGCAGCGGCGGTCACTGAGAAAGGACGACGATATGTTCAACAGACGACAAATGCTGGGCGCCGGTGCTGCCCTGGTATCGAGTGCCGCATGGGCGAAAACCGCCAACATGGGGCTGCCGGACGCTGCCATGATGGAAACCGCGCAAACACAGACAGCGGTGCGTCCCGCCTCAGGACCGGATTACACCCCGGTCGTGACGCTGAATGGCTGGACGCTTCCCCATCGGATGGACAACGGTGTCAAGGAATTCCACCTGGTTGCCGAACCCGTCGAGCGTGAAATGGCTGAGGGCATGACGGCACGCCTCTGGGGCTATAACGGCCAGTCCCCGGGCCCGACGATCGAAGCTGTCGAGGGAGACCGCGTCCGCATCTTCGTCACCAACAAGCTGCCCGAACACACGACAGTGCACTGGCATGGCATGATCCTGCCATCCGGCATGGACGGGGTCGGTGGTTTATCGCAACCGCATATTCCCGCCGGCAAGACCTTTGTCTACGAGTTCGACCTCGTCAAATCCGGCACCTTCATGTACCACCCGCATTCGGATGAAATGGTCCAGATGGCGATGGGCATGATGGGGATGTTCGTCATCCATCCCAGGGACGAAACATTCATGCGCGTCGATCGGGATTTCGTGTTCCTGCTCAGCGCCTATGACATCGATCCCGGCAGCTACGTTCCGCGCGTCATGGAAATGACCGACTTCAATCTATGGACCTGGAACAGCCGCATCTTCCCGGGGATCGATCCGCTTGTGGTTGCCAAGGACGACCGGGTTCGCGTGCGTGCCGGTAACCTTACCATGACGAACCACCCCATCCATATGCACGGATATGACGTCGAGGTGACCGGAACGGACGGTGGCTGGGTCCGGCCCGAGGCCCGCTGGCCCGAGGTCAGCATCGACATCCCCGTGGGTGCGATGCGTGCCTTCGAGTTTGACGCCAAATATCCGGGTGACTGGGCGATCCATTGCCACAAATCGCATCACACGATGAACGCGATGGGCCACGACATTCCCACCTTCATTGGCGTCGATAAGAAACAGGTGGCGGAAAAGATCAGGAAAATCCGCCCGGAATACATGCCGATGGGAACCGCAGGCATGGCCGATATGGGGCAGATGGAGATGGAAATTCCGGAAAACACCATTGCGATGATGACCGGATGGGGTCCGCATGGCCCGATCGAGATGGGCGGCATGTTCTCCGTCGTCAAGGTCCGCGAGGGCATTGCTGCCGACGATTACAGCGATCCCGGCTGGTACGAAAATCCGCCGGGGACGCAGGCCTTCGAGTGGACCGGCGAACTTCCCGGCGCGCCCAAGGCGAGGGATGCCAAAACAAAGGTCACCCCCAAACCCATGAAGCATGGCTGAAACGCATGTCTGCAATCGATCAAAGGACGACATCATGAAAACCGCAATCATCGCGCTGTTTCTCGCAGCGCTTGCTTCTCCGGCCCTCGGCTCCGGTTCGCATGCCGGTGGCCACAGCGACACCATGGCTGTTGGCGAGCCCGGTGCGAAAGCGCAGGCCACCCAGACGATCCGTGTCACCATGAAGGAGACGGACGACGGCCGGATGATCTTCACGCCGGACCATTTTAATGTCCGGCAAGGTCAGACCATCGTCTTTTCCATCAGAAACGCCGGCAAGCTCGACCACGAATTCGTGCTCGATCAGGAAGACAAGGTCATGGAGCACAAGGCCATGATGGAAAAATTCCCGGACATGGAACATGACGACCCCAACGCAATCCGGCTTGCCGCTGGAACATCCGGCGAGATCATCTGGAAGTTCACCAATGACGGCACGTTCACGATCGCCTGCCTCGTTCCGGGTCATTACGATGCCGGCATGCATGGCAATGTGACTGTTTCCAGGAAATGACCTGCGTTCAAGGAGGAATGACGATGAAATCCATTCTCAAAATCACGGCAGCGGCCATGCTCGCCGCAACCCTGACATCAGACGCATTCGCTGCGGAATTCACCAGGGGCACGGTCAAGAAAATCGACATCAAGGCAAAGAAGGTGACGCTCATCCATGAGGAGCTGAAAGTGCTCGCCATGCCGGCGATGACAATGGTGTTCCGCGTCAAGGACGACGCGCTGTTCGGCAAGCTCAAGGAAGGCACAAACGTGGAATTTGTCGCCGAGCGGATCGACGGCAAACTCACGGTCACGGACGTCAAATAATCCACGATCGTGGGCAACGTACGCGGCAGGCTATACCGCCGCGTGCGGACGCCGGTACTCCATTGATCGTCAGAACGACGCCTTCAACTGGCCGCCGACATTCCAATCGGGCTTGTCCTGCTCGCGAAATGTTGCCGACAGCGACGTTTCGACCTTCCAGACATCGTCGAGCTTCCAGCCGACACGGCCGCCGATCGTTGCGAAGTTCTGATCGTCAGCGCTGCCCGAGACATCGCCGACCCAATCGACCGAGGCCTTGGCTCCGTTCTTGCTTGCAAACGTCCTGCCGATCGCGCCTGAGACTGTATAGTCCAGCTGCCCTCCGGTATCGTGGCTCCAGGCAATTTCGGCGCTGACGGTGTCGGCCTTGGAACGGCCGCCCTTCACCGTGGCTGCAAACAGATTATCGCCGGTCGCCGTTTCGCGGTAACCGTCCAAATCAAGCCAGGACCGGGTCACTCGGGCAGAAAAGGCGATTTCGTTGGCATCGTCGGGCGCATAGATCGCGCCGACACGGCCGTAGGCACTGAACAGCGATCCGGACACCGCACTTCCGGCAAACACCATGTCATCGTTGTTGAGGTAACTGCGCGACAGGTTGGCCGATACTTTTGGCGAACCCCACGCGCCGACCTCGCCAAACGCACGCCATTGTGCTTCCGGGGTGGTATAACGCGCCGCGCCCGCCAGAAGGGCGAGCGTATCGATGGAAACATCTGTCCTGTTCGGGTTCACGATCGCGGCACCACCGAGAAGGCTCACACCATTGCCGGCGTTCCAGCGTCCGTTGAAGCCGGCCGCGGCATCCGAGCTGCCAAAGGCGCTGAGGTAGCTGTCGCTGTCAAACCGCTGCGACTGGCCGAGCAGGTTTTGCGCGGTGTCCATCAAATCCAGCATGATCGACTGCCTCTGGCGCGCCAGCTGATCCACCGAATTTGTCACCGACTGCGCGGTGGTGAACCCGAGCCTGGCGAAATCGATCGTATCGAGAAAGAGACCTGCCTCAAGATCCGCCGCATCCAGCGGTCCGGTTGCACCGACGACCACCGATAATTCCAGCGTATCCGAGCCCGACACGCCGACGCGATTGCCCACGGAAACGTCATCCTCCAGCGGACCGGTGATCTGATGGTTCAGGACCGTCTTGCCATCCTGTTGCGCGACGATAGTGGCTGTCTGCCCATCCTGCGTGGTGACAAAGCCGCGATAATCGACCTGATAGACGGAATAGCCGCCAGGTTTGGTGACGGGAACGCTCAGATTGCAGGTGCTCGTTGCCCGCGTTGTTCCCGAAGAGCCGCCCGCTGCTGCGGAGAAATCATCGAACAGGAAACTGGTCGCATTGCCATCCGGCGACGTCACACTCGAAAACGTGCCATCAGCGCAGCCATTCGCCGCATGCGCCTGACTGCCAGCAGCGTTCAAAAGTGCAAGGGCAAACAAGTTTACAGTCAGATAAACGGGGGGACGCATGACAATTAACCCTCATAAAAACAGGGGGGCAGCATCAAGCTGCTGCCCCGATCCGCCTCGTATTAGCGGCAGGTGCGCCACTGCAGCTGATAGACGATGGCAGCTTTCACGTCCTGCGTATCGACAGTTGCCATGGCCTCCTGGTTTTTCGAGGTGTTGACGCGAATGCTGGAATTCGTCCGCAGGTTCACGTCCTCGCCGCAAGCCGACCAGATCAGCGAATCGGCCACCAGCTTGTTGGAGATCAGGTAATCCTTTTCCTTCGGGCCGGTGAATGTCTGGGCAAAGGACGGGCCGCGGGTACCGGCAAAGAAATATTCGACGTTGAATTGCGAACGTGCGCCGCGTGGCAGCTGATTGAACCCGCGGTAGTCGATCGCCAGGACCGAGACGCTGCGGCCTTGCGGGACATGCACGGGAATAGCGACATTGCAGGTCTTGCGATCGAACGATTTGCCCGTCTCGCCACCGGCTTCAACGACATAGTTGTCAAACAGCAGGCTGAGCGCTTTTCCATCCGGGCTGATTGTCGCCGACACGCTGTCTGAGGGGCAGCCGCTACCGCCATAGCCTGGAACGCCAAGGGAGATGTCGTCTGCATACGCCGTGGAGGCAACGAACAGGGATGCGAATAAGATACCGATAGCCTTCATGTGATTTCCTCGGTGTTGAAAACGAAGCGACTGCTTCGCCTTAGAAATAGGGGTGCTGATCTGAACCTTTGATGAGCACTGCGTTCATCTAGAAGTCATTTAGCAAAGGTCTATGTCTAAGAACGCCTGATTAATAAACTTTTAAGCAAACACGACGGAAAGCGTGCCGTTCGAAGGCAAAACTATGGCACGCATTTCGTCCAGACCGCGCTCATGAAACGCGGCGTCACTTTTCTACAACCATGAGGAATGCGGGAGGAAAAGCATGCAAAAAACGATGATGATCTGCCGGGCCTTTGCAATCGTTGCCGCGATGGGATTTGTCGCCACGGGTTGCTCGACAGACAGGCCGGCCGTGTCCGGAAAGTCCCATGCACCATCCGCCCAACTACTCGAACATCAACGCAAGCAAAGAATCCGGTTTGAGGAGGGAAATTACAAACGGCTCTATCGGCCAAAGACCTGCCAGGGCCGGGTAAATTGCGGGCGTTGAGCCGAAACTGAAATGGGGGATTGCGGCACCAAGCGTGGCAGGAGATATAACAACACGCCTCAGTGCGTCATGCCGGATTTAATCGCCTCGACCGCAAGCGCTTCGCCGCCTTGAGACTGTGAAATATCATACTGTCTGCGCGCCTTGGTTTTCATTTTCAACAGCGAGAGCAATTCGTAGCCTCCGGTCCATCGGCCAAACCCGCTTTCAATATTGATATGCCCGGCCGGGCCAAGATTTCTGACCTGCGTCTTCCACAGACGGCCGTAAAGTGACAGGCTTTCGAGCGGCATATAGATATCGTTCAGGCTTCCGACCGTGATTGTTGGAAAAGGCAGAACGCGGGTTGGCATCCGGCCGAAGTGGATGGCGCCGGGATGGAGATTTTCGGTGGTGGAGAGATCGCAGGGTGCAACCAGCAAGGCGCCCTTGATCAGCTTTGCCGCCGGCCGGTCGACGCATTTGGCGGCCAGCAGACAGCCAAGGCTATGGGCAACGATATAGGCCGGCCCTTCCTGAACAAGCACCTCTTCTAGGCGCTGCGTCCACGCCTCAACCCTTGGGGCTTTCCAGTCGTCCTGCTCGACCAAACGGCTTTGCGCATCGTCCTTCAGCCAATATCGCTGCCAATGTCCGTCATCGGAGCCGTTCAATCCGGGCAAGATCAGGGTAGGCATCATGTCATTGCTCCTCACCGCGCACCACCGTCAGCTCTGGAAAGAGCGTGACCGCTCCAACGCGGAGATTTCGTCCGAAATTTCGGAGATGCGCGCGCGCAGATCACGCCGCTCGCGGTAGCCCATTCCGCATAAACCTGCATCATTCAGATCCAATTTTGCTTCCAGTTGATCCCTCATGTTTTGAAGGCGGTCGAAATGTCTCAGCAGGCTCATCATGTCCTCACATCGCAGTGCGAAATCCCTTGAACAGTCGGTCAGGGCCGAGGGAGCATTATTGTCTATAAAACGAGTAGACAAAAGAAACCGCAAACTATTCGTGACCGCCGTTGCGGAAATTCGAGGCTGACGGTCATGGAGCAGAGGGAAAAACGCGTCTGGCAACTTAAGTGGTCAACCTTCCGCCCGGCATGAGCCGCGGCGTGGCACCAAGACCGCCACACGGTAGGCATCTCCCGGTCGCCGCACGGGTAAACGTTAGAAAGATTGTTTCACCACGGGTAAAAAAATGCGGCTTGGGATCGGACTTTGGGCAATTTGTTTAATTTCCAGGCAGCGGCAGGATGCCGTTCGTTGTTCTTCGCCGTCGCGGTCAGCATAATGGCGACGGTTGAAGTTTCCGATCCCTCTCCTCCCGGGCCATCGCCTTCAACCGTTCCCTCTGGAGGTTGATCCTTCAAAACTCGGGGTCTCCCTTTACCGGAGGCCCTTTTTTTTGGTCATTTCAATCGCCGCGACGCCTGTTCAAGCCGTGGTCTGCGTCCGCCGCCGCAATGTCTCGATCTCCTGCCGGTCCAGCGGACGGGCCGATCCTTTTGCCAGGTCGCCCAGTTTGATATCGTCGATAGCAACCCGGACCAGGCGAAGGCATTCCATGTCCAGCCCTTTGAGCATTCGCCGGATCTGCCGGTAGCGGCCCTCGCGCAGCTCCACTTCAAGCCAGGTGTTTCTGCCACCTGAGCGTAACATCCGAACAGATGATGCTTTGAGCATCTCGCCACCCTCGCAGACGCCGCGCTGCATATGGGCGATCACGCTGTCAGTCGCGATGCCTTTGACCTGGACATGATAGATTTTGCCGACATTGGTCACGGGATCGAGCAGGCGCTGGGCAAGCACCGTATCGTTGGTAAACAACAGCAATCCCTCGCTTGCCTTGTCCAACCGGCCAACGGGAGAGAGGAAGGGATTGTCCATCTGCGCAAGACAATCAAAGACCGTCGGCCGCCCCTCCGGATCGACCCTCGTCGTCACCATGCCGCGTGGTTTGTTGAGCATGAGATAGACGCTGGACTGGGCAACAAGCCGGATGCCATCGACCGCAATGATGTCGGTGCGAATATCCGCCCAGGTCAGGATGTCGCTCACCACCCGCCCGCCAAGCGTGACGCGCCGCTCAGTGACCAGCTTTTCGGCCTGTGTGCGGGAACAATAGCCAAGTTTGGAAAGGGCACGGCAAATGGTTGCGCGCGCACCGGTGTCAGATGCCTGTCGAGCCAAGATGAATTATACCGGACGTTTTGCCGCTGCGCTGAACCACACCGTATCGACTGCTGCCGTGCAGCCTGTCAGCTGCGCAGCGCGATCAAATGCGGGTGGCTATCGAAATCCCGGAAACCTGTAACAGGCGCAAAGCGGTGGAGTGGATCATGTCGGAAACCTGGCCGTCCCGAACGTCAAGCCAGGGCTTCTTCAACGTTCGGGCTAGGTGCCGGTTTTCGAGAGTTTAGACTCTCGCCGAAGGTGGATCACGATATGCGACATCATGCCGTTCGATTGGGCGAAACCCCGCCCCGAGTCAAGCCGCTTTGCGAGAGACGCAGCGGCTAAGGAGGGCCGCCCCGGTATTTTTGTTGACGCCTGCAACACTTAACTGCTTGATGGGCACTGGATAGGACACCCAACCATGCGATGCCAAACCCTTACGGAGTAGATCATGACGAACGATACAAAGGGTCTCTTGGCTGGACAGAACGAGGGACGTGGCGCCTATGTTCTGGCGGCCACCTGCGACCTCAACGGCTGCTTTCGCGGCAAACGGGTTGAGGCCGCATCGCTCGACAAGATCCTGAAGAACGGCATCCGCATGCCGATGTCCTCCATCGGCGTCGATATCTGGGGCACCGATGTGTTCGCAAATTCCCTGACGCTCGATCAGGGCGATCTGGATGGCATTTGCGAGCCGACGGAGCGCGGACCGATCCCGTTGGCCTGGTCGGCGACGCAGGCGCAATTCGTGCCGATGTGGATGCGCGCCGAGACCGGCGAACCGTTTTTTGGCGATCCCCGCCGGACGCTCGCCGATATCCTCGACCGGTTCCGCGCCGTGCAACTCACCCCGGTCGTCGCGACCGAAGTGGAGTTCTATCTGATCGATCCCAAATCGCCACGGGCAAAGCCCTTGACTAGGATGCCGACCGGCCATGCGGATGCAAAGGATACGATCTACTCCCTGGAGGAGTTGGCCGAAGTCGGCCCTTTCCTCGACGATGTCTATGCCATGGCCGCCGCCTGCGGTGTCGCCGTCGATGCCGCGACCTCGGAGAGCGGCCCGAGCCAGTTCGAGTTCAATCTCGTGCATGGTCCCGATGCGCTGGAGGTGGCCGACAATACCGTCTTTTTCAAGCAGATCGTCCGCAATATGGCCCGCAAACACGGGTTTGCCGCAACCTTCATGGCCAAGCCCTATCCGGCACATTCCGGCAGCGGGTTGCATGTGCATTTCAGCATCGTCGATGCGCAAGGCCGCAATGTGTTCGACAATGGCGGTCCGGAGGGCACTGTCTTGATGCGCCAGGCCGTAGCCGGACTGATCGAAGCCATGCCCGGCTGCACCGCTTTGTTTGCGCCGCATCTGAATTCGTTTCGCAGGCTTTGCCCGGAGAGCCTGGCGCCCACCACAGCGGCCTGGGGCTATGAAAACCGCACGGCCGCCATTCGTATTCCCGGTGGCCCCGCTGCCGCGCGCCGCATCGAACACCGCGTCGCGGGGATCGATGCCAATCCATATCTGGTGATTGCAGCCATTCTCGGCGCAGCCATTGACGGCATCACAAGGCGCGCAGAACCGCCATTGCCAACTGCCGGCAACACCTATGCCAGCGACGCCAAATCGCTGCCCGCCACATGGCCGTCGGCGCTTGATCTTTTCGAGCAAAGCGACATCGTCAAACGGATTTTTCAGCCGAAGCTCATCGAGATGTTCTCGACCTGCAAACGCCAGGAACTCGCCGTGTTCAACCGCGATATTTCAGATCTGGAATATGCCAGCTACCTGCACAGCGTCTGACGCGACGGCAAGTACGGCCTTTACGCAATGCCACCCCGTTTGAGAGTTTGCTTAAACTGCCGAAGAAAAAATCATCTGCATTTCGCATAATCATGCGAACACTTCCTTGTTGACTTCTTTTTGTGCAAATGCGGCATTTTGGCACATGGCTGCTTGACCAAAGCACCGGGTCGGAATATTCGTTGGAGGAAAATAATTTGCCTTTAAGGCAATATCGGACTTGAAAGCGTATTCTGGGAGGAACGCATGATAATCCACGAGGCAGGTGCCGACGCGCACCTTGCGACGCGCATCGACAAGATGCATTCCCGCGACAGGGCAGGCCTGATCATCTTCATCACGGTGCTATGGTGCACGATGGTTTTCGCGCTGGTGACGATCTGGCCCTATATTTCCGTGCCCGCCATCCGGATCATCCTGACCACTGCCTGCGCCCTGGTTCTGGTCTTCAACACTGCGGCCATCATCGCGATGCTGCGGCACTATAGCGAAGACAAGCATTTCATTTACGGGCTCGACCTCAAGCATCTCGACGAGATGCGCCGGCGGCGGCGCTAGGAGGGGACCATGGCTTACAAACCACCGAAACAAAGCTTTGCCGGACAGATCTTCGACGTCATCACCCTTTTGGTCCTGACCGTCGGTGCGCTCTATCTGCCTCTCTATCTTGGCCTTGCAGGGGCGGCCAAGACGCCTGCGCCCATCGACAACCCGACATGGGAAGCGCTCGGCCAGAATGCCACCGAGCAGCAGCAATGGGCAGCCCTTGGCATTACCGATCCGGCGGCTGCAAACGACATCATCACGGCCCGTTTCGACTATTCGTTTAGTTGGATGGCGCTTGTGGTCATGGCCCTCCTGGTCATCGGATATTTCGTGCTGGTGGTGCGCCTGTCTGACCGGGAATATCGCGACGTTATCGCTGAACGCTTCGGCGTCAAGAAGAAATAGTGGGGGCACCAATGGATATGTGGACTGTTCTGGAATACGCGGCCTGGGCCCTTTCGGCGCTGTTTGCCGTTCTGATGCTCTCCGACATGGTGCGAATCGATACGACCTATGACAACGACCTGCTGACCTCATCCCGCGAAGGCGAGATCGAGGCTGCAGCCGAACGCCACACGCTGTGAGGGGCCGATCATGGTAGATACGAAAACCACCACCGCCCAGCCGGAACGGCTGCAATTGCTGCGCGTGCTTGGCCCCGCCCATATCTGGGCGCTCGGCGTCGGCATCGTTCTCGTCGGCGAATATATGGGCTGGAATTTCGCCGTCGGCAAAGGCGGCATGATTGCCGGCCTGATCGCCTGCTGGGTGGCCGGCCTGCTTTATACCTGCGTGGCGATGATCGATTCCGAGGTGACATCGACGGTCGCCGCAGCCGGCGGCCAGTATGCGCAGGCCAAGCATATCGTCGGCCCGCTGATGGCCTTCAACGTCGGTCTGTTCCTGGTCATGGCCTATACGATGCTGGAGGCTGCCAACGCCATCACCATCGGTTTCCTGCTCGATACGGTGGCCGCAATGCAGGGCCATACCGGCCTGCACCAGCAACCGTTCATCGTGCTCTGCGTGATGTTCCTCGCCTGGCTGAACTATCGCGGCGTGCTGGCAACGCTGACATTCAATCTCGTCATCACCGCCATCGCCTTCATGGCCATCATCACGCTCTTCCTCTCGGTCCAGTTCGGCGTGTCGAGCGTGCCGCTTGATTTCTCGGCTGTCACCACCGACCCCATGCCCTACGGATGGATCGGCATCCTCGCCTCGCTGCATTTCGGCCTCTGGTATTATCTCGGCATCGAAGGCACCTGCCAGGCGGCTGAAGAAGTGCGTTCACCCGCCCGCTCTCTGCCCTATGGAACCATGGCCGGCATCATGACGCTGCTGATTGCGGCAACCATGACCTGGTATGTCTGCTCGGGGCTCATCCCGTGGGAATATCTCGGCCAGGCCGGAACACCGCTGTTTGACGCGGCCCGCGTCACCGGCAATCGCGGGCTAATGGTTCTCCTGTTCATCGGCACAATGTTTTCGACGCTTGCCTCGGCAAACGGCTGCATCAACGATGCCTCGCGCGCCTGGTTTTCCATGGGCCGTGACCGCTATCTGCCGATCTGGTTCGGTGCGGTGCATCCGGTCTACCGCACACCCTACCGCTCGATCATCTTCCTCGTGCCGATCGCCCTGATCTTCGCGCTCGGCGCGCCGCTCGATCAGGTCGTCACCTTCTCGATCCTGTCGGGACTGCTGGGCTACACATTCATGACCTTCAACATGGTGATGTTCCGCAGGAAATGGCCGCTCGATACGATCAAGCGCGGCTATGTGCATCCGATGCATCCCCTGCCGACGATTGTGCTGTTGATCCTCTGCGCTACAGCCTATGTCGCCGTGTTTCTCGGATATGGCACACAGCTGATCGCCATGGTCAGTTTCTACATCATCGCATCCTTGTGGTTCCACTTCCGGCGCTACCGGTTCGTGCGCCGTGGCGATCAGTTCACCATGCCCTGGCCCCGGCCGGAAGGGTATTGAGGAACGCAGCCTGCAGCCTTTAAAACGGCTGCAGGTCCACATTATGGAGGGAACCGGGTTGACGATCACCTATCTGCTCAGCGCCTTTGCAGCCCTTGCCGTCATCTGGTTCATACGTGCGGCCATACGCGGACACCGGGACGCCATGCAACAGCGCGGCCGGTTGCTCGATGAAGCACATGGGCTGCTGATTGAGCCCGGCATAAGCCTGGCGCCGGATCAGTTTCCGGTCGTCACCGGGCAGACCAGCGACGGCCGGCAGGTAAGGCTTGAACTGATCGCCGATACGATGGTGACACGCCGCCTGCCGCAACTCTGGCTGAAGGTGACGTTGTTCGAAGGCGATAGGCGCGACTGCCCGTCGCTCGGCGCGCTCGCCCGGCCGACCGGCTCCGAATATTATTCGCTCGTTCACAGTTTTCCGGAATGGATGAAACCGCCCGAAATCGGCATGTCTCTGCTGATGCGCGGCGACGGGCATGCCACCGCGCGACAGGAGGCCGATGCCGGCCGGCATTTTCAAGGACTGTTTGCCGATCCAAAGGTCAAGGAAGCCGTGATCACAGCGAAGGCAACCCGGCTGATCTATCAGGCCGCGCAAGGCGAGCGGGCGGCGCATATGTTTCTGCGGCAGGCACGGTTTTCCGTTGAGACGGTTCCGGCCGCAACCATCGTGCAGGCCATTGCGCTGGCCGCAGGCCTGAGTACGGTCTTTTGCGAAGCAGAGATGCCCCTTGTCGCAAAAGTTGCTTGAGGACCGAATATGTCGAAGCCGGTAAATCCTTATGTCGTTCTGCTTCTGGCGATCCTCCTGCCGGGGGCCGGTCACGTCGCCATCGGTGAAGCCCGCCGTGGGCTGGCATTCGCACTGTTCGTGCTTTTGTTTTCATTCCTCACCTATATGACCACCACACCGGAACAATCCTTTATCGGACGGCATGCGGGCGGGTTGTTTATCTGGGCGCTATCGATTCCGGACGCCTATCGCCGGGCACGGATCCGCTATTCGATCGGCTCCAGACTGTAAGCCAGCAAGAAACCGGATGGCGAAGCGCCGGGCCACCGTTTTTTTCCTGTTGTGGCAATCTAAAAATATGATCTACTAATATTTCGCAGATTGGCTTTGGGGGATATTGCCGATGGTGTCGAAGCGCAGAGACGTGTTGCTTGGTGGACTGGCGTTGCTTGGCGCCGGGACGGTGTCCAACCCGGTATTCGCCGCAGCGGCGTCTTATTTTGCCGGCACGGCCATTGATAATGGCGTCACGTTCCGCGCCACCAATTTTGCCATGATCGACAAGCGATGGCGCCGCCAGGTCGTCAAATATTTCAGTAGCGAGCCGATCGGCACCGTTGTCGTCGATACGAGAAATCATTTTCTCTATCTGATCATGGAGAACAAGACAGCCATCCGCTATGGCGTCGGCGTCGGCCGCGATGGTTTCAAGTGGTTTGGCCGCGCTACGGTCGATCAGAAATCGCTCTGGCCGCGCTGGACGTCGCCAGCCGACATGCGCAAACGGCATCCCGAACTGCCGGAATTCGTCGCTGGCGGCTCGCCGAAAAACCCGCTCGGGCCCCGCGCGATGTATCTACATCGCGATGGCGTCGATACCGGCTATCGTTTTCATGGCACGCTCGAACCGGGCAGTATCGGCAAGGACGCTTCCAGCGGCTGCATCCGTATGTTCAACGAGGACGCCATCGACCTCTACCAGCGCTGCCCGATCGGCACAGCCGTGCAGGTCCTGCCGCATATTGCCGATCAGGCCCCCGAGGTCAGCGACGCAACTCCGGTCGAATGAGGAATATGCCTTGATACCTGATCAGACCGGATATATGCGGCACTTTTTCGCGGCAGCGATGCTTCTGACGCTTACCGCGTGCAACACCACCGAGATCGCCTCCGTCGAGGAGCCTGCCGCCGTCCCAATGACAGGCCAGACCAACGACCCGGCCCCCGGTTTCGAAACCGTGTCTGTCGGCAGCGAGCAGGATTTCATCCTCAATGTCGGCCGGCGGGTCTATTTTACCCAAGATTCGGCAGCGCTGGATTCCGTTGCCAAGGCAACGCTGGACAACCAGGCAGCCTGGCTGAACAGCAATCCGCGCTGGCTGGTCAAGCTGCAGGGATTTGCCGATGATTCCGGATCGGCATCTGCGATGGAAGCGCTGTCGCAGAAGCGTGCCGATGCGGCGATGGCCTATCTCGCCTCCAAAGGTGTGGACACCAAGCGCATGTGGGCCAAGGGTTATGGCAAGGACCGCGAAGTCCGCGACTGTACGGACCGGTCCTGCAAGGTACAAAACCGCCGTGTCGTCGCCAATCTTCGCACCGAGCGCGACGCCCTCTGATCGCACATTGCCTGCGTGACGTCTGAAACCATCTCTGTCACCGCGTAGCGATGCTTTCGCATCGGCCGCCCGACCTATGTCTCGAAACGGCTTGTGGCATCCCGGTCGTGGTCATATTGGTTCAACACCGGAAACGGCGGCAACCAGGCTTCGCGGCGCACGGTCCAAAGTTCGTAGGTCGGAACCAGCTGGTTTGGGGCATCGAGCGATCCAAGGTTCACTTCGACTTCGTCGCCGCTGCGTCCAAAAACAGGAGAGCCGCAGCGGGGACAGAAAAACCGCCCGGCATAGTCGCGCGTCTCGCCCTCAATCGTCACCGCATCTTCGGGGTAAATGGCGGACGCATGGAAAAGAGCGCCGTGATGCTTGCGGCAATCGAGACAATGACACAACCCGACCCGATAGGGCGCGCCGGACGCCACGATGCGGACATCGCCGCACACACAACCGCCGGTCAATCGATCCATGTGCGTCTCCTTTCGAAAATCAAACGCCCGGCATGTTTACGACGAACAGCCGGGCGCCTCAAGATAAAGGCACCGGGCGCCTCAAGTGGAGGCACCGGGCGCCTCAAGATGAAGGCGCCCGGTGTATATCGAAGGTAAGGTTATTTCACCCGCTTCAGGGCATCTCCGAGAATCGAGATGATATCCTCGATATGGGATGTCTCGGCGATCAGCGGCGGCGAGAAGGCGATGATATCGCCGGTCACGCGGATGAGCAGGCCCCGTTCGAAGCAATCGACGAACACATCATAGGCGCGCGCGCCGGGAGCCTCGTCGCGGGAGGCAAGCTCGATGCCGGCGATCAGGCCGATCGTGCGGATGTCGGTGATATGCGGCAGTCCCTTCAGCGAATGCATCGCCTCATGCCAATCGTGCTCAAGATCGGCTGCGCGCGTCAAAAGGCCTTCGTCGCGGTAGATGTCGAGCGTCGCGATACCGGCGGCGCAGGCTGCCGGATGGCCGGAATAGGTGTAACCGTGGAAGAGCTCGATCTGACCCTCCGGCCCGTGCATCAGCGCATCGTGCACCTTGCGGCTGGCAAAGACGGCACCCATCGGGATCGCGCCATTGGTCAGTCCCTTCGCGGTGGTGACGAGATCGGGCGTCACGCCAAAATAGTCGGTGGCAAATGGCGCGCCGAGACGGCCGAAACCGGTGATCACTTCATCGAAAATCAGCAGGATGCCATGGGTGGTGCAGATCTTGCGCAGCCGCTCAAGATAACCTTTCGGCGGAACCAGCACGCCGGTCGATCCGGCCACCGGCTCGACAATGCAGGCCGCGATGGTTTCGGCGCCATGCAGCGCGACAAGCCTTTCGAGATCGTCGGCCAGCTCCGCGCCGTGCTCCGGCTGTCCTTTGACGAAGGCGTTCCTCGCAGGGTCATGGGTGTGGCGCAGATGGTCCGTGCCGGGGATCAGCGGGAAAACCCGGCGGTTATTGACAAGGCCGCCAACGGAAATACCACCGAAGCCGACGCCGTGATAGCCGCGCTCGCGGCCGATAAGGCGCGTGCGAGTGCCCTGGCCGATCGACCGCTGATACGCGACGGCAATCTTCAGCGCAGTATCGACCGATTCCGAGCCGGAGCCGGTGAAGAAGACGCGATCGAGTTTTTCATCGGGACCACCGGGCGCGATCTCCGCCAGCCGCTCGGCAAAATCGAAGGCGATGGGATGGCCCATCTGGAAAGACGGCGCAAAATCCAGGGTCAGCAATTGGCGCTCGACGGCGGACGCGATCTGTCGGCGGCCATGGCCGGCATTGACGCACCAGAGACCTGCGGTCCCATCGAGGATCCTGCGCCCATCGACGCTGGTATAGTACATGCCCTCCGCCGAGGCGAGAAGGCGCGGCGCCGCCTTGAATTGCCGGTTGGCGGTAAACGGCATCCAGTAGCTGTCGAGTACCGGGGTGTTTGGTTTGCTGTGCTGGTTCATGGCGACCTCCTGTGAAGTCGCGATGACGCCATGATTTCGAATGCCGAAACAAGTCCTTTTCTGATAGGATATAAGCTATTGAAAACGCACGACCTGAATTGTAAATGTTTCGATATTTCGAACATGCAAAACACGGGATCGCCTCATGTCGGTGGATATCGGAAACCGGTTGCGCCATGTGCGCATTCTCAACAATCTTTCACAGCGGGAATTGGCCAAGCGGGCCGGCGTAACCAACTCGACGATTTCGCTGATCGAGTCCAATTCGTCCAACCCGTCCGTCGGCGCGCTGAAGCGCATTCTCGACGGTATTCCAATCGGCCTTGCGGAGTTTTTTGCCTTCGAGCCCGATCGGCCGAAGAAAGCGTTTTACCGGTCCGATGAACTGGTCGAGATCGGCAAGGGGCCGATTTCCTACCGCCAGATCGGCGACAATCTTTTCGGCCGCAGCCTGCAGATCCTGAAGGAATGTTACCAGCCCGGCGCAGACACTGGAAAAGTGCCGCTGGTGCATGATGGCGAGGAAGGCGGGATTGTTCTGTCCGGGCGGCTGGAGGTCACCGTCGATGATGAGCGCCGGATCCTTGGACCGGGGGATGCCTATTATTTCGAAAGCCGCCGCCCCCACCGGTTCCGTTGCGTCGGCCCGGTGCCATGCGACATCATCAGCGCCTGCACGCCGCCGACATTCTGACCAGACAGGCAGCCGATCCTCCCTTTCTCATTTCATCATCGATGCCGATGTACACCTCCGTTGCGGCCGTCGAGAAAGAGCATCAGGCCAAGGCCGGTCACGCCGGCGAGCGCACCGAGCATGGACGTGCCGGAATAATCGGAAAAGCGGGTGCCGATCGCAAACAGGATGGCGCTTATCCCGCCGCTCAAAAACAGGTTCACCGAGATCAGCGAACTGCCAAGGCCCGGACGATCGGAAATGAGGTCCTGGATATAGGTGATGGGAATGCTGATCAGGGCGGAAGCGGCGAATGCGCTGAGCAGCGTCAGGGCATAGACATGCCAGGGAGCCGAAGCGAGACCCAGCAGTGTCAGGTAGACAGCATAGAGCCCTGCGCTGATTGCGAGCGCCGTCACCGCGCGCATGTGAACCTGGATGCGGGCCCAGATGAAGATGAACACGACCTCAAGAAATGCGACGATGCCGACGACCACGCCGATATCCGTCAACGTGCCGCCGGCAGCCCCGGTAATGATCAGCGGCTGGACCGCCGCGTTGACATGCAGCGTCGAGGTGATCAGCGAGACAGCCATCAGCCGGGCAAAGACGTTTGGCGCGAGTACTTCGCCAAAGGATGCAACGAAGGAATGGCGGTGGTTTTTTGCCGGTGGCGGGCCATCCGTTGCAGGCAGCTTGAAGAAGACCAGAGCCAGATTGGCGATACAGCCGAGACAGGCAAGCAGATAGGCCGGCAGCATGCTGCCCCGTCCGGCCAGAACCAGAGCGACCAAGCCGGGTACCAGCACCCAGGCGACAGAGATTGCGGCCCGCACACCGGAATTGATCGCCGCCGCGTCGCGGCCACCTTCCATATTGGCAATGGCGCGGACATTGGCAAAGAGCAGCGAAGTCATCGCGTTATAGACAGGCAGCATCACCAGCGTGCAGAAGACAAAGCTGGCGGGAACCGGGACCGCATAGACAAGGCCATAACCGAGAATACCGAACGACATGACCGTCATCAGCAGGATGCGGTAATTGCCGATACGGTCGGCAAGAATGCCGACCCAGAGGCTGACAATGACGTTGACAGCGGCGGCGGCAAAAATCATGATCGAATAGATACCATTGCTCAAGCCGAGCTCGGTGATGCCGATCACCGACTGATAGGGCGCCGTCGCAGCCCCGGTGAACCCGAACAGGAAGATCGCGATCATACTGAGCCGGACCACCGGGTGGCGGAAGGCGATCGACAGCGTGGATGTCATTGAGAGCACCGGAAAAGAGGGTTAAAGGCGACCCGCACATCCGGACAGGAATGCGGGCACCGGATTGGCTAGACCGGCGTCACTCCCGCCAGCGCGCCGAGAGTGCCGCTTCAGGCGCGAAGGCGAAATCGCGGTCGAAGGGAAAGACCGGCCTTGTCCTGCGATGGCTTGTGAGATTGGCGATATCCTTATTGACGACACCATCGGTCAAAGCCATCAGGTTGGGATTGGCGATCGGGGCCAGTTCCGGAGAAAGATAGCCGGACTTGACCACCAGCAGCCGGACGGTCTTGGGATCGAGCCCCAGCCGCCGGAAGTCCTCAAGATTGTGGTAGGGACGCCGGCGCGCTGCAAGCACGACCTCGATGCCATCGATGCCAATAACGGCCTGACGGTCCGCCGCCGCATCGCCGCCGTCAAGCCGCAGCACCACCGCCGTCACCTGCGCGGGAAGGCTTGACGGATCGAGACTGGCGCCGATCCGAAGCACCACCGTGGCGCCCTTCCCGGCTACAAAACAGGCCTCGACAGCCGGGCGATCGGTAATACCGGCGACAAGCGCGCCTTGCCAATTGCGGGCAATCAGCGCACGCAGCACATCGGCGCGGTCGCCAACCCCGCCACCGGTCGGATTATCGGCGGAATCGGCAAGGATGACCGGGGATGTTTCGGCAGCTGCGGCACGATCGAGCATCTCGTCCAGCGGTCCCGTGACGGGCCCGAATTTAAAATTGTCACGGGCGTTCCAATACTGCTGTGCAATCGCTTCGGCGGCTTGCAATGCGGCCTGCCTGTCGGTTCCGGTCACGACGGCACAGGCCGTTGCCCGTGGTTCATCGGCCCAGACATAACCGATCATCAGATTGGCATCGAGAATGCCCGGCTTCGTGTCGAATGCCGGAAGGCCGAGATAGATGGACCTGGCCGGCTCATCGTCCGTGGAGGTGCATTCGCCCGAAAGCAGCAGCGGCACCTTGGCAAAAGCGATGCCCGGGCGGTTGCCTGTCCTCAGTGTCTCGACCAGCATCGACCAGGCGCGCACCATGGTTTCCCGCACATCGATATGCGGCGCGGTGCGGTAGGCTGCGAAAATGTCGAGCTGATCGATGATCCGCTGGCTGACATTGCCATGGAGATCATAGCTTGCCGCGATCGGGCAATCCGGCCCAACGGCTGCGCGGGCAGCCGAAATCCAGTCACCCTCCGCATCGTCCATGCCCTCGACATTGATGGCGCCATGCATGGCGAGATAAAGCCCGTCAATCGGCAGCGCCGCCTGCAGTTTTTCGAGAAACTCTGCCTTGAACGCCTCATAGGCAAAGCGCGATACCGGTCCGCCCGGCACGGCGCGCGCATGCAGCAACGGCACATGCGCGATCCCGTCCGCATCGAGGAAATTGAAATATTCGGCATTCAGCAGGCCGGCACCGCGCAACACGCGAAAATCCTCGACCGTCATCAGGACCGGTGAATAGGTGCTGCATTCGGTATGAATCCCACCAACGGCGATGCGCATTGTTTTTCCCTTGCCAGCGGTTTTTCTAGAGCTTCGGGCTGAGCGGCACGATGGCTGCAAACCGCAGCCAATCCTTCTGATCTTTCGGCGTCCACGCCGCCTCGGCGATGGCCGGAAGGCGGGGGAAGATCAGCCGGTTGAAGTAGCCACGCGACAGGTAATGTTCGCTCCAGATGCAGGCCTGAACGCCCTTCAACCGGTGTTTCAGCTCATCGGGAAACGTGCCTTCCGCCTCGTAAGCATAGGTATGGGCCGGTGGCACCGTGCCTGCCCAGCTGGCGCCCGGCTCCTGCCATTCTTCACCCTGCACCATGTCGAGATAATAGGCCTGTCCCGGCGTCATCACCACATCAAAGCCGCGTCTTGCAAGCTCGATGCCGACGTCGGGCGTCTCCCAGGCCATCAGCAGCGTTTCGGCCGTATCGACGCCGCCGCCATGGGCGACCTCGTTCCAGCCGGCAAGCTTCTTGCCGCGCTCGGTCAACATCGCCTTGACCAGCTTCAGGAAATAGGATTGTAGCGCGAACGTGCCTTCAATGCCTTCTTTCTCCATGAGCTTGCGGGCGAGCGGCGAGGCAAGCCAGGCCCCGTTCGCCACCTCGTCGCCGCCGATATGGATATAGGCGGACGGGAAAAGCGCGACCATTTCATCGAGAACCTTGCCCAGGAATTCATAGGTGAAGGCTAAGGCCGGATTGAGCGCATTGTTGGGATAGCCCTGCACCGAATGATAACTGTCCGGCGCTTCCTGGCCATCGGTCAGATCCGGCAGCGCCACCAGCGTTGCCGCGTTGTGACCGGGAATATCGATCTCCGGAACGACTTCCACATTCAGCGCCAGCGCATGCGCAACGAGCACGCGGACATCGTCCTGACTGTAGAAACCACCGACCGGCTCTGCGCCATTGCCGAGCTGCGGCAGCAAAGGACCGTCCGGACTGCGGACAACGCCGGTGGTGGTGAGTTCCGGATAGGCCTTGATCTCAAGCCGCCAGGCTTCGTCGTCGGTCAAATGCCAGTGGAAGATATTGAGCTTGAACCAGGCAAGAATATCGATGAGCCGCGCGACATCGGCCACCGGGTAGAATTGGCGGGAGACATCGAGATGGCAACCGCGCCAGCTGTAGCGCGGCTCATCCGAAATCGTGCCGGAGACCGGAAACCGGAATTTGCCCGGATCGCTGCGGGCGCCGTTCACAAGCTGGGCAAGCGACGTCAATCCATATTGCCGTCCCGCCGCACCGCCATAGCTGAGCGTCACAGCCTCCAGCGAGAAGGACAGTGCATAGGCTTCCGAAGCCATCGCCGCGTCCTGCTTCAAGTGCAATGCCCTGCCCTGGCTGTTCGGTGCCAGGCTGATCGGCGCATGGCCGGCTTCAAACAGACGGCGGCACAGGGCGATCACGGTATCTATCGCCTGTAAGTCTTCCAGCGACGCGCCAACCGGGTAAAGACAAACGGGGAAGGCATTGCCCGGGATCGCATCGATCTGGCGCGGCCATGGCTGCAGTGCAAATGGCAAGTCGAGCCTGCCCTCCGGCAACAGCACCGGCGGCGGCTCACTGACGCGACCCTCCAGCAGCAGATCAGACACGGAAACCGCAAGATGGCGCCCATCGGCAAGCGTCACATAGGCCGATTTTGCCCCATCGGTGCAATGCACGGCCTTGCGGTGCAGGCCGCTGACCGTAAACTCCCAGGAAGCGCCGGGTGCGAGCACAAAGCCAGCCGGCGGCGCAAATTCATGATAGTTGGCATCGCGCTTGACGAAGACGGCGTTATCGCAGGCGGCCTTGTCGATCACCCGGGTCAGCGAGGTGTAGACGAGGGTAAATCCATCGATCGGCGCATCCGAGAGATTGAACAAACTGAATGTGAAGCGGCCATTTGGACCACCCTCAGGATGCCACGCGCTTTCGAGACGATAGGACGCCGGTTTCATGTCCGTTCCTTCAATGCTTAATAGTTTTCGGATTGGGAAAAGGTGCGGGCCAGTTCCGCCTGCCCCGCGGTCAGGCCGCAATCGACCGGCAGGCAGACGCCGGTGATGGCCAGCGCCAGCGGGCTTGCCAGGAAGCCAACGGCGTTGGCCACGTCATCCGGGCTGGCGATGCGCTGCAACGGATACCAGCGGCGGGCGTCCTCGAACACATTCGGATTGGCCGCCGCACGCTCTTCCCATGCCTGCGTGCGCACCGTGCCCGGCGACACCGCATTGGCGCGAATGCCGTATTTGCCGTACTCCACCGCAATCAGCTTCGTCAGGTGCAGCAGCCCGGCCTTGGCGGCGCTATAGGCGGGATGGCCGAACACATTGGTGCCGTTGACCGAGGCGATGTTGACCACCGAGCCCTGGCTTACTTTCAACGCATCCTCGACGGCGCGAAAGCAGAGGAAAGCAGCCTCCAGATTGAGAACACTGTCCATGCGCCAGATTTCCGGCGTCGTATCGTGCAGGCTGACAGCGCGCGCCGCACCCGCATTGTTGACCAATGTGCGCACCACGCCAAGCTCCGCCGCGCGCGCTGCCATCTGCGCGACGCTCGCCACATTGGTAATATCACAGGTGATCGCAATGAACTTTTCGGGATTGCCGAGGCTCGCTGCGGCACGTTCAATGGCGTCACCATCCAGATCCGGCATCAGCACGACATCATGGTCTTCGCCAAGACGGCGGGCAATCGCCCGGCCGATATCGCCTGCGGCCCCCGTGACGATTGCGACAGATGAAGTCATGACGGGTCCCTTGTGAACATTGTGAAATCAATCCCCCAAAAGCTGGCGGTCGTCGCCGTCGCGATGGGCGACAAGCTGCTGCTTGATGCGCCGCAGCGTCACGATCGCCTGGGGCTGAATATGGTAGGCAACGAGACTGGCGAGGATATCGAGGAGCGCGAGATAAGCGATGCGGGTCGAGGTTGGTCGATAGATATTGGTCCCCTCGGGCAGATCGACAGGCACGGTGATATCCGCAGCACGCGCAACCGGGCTACCGCTCTGCGTCAGTGCGATCGTCGTTATCTTCTGGTCGCGGGCAAGCATGAAGGACCGGACAAGTTCGGCATTGCGGCCGGAGAAGGACGATCCGATGACGACGTCGCCCGGCCGTGCCGCCGCCGCCATCATCATCTGCATGCTGTGATCGGAGCTTGCCGTGATGCGCAGCCCAAGGCGGAACAGACGGTTTTGCAATTCGCTGGCGATCATCGAGGAGTTGCCGCCGGAACCGAACGCATAGATCATGTCCGCACCGGCCAGCTTTTCCGTCGCCTGCTCGATCGCCACGAGATCAAGGCTCCGATGCAGCATGAACAGCGCATTCTGCGCCTTTGACACGATATCCTGCGCCACGTCGGCCGGCTCCTGGCTCTTCGGCTCAGGCTTGAGGTAGCGCATGCCGACATAGGCCGTGCGCGCCAGCTGGACCTTGAAATCTGAAAAGCTGTCACAGCCGAGCCTCCGGCAGAAGCGGGTGACGGTCGGCGGAGAAACATCAGCCTTGCCGGCCAGCTCGATGATCGAGGCATTCACCGCAAATTCGAAATCCGTCAGCAATATCTCGGCAATGCGGCTTTCGGCCTGCGAAAGCTTGCCTTTTTCGTCCTGGAGCGTGGAGAAAATATCCATCAGTGAGCACCTTCAATAAAATCGCCAGGCTGCCCGATAGAGGCTTCCTGAAACCGCGGCAATGCTGCGATCCGGCACACGATTCTCACCTGATGTCCACCCGTTCCAAAATTGCCTGACGCTCAGGGCGTCTTTTCCTTATAGGCGACGCAGTCGATCTCGACCTTGCAATCGACCATCATCGATGCCTGAACGCAGGCCCGTGCCGGTGGATGTTCACCGAAATAGTCCTGATAAATCGTGTTGAACGTCCAGAAGTCGCGCGGATCGTCCAGCCAGACGCCGACGCGGACGATGTGTTCCGGCCCGTAACCGGCTTCGGCCAGGATGGCCAGCAGATTGGCGATCGTCCTGTGCGTCTGTGGGATGATCCCGCCTTCGATGATCTCGCCATTTTCCATGGCAACCTGGCCTGACACATAGAGCCAGCCATTGGCCTCTACCGCGCGCGCAAACGGCAGTGGCTTGCCGCCTGCCCCGGCCTGCACGGCGCCATAACGTGTAATGGACATTTGTCCCGTCCTTGCAAATTATTTTCTTGATCCGTTGACAAATGACCATAGAAAGCGGAATTTGACCAGAGAAAAACACTATTTATGAAAAGAATTTCAATAAACGGAGCAATCGTGCGCGATCCCTTCCGCAACCCCTTTCCATCCACCGACACTGCCCGTCACGCGATCTGGCAGATGCTGGTCGAGCGCGACATCGATGCTTTTCTTGCCGCCGACTGGTCCAAGGTCGCTGGTGATTTTATCGAGGAGGGCTTTATCGGGATCGATGCCAAACGGGAGATAAGCCCCGACAAATGGCGCCTGGCCTTCCCCAACTTAGCGGCCTATCGCGCCGAATGGCTGCGCCAGGCGGAGGATTTTGCCAGGCAGTCGTTCGCCGAAGATACCCGCAATGCCATTTTTACCACCACGACGCTTGAGGATATCGAGATCGAAGGCGGAACGGCCCTTGTCCGCAAGAAATTTGACGGCAGCCTGACGAAGGCGGATGGCAGCGTCGATCGCCTCCAGTGGCAGACCTTATATTACTGCCGTCTGCAGCAGGGACGGTGGAAAATCTGCGGCTTCACGGGATATCTGCCCAATCCGATGGGTGGGGCTTAAGCGGCAAGAACGAGGCAGAGGCATTGCGCATTTTCACCGCCGTCCTGGCGACCGAGACCAATACTTTCTCACCGATCTGCGTCGATCGCCGCGCCTTCGAAGCGTCGCTCTATGCCCGCCCCGGCGAGCATCCGCAAACGCCGACGCTCTGTTCCGCGCCGATCACCGTCGGCCGCCGGCTGGCCGCAGAAGAGGGTTTCACACTGATCGAGGGGACGGCCACCTGGGCCGATCCGGCCGGGCTCGTCAATCGCGCCACTTATGAAAGCCTGCGCGATGAAATTCTCGATCAACTCTGCGCTGCACTGCCGGTGGATGCCGTGGTGCTTGGTCTTCATGGCGCCATGGTCGCCGATGGCTACGAGGATACCGAGGGCGATATTCTCGCGCGCGTACGCAACATTGTCGGCCCCGATATTCTCGTCTGCGCCGGGCTTGATCCACATAGCCACCTCACTGCCAGGCGCCGGGAGGCCGCGGATTTCTTCGTCTACTTCAAGGAATTCCCGCACACGGACTTTGTCGATCGCGCCGAAGATCTCTGGCGCATTGCGCTCGGCAAGTTGACCGGCCGCGTCAAGCCGGTGATGTCGGTCTTCGATTGCCGGATGATCGACGTCTACCCGACCTCGCGCGAGCCGATGCGTTCGTTCGTCGACAAGATCATGCGGATGGAAGCTGAAGACCCGGAGATCCTGTCCATCTCCGTGATCCATGGTTTCATGGCTGGCGACGTTCCGGAAATGGGAACGAAAATGCTTGTCGTCACCGATGATAAACCAGAAAAGGGCGAAGCCCTTGCCCGCGCACTGGGCCTTGAGCTCTTCGCCAAGCGCGGCACATTCATCATGCCGCAGATCGATGAAAAAGAGGCCGTTTCCCGCGCGCTCAATGCATCCAGCGGACCCGTGGTGATCGCCGATGTCTGGGACAATCCCGGCGGCGGTACGGCGGGTGATGCGACTGTCCTTCTGGCCGAGCTCCTGGCGCAAGGCGCCAAGGATACGGCCGTCGGCACCATCTGGGATCCGATGGCAGTGCAGATCTGCATGGCAGCCGGGGAAGGTGCCGAGATCAAGCTACGCTTTGGCGCAAAATCGGCGGCAGGAACCGGCAATCCGATCGACGGCATCGTCAAGGTCGTGAAGCTGGTGCGCAACGCGGAAATGCGCTTTGGCGAAAGCTACGCACCCTTCGGCGACGCCGCCCATATCCATCTCGACTGCATCGATATCATCCTGAACTCCACCCGCGCGCAAAGCTTCGACCCGAGCCTGTTCTCCGTCATGGGCATCGAGCCTCAATCGAAAAAAATCCTGGTCATCAAATCGACCAATCACTTCTACGCATCCTTTGCCCGGATCGCGGCGGATATCCTCTATTGCTCGGCCGGAACCCCGTATCCAAACAATCCCGCCCGCACAGCGTATCGCCGGGCACCGCGCGATATCTGGCCGATGGTGGAGAACCCGCACGATCTCGAGCGGTAAGCGGCTTGGCCGGATGGCGCCTTCAACCGGGCGTCAGCTGCCGGAACAAACAAAAAAGGCATGCAAATTCACGCATGCCCTTTCGCTTTCCATGAATCCAACAATGTCGCGCAGCATCAGCCGCCGGCGATCTTCATGAGGCCGGCATCGATATCCGTCAGTTCCACCCGGCGCTCAAGCGCGATCCCGGACGCGTCAAACAGGTGGCAATCCGTAGCGCCGATACCGATCGAAACCGTTTCATCGGTGCGGATTGGGGCGCTGCCCGGCAGCATGGCGCAGAAATTCTCGCTCTCGCCATCCAGCGACGCATAAGCCACCGTCTGGGCGCCGAGCCGTTCGATCACCGATGGGGTCAAGGTCATCGACAGATCGGCCTTGCCGAACTGAATGTGTTCGGGGCGAATACCAAGCGTCAGAGGCTGCCCTACGAGATCGGCCCGGCCGGTAACCGGTATTGTCGCCGATTGTCCCCTGAAATCCACCTCGACACCGGCATCGCTGACACCTTTGCAGGTCACCGGCAGCATGTTCATTCGCGGGTTGCCGATAAAGCCGGCGACAAACATGTTGGCGGGCTTGTGATAGAGTTCGAGCGGCGCGCCGGTCTGGGAGATCTCGCCAGCATTGAGCACGACGATGCGGTCTGCCATCGTCATCGCTTCGACCTGGTCATGCGTGACGTAGATCATCGTCGCCTTCAACTGCTTGTGCAGTTTGGCCAGTTCGATCCGCATATCGGCGCGCAGCGCCGCGTCGAGATTGGACAGAGGTTCATCGAACAGAAAGATCTTCGGCTCGCGTACGATCGCCCGGCCGATTGCCACGCGCTGGCGCTGGCCGCCGGACAGGAGGCCGGGTTTCTGCTGGAGCCGCTGGTCCAGATGCAGAATGCGCGCGGCATTCTCGACCTTTGCCTTCAGCTTGTCCTCCGGCATCTTCTCGACGCGCAGCGGAAAAGCGATGTTCTCGAACACGGTCATGTGCGGATAGAGCGCATAGCTCTGGAACACCATGGCGATGCCACGCTTGACCGGCGGCAGGTCGTTGACGCGCTTGCCGTCGATCATGATATCACCTGAACTCGTCTCGTCGAGACCGGCGATCATGCGCAGCAATGTCGATTTACCACACCCGGAGGGGCCGACGAAGACGACGAATTCGCCATTGCGGACCTCCAGTTCGATGCCTTTCAGCACCTCGAACGTTCCGTAGAATTTCTGAACCCTGTTGAGATTGAGCTGTCCCAAGACACTGTCTCCGGCCGCCTGCGAAAAGCGGCCCATTCGTGGCAGAAAAGGAATGGACCGCAAACTTTATTGCGGTTCGCGGTCCGATGATCTTATTTGTACTGTTCGAGATCGGCAGCTGCCTTTTTCAGGGCATCCGCCGGTTCAGCTTTATCTGTGACGACAGCTTGAACCATTTCGATGATGACGTTCTGGAAGCCCTTATAGTCGGTGAAAAGCGGCTCGGGACCACCGTACGTGATGCCGTCGATGAAGGGCTTCCAATAGGGATCCTTCTTGACGAACTCATCGACCATCGGCGACGGCCGCAGCGGCGTCAGGCCGGCGCCGCCCTGCAACTCGTATTCACCCTGCGGACCTGGCGAGGTGATGAATTTCGCAAACTCGATGGCTTTTTCCTCGACACCGGACCCCTTGAAGATGGCAAGGCTGTCGGTGATCAGCAATGTGCCTTCACCCTTGGCCGATGGGCCAAGCGGCAGAGGCGCAACGCCCCAATTGACCTTGGTGTCCTTGAGACGGACGGCAGCGCCCGAGCCGGCCTGGAGCATGCCGATCTTGCCATCGAGGAAGATGGCACGCATCTCGTTCTGCTCGTAGGCCGTGGCGCCTTCGACCGAATAGGGCGTGATGTCCTTGTAGGCCTGGAGGGCTGCAAGAACCTCGGGGCTGTCGATGACTATCTTGTCGCCGTCGATGACCTTGCCATTGTTGGTGTAAACCCAGTGCATGAATTGATGCATGGTATTGTCGAACGTCTTGGCCGGAAGACCGTAGCCGGCAATGCCGGTCTTTTCCTTGATCTGCTTGGCAAATGCGATCTCTTCGGCCCAAGTCTTCGGCGGGGTTTCGGGATCAAGACCGGCCTGCTTGAACAGGTCCTTGTTCCAGTAGAGTGCCTTGGTCGAAAATGCGACCGGCACGCCCCACTGGTTATCGTCGAAGGTGACGGTGTCGGCGATGTGAGGATAGTAGCTCTTTTTCTCCTCTTCGGTCATCGGCACGGGAACGATCAGGTCGTTCTGGGCGAATTCCTTCAGCGTGCGCGAGCCGACATAGGCCATGGCGACGGGCGTTCCGGCAACGGCAAGCGTCGTTGCCTTGTCCTGGCACTGGGCCCAGCCGACGACTTCCGGTGTGACTTTCCAGCCAGGATTTTTCTCTTCCCACTGCTTGATATATTTCTCGTGGACCGGGTCCATCACGTCGCCGCAATAGATCCAGCTGATTTCCTGATCGGCCGCATGGGCGGTCATGGCGCCAAGCGCGGTCGAGCCGAGCAACGCCAGGGCGAGTATCCCTGTCTTGACATGAATGGACACGTTTGAAGCTCCCGTTTCTCTGGTGGTTGATTGCTTTTATTGTTTCACCGCGCCAGCGGTCAGCCCGCTGACGAGATAGCGCTGTAGGAAGAAGATCACGATGATGGCCGGGGCGATGCCGACGAAGCTCGCCGCCATCAGTTCGTTCCAGATCACTTCCTGCCGGCCGAAATAGGCAAACAGCCCAACCGGCAGCGGCATATATTCGCTCTTCGAGTTGAAGGTCAGCGCGAAGATGAACTGCTGCGCGTAGGACCCGATGAAGGTCGTGATCGCAACAACGGTGATGCCGGGCATGGCAATGGGGAGGATGACCCGGCGAAGCGTATACAAATGGCTGGCACCATCGACAAAGGCCGCTTCGTCCAGCTCGCGGGGGATGCGCATCATGTAGGTGCGCAGCAGCCAGATCGCCGACGGGATCAGGAAGGCGACCCCCGGCACGATCATGGCGAAATAGGTGTTCAGCACACCGAAGCTGCGCATCAGGCGAAACAGCGGGATGAGCAGGACGGCACCGGAAAACATGTTGACCGCCAGAAACGCGCCGAGCAGAAGCCCGCTGCCGCGAAACTGGAACCGGGCAAATGCATAGGAGGCCGGGATGACCAGGACGAGGACAATCGCAGTGACGATGATCGAGATGAAGAACGAATTGAAGATATAGCGGGCAAAGCCGGGAACGCTGGCCCACATCGTCCGATAGGCGGCAAACGAGCCGTTTTCCGGCCAGAACCTGTAGGGCGAGGAAAACAACAATCCCAAAGGTTTCAGCGAGACCAGAAACCCTTCGACAAACGGCGCCAGAATGAATGTCAGAAACAGCAGGATACCGGCATAGATGGCGATCAGCTCATACCAGCGGTAACGGTTGATCATGGCAGGTTGCGTGCTCATCGGTTGGTTTCTCCCGCAGAAAGCCGGCTGGTCACCCGGAAATAGGCCAGGCAGAAAATCGAGAGGAAGATGCAGATCAAGACCGCGCGGGCTGCACCCTCGCCATACTTTTTCGAACCGATCGCTGTGCGATAGGTATCGATGATCATCGTTGTCGTTTCGCCATTCGGACCGCCCTGCGTCAGGATCCAGATAATGTCGAACGAATTGAACGTGGCGATCAGCGACAGCATTGACATGGTGATCAGCGATGGGATGAGCAGCGGCAGGGTAATGCGGCGGAAGCGGTAGAACCGTCCTGCCCCATCCGTCCATGCGGCTTCGTAAAGGTCCTGCGGCACGGCCTGCATGGCCGCCAGCATATAGAGCGTCACCAGTGGCACGCCGATCCATACGTCAGTGATGATGGTCGCCCAGAATGCCGTCGAGCCACGGGCGAGGAAAGCGATGGGGCCGTCGATAATGCCCCAGTTCTGCAGCACACCGGAAATCATGCCGAACTGACCATTATACATCCAGCCCCACATGAAGATGCCGATGGCCATCGGCACGATCCAGGGCGGCATGGTCAAGACGCGAAACAACGCCCGGCCGGGAACGGCGGCATTCAGCATGCAGGCGCCGAAGACGCCGATGATCATCTTGAGCGCGACTGAAAAGAAGGTCCACACGAAGGTGCGGATGATGACCTCGGCAAAGGTGGTGTTGAAGATCTTCTCGTAGTTGATCCAGCCAACCCAGTTGGTGGTTTTCTTCAACGAGGCGTCGGTGAACGACAGGACGAACGTGTCCACCAGCGGATAGGCAACGATGACGACGACGTAGAGAACGGCTGGCAGCAACAGGATCCAGGCGAAGATGAGAGTGCTGCGTTGAACGTTCATCTCGCGCCCTCCTTATGCTGCACGCGCGTGGAGCGCCTCGTCAAAGCGATCCCAGACCGGCCGCAGATCGACGACGGTGCGCTTGCGGCGCGCCTCGTCCATGGACAGCGCCAGGATTCCCGCCTCCAGTGCATCGATCGTGGAGACTGGCAGCGCCCGCCCATCGCGGACATGGCGGATAATGTCGGTGGCCATCTGTTCGTCAGCGCCGTAATGCTGTGACAGCGCTGTTGCCGCATATTTGTTTTCGACGACTTTTTGCCCGGTCAGCATCTCGTGGACATCGAAATAACCCCGGATGAAATCTCCTTCGGCCATGCCGCGCGATCCCATGATGCAAAAACGGCGGAACTGATCGGGGACATTCAGATTGGTATGGAAATTCATGCCGACGCCATTGGCATATTCGACAATTGCCACTTGGTAATCGATGATATCGCCATCGCTGTCGAACACCTTGTCGGAGCCCATCCAGCCGCTCGGCTTGCGATGGAAAAGTTCGAGATCGTTGATCCCCTCGCGGGCCGGATCGTTTTCGGGAATGAAGCTCTTGCGGCCGCCGAAGCTTGCCACCCGCTCGGGCCGCGCGCCGATAATGCCATTGTAAAGATCAAGATCGTGGCAGCATTTTTCCAGCATGAAACTGCCGGAATAGCGTTCGTAGCGGCGCCAGTCGCGCATGAAGAAGGCACCGTGATAGGGCTCGATATGCTCGGACGCCTCGATCGAGACGATATGCCCAAGCGTTCCCGCCGCCTGCGCTGCACGCAGGTCCCGGTACATCGGCGCATAGCGCAGCACGAGACCGACCATCAGCC
The DNA here is from genome assembly GCF_001426685.1 of Rhizobium sp. Root483D2. Classification (GTDB taxonomy): domain Bacteria; phylum Pseudomonadota; class Alphaproteobacteria; order Rhizobiales; family Rhizobiaceae; genus Pararhizobium; species Pararhizobium qamdonense. The sequence continues at coordinate 435,184 of NZ_LMFB01000009.1, read as the reverse complement.
GTTCATGACCGTATTTCGCCATCAGGCGGGCAAGTTCGATACTTTCCTCGACCGTGGTGACAACCGGCTTCTCACTGAAGACCTTCAGGCCGGATTCAAGGCCGGTACGGATATGATCGAGATGCAGGTGATTGGGCGAGCCGATCATCAGGAGATCAAGCTTCTCATTGGCAATGAGCTCTTCGGGGGTCGCGTAAGCCGTGCCGGCAGAAATGTTTTTTTCAAACAGGCCAGGCAAACCCGCAGGGTTCGGATCGACATAACCGGCGATCTCGAAGCTCTCATCCATGGCTTTGAAAACATAACCCAGATAGCCCAGACGGAATCCGAGCCCGATAATGCCCACTTTCATATTCCGGTGTTCCCCGTTATTGTCGTAATTTATTTTCTTAGACTGAGGCAGATTTTCAAAACCGTCAACCGAAATCAGCAAAATTACCATTTTCATGAAATTGATTTTCATGGTGATTGATGAGCGGCACGCTTTCACAAAAAGATCAGATCCAACCGCAGCCGCAATATACTTGAGTTGAAGGCACGTTTGAGCCCGCGCCGAAGAGCACCTGCGGCGAGATTTACCGTCTGTCATGTCAGTGACAGCGTGTGGAGAAGGACCGGCCTGCTCTTCAGCAGCCTCTATTGTCCGTTGACCAGCGCCAGGACGAGCTGGTGAACATTGCCGCCGTTGCTGAGTTCGGCCCGGTCGAAATCCCGGCTCTGCTGCCTCTGGGCGCGGGACAGTTCGCCGAGACGTGCGGTGAGGTCCACACGGATTTTCCGGCATTGGGGATCATCGGCGGCCGTCAGGCCAACGGAGACCGCCTCGATCTTCTTCACCATATCCTTGATGAGATCGCCGTGCACGCGTTCGTGCTGGCGTACGCCCGAGATGAACGTGTCCCAGCTTTTTTGGACAGGTGCCGGCAGGCGCTCGGCAGGCTTTGGCAGCCTATAGGTTATGATGAGCTTTGGCCGCGCGACGGTCAGAACACAGGCATTGCCCTGCGGTTCGTATTTCCGGGTCCAGGTCAGCTTGAAATTGGTAAAGGCGATGGCACGGCCGATACCCGCTTTCGGGCCACGTTCGCCAATCGAGGCATAGAGTTCGGCGCCGGTCTTACCAGTAACCGGATAGGCCTGCACATTTTCGATCGCCTGCCATTCCGCTTTTCCCATATCCGGCAACAGGACAACGCCGCCCATCAACAAGTTCAGGAACAGGATCGGCTTCAGGGTGCTCTTAAATTTGCGCTTCATTGTCATCCTAAATGGCCTGCTTACGATCGGCCCCTTGCGATGGCCGCCGCTGATTGTGAACCTGCGTCCGAGGCAAAGAGCTGAACGTCAATCATCCTCATCGTCTTCGTCCAGCCGCGGCTCCATCATATCGAGGTCATCGGCGACTTTCTTGCGGTTGAGCAGTCCGCTATCCTCCAACATTTCAATGTCTGGTAGATCACGCAGCGTATCGAAGCCGAACGCGGACAAGAAGGAAGGTGTGGTCACATAGGTATAGGGCGCGCCGGGCGTCGGGCTGCGGGGGCCGGACGTAATGAGTTTTGCCTGGCGCAGGCCAGCGATCGTGTCGCGGCTGACTTCCTTGCCGAACATCGTCGATAACTCGCTGCGCGTCACCGGCTGGTAATAGCCAATCGCAATCAGGATCATGGCTTCCTGCTGGCTGAACCCTGCCATCGGCTGGGTTGCCGCGCCAGAGGCCCGGATCGCCGTTGCATAGGCGGATCTCGTCCTATGGTGCCAACCGCCCGCGACGGCGACCAGATCGTAGGGCCGCCCGCGCAACTCCTCGCGAATGTCATCGATGACCAGGTCGATATTGCATTCCGGACCAACGACTCGGGCAAGCGTGGCGCGATCAACGGGCGTGGCGGAGGCGAAAATCACTGCCTCGATGCGGTTCATCCACTCCCGCCAGCGCAACGCCGGCGGCAGGGAAGACAGGTCGCGATCAAACAGCACCGCGTCCTGCCCTGCGCCCTTTTTTCTGCGTCCGCCGCTGCTGGCAATATCGGATCCGGACATGGTCACAAGCCGTAAATCCGGAAGGTGGAGCGTCCCGACAGTTCGCGCACGCCGCCCAGCGTTTCCAAGCGCTCGAACAACCGGCGGCTCGCCCAGCGGGAAAGATTGCCGTTGGCCGCAGAAGCCGACAGCGCATCCTCAGCCAGCAATTGCCGGAAGACCGTTTGCGCGCCCTTGGTCCGCACTTTGGGCGCGACGGCCAAAAACTGCGCGGCACGGCGTTCGGTTTCAACCGCCTGGCGCAAGGCCTCCCGGACGCCCTGGATCAGAGCGAGGCAAACCGCCCGGGGAAACGCCTCGTCATCGGGTTTGATGCGCCCTCTTCCCGCCGTCATCCGAAAGGCTGCGTCGTATCGTTGCGCCATCAAAAGAGGAACGGGCCTTTGCCAATTGAGCTTTTTCGCCAGAACCAAGTCCGCCAGCCACCAGGCCAGGATTTCTGCATCCGGCCGAAGACGGCACACGGTCGTGACCAGCCCGGCAACGGCAAACGGTGCCGCCTGCGCATTCTGTCCCAATTCGCATGCAAATCCGGAGAACTGTGCAAGTGTATCGTCCCACTTCATCGCGAAGAGATCCGCGAGATCGCGCAGCGTTTTTTCGTCAAGCAGTCCGGCATCCTGTGCGGGATGCGCCGATAGTCTTCTATAGGCCAAGAAGATATTGCCGGCCGGTCCCGCATCGCCCCCTGGTGCACGCAACAGAACGGCATCGCGCAGCGCTGCGTCGTCTTCCGTTCTCCCGCTGAGCCGCACGGCAGCGGCCGCACATTTCAGCGCAAGACGCTGGCGCCAGGCGCCGGACCAGACAGGCTCCGACCGCACCAGCTGATCCAAGCTGCTCAGCGCTGCCCCGGACATGAACGCGACATCGGCATCGCTCATATCGCCGGAAGGCTTGACCCAGCCGGGGATGACGGGCGTAGCGATCGGCGGGGCAAGCTTTGGCGCTAATTTCGAATCCATGCGAAAAGCATAGGAGATAAGGGCGGTTGTCACTAGAACGAATATTCAAACCGCACAGCATGTTTTGAAACTGGAACATCCAGATTTCAGACCGGGCTGAGATCATAGCCATTAGATCGGACAAGGCCGGCAAGCCATCTCCAGCCGGGCTGCTTATCGGGCCTACCCCACCGGCAAGACCACGACAGCCCGCAAACCAGGATCGTTGGGCGACAGCACGATATCTCCGCCATGGTGGCGCACGATCGCTCTGGCGATCGACAGGCCAAGGCCGACGCCTCCGGTTTCCCGGTTTCTCGATGTCTCCAACCGGTAAAACGGCATGAAAACCTGCTCGAACTGATCCTCAGGAATACCCGGCCCATCGTCCTCGACGAGGATCTCGATCGAATCTGGCAGCCTGCTGACTTTCAGCGAAGCCTTGCCGGCATATCTCAGCGCGTTTTCGATCAGGTTTCGAAGTGCGCGCTTGAGGTTATCCGGACGGCAGCGATAGCTGATCCGTTCGCTTTCCTGGAACGTGACATCATGACCGAGTTCGGCGAGATCATCGCAGAGACTGCCCAAAAGCGCGGCAATATCGATCTTGCGCGTTTCCTCCGCCGTCGCTTCGCTTTTGGCAAAGGACAGCGTTGCCTCCGTCATGGCCTGCATCTCGTCGACAGTCGCTAGGATCTTGCTCTGCAATTCCGGATCGCTGACGAATTCGGCCCGAAGGCGAAGGGTGGTGAGCGGAGTGCGCAGATCATGGCCGATGGCTGCCAGCATCTTCGTGCGATCATCGACAAAACGGCGCAGCCTCATCTGCATGCCGTCAAAGGCCTCGTAAAGCTGCCTTATATCTTCTGGTGCACGCGGCGGAGACAGCTGAATGGCCTCGCCGCGGCCCAGCGCTTCTGCCGAAATGGCGAGACTGCGCAAGGGACGGGCAATCTGGCGGGCAACGAAGACACCGATAACGCTCAGAATAATCGCCGTGATCCCCATCGAGAGCAGGGATTGCATGCCCCAAAGACCAGGTTTCGCAGGCTTGTAATAGACCGCATTGAGCCAGGTGCCGTCATTCACGGGTTGCACAATGCCCATGCCTTCCTGGCCGGAGAAGTGGAGGAAGCGCGCGTTTGCAATATCGGGATCGGATAAGAGTGGTTGCCAATCCGAAACATCGGGATCGCCCAGCGCCACTGGCCGGCTGCCGGATGGCATGGTGAATCCGTCAAGACCCTGCGAGCGGATTAGGTCTTCGATTGGAATGCGCAAATGAGATTGCGCCGTTTCGTACCATGCGCGCGCGTCATTTGCCGGATCACGATCCGATAGCCAGAAGCGCGAATTGCCCACCGAACCCGCTAGGAGAACATTCTGCCGCATGTCCGGAGCAACCTCGGCCAGCATGCTCGATAATGCGTCTGTACGGGCTATGAATTCGCTTTCGATCGTCTGCCGGATCGCTGTTTCGCGCTGCCGCGATGAGATCATGAAGGCGACCGTTTGCCCAACGAGAAGCGCGCCCAAAATGAACACGATGAATTGACCCGCTAAGCTCCTCCTCCACAACGGCACCTTCATTGCACGCTCACCTCCACGGAGAGGCTGTATCCGCCGCCCCAATGGGTTTGAATGATGACCGGGTTTTTCGGGTCCGGCTCGATTTTCTTGCGCAACCGGCTGACCTGGTTGTCAATGCTGCGATCGAAAGAATCCGCCGTGCGCCCGACCGTCAGGTCCAGCAATTCGTCACGCGTGAGCACAGAATGAGGATGGTCTAGGAAAACCTTCAGCAGGCGGAACTCGGCCGTACTCAGTGCCACCCCCAGTCCGTCACGGGACTGAAGTTCCCGCCGGCGCACATGCAGGCGCCAATTATGGAAATCGATGATCTGATTTTTCGCCACTTCCCTTGGCGCCGGTGCGTTGGTGGCGGTCCGGCGCAAAACCGCCCGGACGCGGGCGAGCAGTTCGCGCGGATTGAAGGGCTTGACCAGATAGTCGTCCGCCCCAAGCTCCAGCCCGATGATCCGATCGGTCTCGTCAGCCATGGCCGTCAAAAAAATGATGGGAAGCTGGTTGCCGCTTCGAAGCTGCCGGCAGACCGACAAGCCGTCCTCACCCGGCATCATGATATCGAGAATGATCAGGTCGGCTGCGCCACGTTCCAATATTCTGCGCAAGGCAGCACCGCTTTCCGCGACGCTCACTCGAAAGCCGTGCTGGGACAAATAGGCACCCACAAGATCGCGAATGTCGCGATGATCGTCAACGACGACAATGTGAGGTTCGTTGCTCATTACCGGGCCCGTTGGTTGAGAACCGCACTATATCGCCGCACGGAAATGCAGGCACTCAAAAAATTGTAATAAAGTGTCACAAGCTTGCTGCGGTGCAACAAACTTGGGCAGTGGAAACAAAATATTACAGACTGGAACGTCTCTGGCACATCTCTGCGACAAACGGCGGCTAGCGTGGCCGCACAAGAGCTCTTTTAAGGGCTTTTTCCCGGACAGGCCATTCAGAAAACCGGTCCGTATCAACGAACAACGCTGCTTAAACGAGGATTTCCAATGATCGCGCGACGAATGCCCCTCCATTTTGCCGCAGCCCTCTTGATAACGGCCAGCCTCGCTGGCTGCAGCGACGAACAGGCGGCCGCACCCAGGCCAGCACCTGCCAAAGTACAGGTGAGCGCGCAAACCCTTCGCCCGCAAACGGTGACACTGACCGCACAATTGCCGGGCCGCACAAGCGCTCATATGGTGTCTGAAGTGAGACCGCGTGTCGGCGGTATCGTCCGCACCCGGAATTTCGACGAGGGTAGTGATGTCAAAGCCGGTGACATTCTCTATGAGCTGGATCCGGCCCCGTTCGAAGCCGCCTTCCGAAATGCTGAAGCAGCCCTGCAGCGCGCAAATGGTGCCATTCCCAGCGCCACGGCCCGCCTTGAGCGCTATATGAATTTGACCACGCGCAACGCCGTCAGCCAACAGGACCTGGACGAGGCGCAGACCACCATGCTGCAGGCGCAAGCCGACGTTGCCGCAGCCGCTGCGGCGCTGGAGACAGCACGGATCAATCTGGAATATACCAAGATCCGCGCGCCGATCGACGGCCGCATCGACGCGTCGAGCGTCACGCCGGGCGCGCTCGTCACTGCAGATCAGGCGACGGCACTCGCGACGATCCGGCAGCTTGCCACGATCAATGTCGATGTCGTTCAATCCAGCGTCAATCTGTTAAATTTGAAGAAAGCTGTCGCGGAAAACCGGATCACCACGAATGGCGGATCCGTGACCGTCGAGTTGCTTCTTGAGGACGGGTCGCGCTATCCGCATCCCGGCAAACTGCAGTTCGCAGGCTCGTCCGTGTCCATGACGGCCGGCACGGTCTCGACGCGCGCGCTCTTTCCCAATCCGGATGGATTGCTGATGCCGGGCATGTATGTCCAGGCCATCGTCGAGGAAGGCATTCGCGAAAAAATCTTCCTTCTGCCGCAACGCGGCGTGTCGAGAAATCCAAGGGGCGAGGCAACCGCCAAATTCGTCAATGCGGAGAGCAAGATCGAGGAGCGGGTTATTGCCGTCGATCGCAGCATTGGCAACAGCTGGCTGGTCAGCGGCGGCGTCGCAGATGGTGATCGCCTCGTGGTGGAAGGCTCGCAGCGGGCGCGCGCCGGTCAGGATGTCGAGGTGAGTGCGGTCCGGATCGATGATCGGACCGGTGCTGTGGTGGCCATTACGGAAGGCGCCGACAAACCCGCCGCTCAGGCAAACAGCAACAGCCCTTCACCCGGCATTTCCCTCGCCACGGCCCGCTAGGATTAAGACATGTCGCGCTTTTTTATCGATCGCCCAATCTTTGCCTGGGTCCTTGCCATTATCGTGATGCTCGCAGGCGCCCTGTCGATCACCACGCTGTCCATCTCCCAATATCCGCAGATCGCCCCCACAACCATTCGCATCACGGCGAATTATCCCGGTGCCGATGCCGAGACGGTCGAAAACTCGGTCACAAAGATCATCGAACAGGGCATGACCGCCCTCGACAACCTCTCCTACATCACGTCCAACTCGACCTCGACAGGCCAGGCGTCCATCACATTGACCTTCGACAACGAGGCCGATGCGGACGTGGCGCAGATGCAGGTGCAAAACAGTCTGCAGCTCGTCCAGGGGCGGTTGCCTGACGCCGTACAGAATAGCGGCCTCACTGTCGCGAAATCCGGCGCTGGCTTCTTCATGATCGTGTCCTTCATGTCGACGGACGGAAAGCAGACGGTCAATGACCTCGCCGATTTCATCGATAATTCGCTCAACGATGCGCTGCGCCGCGTGCCGGGGATCAGCGACACGCAGCTGTTCGGCTCGCGTTATGCCATGCGTATCTGGCTCGATCCGGACAAACTGGCAAAATATCAGCTGATCGTCAGCGACGTCACCGACGCGATCGAGGACCAGAATAGCCAGGTCTCGGCCGGGCAATTGGGGGACCTGCCACAAAGACAGGGACAACAGCTGAACGCCAGCGTGACCGCCGGCAGCAGTCTGCAGACCAAGGAGCAATTCGAAGCCATCATTCTGAAAAGCGAGAGCGACGGTGCCGTCGTTCAGCTGAGAGATGTGGCAACCGTCGAACTGGGTGCCGAGAGCTATTCGACAAGCAGTATCTATAACGACCTCGCCGCCGGCGGCATTGGTCTGCGGCTGACCGCCGATGCGAACGCGATCGAGACCGCAAAGGCCGTGAAAACGGTCATCGAGCAGCAGTTGAGCAGCTTCCCTGCCAATGTGCAGGTGGAATACCCCTATGATACAGCACCTTTCGTGCAGCTCTCGATCGAAGGCGTGTTCAAAACGCTCGTCGAAGCCGTCGTGCTCGTGTTCATCGTCATGTTCCTCTTCCTTCAAAATCTACGCGCGACGTTGATTCCCACGCTGGCAATTCCCGTCGTGCTTCTCGGAACCTTCGGCGTGCTGGCGCTCTTCGGCTATTCGATCAACACGTTGACCATGTTCGGCATGGTGCTGGCCATCGGCCTTCTCGTGGACGATGCCATTGTCGTGGTCGAAAATGTCGAGCGCGTCATGGAAGAGGAGGGTTTGGGGCCGCGCGAGGCAACCATCAAGTCGATGGGAGAAATCAGCGGCGCGCTCGTCGGCATCACCACGGTGCTTTCGGCCGTCTTCATCCCGATGGCTTTCTTCTCCGGCTCCGTCGGGGTCATCTACCGGCAGTTCTCGATCACCATCGTTACTGCGATGCTTCTGTCCGTTCTGGTGGCGCTCGTGCTCACCCCGGCGCTCTGCGCGACGATGTTGCGCAAGCCGAAACATCACGCGGACAAGAACGCCTTTTTCCGCTGGTTCAACCGGAGTTTCGAACGCTTCACGCAGGCTTATAAAAGCTGCGTGAATGTCCTGATCCGGCGCATGGCATTCTCTCTGATTTTGTTCGTGGCGCTTTTGGCAGGCACCGTCACGCTGTTGGACCGGTTGCCAACCGGCTTCCTGCCGCAAGAGGATCAGGGCCGTATCTTCTCGAGCATCCAGCTTCCACCGGGGGCAACGGCCGATCGAACCCGCAAAGTGCTCGACACCGTGATTGAACACTTCCGCACACAGGAAGCAGACTATGTCACCGGCGTGTTCGGAATTGTCGGCTTCAACTTCACCGGCCAGGGCCAGAATGTTGCGATCGCCTTCGTCGAACTCAAGAATATGGAGGCGCGCGTAGGCCCGGAAGCCAGCGCACAAGCGATCGTCAGACGTGCCATGCGCGCTTTGGCACCGATCCGGGATGCCAATGTCGTCACCCTCAATCCTCCCGCCATTCAAGGTTTCGGCAACTCGGCCGGTTTCGACTTCTTCATTCGCGACAACCAAAATGCCGGTCATACGGCGCTGATGGAGGCTCGAAACGAGTTGCTCGGCCTTGCACGCCAGAGCGATCTTCTCTCCGGAACACGTCCGAACGGTCTGGAAGACACACCACAATATTCCATCTTCATCGACCGCAGCCGCGCAAGTGCGCTTGGCCTCAATCTCAGCGACATCGATTCAACCCTTTCGACGGCCTGGGGCGGTAATTATGTCAACGACTTCATCGATCGCGGCCGCGTCAAACGGGTCTATGTGCAGTCGCACGCGGATTTCCGCATGCAAACGGAGGATTTCGACCGCTGGCACGTCCGCAATGACCGGGGCGAGGTGGTGCCATTTTCAGCCTTCGCAACCGGCAAATGGACCTATGGTTCTCCACGGCTGGAGCGTTACAACGGCGCCTCGGCCGTACAGATCCAGGGTGCAGCAGCCGCCGGCGCGAGCTCCGGCCAGGCCATGGTCGAAATCGACCGGATGATGGAGCAACTCCCGTCGGGATTCACCCATGACTGGACGAGCCTTTCGGCGCAGGAACGCCTGTCGGGCAACCAGGCCCTCCAGCTCTACGCCATCTCCGTCCTCGTCGTCTTTCTCGCCTTGGCGGCGTTGTACGAAAGCTGGTCTATCCCCTTTTCCGTCATGCTGGTGGTGCCTGTCGGGATCTTTGGAGCTTTGGCGGCGGCGACGCTGTTTGGGCAGGCCAACGACGTCTATTTCAAAGTCGGCCTTTTGACCACGATCGGCCTCGCCGCCAAAAACGCGATCCTGATCGTCGAGTTTGCAATTGCCCAACAGCAGGCTGGCAAACCGTTGCTTGAGGCGACGCTGGAAGCCTCACGCCAGCGCCTGCGGCCGATCCTGATGACCTCCTTCGCCTTCATCCTCGGTGTTCTGCCGCTGGCGATCGCGACCGGAGCCGGCTCAGGCAGCCAGAACTCGATCGGTATCGGCGTGATGGGCGGTATGATTTCCGCCACCTTCCTCGGCATCCTGTTGATCCCCGTTCTGTTCTTCGGAACCCGGTGGATTTTCAAGGGACGCCAGAAGCAAGCAGCATCTCCCGACCATTCGGGCGTAGCAGCGCCGGCGGAATGACGGCACCATAGCGGTCATCCCCTCTCCCTTCGGTGAAAGGGGATGGCTTTTTGACAAAGACGATGGCCGCAGCGATGCGGCCATCGTCTATTTGCATATAGCGTCATTTTTTCTGGTGTTTTGCAGTCGCCTGGCGACATGCGCAAGAAGCCAAAATGCCTGGTCCCGGTGCTCGCAGGAAACTTGTATGTCTGAACCGTGCCTAAGGGGATGGACGGAAGACCGCGCGCGATCCGGTCGTTGGAAACCGTTTGCTGGCTCTGGTCCTTGGGCCGTTTTTGGTGCCCAAACCTGAATAGTTGATGGACGCCGCGACAGCGGAACTCGCCTCACAGAAAGAGGCACGCCGCGATGTCATCGGATGCAATATCGCCAAAGCGCCTTTGGATTCATTCGAAAGCGCCCTCGGTCGCCATGCCAGATCGGCGACGTGCCTACAGCGATTGCCGTTTGGCTCGATGGTCTTGGCGACGGCAAGGTCCAGATCGTCCTTGAGACGACAGACCGCTATGACCGGTCGTTCCGTTTGGCGCTCTAAACTGGGCAGTTTAAGTGGCTCGAACTGAATGAGACCGTGTGGCCGGATAGGCCGGATCACTGGATGTCCTCAGATCAAAACCTGAGGAGGACAAAGACTTGTGACCGCTTTTGCCCGAGACTCCGCTACATTCTCATCGGCATGTCGCCGTGACGATTGTCTGCGGTCCACCGGACAGCTTGGCCTTACAGCCGAGCGCCCGGTAAAGGAGACGGCCGCATCGATGCGGCCACCTCCCCTGTTCAATTGCGATGTCTGCGCGCTCACTTACCGTGCAGCGCAGACATCAGCCTCGTTTTCGCAGGGTCCGGTCACCCCAGGCCCCGCCGTTATTTGACCCGCGGCTTACCCGTCCAAGCCCGGGGCCTGATCCCTGCCTCAAAACTCCTCCCACTGGTTTTCCTTCAGCGCCGCGTTGCCGTTGAAGGCTTTGGCGATGCGGCTGGTGAGTTTGTAGGGCGTGGAGGCTACGGCTGCGTGCCGCGTGTTGTCGGCGAGCATGGCGGCCGGTCTCTTTGCTGCCTGGCCGCCGAGCTGGAACTGGCCGATCAGCTCGCGCAGGCGTCCGGCTTCGCTGGCAAGCGTGGCGCTGGCCGCGTTGCTTTCCTCCACCATGGCCGCGTTCTGCTGGGTCACCTGGTCCATCTGGTTGACCGCCGTGTTGACCTCGGCCAGGCCGATCGATTGTTCCTTGGCGGAGGTTGCGATTGCATCCATATGGCCGTTGATGACGACGATGTAGTCCTCGATGGTCTTGAGCGATTGTCCGGTCTCGCTGACCAGCCGGACGCCGCTTTCGACTTCCACCGACGAGCTCGAGATCAGGCCCTTGATTTCCTTGGCGGCCTGCGCGGACCGCTGCGCCAGTTCGCGCACCTCCTGGGCGACGACGGCAAATCCCTTGCCGGCCTCACCGGCACGCGCCGCTTCGACGCCGGCATTCAAGGCGAGTAGGTTCGTCTGGAACGCGATCTCGTCGATGACGCTGATAATGTTGGTGACCTGGCGCGACGATTGCTCAATCTTGTGCATCGCCTCGATCGCATCCGTGACGATCTGGCCGGAATGCTTGGCGCTCTTGTTGGCTTGAACAGCGACATTGCGGGCCTCGTCAACGCGGCCGAACGAATGCTTCACATTGGTGGTGATCTGGTCGAGCGCTGCGGCGGTTTCCTCGAGCGAGGCAGCCTGCTGCTCGGTGCGCTTGGCGAGATCCTCGGCACTCTGGCTGATTTCCCGCGTGCCGCCGTCAATATGCCCGGTGGAAAGCGCAACGGCCTGCAGCGTGTCGGCCAGCTGGATGACGGCGGCGTTGAAGTCGGAACGCAGGCTTTCATAATCCGGTGCAAAGCGCTCTTCGAGCTTGAACGACAGATCGCCGCCTGCCAGATATTTGAGGCCGCTGGCCAGACCGGAGGTCGCCTGCGCCATTTCTTCAGACCGGATCCGGTCGGTTTCCGCCTTGCGCTTGCGCTCTTCCTCGGTCAGGTTGCGGCTTTCCTGCGCTTCCTCCTCCAGCCGCCGGTTGGCCAGGGCATTGATCCGGAACACTTCGACGGCTGCCGCCATCTCGCCGATCTCGTCGGCCCGGCCGGCAAAGGGGATTGGCGTCGCCGCATCGCCACCGGCCAGTGTCTTCATCGATGCAGTGATGGTTTCGATCGGCCGGGCAACACCGGAAAATGCAAACCAGATCACCGCCCCGATCATGATCAGGCACAGCGCCACCGCGATCGACGATATGGCAAAGATCCGGCTGAAAATCTCCTGAGCCTGATCATGGGATGTCTTGGAGCCGGCAACATTCAGGTCAACGATCTTTTCGATGCCCGAGGCGATCTGTTCGGAGACCGGCTCCATCGCGCCATACATGAAGGCCTGCGCTTCCTCGTTGCGGTTGGCGCGCGACAGAACCAGAAGGTTCTCTCCGGCTTTCACATAATCATCGAATTTGCCGCGCACATCGCTGAGCAATACTCTTTCCGCATCTTCCGAAATGAAGGTTTCGTAGCGCGCGGCCTGCGCTTCGAAATTCTTGCGCTCGGTCAGGATCGCCTGTTCGGCTTCGCCCTGGCGGGTCGCATCGATCGAAAGAATGTGGTTCTTGTAGCTGATCTGGACATTGGCAAGGGCTGCATCCATCGCTTCGGAATATTGCACGCTGGGCAGCCAGTTCTCGGCCATTTCCTCGATATTGTTGTTGATCGTCTGAAGGCCGACCAGCGAATAGACCGCAAAAGCGGCAACGATGGCGGCAAGCAGGCACAGGCTCGATATCAACGCAGTCTTAATTCTGGGACGTCTCATGGCGCATTCCTTGAAATTTTGAAGTTCCAACAAATTGCCCACCAGTCCAAATCATTCGTCCAAGGCAATGAAGAGCGAAGACATCCCGCCTGAAGCGGCTATACCGGCCAAACTGCTTAATTCGCCCATCACACGCACGCTCCCGCGCATGGCAATATTCGACCCCATCCGATCAAATTGGGTCGCATCCAAAAAGGCGGCATGCGGAGGTTGAAGACGCAACGTAAGCAGCAACGAACGGTTTAGCCGGGTAAGGGAAAGGGGTATTGCGGCCTTGCGAATCGGCGGCAGCGTCCCCGGACGTGATCGGGTCCGATAAACGCATCCAGGATAACTTGAAAATGAAAACGCACAGCTGCTCATCCGCAGCAAAACCTGACCCGTTATAGTGCGATCACACGGGCCTTTGACCACTTGAAAAACCGCCCGGAAAAACCAGGCGTTTGGAATTAATAACAGAACATTTACGGTGCTATTGGACCCGGCGGTTCATCAGCGGGAACAGCGGCCGCAGCTGCATCGGCAGCGCGCAAAACAAGCGCGAATTCGAGCGCCGCCATGGTTTCCACCAGGTCGACAAATTTCGGCAGCAACTCGACGGACCGTCCACCGGCCGCCTGAATGATCAGGAGGCCGTTTTTTTCGCTGCTTTCGATCAGCCGCCTCACATGCCCGCGGGAAACGCCGAGCGAGCGGGCGATTTCGCCATAGGAGCACGAGACCGTTCGCTGCCCTGCTGCCTCCGCGTCTATCAGCGCAAGCCACAAGATGAACAGGATTTCCCGTCCGCCATTCTGATCAACAAAAAGGCTGTAAACCGGAATTTTCGGGGCAAACCGCCCACCTTCAGCGTAAAGCCGCAGGATTTCTGCGTAGAAATTTCCGATAAAACGCGGGTTTGAATGCAGCACATCTTCGTACTTGTGTTTCTCGGACAAGAGCTGCAGTGGCCGCAGCATTGCGACCGTGAAGGAGTGGGCAAGGGACAGTCCCCGCTCCGTCAATTCCAGCCGTTTCACCCGCCGGTCAAAGCTGACACTGTCTTGGCGGAGATAGCCGGAATGCACCATGAGGGCCACGAGAGCGGAGACCCGGTTCGGGCCGGAGAGATTATTCTGTGCCGAAAACAGCCGCAATTTCGACAGCGTGGCGCCCGAGCTCGGATCGGAGGCATCCCTGTTCAGACACAGGGCCAGCAGTGCTGCGCCGATCATGTAGCGGGTTTCCTCGCTGACAACCCTGACAAGCATGAAATTGCGGTGAAAAATCTCGATCGACAACTGCGCGAAGAGCCGCAGCGCAGCCTGAAAATTGTCATGCCGGTACACCGCCTTTGCGTCGTCAATAAACCATTTCGGCAAATCGATCGCGTCGATGTTCAAAGCACCGGCTTTGTCAGAACTACTCATGGTCTTGCTATAGAACTCCGTTGATTCCCAATCGGCGGGCTTGCGCTATACACATCTGCAACCAATTCCGGCAAGGCCACTCTCGGTCACGGCATGTAGGTTGCAAGCCAGATGCATGAACCGGCGCGCTGCGGCCGCCGAGCTGGTTTCGCGCCAGCGCAAGTCCACACCGAAATTTGCACCGTGCCTCCCCGTCCGGCGCGATGATCTGGATTCCAGTCTACGTCCGATTGTGTTTTAGCACATTATACATTAATGTCAGTCCGCAAAATTCCTGTTTGATATCGGGGAGGGCCTGCCAAACACGCGAGAGAGAGTCTTTGGATTTCTGTTTTGCAATGTCTACCGTTCTAGAATTCCGGCAAACCAGGCAGGTTGAACCATGGAGATTTCCTCAGCAATACCGCGCATCACCGCAGCAAGGCGCCGTTGGCCCATGCTGGAAGAGGTTATTTTGGCTGCATTCCTGCTGGGTGCCGCCATCTTCGCTGCTTATGAGTATAACATATTTTCGGACGCCCCCGACAAATCTGTGCACGAGCATGCCATCGATCTCGGCGAGGCGCTGATCCTTGCGCAGATCATGTTGGGCGGCCTGCTTTTGCTCTGCTGGAGGGTGGTTTTTCTTCAGCGCCGCGAAGTGGCGCGCCGGATCGAAGCGGAATCGCACGCCCACAGGCTTGCCCATCAGGATGCTCTGACGGGATTGCCCAACCGCCGCCAGTTCGATGAAGCTCTCAAGGCCATCCTGTCCAAACGCTCCAGAGCGAACGAGCTTCACGCGGTCCTGCTTTTGGATTTGAACGATTTCAAGCGCGTCAACGATGTCTACGGGCATGGCGCGGGTGACGATGTGCTCATTCATGTCGCAAAACGCCTGCAGCATGCGATCCGGCAACAGGATCTGGTGGCGCGGTTTGGCGGCGACGAATTCGCGATCCTGGCGCATCTGGGAACTGGTGAAGACGACGCCAAGGCCCTTGCGCTGCGGGTCATCCATGAGCTGGACCAACCAATCACCGTCGGTTCCATCCAGCATCAGATCGGTGTCGCCATTGGCATCACGCTGCTGGCCCAAAACGGCGGCGACGCGCCCGAAATCATGCGCAAGGCGGATATTGCCCTTTACCGCGCCAAAGCCGAACCCGGTTCGGCGCTTTGCGTTTTCGAAGCCGGCATGGATGCGCATGTTCGCGAACGCGACCTGATCGAACGTGAATTCCGCACCGCCTTGAAACAGGGGACGATACAGCCGCATTACCAGCCGTTGATGAATCTTCAAACCGCCGATATTGCCGGGTTCGAGGCTCTTGCCCGCTGGAAGCACCCGGAACTCGGCAACGTGCCGCCGGATCGCTTCATCCCCATCGCCGAAAGCTGCGGTCTGATGAGCGAACTGACCGACCATCTGCTGCGCCAGGCCGCGCAGGCGGCATGCCAATGGCCAAACGATATGACCTTGGCATTCAATATTTCGGCATCTCAACTGAAAGACCGGACCCTGGGCTTGCGCATTCTCTCCATTCTCGGAGAAGCCGGATTGCCCCCATACAGGCTTGAAATCGAGATTACGGAATCGGCGCTGGTGCAGGACCTCGAAGGCGCCCAACAGGTGGTCGGCGCCCTGCGCGAAGCGGGCGTGCGCGTTGCACTGGATGATTTCGGCACCGGCTATTCCAACCTCTACCATCTGCGCAATTTCAAGGTCGACCGGATCAAGATCGACCGGAGCTTTATCGACAAGATGGAAGAGGATGCCGAAGCCTCCGCGCTGATCCGCGGTCTGATGGGATTAAGCCAGGGACTGGGTCTGAACGTCACCGTCGAAGGCATCGAGCTGCCCTCACAGGCCGCAGCGCTGCTGGCGCAGGGATGCCAGCAGGGACAAGGCTATCTGTTTGGCCGCGCCATGCCTGCCGCAGATGCCTTGGCCTATATCGCCAGGCATGAGCCCAATATGGCAGTCCATAAATGAGCGCACGGTCTGGTGGATTCTGATCGTTTGGGCTCGCTCACGGCGTCTTTAAGTTGGCGCAGAGCAGCGAGAAATACGCACGGAAAATGGTCTAAGCTTTGGCCATCCCGCGTTCGCTCCACAGCGTTGAGGCTGCCGCCCTCGCGGCGTCGAACGATTGCAGCGGGCAGGCTGGCATCGTCAGCAAGGCGGCTGCAGCCGTATCCACAATGACCGCCACAGCTGCATCATCGCGCGCAGCACCGGTCCACACCGCATTCCAATATTCACGGCTGGTATAGGCAACGGGCGGGGTCACCGCCGCGATATTCCGGCGCGCGGCAATGCGCGTATCGAATGGCTCGCCGCCCACCAGTCTATAAAGTTCCGTTGCGCGAAACGGCGTGGCCTCCGCGAAATCGCGATTGCCGCCGAGGATCGACATATCGTGGACGCCGAGCAGCATCGCCGTATCGCGCATGATATCGCGCTGCGAGGACAGCGTGACGCCGAGCAGGCTTGCCGGCGCGCCCAGCGGGTTCAACAGCCGCACGACCGCATTGACCGGCAGGCGCATTTCCAGAATGGAATACAGCCCGAACAGGCTCTGGATCTGGGGCGAGGCTGCGCCGATTGGCAGATAGGCGATCGAACGGTTGGCAAGCGCCAGCTTTGCCTCACTCAGAGATGCGCAAACCGGAATGCTGGCGGTTTCGGCTGCCAGTTCGAGCTTGCCGGCATCGGGTCCATGACCAAAATGACCGTGCAGGATGACCCTGTATCCGGCCTGGGCGACCAGTCTTGCCGCATGCAGGAACCACGGCGGGCTTCGGAGCCTTGGCGAAAGATAGGCCGGCCAGTCCAGATCGGCCAGGCCATCGGATGGCGCATAGGCACCGACATGGCGGCGCAAGGCTTTCACGAAGCCCGCCATCTCCGCAGCGCTCGCACCCCGGTATTGCAAGATGGCCAGAAGCGCGCCGGCCTGCACCGGATCGGCCTCGCCCGCAAGCACGATCGCCAGTGCGTCTTCGGCCTCTTCTATCGTCAGCGGACGGCTTCGGCCGATGCCGTTTCCGGCGGTGGCGATGTATTTCGCAAGCCGTTTTTGCGGCTCTGCATTATGGCCGATGCGGGCGAGCTTGCGGGCGAATGCTTCCGGTGGAGGCTCGCCTTGCAAAAGTGCGCTTCGGCGCACGGCAAGCGGCGGCGCGGCGATCAGCGGCGATCGTGTCCAGCCGTCGGCAACCGCTGGCGCGCCCGAAACCGGCATGGCAAGCGGCGCAAGGATCAGCTGCTCGGTTTCGGCAGCCAGCGCCCGCAGGCGCAGCCGCAGCCCCTCGGCGAGCGGCGTCGGCACCAGGCCCTTTGCCGTGCGCACAAAAAGCGGGTCACCATACATGTCGCGCAATTGCCCCAGCATGCGGCTGACCGCCGAACTTTGCAGACCAAGACCGGCGGCGGCCTTCCCAACGCTCCCTTCCCGCAACAGCGCATCGAAGACCACGAGCAGGCGCAACTGGTTTGGACGGTCCAGTTTTCCTGCACCGTCTTCGCCGTTCGCTTCTGCCATGTCACCATCCGATTTCACGCCGTCCAGCCTCTGCAAGTTGCGATAATTCGAATTTAGAACCATTCGAAATCATCGTCATTGACCGCCCGTATACCGACTACATAAGTGGAACGGTTTCCTCAAGTTAAGACCACGAGGAATAACACAGATGTTAATGCAGGGGGCATCCATGACGGACGTGACAACGACAAAAGACAATCCGCATCAAGGCGGACGAACCCGGCAGCATTGTGCCATCCTGATGACAGCCACGGCGTTGATGGCACCGGCTTGCGCATTCGCACAGGCTCAGGAAGAAGCCACCGCTCTGGAGCAGATCGTCGTCACCGCCAGCGGTTTCGAGCAGAGCGTCAAGGAAGCGCCCGCAAGCATTACCGTCGTCACGCGTGAAGAGCTGGAAAAGGGCTCTTTCCGCGACTTGACCGACGCGCTGCGCGAGGTTCAGGGCGTGTCGGTGACCGGCACCGCCAACGAAAGAGACATCTTCATTCGTGGCTTGCCGGGCACCTACACGCTGATTCTGGTGGACGGCAAACGCCAGGGCACCCGCGATGCGCGCCCGAACGGCAGCGCCGGTTATGAGCAGAGCTTCATTCCGCCGCTTTCGGCGATCGAGCGCATCGAGGTCGTGAGGGGGCCGATGTCCTCGCTCTATGGCTCCGATGCCATGGGCGGCGTCATCAACATCATCACCCGCAAGATCGGCACCGCCTGGTCGGGCTCCGTCACCACGGAAGGCACGCTCCAGCAACATTCCCGCTTTGGCGATAGCGGCAAGGTCTCCTGGTATGCGAACGGTCCGCTTATTCAGGATACGCTCGGCCTTCAGCTTTGGGGAAGCGGATATCGCCGGGGCGAAGACGAACTGCTCGGCGGCGTTCTCGGCGCCAAGGATTTCGACCTTTCAGGCCGCCTGACCTGGACGCCGAACGAAGATCACGACATCGCCCTGGAAGGCGGACGCCAGCGCATACGCCGCAACGAAACGATCGGCAACACGCTGGATGTTGGAGATAACGAAGCCTACCGGGTCAATTCACGCGACCGCTGGTCGCTGTCCCATACCGGCCGTTGGGGGCCGACCACCTCCGATTTTTCCATTCAACAGGAATGGGGCCAACGCGACGCTTATACTTATAACCCGGTTTCCGGACGCTACGATCTCGATCCTCGCAGACCGGAAATCCGCAACACCGTCATCGACGGAAAGTTCACCACGCCCTTCGATCTGCTGGGTGAACACACGCTGGTCACCGGTGGCCAGTATTTCGAAGCGCGGTTGAACGACCAGAACCCCGGCCGCCGCTCAGGTCAAACAGAGACGTTTTCCGCAACGCAATGGGCGCTTTTTGCGGAAGACGAATGGCGCATGGTCGATGACTTTGCACTGACCGGCGGCCTGCGCATGGATCACCACGAACAGTACGGCTCCCATTTCAGCCCGCGTCTCTACGGCGTTTGGAATGCGACGAACGAACTGACGGTGAAGGGTGGCGTATCGACAGGCTTCCGTGCGCCGGAAATCCGCCAGATCGCGCCGGGCTATGCCATGACCACCGGCGGCGGCGGCTGCACCTATGGCCCGGCCGGCACCTGCGGCGTCATCATCGGCGATCCGAACCTCAAGGCCGAGAGCAGCACCAGCTACGAACTTGGCGCCATCTGGGATAATGGCGACGTCCTTTTGAGCGGCACTTATTTCTATACCGACTTCAAGGACAAGATCGGCAATGCCATGGTACTGAACGCCGATGGCACCCCGGCCCGCTGGGACGAGGACCCGAACTATCGCCTCTGGTACAACTACAATATGGATGACGCCGTGATGCAGGGCGTCGAACTGGCTGCCACCTGGCATGCGACGCCGGATCTTTCGCTGCGGGCAAGCTACACCTATACCAAGTCGGAGCAGAAGACTGGCCTCTATTCAGGCTTTCCGCTCGCCCGCACGCCGGAGCATACGGCCAATATCCGCGCCGACTGGACGACCGGCATCGAGGGCTTGACGACCTGGACGAGCGCCAATTATCACGGTTCTGAGATTGCAGCCGGTGCCCGCATCGGCACCAACGGCAAGGCTGTGACCATCAACGGTCAGCCGGGCCGCAAATACGACCCCTATGCGACGCTCGATTTCGGCCTGCAATATGCAGTCAACGATACGGTGACGCTGAATGCCGCCGTTTACAACATCTTGGACAAGAAGGTGGAAGCGACGGATTTCAATACGGTGATGGAGGGCCGCCGGCTCTGGATCAGCATGAAAACGCAGTTCTAAACATCAAGCGCGGGGTTTCCCCGCGCTTCTCTTCATGGAATGGCGGTCTCGACGAGGCCAAGGGAGTTATCGCATGAGTTTCTTCAAGCCCGCATCGCTGCTTGCAGCACTTGCCTTCACAGCGGCCGCCGCCTTCGGCAGCGCGTCTGTTGCGGCCGATATCGTCATCAAGCACAAACAGGGCGAAACGGCATTGCCCGCCAAGCCGGAAAAAATTCTCGTCTTCGATCTAGCCTCGCTCGACACGCTCACAGCGCTCGGCGTCGAAGTCGCCGGCGTGCCCAGCGGCCCCAAACCGGACTATCTGAAGAGCTTTAATGACGCCAAATACCTGAAAGCCGGCACGCTGTTCGAACCGGATTATGAGGCGGTCAATGCCGCCGAACCGGACCTCATCATCGTTGCTGGCCGCTCGTCCGGCAAATATGCGGAACTCGCCAAGATCGCACCGACCATCGACCTTTCCGTGGATGCGAAAAACTTCTTCCCCGAAGCAAAGGCCAATGTGGAGACACTTGGTGGCCTGTTTGACAAGAAACCGCAGGCTGATGCTCTCCTTGCCAAGCTTGATAGTTCGGTTGACGGTCTCAAGACACTTGCAAACGGCAAGGGCACGGGCCTGTTCATCCTGACGGCCGGTGGAAAGATCAGCGCTTTTGGTCCCGGCTCCCGTTTCGGCATGATCCACAGCGTCTATGGCATCGCGCCGGCGGCGGAAACCCCGCAGGCCGGCGGCCACGGCCAGGCGGTTTCGTTCGAATATATCCTGGAGACCAATCCGGACTGGCTCATCGTCCTCGACCGCGACGCCGCAATCGGCGACGAAGGCGTTGCCGCCGCGCAGTTTCTCGACAACGAAATCGTGCGCAAGACCAAGGCATGGCAGGCCGGTCATCTCGTCTATGTCGATTCCGGCGCCTGGTATCTGGTCGGCAGCGGCATCTCCGCCATGCAGCGCACGGTCGATCAGTTGACAACAGCGTTCAGCAAGGATTGAAAACTGACGGGGGGCCGGCTACGGCCTCCCATCGACATCACTGGTGCATGCGCGTTTTGAAATATTTCTTTGCCTTTACAGCCCTGTTGCTGCTGTCGGTCGCGAGCGTCCTTATCGGCGTCAGCGACATTTCGCTGTCCGGCCTCCTATCCGGAGAGAATGCGACTGCGCGGCTGGTGCTTGTCGAGGTCCGCATCCCGCGCACGCTGGCGCTGATCTTTGCCGGCGCCGGCATGGCCGTGTGCGGCACGATCATGCAGATGCTGGCGCGCAACCGCTTTGTCGAACCGTCGACCGCCGGCACGGTGGAATCCGCCGGTCTCGGTATCCTCTTCGTGCTGCTTTTGGCGCCGGAATTGCCGGTTTCCGTGAAGATGCTGGTTGCGACACTCTTCGCACTGGCCGGTACCAGCCTGTTTCTGTTGATCCTCAGCCGCATTCCACTGCGCACACCGCTGATGGTGCCGCTTGTCGGTATCATGCTCGGCGGCATCATCAATGCCATCACGACCTTCTTTGCCTATCGCTACGACATGATGCAGTCGCTGGGCGCCTGGACAACCGGCGACTTTTCCGCCGTTCTGCGCGGGCGCTACGAGCTTCTGTGGCTCACACTGGGGTTAACGGCGCTCGCCTATGCCGCAGCCGACCGTTTCACCGTCATCGGCATGGGCGAGGCTTTCGCCACCAATCTCGGCGTCAACTACGGCCGCGTCGTCGCATTCGGTCTCGTCATCGTCTCGATGGTCACGGCCGCCGTGGTGGTGACCGTCGGCATGGTGCCGTTCCTCGGCCTCATCGTCCCCAATGTCGTCGCCATGGTGATGGGGGACAGGCTGCGGCGCTCGCTGCCTTGGGTCGCGATCTGTGGAGCGGGGCTCGTGCTTACCTGCGACATGGTCGGCCGCCTGGTCATCGCGCCCTTCGAAATCCCGGTCGGCAATGTGCTTGGCGTGCTCGGAAGCGCCTTCTTCCTTTATCTCGTGCTTCGGAGGCGCTCGCGTGCAGCCTAGAGCCGTTCTCCTTAGCAGCTCCCGGCGCACCCTGATCGTGCTTGGCATTCTGGCGCTGGCCGTCTGCTGCGCCTTCATGACGCTGGATGCGAAGGGAAGCTGGTCGTTCATTCTTCCGTTTCGCGGTGCCAAGCTTTTGGGCATGCTGCTCGTCGCCTATGCCATCGCCGTCTCGACCATCCTGTTCCAGACCATCACCAACAATCGGATCCTGACGCCCTCGATCATGGGCTTCGATGCGCTCTATGCGCTGATCCAGACGATCCTGGTCTTCTTTCTGGGCGCTCAGGCAACAAGTGCGCTCGATCCGCGCTTGCTTTTCGTTGCCGAATGCGGCGCCATGGTGCTGTTCTCCTGCCTGTTGTACCGCTGGCTGTTCTCGGGCGCGGTGCGCAGCCTGCATGTGCTGATGCTGGTTGGCATCATCTTCGGCATCCTGTTCCGCAGCATCTCCAGCTTTCTCCAGCGCGTCATCGATCCCAATGATTTCATCGTGCTGCAGGATCGCCTGTTTGCCAGCTTCAATAGTTTCGATACTGGCCTTCTGGCCTTATCCGCTGTCCTGATCAGTGCGGCAAGCCTGGGAGCATGGCGGCTGTTTCACACATACGACATCCTGTCGCTTGGCCGCGAGAACGCGATCACGCTTGGGGTCGATCATCGCCGCGTCACGACACAGATCCTCGTGCTGATCGCCATCTTCGTCTCGGTCTCGACGGCGCTCGTCGGACCTGTCACCTTCTTCGGCCTGCTGGTGGCAAGCCTTGCCCATCAGATGATGCCGCTCAGCCTGCACCGTTTCACGCTGCCGGCAGCGATCCTTGCCGCCATCATCAGCCTTGTCGGCGGCCAACTCGTTCTGGAACGGCTCTTCGCATTCGATACGGCCGTCGGCATTGTCATCGAATTTGCCGGTGGTCTTGTCTTCCTGATCCTGCTCGTAAGGGGAAAAACCCGATGATCCGTGTGCACGGCGCAACCAAGCGTTATGACGAGACCGTCGTCGTCGATGGCGTCGATCTGGAGCTTCCCGCTGGCGGCGTCACCGCCATCATCGGCCCGAACGGCGCGGGCAAATCGACGCTGCTGTCGATGATCAGCCGTTTGATTGGCCTGGATGCCGGCACGGTCACGATCGATGGGCTGGATGTTACGAAAACACCGGGGGACGTGCTGGCAAAACGCCTGTCGATCCTGCGCCAGGATAACACCATGACGGCGCGTCTGACCGTCGGCGACCTCGTCGCCTTTGGCCGCTACCCGCATTCGCGCGGCCGTCTGACGGGCGAGGACGCCAGGCATATCGAACAGGCGCTCGATTACATGGACCTGACTGCGCTGCGCGACCGCTTTCTCGACGAACTTTCCGGCGGCCAGCGCCAGCGCGCCTTCGTCGCCATGGTGCTGTGTCAGGATACAGATTACGTGCTCTTGGACGAGCCGCTCAACAATCTCGATATCCGCCATGCCGTCTCGATGATGCGGATGATCCGCCGCGCCGCCGGCGAATTGAACAAGACCGTCGTCGTCGTCCTTCACGACATCAATTTCGCCTCCTGCCATGCCGACAGGATCGTGGCGATGCGCAATGGCCGCATCTTCCAGCAGGGCACGCCGGAACACATTATCTCTGCGCCGCTGCTGGAGGATCTGTACGGCACGGCCTTCAGGGTCAGCGTCGTCGATGGCCGCAGGATCGCAAACTATTACCTGTAGCCGCCGCGCTTAAAGCATGCCGAGAAACTGGGTCAATTCCGGGGTTTTCGGATTGGCGAAAACCTCTTCCGGCGGCCCGATCTCATGCACCCTGCCCTGATGCATGAACACGACGCGCGAGCAGACATCGCGGGCAAACTTCATCTCGTGCGTCACCATCAAAAGCGTCATGCCTTCCGAGGCGAGTTCCCGCACGACGGCGAGAACTTCAGCAACGAGTTCCGGGTCGAGCGCCGACGTGATCTCGTCGCATAAAAGCGCAATCGGCTGCATGGCAAGCGCCCGGGCGATCGCCACGCGCTGCTGCTGGCCACCCGAAAGCTCGTCCGGATAGGCATCGAACTTGTGGCCTAGGCCGACGCGGTCGAGCATCTTGCGCGCCACCACTTCGGCTTGCGCATTCGGCGTCTTGCGGACGACTTTTTGCGAGATCATGACATTGCCGCCGGCTGTCAGGTGCGGGAAAAGATTGAACTGCTGGAAGATCATGCCGACCTTCAATCGCAGCGCCTTTAGATGCACCTCATCATTAAGGAGTTGCGCGCCAGCGACAGAGATGGAGCCGCCGGAAATGGTCTCCAGCCCATTGATGCAGCGAAGCAGGGTGGATTTTCCCGATCCGCTCTTGCCGATGATGGCGATGACTTCGCCTGGTTCCACATCGAGATTGATGCCTTTCAGGACCTCGTTGGAACCAAAGCTCTTGCGGACTTCAGTGATTTCGATGAGCGAAATTGAGCTTCCTTTCCAGGATCTGGCTGCTCTTGGACAGAGGCCAGCACAGGCAGAAATAAATGAGGGCGACGAGGCCGTAGACGATGAAGGGCTGGAACGTGGCATTGGTGACCACCGTGCCGGCCTTCGACAGTTCGACGAAGCCGATGATGGAGGTCAGCGACGTTCCCTTGACCACCTGCACCGAAAACCCGACCGTCGGTGGCACGGCGATCCGCATGGCCTGCGGCAAAATAATGTACCGCATCTGCTGAAGCCGCCCCATGCCGAGACTGGAGGACGCTTCCCACTGGCCTTTGGCAATCGCCTCGACGCAGCCGCGCCAGATTTCCGCAATGAAAGACGCCGTCCACAGGATGAGCGCCAGGCCGGCGGCGAGCCAGGCGGGCACGTCAATGCCAAAAAGCCCAAGGCCGAAGAACGCGATGAAGAGCTGCATCAACAGCGGTGTGCCTTGAAACAGCTCGATATAATATCTGCCGGCGGCTCGCAGCCAGCGGCGGTGGCTGATGCGCATGAAGAGGATCACAAGACCCACCGCGCCGCCACCCACAAAGGAAACGAGGGACAGCACGATAGTCCAGCGCGTGGCGAGCAGAAGATTGCGCAGAATATCCCATGTGGTGAATTCGATCATCGCGCCAGCCTCCGGGGAAAGATCAGGCCACCGATGATGGCAAGCACCTGCCGCAGCAAAATAGCGAGGCAGAGATAGATGGCAGTCGAGACCATGTAGGCCTCAAACGCGCGAAAAGTGCGGGACTGGATGAAGTTGGCGGCGAAGGTCAGGTCTTCCGCAGCGATCTGCGAGACAACGGCCGAGCCGAGCATGACGATGACAACCTGCGAGGACAGTGCCGGCCAGATTCTCTGCAGCGAAGGCACAAGCACGACATGACGGAAGGTTTCGAACGGGGTCATGGCAAGGCTGGCGCCGGCCTCGAACTGGCCTTTCGGCGTCGCCTGAATGCCGGCCCGGATGATCTCGCAGCTATAGGCGCCGAGATTGACGACCATGGCGATATTGGCTGCCTGCAATTCGCTCAATTGCAGCCCAAGCGATGGCAGGCCGAAAAAGATGAAGAACAGCTGGATGAGGAACGGCGTGTTGCGGATCATCTCCACATAAGCGGTCACGACGGGTTTCAGCCAAGCCGGTCCGAGCGCACGCGCCCAGGCGCAGGCAATGCCGAGTATAATACCAAGGACTGCACCGACAGCGATCAGTTCAAGGGTGATCAGGATGCCCTTGATTATGTGCGGATAATACTGAAGCAGCCAGTCAAATTTGAAATCGTAACTCAAATCGTTGCCCTCTCTTTATCGACGGCGGGACTGTCACCCCGCCAATGGCTTGCGGGGTGACGAACAATGATTGAATGGGATCAGAGGTCGGCGGGAAGGCCGGTTTGCAGCCATTTTTGCGAGATGGCATCCAGCGAACCGTCAGCCTTGGCGGCGGCGATGATCGCATTGACCTTTTCTAAGAGCGCCGCTTCCCCCTTGTTGAGGCCGATATAGCAAGGCGAATTCTTGATCAAGAATTTCATTTCCGGGCGCTTGGGCGGATTGCGCGCAAGAATGGCGGCCGCCACGACATTGCCGGTCGCGATCGTATTGACCTGTCCGGACAGGAAGGCGGAGATCGTGCCGTTATTGTCTTCGTAACGCTTGATGTCGGTGCCTACAGGCGCGATCTTTGTCAGTTCAAGATCTTCGACGGCACCCCGTGTCACGCCGACCGTCTTGCCCGCGAGATCCTCCACCTTCGTCACGGCGACGTCTGCCGGGGCAAAGACGCCGTTGAAGAACGGGGCATAGGCGGTTGTAAAGTCGATCACAGCTTGACGCTCGGCATTCTTGCCAAGGCTGGAGATTACCAGATCGACCTTGTTGGTTTGCAGATAGGGAATGCGGTTGGCGCTGGTGACGGGGACAAGCTCGGTTTTCACGCCGAGCTTTTCGGCGATCAGGTTTGCCACATCAATATCGTATCCTTGCGGCGACATATCGGTGCCAACGCTGCCAAAGGGCGGAAAATCCTGGGGGACAGCGACGCGGAGCGTCCCACGGGCGGCAATATCGGCGAGCGCATCGGCATGCGAGACTGATGCAAAGCCGACAGTGGCTGCGAGTGTCGCAATGGCAAAAAATACGCGTCTTGTAAGCATGTGTTCAAAACTCCTTTGAGGTTGTGGATCGTTTCACCAAAGGCAAATGCAATGCCAAAGGTGCAGTCTTGGGTGGAAGGTCCAGGGACAGGCGCAGCTCGGAAAGCGCGTCGGGACGCATCGTCAGGTCCAGCCCTGTTTCAACATCGTCGAGATGCTCGACCGACAATTCCGCAGCTTTCACAAAATCGCCTGCGGCCATCGCGTCGAAGATGCGGCAATGGCCGTGATGGGACTGTGCCGCATGAAAATCCGATTGGTAGAGCATCGAAATGAGAATGGTCCGCGCCGTCAGATCGCGCAGTATCTCGATGAGCACGGTATTGCCGCAAAGCTCGGCGATGCGGATGTGAAAGTCGCCCATGAGACAGGTCAGGCGCTGGCGGTTGCCCGCAGCCATCGCAGCCTTTTCCTCCTGCAGATGTGCAACCAGAATGCTGCGCCCGGTTTCGGTCAGCGGCCGCATGCCGCGCAGCAATCCGGATTCAATGATGCGCCGCGCCTCATAGACCATCATCGCGTCTTCCGCTGATGGCTCGACGACAAACCACCCGCGCTTCGGGCTGACATGCACGATGCCGCGCGTCTCAAGCCGCATCATCGCTTCGCGCACCAAAGTGCGCGAAACACCGAACAAACCTGCCAACTGGTTCTCGCTAAGACGTGTGCCCGGACGTATGCGCGCAGAGAGAATTCCGGAAACGATGGTTTCCTCGATGTTCATCTGACGGGGCTCGGTATGTAAGTCTTGCATACATGTTAAAAAGCAAAGGCCGTGCCAGATTGCAGTATGCCGTTAAAGCAGCCCGTTCAGCGGAGGCGATTTTTTCCGCTGAGTAAATATTAAGCCAGAGCAATCATAAGTTGCCAAAAAAGTCATAAATATGCCGAAACCTTCATCGTTCTGCAGAGGACAGATGTCGGTATCGCGACAATGAAAATTTCAGTGAAGTTAATCGAGGTGCAGTTCGCGCTTTGCAGCTACCGTATGATCTCGTCTGCGGCGAGAGCGACTGACAGCAGATGCTCGTCACCATCCGGCAGGCCGGATATCAGCAGGCCGACGGGCATGCCGGCGTCGCCGGTGCCGCAGGGAATGGAGACGCCGCAGCCATCGAGGAAATTGCCGATCAGCGTGTTGCGCAACGTCCGGGCGTTGGTTTTCACGAAGAGTTCGTCATCGATCAGAAGCGGTGCGGTCAAGGGCGCAACATGCGGCAAGGTTGGAGACACGACCAGTTCACCCGGTCCGATACTGGATGCAAATTCCGCCTTCAGCCGCTCGCGAGCGGCAAGTGTTTCGATGTATCCGGTCACGGTGATCTTTTCACCCAGCCGCGCGCGAGCCACCACGCGCTGATCCATGTCTTCGGCCTGCGGTCCCGCCAGACGTTCCCGATGCATCGCAAAAGCTTCCGCAGTCACCAGCGGACCATTTTTTGCCATCAGCTCGAATATCTCGGCATAGGCCGGAAAAGCCTGCCGACGGATTTTCGCGCCGGATTTTTCGAGCCGCTTCAAAGCCGCTTCAAAGGCCAAGATGACGCCCTTTTCCGCACCGTCGAAAACGATGGTTTCGGGGACGACCAGCGACAGGCCCTCAATCGGGCCACGGCGAATATCAGGCGCGCCCAGACCGCGCATCGCCGCATCGATCCATACGGCGTCCTGCACCGTGCGGCACAGCGGGCCGAGCGAATCGAGGCTTTTCGACAGAGGATAAACACCGCGCATGGAATAGCGGCCGCGCGTTGCCTTATAGCCCACAATACCGTTGAAGGCGGCGGGAATGCGCACTGATCCTCCGGTGTCGCTGCCGATCGAGATCGGCACGAGCCCTGCGGCCACCACAACGCCGGAGCCTGACGACGACCCGCCGGGGAGCCGCGCGCCATCTTTTGAGGCCGGATTTTCAGGCGTTCCGTAATGCGGGTTGATACCCAGACCGGAAAAGGCGAATTCGCTCATATTGACCCGGCCGATGCTGACCATGCCGGCGCCAGTGAGAGCCTTCACAACATCTGCGTCGCAGGTGGCTGGTTCGGCCGTTTTCAAGATTGCCGATCCGGCTGTCGTTGCGATGCCCTCAATATCGAAAAGGTCCTTCCAGGCAACGGGAATGCCATCGAGCAACCCAAGCGACCGGCCCTCCCGGATCCGCTTCGATGAGGCCGACGCTTCCTGCAGAGCGCGCTCTTCCAGAAGGCTGACAAAGATCGACTGATCCTCGTTTGCCCGGATAGCCGCGAATGTTTCCTCAGCGAGTGCCACAGGATCGAGCACACCACTCTGGATCAGCACGGAAAGCTGGGCGATGGTTTTTCCACGATTGCTCTTAGCCATCGTTCCCTCTCTATCGTCCGACGAGCTGCATCCAGCGGCGAACCAGATAATTGTGTTCATCCATCGTCGTGTTCCACACGGCGATGCAATTGGCTCTCTGCCAATAGGATCCGCCGGCCCTGACGCTGCCCTTGCTGATCCGCGCCGATCCATCCGGCCCCGGAAGATCGGTCTTGGCGGGCAAACCTTCGTACCAGTAATCCCATTCTGCCGGCGTCATGAACTGCCGGGAACGCTGCGGCGTCGAGATATAATAGCCCTGACGGGCGACGACCGAGCCGGGCCAGCCGGAAATCCACCAATTGAGATAGTCATAGGCCACATCGAGTGCGCGTCCGCTTAAATCCCTCGACAGGCAAAGGCCGCCATGCCAGGCGCGATAGCCTTCGACGGGGACGGCCTGCTCAACGGGAATGCCCTGCCCATTGAGGATATTGATCCCGGTCGACCACATGCTCTGCACGTCGGTTTCGCCCGTCACCATCAGCCGCGCGGCATCTTCCGCCGTCCGCCAGAAGCCCCGGAAGAAGCCATCCTTCTTGCGGGCTTCCAGCAGGTCGATCAGCCGGTCGATCTCCGCCACGCTCATATTGCCGATATTGTCGAACGACATCAGCCCGGCCGCCTGGGCTGCGAGCGCCGCATCGAAAATGCCGATGGCGGGCTCGTCGACCAGAGAAACGCGGCCCGCCCATTTCTCGTTCAGCAGCGATGCCCAGGAATTCATCTCCACCGGCTGTTTCACGACATCGGTGCGATAGGCGAAACTGTCGAAATTATGCGTAGTCGGCAGCATCGAAATACGATGCGACGGCGTATCGCCGAGCGCAAGATTGGGCTGAACGAACAGCTTCTTGGCCGGCACATCGCCCTGCCCCAGCCGCGCGTTCGGTCCGATATGCCCGGTCTTGGTCAGATCGTTGATCTCGGACCACAGCGTGATCCGCTCCGTGCTGATCGGCTGTACGGCGCGCCAGTACCAGACGATATCGAGATTGTGAAAGCACTGATCGTAGATGTCGTAGCTGCCCGGCTCCTGTGCCGCCTTGTGCTGCGTCGTGAGAAAGTCGTTATTGTCGAAAGTCACGTCAATGCCGAGATCCTGCTCGGCCCGCAGACGCAATTCCTCCAAAAGGGAAATCGCGGTACCCAGCACGCGCAGTTTCGGACGGCCTTGAAGATGGAGTGCAGGCGTGGCGGGTGTCTGTGGTGCTGGCTGATGCTTGTTCATCAAGAGGTCTGGACGTCCTGTCGTGTGGCCCGCACACCGCCCGTGATGGACGGCACCGGCCCTGCAAGGGTAAAGGCCTCGAAAGACCGTTTCAGCAGACTGGCATCGAGTCCGTCAACAATAAAGACGATATGCGACCGCCGGTCGTCCGACGGCCAAGCCTCCATATGGGTGGGCGGGTGCACCAGATGCTGGACGCCATGAATGGCTACCGGGCGGGCCTCCCCTTCCAGATTGAGAACTCCCTTGACCCTCAGCACCCGTTCGCCGTGCCGGTTGAGCAGCATGGTCAGCCAGACGCCGAAGGCCGTCCAGTCGATGGCACCGTCGACGCTCATGACGAAGGAGCTGACCGCCGCCTGATGGACGCCGCCATCGGCCGTTTCCAGCTTGGCCGGCGTTTCGCAATAAAATCCGCTTGGCGACTGGGCGAGACTGCCGCGCGTGGCCTGTGTCTCGTCAAACAGACCGGCGATATCAAGCACCTCATCGCCCGCCGATAGCAGAGCCGCATCGGGGTTGATGCGGCGCAGGCGTTCCAAAAGCAGCGCCAACCCGGCTTCGTCTGCAATATCCGTCTTTGTCAGCACCAGCCGGTCGGCGATCGCCACCTGCCGGTTCGATTCGATATAGGTATCGAGCTGGCGCATGCCGTTGACCGCATCGACGGTCGCGATCACATTTCCCGGCCTGAAATGATGCCGCAGCACGGGGTCTGCCTTGAGTGTCGATAAAACCGGAAAGGGATCGGCAAGGCCGGTGCTTTCGATCACCACGCGTTTGAAATTTGGAACCAGCCCGCGCTCGCGCTTGGAATGCAGATCGCGCAGCGCGTCGGCCAGCTCGCCGCGAACCGTGCAGCACAGGCATCCCGATTGCAGCAGGATCATCGTCTCGTCGATCCGCTCGAGCAGATAATGATCAAGGCCGACTTCGCCGAACTCGTTGATGAGCACGGCCGTGTCTGCCAAAGCGGGATCGGTCAAAAGCCGCTTCAAGAGCGTCGTCTTGCCCGACCCGAGGAAGCCGGTGAGCAGGTTGACGGGGGTAAAGGCCGGGCTATCCGCCATCGCGCGCCGCCTCCATCCGCTCGATGATCTGAATGTTCAACGGATCGCAATCCCGGCCCGAAAGCCGCTCGGCCGCCGGCCAGAGATGACCGAGATCTTCGATGATCTCGCTCTTGCCGGTGCGTGTCGACAGCACGAAGGATGCCCCCTGCCAGTCCGACAGCGTCATGCCGAAACCTGAAAGCACGCGATTGGCCACCCGAACCCGGTTGGCACGCTCACGCCGCCGGTCTATCCTCTCGACATTGCGCGTGAAAACACCCGGCCGCGCCACCGCATCGGCCCAGTGTTCATTGCCTCCGAGAACCCCGCAAAGCGAGCACATGATCTCTCTCCGAACCTGGGTTTTGCTACAACCCCAGCGACTAAAACATCGTAGTTGAAAAAACCCCTCACCAACCCCTCACCACAGGGGGAGGGGCTTAACCTGCCGCACCCTCAACGCGTTCCAACACGTTATAGGACGGAGAGCTAGTCCTGGGTCTTCTCCCCCCTTGTGGGGGAGATGGCCGACAGGCCAGAGGGGGTTTTTTATTTCAAACCGCCCTACTTCTTGCGTGGAAAGCGCTTGGCGAAATCATCGGCGATTTCGTTCATGGTGACGAACTTCACGCCCGGATGCTTGCTCATATGAGCAAACAGCCGTTCCAGCATCATCAGCACCTGCGGCCGGCCGGCCACGTCCGGGTGGATGGTGATCGGGAAAACAGCGTAATCCATTTCGCGGTAAACCCAGTCGAACTGGTCGCGCCACATCTGTTCGATATCATGCGGATTAACAAAACCGTGGCTGTTCGGGGCTTTCTTGATGAACATCATCGGCGGCAAATCGTCGAGATACCAGGAGGCCGGAATTTCGATGAGGTCGGTTTCCTGGCCACGCTTCAAGGGCACCATCCAATCGGACGGCTTCTTGGAATAGTCGATCTTGGTCCAGCTGTCGCCGACCCGCACGTAGTAGGGCGTGAAATCGTTGTGCATCAGCGAATGGTCGTACTTGATGCCACGCTCGAGCAGCAATTCATTTGTGACGTTGGAAAATTCCCACCATGGCGCAACATAGCCCGTGGGCCGCTTGCCGGAGAGCTTGGTGACGAGATCGATGCACTTGTCGAGGATCTCGGTTTCCTGCTCGCGCGTCATCGCGATCGGGTTTTCATGCGTATAGCCGTGAATGCCGATCTCGTGGCCCGCATCGGCCACAGCCTGCATCTGCTCGGGAAATGTCTCGATCGAGTGGCCGGGAATGAACCATGTCGTCTTGATGCCGAAGCGGTCGAACAACTTCAGGAGACGCGGGCTGCCAACTTCGCCGGCAAAAAGACCGCGCGAAATATCATCAGGCGAATCCTCGCCACCGTAAGAGCCGAGCCAGCCTGCAACGGCATCGACGTCGACGCCGAAGCTGCAAAAGATTTCCTTCGCCATGGTATGTCTCCTTGTGGTTTCTTGTTTGAAAAGTCGTCTCAGTGAACGGGGATGACGGTCGCTTGCGCCGGGTTCCATGACAGAAGAACGCCGGACCCGACCGGAAAGGCCTCCGGCTGATATTTATCGATATGCGCCTCGAGCGAGACCGCGCGGCCATCCGGCAGGCTGGCTGTCAGATGCGAGATGTGACCGACGACATCGAACCGCTCGATCCGTGCATCGACGACATTGCCGCCGATATTACCGACGAGACGCTCGCGCAGGCCGGCATCTGCCGCATGCACTTCCATGGCCTCTGCGGGGATGACCAGATTGACCTTCGTCTTGCCGGGCACGGCGCCATTGGCACGCCCAGACAACATGCCCACAGGCGTGGACACGGTGATATTGTCGCCCTCTGCACCCTGCACTTCACCCTGGAAGATCGTGTTGCGGCCGATGAACTGCGCGACGAACGGCGTGTTCGGGCGGGTATAGAGCTGATGCGGCGGGCTGATCTGTTCGATGCGGCCTTGGTTCATGACGACGATACGGTCGGACAATGCCAGCGCTTCCGACTGGGCGTGGGTGACGAAGATGAAGGTGATGCCCAAAGTCTTTTGCAGCAGTTTCAGCTCGTTCTGGATCGCCTTGCGCAGATTGGCGTCAAGCGCGCCCAGCGGCTCGTCGAGAAGAAGAATATCCGGTTCGACCACGAGGCCGCGTGCAAGCGCGATGCGCTGGCGCTGGCCGCCGGACAGCTTGTCCGGCTTGCGCTCGGCAATATCCTCCAGTCCGAGCGTGGCGAGGATCCGGTCAACCTTGGCGTCGCGCTCGCTTTTCGCCATGCCCTTGACCTCAAGGCCATAGCCGACATTGCGGCGCACCGTCATATGCGGAAACAAAGCATAGCTCTGGAAAATCATCGAGGTTGGCCGCCCCTGCGGCGGCACGTCGTTCATCCGCACGCCCTTGATCATCATGTCGCCGGAGGAAATGCCTTCAAATCCGGCGATCATCCTCAGCGTCGTCGTCTTGCCGCAGCCGGATGGTCCCAGAAACGCGATGAACTCGCCCTTGGTGACGGACAGATTGAAATCGATGACCGCCGGTGTCCCGTTGTCGTAAACCTTGCCGACATTGATGAGTTCCAGGTCGTAGATCATGAGTGTCGCTCCGGACAGGATAAGGAATACGTCAGATTGTGACCCTTCCCTTTACGGGAAGGGCTGGATGCAATGCCGGGTGGGGTGACCGTTGAAAAAACCAACAAATCACCCCAACCCGCGCGTTCGCGCAACCTCCCACTCAAGGGGGAGGTAGAGGTTATGCGCTCAGGAATTCGTCCCATTTCTGGATGAGATGGTCGTATTCATCCGGCCACTGATGCCAGTAGGCAACATTGGCCGCGCGCTCTTCGAGCGAGCCGCCATCGCGCAGATCGCCTTCCTTGATGCCGCGCTCTTCGGCGCCGGCCCAAGGCTTGCCCTCATACCAGAAGGCATATTTTTCCGGCGCCATAACATCCTTGATGTTGGTCGATGGCGAGTAATAGCCCTGTTCGGAGACGGCGATGCCCGGTTCGCCGGAGAGCCAGTAGTCGGCATAGGCGATGACGGCTTCGCGGTTGGCCGTACCGGCGATCATCGTCGGGCCGATCGCCCAGCCGCGATAGCCTTCCTTCGGCACGGCGTATTTGCAGGGCTTGCCCTGCGCCTTGACGGCCATGACAGCTGGCTGCCAGGCATCGCAGACGACCATTTCACCCGATGCCATGAGGTTGACCAGCTCGCCGAAATCGCCCCAGAGAGCGCGGAACTGGCCTTCCTTCTTCTTCGAAATCAGGAAGGCCGCAGCCTCGTCGATTTCCGCCGCCGTCGCGTTTCCGGGGTTTTTCACGTCGGAGAGACCGAGCGTGTTCATGGCCATGATCGCCTGACCGAAGGCGATCAGCGGATCGGTATTGAGGCCGGATTTGCCCTTCCACTTCGGATCGAAGATCGCAGCCCATGTATTGGCTTCTTCGGCACTGACCACGTCGGGATTGTAACCGATGGAATCGTAGTTATAGACCGCAGGCACCATATTGAGTGTGGTCTGCGCCTCGTCTGCCCAGATCTGGCCGGTGATCTGCGCCTTGGCATCCCACTTGTCGCTCGGCTTGGTGAAGACTTCGCGGATGTTGGCCCAGTTCTTCAACGATGCGGCCGGGATGACCTCGACATTGTCGGTCATGACGATCGACGGCAGGCGCTCGGCGATGATTTCCCAGCAATCGTAATCCTTCGAGCCGGACAGGATCTTGGTCTGCGCATCCGGGAAGGTCGCGGCCGTGCCGGACGTGCTGCCGACGCCCGACGCCTTCTTGAACTCTTCCAGAATACGCTCCTGTACGGTCACCGAAAGACCGATGGTGCGCAGGCTCTGGCTGGCAAGATCGGCCGCCTGGGCATAGGCCGCACGAGACGACAGAAGGTGCGTGCCGCCGCCCATGGCGAGCGCCATCATGCCTGCGGACCGCTTCAGAAGGGAGCGGCGATTGATTTCCATGTTGGACATGTCTCTTCTCCAGTTGATTGTTGTTCCCCGAACCCCGTTTGATCGCGGCTCATTCTTCAGTTTCCGCAGGCCGCAGGCGGCGGTAGCGCCCGCCGTGCGGCCCAGACGGTTCAGTAGCGCCCCACGAGGAGGCCTCCATCCACGACCAGCACCTGGCCGGTCATGTATCTCGCGCCATTCGACGCCAGAAACGCGATGACGTCAGCGATATCCTCCGGCGTGCCAAGCCGCCCCATCGGGATGAATTCGGCGGCTTTTTCGGCGCCCGCCGGACCCAGCGAATTTTCTTCCGACAGCAGCTGCGCCGTGCGGATATATCCCGGCGCAATGCCGTTCACCCGTACACCGTCGCGGGCGAGCTCAACGGCGAGACCCCGCACCAGGCCGATGACGCCGGATTTGGCGGCGGAATAATGCACATGTTCGTCCCAGCCATAGGCAATGCCCATGATCGAGGAGAGCGCGACAATGCTGCCGGATTTGCGCGCCCGCATGCCGGGTGCTGCGGCCCGAACCAGCCGGAAAATACCCTTGAGGTCGATGTCGAAGGTCAGGTCCCACTTTTCGTCGGTGAGATCAGAGAGAGGCGTGCGGTGCGCGATCCCGGCATTGGCGACGATCACGTCGATGCCGCCATGGCGGTTTTCGATATCCGCAACCAGGGCATTCGTCGCCTCGGTCGAGCGCACGTCGTAAAGCTTGAATTCGGCAGAGCCGCCGGCGGCCACGATGGCCCGCGCGGTCTCAGTTCCCTTGTCTTCAAGAATATCGGTGACGACGACGTGGTCGCCGCGTGCGGCAAGAGCCTTGGCCGTCGCCTGCCCGATGCCGATCCCGGCGCCGGTAACGATGGAAATACGTTTTGATGGTTCTGTCATACTCGCTTCCTCACAACATCACATCGCCGGAATTCGGCCCAAGCGTCTGGCCGACGAACAGGCTTGCGGCCGGCGACGCCAGAAAGGCGACGGTCTCGGCAACTTCCTCCGGCTCGCCGAAACGTCCGAGCGGCAGTTCGGCCTTCTTGGCTGCACGCCAGCCGTCCGAAAGCTCCATGACGAGCGGCGTGTTGATCGGACCCGGCGCGACCGCATTGACGCGCACGCCGCGCTTAGAAACCTCGCGGGCCAGCGCCTTGGTCATGCCGATGATGGCAGCCTTGGCACCGGAATAATGGGTGAGCTCGACGCCGCCGATCTGGCCGAGTTGCGATGCGACATTGACGATCACGCCCTCGCCGCTTTTCAGCATGGCGGGCAGCACCGCCTTGGTCATCAGGAACATGCCGCGCACATGGACCGCGAACATCCGGTCGAAATCCTTGACCTCAAGATTTTCAAACAGCGCCTGATGCGCAATTCCTGCGTTGTTGACGAGCAGATGTGTCTCACCATGCGCGGCCAGCGCGGCCGCATGGATTGCGGCAACATCCGCCTCAGACGAAACGTCGCCCGCCACGGCGGCCGCTGCTCCGCCAGCAGCCTGGATTTCACGCACGACCGCCTCGGCTCTCTCAAACGAAAGATCGTTGACCGTCACCGCATATCCGTCGGCGGCGAGCTTTTGCGCAATTGCACGGCCGATACCGGAGCCTGCACCGGTGACGATGGCAGAGCGTTTTTCCACCGCCATCACGCTTCCTCCTGGATCGCCATTTGCTTGGCGCGGCGCACCGACAGCGTCATCAGAACGGCATAGGTTCCAAGCAATGCGAAGGAGAACAGCGTCGTCAGCACGCCGAAAGCAAAGACGTTCGGATGCACTTCGACCGAGAAGGTGCCGTAAATGGCAAGCGGTAGCGTCAGGTCACGGCCAGAAGCAAACAGCGTGCGCGAGAACTCGTCGTAAGACAGCGTGAAGGCAAACAGCATGGCCGACAGCACGCCCGGAAAGATCAGCGGGAACGTGATCTTGCGGAAGGTACGGGCCGGCGATACGCCGAGCGACCAGGCCGCCTCTTCAACGCTGGGATCGAAGCGATTGAAGATCGCCAACATCACCAGGAATGCGAAGGGGAAGGTGTAGACCACATGCAGCACGAAGGCCGTGCCCCACCAGTGGCGGTCGATCCCGAGCGAATTGGCGACCAGCGCCATGCCGAGGCCGACGAGAACGCCTGGCACCATCATGCCAAGGACGATCAGATAGAAGACAAAACCGGAGCCTTTGAACTTGCGGCGGAACGCCTGGGCTGCGGAAACGCCGAGAACCGTCGAAACGATCATCGTCATCACTGCCAGCGCCATCGAGCGGAACAGCGCCTCGTTGATCGGCAAGGGCGAGATGCGCGATGGCGGTGTCAGGCCGAAGAGATGCTTGTACCAATAGGTCGACCACTCGATGATCGGAAATTGCGGCCCGCCCTCCGGCCCGGTCTGGAACGACAGGATCGCCAGAACCACGAGAGGGCCATAGAGGAAGACGAGAAAGAGCGCGGTATAGGTGCCAAGACCGAATTTGATGCCGGAGGCGTTCATGATCAAAGCTCCTTTCTGAGATCGACAACCCGGAGGAGTGCGGCAACCACCGCGCCCATCAAGACGGTCAGCACGACGCCGGCCACCGCCGCAAAGGCCCATTTCAGCGACCCGACCTGGGTCACGATGATATTGCCGAGCAGGTTGACCTTGCGGCCGGACAGTGCGGCAGAGGTTGCGAATTCACCGAGAACCATGACCGAGACGAAGATGCCGCCGACAACCACGCCCGGCATGGACAGAGGCAGGATGATGGTACGGAAGATGCGGCCGAAGCTCGCGCCAAGGTCCTGCGCCGCCTCGATCACCGAGGGATCGATACGGCCGAGCATGAAGGCGATCGGCCCGACCATGAAGACGCAATAGATCTGCGTCATGCCGATGATCACCGACAGTTCGGAAAATAGCAGGACCTCGATCGGCTGCTGTACAATGCCGATCTTCATCAGGATCAGGTTGATGGCGCCTTCCTTGCCGAGCATCGGCCGCCAGGCAAGCACCCGGATGAGGAACGAGGTCCAGAACGGAATGACGCACAGGACCAGAAGAACGGTCTGGATCGTCTTGTTCTTGACGAACAGGCCGACGAAAAGGGCTGTGGGATAGCCGACAAGCACTGTCGAAACCAGCACGATCAGCCAGATCCGCACCGTCGTCCAGAGCGCACCCAGATAAGTTTCGCTGCTGAAGAACGTGATCCAGCTCTTCAGGGTGAGCGTCGGCTCGATCTTGAAGGTGGTTTGCGTCCAGAAGGAAACATAGACCATCATCAGGATCGGCAGCACCAGGAACAGCACCATCCAGATGACGCCGGGCGCCAGAAGCCAGAGCGCAGGGCCGGAGAGCTTTCTTTTGGCTGAAGTTTCAACCTGTGTTTCATCGCCAATCGCGGCCATCGTCATCTCTCATTCTCCACAACAGGCAAAGGCGTTTGTGACAGGGTGTGTTCACGCAAAGACAAGAGCATCCTCCCGCTTCCAGACCAGCGCGTAGCGGCCTTTCTCGGCATAGGCCTGCGGTGCCGCGCGGCTGAGATGAGATTCCACCTCGAACATGCGGCCATCATCGAGCGAGAAGAAGGAATTGATCGCCGCCCCGGAATATTCGCTGGCGACAAAATTGCCTTCGAGACGAACTTCGTCGTCTTGAACCGGTGCATCAGTGCCCCGGATATCCACCCGGTCGTAGCGGATCGCATAGGCAGGCGGCGATGCCACCTGGCGAAAGCCTCCGAGAGCAAATCGGCCGGCCGGACTGACGAAGACATCGTCCGTGACACCGCCGGAAAACAGATTATAGCAATTGAGAAAGCGCGCCACGGCGGGCGAAGCGGGACGATTGTAGAGAAGATCCGACTGCGCGGACTGGGCAATGTGGCCATGATCGAGAACCAGAACCGTATCGCCCATCGCAAGCGCTTCGCTCTCGCTGCCCGTCACATGCAGGAAGGTCACGCCGCAACGCTCGCGGATGGCCCGCAATTCCGTGCGCATGCGCGAGCGCAGATTGGCATCGAGCGCGCCAAGCGGCTCGTCGAGCAGAACCATCTTCGGCTCGGTCACCAGCGTGCGGGCAAGAGCCACGCGCTGGCGTTGGCCACCGGAAATCTGCGTCACGCCCCGATCTTCGAGGCCGTTCAGACCGACCAAAGAAATGATGTCGCGGACCTTTGCCTTAACGAGGGCTGTGTCGGTAACCGGGTTGAGTTCGCGGTTGACGAGACCGAAGGCGATGTTCTCGGAGACGGAAAGATGCGGAAACAGGGCGAAATTCTGGAAAACGAAACCAATGCCGCGATTGTGCGGCGCGATGCCGTCGATCCGCTTGCCGCCAAACAAGATCGATCCCTCTTCCGGCTCCTCAAAACCCGCAATGACGCGCAGAAGCGTGGTCTTGCCGGAACCGCTTGGCCCCAGAAGCGAGATATAGGCATTGTCGGGCAGAGACAGCTTGACCCTATCCAGCGCCTTTTGGCCGCCATAGGATTTCGAGACGTTCGTGAGTTGAAGAGCGGCCGACACCGCTATCCTGCCAGTTTCAAGGCAAGGAACATCCTTCGGCAAAGCTTCGCCGATGCCCGAACCGCTGATGGGTTCCGGCAGGCAAGCAAAAGCCATCAGCGCAAGCGTCACTTGCGCGTCAAAATGATGTTCCTTGGCGTTTCAAAAATGTTCCACCTGTCACGCTTCTTGCGAGCGTTTCGAGTAAGGAAATCATGACATGAATGATTTTTGTATTCAATAGGCTTTTTCAAAAAATCAAATTCACATCGAATTTATCTTTTGGGCGATCGAAATACATCATAAAAACAACCGCTCTCGGCAAACCTCCAGGTCAATGGCGCGCCCAGAGATCGCATCACAGTGTTATAAAATAACGAATTCGATCAAAATTATGCGCAAACGCACAGCTTAGCGCCGAAAACGACGACGCATCCGTGCTTAAACGGCTTCGATTTTCAGTCCCGCTATAAAATGAATATTTTCGTGATAATGTATTCAATATTCATTTTACAGCACCCTTGTCCTTGCTCCCTGCAAACGCGTAAAACTGAACCGTGGGCGATGAGCCAAAAAGAAAGCGCCGGATTGATGACTGAAGATCGCAGCGGGTCGAATGTGCAGAAGCGATACGAAATCGCTGAGGATATTCTGCGCAGCAACATCATCGGCGGTGTACTGCCTGAGGGTCTGGTGCTGCTCGAGGGGCCGATTGCAGACATTCTGCAAATCTCCCGCGCGCCGGTCCAGCGTGCGCTGCAGACCCTGGAAGCCGAGGGACTTCTGCATCGCTTCAGCGGCCGCGGCTATCTCGTCGGACCGCCGGACCAGGGGATCGAGCCCAATCGCACCGATATCAAGACGCTCGGCCTGCACATCCCGCAACATGCCGACCAGGCGCTTCAGAGCCGGTCGTCCTGGGAGCGCATCTACAACACCGTCGAGGCGGATGTCGCCGGCTGCGTGGTGTTCGGCCAGTACCGCATTGTCGAGATCGAGCTTGCGAACCATTTCAACGTCAGCCGTACCGTCGTGCGCGACGTGTTGACCCGCCTGCGCGAGCGCGGTCTTGTCCGCAAGAACCAGAGTTCCCACTGGATCGCCGGGCCGTTGACGGCCCAGATCGTTAAGGATCACTTCGTGCTGCGCCGCATGCTGGAGCCGCAGGCAATCGTCGTGGGCGCCGGGCATGTCGATCATGCCGTGCTGACCAATCTGTTTACGCACCTCTCGGCGCTGGAGCGCGAGCAGCCGAAGGATTATTTCGGCACGGTGGAAACCATCCAGTCGCGCTTTATCGAGACC
This sequence comes from Rhizobium sp. Root483D2, assembly GCF_001426685.1. Classification (GTDB taxonomy): domain Bacteria; phylum Pseudomonadota; class Alphaproteobacteria; order Rhizobiales; family Rhizobiaceae; genus Pararhizobium; species Pararhizobium qamdonense. The sequence goes on along the minus strand of NZ_LMFB01000009.1, from coordinate 394,122 downwards.
TGCGTTCTGGCGACGCCGAACGAGCGGCTGAAAGACCTGATCCGCAACAACCTCTTGCCGGTGACGGCAACCGAGCGGCTCCTGCGCCGCCTGGGCCTGCCCGGCGACCCGGCCATCATTACCGAACTTCGGCTGATCGTCGAGCTTTTGATGCGCGGCGCGGCGACGGCGGCGGCCGCCATGATGGAGAGCCATCTGGACGCTTCCGTCAATCGCACCATCGCCCAGATGAAGATCGTTGCGATCATTCCGGGACCGAGCGTCACGGCCGATTACCTGACGCGGGTTCTGGAATAGCGGCAGTGCCGCGTTCCGAGTTCCCTTGCCGCAATCGCCGTGTCGCAAAGCCAGCACCGGATAATCCTCCGTTTAAGCCAAAGCCGCGCGAAGCTCGGCCAAAAGCGCCTGCCTGTCGGCCCGCGCCTGTAGCGCCTCCTCCATCGTCACCTTGATGAAGCGCGCCGGCGTATGCGGCTGCAACTGGCCGATCAGGTCCATGTCGGCTGAAATCACCGTCCCAACCATGAAATATCCGCCGCCGGAAACGGCATCGCGGTGCAGGATGATCGGCTCCGTGCCGCCGGGCACCTGGATCGAGCCATAGGGATAGCAACTGTCGACAATGTTGGACGGGTCGGAACCGGCGCCGAACGGCTGGTCACGATCGACGAAGTCGAGCTTGCGGCCGCCCTTGAAACGATAGCCCATGCGGTCGGCTTCAGGCGCAACCTTCCATTCGTCATCGAAGAAATTTACCTGAGACTGCTCGGTGACGCGGTGCCAGTAGAGGCCAGGCAGCACGCGCAGTTCCGCCGGCGCGCCCGGCCTGCGGCGCAGCGCCTCAGGCACCGTCTTGCCGTCGGTTGCAAGGCTGCCCTTGCCCACCGGCAACTCGTCCCCCGGCGCGATCGGCCGGCCCTTGAAGCCGCCAAGCGCACCGATCGGATAGGTCGAGCGGCTTCCCAGCGCTTCCGGCACATCGATACCGCCGGACACTGCAATGCAGATACGGGCGCCGGCTTTCAGGAAATCGAACGTCAGCGTCTGCCCCGCCTTAACAAGAAACGCGGTCCAGCCCGGCTGGATGGTGCCATCGACTTTCGGCGGCATGTCGGCGCCTGTCACGGCGACCAGAGCGTCCTGCGTGAACTCAAGCTTCGGGCCCATGAAGACGGCCTCAAGCCCTGCGGCCCCTTCGTCATTGCCGACGAGAAGATTGGCTGCCCGCATCGCATAGCGGTCCATCGCGCCGCCAACGGGAATGCCGAGATGAAAATAGCCCGGACGGCCGAGATCCTGAACGGTGGTCGCGAGACCATGATGGAGAACCTTAATGGCCATGGAGCATCCCCTCCAGCTTGGCATTGGTGCCGTCGATATCTTTCTGGAATTCGCGCAGATCGAAACTGACCTCGCGGATCGGCGGTGCAAACCGCCCCTTATCGACATCCTCGACCGCCTGATCATAGGCATCGCGGCCGATCGGCTTGAATTTCACGATATCGCCGGGACGGAAGAACACCATGAAATCCTGGAGGTAGCTGGTGGTCTGCGTCGGATCGAAGATCGGCATCGGGGTGATGCCGAACATCTGGTAGCCGCCGGCACCGCGCACTGAATAGATGCAGCCGAAGCAGCCACCGTGGCCGACGGTGAGCCTCGGCGTATCAGTGCGCGGGCGCAGATATTTCGGCACCTGGATTTGCCTCTGGCGCTCGACCATCTGATACATGAACGGCAGCCCTGCAACGAAGCCGACCATCGAGACGAACCAGGGCGAGCCCGAATGCGCCGCAATGAAATCATCGACAGAGCCGAAATCGTTGATGCGGGCAGCATAATCGAGATCGGTGCCGGCCGGGTCCTGATGACGTTCGCGAAAACGCATCAGCGTTTCGTGCGTCCAGGGATCATTGTAGAAAACCGGAATCTCGACGATGCGGGTCTTTAAGACCGGCTCGGCCTTGGCGGCCGCGCCCTCGATCGACTTCACCTCGCGCAGGATATCGTCGGGATGGATGATGTCGGGATTGAACTTGATCTGGAACGAGGCATTGGCTGGGCAGATCTCGGTGACCCCTTTGATACCGCTCTCGCGCACGCCTTTCGCCATCGACAGGCTGGTGAAGAACGCCTCGAGCGACATTTCCTCGCTGCATTCGACGAACAGATGTTCATCGCCTCCGAATGTATAACGCAAGCCCATCAGGCAACCTCCGCAATCTTGCCGGACAGGCCGGCGAATTCGGTCTCAAGCCATGTTTCAAGAAAACGGGTATGGAAAGCGCCACGCTTAACGCTGTCGTCGCCGGCAAGCGCCAGATGCAACGGGATCGTGGTTGGAATGCCAGTGATCACCAGACCTTCAAGCGCAGCCTTCAGCCGCTCAAGGCAGGCATCGCGATTTTCCGCCCAGACAATCAGCTTGCCGACAAGGGAATCGTAGAAGGGCGGGATCGAATATCCCTCATAGAGCATGGTGTCGAAGCGGATGCCCTCGCCTTCCGGGACCGTCAGCACCTCGATCCGCCCCGGTGCGGGCATGAAGTTGCGGGACGGGTCCTCGGCATTGATGCGGCATTCAATGGCATGGCCGTGCGCCACGATATCTCCTTGCCCGATCGACAGTTTTTCACCGCCACAAACCTTGATCATCTCCTGCACGAGATCGATGCCGGTGATCATCTCCGTCACCGGATGCTCGACCTGGATGCGGGTATTGACCTCGATGAAATAGAAGTCCTTCGTGATCTCGTCATAGAGATATTCAACGGTGCCTGCGCCGCGATAGCCGACCTCGCGGGCAAGCGCCACGGCGCTGGCGCAGAGCTTTTCGCGCACTGCTGCCGGTAACAGCATGGACGGTGCTTCTTCCCAGACCTTCTGGCGGCGGCGCTGCAGCGAGCATTCGCGTTCGAAACAATGGACGAAGCTCTCGCCGTCGCCGAGGATCTGAACCTCGACATGGCGCGCCTTGGTGATCACCTTTTCGAGGTAGAGACCACCATCGCCAAAGGCGGCGGCGGCTTCTGCGGACGCCTGCGGGAAATGACGCTCGAGATCAGCCATGGTCTCGGCAATGCGGATACCGCGCCCGCCACCGCCAGCGGCCGCCTTGATCATGATCGGAAAACCGGTTTTTTCCGCAATGGCGCGGGCCTCATCGAGGCTGGCGATCCGTCCCGCGCTGCCGGGAACGGTGGGCACCCCTGCGCGGGCCGCCACTTCACGGGCAGCGACCTTGTCGCCCAGCAGCCTTATCGCATCGCCCTTCGGCCCGATGAAGATCAAGCCGGCCGCCTCGACCGCATCGGCAAAGTCGGCGTTTTCCGACAGGAACCCATAGCCCGGATGAACCGCATCGACCCCTGCGGCCTTGGCGGCTGAAACAACAGCATCAATGTTCAGGTAGGATTTCGCGGCGGAGGGCGGGCCGATATTGACGGCCTCGTCGGCCAGCTTCACCGCCAGCATATCGGCATCGGCAGCACTGTGAACCTGCACGGTGCGGATGCCGAGCGCCTTTGCCGCCTTGATGATGCGCACCGCGATCTCGCCGCGGTTGGCAACGAGGAGCGAGCGGATGGTCATACCTCCACCTCCGCGATCACCTGACCGGCCATCACAGGCTCTTCGTTATCGACCAGGAAGCGGATGGCCTTGCCATCGACACCGGCCGGGATTTCCTGGAAGGTTTTCATCACTTCGATCATGCCGATCGTGTCTGCACTCGCCACCGCGTCTCCGTCCGCCTTGAACGGGGCGGCGTCCGGCGCCGGTGTCCGGTAGAAGGTGCCCGGCAGGGGCGATCTGATCTCAAATGTGCTCATGTCTCTCTCCGCTTTAATCTATCATTGGCCTGTGATGGCCGAAACCGGTGCGATACGAATGCCGGCTGCAATCAGCGCCTCGCGCATCTGACGCACGATTTCGAGCGCGCCGAGCGTATCGGAATGGAAGCAAATGGATTCAAAGGCGATATCGACATCTCCCCCGGAGACGGTCTTCACCTTTCCCTGCTTGCAAGCTCGCACGACTTTCTGGGCGATCGCGGCAGGGTCCGGGCGCCCGGCATCACGGGTAAACACGATCGACCCGGTATCGCCATAATCGCGGTCCGCATAGAATTCGCGCACGACCGGCTGCCCTGCTTCCCTGGCTGCCCGCTCCGTCGCCGAGCCGCCCATGCAGAAAATATAGGCCTGGGGCTCCACCGTGCGCATATACTGCACGAAGATCTGCGAAAGCTCGGGATTAACCGCCATTTCCATATAGAGCGCGCCATGCGGCTTCACATGCTGCAGGCGGGCACCATGGCGGCGGGCAAATTCGCGCACTGCGCCGACCTGATAGATGATGTCGTTGACCAGTTCCCGAGGTGTGCCTTCGATCTTGCGGCGGCCGAAGCCCTGGAGGTCGTTATAGCCCGGATGCGCGCCGATGCCGACACCATGCTCGGCTGCCAGCCGCACGGTTTGATCGATGAGGTTTGGATCGCCGGCATGAAAACCTGCGGCAATATTGGCTGAACTGATCAGCGACATCAGCGACGCATCGTCGGTATCGCCGACACGCCAGCGGCCAAACGCTTCGCCCATATCGCAATTGATGTCGACTGCTTCAATCACCGTCTGTCCCTCGCCTGCCTGCCATGAAGCAGCGTTATCGCTTTGCCGCTTTTTTGACAAAGACACGCTAGGGCGAAATGACTCTTTTGAAAAATTCTATTTTTAAATGCATCATATCTGAAAATCGAAACATGCTGCTCACAAATATTGCAGCGCAAACAGGCGCGATATCAACAGGTTAGCGGTATCTGAACCATTAAAAGGCGGATAGTTGCCCTTTTCGCGATCGGTTGTTCTGATTTTCGGATAATGAAATTCTGTTTTTTCGATGGGAGGGTACAGTCATGGCGATCAGTTTGAGACAACTTCGCTACTTTGTCGCGACCGCAGAGCTTGGACAAATATCGCAGGCGGCGATCGATCTTTCCATTTCCCAATCGGCCATCACCACGGCGATCAAGGAGCTGGAGCAGACAGTGGGTGCCGGCCTGTTCATCCGCACGCCGCACGGCATGGACCTGACCGCCGCCGGACGCCAGTTTCTGTCGCATGCCTATGAGATCCTGAAGAAAGTTGACGAGGCGACGCATTTGAACGTCGTCAACAACGAGGTCGAGGGCGTCCTGACCGTTGCCGCGACCTATACGGTCATCGGCTATTTCCTGCCTTTGCATATCGAGCGCCTGCGACGGCTTTTTCCCAAGCTCGAAATCCAGCTTTTCGAACTGACCCGGGAATCGATCGAGGAGGGTCTTTTGGCGAACCGCTATGATATGTCGGTGCTGCTCACCTCGAACATTCTAAACCCGTCGCTTGTGACGGAAAAGGTCCTGAGCTCGACCCGCCGCCTCTGGGTCCCCGCGCAACATCATTTGCTGCAGGCAGAAAGCGTCGGCCTGGCGGAGATCGCCGAGGAACCCTACATCATGCTGACCGTCGATGAGGCAGCCCATTCATCGTTGAAATACTGGAGCGCCTCGTCCTATCAGCCGCAGGTGATCCTGCGCACGTCGTCGGTCGAGGCGGTGCGTTCGCTTGTCGCCAACGGTCAGGGCGTGGCCATTCTGTCTGACATGGTGCATCGCCCCTGGTCGCTAGAAGGCCGGCGCATTGAAACCATCAATGTTCGCGACACCATACCGGCGATGGACGTCGGATTGGCCTGGCGCAAGAATATCGACCTCTCGCCGCAGATGCTCGCCTTTCGCGCCTATTTCCAGCAGGCCTTTCACCTGCCCGGCAACGCGCGCTGAGACGGCATTTCTGTTCGGCTTGATAGGTACCGATCAGAGTCCTTGATCCGGCAGCGTGCAGGTCTATCCGCGCAAAACACCACCGGCAGCGATGACATCTTGCGGCGTATCGACGTCCAGATGGGCGGCGTCGCCGATATCGACATCGATCACCGGGAGGCCGGAGGTCTCGATGAGGTGCCGCGCGCCGGTATCGCCAACAAGCCTCGTTACCGCAGGCCCCAAAGAGCGTGGCAGGATCACCGGATTGCCGCGCTTGCCGTTGGACACCGCCCGCACAATCACATCTCCGGACGACCTCCGGAACGCAGCAATCAGCGCGTTGAGATCGGCATGTGTGACGCCCGGCATATCAGCGAGCATGACCAGCACGCCGTCGGCTTCATGCACGCCCAGTGCGGCAAAGCCGGTCACCAGCGAACTTGCAATACCCGTTGCATAATCGGGATTTTCGGCAATGTGTATGTCGAGACCGGCAAGTGCGGTTTCGATCTCCGCGCGGCGATGGCCGGTGACGGCGACAACGGTCGCGGCATCGGCACCAAGGGCAGCAAGCGCTGAACGCCGCACGAGCGGGATACCGTCGAATTCGGCCAGCAGCTTATGAGCTCCCCCCTCGCCCATACGGCTTGCCTTGCCGGCAGCCAGAAGGACGATCGCGACCGATGCCGTGCCATCAAGCATATCATTTGCGCCAACCGGTTTTGATTGTGGATCGATCTCCATCGGGAACACTCCGGTCGGTTCTGGCACGGCGCCCTGGCTTTCAACTGTCCTGTTCATCCTCTTCCGCGATCTTGCGCAGAAGGTAGAGAAGCGCCACCCGCTCGGCCGGGTTGAGACGGCCCATCGTCTTTTCACTGATAAGATGGCCTTGCGGATACATCTGTTCCAGCACCGCATCGCCCTTGGGCAAAAGCGAAATCACCACCTTGCGGCCGTCTGCCTCATCCCGGGAAAGATCGATCAGGCCCCGCGCCTTCAGTCTTTCGACGATGCCGCGGATGGTTGCCTGATCGACCGAGGTCGCCTTGACGAGTTCGACCTGCGAGCTGGGGCCGAGGTCATGTAGGGCGCAAAGTGTCACGAATTGCACGGATGTCAGGTCGGGATCGCTGGCATTGCTCTGGAAGATGGCGAGATGCCGCTGATAGGCTTTGCGCAGCAGATGGCCCACCTGCTCGGTGACCAGATAAGGGTCCCGCCGGCCCAAGTCCTTCCTGTCATCGCCGCCAGTCATCGTTGTCACGCTCGCTCCCATTCCATTCTGTCTTCTTCCAAAACGCTGCAAATCGCAAGCGGATCGATCGTCAAGACCGGACTGACACGAGCGGTTGTGGGCGGCGGTATGGTCTCACGGCACGGTGCTAGCGTGCCGTGAGACAGTTCGCAATTTACTCGAGGACACGATCCTTCGATTCCGCGTTGATCAGCCAGACGCTGACGGCAGCGACAACCAGCAGGCCGGAGATCACGCCCAGAGCAAGGCCGAAGTTCGAGGTCATCAGAGGGGCCACGATCGACGGTGCCAGGAGACCGCCAAAACGTGCGACCGAGCCGGCCATGCCCATGCCGCTTGCCCGCAGCGTCGTCGGGTATATCTCGGGCGTAAATGCATAGATTGCACCCCATGTGCCCAAAAGCGCAAAGCTCAGCAGCAGGGTTGCGGCCACGATAATCTCCGCCGTCTGCCCCAGGCCGTAGGCCAGCGTTCCAATAGCGCTGAGCAGCAGGAAGCCGATCAATGTGGGCTTCCTGCCCCATTTCTCGACGCCATAGGCCGCAAGTGCATAGCCCGGCAACTGTGCGATTGCCAGAATGACGAGGAAGACCTGGCCACGGACAAAACCGAAACCATCGGCGGCAAGCTTTACCGGCAGATAGACGAACACGCCGTAATAGGAGACCGAGATCAGCATCCAGGCGAGCATCAGGAAAATCGTCCGGCGGCGCAGATCGCCGGAAAAGAGCGCTGATATCGACTTGCGTTGCGGCTTCTGCTGCACGAGCGGCGGAATTTCAACATTCGTGCCGTTGGCCTTGGCGACCGTCTGCAGCACTTTCCGCGCCTGGTCCGAGCGTCCCTGCTGGTTGAGATAGAGGGGCGATTCCGGAACGTAGAAGCGCAGCACGACACCGATCAGGGCGGGAAGACCGGTCACGAAGAAAATCGTCCTCCAGGCTTCGCCGCCTTGTGTTCCGGCACCGAGCGCCAGAAGAGCGAGGGCGACGGTGCCAACAGCCCAAAAGCCTTCAAGCAGAACCAGCCAGCGGCCGCGCCTATCGGAGGGAAGGAACTCGGCCATCATGGCGTAATCGACCGGAAGCGTGCCGCCGACGCCAAGGCCGGTCAGGAACCGCGCCACAAGCAGCCACTGGAGATCAGGGGCGAAAGCCGAGGCGACACCGCAGATCGCATCGAGGATGATGGCGATGAACAGCACGGGGCGGCGGCCGATCCTGTCTGCCAAGCGTCCGAAAACGAAGGCACCGATCAGCATTCCGAGGAAAAACAAAGTGCCGGTCTGCAGCGCCTGCGGAACGGTAATGCCGAAACTGGCGGCAATCGACGGCGCGCTGAAACCGATCGCCAGCACCTGCATGGCGTCCGCCGCCCAGACCAGGCCGAAAATGACGAACAGACGCTTTTGGAAAGCGCCGACACCGGCCATTCTCAGACCGTCTTCAACTGTAATTGGTGACTGCATGGTACCCCTCTTTATTTGAAATCATGGCGGTCGCTGTGGTTCAAGAGCGGTGGTCTCTGCCACCTTGTCTCTCGACAGCGAACGCACGGGTTTGCCGTGCCCAGGCCACCACGAATGGCGGCCAGGGCTCTTAAAATTTCTCCGTCGCTTCGATGAGAATCCGGCCGGAAGCCGAAGGATCAGTCGAATTTGTACTGCATTTCCTTGACGGCGATGTCGCCGTTCAGAACCATCGGCTCGTCATCCAGGAACAGCGAGCAATTGCGCATCGGGATGTCCAGATGGCAGGCCGTATCGTTCGGTCCGCCCAGCTCGTTGTTGGGGCCGGTCGAGAACATCACGTTGCCGTAGAAGGAGCGTGCTTCCATGCCCATGCCGCCCGGGAATTCGCCGGGCACTATGCGATGCCATTTGGCGTTCTGATTGAGGCCCCAGCCGACATGGCTCATGCCCATGCCGCGCGGATCGTTGAAACCGTCCATGTACGACTTCACAAGCTCGGCATCGAGGCCGCCGCGGATATCGGTGATCCAGCCATTTTCGATCGTGTAGATGATCGGATCGCGCACATAGATATTCTGCGGCAGCAGGATATCGCCGGGAGCAACGACGATCGTCCCGTCGACGCCGTCATCGTCCCCACCGGTAAACACGAAGCCGGACGGCCAATGGTCCCAGCGGCCCGGCTCGTCGGTGCAGGCATATTCGGTGATGGCGGGATAGGTGTTGAGCTTGTAAGTCACGTCTGTGCCATGCTCGGACGTGATCCGCATCACCTTCGCCTTGGAGAGCAGGTCGCCGGCAAATTCAACGCGCTCGCGCAATTCCTTCGTCGGCAGCATGCGGGCGAGAAGCTCCGGCGGTTCCACGGCCGTCAGAATACGCGTGCCGGACGCCTGGATTGCCATCTGTTCCGGGCTGAAGAGCAGAAAGATGCAATCGATCAACATGTCGGCGGCCTTCAGCGCCTCGACCGCTTCCGGCATGGCTGCAAGACCCGTCTGGCCGACTGCCCATGCACCGGCCGGCGGCACCGGCGGCAAACGCATGTGGTACATCTTGGCGCCAAGACGCATGCCTGCCGCCATGAAGGCATCGGCATAATCGAGGCGCTCGTTGCCCTGGGTCAGGACGATGAGTTTTTCGCCCTCGTGGACGCCCGACATCTTCAACTGATGCAGGCAGATTTCCGTAAAGCTGAAGTGATCCATGCTTGTTCCCTTTATTGATTCAAGGCGTGGGTATTTTGTCCCGTTACGGACAGCCGATCTTGACCTTGGCGATTTCGGCGATCGCTTCTTCCTTTGAGACGACATCGCCATATTTGCTGTCGATGTCGAAGAGGTTGGCATTGTGCGGGTCGGGATGCCGGTCGCCGACGCAATCGCGCACGACGATGGGCCTGAACCCGTATTGAACCGCATCGACGGCACTTGCCCGGATGCAGCCGCTGGTCGAGCAGCCCGCCATGATGACCGTGTCGATGCCCTGCGCGTGCAGATGCGACGCCAGGCTGGTGCCGAAGAAAGCGCTGGCATATTGTTTGACGATGACGAGTTCACCCTGTTCGGGCTGCACCTCATCGCAGAACTCAGCCAGTACATTGCCCTCGACCATCGCCTTCATGACCGGCGACTTCTTCACCCACATGCCGCCATCCGCGCAGTTTTCCGCCAGATAGAGAATGCGGGTATGGATGACGGGAATGCCGGCGGCGCGGGCGGCCTGGATCAGTTCGGGTGTCTGCGCGACCGCATCGATCACGCCGGGTGCATAGAGCGGAGCGCCCTCGATCGTATAGGCTTTCAGGAAATCAATAACGAGAAGAGCCGGACGTTGACCAAAACCGATCCGGTTGCCCCATACACCCTGATAGTTCGTTTCCGCGCTTTGCATCATCGTCTCCCTAATAGGCCCCGGACAGAAGCGCACCGGCACCCGGCGCGACCGCTTCCAGACCGAGCGATTTCAGCATGCAGTAGGTGGTGGCGGCGGCGGCCGTCAGCACCGGCTTTCCGGTCATCGCCTCGACCTTGGCAATGACAGGCAAAGACGGCATCTGCACGCAGGCCGACAGCACGATCACGTCGACATCCGTCAGATCGAGCGTCTGCACGATGGCGGGCAAGTTCTCCGGATCGTGGCGCGCGACATCGAGGTTGTCGGGAATTTCCAGCGCGCGCCAATCCACAACCTCGAAACCTTCTTCGCGAATATAATCGACGACGAGTTCGGTGAGCGGCTTCATATAGGGTGCCACGACGGCGATCTTCTTCGCCTTCATGACCTTCAGCCCTTCGATCAGGGCACCGGCGCTGGTGACGACCGGGATATCCGTTCCGTTTTCCTGGGTGCGGCCGGTCAGGCGTTTTTCCGACTGGCGATGATAGCCGAGCCCCATGGCCATGATCGCAACCAGGCAGGCGTAACCCAGCACATCGACACGGGCATCGGAGAGTTCGATGGCGCAACGGTCGGATTCCGCATCCATCGCCGCCAGTTCTTCCTTGACCACCTTCTTCATGCGCATGCGGCTGGAATGGAAGGTGAAGCGTTCCGGGCGGATGGATTGCCGCGCTGTCAGCATGGCCGGGATTTCGGTTTCCATGGTGGTGTTGGAACTGGGTACGATCTGACCGATACGGTAATATTTCTGCACGGATGACATCCTCTGCTTCACGAACAATGGCAAAAAAGAAACAGCGGCGGATCGGGTAATCCGCCGCTGCCGGTCAGCGGGAGAGAAAATCTCCAAGGGCTGCAAAAAACCCGTCAAAATCATCCCAGGGGATCATGTGTCCGGCGTTCGGCACGCGAACGATCTCCAGTGCCGGCAAGAGCGCGCGCGCTTCGTCCTCGTCCACCTGTTCGATCACACCGCCACGGCCAGCCACCATCAACAGGGCGGGCTGCTTCAGCTTCGGCAGATCCAGAAAGATGTCGTCCTTGTGGAAATCCTCGAACGCGGTGACGATGGCAGGCTCGTAGCATGTGTGCAGCCATTCGGCCCGCAGCGTCAGCTGTTCGTCGGTCCAGGTCGGGCAGAATGCCTTCATGCCCTCAGCGTCGATACCCTTCAGCGCCAGCCGGATGCTATCAACATACCATGGCAGCTTGCTCGGATAGGCCCGGCGGCCGGGTCCGGAGACCGGCGGGTCGATCAGCGCCAGGCGCGAAAAGGCCAAGGGAGCGGCAACCGCCGCGCGGATGGCGATGCGCGCGCCCATCGAATGACCAAGCAACGCCGGCCTGGAAAGCCCAAGGGCCGACGCAAAGCCGACGACATCGGCCGCCATGGCGTCCAGACCATAGTCGAGATCCGGACCTGTCGAGGACAGGCCGCGTCCGCGCACGTCAAGCACATAGACGTCATACCGTTCGGCCAGCCGCTCAGCGACAAAGCCCCAGGTGATTGCCGGGCTGGTAATGCCGGGGATCAGGATAACCGCAGGGCCTTTGCCGCCATAGCGCAGGTAGTGCTGGCGGATCCCGTTGGCAAAAATGTTCGCGCCGTACAGCGCCTGCCCGCTCATGCCGCAGTCTCGCTCTTCAGCGGCTCGGCATAGATGTCATAGCCATAGACCCAGGACGGATCTTCCTGGTTCAACAGGAACGTATTGGCATTGGAAACGGTCTGCACGCGCGTCGCGCGATCACGGCGATTGGCTTCGTAAAGCTTGAAGGCCGTATTGAAATCGCTGATGCCGGTTTCCTGCAGGCAGCGGGTGAGCATGGCCGCGTCTTCGATGGCCATGGCCGCACCTTGCGCCATATGCGGTTTCATCGGGTGGCAGGCGTCCCCGAGCAGGACCAGGCGGCCCTTGCTCCACAAAGGCAGGGGATTGCGATTGAACAACGGCCATTTGGTCACCGTGTCGGTGCTCTCGATCAGTGCCTGAATGATCGGGTGATAGCCCTCAAAGGCTGCCGCCATCTCCTCACGGCTGCTATCGACAAATGCCGAATCGAACTCCCAGGCCGGATGCGGAACGCCCGTGACATAGTAATATTCGTCGCGCCGTGCCGTTGTGTAATAGACCATCATATGACGGTCTGGGCCCCACCATTTGACGCAATCTTCAAAGGTCAGATCGTATTTTTTCAGTTTGTCCGAGGATATCAGCGCGCGATGTCCGACCCAGCCGCTGTAATTCGGCTTTTCCTCGCCCAGAAGCGTTTCGCGCACCCTCGAATTGATACCGTCGGCGCCAATGACGATATCGGCGCGAATTGACGTTCCATCTTCGAATTCAACCAGCACATCCGTGCCGTTATCATCGACGCGTGACAGCTTCTTGCCGAAATGCAAGGTGCCGGGCTGAAGCGCATCACATTGGATCGCTTGCAGATCGCCGCGATGAACCGTGCAATAGGTTGCGCCATATCCCTCAAGCGGAATGCGCGAGCGATAGTCGCCGGTGATGCCGTCGCGGCTGAACCAATGGGACGGCGTGCTGCTGATATCGATGACCTGCCGGTCGACGCCGATGCGCTCGAAGATCTTCAGGACATTGGGCCCCATATGAATACCGGCACCGAGGCGGGAGAAGCTGGGCGCCTGCTCATAGACATTGACATCAAAACCGGCATGCTGAAGCAGAGCACCGGCAACGGCGCCGCCGAGGCCCGCGCCGATAATCGCGATCTTTTCATTTTCATTGGACATGGCGACCCCTCTATCCGTCTTTCGACGTGTTGTTCTCAGAATTGGATGATCGGCATAATTTGTAGCGTATACGCTTTAAATAGCAAGCACCAGGCATCAGTTTTTATCGGCTTTGCAATTTATAAATCAAAGCCTACCGGGTTTCTCGCCGTTTGCAACGGTAAAATTTGGCTTGCCAGCTTACCATATGAAGCGTATACGCTTTTTATATAAAAATAAGGGGCAGCAGATGCGTGATGTCGGTGACAGTCGCATCGTTATGAGGAACAGGCACCACAAAGGGGCCAGCCTGATAGCGATCCGTCCGGGTGCAAAAGGCTTTGGCCGAACCGCTGACGCGGCGCCGGAGCAGCTGCCTTGACGCGGCCCGTTTCCGTTTCATTGACCGTAAACGACGCCCTCTGGCACGTTGACGCCAAGCCGGAAACACCACTCCTCTATATTCTGCGCAACGACCTTTCCCTGAACGGCCCGAAATACGGCTGTGGCCTGGGCGAATGCGGCGCATGCGCTGTTCTGGTTGACGGCCGCCCGGTGCGCTCCTGTACCGTGCCGCTTGGCGCAATCGGGACGCGGCGCGTGACCACGCTCGAGGGGCTTTCGGTGGCCGGAGATCTGCACCCGGTGCAGCGGGCCTTTATCGAGGAAGCGGCGGCGCAATGCGGCTATTGCCTCAACGGCATGATCATCGCTACGGTCGGACTGCTCAAACGCAATACCGATCCTGACGAGAGCGATATACGCGAGGCACTAAAGCATCATCTTTGCCGGTGCGGCACGCATCTTGAGATACTGGCCGCCGCGCGGCGCGCCGTTGCCTATGCCAAGGCGGAGCTGGCACATACGACAATGACGGACGGGACGACGGAGGTTTCGCCATGACCCTGCACCGCGAAACACCCAAATCGGCCTATATGGCCGCCGCCGAGATGCTGCTCATCGTTTCAGATGTGGAATTGGGCGACGCGGCCGAGCTTTTTATCGCCATCGGTCCGGATGGGCGCGTCATGGCGTTCAATGGCCATGTCGATTTGGGAACAGGCATCCGGACGTCGCTGGCGCAGATCGTCGCCGAAGAACTCCATGTCCCGTTCGAGCAGGTCGATATGGTGCTTGGGGCAACATCAGCCGCCCCCAACCAGGGCGCAACCATTGCCAGCGAAACCATCCAGATCACCGCCATTCCGCTGCGCTATGCGGCGGCGACCGCAAGACGTCACCTGCTTGTCAGGGCTTCGATGCGGACCGGCACGCCGGTCGAAAAGCTCATCCTGGACGACGGCATCATTCGCGCTGCGACCGGTGAAAACTGGAGCCTGAGCTTTGCCGATCTCGTCGCCGGCGCGCATGTGCGTCTGTCGATCGACGCTTCTGCCGAACTCAAACCGGCCTCTGCCTATACGATTGTCGGCTCCTCGCGTCCGCGCGTCGATATTCCCGCGAAAGCGACGGGGCGCTGGACCTATGTGCACGACGTACGCGTACCCGGCATGCTGCATGGCCGCGTCATCCGCCCGCCCTATGCCGGCTTTGATCATGGCGAGCATGTCGGCAACAGTCTGATCTCCATCGATGAGACATCCGTTGCCGGTATCGAGGGCCTGGTTGGCGTGGTCGCCATCGGTGATTTCGTCGGGGTTGTCGCCACGCGTGAGGAAATCGCCATCGAAGCGGCAAAGACACTCAAGGTGGTCTGGCGTGCCGCGCAGGAACGCCCGGACCTCAACGCACCGGAAGCAGCGCTGCGCGCCAATCCTTCGACCCCGCGCAAGCTTGCCGATCGCGGCAATGTCGATATGGCGCTCGCCGGCAGCGCCCAGCCGATGAACCGAACCTATGTCTGGCCCTACCAGATGCACGGATCGATCGGACCGTCCTGCGCCGTGGCAGACTATCGCGACGATGGCCTGACCGTCTGGTCCGGGACGCAAAACCCTTTTCCCATGCGCCGCGATCTCGCCCTGCTTTTGGATATGCCCGAAGACTTGATCCTCGTCGAACGGCTTGAAGCGGCCGGATGCTATGGCCGGAACTGCGCCGACGACGTCACCGCCGATGCGGCCCTTCTATCGCGCGCTGTCAAAGCGCCGGTCAGGGTGCAATTGAGCCGCGAGCAGGAACATGCCTGGGAGCCCAAGGGGGCAGCACAGATCATGGACGTTCGCGGCGGCCTCGATCTGGAGGGCGGCCCCTCGGCCTATGATTTCGAAACGCGCTATCCCTCAAACCTCGCCCCGACCCTGCCGCTCATCCTCACCGGCAAGGTGCCGCCAATTTCGGACGTGGTGCAGATGGGCGACCGCACCGCGATCCCGCCCTATGCCTATGGCAATCTGCGCGTCACCGTGCATGACATGCCGCCGATCGCCCGTGCTTCCTGGTTTCGCGGTGTTTCGGCCATGCCCAACACCTTCGCCCATGAATGCTATGTGGATGAACTGGCGGCCGCAGCCGGTGTCGATCCGATCGAATACCGGCTGCGCTATCTGCAGGATCCGCGCGCGGTCGATCTCGTCAACGCGCTGGCCGCGCGGGCAAATTGGGTGCCGCACACCACGTGGGGTACGCTGGGCGGCGAAGGCGATCTTCTCTACGGTCGCGGCTTTGCCTATGCCGTCTATATCCACGGCCCCTTTCCCGGCAAGGCGGCGGCCTGGGCCGCATGGGTCGCTGATGTCGCCGTTAACACCAAGACCGGCGAAGTGGCCGTCACGAAAGTGACCTGCGCGCAGGATTCCGGGATGATGATCAATCCCGATGGCGTTCGTCACCAGATCCACGGCAATATCATCCAGTCCACCAGCCGGGTGCTGAAGGAAAAGGTGGAGTTTTCATCGACAGCCGTGACCTCGAAGGAATGGGGCGGCTATTCGCTCATCACCTTCCCCGAAGTCCCCGATATCGATGTCCTGATGATCCCCCGGCAGGACGAGCCACCGCTCGGCGTCGGCGAGTCCGCATCCGTGCCGAGCGCCTCTGCCATCGCCAATGCCGTCTATGACGCAACCGGCATCCGTTTCCGCGAATTGCCTTTGACGCCGGAACTGGTGCTGGCCACGCTGAACAGCGGCAAGAACGCGGCATCGCCGGCCGAACCCGCAAAGAAGCGCAGATGGTGGACAGTCGGTCTGTCCGCCGCAGGGGCCGTCGCCGCCCTTTCGGGGATTGTCACCATGGCCTCGCCATGGCGCCCCGCCATCGGCACGATCCCGACACCCGACAGCAATGTCTATAGCGCTGCAACGATCGAACGCGGACGCATGGCTGCTGCTGCCGGCGCCTGCAATGTCTGCCATGCCGGCCCCGACGGAACCCCGTTCGCCGGCGGACGGCGCTTCGACACGCCGTTTGGCGCGGTCTATGCCACCAACATCACCCCTGATGCGAAAAACGGTATCGGCGCCTGGTCCTATCCTGCCTTCGAGCGTGCCATGCGCGAGGGTGTCAGCCGCGACGGCCATCATCTCTATCCCGCTCATCCCTACACATCATTTGCCGGCGCAGAGGATGCCGACCTCCAGGCGCTTTATGCCTATATGATGACGCAAAGTCCGGCCTCCGATAAGCCGCCGGAAACCAAGCTGACATTTCCCTATAATATTCGCGCGATGATGGCCGGCTGGAATGCCCTGTTCCTGAAGGCCGAGCCGTTCCGCTATGTCGAGACGCGCGATGCGCAGTGGAATCGCGGCGCCTATCTGGTCGAAACCCTTGGCCACTGTTCGGCCTGCCATACGCAGCGCAATGTGCTGGGCGCGGAAAGGACCGGCAATGTCCTCTTGTCCGGTGGATTTGCCGATGGCTGGGAAGCGCCCGCGCTCAACACTTTTGCCAAAGGACCCGTCGGCTGGACGGCGGACGCCTTCTACGACTATCTGCGCACCGGGCATTCGCGCGACCACGGCAGCGCCGCTGGCCCGATGGCGCAGGTGGTCGATGTCATGCAGCCGCTTCCCGATAGCGACATCCGCGCCATGGCCAACTATCTCGCAAGCTTGAACGGTGGGACCGAACCCGCCGTCGCGACCGCCCAGAGCGAGGCTGCCATTGCCGCGAGCGAAACAACCAAGTCCACTGCAGCCCTTTTGTCGCCCAAGGGCGAACGGATCTTCAACGGGGCATGCGCGACCTGCCATACAGGCAACACCATCCTGCCGTCGCTGGCGCTGAACAGCAACCTGCATGCCGATACACCGGACAACATTCTGCAGGTCATATTGCACGGTGTCGAAGCACCGGCCATCCTTGCCAAAACCAGAGGACGCGAAGCGCCGGAAGTCATGTCCATGCCCGCGTTCGGCGATACGTTAAGCGAGGGCCAGATCAAGGACCTCGCAGCCTATCTGAGGGCGCGTTTTGCGCCGGGAAAACCGGCATGGACAAATACGGCAGGCGCCATGCAGCGCGTAACGGCGGCAAGCCACTGAAGGAGCGGGCAACGTGCAGCAGTTTGAGACCGGCATCACCGCACGTGGGTTCTTCGAGAGCGACGGCATCTTTGTCAGCGGCAGTGCGAGACACGCCGCCGTATCGAACGCGCGATCACTTCACGACGTTATCCCCACTCTGCCTTTCTGCGCCATCATGACGGATGATCCGGAAACGATCTTGAACTATGCCGCCGAGCGTTTTGAGAAAGAAGGAAAAAGCGCGCTGGTCACATTGGTCGATATCCGCGGCGGGTCCGCACGCGCGCTTGGCGCCCAGATGGCTGTTGGAATGGATGGTGGCTATTGCGGCTATGTCTCGGGCGGCTGCACCGAGGCAGCCGTTGCCGCCGAGGCGGTCGATGCGATGAAGCGGGGAGCCGACCGGTTTCTGCTTCTTGGCGAGGGATCGACCTTTTTCGACATCCAGCTTCCCTGCGGTGGCGGTATCACGCTTGCCATCCACGTTTTGAAAGACGTGGGTCCGCTTCGCCATGTTCTCGACAGTCTTCGATCCCGGAAAGTGGGCGCGCTCTGCTACGACGCCGTGAAACAGAGCATCACGGATATCGAGGACACGGAAAACGGTGCATCCTATATTCGCCGCTACAGACCGCGCCCACGCCTGGTGATCTGCGGCCGAGGCATCGAACTGGATTGCGCAACACGGGTTGCGTGTCACTCGGGTTTCGAGACATTTGCCTTTGACGGCCAATCCGAACCGCGATTCGACGAGGCGCTTGTTGATGCCGATACCGCAGTCGCGCTGCTGTTTCACGATCTCGCCCAGGAACTGCCATTCCTGAAAGTCGCACTGCAACGCGATCCTTTCTACATTGGCGCGCTGGGCAGCAAACGCACGCATGAAAAGCGCCGTGAAGCTTTACGCGAGCATGGATATAGCGATCACGATATGGATCGCATCAAGGCCCCGATTGGCCTCTTCGGACCAGCCCGTGATGGAAATGCACTGGCGCTATCCATTCTCGCCGATGTCGCTGCGGCGCGCTCCACCATGAAGTTCGACGGCCATGTGTGATCCTATCCAGATTACAAACCGGGCGCTGTTTGAAAATCCGACGGCTGCCTTTCGTCCTTCCGCCTATTGGTTCTGGCATTCCATTCCCGATGAAGCCCTCTGCTGCGCGCAGCTGTCTGATTTCCAGGCAAAAGGGATCGGGACGATCCTCATTCAGGCCCGTCTTGCGCTGCCGCGCGAAGATTATCTGTCGCCTGAATATCTCGCCGCCTATCGATACGCTGCCCGCGTTGCCGGTGAACTCGGCCTGAAACTGGGCATCTATGACGATTACAACTGGATCAGCGGTCATGCCGGAGGACGCACGGTTGATGGCTGCGATGCCGTGCGCGAACGGCACCTGTTCTGGTCGTCAGCATCCGCATCTGAAGGCGCGATCAGCGGCATCCATCCGCCTTTCGTCGAGACAATGGGTCCGGATATTCTGGAGTGGCAATATGAGGCGGGCAAGGTCGAGTGGTGCGACTGGACGGTCGAGGCCGCCGTCCTGCACCCCATTTCGGGCATTGAAACTCTGGAGGCGATCTCCGATGTGACGGCGCAAATCATCATCACCGCAAGCGACGCCGTATCCTGTGCCTATGCCTTTGATGGCCGGATCGAGGCGGGTCAGGCGCTCACCGTTTTCATCAGCGCCCGCTCCTCGACATCCCGCCTGATCAACTATCTGCTGCCGGAAGCGGCTGAGCGTTTTATAGACGTCGGTCTCAATCCGCTCGTCAAGACATTGGAGGGTCTGTTGCCGGACCCGGCCGGCTTCGTATTCTACGACCAGCCGGCAGCAGGCTTTTATCGCTGGGACCAGATGTCCGGTGATCTCGGCAACAGCCTGCTTTTTGCACCGGCATTGCAGGAAACAATGGCGCACCGAACCGGCGTGTCCTTTGCGAAAATTCTTCTGGCGCTTTTGCAGGATATCGGCAGCGGCACGCTGCGGCTGCGGGCAGAATTTTACGCCGGATATTCGGCTTTGATGAACGAAGCCTTTTTCGGCACCCTGCGACGATGGTCCGACATGCACGGCATCGCGCTGACCGGACACGAAATCCTGCCGCATATCGCGTCATGGTCGCTGAACGGCGGCTTTACCAGCATCGATCCGCGCGTGGCGCCAGCCGTCGATTTCTTCGGGATCGATGCCTACCGGCATGAAACCGCCGTGGATTCCAACAATTTCAGTGCGCAACTGGCGCCGAAACTCGGCGATTCCGTTGCGCGCTCCAATGGGCGTAGCCGCTGCATGGTCGAAACCTATGCCAGCGCCGAACGGACCACCCGGCGTGCCGCAGGCCAATGGGAAATGACGCTGGAAACGGCACGCGCCCAGGCGATCCGCCTGCATTGCCTTGGCATGCGGCAGTTCATCTGGCACGGCGTCTATCAGACCGATGGCCGCGACAATGACCCGACGCCGTTCGCCAATCCGAGGTTCGATTTTGCTCCTGGCATCAACTTCGAGCCCTGGTGGCATTATCACGACCTGTTTGCCGGCGAGACCGCCCGGATTTCCGCCTTTATCGAACCGGCCAAACCACGCACGCCGGTTGCCATTCTCTATCCGCTCTACACCGCCTTTGCGCAGGGACCGCGCCACGGCCACGCAACGCATATCGGCGCATGGTGCGAACATCTTCTCGCGCAGGGATGCGATTTCATGTTCGTGAGCGAGGCCGATCTTGCTGCTGCAACAATCGAAAACGGGAAGCTCATCGCATCAGGGCTGGTTTTCGCTGCCGTCGTGCTGCCCTGCGTCACCGTCTTGGAAACGATGAAGAGCTCGCGGAAACTGGAGGCTTTCAAGACAGCCGGCGGCGCGATCTGGTCATCCGGCGAACGCCTGTCCGTTATCTGCGACAGTGACGCGCAGGTGACGTGCTTTAAGGTTTCCACGCATATCGAAGGGCATCCGGAAAGCCGGGATATTGCCGCTCTGGTGTCGTCCCTTCCAGCCGAGGGGCCGAAAGTCGAGAGTGCTTCAGGCGGCAAACCATGGCAGTGGATCGGATATGAGGCGGACGGCTGGTGGAGACTTGTGCTGTTCAACGACGGATCGGACGACCTTGTCGTTGAAATCTCGTATGGCTGTGGTTTTGAATCCGAGGAATGGTCGCCGGCGGATGGCGTGATCCATGCGCCGGTCAATCTTGAACGGTCCCTGGTCGTGCTCCAGCCGCACGAGGTTCGGTGCATCCGGTTGCGCGAAGCATCGGAGGTCGTAGCGGATCAGGCAGCCACGCAGACCGGGGCCATTCACGATCCTGTGGAAACGATATCGCTTGCCGATGGCTGGAGTTTTTCTCCCGCGCTTGAGGCGGATTTCCAATCCATCTCTGTCGATGCAGGCTGGGAAACGCAAGGGTTCGCGGATTTTTCCGGCACGGGCATTTACCGATGCTCCCTGACGATAGCAACGCAAGGCGATTGGCTTCTGGAATTGCCGCAGGTGGAAACAGCTGTGACCGCGTTTCTTGACGGCCAAGAGATCGACCGCCGGGCCTGGCGGCCCTACCGGTTTGCGCTTAGCACTCTCAGCCCCGGCACGCATAGTCTGGAGCTTCACGTCGCCAACACTGCGGCAAACCGCTATTACAGCCACACGCCCTATCGCGGCGATACCGCAGATAAAAGCGGATTGACCGCCGCACCAAAACTCATCCCGCTTTCAAACTGACCGGATAAGAGCCATGCCAAAACACTCGACAATCCCCCTGATGCGCGCCTGGAACAGCTGGTCGGACCGGCCGGCCGAAATGGTTTTCCTGCCGCTCGGGGTGCGGATCACGCCGGTGCTCTATTCCACGCGCAGCAAGACGACGTCGGCAATCGAGCCCCGGCGCAATCCTGTCCGCCTGGGACGTCACGCCATCGACGGCTCGACGATCGAACTCGAAACGGACCACACCGGCACGACGGTCGCCTTCTCCGCTACGAAAACGGGTCCATTTGCCGTTTGCGGACGCTGGGAGGGAACCGTATCGGCTGAATGGGGCCTCCGGTTCTGGGTGACGCTGGCGATTTCATCCGATGGCGGCGAGATCGGAATCTATGACGGCGGTGGCAATACAACCCTCCTGAAGATCGGTACCCGGTTTGTGGCTGTGGTCACCGCGCAAGCGCCGGTCCACGTCACCGGTCATGAGACGATCGAAGCGCTGCGGGCCGATTTCGAGGAAAACGGATATTTTTATACCGCAACCCGCAGCAACGAGGCACCTGTCATTGCGCTTCGCTTCAATCTCGAAATGATGCGCACGGGCGCGTACGCTGCCGCCGTCGCCGACAGTGCGGACCTCGCCATCGCAAAAGCGCGCGCCTGCCTTGCAGAACAGGCGCCGGCGCAGATACCAGATGCGCAGACGGGTCTGTTTCAAGGATCGCTCGACGCGATTCGCGATGTGGTCGCCTGGAACACAATCTGGGACGACACCAATGCGCGGCCTTACACGGCGGTGACCCGGATCTGGAACCTCGGAAAATTTGCGGTCTGGTACAACGATCAGCTGTTCGCAGCACTTCTGGCCGGTGTTTTCGATGCGGACCTCGCGCGCGAAAACATGGCGACAGCCATGGCCAGCGCCACGCCGCAAGGCAATATCGCCTGCATCGTCACCTCCAACGATGCCTGGGTCGATCGCAGCCAGCACCCGAATGGAGCACTCGTCGCCTGGCAGCTTTACCAGCGCACCGGCGAACGCTCGATGCTGACAGCAAACTATGATGCGCTTTCCCGCAATCAACGCTGGTGGTGGGAAAACCGTGATCCCGGCGCGTTTGGCCTTCTCTCCTGCGGCACCTCCGATGTCGGCGAAGGCCTCTACAAAGGGACTGCATTCGGCGCCCGTAATGAGACCGGCATGGACAATTCGGCGACCCATGACGAGGCGATCTACGACCCCGTCACTCGCACCTTGTCGACGTTCGATCTCGGATTGAACTGCGCGGCCGCACTCGATGCCGAAATGCTGGCGAACATGGCCACGGTGCTTGGAAAGCATGCGGACGCACAGGAATTTACGCAGATTGCAGAACGCTGCCGAACGCTGATTTGCGAAACATTGTGGGATGAGAGCCGCGGTCTCTTCGCCAACCGCCAGCGCAATGGCGGCTTCGTGCGCTCGCTGTCGCCCACCAGTTTCTATCCGCTGCTGTGCGGGGCTGCCACGCCGGTGCAGGCCGCGCGATTGCTGGAGCACCTAAGTAACGAGGCGACGTTCGGCGGCGATTTCGTCCTGCCGAACGCCACGCGCGACGACCCCGCCTTTGCCGACAACGTTTATTGGCGCGGGCGCATCTGGCCGAACGTCAACTATATGGTTTGGCTCGGCCTGCGCCGTTACGGCTTTATGGCAGAGGCGAGCAAGCTCGCCAGCCAGAGCTATGAACTGTTCATGACATCCTGGAGCAAGGACCGCATCGCGTCGGAGAATTATAACGCGGTGACCGGCGAGGCGATGGACCAGGGCGATACCGATCCCTTCTATATCTGGGCAGCAATGCTCCCGCTGATGGCGGCGGGCGAAATCATCGATTTCGATCCCTGGTCCGGGTGGACTGTGCGCAATACGGGTGAGGACCTGTCGATCGGCCCCATGCTATGCCCGGCGGGGACATTGCATGTCTCCGTAAACGCTACCGTTCTGTCC
Organism: Rhizobium sp. Root483D2; assembly: GCF_001426685.1. GTDB lineage: Bacteria > Pseudomonadota > Alphaproteobacteria > Rhizobiales > Rhizobiaceae > Pararhizobium > Pararhizobium qamdonense. Next base: position 370,818 of record NZ_LMFB01000009.1, on the reverse strand, counting down.
ATGACGATCAATGACCGGATTGTGCTGCAGACGGACCTGCAGACGAGCTTGTCTCAGATCGAAATCGGCGCCGGACGGTTTGCCTTTACCATCGGGCCCGTTGCCAGCGGCGGCTTTATCGACCTGGGAGGCATCCAGGCGGGCAACGCCACTGTCGCCCGTATGGACGGAACCGTCATCCGTCACGACACAAACGCCGGAGGCATTCGCGTTGAGATCGCGGAAAGCGCTGACACGCAACGCCTGGAGGTCTATTTTTCGTCTTAGGATGCTTCGATGACACTAAGAAGACCTTGACAGAAAAAGATTCATCCATAATAGTTTGTACACAAATAAAAAATGAAAAGACTGACGTTAAGATCAGAGGGTTTGAACTGAGGACTGAATTGGAAAACCTAAGTTTTCCTGACAGGCCCCGCATCGCGATTTGGAATGCATTGCTAGCTCGGATGTTTTGTTCCACTCTTGTTCGGGACAGGCCTTGGCTTGCGCTGAAAATCGACATCGCGGTCACCATCACGTCCCTGATTTTACTTTGTACACAAACTATTTTGGCGCGTTTTTCGCGCTAACGCTTCGGCTTTGCCGATCCCGTTGAGATCGATGACTGCGGTCACGATCACGTGCAACTGTGTATTTTTAAGAGGGGTGCCAAAAATGACAGAGATCACCAGACGCAATACTTTGAAACTGATGTCCACAGCGCTGCTTTTAGCGGGCGTCGGCTTTTCCAGCCTGCCGGGCAAGGCCTTTGCGGCCGGCACCATCACGGTCCTGAACTGGCAGGGATACGGCACCGACGAAGCCTGGTCCGTCAAGGCCTTTACCGAAACGACCGGCATTGAAGTCGTGCATGACTATTACAGCTCCGAATCGGAAATGCTCACAAAGCTGCGCACCAATCCAGGCACTTATGATCTGGTCGTTCTGAATGCCGCCCGTTGTGCGCAGGCCGTCGCCGAAGATCTGCTCCAGCCGATCGATTTCACCAAGGTCCCGAACGCCAAGACTGTCGATGACAATCTCCTGTCCAATCCAAACTTCAGCAAGGACGGCAAGGGCTATGCGGTTCCCTGGGTCTGGGGCATGACGTCACTTGCCATTCGCGAGGGCATGCCTGTTCCCGATAGCTATGCCGCTCTGGCCGATCCGGCTTACAAGGGCCGTGTCGCCATGGACGACGACGCGATCATCAATGTCGGCGTCGGCGCCCTGATGAGCGGACAGGACATCAACGATCCGAAAGATCTGGCCGCTGTGACTGCAGCGCTGAAATCGATCAAGCCGAATGTTAAGCTTCTGTGGTCGACGGAAGATCAGTGGAACAAGTCCTTTGCCGCCAAGGAATTCGACCTGTCGCTGTTCTGGTCCGGTGGTTCCGTGCGTTCCAAGCGCAATTCGAAACTGCCGGTCACCTTCGTCGTTCCGAAAGAAGGCGGCATCGGTTGGGTCGATGGTCTCGGCATTCCGGCATCGGCTCCGAACGCCGAAGGCGCGCTTGCCTTCGCCAACTGGATGATCGATCCGGCATTCTACGTCGAATGGGCAACCAAGGTCGGCGCCCCGGCCTCCTCCAACTCGGCCGCTCTGGAAGCCCTTCCCGCTAACGACCTCAGCCGCCAGGTGCACAAGCCGGAATATCTGAAGACGATGGGCATCGTATCGGGAATTCCGGATGACCGCCGCGAAGCCTTCAACAATGTCTGGCAGGAAGTGAAGGCTTTCTATGCAGAATGATCAGCTGACATTGGCGTCAGCGCGCGGACCTTCGGGTCCGCGCAGCCAGCGCTCGCTCCCGTCATGGGTCTCGACGACGGCCCTGCTCATGCCGACCTATGGCTGGCTCACGATTGCGGTTTTTCTGCCTCTCTTGACGATGTTCGCCTTCAGCTTTTTGTCGGCAACGCCGATGGGCAAGGCGCCGATCGTCTTCACGCTCAAGCAGTACCGGGCCTTCATCGATCAGCCCTATCTGGTCGGGATCGGGATTACGTCGCTGCTGATCGGTTTCTGGACGACGCTGTTTTGCGCCATTCTCGGCTTTCTCGCCGCCGTTGCGCTGGTGCGTTCGACCTTCGGCAAGACGCGCGAAATGCTGCTGATCCTGATTCTCCTGCCGTTTTGGACCAACGGTCTGGTCCGCGTCTTTTCCTGGACGATGGTGCTTCGCGAAAACGGCTTTCTGGACAGCCTTTTGCACATGGTGGCGCCTGAAGCGGGGTCGATCGGTTTCCTTTACACGCGCTATGCCATCGTCGTCGGCCTTGTTCACGGCTACCTGCCCTATATGATCCTGACCTGTTATATCGCGCTTTCGACGATTGATGACGCTATCATCGAGGCAGCCGCAAGCCTTGGCGCGCGCTGGTGGACCATCCTTTTCAAGATACTTCTGCCTCTGGCAGCTCCCGGCCTGATTTCCGGCGCCGTGCTGACCTTCATCCCGGTGATTGGCTCGTTCATGGAGCCGCGTATTCTCGGCGGCCGCGTCGGCGTGACCATGGGGACGGTAATCGAGGACCAGTTCACGCAGGCCTTCAACTGGCCGCTCGGTGCATCGCTTTCCTTCACGCTGCTCGCCGTGGTCCTTGCCATTTTCGCAACCTTCTCCGGCGTCCTGCGCCGTGGCACGGCACTGTGAGGAGACGCTGATGACATCGCTTGGCCGCTTCTATCTCATCGCCATCCTGGTTTTTCTCTACACCCCCATCCTCGTGATGATGGCGATGGGCTTCAATGCCTCGCCGCTCTATGAACTGCCCTTTTCGTTTTCGACCCAATGGTATGAAGCGCTCTGGAGCAATACGGTTCTTCTGAAGGCGGGCTTCAACAGTATCGTCATCGCCACCATCACCGCCGTTCTGGCAACGGCGCTGGGAACGATGGCATCGGTGGCGCTGTCGCGGCGCACCTTTCGCGGCAAGAGCCTGCTGCAACTGATGCTGCTCCCGCCGATCGCCATTCCCTGGCTGATCACCGGCACTGCAATGCTGATCTTCTTTTACTGGAGCGGGATCGGCCGTGGCATGCATGCGCTGTTGATCGGCCATGTCGCGCTGGCCATCCCCTATGTCGTCCTCGTTGTCGGCACTGGCTTCAAGACGATCCGTGCCGATCTTGAAGAAGCCGCCATGAGCTTAGGCTCGACGCCGGTCCATGCGTTCTTCTCCGTGACGCTGCCGTTGCTCTATCCCAGCATTCTGGGTGCGGCACTGTTTGCCTTTGCGGTTTCGCTCGATCAGTTCGTGATTTCCTACTTTCTCGCAACGCCCGGCTACACGACGCTGCCGGTGCAGATCTATTCCTCGATCCGCAAGGGCTTCACCCCTGAAATCAATGCGATCTCGACCGTGCTTCTGCTCGGCTCCATGACCGTCATCCTGATTTTTGCGCGCTTCGCCAAGCCCGGAGACACAAGTGACAAACGTTAAAGTCGATTCCGTCGCCAAGACCTATGGCAACACACCGGTTCTCGCCGATATCACCACCGAGTTCACCGAAGGCTCCTTCACAAGCCTTCTTGGACCATCAGGCTCGGGCAAGACAACGCTGCTGCGCATCATTGCGGGCTTCATCAAGCCGGACCACGGCGTGGTGATGATCGGCAACAAGGATGTCACCGATGTCCCGGTCTGGGGCCGCAATATCGGCATGATGTTCCAGTCCTACGCCCTGTTTCCGCATATGACGATCGCCCAGAATGTCGCCTTCGGCCTGGAGCGGCGCGGCATCAAGGGAGCAGCCGCCCGCAAGGAAGTCGACCGTGCCCTGGAGATGGTACGCCTCCCCGGCTTCGGCGACCGCACGCCCAAGCAGCTGTCCGGCGGCCAGCAGCAGCGCGTCGCCCTGGCGCGCGCCATCGTCATCAAGCCGAGCGTGCTTCTGCTTGATGAACCGCTATCGGCACTGGACCGGAGACTGCGCCAGGAAATGCAGGTGGAACTCCTGCGCATCCAGCGCGAGAGTGGCCTGACGACCATTTTCGTCACGCACGATCAGGAAGAAGCCCTGACGCTGTCGGACAAGGTCGCCATTCTCGACAAGGGCCGCATCGTTCAGATCGGCGAACCGGAAACGGTCTATGAAAAGCCGCTGACCCGGTTTGCCGCCGAATTTCTCGGCGATTCCAATTTCCTCAGCGGAACCGTCGAAAACGGCGCCGTTCGCCTGGCGGACGGCTCTCTGGTCAAAAGCACGAGCCCATTGCCGTCAGCGGGTTCCACCGTGACGCTTGCCATACGCCCGGAGAAGATGTCGATCGCGCCAGCGCAGACCGGCGAAAACACCATGAGGGCGCGCATCACCACCGTCATCTATGCGGGCCCGGTGCTTTCCTATCACCTGGAAACGGCCGATGGCCTGCCGCTCAAGCTGTTTGCGCAGAATCGCGATGGCACCGTGCTCAGCGAAGGCGACAACATTGCCCTGAGCTGGGCTGCCGATCACACTGTCGCAGTCGCGGATTGATCATGGAAACGGTCCCGTTCTCAAAAAATACGTTGCATCTCGTCATCGATATGCAACGCCTCTTTGCCGAAGAAACCGAATGGCACACGCCGGCGATTGCCGTCATTCTCCCGAACGTCCTGAAACTTTCGAGGGCCCGGCCCTCGGATACGCTGTTCGCACGCTTCGTCGTTCCGCAAAATGCCGATGCTGCAAAAGGCGCGTGGAAAACCTATTACCGGCGATGGTCGTCCGTTACGCTCGATGCGATCGATCCGGCCATGCTCGGTCTCGTCGCGCCGCTGGTTGCGATCGCGGATGACCGCTCCATCGTCGATAAGGAAACCTACTCGATTTTCGGTTCGAAAGGGTTTTCCGAACGGCTGCAGGCCGCAGGCATCGATACGCTGATTTTCTCCGGCGTGGAGACTGATGTCTGCGTCTATGCCAGTGTGCTGGATGCGGTCGATGCGGGCTACCGCGTCATACTTGCCGCCGATGCCCTGGCCAGCAGCAATGTGCAGGCGCATGACGCCGTTTTGGAGACGCTCGTCCCCAGGCTCTCGGATCAGGTCGAAGTTTTATCGACAGACGCTATTCTAAAGCTATGGCAGGCATGACGTTGAGAAACGGCCCGCGGACTTCGTAGCGCAGCATGATTGAGGGATCCGGATGGATGTTCCGTTGAAAGACAAGTCTGGTTTGCCAGACAGTGCGCCACCGTCAAGCTCGCAGATGAACGGCGGCCAGACGCACTATACGCTCGGTGAACAGATCGGTTTTTATCTGCGCCAGGCCAACCAGCGCCACGTCGCCATCTTTGCCAGCCTGATTTCGGAAAAGCTGACGACCACCCAATGGGCAGCACTCGTGAAGCTCAAGGATTTGCAGCCATGTTCGCAAGGCAACCTTGGGCGCGAAACGGCGATGGACATGGCGACGATCAAGGGCGTCGTCGATCGGCTCGTCAAGCGCGGTCTCGTCCACACCGAACCGGATCCGGCAGATGCACGCCGGCTGGTTTTGACGCTGACGGCGGAAGGCGATGCAACGGTCGATCGCAATCTCTCGATTGCCTTGGAAATTTCGCAAGAGACACTGAGCACGCTCACCCCGGCAGAACGGATGATGCTGATGGAACTGCTTCAGAAGATCTGTTGATATCAGCCAGAATTTGAAGAGACTTTGATGGTTCAGGACACTCAGGACGATCTGACATTGCTTGTCGATCAAATGACGGCTGCGGAAAAGGCCGATCTTTTGAGCGGCCGGGGCCTTTGGAAAACGGCTGCCATCGAAAGGCTCGGTATTCCCTCCATCCTGATGACTGACGGCGCCTATGGTGTGCGCTACTCGACCACGCAGATCGATGCCGGCGATAGCGACGACAACAGCCTGCAAGGGTTTCTGACGCTGGTCAACCAGCAGGCGGATGACGCAGGCACCATGTTTGGCACGACGCGGCCGGCCACCTGTTTTCCCAATGGCAATCTGCTCGGCTGCTCCTGGGACGTGGACCTAGCTTACCGCATGGGGGCTGCCCTTGCGGCGGAGTGCCAGAATTTCGGCGTCCACCTGCTGCTCGGGCCGGGGATCAACACGCGGCGCACGCCGCTTGCCGGCCGTGCCTATGAGTATTATTCCGAGGACCCGGTCATCAACGGCGACCTCGCCGCAGCCCTGATCTGCGGCCTGCAGGATAACGGCGTCGGCGCATCGCTGAAACATTTCGCCTGCAACAATTCCGAGATCGACCGCACCACGACCAGTTCCGATGTCGATGAGCGCGCCCTGCGCGAAATCTACCTGGCCGGCTTCGAGCGTGCGATCGAAAAAGGCAAGCCATGGACTGTCATGAGCGCCTATAATCCAGTCAACGGCATTCATGCGACGCAAAACGCATGGCTGTTGACGACGGTGCTGCGCGAGGAATGGGGCTATGACGGGCTCGTTCTCTCCGACTGGCATGCGATCAAGGATAGGCCGGCTTCGCTCACAGCGGGAACTGATCTGGACATGCCGGAAAGCAAACCGCGCAAGGCGCAGCTTCTTGCTGCAATTGAAACCGGCAAAGTCGACCGGGAAACAGTTGACGCAGCCTGCGTGCGGGTGCTCGAGCTGGTCCAGCGCTGCAAAGCGAACGAGAGGCCGGGCATTCCGGTTGATCTCGAAGATCACCACATTTTGTCTCGCCAGATCGCGGCAGAATCGATCGTTCTGCTGCGCAACGAAAACGCGGCTTTGCCACTTGACGCGACCGCGTCTCCGCGAATCGTGGTCGTGGGCAATGGGGCAATCGCGCCGGTCATCCAGGGCTCCGGCTCGGCGACCACCAACCCTTACCGCGTCGATATTCCCTTCGAGCAGATTTGCAAAAGGGCAGGCGAACACTGCACCATCCGTCACATGCCGTTCGACGTCGATGACGCGACCGCGATAGCATCCGCCATCGATACGGTTTTGCATGCGGCTGAAGACAGCGATGCTGTCGTGATCTTCAGCGAAAACGCCAAGAGCCGCAACGGCGAAGGCAATGATCGCGATACGCTGAAACTGATGAAAGGCCATGATGACCTCATCAGCGCCTTAGCAGCTGCCGGCCACCGCGTTATCGTTGTTCTGTCGATACCGGATACGGTGGAGATGCCCTGGCTTGATGAAGTGGATGCGGTTCTCGCCTGCTTTTTCCCCGGACAAGGCGGTGGCGAGGCCATCGCCCGTGTTCTCTTCGGCGACCAGAACCCATGCGGCAAGCTGTCGGCCAGCATGCCCGTCCGCATCGAGGATATCCCCGGCTGGCACACCTATCCCGGCGACCACGGCCGCCATGTTTATAGCGAAGGCATTTTCGTCGGATACCGCTACTACGACCTGAAGGCCATCGCACCGGCTTTCCCGTTTGGACACGGCCTGAGCTACACCGAATTTTCCTATGAAACCATGTCTCTCGACAAGGAAGTGATCACACCCGGCGAGAGCTGCACCGTCACTGTTACCATTCGCAATACCGGGAAGGTTGCCGGCAAGGAAATTGTTCAGCTCTACATGCAGCCCATCGAGCCGGGACTGAAACGCCCGGTCCGGGAACTGAAGGCGTTTGCCAAGGTGCAACTGGAGCCAGGCGAAGCAAAAACGGTTGAACTCACTCTGCAGCCGCGCGATTTCCAGTATTTCGACGTTTCGCGCGCGCAGTGGGTGCTGGATGCAGACGCTTTCGTCATTGAGGCCGCGGCATCGTCACGCGATGTCCGCCTGAACCAGACGATTGCCTGCAAATCCCAGATCTTTCCTCCAGCAAAACTCTCCCGTCAATCCCCACCATCACTGGTCTTTGCCCATCTGGAAGCGGAAACAATCCTCAGAGATTTCCTCAAAACAAAGTTATCGCTTTCCGACGAGGAGGCAGCAGCCATTCTCGACAAGGTGCGCGGCTCATTCCTCGGATTCTACGACACATTGAGCTGGTTTGTTGGCGATAGCGTGCCAGAAGGCGAAATCGCCGTCGTGCTTGATAAATTAAATGAGATCGAAAACACGCCTTGAGCGAATCAACCAGCCTCAAGAGTGGTTGCAACCTGCGGGCAGACGCGGCTCGTAAGCCAAAGGTCGACGCCTGAAATCTATAGGATCGTTGCTTGTTGCCGATCCTTGGACTTACTGCAGCTGCGGTTTTTTCAGAAACTCGTCGCGATCCCCCGATCTGACACGGAGCCAGACTTCGCGGCCGTCGCGCAGGACGCGGACGGGGATTTCCGATCCGGCGCGGCCGCTCTTCCAGACCTTGCGGTAAAAGTCAGCAAGACTGGAAATTTCTCCATCGCGCACCTCTGCGATAACATCGCCTCCCCGCAGCCCGGCCTGCGCGGCTGGACCATCCGCTGCAACACTCATGACGACCACGTCACCATTGCTTTCGGCCGCAAAGGCGCCAAGCCAGGGGCGCGGTGGCTTGTTCACGCGTCCAAGCGTGAGCAGATCGTCGAGAATGGGGGGCAGCAGATTGATCGGGACGATCATGTTGATGTCGGAACTCTCTCCGTTCCGGCTCATGACCAGCTTGAGCGAACCGATACCCAGAAGCTTGCCATCCTGCCCGACAATGGCAGCCCCGCCCCAGGATGGATGGGCGGGAGAAACAAAAATCGCTTCATCCAGCAGATATTCCCAATATCCGGCAAACTCGCGTTTCGCGACGATCTTGGTCTCTACCAGCCGGCCAAAACCGTCGGCAAAGACGACGGGATCGCCAACCCTGGTTTTCGATGCGTCACCAAGCGTCAGTGCCGGACAGTCCAGGGCCCCAAGCGCCTGGATCAGGCCAAGCCCCGTTTCCTGGTCATAGGCAAGCGCATGACCCGGAATGACCGTGCCATCCGGCCTTGTCAGCCAAACCTCATCCGCCTCGGTGATCAAATAGCCGATGGTGAGCACCAGGCCATCGTCGCGAATGACCACACCGCTACCTTCGCGCACCGTGCCCAGCGAGCGGGCCGTGAAGGCATCGTCCGAGATGGAAGTCCGAACGGCCACCATCGAGTGTTTGACTGAGTGTACATCCATGTTTCGGTCCCGCCGGATTTTAATCTCTCCTAGAGGTAGGAAGGCCGGTGGCACCCCGCAAGTCTCAGGTTACGCATCGGGACGACACAGCCCCCAGCTCTTGCCCCACACGAAGTGTCCCAAAGTTTGCGAGACGCGATATATCTGACTTACAATCCCAGCCGCAGCGCTGTATGTTCCTCTTTTGTTCAACGGCGCATTTGTCTTCATAGACCAAGCGCAATCAAGCTGGACGCCTCCTGATGTATATCCCCGGCGACGATACTACAGCCATTCCAGATCCGATATCCCGGGCTCAAACGCCGGATGAGCCAGTGCGTCAGCGCAAGATCATCCATGTCGACATGGATGCCTTCTATGCATCCGTCGAGCAGCGCGACAATCCGGAGCTGCGCGGCAAGCCGCTTGCCGTTGGTGGATCGGCGGCGCGCGGGGTCGTGGCTGCGGCCAGCTACGAGGCGAGAGCATTTGGCGTGCATTCGGCCATGCCGTCGGTCACCGCCAAGCGAAAATGTCCAGACCTGATCTTCGTGCCGCCGCGCTTTGACGTTTACAAGGCGGTCTCCCAGCAGATCCGTGCGATCTTTGCCGAATACACGCCGCTGATCGAGCCTCTATCGCTGGACGAGGCCTATCTCGATGTGACGGAAAACCTGAAAGGCATGGCAATCGCCACCGAGATCGCCGCAGAAATCCGCGCGAGGATCGCTGAGGTGACCGGTCTCAGTGCGTCCGCCGGAATTTCCTACAACAAGTTCCTTGCCAAGATGGCAAGCGATCTCAACAAGCCGAATGGGCAGGCCGTGATTACGCCAAAGAACGGCCCAGGCTTTGTAGAGGCTTTGCCAGTGAAGAAGTTTCATGGCGTTGGACCGGCAACCGCCGAGCGGATGCGCAAATACGGCATCGAAACCGGACTTGATCTGAAGCAGAAATCGCTGGCTTTCCTTCAGGAGCATTTCGGCAAGTCCGGTCCCTATTTCTACGGGATCGCGCGCGGTATCGATGAGCGCCTCGTCCGGCCCGACCGCATCCGCAAATCCGCCGGTGCGGAGGACACGTTCGTTGAAGATATCACCGATTTCGATCTGGCCCGGCTGGAGCTTAAGCCGCTTGCCGAAAAGGTCTGGCGCTATTGCGAGGCGCAGGGGATCAGCGGCAAGACGGTGACCGTGAAGATCAAATATTCCGATTTCACCCAGGCGACGCGCAGCCGTACGAAAGCGACGCCCTTTGCAAATGCCGCAGATATCCTCGATACCGCATCGACACTTCTGGCCACGGTCTATCCGTTCAAACGCGCCATCCGGCTACTGGGCGTGACCTTGTCGTCGCTGACAAACGCTCCCGTTCGCGACGATGCAGAACGGCAGCCACAATTCGATCTCGATTTATAGACGGCCAAATCCCCTAAAACGAAAAAGCCTGCCGCGGGAGGAGGTGCGGCAGGCTTTTCGAAAAGAACCGAACAGCGACTGGGAGGAGGAGTGCCGCTGTTCCTTCAGGCGCCCCTTGGGAGGAGGAGTGGGCCGCCTGAAATTCGAAGCTCTGCGGGAGGAGGTGCATTGCTTCGATGGAAACGATCATACGCTGATCGCGATGATTTCAAAGCGTTTATGCTGCACTGCAGCTATGCAGGAAATGCACATCGGAAGATACGGCGTTCCAGCGGGTCTCTGCCCCGTCAGCAAGCCCGAAACGCGAAGCGCCCGCACAGGGCGGGCGCTTCATCCAAAACTCAAGGCTTGCTTAGAAAGCGACGGCTGCGCGGGCAACGCTGCGGATATCGTCGCGGGCAATACCCAGGTCGCTCAGCTCGCGATTGGTCATACGGCCGAGTTCGGATACGGTCTGACGATACTTGCGCCAGTTGTTCAAGGTGCGTGCTACGTTCATGATGATCCCCTTTCGTGAGGTTCTGTTGACGTCAGCAACCGCGTTTGGTTCCGGCGTCGTTTGATGAAGAGAATATAGGCCCTTCTCTTTGATCAGAATATCGACAATGCATCACAGCACCTATGCACCGGCTGCAGCGCTCGCGGCGCAGCTGCCCAAATTGCGGCCGCTACGCCCTGGCTTTTCGCGTTATTAATGTTTGCCTGCGCCGGCGCTGATCACTTCCAGCGCCGATTGAAGCAGCATGCGAGCGCCGGCCACACAATGGTCCGGCTCCACATACTCAGCCTCATTGTGGCTGAGGCCATCCCTGCAGGGCACGAAGATCATCGCGGCCGGTGCTATACGCGCCACATAGAGCGCATCGTGAAAGGCGCCGGAGACCATATGCTTGAACCGGAGCCTCAAATGACGTGCCGCCCTTTCCACGCCTTCAATCACCGGCTGGAAGAACCGGGCCGGGCTCATATCGAATGTGCGGCGGATATCGGCTTTGCAGCCATGCGGGGCCACCGACGATTGAAAGGCTTCCGAGACCTGTGCCTCGATCTTGTCCAGGCGATCTGATTGCGGATGGCGCAGGTCGATGCTGAGGCTGACGGATCCTGGAATTGCGTTGACGGAGCCGGGAAGTGCTGTGATCCTTCCGACCGTCAGGCGTGCATCGCCGTCTTCGGGCATGATGGTTTCGTAAAGCGTATGCAGCGCATGGGTCACCGCCATCATCGGATCGCGGCGAAACGCCAGCTGGGTCGTGCCCGCATGCGCGGCCTGGCCGGTAACCGTGATATCGAGCCAACGGGTTCCCTGCACGCCGGTGACGATGCCGATCGGGATATCTTCGTTTTCCAGGGACGGCCCCTGTTCGATATGAAGTTCAAGATATCCTGAAATCGGAAATCCGAGCGGCCTTTGCTCGGCGACCGGCAAGGCCGCAAGCGTCTCCGCAAGGGCGTCACGCCAAAAGACGCCGTCTGTTCCACGGATATCCTGCCAATTCTGCGGAATATGCCCTAGCGAAAATGCCATGGAGCCCATCGCGCCCGGTGCAAAGCGGCTGCCTTCCTCGTTTGTCCAGGCGACCACCTCAATCGACGCCTCCGTTTCCAGTCCCGCATCCTCCAGAGCCTCGAGAACCTCAAAGGCGGCCAGCGTGCCGAGGGCGCCATCATAGCGTCCGCCCGTCGGCTGGCTGTCGAGATGACTGCCGATCAGAAAGGGGGCAAGGCTGCCGTTTTTCCCATCGCGGCGAATGAACAGATTGGCGAGCGGATCCTGGAAGACGCGGAAACCGCGCTCCAGCGCCAAGCCTGCCAGCAGCGCGCGGGCAGCCTGGTCTTGACGTCCCAGCGCTGCCCGGTTGACGCCGCCTGCCGGCGTTGCGCCGATTGCCGCGAAATCATCCAGTCTTTTCAGAAGGCGTGCAGCGTTGATGTCTGCGGAGCAGATCATTTCTTCAGTCCGTTGATAAAGGCAGTGACACGCGCCTTTTCGACCTTGTTCCACCAGACGCCATCATATTTCAGCGAACTGGCAACGATGACGCCATCGACGATGTCAAGGATATCGCGGGCATTGTCGGGCGTGACGCCGCTGCCGACCAGCGTTGGCAGGCCGGCGGCCTCCTTGATCAGGCGGATATAGCCGAGATCGGCTGCATGGCCGGTGCGCTGGCCGGTGGCAATCACCGCGTCTGCGTCAAAGAAGACGAGATCCTTGACCTGCTCTTCCACCGGCCGGTCGGCAACGATCGCGTGCGCGCCATGCTTCACATGCGCATCGGCAAAGATCCGGATGCCGTTGGCTCTAAGCTTTGCGCGGTAGCGCATGGCGCGGGCGGCCTCGCCTTCGATAAACCCTTCATTCGCGACATAGGCATTGGCCCACTGGTTGACACGCACGAAACCGGCACCGCTGGCACCGGCAATGGCCAGTGCCGGAATGGCCGCATTGGCCAGAACGTTGATGCCGATCGGACGCCCGAGTTCACGGCGGATGCGGTCCGATATGACCGACATGTAGGCGGCGGTTTCCGGTCCGATATCATCCGGCTTGGAGAAGGGAATATCGCCGTGGTTTTCCACGATGACACCATCGCAACCCCCCTCCAGATAGGCGCGGGCATCCTCCAGGCCCTGGCTGTAGATATCCTCTATGGCTTCGCCATTATAACGGGGAGCCCCCGGCAGAGGTGCCAGGTGCACGACGCCGATAACGGCTTTGCTGCGGCCGAAGAGGGAGGTGATGGCATCGCCTGCGCCCGGGCCGACCGGTTTTGAGGATTGTGTCATGGGTGTTCCGTTTCTGATGTTTCAATGAGAGTTGAAAGTTCTTTGGCCGTTGGGCATGAGGAAAGCGTGCCCGCTCTCGTCACCGCCAGCGCGGATGCCTGGACGGCAATGTGGATTGCCCTTTGCGGATGCATACCCCTTGCCAGACATCCCGCAAAGATGCCGCACAGCACATCCCCTGCACCACTGGTATCGATTGCCGCAACCCTGGGGGCCTCAATATGGATTGCCGCGGAACCGGCACCGGGGAGAAGCAGGCAACCTTTTGAGCCGAGGGTGATCACCACAGAATGCGCGCCGAGTTCCAGTATCTTGGCGGCAGCCTCTGCTGCAACAGCAAGGCCCGAGAGCGCCTCCGCCTCCCCTTGATTGACGATGACGATATCGACGTCTTCAAACCCCGGCCGGACGCCGGCAACAAGCGGGCTGGCATTCAGCACGGTTGTCAGTCCTTTGGCCCGCGCCGCGCGCAGGCAGGCGCTGGTGACGCCTGCCGCAAGATTGCCCTGCATGATCAGCACGTCGCCGGGCTCAATGCTGTCGAGCAGGCCGGTCTGCGTGATCGGATCAAAAGCAACGGCACAGGAAACGCCGCTGATGATGATGTTCTCGCCGCCTGCATCGACCGCAACGGTCGAGCGGTCAGTCGGCAGATCCAAATCCGTCAGGCAGGCACTTTCGATCTCGCCGGCGAGCATCTGACAGATCCAGGCGCCGTTGGCATCCCGGCCGATTGCGGCCCAAAGCGTGACGGGCACCCCGGTGCGGGCAGCGGCAATGGCCTGATTGGCCCCCTTGCCGCCCAGCCCATCAGCATGCCCCAAGGCATTCCGCGTCTCGCCCGCTTCTGGAAAGCGGTCGAGACGGAAGGTGGTGTCGATGCAGACATTGCCAACGACATGCACGCGCATGGATCAGGCTTTCGCCGTTGCCCAGGCCAGCATCTGCTCGAATAGGGTCTTGTAACCCGGCCAGGCGATGAAGCTCGACGGCAGCCAATGCGGACCGACATCGGAGGTCCAGGCGACGGTGCGGCCCTTGCCATAGGCGCCGGTGACCAAAAGAGGCTGCGAACCGTAATCGGTCGAAACGGTCGCCAGCACCTCGGCTCCGTCCTTCACCGTCACTTCGTTATATCCCAGCAGAACCGGCCAGTCCGTGCCGAGACCCTTGAGGATCGGGTGGCTTTCCGTTCCGGTCACCACAGGCGAAAACCCTTCCGGAACCTCGACGCGGTCATCGACGGACAGGCAGGAAACCGGCAGAACATCCTCGACCGGCGTCCTGTGGTAACGGGCGCCGCCATTGATACCCTGGAAGCTGTAATAGCCGCCGAACATCAGCAGGGCGCCGCCATTACGGACATAGTCGCGCAGCAGGCGAAGACGGTTTGGCGTGGTCTTGGAGTGGATCCAGGTGTCTGGATGCAGCAACAGCGTGTTGGCGCCGATATCCGACAGGATGATTGCGTCATAGGCAGACAGCGCTTCCAGGGTCTGCGGAAAATCGCGTTGCGCCTCATGGGCCGGCATGAACTGGACATCGAAGGGGCTGTCCTTCAGCGCGGCCAGAAGTTCGTCGGCACCGGTGTGATAAGTGACGGTCGGGAACTGGTCGAAACCCTTGATGTGGGTCGCTGTGGAAACCCAGGATTCGCCTGCGAGAAGGACTTTGGACTTGGACATAAAAACTCCTTGGACTTTATTGCCAGCGTTCAGAACACGCTGGAGAAAACGGATTTCGGATTGTCGATCAGCATGAGGTCAATGGCTGCCTGATCGACCCCATGACGCTTCAGGCGCGGCAGGAAATGTTTCAGGATGAAGCCATAGCCGAAGCCGCCGTAACGGGTGAGCATGATTTTCAGGAACACGTCCTGCGACAGGAGAACGCGATCACTATGACCCATGTCGATCAGCGAGCGGATCGCGCGCGCGTTCTGTTCGTCGGATGGCGATTGGGCATCCTGATCGGCATAGTAGAAGTCCATGCCGATCATGTCATATTCCAGAAACGCGCCGCGCTCGGCCAAAGCCTTCTGGTAAGGCAGATCGTCATGGCTGGGGTTCATGTGGCAGAGGACGGTGTGGCGCAAATCGGCGCCTTCCGCCTCGACAATATCGAGAACCTCATGCGCCAGCCGTTCCCACCCCGGTAGATGAATGGACAGCGGCACTCCCGTGATTTTCGAGGCGCGGGCGGCGGCCCGCAGCGACTTGCGTTCCTCCGGTGTGAAATCCTTGCTGACGCCGATTTCGCCGATAATGCCAGCCATCACGTCCGGCTGCGCCGTACCGCCGCCGACATCATTGACGATGAATTCGGTGACCTCATCGACATCCATATTTTTCAGCCAATCGGGATGGCTGAATTCGAGATAGAAGCCGGTCCCCATGACGATCTTGAGGCCGGACATCTTTGCGATGCGGGCGAGTTTCGCCGGCTCCCGGCCGATGCCGATATTGGTGGTATCGACCACCGTGTGACCACCGAGCGCCTGAAACCGTTTCAACTCCGAGAGTGCCAGATCGCTGTCATCGAGCGAGACGTTGTCGCGGTTCATATAGGGGTTCATCCGCAATTCGCCGATGATCTCCATGCTGACCTTCTGCTCGCCGATCGCTTGCGCTTCCGGATGGCAGGGGCAACGCCAGGATTTGGCGCCGTCGAGCAGAATGTGCTCGTGCATCAGCGTGATCCCCATCTCAGTGACCGGCACTGGCCCCAGAACGGTCATCACCGCTCCCGTTTTGACACCGATCTCCACGCGCTCTTTCGGCGCTTTATCGAACAAATGGTCCATCTCACTTACCCCGGACCGCGCCCCGGAAGAGGCGGAAGTTGAGCCAGACGGCAATCAGGATGATCGTGCCAGTGACAATCGGCGTGAGGAAAGGGGACATATGAGCCAGGATCAAACCATTGGCGATGACGGCGACGGTGAGCGCGCCGAGAACGGTGCCAAGGATCGTGCCGCGTCCGCCGAACAGGCTTGTGCCTCCGAGAACCACGGCGGCGATAACTTCAAGTTCGAAACCCTGGCCCGCATTGGATGAACCGGAACCAAGGCGGGCTGTGACGATAATGCCGGCGAGTGCTGCCGCAGCACTGGAGAGAATATAGACGAACATCGTCGTAAAGCGCGTATCGATGCCGGCCCGGCGCACGGCTTCGGAATTGGCGCCGATGCCGGTGACGTAACGTCCGAACGGCGTTTCATTGAAAACGATATAGGCGATCAGCAAGACGACAAGGGCAATCAGCGCCGGTACCGGGACACCCAGGAACCAGGATCTGCCAATGACGGTGAAGAAACTCGCCGGATCGACCGGGATCGAATAGCCGCCGGTGATCAAAAGCGCCAGGCCACGGATGACTGAAAGCCCAGCCAAGGTGACGATGAAGGCGGGAATGCGTTCATAGGCGATGAAGAAGCCGTGGATGGCGCCGATGACGACACCGAGCAACACCATCAACAGAATGACCAGTGGCCATGCGATCCCCGCCTGCAATGCCGTCGCCGATAAGGTTGCAACCAGCGCCAGCACCGAGCCGACCGACAGATCGATACCGCCGGTGGTGATGACGAAGGTCATGGCTGCGGCAACGATCAACAACGGCGCCGACTGGCGGATGATGTTAAGCAGGTTGGGCGCTGTCAGGAACGCATCGGTGATGACGGAAAAGACGACGCAGACGACGAGAAAGAACAGGGCGATCGAGACGACGCTGCCGTTTGCCAGAAGCTTGTCCCAGAGCGTGGCCTTGCGCAAGCGCGAGGGCGAGACATGGGAACCGGCATGCCCGGTTTGCGAAGAAGGCATTGTCATGCTGAAACTCCGGTGTCATTGCCGTGCCGGGCGGAACGGGCCGAAAATTTGCGTCCGACGATCAGATTGACCACTTCCTCGATACTGGTCTCACCGATCATCCGCTCGGCGACATTGCGCCCTTCGTACATGACCTGGATGCGATCGCAGACGAGGAAAAGGTCCTGCAGGCGATGGGTGATCAAGATGACGCTGACGCCACGCGCGCTGACCGTGCGGATCAGTTCCAGCACGGCTTCGACCTCGGCCACAGCAAGAGCTGCCGTCGGTTCGTCCATGATGAGCACTTTTGGCTCGAATGAAGCGGCCCGGCCGATGGCAATCGACTGACGCTGGCCGCCGGAGAGATTTTCGACCTTGAGCCGCGTATCGGCAATGACGATACCCAGACGATCGAGCATGTCGCGGGTCAGGCCGTGCATCGTCTTATTGTCGAGGAATGGCACGCCGAGAATGCGGCGGCGCGGTTCACGGCCAAGGAAGAGATTGCCCGCAACATCCACGGTGTCGCAGAGCGAAAGGTCCTGATAGACCATTTCCACATGAGCGGCGCGTGCGTCGGCGGGCGACGAAAAGGAAACCGGCTTGCCGTCGATTTCGATGGTGCCGCTATCTGGGATGACGGCGCCGGAAAGTACTTTGCTCAGCGTCGATTTGCCGGCGCCATTATCTCCGACCAGCCCCAGCACTTCGCCGGGCTTGAGGGTCAGCGAGACATTGTCCAGCGTCTGAATGGGATTGTAACGTTTTGAAATACCGGTCATGCGGACGCGGTAGGGTATGCCGTCGGTCATGATGGGTTCTCCCCGAGTGCCTGAACGGGCATGGCTGGTTTTCTCAAAAACCGGCCATGCCGCGATGATGCGGGAAAAACCCTTACTTGAACATGTCCTTGAACTGGGCAACGTTGTCCTTGGTCACGATCGTGACGGGGACATTGATGATCGGCTCGATGGTCTCGCCCTTCTTCAGCTTGACCAGCGCTTCGACGGCAGCCTTGCCTTCGCCGGCCGGATCCTGCTGAACGACCGCGGTGACCCAGCCTTCTTCGATGCCCTTGGCGGCCTGCGCCGTCAGGTCCCAACCGAAAATCTTGACGTCCTTCTGGCGGCCCTGGCTTTCGACGGCGGAGACGGCGCCGATCAGCTGCGGTTCGCCGGTGGCGTAGATCGTGGTCATGTCGGGATTGGCGGTCATCAGGTTTTCGGCTGCGCCCAGCGCGATATCCTGCTGGTTCTGGCCATCGACGGTATCAAGGAAGGTGACGGCCTGGCCGCCATCGGTGACAGCCTTCTTGAAGCCATCAAGACGCTGGTTCTGGATGAAGGAATTGAGCGCGCCGACAATGCCGGTCTTGGCCGTGCCGGACATATCGGACTTCACATAGTCGGAAAAGAACTTGCCGATGTCTTCGCCAGCCTTGGCATTGTCAACGCCGATGAAGGAGATGTTGTCACCATCCGGGATCTGCGCGTCGATGGCGATAACCGGGATGCCGGCGGTTTTTGCCGCCGTGATGGCGGGCTTCACGCCGTTGACATCGATGGCCACGAGAATGATGCCATCGACCTTCTGGGTGATATAGTTTTCGATCGCGTCGTTCTGTGCGGCCGGCACATTGTTGGCGTTGAAGATCACCAGCTTGGCACCGGCGGCATCCGCAGCCTTCTGGGCACCGTCATTGATCTGGTTGAAGAACAAGGCCTGCTGGTTGATGGTCACAAGCGCAAATGTATCTGCACTGGCGGAAGCGGCACCGAAAGCCAATGTCATGGCGGCGGCTGCGGTGCTGCGGATCAAAAATGTGGAAAGGCGCATTCGGGTTCCCCTTGTTTTCGGAAAGGCCCGTAGCCGGGCTCATCTCGCGCTTGAGCGCTGAGGTATAATTCAAGAGACTTGAATTTTTGTCAAGTCACTTGAATTGACTTTCCAGGGAGCGGGGAATGGTCAGAACGTGGCTGGCGTATTGACCCAGAAAATGCTGGCCCGCTCACGACCCGTATTGCGATAATGGTGCGGCAATTCGGAGTTGAAGACAAAGGCATCGCCGGTCGCCAGCATGAAGCTCTTGCCATCGACAATCAGCTCGATTTCACCGGCAAGGAGATAGCCGACCTCTTCTCCGGCATGCTGGATCGGGCCGGCGCTTTCGCCCTTTTCCTCGATATGGTGGATATTGCACTGAAGCAGATGTCCCGCCGAGTAGGGAATGATCCGCTCCAGCGAAATCCCCTCTCCGCGCCGCAAAGGATCAAGTGCAATCAGCGGCCGCGTTCCTGCACGAAAGATGATCCCCTCCTCCCCGTCGGATTCCTCAAACATCCAGCCTATATTGGTATCGAGCGCGCCCACCAGGCGGTGCAGCATCGGCAACGACGGCGACGCCTTGCCGTTCTCGATCTTTGACAACAGGCTTTCGGAGCAATTGGCCGCGTCTGAAAGGGCCTTCAGCGTCATACCCCTGGTCTGACGCGCAAGCCGCAGACGGATTCCCAAACGAAGTGGATTGGTAGTCTGGGCATCATCGATATGGTTCGCTATCGTCATATCACGCCTTTTTCCATGCGATTGTGCTTTCACTGTTGTGATTAGGAAGCGAGGATTTCCTTTTCAGAAATCCACGAATACCACCTCTCTTTCACAGCAATCAAGTCTCTTGAATGACCGCCGCCAAGACGATGTCGCCCGCCGTTTTTGTGAGACAGGAATGACGATAGCGGTTATGGGGCGTTTGCCAAAACAGGCGGGCACCGGTAGAAGCTCCACAAAAACCAAACGGAACGTCGCCTTGAAGACCATTGCCATCGATTTCGAAACCGCCAATGAGCAGCGCGGCAGTGCCTGCTCCGTCGGCCTGGCCTGGATCGAGGATGGACGTGTCGTGCGCATCGAGGAGCGGCTGATCCGTCCGAAGGGCATGCGCTTTTCATCCTTCAACATTGCCATTCACGGCATCCGGCCGGAGCATGTCGAGGACGCCGGTGAGTTTCCCGAAGTGATGGACGAGTTCGCCGACGATTTTCGTGGTGCAACCATGATCGCTCACAATGCCGCTTTCGATTTCAGCGTCTGGCGCGCCTGCAGTGATCTTTACCGGCAGGGTTACCCGGAACTCTCCTATCTTTGCTCGGTCAAGATGGCCCAGAAAGTCTGGCCCCATCTCGGGTCACATAAGCTGAATATTCTTGCCAGCCATCTCGGTCTAAGCTTCGTGCACCACAATGCAGCAGAGGATGCAGCTATTTGCGCGGAAGCGTCGATCGCCATTGCCCGGTCTTTGCGTCTATCGCATGTCCGCGATATCCCGCTGATGATCGGCATGAGGGCTGGGCGTCTGTTTTCGGGCGGCTATGATGCCTGCACCTGCCGCAAGACTTAAAGCCAAAGTAGAGTACCGCTTACGATATCGATCTCGAGCGATCGCGGGGGGGCCGTCGTTTGAACGCTCTCAGCGCTCGAACCGCGCGAGCATTGTCCGTAATTGTGCATTTTGCTGCTGAAGCTTGCGCGCCAACTGATGGCGAAGCAGCCCGATCTCAGCCTCGATACTTTGCACCTCATCGGAAAAACTGGGTACGCTTTCCGAATGCTGCGGAACGGCTTCGACGGTCTTGACGGCGGCGAATGCCTTGTTCCGTTTTTGCTTTCCCCCCGGCTTTTTAGTGGAAGCCGGGACTACCGGCGCGTCGCCAGTTGGACCTGCGGGCACAGCGCGTTTCCGGCCGGCTTTAGCGTGCACATTGTTTCCCGCTTCGGCGGATTCAGGCGTGATGATGGCGGTTTCGACCGTTTCGGCAGGTTGCGGCTTGGCTTCCGCCGGCCTCTCCAGAGGTTCTGGCGTGTTGCCCGCTTCATCCGAAATGGGCTCAGCGCTTTTCGCCTCTTCCGGCGTTACATCGCCGGTCGCACTCTCCTGCTTCTCGTCCCTATCCCGGCGCCTGCGCGTCAGTCGAGCAAGAAAATTCCAAGGTGACGCCATGTTGTTAGACCTCGCGTTCTACCTCGCATATGGGGTGCGAGCTTGAGCTCTGGCGGCAGAAAAGACCGCCGCCAAAGTGGATGTCATATCGGGTACAAAACCCTGCGGCCGCCGATCAACCGCGCTTCGTCTCAACCAAGGTTGAGCCGCTTCCGCAGGTCCGCATTTTCCGACCGGAGTTTCTCCGTCAGCAATTTGCGCAGACGCTGGTTTTCTTCCTCCAGCTGCAGAAGATCGGCGATATCATCAATAGCAGCAACCGGCGCTGCAGCGGCCGGAACACGCGCAGCCTTCGCAGCGCGTTTCACAGGCGCACTCTTGCCAGTGACTGCCGCCTCGCTCGACTTGGGTTTGCGTCCCCTTACCTGCTTGCCGCGCTTGGCGGCAGCGTCTGGTTCCGCAGCAGTTTCGACCGCAGCTGCCTCTGGAGCGGCCTTTTTGGCGCGCGGTTTGCGCTGCTTCTTCGGCGCATCGATTGACGCGACGACAGAGGTCGGTGCGTCATTGCTTATTGTCGAATTGGTTTCATCGGCCATGGTTGCCTCCTGTGTAGCCGTTGCAGTTGTCGGATGTGTGTTTGATTGTGTCAACAACGGCTCTTTCCAATTTACATTGGGCAAGGAGACTTCGCTTGCGGATGCTTGGTCTTTTACGTCCGGTCGCGGGAACGGCAAAGCCTCGTCCTCCACATCCCGCGCGACAGACTTGAGATCCATATTGCCCCAGATCGAGTTCGATTTTGGATCGGTTTTCTTCCGACCGGATTTGTACTCAATCACGAAACTGCGTTGAATCTTTTTCACCAAATGTAGCCTCGAAATTTCCGCAGTGATATTTTTAGGAAAATACGTCTGCAATCGCGATAAGTCCTGCAGATAACGGTGACCGCGATCGCGGTTCGTATCCACAGTGCTATCGATGTTTAGTGCCGTTGGCAATTGACGCCCGCCGTTGCCTCTCAGCAAAATCCGGATGCTGCCATCGGGCTATACGTTGCCTTCCCGCATCCGGACCAGCCGGAAAAATCGAAGTGGCAAAACGATGGCGCTCATTGAAAGACCCGCCGCAAAACCGATCCACACGCCGAGCGGTCCGACCGATGTATGAAAGGCCAGGAAATAGCCGAGAGGCAGCGCCAGCAGCCAGTAGGAGATGATCGACACGACCGACGGCCATTTGGTGTCGTTCAGTCCACGCAGGGCACCAAGCCCCGTCGATTGCAATCCATCCGCCACCTGCATCAGGGCGACCACGACAAACATGCTGGACGCCAGAGCGACCACCGGTGCGTCCTTGCTCAGCAATTCTGCTATCGAGCGGCCGGCAAAAATCAGCGCAACCATGGTCGCCAGCATCCACAGCGCGACAAAGCCGAAGGTTGCCATGCCGATCGGGCGGAGCCTTTCCGGCTGCCCCGAGCCATCGGCCTGCGCGATGCGGATAGCAACGGCAGTCGCCATTCCCAAAGGCAGCATATACAGCGTTGCGCCGATCGAGTTGACGATCTGGTTTGCCGCAAGTGCGCCTGCGCCAAACCAGCCGAGTATGAACGTCGCCATTGCCACCGCCCCCGCCTCGGCGAGATAGCTGATCCCCAAAGGCAGCCCTTGCAAAAACTGCTGCCAGACACCGTTGCGCGTGACCACCGCCCGCAGCCGGAAACGGCGCATCGCTATTGCCCTGCGCCAATAGAAAAACGCGGCGGCAAGAGCGATCGTCTCGGCCAGAACACTGGCAATGCCGGAGCCGAGAATGCCGAGAGCCGGGATGGGCCCGAGCCCGTAAATCAGCAGATAGTTCAGCGGCACGTTGATCGCGACGCCAAAGAAGGCGAACCCGACCGCAAGCCAAGGACTGTCCGTCGCGTCAAGAAGCGACTTGAGCACCAAGAAGACCGAAAAAGGCAGCATGAACAACGCCATTGGCACCCAGTAGAGCCGCGCCTGCGCCGCGTCCAATCCCATCAACCGCACGATCGGCATCAGCGACAGCATGATCGTTGCAGCCAGTACACCACATATCAGCGCCGTCATCATGCCATGCCGGACTGCGGAACTGACCATGCGGGCATCCCTCGCCCCGAAGCCACTGGCCATCGAGACACCGACCACCGATATTACCCCGTAGAGCATCGCTGTCAGCAGCATGTGAACCGCCATGACCAGCGATACGATCGCCAGAACATCGGTGCCAAGCGGCGCCAGCATGATCGTATCGGTCACGCCGATCAGTGAACTTGCCGACAGTCCCAAGACCAGCGGAATGGACAGTTTTATCAGTGACGGCAATTCGGCGATGATGCGGCCGATATGCCGTTTCGTTTCAAGCGGGGCCATAGCCTCTTACCAACCTCGGTGTGAACAATCGCGCGTCTGTAATCATCCTGTAATGAATGAAGCCAGAGCGAATCTGCACCATATTTCGTGCGGTCTCTTCACTAGCAGATGCTCAAATTTTTGCATCGCCGGATCGTAACGGGCCGAACGCTCGGCTTGCGAGACGCCCGTTCACGCCGGCTTACGAGGATTTGGAATGGGCAGGCGATGATGGCCTCGCTGGGAATTGCTTCAAGACATTGCCAGCCGGGCCAAGGTCACACTGTGTACCAAATTTGTACATGCCTGAACCCGCATACCCGCAATTTCCGCGCTATTTTACGTGCAATGAACGGTCGCTTATTCTGACGCCACTGTAAGAAACGGAAACACTTTGTGACTAAGTGCTTCCGAAATCAGCATTTTTCAACTTGCTGCGCGCGATCACATAACGGATATTGCTTCCAGTTAAGGAAGCGACCATGATTAGAATGATAGAAGACCCGGCTGAGCTTTCCGGTGAAGATATCACTGGAAAATATATTCTGCGCAGGCTGAACTATCACTGGTTTGCCTATGGCAAGGCCGGTATCGTGACCGCTTGCAAAGGGTCGATCTTGCACATTGACCGCGAGGAAACCGTCTATTCAGAGCGTTGGGGACGCCGCGCCTATAGCGGCAATGGAAAACGATATCCTGGCGGTGTCTGTCCCATTTCAGCGGTTGCCTGCGTTTGCGATACCGCCGACGACGTCAATGCCGTCATCCAGCTCGATGTCGAAGCGCAGGACGAATTCTACCAATTGATCGCCAAGGCGGACGCCAAGGTGCGGGCATTGGCATCGTCCTCGCAGGGCACGTTGTTTCTGGCTGCTGCGGAGTGAGCTTTTAGGAAAGCGACCGAACTCTGTCGCCGGCACGTTTGAACATGGGGCGACTTCCGTACTTCCTCTAAATTCGCGCCAGCTGTTGGAACAGCCGATCCCACCCTACGCAATTACCTTCATGCCTCATTGGCCCCGGCTACTGCGCCAGCTTCAGCAATAGCGTCACTGATCTCCTCGATACTGAGAACCCTGCCATTCGTCTTCCCCGCGAGGAAACCATGGAGTTCGCGAAACGAACCATTGTCCTGTACAGCGGTCAATTGCGCTCTGCCATC
Organism: Rhizobium sp. Root483D2; assembly: GCF_001426685.1. Lineage (GTDB taxonomy): Bacteria > Pseudomonadota > Alphaproteobacteria > Rhizobiales > Rhizobiaceae > Pararhizobium > Pararhizobium qamdonense. The sequence continues at coordinate 346,339 of NZ_LMFB01000009.1, read as the reverse complement.
CGGAAGCAATTTCAGTTCCATTTCGCCACCAGGTTTAACACCGAGATGGCGGAGGACAGCTTCGCTCAACGTCACCTGACCGCGCGCCGTTACAGTGAGTATTGCCATAGCAGTGTCCTTTCCACGGCGCACGATACTCCATTCGTGCAGTGCATCCAACGCTGATGCCCGCTTATCTTCCCCAGCAATGCCGACCCTTTGACTAAGCAAGCCAGCCCGGCAGCCGGACAGGGACGCGGCCGGATACAGCGGCCTCCACGCAATCGGCAAGATTGCCGAAGCGGACGGCGCGGTTGCTGAGGCCGGGGCCGTAATGGGCGTATTTGCCGGAATTGGTGATGAGCGTGCGGGTGCCGGTCGGGAATACCGGTTCGCTGATCGAGCACCAGCAGAGATCCGGCACGATGCGCACGCCACTTTTTTCGAGCGCTTCGAGCGTGCCGTCAGCACGCGCGCCGGCGATGACCTGGTGCCCCGCAGTGACGATGACCGCGACGTCCGCGTGGCGATGACGCCCGGCAAGTGCGGCGGCAAGCGCCCGGCATTCGGTCAGCGAGGCATGGGGACTGCCGATGGCGACGAGTTCCACCTGCTCCGGTCCTGCGTTCAACCGCTTCCAGGCGCCGGCCATGTCCGCACGGGTGATGGTCTTTCGTTCAGCGCCCTCGATTGCTGCACCTTCGGCTTCAGGCGTTACGCCCTCGATGTGCAGCATCGGCGCTGCCGACGTGGTTCCGAAAGCGGCGCAGAGCGCCTTGAGATCATCTGCCGTGGGACTGGCGGAAGCAAGACCGCGCAAGAGCGGGATACGGTCCGGTGCGGCGTGACCAGCGAGATAGCCGATCAGCGGCCAGAAGGCGTCATCGACATTATCGGGCAAATCGACATTGATGATCGACTGTGCCCTGCGGTTTTCCGTCAGATAGACCCCCGATAGCGGCGCGCGTCCGGTGAGTGCAATACACAAGTCGAGAAAATCGGGATGTTTTGGCGTGCGGGCGCCGAGCACCGTATTGGCAAAAATCACCGCATTGGATTCCGCCCAGGCAATCGCTTCACCCGCCTGCGGCGCGCTGGCCAGAAGATAGGGAGAACAGGTGAAGGTCGGCCGGCAGCCCATGCGGACATAGGCATCGGCGAGCTTCGCGGCCGGATCGCCAAATGCGCTCGGCACGCCTTGTGTCCGCCAGTTGGCGTGATCGACCGAGATTGCATTCATGGTGGTGGGCACGCAAACCTTGGCGCCCATATCGGCCATTCTTTCGGCAAAAACCAGATTGGCGGGGCTGGCATAGATACAGCCGTCGATATGTCCCTGCGTCACATCCACCAGACGGTTTGCGCCCTGCTGCGCCGCCATGGCGCAGATGATCCGCATCGCCTGCTGGATGGCCTCCCCCTGCTCGCCGTCAAGCATCGCCCGATCAGTGCTGTTGAGATCGAGCGTCGCGAGCCGTGGCGGCATGATGGGAAGCGTCACACCACCGGCCTCGATCGAGGTCGCGGTGATCCGCGCGGTTTTGGCGCGCGACAAGGCGGCGAAACTTTCCGGAGCCAGGCGCAGAACGGGAAGCGGCTTGCCGAACATTTCGGCTGCAATGAGAGCACCAAGCGTCAGCACGTCTTCGGCTTCGCTGAACACAAGTGCTGCCGGCGCGCGGCCGGTCAGGATCAGATCGAGAAGCACGCCCGATCCCGTGCAGGACCCCCGGCTCGACGGCATCATCAGGATGCCGCCGGTCAGACAGACCCCGTGCAGGGGATGGTGCACGTCGATGATGCACCCGGTCTCCGGTGAAACCCCGCCCCAGAAACTCAAAGGCTCGGCCGAAGCGATGATCGGTCCCTCGGCATGGCCGCCAAGGATGCTGTAGGCGTGCGGCATATCGCTCATTTGACGACGAAACCGTGGGCAAACGGATCGCGGTCATCGATGAAGATGGTGTTGATCCCGGTCATCCGGGCCCAACCAGCGATCGACGGGATAATGGCATCGCAACCGGCAACCGTGGTGGCTGCCTCGACGCGGCCCTTGAACAGCGAACCGATGATCGACTCGTGGATGAATTCGTCGCCGACAGCAAGCTTGCCCTTGGCGGCGAGCTGCGCCATGCGCGCCGACGTGCCGGTGCCGCAGGGCGAGCGGTCGATCGCCTTGTCGCCGTAGAAGACGGCGTTACGGGCATGGGCAGTGGCATCGGTCGGCTTGCCCGTCCACTGGATGTGGCTCAAACCCCGGATCTCGGGATGTTCCGGATGTACGAATTCGTATTTTGCGTTCAGCGCGGCCCGCAGCTTGGGGCTCCAGCCGATGAGTTCACCTGCCGTATGATCGGCCATGTCGCGGAAGTTTTTCTGCGGCTCGACGATCGCGTAGAAATTGCCACCATAGGCAACATCAACGGCGATCTCGCCCAACCCTTCGACCTCGGCCGTCAGGCCTTCGGCAAAGAGAAAACCGGGCACGTTGGTCAGGCGAACCTCCTCGACGAAGCGGCCTTCCTGGCGATAGGTGATATCCACCTTACCGGCCGGCGCGTCGATCGACAGCTTACCGGGTTCGCGCGGCATGATCAGGCCGTTCTCGATCGCCATCGTGATGGTGCCGATGGTGCCATGACCGCACATCGGCAGGCAGCCTGATGTCTCGATGAAGAGAACCGCAACGTCACAGTCCGGCCGCGTCGGCGGATAGAGGATGGAGCCAGACATCATGTCATGCCCGCGCGGCTCAAACATCAGGCCGGTGCGGATCCAGTCGAATTCCCGCAGGAAATGGGCGCGCTTCTCCAGCATATTGGCGCCTTCGAGGCGCGGCCCGCCGCCGGAAACGAGGCGGACCGGGTTTCCGCAGGTATGCCCGTCAAGGCAGGAGAAGGTGTAGGTGGCCATGGGGAAGGACCTTTGTCAGAAGCGTTGAGGCGAAAGAGAAGCAATGTCGATGGGCGGTGTTTTACCAGTCAACAGATCGGCAACCAACCGGGCAGTACCAGCCGACTGCGTCAGGCCGAGATGGCCGTGGCCGAAAGCATAGATGACCCGTGGTGTCGCCTTGGCGCGGCCGATGGCTGGCAGGCTGTCGGGCAGCGAGGGGCGAAACCCGAACCACTGCGTGCCGCCCTGCGTCTTCAGTCCGGGCAGGAAATCCCTGGCCTTTTTCAGCATGGCTTCCGCGCGGCGGAAATTCGGTGGCAATTCCAGCCCGCCGAGTTCGACGGCGCCGCCAACGCGAATGCCCGTCGAAAGCCGTGTGACGACAAAACCGTGGCCGTCAAAAGTAACCTGCGTGCGCAGGTCGAACGCGTCAGCCGGCAGTGTCGTGTTGTAGCCACGCTCGGTTTCCAGCGGAATGCGCTCGCCAAGGCTGCGCGCGATGCGGTGGGAAAATGCGCCGGCAGATAGCACGGCCTGCAATCCGCGGCGGATGCCGCCACCTTCGCTCAGAACCTCGACCCCGCCCTCGACCGGCCGCAGCGCCGTGACATTGGTGCGCTCCAAAACGCCGCCCTGGCTTCGGAAATAATCCGCCAGCGCCAGCGTGTAGAGTTTCGGATCGGCGATCGAGTACCAGCCCGGTGTGAAGGTTCCATGGGTGAAGCGCGCATCGATCCCCGGCTGGATGCCAGCCATGGCGGACGCGTCCATATGCTGGAATTCGATGCCATGCGCTTCGCGGACCTTCCATCCGGGCAAAGAGGCATTCAGCTCTGCCTGGCTTTCATAGACCTGCAGATTGCCGTCCTTGCGCAGCATCGGAAACGTGCCCGTGCGCTGCAGGAAGGGTTCAAGCTCGGCCTTCGAAAGGTCCATCAACGCGGTTTGCACGGTCGTGGATTTTTCCACCTGCTGGGGCGAGCAGGCCCGCCAGAAGCGGAACATCCAGGGGGCGATCTTGAACGCGTAGGCCGGTGGGACCGAAAGTGGCCCGAGCGGATCCAGCAGCCATTTCGGCGCTTTTTTCAAAATACCGGGCGAGGCAAGCGGCAGAATATCGGTGAAGGCAAAGGCCCCTGCATTGCCGGCCGATGCGCCGGCGGCCGGGCCTTCACGGTCCAAGACCAGAACCGTCATTCCGCGCGCCTGGGCGGCAATCGCCGCCGAGAGCCCGACGACGCCGGCACCGATGACAATGACGTCGGGATGCGCCATTAGCGGACGCTCGCCAAGAACGCCTGGGTATCGGGATGCTGCGGCGCCCCGAACAGCTGGTCCGGCGTGCCGATTTCGGCCATGACACCATGATGGAAGAAGGCCACCCGGTCGGACACGTCACGGGCAAACGCCATTTCATGGGTAACGCAGATCATCGTCATGCCCTCTTCCGCGAGCATTTTCAGCGTATCGAGCACCTCTCCAACCAGCATCGGGTCAAGCGCCGAGGTGACTTCATCAAACAGCATATATTCCGGCGACATGGCCAGCGCCCGCGCGATTGCCATGCGCTGCTGCTGCCCGCCCGACATGCGGTTGGGATAGACCGACAGCTTTTCGGCCAAGCCGACATGGGTCAGCTGCCTGACGGCGATCTCCTCGGCCTTTTCCTTGGCAAGGCCCAGCACCTTTCGTGGCGCGAGCATAACGTTTTCCAGAACTGTCAGATGCGGAAATGCATTCCATTGCTGGAAGACGATGCCGACCTTGCGGCGCAGCTTGTTGAGATCGGTCTGCTTGCCGTGGACATCGGTGCCGTCGATGGTGATCTGACCCGCGTTGATCGGCTCAAGCCCGTTGATACAGGTCAACAGTGTCGATTTTCCCGATCCGGAACCGCCGATGATGGTGACCACCTCGCCTTTGTTGACGGTGAGGTTGATCCCCTTCAAAACCTCCAGCGTGCTGAAGGATTTGCGAACGTCTTTAATTTCAATCATTGGGGGACCACCGTCTTTCGAGATACCCGCCAAGCCGGGCGATGGGGAAGCTGATGACGAAGTAGATGACGCCGCAGATCATGAGAATGAACAGCGGCTCCTGCAGGCGCGTCACGAGAATTTGCGAGGCGCGCAACAGCTCAATAAGGCCGAGCCAAAGCACGAGCGCTGAATCCTTCATGACGCCTAGTGTAAGGCCGATCCAGGCCGGCAGCGAAACGCGCGTGGCCAGAGGTGCCACAATATAGCGCATGTCCTGCCACCATGTCATGCCGAGCGAGCGGGCAGCCCGACGTGTCGTCGCCGGCACCGCTCCGATGCCGCCACGGATGATTTCCGAACAATAGGCTGCGGTATAGAGCGACAGCACCACGCAGGATGTGGTGAACGGCGCCCAGCCCAGCTTGGCGATCGATTGCAGCGCGTTGCCGAGAACCAGCTGGATCAACAGCGGCACGGAGCGGAACACGTCGAGCACGAAGGTCAGCGGCGCCGACCAGATGGCACCGAGTTGAACGCGAAGGACACCGAAGATAATGCCAAGCAGGGTGCCGGCCGTCACAGACACAGCCGTAACCGCCAGCGTCATGGCTGCGCCCTGCGCGAGAAACGCCAGGTCATTCCAGGTGAGTGCAGTATCAAACATCTCTCACCTCTCTCAATATTTGAACATGCGAGCGGCAAGCAGCCGGGCAGCGAGCGTCACGAGTTTTGCAATGATGTAGTAGATCACTGCGGCAAGCGCGAAGAATTCGAAGGTGCGGAACGACCGCGCGTTGAGCTCCTGCGTAATCCCGGCAAGGTCGGTGTTCATGCCGACGGTCACGCCAAGCGACGTCATCAGGATCGCCCAGACCATCTGATTGGTGGCCGGCAGGAAGGCGACGCGCAACATTTGCGGCAGGACGATCAGCCGGAACGCCTGAAACGGTGTCATGCCCAGCGAACGGCCGGCGCGGGCCTGCGTATCGGGAATGGCCTTGAGCGCACCACGGAAATTTTCCGCCAGATAACCGGCATTGTTGAACGCAATTCCGATCAGGAGAGCCATATAGGGGCTGAGATGAATGCCGAAATTGCCAAGCCCGAAATGCGCCATGTAGATCTGGAACAGGGCGGGCGTATTGCGCGCGATTTCAACCCAGGTCGTGGCGAATCCCCGCAGGATGCGGCTGCTTGACAGGCGAAATGCGGTAAGCGTCAGAGCAAATGCCACCCCGAGAACCATCGATAGAAGCGCGATCTGCAGGGTGACCAAAGCGCCATCCAGCATCTGCGGCAGGGCTTTCAGCGCCTGGTTCCAGTGAAATGTGTAGTTCAACATCGGCGTTTCATCTCCTGAAGAAGGACAGCGGCGCGGAGATTATCCGCGCCGCGAGCGAAACGATTGTGATTAGCGGTAGACGCCGTTGACCGCGAGGTTCGGAACCTCGCCGCCTACCCACTTCTCATACAGCTCCGCATAGCGGCCGGTGCGAACCTGCTGGTTGATGAAGAGGTTGAGGAAATTGATCAGGCCATATTCCTCGCGGTTGGTGAACAGCGACACATAGTCGATATCGAACGGCGCCTTGCCGACGACAGCAATGCCAGGGAACTTGCCGGTCTTGACGTTGGCCTGCGCCACGGTCGAGGTGGACACTGTAGCATCGAGCTGGCCCTGGCTCAGCGCCAGGAACACGTCGGCCTGCGTCTGGTACGGACGGAATTCGCCAGTGCCCCAGGCCTTGACCTGTTCTTCCAGTGCAATGGCTTCGTAAGTGCCGGCTGTCGCACCGACGACCTTGCCCTTCATGTCTTCAAAAGACTTGATGCCCGATTTCTCGTTGGCGGTCACGGCCATTTCAAAGGCGAAGTAAGGGATGGTCATGCCAACGGTCTTGGCACGCTCCAGCGTATCGGAGGTGGATGCAACACCAACATCGACGCGGCCCGACATCAAGGCAGGAATACGCTCGGGGAATGGGGTCTCTACGATTTCGGCGGTGACGCCGAGGGCCTTGGCCAGATCGTTGCAATAATCGACGTCGAAGCCGATCGCATTATTGCTTTCGTCCCGCGATCCCATCGGCGGGAAGTCCAGCACAACGGCGCAACGCAATGTGCCCGAGCCAATAATGTCGTCCAGCTTGTCGGCATGTGCCTGACTGGTCAGAGCGGTTGCGGCCAGGAGGCTGAACGCGAAGACTGAAAGTTTCATCTTAATCTCTCTCCCTAGATTGATGTGCCGATCTGCGGCAGGCGCACTATTTCGATTCCCATCGCGCAAATCAATCACAAAATACAAAGAGTATACAAAAAGTACACAAATATTCGTATTTGCTGATATCCGCGCAACAATCGTCAACGCAACGCCTGCCTCACGGCATGATTAGGAAAGCAGGTCCTTCGGCAGCAAGGCGTCGGGCAAGTTCTGATAGGAGACCGGACGCAGGAAACGGCGGATCGACATGGTGCCGACGCTGGTTGCCCCAAAATTGGTGGAGGCCGGATAAGGACCGCCATGCACCATGGAATCGACGACCTCGACCCCTGTCGGAAAGCCATTGACCAGAATGCGGCCTGCCTTGCGCTCCAAGAGCGGGCGCAGGCGCTTTGCGATTTCGATATCGGCCTCGTCCATGTGCAAGGTCACCGTCAACTGCCCTTCGATCGACCGGGCGATATCTTCCATTTCCGTCTGCGAATTCACCCGCACCAGAAGACCGAGCGGGCCAAAGACCTCTTCGCTCAAGGCATGATCGGAAAGGAACCGTTCGCCCGTCGTTTCGAACAGATTGGGGGATGCGGCGCGGCCGGTCGATTGTATGTTCAGCAGCGGCTTGACGGTGTTGCGCGACGCAAAGCGTGCCTCTCCATCCTGGTAGGCCTTGGCGATGCCGTCCGTCAGCATGGTCTGCGGCGCAACCTTGCCCAAAGCTTCGACGGCCGATGCCGCAAAGCGGTCGGCATCGGCACCGTCAATCACGACGGCAACGCCGGGATTGGTGCAGAACTGCCCGGCACCCATGGCGAGCGAACCGGCCCAGCCCTGGCCTAGCGTCTCGGCTCGCTCGGCAAGTGCGGCCGGCAATAGGAACATCGGATTGACCGAGCCGAGTTCGCCGAAGAAAGGAATCGGCTCGGGGCGCGCAGCGCAAAGATCAAACAGCGCCCGGCCGCCGGCCTGCGACCCTGTAAAGCCGACTGCCTTGATCCGCGGATGCTGTACCAGCGCATGACCGACATCCCGGTTGCCGCCCTGGATCAGAGAGAAGACACCCGGATGAACGCCGGTGCTGCGAATGGCTGCTTCGATGGCCTGCGCGATGATTTCGCCGGTGCCGGGATGGGCAGAATGTCCCTTGACCACGACCGGGCAACCGGCCGCCAGCGCAGCCGCCGTGTCGCCACCTGCCGTCGAGAAAGCCAGTGGGAAATTCGAGGCGCCAAACACCGCGACCGGGCCGACGGGCCGCTGCATCAGGCGGATTTCTGGGCGCGGCGCCGGCTGGCGATCCGGCAAAGCCGCGTCGAAGCGGCGGTCGAGATAATCGCCATTTTCGATATGGCTGGCAAACAGCCGGAGCTGGCCGGTCGTGCGGCCGCGTTCGCCGATCAGGCGGGCTTCCGGCAGGCCGGTCTCCTGGCTGCCGATTTCGGTGATCGCGTCAGCGCGTATGTCGATCTCGTCGGCGATGGCGCGCAGGAACGCGGCACGCGTGCTGCGATCGGTTTCGCCAAAACTCCAGAACGCATTCTCGGCAGCTTCGCAAGCGCGATCGACCAGCTGTGCGGTTCCGACGGCGAATTGATGAACCGGGCCTTTGGCTGGCGACGAGGCGAAGGTGCCGTCACCATCCAGCCATTCGCCGGCGACAAGGTGTTTTCCGCTGGGGATGAAGGGCATGGGCAGATCCTTTTGTTTCAAACAGGCGCAAAGGGCGCATATGCTGCGCCGGATTATGTTTGGAAAATTTGTATACTTTTTGTATGCAATATATCAACCCGTTTGGATGTTATGGCTGCTAAAAAGGAGGAATACACATGAGCGACACTCTAACCCTGACGATCGCTGATCTGGAGGAACGCGTAAAAGCCATCTTCACCAAGGCCGGATTGAGCGCGCTTCAGGCCGCAGCCGTCACCCGCGTCATCGTTGCTGCCGAGCGCGACGCCTGCAAATCCCACGGCATCTATCGCATCGAGGGTGCCTTGCGCACCGTCAAGGCCGGCAAGGTCAATCCTGCCGCCAAGCCCGAACTTCTGCCGCAACAGCGATCCGCCGTCGTCAAGGTTGATGCGAAGGGCGGCTTTGCCAATGCGGCCTTCGAACTTGGGCTTCCTGTCCTGGCCGAGCGCGCCCGCTCCAGCGGCATTGCCGCCCTTGCCATCAATGACTGCACGCATTTCTCCGCACTCTGGCCGGAGGCAGAAGCGCTGACGGAGCTTGGGCTTGCCGGTATCGTCATGTGCCCCAGCTATGCCACGGTTGCACCAAGCGGCGGAACCAAACCGCTGCTCGGCACGAATCCGCTTGCCTTCGGCTGGCCCCGCACCGGAAAACCACCCTACGTGTTCGACTTCGCAACGTCGGTTGCAGCGCGCGGCGAGATCGAACTGCACAGACGCGCCGGAAAAACTCTGCCGGAAGGCTGGGCGATCGACGCCGACGGGCAGCCGACCACCGATCCGGAAGCAGCCCTTGCAGGTGCGATGCTGCCCTTCGGCGAACACAAGGGCTCGGCCATCTCCACGATGATCGAACTTTTGGCCGGGATCATGATCGGCGACCTGACGAGCCCCGAAGTGCTGGATGCGCTCGGGTCCACCGCGCTTGCGCCGGCTCATGGCGAGCTGATCATCGCCTTTTCCCCGGAAGGTTTTGGCGCGGATCGTCCAGGCAACCCCTTTGCCCGCGCCGAAATCCTGTTCGAGGCCATGGTCGGCCAGGGCGCCCGCCTGCCCTCGCAACGCCGCTATGCCGCCCGCGCAAAATCGCAGGCCGGCGGTATTGTCCTGACGGCTTCGGAGGTGGCACAGCTCGACCGTCTGAACGCACTCGGACTGGATGCGGTCTAACACCGTCGCGGCACCGGCCAGCGCCTTCGATCGCAAGGCACCACATATGCAAAGGCCCTCCGATTGGAGGGCCTTTGTCACTTCAGGAGAGCTAAAGCTCAGCCCTTGTACGTCTGGACAGCGCCTTCCAGCTTGCTCCATTCGGCATACCAGCCATTGAAGAGCTTGAACTGCGCTTCGACATAGCCCCGCTGGCTGTCGGTCAGCGCGTCGGATGCGTTGAAGTGGAGCGCATATTCCTTGTCGCCGTTCATCACCATCATGTGCTTGAAGTAGAGGACCAGGTCTGGGCCTTCATCGAAGGAAGACAGGACGGCAAGCGCCTGTTCCAGTTCCAGCGCGCGAAGGCGCGCATCCGCGTCACCTTCGGCGGCAGCCTGCGACAGGTTGCACAGATGGATGACTTCCTTGGGCAGAACATTGCCGATACCGGTGATGGCGCCGGTCGCACCGCAATTGACGAAGCCGTGGAAAACGGCGGTATCAACGCCAATCATCAGCGAAACGCCGTCCTGGCTGGTGATGTGCTCGGCCGCATAGCGCATATCGGCAGGGCCGCCGAATTCCTTGAAACCGACAAGGTTTTTGTGTTCGGCGCGCAGCGCGAAGAACAAGTCGGCGCGGGTGGCGAAACCATAATACGGGCTGTTGTAGATGACGGCCGGAAGATCCGGCGCTGCAGCGAGGATCGCCTTGAAATGGGCTTTCTGAGCGACGACGGAAGAGCCGCGCGACAGAACCCGCGGAATAACCATCAGGCCCTGCGCGCCAACGGCCTGCGCATGGGCTGCATGTTCGACAGCCACCGCGCTGTTGACGGCACCGGTGCCGACGATCACGGGCACGCCGGCCTTGACCAGGCGCTCGACGCCTTCCATGCGCTGCGCATCGGTCAGAAGCGGCCAGTCACCCATCGAGCCGCAATAGACAACGGCCGACATTCCCTGGGCAATCAACTCTTGTCCCTTGCGCACGAGGGCGTCGAAGTCCGGAGTGCGGTCTTCTTTGCAAGGGGTCATCAGCGCGGGGATCACGCCTGAAAAGATTTTGGCCGTCATAACAAACTCCTTTTGACCTTGCCGGACAGGCAGAGAACGGCGCGCACCTTTGCTGCCCAATCCTGCCTCTGGAGCCATATTGCACGTTGTATATTATTTGTCGACAAGAATTTCATCGTCACAGGGCCATGTCGAGCCTGTCTTCACGGGCGAACAATTTCTGGATCTGATGCACGATCTGCTCCGCGTGCAACCTGGCCAGCCGGTCGGCCTCTTCGACGTCGCGGTTGGCGATGACGGCAATGATATCGTCGTGCTCTTCGACGAAGCGCTGCGGCAGCCGGTCGTCATACGACTGGTAGTAAAGCCGGAGCATGCGCCGTCCCTCATCCAGCAGGCGGTTGAATAGGCCAGTGAAGTAGGGATTGCGGCCGGCTTCGGCGATGGCGGAATGGAAGGCCGCATTGGTGGCGATCATCGCCAGCGCATCCTGCGCCTGAACGGCGGCTGCAAATTCGGCCTGATGAGCGCGAATAACCTTCAGGTCTTCCGGCCGGTGATATTGCGCAGCCAGCTTGGTGGTAACGCGGTACATCAACACAAGCGCATCGAAGAATGTGTGCATATTGAGAAAGTCGATATTCGCCACCATCGTCGAACGATTGGGCAATGTATCGATCAGTCCCTCGCCCGCCAGCCGCACAAGCGCTTCGCGAATGGGCGTGCGCGACATCTTGAAGCGTTCGGCGAGTTGTACCTCGTCGATCGGGCTGCCAGGCGGCAAAACAAGGTCGAGAATCTCGTCGCGCAAGAGGTCGTAAACCATCTTGACGCCGGAGCCGCGCTTTCGTTCGGGAATGGGGCTGGTGTCGATATCTGTCATGTCATAATCCTTTGTCGACAAAAGGAATACTTTTACCTGCCAACGGGATCAACCACTTCCGCAGCTTGGCGGATAAAAGCCGGTAATAATCTTGGTGACGTTGCGCTTTTGAGTATCAGGTTGGCACCCTAGCCTGCCGCCAGCTGATATTCGGCGCAGTCGCCGGGCAAATCTGTGTACCCATAAGGAGAGGACTATGCGCAGCAGCAAGGTAATCCACATCGTTTCATGCCACGCCGAAGGCGAAGTGGGCGACGTGATCGTGGGCGGTGTCGCACCGCCTCCCGGCAAGACGTTGTGGGAACAGCGTCGGTTCATCGCCGAGGATCAGACGCTGCGCAATTTCGTCCTCAACGAACCCCGCGGCGGCGTGTTCCGCCATATCAACCTTCTGGTGCCGCCCAAGGATCCGCGCGCGACCATGGGCTTCATCATCATGGAGCCGGAAGACACGCCCCCCATGTCGGGGTCCAATTCGATCTGCGTATCGACCGTTCTGCTCGATACCGGCATCGTGCCGATGCAGGAGCCGGAAACCAGGATGGTGCTGGAAGCGCCGGGCGGCCTGGTCGATGTTGTAGCACTTTGCCGCAACGGCAAGGCGGAACGCATCACCGTCACCAACGTCCCCTCCTTCGCCGCAAGGCTCGATGCCAAACTGGAGGTGGAGGGGTTGGGCACGCTGACTGTCGATACGGCCTATGGAGGCGACAGCTTCGTCATTGCGGACGCCCGTTCGCTCGGCTTTTCGGTCACGCCGGACGAGGCCCGCGAACTTGCCGAGACCGGTATCCGCATCACCCGCGCCGCCAACGAACAGCTCGGCTTCTCCCATCCGGAAAACCCGGAATGGAGCCATATCTCTTTTTGCCAGCTAACTCTGCCGGTCGAAGAACGCGAGGGCATTCTGCATGGGAGAAACACGGTGGTGATCCAGCCGGCCAAGCTTGACCGTTCACCAACGGGAACCGGTTGTTCGGCGCGCTTGGCCGTGCTGCACGCCCGTGGCCAGATCAAACTCGGACAGAAATTTCGCGGCGAATCGATCATCGGCTCGCATTTCGATTGCCAGATTGTCGCTGAAACGACCGTCGGCGGACAAGCCGCCATCATCCCTGAAATCTCCGGCCGCGCCTGGGTGACCGGCACCCATCAGGTCATGCTTGACCCCACTGATCCCTGGCCATCAGGATACCGTCTGGCGGATACGTGGCCGCGCAAGCAATAACGCCTGTCCCATAAATCAAGGACCCTGAAGCGCTTCACACAGCCCGGAAAAATCGCGAAGCGCTTTGAGTTTTCAAGCACCGGCACACTCGGAAATCCGGGTGTGCTGGTGCTTGCGCAATTCCCGCCAAGATCGCGTCACGGCCTTGTGCGGGACGGCACGAAGGCCGCAAAACCAATCATCTCGAATTCAACTTATCGATTATCGACCCGGACCACGGTGTAGGCGCGGGGATCGCGAAAGCGTGCCTTCGAACCTGCGGCGTAGCCAAAGCCTACAAACGTCAGGCCATCGCAGAATATGTCAATTATCATAGTTGACATATGTCGATTGCTGGCTGATATTTGTCAAATTGGCAGGGAGGAGCGCTGCCAAGGGTTCGGGAGGAACGCCATGCAGCCGCTTTTGAAAGTGGAAGGGCTTACGAAGTCGTTCGGCGGCGTCGCAGCACTTCGCGACGGCAGCTTCGAGCTTGAAAGCGGCTCGGTGCATGCGCTCTGCGGCGGCAACGGTGCCGGCAAATCGACGTTTCTTTCCATCCTGATGGGTATTCACAAGCGCGACGGCGGCAAGATCTGGCGGCGCGGTGTGCAGGTGGAGTTCAACAGCCCGGCCGAGGCGCTTGCCTCCGGCATTGCCATCATCGAGCAGGAATTGAGCCCGGTTCCACATATGACCGTGGCGGAAAACATCTATCTCGGCCGCGAGCCTTCGGCCCGTTTCGGCGGTATCGATTTCAAGACGATGAACCGGAACGCACAGGCGCTGCTCGACCGGCTGGAATTTCATATCCGCGCCAATCAATACATGATGAACCTGTCCGTGGCGCAGATGCAGCTGGTAGAGATCGCCAAGGCGCTTAGCCACGATGCCGAAGTGATCTTCATGGACGAGCCGACATCGGCGATTGGCGAGAAAGAAGCTCAACAGCTGTTTTCCGCGATCGCGCGGCTTAAGGCCGAGCGCAAGGGCGTCGTCTATGTTTCGCATCGCCTGTCGGAAATATTCCAGATCGCTGACAGCTACACGGTGTTTCGCGATGGTTCGCATGTCGGAAGTGGCGCGCTTGCCGATATCGACCGGCGGGGACTGATCCGCCTGATCGTCGGCCGCGAACTGGGCGAGGAATATATCAAGACCAACGAACCGACTGATGTGACTGGGTTTGCGGTTGAAGGACTTTCGGCGCCCGGCAAGATCGAGGACATTTCTTTTTCCGTCCGCAAGGGCGAGATTTTCGGCATTTACGGCCTGATGGGATCGGGGCGGACGGAAATATTCAATTGTCTCTTCGGTCTCGACACGTCGTCCAAGGGCGACGTGCATCTGGATGGTCAGCTCATTTCGGTATCGACACCGGCCAACGCGATGAAACAGGGCATCGCCTTTGTGACGGAAGATCGCAAGGTCACCGGGCTCAATCTCTCCGACAGTGTGCGCAACAATATCTGCCTTGCCAGCCTGCCGGAAATGAGCCCGGCTTTCACCATGCGCAAGCGTGAGGAACAGGCGGCCAGCCGCGAGATGATTGCGCATTTCGGGATCAAGGCTGCGCGCGACACCATGCCGGTCTCCGGTCTTTCCGGCGGCAATCAGCAGAAGGTGGTGCTGGGCAAATGGTTTTTGCGCAAGCCCAAGGTTCTGCTTTTGGACGAACCCACACGCGGCGTCGATGTCGGCGCCAAGCGCGAAATCTACCGGATCATCTGCGACTTTGCGGCCGCGGGCGGCACGGTGGTGATGATCTCGTCGGAAATTGATGAAGTTCTCGGCATGTCCGACCGCATCCTGGTGATGCGTGGCGGCCGTTCTGTGGGGATCTACGCCCGGGAGGAGACGGACGGCCAGTCGCTTGTGCACCTGTCCACCTGACAGGCCGTTCATCAGCTGATGGTTCGCACAATCGTCTCGACGCTTCCGTCCGGCATTCGAAAGAGGTACAAACGTGTCCAGCATCGACAACAAACCGGCCAATAGCTGGCTTAATTCCGACAGGCGCCGCCTGATCATTCAGGAATACGGCATCTTCCTCGCCTTCCTGCTGCTCGCCGTCATTCTTTCGCTGTCGAACGAATATTTCCTGACGCCGGGCAATATTTCCAACGTGCTCTTGCAGACCTCGATCAATGGTGTCCTGGCGATCGGCATGACCTTCGTGATCCTGACGCGCGGCATCGACCTTTCGGTCGGCTCGGTCGTGGCGCTCGCCGGTATCGTCAGTGCCAGCTTCGCAACGACATCGGCGACGGCCGGCATTGCCGGCGGCCCCTATCCCTTCTATGTCGCTCTGACGATCGGCATCCTTGTCGGGCTTGCCTGCGGCGCCCTTGTCGGCCTGATCGTCTCGCGCTTTGCCGTTCCGGCTTTCGTCGCAACGCTCGGCATGCTGTCTGCGGCGCGCGGCATGACGCTGATCTATGGCGGCGGCAAACCCGTTCCGGCGCTGACGTCCGAATTCCGCTGGCTCGGCACCGGCAATATCCTGGGCATTCCAATGCCGGTGATCCTGCTCGCCATCGTCTTTGCGATCTCCTGGTGGGTTCTCACCCGTACGCGCTATGGCCGCTATATCTATGCGGTCGGCGGCAACCCGCATGCGGCCAAGACCTCCGGCATCAACGTGACCCGCATGAAGTTCTCGGTCTACATGATCTCGGGCAGCCTGTCTGGCCTCGCCGGCATGATGCTTTCCGCCCGCACGGGGTCCGCTCTGCCACAGGCCGGCATCGCCTATGAACTGGATGCGATTGCCGCCGTCGTGATCGGAGGAACCAGTCTTTCGGGCGGTGTCGGCCGCGTCACCGGTACGCTCATCGGCGCGCTGATCATCGGCGTGATGAACAACGGCCTCGATCTCATGGGTATCCAGTCCTATTACCAGCAGGTTTTGAAGGGCGCGCTGATCGTCGGCGCCGTCATGCTCGATCAGAAACGCAATCACGGTCTGTAAACCAAGCCTTTCGGGTGCCCGCACCCGTCATCGAAACGGCGCGCCATGATGGCTGCCGGAATGCTCAACGGAGGAGAAAGAAATGAAGAAACTGCTTATTGCACTTGCCGCAACGACAGCCATCCTGGTGTCGCCCGCTGCTGCCCAGGACAAGAAACTGAAGATCGGCGCGGCTCCCTACGGTCTCAATGCCGAGTTCATGCAGATCTGGTCGGCAGCGCTCGAACAGCACCCGGCCGTCAAGAGCGGCGAGATCGAACTCACCGTCTTTGACGGCCGCTACGACGCCCTGGTCCAGCAGGAACAGTTCAATACGATGATCACCCAGAAATTTGACGCGATCATCTTCGTCCCGATCGACATCGAGGCCGGCGCTACCGCCGTTCAGGCAGCCCATGACGCGGGCATTCCTGTCGTCGGCTCGAACACCCGCGTCAACTCGGACCTCTTGACCTCCTATGTCGGCTCGGACGACACGATCTCCGGCTACATGGAAGCCAAAACCGTGCTCGATAAAATCGGTTGCAAGGGCAATGTTGTCATCCTCGAAGGACCGATCGGCCAGTCCGCGCAGATTTCCCGCCTTGAGGGCAACAAGAAGGCGCTGGCCGAATGCCCGGATGTGAAAATCCTTGAGGACCAGACGGCAAACTGGTCACGCGCAGAAGCCCAGACCCTGATGGAAAACTGGCTGACATCGCATTCCGGCCAGATCAATGGCGTCATCGGCCAGAACGACGAGATGGCGCTCGGCGCGATCGAGGCGATCAAGTCGGCAGGCCTGAAGACCGAGGATTTCGCCATCGCCGGCATTGACGGCATCACGGACGCTCTGACCGCCGTCAAGAACGGCACGATGACGTCGATCCTGCAGGATGCCAGCGCCCAGGCGCAAGGCGCGCTCGACCTTGCGATCTTCCATGCAAAGAAAGGCGACTACAAGCCGGAATCGTCCATCTGGACACAGTATCCTGACATGCCGTTCAAGGACGGCAAGGAAAAGGAATACAATGTTCCGTGGACGCCGGTAACCAGTGAGAATGTCGACAAGCTTCTGGAAGCACGGAAGTAAGAGATACAGCAGGGCGGCCGTTCCGTTTGACAGTTTATCCAGGGTGGCCGCCCCGCCCATTTCACAATCGAGGTTTGATGATATGACCGACACTGTCCCGCAGATCGACCTGAACTTTCCCTTGACCGGCAAGGTGGCGCTGGTCACCGGTGGCGCATCCGGCATCGGTGCCGCCGTAACCGCCGCCTTCGCCTCAAAGGGCGCAAGGGTTGCCGTGCTCGACATCAATGCGGATGCCGCAGCCGCGCAGGCGGCGCGCCTTGGCGGCGGGGCACAACCGTTCGTTTGCAATGTCGCCGATCCGGCTTCGGTACATGCGGCGGTCGCCGATGTGCTGGCCGCGTTCGGCAGTATCGACATTGCGGTCAACAGTGCCGGCGTCGTCTTTCTCGCCCCGGCCGAGGATCTCTCGCTGGATCACTGGGACAAGACCATCGACATCAACCTCAAGGGCACCTTTCTCGTAACGCAGGCTGTTGGCCGCGCCATGATTGCCGCCGGCAAGGGTGGAAAGATCGTCAATCTCGCATCGCAGGCCGGCACCGTGGCCATCGAAGAGCATGTCGCCTATTGCGCCGCCAAGTTCGGCGTCATCGGCCTGTCGAAGACCTTTGCGGCCGAATGGGGCAAACACGGCATTACCGTCAACACGCTGTCGCCGACCATCGTCCTGACCGAACTCGGCAAGAAGGCATGGGCCGGCGAAAAGGGCGAAGCTGCCCGCAAGCGCATCCCCACCGGCCGTTTTGCCTATCCGGAAGAAATCGCCGCCGCCGCCGTTTTCCTGGTTTCGGCCGGAGCCGACATGATCAATGGAGCCGATCTTTTGATCGACGGCGGTTACACGATCCTTTGACGCAAGGACGACCATAAGACAGGAGCTACCATGCAAAGATTTATCAACAATCCGGACGAAGTGGTCGAAGATACCGTCAAGGGTTTCGTCAAGGCCCATTCCGATCTCGTGCGCCTCGCCGACAATCCGCGGGTGATCGTGTCGCGCCATGCGCCGGTGCCGGGCAAGGTCGGCGTTGTCACCGGTGGCGGATCCGGCCATGAGCCGGCTTTCATCGGCTATACCGGCCGTAACATGCTCGATGCTGTTGCGGTAGGCGAGCTGTTTTCATCACCGACGGCCAAGAGCTTTTACGACGCCATGCGCGAGGCCGATGGTGGCAAGGGCGTAGTCTGCCTGTACGGCAACTACGCCGGCGACAATATGAACGTCAAAATGGCCACCAGACTGGCGGCCAAGGACGGTATCGAGATTGCCACTGTCGTTGCCAATGACGATGTCTGCTCCGCACCGCCGGAAGAACGCCATAAGCGCCGCGGCGTCGCAGGCGAAATCCTGATGTGGAAGGTCGGCGGTGCAAAAGCAGCCGGCGGCGCAAGTCTTGAAGAGGTGCGGGCGACCGCACAGAAGGCCATCGACAATTGCCGCTCGATCGGCGTCGGCCTGGGTCCGTGCACGCTCCCAGCGGTCGGACATCCGAATTTCCAGATCGCGCCGGGCACGATGGAGGTGGGCATCGGCCACCATGGCGAACCCGGCGTCCGTGTCGAACCCTTGAAGACCGCAGAGGCGGTCGCCAAGGATATGTGCAAGATCGTTCTCGATGACCACAACCTTGCCTCCGAAACGGAAGTCGTCGTCTTGGTTTCGGGCCTCGGCGCCACGCCGCTCAACGAGCTTTACATTCTTTACGATACGATCGAGCAGGAGATCGCCGCTCGGGGTCTGAACATCCACAAGACCTATATCGGCAACTATTTCACATCGCTCGAAATGGTCGGCGCGACGTTGACGGTGATGGCGCTCGACGACGAGTTGAAGACGCTCATCGATACCGAGGCGCACTGCGCCATCATAATTTGACGGGGGATTGCATCATGCAGACATTTCCAAATGCGGGCGGCGGCGCAATCGTTCTCTCGCTCGCTGAGCGGATCATCGAAAATCGCGCTTATCTCAGCGAAATCGACGGCAAGATCGGCGATGGCGACCACGGCGTCAACATGGCCAAGGGTTTTGCCATGACGGCCGAGCGGCTGAAGGGCAAGGACGCATCGCTGGCCGAAGCGCTCGACACGCTGGGAACGCTGCTGATGACGGAAATCGGCGGATCGATGGGGCCGCTCTACGGCGTCATGTTTACCGAATTTGCCGAAAAGATCGAAACCACCGAGGCGATCGATGCCGAGGCCTACAGCCGGATGCTGCATTCAGGACTTGAAGGCATCCAGTCAATCGGCGAGGCAAAGGTTGGCGACAAGACGCTGATCGACACGCTTGTGCCGGCGATCGAGGCTTTTGATGCCGCGACAAGAGAGGGGCAGTCTTTCGCCGATGCGCTCGCCGCGCTTGTCAGCGCTGCAGAAGCAGGCCGCGATTCCACCATCAATCTCGTTGCAAAAATCGGCCGGGCCAGCCGCCTTGGCGAACGCTCGCTCGGCGTTCTCGATGCCGGCGCAACATCCTGCGCCATCATCTTGAAGGAACTCTCGCTCGGCGCCCGCGAGCGCTTGCAGTAAGTCTTCGATGGATAGAACCGCCATGGCGACAAACGCTGTGGCCGCGCAACCGCAGTTTTGCGATTGCTGTTGCAAACCACCGGCATTGCTTCCATCTTCCCGGCCTGCACTGTTGCAGCAGCCTGAGTGCCTCAAACAGGACGCGCGGCGCTGGAGCGAATGAGGGAACATCGCAATTTCATGACACCCAAGGCACTTTCACCCCGAAAGGGCGGCGCAAACAGGATTGGCACGACCGAAAGCCTCGACGCCATGCCATTGCGCTATGGCGACGACCCTTATGTCTGGGCCTGCTGGCTCTACTATGAGGACGGCATGACGCAGGGCGAAATCGCCGATGCGATGGGTGTGTCCCGCGCCACCGTCAACAGCTATCTCGCCGATGCGCGCGAAAAGGGGATCGTCAATATTTCACTGGAGCCGGCGCGGCTGGCGTCCCTGACGATTGCGCAGGAACTCAAGCGCCACTTCGGCCTTGCGGACTGCCTGGTCGTCCCGAGCGATGACAATGCCCGGCCGCTGATCAACCGGCTTGGCGTTGCCGGTGCCCACGCATTGCAAAAGCTTCTGAAATCGGGCGACACGCTTGCCGTCGCCTGGGGCCGGACGATCCTGTCGGTCGGCGAACATACGGATATCGGCGCGTTGCAGGACATGACCGTTATTCAGGCGACCGGTGGCACCACGGCATCCTTTGCCTATACGCCGGAACTGACGGCATCGGCGGTCGCGAAATCGATCTCGGCGCGTTGCGTCAACATCACCGCACCTGCCATTGTCGCATCAGCGCAGATGCAGCGCATGCTTCTGGATGAGCCTCTGCTCAAGGAACAATTCGCGACCCTGTCGCGCGCAAACCGGATCATTTTCGGCATCTCGTCGCTCAGGCCAAACTCCACGATCCACACCAGCGGCTTTTTTGAGTCCGTCCCTCTGCAGCATTATCTGGCAAAAGGTGCGGCGGGCGTCGTTGCCGGACGGTTCATCGACGAACGCGGCAAGCCGGTCACGGGGCCGCTTGATGACCGGACCATCGGCATATCGCTGGATATGCTGCGCGGGATCGGCACGCGGATCGCTGTCGCCGGCGGTTTTGACAAGGTGCCTGCCCTGCTCGCAGCGCTGCGCGGAGGCTATGCCAACGTTCTGATTACGGACGCTGCCACCGGTAGCGGCATTCTCCGGGCCGATGGCGTCACCAGCCTCGATAGCCGCCTGTCGCAGCGGCAGAAGCCGGTTTCCACCCCCAGCAGCTATCGAACCCATGTCAAGAAATTCCTCAACAACCCAAATGATGTCGTGGAGGAGATGCTCGACGGCGTGATCAAAGCCCATGACAAATATCTGCAACCGGTCAAAGGTTCGCACCGGGCGCTGGTGGCACGTGACGGACCGCGCAAGGGCAAGGTTGGCTTGGTCATCGGTGGCGGCACCGGCCACGAGCCATGCTTCATCGGCTATGTCGGCAAGGGCTTGGCCGACGCTGTCGCCATCGGCAACATCTTTTCGTCCCCGCCGCCTGATCCCATCGTTCAATGCGCAGTCGCCGCCTCCGGTGGCGAAGGCGTGTTGTTTGTCTACGGAAATTACGCCGGCGACGTGATGAATTTCGAAATGGCCGCTGAAATTGCAGAGGAACAGGGGATAGAGATCCGCACGGTGCTGACCACCGACGACATCGCCTCATCCCCTCTGGAAGACAAGGATGGCCGCCGCGGCGTTGCTGGAAATTTCTTCATCTTCAAGGTGGCCGGTGCCGCCTGTGACCAAGGACTGACCCTGGATGCCTGCGAGGCCATCACGCGCAAGGCCAATGCCCGCACCTTCACGGTCGGCGTTGCCCTTGAACCCTGCTCCATGCCCCAGACGCGCAGGCACAATTTCGAGATTGGCCCGGAGGATATGGAAGTCGGCATGGGCATCCATGGCGAACCCGGCGTCTCGCGCGAGCGCATCCGTACCGCCGATGAAGTGGTCGACACGATCATGGACAATATCTTCAAGGAGATGAAGACGCAGCCGGGCGACCGGGTGGCCGTTCTCGTCAACTCGTTCGGGGCAACGCCTCTGATGGAGCTCTATATCCTGTTCCGGCGTGTCGCGCAGAGGTTGGCGGCCAAGAATGTCGTCATCGAGGCCAACTGGATCGGGTACTATTGCACCTCGCTCGACATGGCCGGCGCATCGATCTCTATCCTGCATCTCGACGAACAGCTCACCGAACTGTTGAATCATCCCTGCGAAACCGCAGTCCTGAATATCAATCAAGCATGAAATCAGCGGTTCGACAGGACCGCAGGCTGGCAAGGCATTGGGAGGAATATCATGTCGGAGAATGCGGCACGCAGCATGGTCAAAATGTTCCAGACGATGTCGCAGGTCATCGAGGCCGAAAAGGATCATCTCTCGGAACTTGACGGCGCCATTGGCGACGGCGATCACGGGATTACCATGTCAATCGGCTTTCGCGCCATCAATGCCGAATTGTCCAAGCTCGATCTCGACCGGGCAAGCCTCTCGGACGTGATGTCGACGGCTGCGAGTGGCTTCTTGAATGCGGTCGGCGCTTCGACCGGGCCGCTTTACGCAACCGGTTTCCAGCGTGCCGCCAAGGCATTGGCCGGTTGCACCTCCTGGGATCTATCCGCCTGCACCGAGATGATCGAAGCCATCGCTGCCGGCATTCGTGAGCGCGGCAAGGGGCAGCGCGGCGACAAGACGATGCTCGACGCCTGGCTCCCGGCCGCCGACGCCGCGAGGAATGCTCTGTCCGAAAACAAGACTGCAAGCGCCTATTGGCACGATGTTTTGACCTCGGCCGAAAACGGCGCCGACGCCACCCGCTCGATGATCGCCACCAAGGGTCGCGCGGCAAGGGTGCGCGAACGCTCGCTGGGTCACATAGACCCGGGTGCTGCCTCCGCCGTGCTTTTCATCCGGGTCCTGGCCGGAGCAAATGGTGAAGCCAGCCGTCCTCACGATCACTGAACCTAAAACCTGTTTGTCCTCACAAACAGTGGCTTTCTTCGATCAAGGCTGCGGCTCGATTTCAAGCGTGCGCGCCTTCACCTGTCCTGAGCGCCCTGCACCCCAGCCGGCGATCCCGGCAGAAATTCCAAGCAGGATAAACAGGAAGGCGCTTGCAGAGAAACTGCCTGTCCAGGAATGAAGGAGGCCAACGATCAACGGCCCGATCGCAGCCAGGAGATAACCGACGCATTGTGCCATTCCGGAGAGATGCGCCGCGACATGCGCATCCGGGGACCGCAACACGATGATCGTCATCGCAACTGAGATAAGACCCCCCTGCCCTATGCCCTGCAGAATGGCCCAGATCCAGACCGTCGATAACGGCGCGAAAAGCAGGCCAAGCAAAGCGATGACCGCTGACGAAAGCACCATCATGACGACGGCGCGCTGATCGGGCCGGCGCACGGCAATATGCGGGATGACAAGGCAGGCGCCGGCCTGGACCATCACCGAGACAGACACGACAGCACCGGCCGTGATGCCATAAAGGCCGCGCTCGCGCAGGATCGGCACGAGCCAGCCGAACACGCAATAGGCTAGCGCGGACTGGAACCCCATGAACAGCGTCACCTGCCAGGCAAGCCGATCGCGCAACAGGGCCTGAACCCGAAACCCGGATTGTTTCGGGCGGCGGCTGAGCCAAAATGCCTGCGGCAACCATAAGAGCAGAACAAGGAAAACCGGCAGCGCCCAGGCCCCCAAAGCTGCAGGTGCCGAGCCATTCAGCAGATGTTCGATTGGCAAGGTGAACCCCGCAGCCGCTGCGGCACCGGCACACAGCGCCATCGTATAACATCCGGTCATCAGGGCTGCCTTGTCAGGGAAATCCCGTTTGACGAGACCAGGCAAAAGGACGTTGCCAACGGCGATGCAGGCGCCGGCAAGTGCCGTTCCGAGAAAGAGAAGTGGGACGGAATTCAGGCTTCGAAGCGCAGTTCCGAGCATCAATAAAGCAAGGACGCCCAGGAGGGTCCGTTCCGTTCCTATTTTTTGTGCCAGCCAGGGTGCGAGCGGCGAAAAGGCCCCGAGGCAGACGACCGGCAGCGTGGTGAGCAAACCAATGGCTGCCGTCGAAAGACCGAATGTCTGCGCAATTTCCGGAAGCAATGCGGAGGCGCTGGAAAAGACCGGGCGAAGATTGAATGCGATCAGCACGAGGCTCACGCCGAGCAGCAAACGCGCAGCGGTACTTGGCGGCGCAATGACGCGCGGTTGCGGCACGCTGTCGATCTCGGCATCAATCAGCTGGTCATCGATAGCCTGAAGGGGCCTTACCCGTTTTGGTTGGGCAGTCATGACAAAAGCATCCTGTCGAGTGCGCTCAGTATCGGAGCCATGAAGCGGCGCGTCGCCGCATCGGCCTGATCTGGCGACCCGGAGGCAATGGCATCGATAATAGCGGCATGCGCCTGCATGTCGGGTTCGGGGAGTTCATCGCACAGCGTGGCTTCGATGGTCTCGCGGATGGAGGCGGAAAAGAATTCGTAAATTTCGATCATGGCCTGATTGCCGGATGCGGCAACGACAGCTTTGTGGAAGGCAAGATCCCGGACGATATAGTCCTCGCGGTCGCCCTCGTTGCTATGGCCGCGAACCTCAAGCAGTGAACGCAACGCCGGGATTGCCGCCGGAGCGTGGCGGATGGCAGCCATGCGAGCGGCCTCGACCTCCAGCGCGCAGCGCGCTTCCAGAAGATCGCGCAACCCAGCACCCCGTGCGCGCGAAAAACTTTCGACAGGATCGGTCTTGGAACGGACATAGGTGCCTGACCCCTGCTTCGTCTCCAGAAACCCTTTGGCAACGAGAACGCGGACGGCCTCGCGCACGGTGCCGCGGCTGACAGACAGCAGCGACGATAACGTCGCCTCGTTCGGCAACTGGCCACCGACCGGCCATCGGCCGGAACTGATCTCCAGCCGCATCGCCTCGACAGCCGTGTCAGTCAGATTTGTTCGCGAGAGAGCTTGCATCATTCATCCAGTCATCCGATGACTTGATGAATAGAACCTATTGGGCTTATTAGCAAGATATTTGGCAGGACTGCCTGCAAAGACGCGCCAATAACGTTGTTCTCTTCAATGAGACGTCGGCGAGTGCGACGGTAGTCCTCGGCGAAACCCGTTCTATATACCGCTTTCTATTTCCACTCGTGAAGCCGCGCGGCGCGATAAGGCTGCTCACTCTCCAACACAAAACCATTGCCTGCTTCAGACACATATTTGTCTGCGTCAGCGTCATCATTGAACCCGACAAACACCATCAGCATGGCGCGGGCGACCGGTTCGCCTTTCTTGCGATAGGAGAAATTGACGGCGCAATGGGGATATCGTGCATTTACCGCCGCCGCCTGCGCGCCTTTGCCAGAATGCGCGCCATCCACTGGATCGGTAAGCGCAACGAATTGCCCAAGCGCAAAAAAGCGATCCATTGCCGAAAATGCGGAGGATTGAGCAACCTTCTGGTTCGCGCCATCTGCAGAGCGGCCATAGTACAGACTGTCAGTCTGGCCCCTTCTGCGCTTTGTTTCATAGACAATGACGCTGCCGGCTGCCGCCAGTTCCAGGCGAACCTCGAACGTCTGGAACAATTCGGGATGCCGGTCCAACTGCGTGAACAGACCCCTCACGTCCGCGATATAGTCCGCATAGAGCGCAACGGCCATGGAGCATCTCCTTCATAGTCCTTGAAACGTGTGCCTATCACGCGTCTGTCAATGGCGACAGATTTTTCTCGGACATTGAAGAAGAATGGAAAACGTGATTGGGCGGTTATCGTCGGTAATTCCATGAAAACCGCACCGCCAGTCGCTTCACCATAATGACTGATAATCCTACCAGCCCGGCTTTTGGTGAGCTACGTGTTATTTTACCCTGCCACGATCAGGGATGCAACGTTCCTGACAACGTTGCATCGCGGTTCTTCGGTTACAAAGCAAAAAAGACCAACCAAACGGCCCAGCAAATGATCGACGGTTGGGAGCTTTTGACACGTTTGAAAAAGCTTCACTGGATGCTCGATGAAAGCAAGCCGGAACTGTATATTCTGAACAGTAAAAAGTCTGATGATGGCCGCAACGATTCGGATCATGGCTGCTGGCGCAACCTTTTCTCGGGCTTCAACGGGATGACAG
Organism: Rhizobium sp. Root483D2; assembly: GCF_001426685.1. Taxonomy (GTDB): domain Bacteria; phylum Pseudomonadota; class Alphaproteobacteria; order Rhizobiales; family Rhizobiaceae; genus Pararhizobium; species Pararhizobium qamdonense. The sequence continues at coordinate 320,581 of NZ_LMFB01000009.1, read as the reverse complement.
TTCCGGAAAATTGATCCCCTGCCCGTTTTTTCAGGTACGCCGATTTTCAGTTCTTGCGCTTGATGAGTTCGTCAATTGCTTGTTCCGCTTGGTTTTTACCGATCTAGTCATTGATTTTTCATGATAAGTTTGCGCCACGTTAAGATATCGTTAACCAAAAAGGTCTTGCCCAAAACTCAGAATCGGAGCCTATTGCCAACGGCGGAAATTGTTCGCTTTCCCGCAAAAAATCGCCACTGGCAACAAAATGAGTTTCGCAATGCCGCAAACCGCCGAAAAAACAGTCCCTTTAGCCGAAGGCTTGACAGCCTTGATGGAGCGGCATGCCGAAGCGCTGTCTACGCAGCTTCAGGCACATCACCTTAAGGTCTTCCCGCCGACCGCGCAAAAGGGAATCCGAACCTTCGGGCCATCGGAAACAGCCAAGCTGCTGGGTGTGGGCGAATCCTATCTTCGGCAAATTGCCGGTGACATGCTGGAGCTCAATGTCAGCACCAGCCCAGGCGGGCGCCGGATCTTTTCGATCGAAGACATTCACGGTATTCGCAAGCATCTCGATCAGATCGGCCGCGGCAACCGCCGCTATCTGCCGCACCGCCGAAGTGACGAGCAGCTTCAAGTCATTTCCGTGATGAACTTCAAGGGCGGCTCCGGAAAAACCACGACGGCAGCCCATTTGGCGCAATATCTGGCCATGCGCGGATATCGCGTTCTCGCCATCGATCTCGATCCGCAGGCAAGCCTCTCGGCTTTGTTCGGAAGCCAGCCGGAAACAGATGTCGGCCCGAACGAAACGCTCTATGGCGCCATCCGTTACGACGACGAACAGCGGCCGATTGAGGAGGTGGTTCGGGGCACCTATATTCCCGACCTCCACCTCATACCCGGCAATCTCGAACTGATGGAGTTTGAGCACGATACGCCCCGCGCGCTCATGCAGCGCAAGGAAGGCGATACCCTGTTCTACGGCAGGATCAGCCAGGTCATCGAAGATATCGCTGATAATTACGATGTCGTCGTAATCGATTGCCCGCCGCAGCTGGGTTATCTGACGCTGTCGGCGCTCACAGCCGCTACATCGATCCTGGTGACTGTACATCCGCAAATGCTGGATGTCATGTCCATGAACCAGTTTTTGGCCATGACATCGAACTTGCTGCGCGAAATCGAAAATGCCGGAGCCCGCTTCAACTTCAACTGGATGCGCTACCTCGTCACTCGTTTCGAGCCCAGCGATGGGCCGCAGAACCAGATGGTGGGCTATCTCCGCTCGATCTTCGGCGAGAATGTTTTGAACTTTCCGATGCTGAAGACAACAGCCGTCTCGGATGCCGGCCTGACCAACCAGACATTGTTCGAAGTCGAACGCAGCCAGTTCACGCGGTCAACCTATGACCGCGCCCTGGAGGCGATGAACGCTGTAAACGATGAAATTGAATCACTGATCAAAAAAGCATGGGGTAGAACCGCATGAGCCGGAAGGATCTCCTCGGCGTTTCCGTAAACGTCCCGACTGTCGCGCAGGATGGCCCGCCAAAAAACCGCGCCATGCCGCTTCTGGGCGTCACCCGCAAGGAACGCGACCCCGCGACCAAGCTGACGGCCAATATCGGCAACGCCTTGCGTGAGCAGAACGACCGGCTCGGACGTGCCGATGAAATCGAGCGGCGGCTAGCGGAAGGTCAGTCCGTGGTGGACATGAACCCTGCGGATATCGATCCGTCCTTTCTGCAGGACCGCATGCCGGGTGAAATCGACGGCCTGATGGACTCTATTCGCGAGCAGGGCCAGCAAGTGCCTATCCTCGTGCGCCCTCACCCGTCTTTGCCTGGACGTTACCAGGTCGCATTCGGCCACCGCCGCCTTCGCGCCGTGACGGAACTCGGCCTGTCCGTAAAGGCAATCGTCAGGGATTTGACGGACGAGCAACTCGTCGTCGCGCAGGGCCAGGAAAACAGCCAGCGTCAGGATTTGACCTATATTGAAAAGGCGCGCTTCGCAGACCGGCTGAAGGCGCAGTTTCCGCGAGAAGTGATTATGTCGTCCATGTCGCTCCACAAAGGCGATGTGTCGATCATGCTTTCCGTGGTTTCGCGCTTAACGGGAGACCTGATCGACGCGATTGGGGCAGCACCGGGAGTAGGGCGCCGAAGCTGGGCAGACCTCGCCGACTTCCTGGAGAAAAACGATCGCTTCGGAGAAGCGACGGAATTCGTTTCCTCCGACGATATGCGCCGCCTCCCCTCAGATGACCGGTTCAAGGCCTTGGTCAGCTATTTGAAGCCAAAAGCGAAGAAGGCCGATCCTTTTATCTGGAAGACCAGTTCGGGTGCGCCTTTGGCAAAGGTGACGAAAGCCAATGCCAAGCTCGACATTTCCATCGACACGCGAAAAGCCCCGGAATTTGCGGCCTTCGTGCTTGAACATTTAACCGCGCTGTTTGAGGAGCATCGCTCCAAAGCCCGCGCAAAAGATCAACAGACCAACGGAGAGTAAGCCGGCAAAAGAAAAAGGCCCCCTAAACGTTGCCGTCGTGGAAGCCTCTCTCGTCTAAGCAGCTAGAGAATCGCATTTCCTCGAATCACAGTCAAGTGTTTTGGCGCCGTTTTGGCGAGCGAATTTCTTTTGCCTTCTGAAAGGTGAGAGAGAATGCAGTTAGGAAGTGTGACGACGCCGTTCGGGCGGCGGCCGATGACGCTTGCGCATGTGCGACAGCAAGTGGCATTGGCTGATATCAAGCCGGGCAAGACAGCAGACAAATGGAAAATCTTGCGAGACGCCTCCGCGTCAATGAGCATCCTTGGGATACAGTCCAACAGCCTCGCGGTGCTGGACGCACTCTTAAGCTTCCATCCGGAGACCGAGCTGCGCGAAGGCGCCAATCTCATCGTCTTCCCATCAAACATTCAGCTGGCGCTACGCGCCCATGGGATGGCCGGTGCAACGCTCCGCCGTCACCTTGCCATCCTGGTGGACGCGGGTTTGATTGCGCGCAAGGACAGCGCAAACGGCAAACGCTACGCTCGCAAGGGCAGCTCAGGCAACATTGAAAAAGCTTTTGGCTTCGACCTCTCACCTCTCCTCGCCCGCGCCGAAGAACTGGCCATTTCAGCCCAACAGGTAATGGCCGACAGGGTCGCGTTGAAGGCAGCAAGAGAAAACCTGACAATATGCCGCCGCGATACCCGCAAACTCATCAGCGCCGCCCTCGCTGAAGGTGCTGACGGCGATTGGCTGGCGATCGAGGCCATGTACATCACCCTCGTCGAAAAATTCCCGGCATCGCCGACGCTGGAGACCGTCACAGACCTGCTAGGTAAAATGCAAAGACTTCAGGAAGAAGTTCTCAAGAGACTGACTTTCAACGAAAAATCAGGAAATCTGAGCAGCAATGATAGTCATATTGAGCAGCACATACAGAATTCACATACCAATTATCCTACTGAATTTGAACCAAGCGTTCGAACAGATCTGGCGTCGAAATCGAGTGATGTGCCACTTCAAACAAAACCGATGAAGAATTTCCCACTCGGATTGGTCTTGAGGGCCTGCCCTGCGATCCTCGACTATGGACCGGGTGGAGATATCGGAAACTGGCGAGACCTAATATCTGCGGCTGTCGTGGTTCGATCCGTTCTGGGGGTAAGTCCTGCGGCCTATCAAGATGCGTGCATGGCAATGGGGCAAGAGAACGCTGCCGTCGCGATGGCCGCTATTCTTGAGCGAGCCAGCTTGATCAACTCAGCCGGTGGATATCTGCGAGATTTGACCCGGCGAGCAGAACGAGGCGAGTTTTCGCTGGGACCGATGGTTATGGCGTTGATAAAAAGCCAGGTCGAAGAGGGCAGGCGGTTGGGATGATAGTAAGGCTTGGCTAGAGTTTGCCGTGGCAAACTCTAGCCAATGATGGACTATAAATGTTTCGAAGTAATAGCCGACCTCGGCAGACACAAATACCCATTCAAGACCATATCACAACCGGCCGTTTCAGCGTCCATCGCACAACGTTTTCAAATTTAATGCTTTTTTGAGCAAGGAGCATATGCGGCTGATATCCGGAAATATTGCTGAAGAAAGGCGGTGGCGCGTCGAGAAGATGTTTGAACTCTGGCTTGAAGCTTTCTCCCAGGCCGTTTAGAAAAAAGCGTAGTTGAGACAGTTTTCCCCATCTTCATATCTAGGCCGGATTGACATTTATCTTAGCCAGATCATGGCTGGGGCCATGGTGAATAGGGCCTGTGAAGTGGGCCTTTGTCTGTCGTAACGGGGAGCAAGGCGTCGGAACTTTTTCAGCCAATGAATCTTCGGGAAAATCCGCTACAGATTTGATGTCGCTGAACTGTCCTGATCTGATGCAGATTCGTAAAGGGCGGCCAGACGTACCGGCGAGCACGTGGGTATTGGTGATCGATCCGTATAGAACACCCCAGCACTTGATCCTTTTGTCGTTAATCGACCATTGATGCGACCACACAATGATATTATCGAGAATGGGATATTGGTTGTCACGATCCGCCGTCAGCGCGTCAATACTTGCTCCCTACGCTTGACACCAACGGGTGAAGCTGTGCGGTGCACCGTCTCGACCTTGCCCGAAAAGGAGGCGCGATCCGAGCCAGTTGCGCCGTATTCAATTCATAATGTTTCATCGTACTCATAACCCCAATCGCAAAACTGATCACTTCTTACTGACCGCCAATTTGAGAGCCTGAATCTCGATCCGTCCTAGTAAACCCAAACCTGGAAGAAACGGGCTTTCAGTAAATAGGTTGGTGGCGAAAAGAAGTTTGCCGCGGCAAACTTCCAACAACTATTTGCGGATTAGGGCTAGTCCCGCGTAGGTGATGCTGAGACCGGGGGGCATTTCGTAGATAACCCACCGTTAATGACAATTTCGCCGCGGGTTGTGACGGCCCTAAGGGCTCTAGGAGGTGGTTCTTGATTACCCTTTCGCTAAAAACCTGATGTTCTATAAGCTTTCGAGTGTGCGAAGGGAGATAATGCGTCATCCGTAATGCCCTTTGAATGAAACGCTTGGCCTTGCCGTTGGTTTTGGGTGTATACGGTTTGCTGCGGATGTGCTTGAGGCCGAGGCTCTTTCAGGCTTTTGCGAAATCCCCGGCTTTGTGGCAGGAACCGTTATCGGTTATCACGCGTGTGACCGTGATGCCGAGGCTGTTGTAATAGGCAACGGCCGCCATGAGGAAGGCAACCGCGCTTTCGGCCTTTTCGTTCGGGAAGATGCCGGTAAAGGCGATGCGTGAGGCATCATCGATTGAGATATGGACATATTCCCAGCCAACGCCAGGGGAGTTACTCTGGCCAGTCCTGTTGCCGGTGATGCGGTGACCGACGCGCTCGAAGCGGCCGAGATGCTTCATGCCGAGATGGATCAGACCACCTCGTTCGGCATATTCGTAACGCACGGCCGGTTCGATGGACACAAGGTCCTCCATCCGCGACAGGCCGGCGCGTTTGAAAACACGTCTGACGGTGGCAGGCAAAACACCCGTCCCCATGGCAATGTGCTTGCCGGTCAGGCGCTGCTTGCGAAGAGTTGCAATGCGCTCGGCCAAGCCGCCGTCTGTCCATGGGGGACTGATGTTGAGCCGCAATGACGGGTACGTCATATCGTCGCGCCGTTGTATTTGGCTGTGCAGCCCAGCGCGCACGATCTTCGGTGAAACGCCATGATGCGGGCAGCCTGTGCTTAATTGAGCTGGCCACCGGTCACTGCCAAAGTAATTTCTTCGCTACGCAAAAGCGTCAATCGAGCATCTTGTGAATGTTCATTATGAGCGATCCTGAAAACTGAGGTGTGGCAACTCCAGTCTCCAAGATCTACTCCGAATGGACAACCTCTTTAAAGCTTACACCCAGGATGAAATGGCTCTTTTGCGATGGTATTTCTAAGTTCCTCGCCATAATATCAGCGCGGAACTGCACCAAATAAAAAGTAAAGAGAGAGAACATTATCGTTTGTTTTTTTCGGCAGACACGCCGTGCGGTTTAAGATAATTAATTTATCATAAGTGCACGGATAATGCGATATGAAGAGCCTGAATTGTTGAATTCTTGTATGAATTTTGTCCTTATTTACATTTTGCTGGGGGTTCGATCGGACTAGAAAGTCATGGGCACGCAAACCACCACACCTGATTTCGTGGATAAACGGAACGGTGGGCCAAATGCTGCCGAGGCTCAACGGTCGATCTGGTTGATAATGAGGTGCGCGAAGCTATGTGGGGCAGCCTGAACTTGACACGACGCGCAAGCTTCGCAGGTCAGCGGCTCTTTGCTCGCAGAGGCTCACGCCGAAGCGTTTTGCAACGACGCGGTCATGGCGCGGAGGATCATATAGGCTGACAGAGCTCCGGGATCGATATGGCCGACCGAGCGTACACCGAGCTTCGCGGACCGGCCGCGGCGGCTCTCGATCGTTGCTGTGTGTTCCGCGCCTGCTTTTGCCGCATCGCGCGCGGCGATCAGCACCGCAAGCTCGTCCGCACCCGACTGCGCTGCCTTGACGGCGGCCTCTGCTGCTGGAAACCAGGCATCCACCATCGTCTTGTCGCCAGGGCTTGCGCCGCCTCGCGAAAGTATACCGTCGCTCATGCCTTTAATCCACGCGGCCATGGCTGCGCCATCGAGATTAAGCCGATCGGCGACGGCCTTACCAGCCCCGCGAAAGCCGCTGGCATAGAGCGGACCGGAGGACGCGCCGACAGCGGTCAGAAACACATGTGCCATGCGCTCGCAGACTTCAACAATCACCCCGTTATCGGTGCCGTTTTCCAGTTCATTGCGCACCGCCGTCCAGCCGATATCCATGGTGACGCCGTGATCGCCGTCGCCCAGTACACCGTCGAGTTGGGACAGATGGTCTTTTTCGGTGCGGATCGTGTCGGCAATCGCCATCATCATCTGCACGAAAATTGATGATGTGACGCTGCCGGATGTCAAAAGCGCCGCGCGGTCGATAGCAACGTCCCTTTTGACGGCTCGAACCTTGCGTTCCGACCGCTGCGTTATGGGCGCTGCCTTGCCTGCATCGCCCACGGTGAGCGCTGGTGTGCGGCAGGGATGATCGAGTAGGCGGGTCAACTGGTCATCGAGCTTGAGGAGGGTGACGGAGGCGCCTGCCATTTCCAGCGATGTGGCATATTCACCGACCCAGTTGGCATGGATGCCGATACCCAAGGCATCAAGGATCTGACGAACGCGGCGGTAGATGACGAAGAGTTCGAGCTGCGTCGTCGCGCCCAGTCCGTTGACGAGGACAGCCACGCGATCGCCGCTATCAAGCGCCAGTTCTTTCAGGATGGGCTCCATAAGCACATCCGTGACGGTATCGGCAGGCGCCAGCTTTTCGCGGCGCATGCCGGGTTCGCCATGGATGCCCATGCCGATTTCCATATCCTCCGGGCCGATCTCGAAATTCAGGGTGCCTGTCTGCGGCAGCGAGCAGGCGCCAAGAGCGACCCCCATCGACCGGCATTGGTCATTCGCAAGCATTGCGGCGGCATGCACGCTGTCGAGATTTTCGCCACGATCGGCGGCAGCACCGGCGCATTTGAAAACGAAGAAATCTCCCGCAACGCCCCGCCGTTCGGTTCGCCGCTCGAACGGAGCAGATGCAATGTCGTCGGAAACGGCAAATTGTTTGACGGGCGTTCCCTCTGCCTGCAGCTCTTCGGCCGCCATCGTGAAGTTCAAAACGTCGCCGGTATAGTTGCCGTAGAGAAACAGCACGCCCGCACCACCATCGGCAGCGCGCCCGGCGTCGAGAATATGTTGGGGCGAGGGGGAGGCAAAGACATTGCCGACTGCTGCGGCATCGGCCAGGCCCCGGCCGACATAGCCGGCAAAGGCAGGCTCGTGACCCGAACCGCCCCCGACGACCATCCCGACCTTACCATCGCGCGGGCCATGTCGCGCGACGACAGCGCGGCCGGTCGGCCCTTCCACCGCCAAAATATCGGCATGGGCACTGACGAAGCCGTCGATGAATTCCGGGATGATATTCTCGGGCGCGTTGATGAGCTTCTTGGTTTTCTGGGTCATGATCATTCCGGTCCGGTTTGTTCGGATGTGGGTTTCAGTGGTTGCCGGGGACCAGCCGTTTGGCGGCGGCCACCGTGCGTTCCAGCCATTCGTGTTCCATGCGGCGCGTGGCTTCCATGTCGAGTGTCTGGGGCAGCCAATGTTCGAGGATGCAGCTCATGTCATCCGGGCAATGCGCAAGGCAATCGAGAATGTCCGAAATCTCAGCCCGGCCATCGCCAAGCGGCGTGCCGTGAATGCGGAAGCCAACGCCGTATGGATCGGGCGTGATCTGATAATCCTTGAGATGCAGGTTGATTGTGTAGGGTGCGAGCATCTTCACCGTCGTCATCGGCCATTCGCCAGCGCAAATGGAATTGGCGACGTCGAGGCAGACGCCGAGTGCCTCGTCGGCCACGGCGTCGAGCAGTTCGACCATCCGGGAGGAGGGATAGTTGAAGTGATTCTCGATCGCAAACCGCAGGCCCGCCGCTTTTCCGTCCGGCAGCAGGTCGCGGATCTGTGCCGCCAGTTCCGGCACGGGGATCAGCGCGTCTTCCGCGTCGAGCGCGACCCGCAGGATCCTGGAGCCAATGCGTTTGCCGATCGGGATGTAGCGTGCAAGCTCCACCGCGTCGAAGGATTGCGTGCCGAGTTCCAGAGACATGCCGTAGCTGTCGGCACGCGCCTTCAGCGCCCGATGTTCTTCCGGCGTCAGACGGTCGAGCGGCAGGTTATCGGCATATTGTACCAGCTTAAGGCCATGCGCATGGGCAATCTCCAGAACCTCTATTGCCGTCATCGGCGTGGTGGGCTGCAGGTCCTTGATCCCGATCGACCAGCGGAAGGCATAGCTGCCCAATCCGAGTTTCATTATGCTGTTCTCCGTTGAGGGCAGGGCGGCGCCCGTCAGGCGCCGCTTGAGATATCAGTGGATCAGCGAGCCGCCGTTGACATCAACTTCCGAGCCGGTGACATAGGCCGACAGATCGGATGCGAGGAACAGCGCGCAGCCCGCGACATCATCCGCCGTGCCGGCGCGGCCCATGGGGATGCCAGCGTTGATCTCTTCCATTTTGCCGGGTGTCAGCATGCCGCCGGTGATGTCCGTCGCGATGAAGCCCGGGCAAATAGCGTTGACGCGGACATTGTCGGGCGCAAGTTCACGTGCCATGGCTTTGGTAAGGCCCAGAACGCCGGCTTTTGCAGCAGAATAGTGCGGTCCGCCAAAAATGCCGCCGCCACGCTGGGCCGAAACGGAGGAGAGGTTGACGATCTTGCCGGTTCTGCGGCCGCGCATGTGCGGGATTACCGCCTGGCTGCAATAGAGCGTGCCGCGCAGGTTGACGTCGAGCACGGCGTCGTAGTTCTCCGGTCCGATATCCATGATCTTCAGCGGCTGGGTGATGCCGGCATTGTTGACGAGAATGTCGATCTGACCCCATTTCGCAATAAGGGCTTCGATCACCGTTGTGATGCCATCTAGGTCGGTGACATTGCAGGCCATGCCGACATGCTGCGCGCCAAGATCGGCTGCGGCTTCCTTGGCCGCAGCTTCATCGAGATCGAGGATCGCGACGGTCGCGCCATGTTCGGCGAAGAGTTTGGCCGTGGCCTTGCCCAGACCGCGCTTGGATGCGGCACCGGTCACGACTGCGAATTTGCCCTCGAGCAGAGCGTTTGCCATTAAAATTTCCTTTTTCTTTCCATGTCTCGCCCCAGGCGAGGAGGGTGATGTGGATTTTGCGTTTGTGGTCAGAGCCAGCTGCGGATCTGGGAAAGCATTGCAGCGGTGGAGATTCCGTACCGGTCGTGCAGTGTGGGTAACGCACCGGCGTCGAGGAACTGATCGGGCAGACCGATCATGCGGAATGCTGGCGTCACGCCATTGGTCAGCAGCGTCGATGCCACGGCCTCGCCGAGCCCGCCGATGCGGGTGTGGTTTTCCGCCGTGACGACGAGGCGGCCACCTTTTGCGGCCTCGGCCAGGATTGTCTCCGTATCGAGCGGCTTGATCGTCGGGCAATGCAGCACGCCAACCGAGACACCGTCTTTTTCCAGTTCGATGGCAGCATCCAGCGCGCGCATGGTCATGAAACCCGACGCGATCACCAATGCATCCGTGCCATCCCGCACCAGCTTGGCCTTGCCGAGTTCGAACGTGTAGTCCGGGCAATGCCTGCGCAGGACGGACGGCACCTTGCCGCGCAGCAGGCGCATATACACCGGACCGTCATGGGCGATGATGGCGGGAACGGCCTCGGCGACGTCGATCGCATCGCAGGGATCGATGATCGTCAGGTTTGGCAGGCCACGGAAAATCGCGAGATCCTCGGTCGCCTGATGGCTCGGGCCATAGCCGGTCGTAAGGCCCGGAAGCGCGCAGACGATCTTGACCGGCAGGTTTTCCTCGGCGATCGCCATGGCGATGAAGTCGTAGGCGCGGCGCGATGCAAAGACGGCATAGGTTGTGGCAAAGGGAATGAACCCCTCGCGCGCCATGCCGGCGGCGGCCGAAATCATCACCTGCTCCGCCATGCCCATCTGGTAAAAGCGCTCGGGAAAGGCCTCGGCAAAGACATGCAGGTCGGTATATTTCGCGAGATCCGCGGTCAGGCCGACGATACGGTTATTGTTGCGGGCCTGCTCGACTAGCGCATGGCCGAACGGGGCCGACACCGTGTCGTAACCTTCGGCTGCGAGCGAAGCGATCATGGCCGAGGTCTTGCCGCCTTCACCAGGCTTGGGAATGCGGGGTTCCCACTTGCGATGGGGATCGTAATTTCTGTTTGCTGTCATGGCTTTATCCTTCAAGCCGGTCGGTTTGCGTCGAGCACCGAGAGCGCCATCTGCCATTCCTCCGGTTCTACGCGCACGAAATGAGTGATTTCCCGGGTCTCGAGGAACGGCACGCCCTTGCACATCAGCGTGTCGCAGATGATGACCCGGGGCCTTGCATCTTCGAGGTTGCGGGCAACATCAAAGGCGGCGACAAGCGCGTCCATATCGTTGCCGTCCACCCGCTGTGTGTGCCAGCCGAAGGCGGTCCATTTCTCAGAGAGGGGTTCCGCGCTGAGCATCTGGGTGGATTTGCCATCGGCCTGCTGGTCGTTGAAATCGACGATGCAGACGAGGTTGGAAAGCTTGTGGTGGGCCGCCGACATTGCCGCTTCCCAGGTCGACCCTTCGCCAAGTTCGCCGTCCGACATGAGATTGTAGACGAAAGCCGCGTTCTTCTTCGCTTTGAGGCCGAGCGCCATGCCGACGGCGATGCCGAGACCCTGGCCGAGCGAACCGCCGGTGATCTCCATACCGGGCGTGTAGGCGGCCATGCCGGACATTGGGAGACGGCTGTCATCGGCTCCGTAGGTTTCCAGCTCCTGCTCGGGCAGGATGCCGGCCTCGATCAAGGCGGAATAAAGCGCGATGGCGTAGTGGCCGATGGAGAGCAGGAAGCGGTCACGTCCTTCCCATTCCGGGTCTTCGGGCCGATAGGTCAGCGCATGGAAATAGGACACGGCAAGGACGTCTGCGATGCCGAGGGCCTGGCCGACATAGCCTTGCCCCTGAACTTCGCCCATGCGCACGGCTTTGCGACGGATTTCCCACGCGCGGCGTGGCAGGCTCATGTTCGGCAGATGGGTGGCGATGGTCCCACTCATGGGTGCTTCTCCTTGTATTCAGTACGAATGGCGTCATGCGAAGGCACGACAGGGTCCATTCGGCGATCCGGGGATCGTCGATGCGGTGGATGGACGCGGTGATGGTGAGGCGCGGCGGCGTAACGGCCGCGCCACCTTGGATCAGTAGATGGTCAGCGCCGGTACGTAGCTCACCAGGAGAAGCACGATCATCGATACCAGGAAGAACGGCCAGAGCTCACGGGTAGTGGCGCCAAGCGATGTCTTGGCGATCGATGCTGATATGAACAGGGTCGTTCCGATGGGCGGCGTATAGAGCCCGATGCCAAGGTTTAGCACCATGATCAGCCCGAGCTGGACCGGATCGAGACCGATCGTGGCGGCGAGCGGCACAAAGATGGGCCCAAGCAGCAGGATCGACGGCGGCAGGTCGAGCGGCATGCCGACCAATAGCAGCAGGATGTTCATGCACATGATGATCAGGATCGGGTTATGGACCGTGGCGCCGATCCATTCGGCAAAGCGCTCCGGCACCTGGTCGAATGTCAGGATCCAGCCGCAGACGGCGCTGCCGATGATGACGAGCATGACGACGCCGGTGGCGATGCCTGCCTCGATCATGTTGCCCTTGAACCGTGTCCACGTGATGTCACGGTAGAAGAACACGCTCATGATCAGGGCATAGACGACCGCCAGCACGGCGATTTCCGTCGGCGTGGCAATGCCGAAGCGCAATCCGAGCAGGATGAGAACCGGCAGCATCAGTGCGGGGCTGGACAAGAAGGCGAGGCGGCCAAGCTCCCGCATCGTTGCGGAGCGCTCGGGTTTGGAAAAACCGCGACGGCGGGCAATCCAGTTGCAGGTGAGCAAAAGTCCGCCTGCCAGCAGGACGCCTGGGAGGAGGCCCGCCGTGAACAGGTCCGCAATCGAGGTACCGCTGACCAGAGAATAGAGGATGAGCGGGATAGATGGCGGAATGAGGATATCAATGACGGCGGATGTGGAGTTGTTGGCGGCGCAAAGGGCCGCAGGGTAGCCCTGTTTCTTCTGCCACGGGATCAGCACGGAACCGAGCGCGCTGGCATTGGCAACTGCCGAACCCGACACGCCGCCGAAGACCACCGAGGCGACGACCGTCGTTGCAAGCGGACCTCCGCGCCAGCGCTCCATAACCTTTGAGGCAAACGAAAGCAGTTCCGTGCCAAGTTTACCGCCCAGCATCAGCGTACCTGCCAGCATGAAGAAAGGCATGGCGAGCATCGGGAAGGACTGGGTCTGCTGATAAAGCTGCTGCGCGACGATGCTGAGCGGCAGTCCGCCAAAGAAGAAGATGGCGGCAGCTGACGATATGATAAGGCCATGACCGACGGGAACCGCCAGCATCATCAGCACGCAAAAGATAAGGATCATGGCAAGGCTCATCATTGGCCTGTCTCCTCTGGGGTCGGCACGGGCATGGCCTCGGGACCGATAATCGTGACGCGAATGACCAGAGCCACGGTTGCGATGATGACGGCAGCCGACCCTCCTGCGAGCGCGTAGTAGCTATAGCTAGCCGGCATGTTGAGAACCGGGCTGAGGTCGATCCACGAGATATTGGCAACCTGAACCGTCACATAGACCATGACCGCATGGCCGATGATGACGATGGTCTGGGCCAGGATGCGGAAAACCTGTTCTGCGCGACGGCCGAGCATTTCCGGCAGCATTTCGACAGCCATATGGCCACCGTGCTGAACACCGAGCGCCACACCCGCCATGATGAAGAAGGGGAATATCCGCTCCGGTAGCTCCTGTGCAAAGGAGAAGCCGCCGCCCATAGCATAACGGGCGACGACGTTACCGAACAGCAGGACCAGAAGGACACAGCCGGAGACCAGCACAATGGTACGCGCCACGACGGCGACGAAACGATCGAGCCCATTGGCGAGGCGGAGCATGGGTGTGAGCGGATGGCTGGTAACCATGGCGAAGTTACCCAGGTTCTCCCGCGGTGTATCGTCTGGTCCAATCATGGTCAGCCCTTTGCAGCTGCGATGAGATTGGTGACGAATTCGCCAAAGGGCTTGGCCTTCCAGATCTCAGCGACTGGCTCGGATGCCTTACGGAAATCGTCCTTGTCGACCTCGTTGATCTTCAGGCTCGCATTGGCCTTGAAGGTTGCCAGATGTTTCGCTTCGGCGTCCTTGATCAGGCCGCGCTGCATCGTGGTCGCGCCATCGGCCGCCTCTTGGATCGCCGCTTTCTGCTTGTCGTCGAATTGCGCCCAGCGAATCTGAGAGATGAGGAACGGCGAGACTTCCCATTTGTGTCCGGACATCGAAATGAACGGGTTCACCTCATACAGCTTGGAACTCGCGATATTGGTCAGCGGGTTCTCCTGCCCATCGACGACGCCCTGCTGAAGCGCGATATAGAGTTCGCCGAAACTGATCTGCTCGGTATTGGCGCCCAATGTCTTGAAGATATCGATGGTCATCGGATCCGGGGGCGTGCGGATCGTGAGGCCCGCGAGATCGGCGACCTTGTTGATCGGGCGCTTGGAATTGGTGATCTGGCGGATACCGTTATCCCACCAGCCAAGCGGCACCATGTTGACGGTGGCAAACCGCTCAGCCAGCGCTTTGCCGGTGTCGCCTTCGAGCACCTTGAAGGCAGCAGCGCTGTTGTCGAACAGGAAAGGAAGACCAAGGGCAGCGACTTCAGGCACGAGAGCGGCGCAGGATCCCTGGCTGTTGACGGTCATATCGACGGCGCCGGTGCGAAGGCTGGTCAGCAACGACTGCTCGTTGCCAAGCTGTTCGGCGCCGGCGACGCGCACCGCATATTCCCCACCCGTTTTTTCCGTGACGAGACGTGCAAATTCATCTGCAGCAGCGCCGCGCGGGTTGCCGGGAGCGGCGTTGTGGCCAAGCGTCATGGTCACGGCGGCCTGTGCGCCACGCGGATAACTTAGGATGACGGGCGCTGCGAGAAGGGCCGTTGTGCCGGCCAGAAAGCCGCGTCGGTTGAGTGTCAGGTTCATCGTTGAAAGTCCTCCCTGTGACGATGATGGTCAAACGAGTGTTGTCAATCGCGCCGGGGCGAGGCCGTCGGCGCAAATGGTCATGTCAGCATTGATACAGGGGGAAAACAGGTGATGCATTACAAGCGCGATACCGAACGGCACGGCAGATAATGATGCGAGCGCGCACGAAATCGTTGCTTGATAACAGCATCCGGAACTCCTCCCAAACGGATCGGCAGACGATCTTGCGACCACGCGTGCCTGATCTGTATCCAAAGGTCCGAAATTTCCTCCAACCGGACCTTCTGTTCCTGATCTTTGTTTGGACAGGTCGTTAGGTCAAACGCGAAATGAAGCTTTATTCATGAATCTAATTCACCGTTCTGCGTTGGCCAGCCGTGCGGCCGCATCCAGCTTGTCCGAGCTTGCGTCATAATCGCATGCAATCCTACTTGTATTTGGACCGTATCAACTCCTCCAGAATCCATTTCTGAAAGGCTTTGATTTTCGGCACGTTCTGCTTGGCTTTCAGCACTGAAAAGCTGTGACAGGCGATCATCTCATGGTGATTTTCAAAGAGCGGAACGAGGCGGCCGGTTTGCCGTTCGCGCTCGACGAGCAAATGGCTTTCAAGGCAAATTCCCAGACCATCGACCGCAGCACTGATGGCCATGAACGAGCGGTCGAAACGGGGACCTCTGTCGAAATCCAGAGGGACATCGCCATGACGCTTGGACCATCCGCGCCAGCTGAGCAGGTTGACTTCGGAATGAATGAGCGTGTGATGACGAAGGTCCGATAGCTCTTTTATCGGACCGCGAGCAATGACATCCGGTGCGCAGAAGACCATGATGGCCTCTTCCGGAAGCGTCATGGTCACCACGCCGCGTGTGGGTAGAACGCTGCCGTAGCGAATGTCGATGTCCACGAGCCCTGCATTGAGATCGACAGGGTCCGCCGACGCATGAAGGCGAACATCGATGCTGCTGTGCTGCGCACTGAAACGTGCAAGGCGCGGCATCAGCCATTGTGCCGCGAAACTGGGAACGGAGTGAACCGTCAGGATGTCGGATTTGCCGTGCCGCTCGATATCGCGGGTTGCGGCCTCGACCGTGGTAAAAGCTTCCGACACGCTCTGAAAATAGCTTTCCCCGACATCGGTGAGCGCAATCGTTCTGGTGTTGCGATGAAACAGGCTGACGCCGACCTCCTGTTCGAGAAACCGGATTTGATGACTGATAGCGCTCGCTGTAACATGCAATTCGTTCGCAGCGGCGGCAAAGGAGCCGCGACGGGCTGCAGCCTCGAATGCCTGCAGCGACTTCAAAGACGGCATTTTCCTCATGGTCCCACTCCCATTACGTCGCTCGATCGCTGAAATCAACCGATGCATTCCTGACATTTGGTTGAGCTGAATTCAACAATCAGAGCCCCGAATTCGTTTGAACATTTGCAAGCTGCTTTCTAAACTTATGTGAACTGACCGGCTGACCCCGGTCTGGGTGGAGGAGTTTCGCATTGCAAGGGAGGTGGCAGAGCGGTTTGAAAACCAGTCTGCCGGGAAGACATCAATGGTCTTGTCGCTGCCGAGATGACGAGGTTCCCCGAACCAGGCCGGACGGCTTATTTCGAGGAAATCCGATATGAACATTGCCTTTATCGGCCTTGGTTCCATGGGCACGCCCATGGCCCGCAATCTGATCTTGGCAGGCTTCCCGCTTGCCGGATACGATCTCAATTCGAACGCCGTGGCTGCGTTTGCTGCCAATGGCGGTAAGCCTGCCGTTACGGCGCAAGCCGCGGCGGCCGGTGCAGATGCGGTTATTCTCATGGTCGTCAATGCAGCTCAGGCTGAACAGGCTCTGTTTGACGGCGGCGTGCTCGACGCGCTCGCGCCGGCTGGTACCGTCGTATTGATGGCCACCTGTCCGCCGGGCGCGGTCAAAACCATGGCCGCGCGCGTCGAAAAGACGGGGCGCTCGTTTCTGGATGCGCCAGTGTCCGGCGGTGTCGCGGGAGCAGAGGCGGCCACGCTCAGCATTATGGTTGGAGCGCCAAAGGCGGCTTTCGAGCGGATGGCGCCCGTCTTGCGGGCCTTGGGCGACAAGCTCTTCCATGTCGGAACCGAAGCCGGGCAGGGCGCGACGGTGAAGGTGGTCAACCAGTTGCTCTGCGGCGTCCATATCGCCGTTGCCGCTGAAGGCTTTGCCCTTGCCAACAAGGTCGGCATCGACCCGAAGGTCATTCTCGAAATTCTCAGCGGATCTGCGGCCGCGAGCTGGATGCTAAAGGATCGCGGACCTCGCATGCTGCAGGACGATCCTGCTGTGACGAGCACTGTTGATATCTTCGTGAAGGATCTCGGCCTCGTTCTGGAGGCCGGCCGTGAGGCAAAAGCCGCGCTCCCGCTTGCCGCTGCCGCCTACCAGATGTTTCTCGCCACCAGCGGGCGGGGCGATGGCGCAATCGACGACAGCCAGGTGATCCGGTCCTACGACTTGTTGAACCGTGGCCAGCCGTAAAAGGCGGCTTTTTAAGCAATGATTAAGGCGCAATGCGTTTTATGCATGGCTGGCCTGATGCAATGTCGATATTCGGGCAAGACGCGAGCAATTATGATGATGACATGAAAGACGGCGGAACCCGACGCGGTTCCGGACGTCCAACGGACCTTCGGGAAAGGGATCATCATGAATGTCGCGCGCTCTTTCAACGCTTGGCGTAAATACCGCCAAACCATTATCGAACTGGGGCGCATGAGCGCACGCGAACTGCACGATCTGGGTATCGACCGCGCTGACATCCGCAGCGTCGCACGCGCCGCCTCTTGGCTCTGAGCAAAACTGCACGGTATTGCTTTACGCAGCCCTTCTCGCCATGGCGACTGACGTCGCAGTCTGACGGTGATGGACAGCCCTCGCATTGCCCGTCGATCCAAATCCGATGGATTGCTTGGCGATTTTGCTCAGCCATTGGGAGATCAGTCCAAGGCGTTTACTCGATCATGTCTAGGAGAGGGCATCGCTTGATCAAAGGATGACCCGGCTACTTTGCCGATGCAAGGATCGCCGCACCGACACGTCCGATATCGCCGTCATCCTCGTCACTCGCGCCGCTGACGCCGATTGCACCGATGATCTCTTCGCCGGCCTTGAGGAGAACGCCGCCGTCGAGCGGAATGCCGTTTGGAATGCAAAGAAGCGCATAACGTCCTTCGCCCTCAATCACATCCTGAAAGGCTTTTGTGTTCCGGCGAAACAACACAGCCGTGCGGGCTTTCAAGGTTGCGATCTCAACACTGCCGACTTGAGAGCCGTCGTCGCGATGAAGAAGCTGAAGATGGCCGCCATCATCCACAATTGCAATAACAACGCGAAGCCCCCTAGACTTGGCTTCTTTTTCACAAGCGTCAGCGATGGCCTTGGCTGCTGCGATGGTGAGAGATGTCTTGGTCGCTAGCATTTATGTCCCCATTTTAATGATGCCGACACAGCCTCAAAGTGAAATACCCAAAGCGCTGGTCCAACCCAATCCTTCCTCTGTTCGCGCTCGAGGCTTGTATTCGCACCCGATCCAACCCGTGTAGCCAAGCCGATCAAGTTCTTTAAAAATTGCGGGATAGGCTATTTCCCCTTCGTCGGGCTCAGCCCGGCTGGGCACGGCAGCGATCTGCACATGGCCGATGAGAGGCAGGTATTTCCTCAATCGGGTGAGGACATCGCCCTCGCTGACTGCGACATGGTAGACATCGAACATGATTTTGATGTTCGCCAGACCGATCTCGTCGATCAGCGATGCCGCTTCCCCGATCGTCGAGTAGAAATAGCCCGGCTTGTCACGTTGATTGATCGGCTCCAGCAGAATGGTTAGATCAGGAGCCTTTTCCGCAGCCAGGGTGAGATTTTCCGCAAAAATGCGGCGCGCCTGCTCCTTGCCATCATCCGGCACCACGCCGGCCATCACATGGATGGAGGAAGCTCCGGAGGCGTGCGCGTAAGCGATCGCCTGATCGAGGGACGCTTTGAAATCATCGCGCCGCCCAGCAAGTGCTGCCAAACCGAACTCACCCTTGGCTGCGTCGCCAGTCGCGGTGTTCAAACCAAGAAGAATAAGCTGATTTTTCAAACAAGCCGCGCGAACGGCCTCTGCTGGAACCTCGTACGGCCAATGTAGCTCAATCGCTTTGAAACCCGCATTTGCTGCAGCTTCGATACGCTCAAGAAGTGGCCTGTCCGGCCAGAGAAACCCGAGGTTTGCTGAAAAACGTGACATGGGTTTCACTTCAGTTTAAAATGTTGATCGAGATCGGCAATCGCATTCTGGTCCAGCATCCGTACGGCCATGCCGCGTGTCAGAAAGACAAGCTTGGCGGCCTCCTCCAGTTCCTCAATGGCAAACACGGCTGCATCCAATGTGTTGCCGGCAACGATGGGGCCATGATTTTGCAAGAGTGCTGCCGCGTGGCTGCCCGCGATCTTCTCGATCAGCGGCTTGATATCGGCGGAGCCAGGTCTCGTGTAGGCAACGATGGGCACACGCCCAACTCGCATGACCACGTAGGGGGTAATCGGAGGTACCGCGTCCAGCGGATCGACATCCGAAAGGCAGGACAGCGCCGTGGCATGGGTGGAATGCAGATGAACGACGGCGCGGGCCTGCGGGCGCTGCTCATAGAATGCGAAATGCAGCGGCAGTTCCTTTGTCGGCACATCACCAGAAATCTGCCGGCCGGCAACGTCGAGCCGGCTTAGACGTGATGGATCGAGGAACCCGAGGCAAGAATTCGTCGGTGTGGTGAGATATCCGTCGTCCAGCCGGACCGAAATGTTTCCCGAGGATCCAGCCGTCAGTCCGCGCTCAAACAGCGAGCGTCCCCATTTGACGATGTCGTGGCGAAGTTCATTATCGTTCATGCGCGTCCGACCCTCTTCATGGCTTTAGCAAAGAAATCTTCGGAGCCGAAATTGCCGCTCTTCAACGCAATTCCGATCGGACCATTGCGATCGGCAAACAGTGCTGGAACGCCCGGATCGATCTCCGCGCCGATCTGCAGGCTCTGCAGCCGCAGAGCCTCGACGACAGCGCCGGAGGTTTCGCCGCCACCGACGACGATGCGGCGAGTGCCGTTGTCTGCGAGCGTCCGGGCAAGATCGCCAAAGAACCGTTCGATGGCCGCGGCGACCACGTCACGACCGAAATGGGCCTGCGCATCGGAGACAGCGGCCGGGTCAGCCGTCGAGTAGATCATCGGCTCGTGGTCCTTCCGGCTGTTGATCCAGTCGAGCGCGCGGGGCACGTCGATCTGGCCCTCCATTAAGGCGCTGGGGTGGATGGCAAGGCCGGGCCTGTGTTTGAGGTATTGGCCGACCTGTTTTTGCGACGCGGACGAACAGGAACCGCACAGTGCGATTCCGGGTCCGCTGACTTCAGGGAATGAAATCCTCTCGTTCGACAGTTGGCCTTGATCGCGAAAATTCTGCGGCAAACCGATAGCGACGCCCGAGCCGCCCGTGATGAGTTTATGCTCTGCCGCTGCCTTGCCGAGCGCATGCAGATCATCGTCGGCAATCGCGTCGGCCACGATCAACCGCCTGGAGGCATGGCTTTCCGCAGCTATCGCTTCCGCCAGGACAGTTTTTCCGGCGCGAATGCTATCAAGCGAGACATGGCCGACCTCGCCTTGTGTCTGCCGCCGAAGCCAGCGGCGCAGATCAGGGTCGGTCATCGGCGTCAGGGGATGGTTTTCCATACCGGACTCGTTGAGCAGCCGGTCACCGACGAAGAGATGTCCCATGAAGATCCGGCGGCCTGTCGCCGGAAATGCGGGGCAAACGATCGCCACGTCTGCCCCAAGAAGATCAAGAAGGGCTTCTGCCACCGGCCCGATATTGCCGGACGGTGTCGAATCGAATGTCGAGCAATATTTGAAGAGGATTTGCTGGCAGCCCTGCGCGAGCAGCCAACGCGCGGCTTCCACAGACTGTGCGACTGCTTCGTTCGCCGGAATGGAGCGGGTTTTCAGTGCGACCACACCGGCTTCGCAGTCGCCCGTCTCCCCGTTCGGCCCGACAAAGAGCATTGTTGCCATGCCGCCTTTGGCAAGGGTATTGGCAAGGTCGCTTGCCCCGGTGAAATCGTCGGCTACAGCGCCCAGCAGCATGTTACGCTCGCTCCCAAGCCGACAGCGTATTTCCCAGTTCGTCCTCGATATGGACGCGAATGATGTCATCGAACGATATTTCGGCCTTGAAACCAAGCGCTTCGGCGCGTTTCGCATCAAAACTCTGCGGCCAGCCGGAGATAATATCGGCAACGGTCTTGTTGGCTTCGCGGCGGATGAGTTTGGCGGCGTCATCGCCGGCCACGCGGCGCAACGCTTCGATCTGGTCGCCGACTGTGGCCGAAAGGCCTGGCATGGTCAGCGTACGGCGGGACCCGAGCTGCTCGGTATTCAGTTCGCAGGCGTGCACGATGAAGTCCACAGCCGCGCGCGGGCTGGCAAACCAGTGGCGCACGGTGTCGCTGACCGGAAGCACGGCCTCTTCGCCGATCAGCGGCTCCCGTAATATGCTGGAAAAGAAGCCGGATGCAGCCTTGTTGGGCTTGCCGGGCCGGATGGAGATGGTCGGCAGACGAATGCCGATACCATCCAGAAAACCGCGGCGGGAATAATCGGCGAGCAACAATTCACCGATGGCTTTCTGGGTTCCGTAGCTGGTCAGGGGCGTCAGGCAATGGTCGTCGCCAATGACATCCGGCAGAGGCTCCCCGAAGACGACGATCGAGGACGTAAAGACCACTTTGGGGCAATAGGCGTCTGTTTGCCCGGCAATCCGGATGGCTTCAAACAGCGCCCGGGTGCCGTCCAGATTGACACGGTAGCCTTTCTCGAAATCGGCTTCCGCCTCGCCAGAGACGATGGCTGCCAGATGGCAGATCAGGTCCGGTCGCGATGCGATCAAGTGTTCGGCCGTACCCGGCAGCGACAGATCGGCGGCAATCGTTTCGATCTCACCGTCGAAGTCCGGACGTTCCGGCGCCGTAATGTCTGCAAGCACCAGACGACGGATGGGCCGGTCGACAACCGTGCCCTTGGCAATCAGCGCATGGACAAGTTTGCGGCCAAGCATGCCGGCGGCGCCAATGATCAATATGTTCATGTCAGACGGACTCCTTGTTGCCGTCCGTGACGCTAAAGGGGCGCGCCGTCCTGACGCTTTTTCCTTCATCGACCGCAAGGCTGGTATCGTGGATGCGCAGGATATGCTCTGAGAAAGCGGCCGATACAGCATCGGGGTTGCGCATTTTCAACGCGCGAACGATGAACCGGTGGTCCTCCAGGCTCTTTTCGATGGCGCCAGGCTGGGCCATGGCAATGCGCCGGTGGTCAAGCATATAGGTATAGAGATCGACGACGAAATCGGCGAGCAGCCGGTTCGATGATGCGTAGTAGATCGTCAAATGGAATTCCCGGTCACAGATGAGAAAGCGGACGGGATCATTGCAAGCCATCTGCTGGGCCGCGATGGAATCCTCCAGCCGCCGGATGTCGTCATCGCTGAGATGCTTGGCCGCGTCGGCAACCACGGCCGTTTCGACCAGAAGACGGGCGGCGTGGACGGCGTCCAAACTATAGCCGTTGATCGACGTTGGGTTGGTGACGCCTATTCTTTGGGTACTGACCTCGACGTCTACCCGTGCCACCCGCGTGCGTGCGCCTTGTGATACCTGGACGATACCTTCGGCGGCCAAGCGTTGCACCGCGCCGCGCACCGTTTCGCGGCTGACCATCAGCATTGTCGCCAGTTCGCGCTCGCTGGGCAGTTCGTCACCCACCTGCAGGATGCCCGAAGCAATCATGGAAACGATCTTGTCGCGGATCATTTCTTTGGCGGTCTGCTTGTGGATTGTTTCATGTAAAGGAGAAAGCGGCGCTGACATATGCTCACCAACAACTGGACTGTTCGTTGGACCAGTTAAACCAAAGATTTGCCGCTGTCACGTGTAAAAAAATAAATTCGCGAGTTCCTCTTCCACAAATATCGCATCATGCGGCGCGAATGCGAAGCCGGTTTCCCTGTCGTGCGGAAGCGTTTCCCGGAAAATTTTTATTTATCAAATATTTGTATTTTCATAATTAATGCCATTTTGTTGCAGATGCGAAAGCAGCGGCCGTTTTGACGCGGAAGCCGCATACTTCCCCGGCCTCAAAATTTCCATCGCATCCTTAACCTGAATCGTGTCAGAGCGGCCCCCGCAACGAAAAATCAACTGGTCCGCTATAACTACCAGTTGACAAGCCGATAACGGAACAATAGCGTGCCGGTCATCGCAGCGAACGGGTCATGCTCTTTCGGTTTGCATCTGGTTTCTGGAGGAGCCGGTGATGGGTGAGGGAGGAATTCGATGCACGTGATCGCCAGAGGCAAGTGTGCCCTTTCCGGGTGGATGTCATGAGCGCTGCCGGCAGCGATGCTTTGTCCTTGCATGACGAGGCACCGCGCCCCGTGCTGGTGGCACGCGGTATTACCAAGTCGTTTCCTGGCGTCCTGGCGCTCGACAATGTCGATTTCGACGTGCGTTCTGGAGAAGTCACCGCGCTGCTTGGCGAAAATGGTGCCGGCAAATCCACTCTGATCAAGATGATGGCGGGCTTTTATGCGCCGGACAGCGGCGAGATCACCGTTGATGGCGCGGTTCTGCACGCCGATCCTTCGTCTGCGCACCATATTGGCGTTGCGACCATTCACCAGGATGCGCATCTGGTTCCGGCCATGTCCGTGGCGGAAAACATCATGCTTGGCCGCTGGCCGACGCGCTATGGCTGGCTGCAGATGCGGCGTCAACGGGATAAGGCCGCAGCCGCGCTTGCGCGCGTTGCCCCGCATCTCAATCCATCGACACCCGCCGGGCGTTTGTCTTCCGCAGACCAGCAACTCGTCGAGATCGCCAGGGCGATCTCCGAGGATTCCAAAGTGCTGATCATGGACGAGCCGACCACGTCGTTGTCGCCACCCGAAATTGACCGGCTCTTTGCGGTGGTGGACGATTTAAAAAGCAAGGGCATGGCTATCGTGTTCGTGTCCCATTGGCTGGATGAGGTTTTCAGGATCGCCGACCGCGTGACGGTGCTGCGCGACGGCCGCCTTGTCGGCAGCCGGCCGATTTCGGAACTCGATCATGACAAGGTCATCCGGATGATGGTCGGCCGCGAGGTTCGCGATACCGTCATCAGCAAGCGGCCTGTCGGGGATGTCGTTTTGAGGGTCAGCAATCTTTCTCGCGACAATGTCCTCAGCAACATTTCTTTCGAGGTGCGGGCCGGTGAGATCGTTGGGATGTCCGGCCTCGTCGGGGCAGGCCGCAGCGAGCTTGCTTCCTGCATCTTCGGTATCGACCCGTATGACAGCGGTTCAGTCGAGATCGGCGGTGATGCGATCCGCCCGAATGATCCCAAAGCCGCCATCGAAGCCGGCATCGGCCTGGTTCCGGAAGACCGCCGGCGGCAGGCGCTGGTCGGCTTGATGAGCGTCAAAAGCAATGTGACTCTCAGCCTGCTCGATCGCATCTCCAGCTTTGGTTTCCTCAACATGGCCAAGGAACAGCAGATCGCTGATCGCGAGATCCGGGCGCTGGCGGTCAAGACGCCGTCTTCGAACACGCGTGTTTCGACCCTGTCGGGCGGTAACCAGCAAAAGGTGGTGCTCGCCCGCTGGCTGGCGCGCAAGCCTAAACTTCTGATCCTCGACGAGCCTACCAAGGGTATCGATGTCGGAGCGAAATCGGAAATCAGCGAACTGATCCTACGGCTGGCCGAGGGCGGCATGGCGATTTTGCTGATCAGTTCGGAACTGCCGGAAATATTGACGCTGACCGATCGTGTCCTGGTGATGCGTTCGGGCCGGATTTCCGCGTCGCTGACACGGGAAGAGGCAACCAGCGAAACGATCATGAGCTTTGCCACAACCGGGTAGGGCACTGCCCTTTCGGGACGGTCCGAAGGCGTAGACATATTCATAGCGTGGTGCCTGCATGTCTGCATCCCGGCGATGCGCGCAGTGACCCCATCAAGGAGAATGAAGGAATGGCAGTGGAGAATACACCCATGACCGATCTCGTGCCGCGACGATCCGGCGGACTTTCGGCCTTGCGCGGCAGGCTTTCGCTCATCGACCTCGTACAGAGCCTTGGCCTCATGGCGGTCATCCTGCTGGGCAGCCTGGTCATGACCACGCTCAGCCCGGTTTTCGCCACGATGCGCAATATCGAGAACGTGCTGCAATCGGCAACCATCATCGCTGTTGTGGCAATCGGTCAGACCTTCGTCATTCTGGTCTCCGGCATCGATCTCTCGGTTGCCTCCGTTCTCGTCTTGTCGTCGGTGCTTTCCGTTGGATTGGTCCAGTTTCAAGGCTTTCCGCCCGAGATCGCCATCATCGCCGCACTTTTTGCCGGGTTGGGCGTCGGCATGATCAATGGCCTCGCCGTAACGAAGCTCAGAATTCCGCCATTGATCGCAACACTTGCGACGATGACGATTGCGCGCGGTTTTGCCTACATCTATTCCGGTGGCACCAATATTGCGCCCGTGCCAAAGATTTTCGTCGAACTGCAGGCAAGCCGCATCTTCGGTATTCCCGGCGTCATTGTCCTGACACTGGTGCTGGCCGCCATTGCCCAGGTCGTCCTGTCGCGCACGCGGTTTGGCCGCTCCGTCTATGCCACCGGCGGCAATCCGCTGGCTGCACGGCTCGCCGGCATCAAGACGGAACGTGTCATCATCGCAGCCTTCATGATCTCGGGGCTGATGTCGGCGGTTGCCGGCCTGCTGATCACCGCTCGCTTCGAGGCCGGCGCGGCAACCGCTGCCCAGGGTATGGAACTTGCGGTGATTGCAGCAGTCGTCATCGGCGGTGTCAGCCTGTTTGGGGGTGAAGGCAATATGGGCAGCATGCTGCTCGGCGTTCTGCTGCTTGGCCTCGTGCAAAATGCCGTCAATCTCTTGAACGTCCCGCCGAACTGGGACTCGGTGGTGAGCGGATTGGTCATTGCCGCCGCCGCCGCCCTCGATGTCTACCGGCGAAATTATCTGGAGGCGGGCATGCGCAAGAAAGTGATTGCAACGAAAGCCGGCAAACAGCCCAAGCCGTCCTAGCAGAACAAACATGATGGCAAGGAGCAGGGGCGGATCGCCGCATCTGTGAAGCAGGCCGGTGGGACGCGTTGATGGAGAACGCATGGCCTGATCCTTGAACGTGCCTTTTCGCGACAGCATCGACAATACCACATGGCCGGAAGCGGCCCATGGCGGAGGTCTGTTGCCTGTCAACCGGAAGCAGTGGTCCAATTGGGAGGAGAAAAACCATGGATATCAACACAACAATAAAGACGACACGACGGACTTTTATGAGCCTTGCTGCAGGTGCAGCGGCACTCACAATCGCAGGCGTTGGTTTCGGCTCAGCCGCCTTTGCCGAGGACAGCGCACTGAAGGGCAAAAGCCTTGCCTATATCGCCTTCGGCCTGCAATACGAGTACCAGGTGACGCTGGTCGATCACGTCAAGAAACTGGCAGCCGAAAAGGGCATGACCATCTCGGTCTATGACGGCAAGGGCGATGCCAGCACCCAGACAACACAATTGCTCGACGTGGTCAGCAAGCAGCCGGACATCATCCTGCTGAACCCTGTCGATGCGACGCTGCTGCAGGGCGGGGTGCGCAAGGCGAATGAATCCAAGATCCCGTTGTTCATGCTGGAAAACCTGCCGCCGGAAGGGGAGTGGGTCGCCTATAATACCTTTGACGATGTTGCCGGCGGCGCTGCCGCTGCCGATGCCGTGGCGAAGGTCACAGGCGGCAAGGGGCTGGTGCTGGAAGTTCGCGGCGCGATTGGTTCCGGCCAGTCGGAAAAGCGCTACAAGGGTTTCCACGATCAGATGGACGCAAAATATCCGGACA
Organism: Rhizobium sp. Root483D2; assembly: GCF_001426685.1. Taxonomy (GTDB): domain Bacteria; phylum Pseudomonadota; class Alphaproteobacteria; order Rhizobiales; family Rhizobiaceae; genus Pararhizobium; species Pararhizobium qamdonense. Next base: position 293,931 of record NZ_LMFB01000009.1, on the reverse strand, counting down.
TCAAGATCGAAACCCTGAAAGCCGAATGGACCGCCGACAACGCACAGACGCTGACCGTCGATGCGTTCACCCGCGATCCGAATGTCTCGGCGATCTGGGCGCACAATGATGAAATGATCCGCGGTGTCGTCTCGGCGCTCCGCCAGATCGACCGCCTGAAAAAACCAGGCGAAGAAGGACACATTCCGGTCATCGGTTTCGACGGCACGCCGCTCGGCCTGCAGCGTATTCGCGAGGGAACGCAGGATGCCGACGTCGGTCAAAATCCGTTCTCGATGGGCTCTTCGATCGTTGGCGAAATGGAAAACCATTTTGCAGGCAAGCCGGTTGCCAAGGAAACGCTGATCCAGCCGGTGATGATCTGGAAGGAAAACGTCGACAGCAAGGACAACTGGGGCAACATGGTCAAGTGATCTGCCCCCGATGAACAACAGGGGTGCGGCCCGCCGCATCCCTGATTTCTGCCGAATGCGATTGACGATCAGGAGCTTGCAGTGAACACGACAGATATCATGACGCCGGACCATGCCCGCAACATGCGCCTCATCGGGCACAGCGACCAGGGCGGCCGTGCCGATGGGATCCAGGTCATGGTGGAGAACGGATTCGCCTATATCGGCCATCTTTTCAGTCAAGGGTTCTCCATTGTCGATGTGCGGGATCCGAAGAACCCGAAGCCGGCCGGTTATGTGGCTGCCCCGCCGAATACCTGGAATGTCCACCTGCAGGTGGCCGATAATCTGTTGCTGGTGATTCACGGCAAGGACGTCTTCGCCGATGCTGCCTTTGCCGATGAGGCGAGCTACTACAAGGCATCCGCTGGAACAGCGCTTGGAACCATAGCGCCGGCAAGCGCCCGTAATTGGGACGCTGGCCTTGCCGTCTACGATATTACCAGTGCCGGTCAGCCGAAGCGGATCGGCTTCATGCCGGTGTCGGGCGGTATTCACCGCATATGGTACACGGGCGGCCGCTGGGCCTATGTTTCGGCCTTGCTCGACGGCTACACGGATTTCATCTTCATGACCATCGACATGTCCGATCCTTCGCATCCGCGCGAGGCCGGGCGTTATGCGCTGCCGGGGATGCACCAGGCCGCAGGGGAAAAGCCCTCATGGGACGCGAACCGGAAGTTCGGATTGCACCATGCGCTCGTCAACGGAGATATTGCTTGGGGCGCCTGGCGCGATGCCGGTCTGGTCGTGATGGACGTCGCCGATCGCGCCAATCCAAAACTGATCAAACACGTCAACTGGTCGCCGCCGTTCCAGGGCGGGACGCATAATTGCCTACCGCTCGCTGATCGCGATCTGCTGGTTGTGCTGGACGAGGCTGTGCTCGACGATTTTGAGGACGGCTTGAAGAATATCTGGATTTTCGACGTCAAGGATCCGGCCAATCCGGTGCCGGTTTCGACCATGCCGCCGCCAATGGATGCGGATTATCCGCACAAGGGCGCGCATTACGGCCCGCACAATATCCACGAGAACCGGCCGGGAACCTTCCAGAGTTCGACACTGATCTTTTCGACCTGGCAGAATGCCGGGGTCCGGGTCTTCGATATCGCCAACGCCCGCCAGCCGAAGGAGGTCGGGGCCCTGGTGCCGCCGCCGCCGCGCTCGATGATGGACCAGCGTCCCGGCAAGAAGCCGATCATCCAGACCTGCGACATCTTCGTCGACAAGACGGGCCTCATCTACGTGACCGATTACAATGCCGGTCTCTACATCATGGAATTCAACGGGTAAGGGCAGGGCAGACGCTCGCCATTTCCATCGCATCTGAAAGGACTACTCCCATGAACCTCTTCGGCTCGTATGATGTCGTTGTCACCGGCGCCGGTTCCTCCGGCATCGTCGCTGCCATCCGCGCGGCGCGCGAAGGCGCAAAGGTCTTGCTGCTTGAAGGCACCGGCTTTCTCGGTGGCCTGATCACCGGTGGCAGACTGACGAAACCGACTGGGCTGATCAATTCGCCAATTTTCCACGAAATGCTTGACCGCTGCGTCGGCTATAAGGGGGCAGACGGCCGCGTGCGCGAATCCTATTGGGGCAAATATACCGGGACGTTCGATGCAGAAGTCATGCAGCGCGTCATCATCGAGATGGTAGAGGAAGCCGGCGTCGAAGTGTTGCTGCGCGCTATGGTCGTGCAGACGGTGATGAAGGACAATGCAGTCCACGGGTTGATCATCCGCACCAAATCCGGCGAGAGCCTGGTACTGGGCAAGGCATTCATCGATGCGTCTGGAGATGGCGATGTAGCAGCCCTTGCAGGGGCCGAGTTCATGCTTGGCCGTGAAGCCGACGGGCTGACGCAGCCGATCACTTCGTATTTTCGTGTTCTGAACGTCAATGTTCCGGCACTGATCGCCGATTGTGAGGCAAACCGTGCTGACATGTGGGAAGTTGTCTATCCGAAGGAAGCCGGCAATCGAAATGAAGATTATGCGATGGCCGTTTTGCTCACCGGCTTCCAGCAGCGCATCAAGGACAAGGTGGCCGACGGCTTCGATTGGATCATCCCGAAAGACCACATCACCATGAAGACGGGTCTGATCCCCGGCGAGATCAGCGTCAACGTCACCCGCTTCCAGGGTAACGGACTGGACGACCGCGATCTCAGCAAGGCGGAAATCGAAATCCGCAAACAGGCTTATTGCGCCTTCGACTTCCTGCAGCGCTTCGTCAAAGGGTTTGAGGATGCGATCTTTCTTGAGGTCGCGCCCAAGCTCGGCATTCGCGAAACCCGCCGCATCACCGGAAAATATACGATCACAGAGGCTGATGTTCGCGGCAATGGCCGGTTCGAGGATGCAATCGGCCTTTGCAATTCCCCCGTCGATGTACATGAGCCCGGCGGCAGCCGAGCCATCATGGATCACGTCGGCATCGGCTATGGCATCCCCTATCGCACGATGATCCCGCTCAAGATCGACAACATCATCATGGCCGGCCGCTGCATCTCGGCTGATGCCATCGCCTTCGGTTCCACCCGCAACGTGCCTGCCTGCACGATGACCGGCGAAGCAGCGGCGATCGGTGCTGCCTTGGCTGCCAGCCGTGGCGTGCCGACATCAGCGATCGCTGTCGGCGATATCCAGACCAGGCTGCGGGAACTCAAGGTCTGGCTCGGGACCCCGGGCGAGGACGTGCCTGATGTGCTGAAGCAGGCTGGTTAAAACGCCAAAGGCAACGCAGTCGAGCGCCTGCTTTCCGTGCTCGGGCGGAAGAAGCCAAGTTGATTTGTAATCTTATTTCTAAACTCGTTGACATTTCAATGAGAAATGGGGAAAATAAGATAACAACATTATCTGGGGCGCGGTATGCTGGCCATTCTTGCTGACGATCTGACGGGTTCGTTGGATTCTGCGGCGCCGTTTGCGGCGCGCGGTATGCATGTGGAAGTGGCATTAGGTGTCAGCGCAATTGCACAAGCGCTCGACAAAAACCCGCAGATTCTGTCGATCAATCTCGCATCTCGCATCTCGCGAGGGCGGTGCTGCTGCCGCCCGCCGGCAGATTGAGGCTGCGGTCGCAGCCGTGCCGGCCGGAACACGTTTCTTCAAGAAGTTGGATTCACGTCTCAAGGGTCATATTGCTGCCGAACTGGACGCCATGCCCTTTAAGACCGCTCTTGTCATCCCCGCAATTCCGGCCTTCGGCCGTATCGTCAAAGACGGCTGCGTGACGGGATTTGGTGTCGATCGGCCCATATCCGTTGCCGGCAGGCTGGGTTCGCATGCGGCGCGTGCCAAAATTCCCGATATTTCGACGCATGATGAGATGGTTGGCTCGCTTATGCAGGCGGAGGCAGACGGCATCGACTTGCTCGTTGGAGCACGCGGCCTCGCCGAGGCGCTGGCTGAGCGGATGAGTGGAAATGCACCTTCAGTTGCCGCCGATGTTCCCGTGGGACCGGGCGTTTTCGTCATTGGCTCGCGTGATGACATCACGCTGGCCCAAATCGATGTTCTATGCCGCGATGAAACCATCCGCCATTTGAAAGCGCCGGATGGGCGCCTTGACGGCATCAAGGCGGATGGCAGCACCTTGACGCTTGTGCAGGCCGTTCCGGGCGAAGGAAACGTCAGTAGCGAGCAGGTATCGCAGGCTCTTGCAGAAAGCGTCTGCCCTTCCTTGACAGACGGGGCATCGACGATTCTTTTTGCCGGTGGTGCGACTGCAGAGGCGATTTTGAAAAAGATGGGGATCACAGGGTTTCGCCTCCTGGGTGAATGCTTGCCGGGGCTGGGCTTGGCGCATGCGCAAGGGCATTGCATTATCGCGAAATCCGGTGGATTTGGACAACCGGACACGCTCAAAGAAATTGCAGGCCGGATGCGCCACAAGACTGGATAGGACATGGGACTGGAGACAGGAACAGCACGCAGGAGCTTGGGCGATCTCGTTTTCGATCGCATGTACCGTGCGATCAAGTCCGGTGCCTATAGGCCGGACGAGCGGCTGCCGACGGAACACGATCTGGCAATCGAATTCGAGGTGTCCCGGCCGATCGTCAGGGAAGCGCTGCGCCGGTTGCGAGATCAGGGGTTTATCTACTCGCGGCGCGGCGCTGGAAGCTTCGTTCGTGCTGTCGGCATGCGGGAGCCGCTTGGTTTCGGCACACTGGAAAACGTTGCCGACCTGGTGAATTGTTACGAGTTCAGATTGACCGTCGAACCAGCGGCGGCGGCAGCGGCGGCGGAGCGTCACGATGCGGCGACACTCATTGCCGTCCGCCAGGCATTGGAACTCATGCGCGACGCCACCAACCGGCAATCCCACCGCGAGGATGCGGATTTCCAGTTCCATCTGGCCATCGCCCGCGCTGCCCATAACAGCTATTTTTTCACCGCCATGGAAGCGCTGAAGGACCATATCGCCGTCGGCATGCGGTTCCACGGGGCGTCTTTGAAACGTGAAACCGCCGGCCTTTCACGTGTTTTCGACGAGCACGAGGCGATCGCCGATGCCATCACAGCGCGTGATGGCCCAAAAGCGCACCAGCTGATGCTTGATCACCTGGTTGGTTCGCGCGAGCGCCTGTTCAAATCGAACAAAAGCCCCGGCTGAGCCGGGGAATCTGTGACAACGGTATCAAAACGCCGCCTGATAGACATCAAGAACGTCGTCCAAGCTCATGTCGATAGGGTTGTTGTCCATCAGACGGCGATTGGCATGCGCTTCACTGGCATAAAGCGATAGATCCTCTGTTTTCGCGCCGTGGGCTGCCAGAGACATCTCGATGCCGAGGTCACGGCAAAAGCCATGGGCCGCATTGAGCAGATGTTCCCCGGCGAGATCGTTGCCCAGCCCCAGTGCCGCCGCCACTTCTGCAGTCTTTTCCCCCGCTACCGTTTGATTAAAAGCGAGGACGTGCGGAAAGATGATGGCGTTCGCAAGACCGTGTGGGAGGCGAAGGCGCGTGCCGAGCGGGTAGGCAATGGCATGGCCCGCAGCCGTGTTGACGGGTCCAAGGCAAATGCCACCATAGTAGGAGGCAAGCATCATGCTTTCGCGGGCTTCTGTATCGGTCCCATCCCTGACGGCACGCGCAAGATACTTTCCGACAAGCCCAAACCCCATGCGGGCAAAACCGTCAATCATCGGATGCGCCCGACGGTTGGTAAAGGCTTCGACACAATGCGCCATCGCATCGACGCCGGTGGCGGCGGTCACTGCCGGCGGTACGGAATAGGTCAATTCCGGGTCGAGGACAGCCAAATCGGCGATCATGTGCGGGCTCTCGACCGCGATCTTGGTGCCTTTGCCGGGATCGGTTATCAGCGAACGGATACCAGCTTCGGAGCCCGTGCCCGCTGTGGTGGCGACCTGGGCGAGGCGGGTCCGGCGGCCGGTGACCCGGTTGGGGCCGGCAACGTCTGCAAGTGTCTGTTCGCTGTCCCACAGCACGGCGACGAGCTTGGCGACATCGAGCACCGAACCGCCACCAAGGCCGATGACGAGGTTCGGCTTGCATTGTCTCGCTGCCGTGAGGGCGGCGTCCAGTGTCGTGGTATCCGGTTCGCCAGGAATGGCATCGAACAGGGTGATACGGCCGGACAGTTTGAGCCGCAGAACGAAGTCGGCGGTAATCGGCGTTGCGATGACAAGGACCGATTTTGCATCAGCGGCCCAGGAACCAACATCGCCGATGGTGCCTGCCCCGATGGCGAGCCGGCGCGGTTGATGGAGCGAAATGGGAGCGATGGTCATGATATCATCCTCGCTTGCCGGGGCCGGACGCCAACTTGCGGGCATAGGCGATTGCGGAATTCAAGTTGCCGTGATCGGCAATGCCTTTGCCGGCAATGTCGAATGCGGTGCCGTGATCGACCGAGGTACGGTCGATCGGAAGGTCCACCGAAACGTTCACGGCCGTATCGAACGCCACGAGCTTGACCGGTATGTGACCCTGGTCGTGGTACTGCGCGACGACGAGGTCGAAGGCGCCCGCGTAGGCGCGGTAAAAAAGCGTGTCTGCGGAAATCGGACCATAGGCATCGATGCCTTCGGCGCGGGCTGCCGCGACAGCGGGCGCAATCTGGTCGTCGTCTTCGGTGCCAAACAAGCCGTTTTCGCCGCAATGCGGATTGATGCCCGCGACTGCGATGCGCGGGGCCTCATAGCCGGTGCGTTTCAGATGCGCGTTACCGGCCCGGATTGTCGCTAGCACCCTCTCCGTCGTGGAACGGCGGATGGCTTCCTGGAGCGACACATGGGTGGAAACGTGGATGACTTTTAAATGCTCCGAAGCCAGCAGCATGTACGCGGCCGTCGATCCGGTAAGGCTGCGCAGCATTCCTGTGTGGCCGTCATAGTGATGGCCGGCAAGATTGAGCGCTTCCTTGTTGATCGGTGCCGTGACGATGCAGCCGATGACACCGGATTCCGCGTCGCGTACTGCTTTCTCGATAAAGCGGAATGCCGCGTCGCCCGCCACAGGGCTGAGTTTCCCCCAGGGCAAAGGCGCGCCTTCTATGGGCAGATCGACGACATGGGCAGTGAGATCGATATCAAGGCCGAGCGCTTCGCGCGCTGTCTCAAGGGTTATAAGATTGCCGTAGATGCGGATGGTCTTGCGCTCTTCAGCCGTCATGCCGGCAAGGGCGCGCACCGATATTTCCGGACCGACACCGCAAGGGTCGCCCATGGTGATTCCGATGATATTGCTCATAACAGTCTCCTTGCGTCGGCACGGTCCCAGCCAGGAGCCAGGCGAACATATTTAATGGCGCGTCGGTGATAGGTGTACGCGAGGTGCAGGGCGCCATCCACGCCTTCCAGTACCCAGGGATAGGACATTTCCTGGTTGCGTCCGTCGGTGGAATCGTTTTGGCCTCGTCGCAACGCTGACCGCAAGCTACAGCGAACCCTTCAACGTTGCCAGGCAGTTCGCGTCGCTGGATCACATCAGCGGCGGACGGGCGGGCTGGAATGTCGTGACATCCTGGCTCGAAGGCAGTGCGGAGAATTACAGCAAGTCGAAACATCTGGCGCACGACACACGCTACAGGCTGGCTGCCGAATATCTCGATGTCGTTCAAGGTCTCTGGGATTCCTGGGAGACGATGCGCTCGTTCATAATAAAGAGAGCGGAATATTCTTTGACCCTGCTAAGCTGCATAAGCTCAACCACAAGGGCGAATTCTTCCAGGTGAAAGGACCACTCAACATCGCGCGCTCCGCACAGGGCCAGCCTGTTATCTTCCAGGCGGGGGCTTCCGAAGATGGCAAAAACTTCGCTGCGCGGCGCTCGGATGCAATCTTTGTACATCACGAAAATATCGAGGATGGCAGAGCCTGGCGATGCGGCGACCCGCGAACTCGTCGCCGGCGCAATTTCCGGCGGCGGCAATGTTAATTCCGCCTGGGCGGTTTCGTCCGGGCAGTGGGCGGGCGAGGGCGCTGCGCGCTTAGCAGCGCGTCAGCGCGGACGCGATGCCGGCCGTCCGATCGGCCAAGCAGGCCTGCGGCCCGTGTCCCAGAGTGCTGTGGATCTGCGGGCAACGCTGTCGGTCATCCAGGATGAAATGCTCTCCTACAACAAGAACATCTTCCGCACTGGCGAAAAGCTGAAGCGATCGGGAGAGGTACTGGAAGATATCTGGAGCATCTTCCAGGCGCATGCGCTCGGTAGCGGTGCCGACGTGTTGCGCATGCGCGAGACGCAGCGATGCTGGCTACCGCGCGCTGGTCGGCGGCGGCGGCTCTTGCCCGTGACGAAAGCCGCGGGATGCACCAGCGCGACGACCGGCCGCAGACGGAAGCGCGCCTGCAGCACCGCATGCTGGTCGGAGGGCTCGACAAGGTCTGGACGTTTAGGGATCGCAGCCAACCGTTGGAGCTTGCATCGTGATCGAACTCATCCTTGAAGACCGCTGCACCGTATGCAACAAATGCGTCGAAATCTGCCCAACAAATGTCCTTGCAATCGTTTCGGATCATAGTCCGCAGATCGCCCGGCAAGAGGATTGCGAAACCTGCTTCATGTGCGAACTTTATTGCCCACACGACGCCATCTATGTCGGGCCGGATTGTGAGAAGCCGCAGCCGGTCGATAAGGAGGCGATCCTTGCCTCCGGCCTGCTCGGCGAGTTCCGCCGCAATCATGGCTGGGACGAGTGGGCCGGCGATCCACGCTACACCAACGAACACTGGCAGATGGAAAACATGTTCCTGCGGGCGCGCGATGTGGCCAAGGCGGGTACGAATTGAAACAGGCCTTGATGACACAACCGGCCGAGACTTCCGAAGAACCAGAATAACGCTTACGGACAGAAGGTAGACGATAGTTCCGCTTTCAATTCCTGCGGATTCATATTGCTTTTCTAATGGTCCCTTCGCTGGCGGATGCTCATACTGAGCATGGCGAAACACCTGATTTCTACCGTAACATCAGCGTAAATGCTGCCTGATTGGCTTATGTCCCGGGCTGCATAGAAAAACGTCCGATCAGACGGCCGACATTTCCCGGTGAGAATACGTCCTCCAGCAGCAGATAGGCAGCACCGAACAGCGCGCTGTCGTCCTGTGCGGTGGAAAGCTCGATGGTGAGGTCGCGGGTCGCCAGGGGTAGGCAGCGTTGGTAGACCAGTTCGCGCACGCCAGACAGCAATAGGTCGCCGCTCTGCGCCAGTGTTCCGCCGATGACGATGAGGCTCGGGTTGATGATGCTGACGACATCGGAGATGACTTCGCCAATCGTGCGCCCCGCTTCCCTCACCAGCATCAACGCTTCAGGCTTGCGCTGTTCCACCAGTTCGATCACGTCGCGGGCGGTCTCGGCTTTAAAGCCGCGGGTGGAGAGATCGCGGGCGATCGCCCAGCCGGCGGCGCGGGCCTCGACGCAGCCGAACTTGCCGCAACGGCAGAGGGGAGCATCATCGGACAGGAACTGGATATGGCCGATATCGCCGGCGGCGCCCTGTGCGCCGCGGAACAGATGGCCAGCCGCGATCATGCCGCTGCCGATGCCGGTGCCTATTTTGACGAAGAGCATATCATCCGTCAGCGGAGAGCGGCGCCGGTGCTCGCTGATCGTCATCAGGTTCACGTCGTTTTCGACTGAAACCGGAACGTCGAAACGGGCTTTCAGGCGGCCGATAATATCGAAATCGTCCCAGCCGTGCAGAACCGACGGGCCGACGACGCAGCCTCGCTTGAAATCCACCGGTGTCGGCAGGCTGAGGCTGATGCCCACGAAGAAATGGTGGGTTTTTGCTGCCTCCGCAGCCAGATCGGAAAATGCGTCCTCGATCTGCGTCAAGATGACGTTCGGTCCGCTTTCGACGGTGAAGGGAATCGTCGTTTGCGCGACGATGGCGGGCTTGAGGTCCATGGCGGCGAGGTGGATATGCGTCTCGCCAATATTGGCGACGAGCACGAAGCCGCTTGCGGCATTGACGGCCAGCACCCGCGTCGGCCGCCCACCGCTTGGGAGGGTTTCCTCCGTTTCGCGCACGAGGCCGCTGAGAAGCAGCGCGTTCAGACGCTGGGTGACGGTGACGCGAGACAATCCGGATGCCTGCAGCAATTCGGCGCGCGATGATGCGCGTCGGGTGGCGATCAGAGAAAGTATGCCGCCGGCATCTTCCAGTGCCGGCTTGCCGTGTCCCTGTTCTGGCCTATCCATGCATTGCTCCTATTCAATGCCCCGTTTAACGGCAAAGCCGGTGGAGATAAAGGATGTGTTTTCGCGTTTCAGCATGGTTATGTACAATTTCATCCATAATTGGGTTCCGTTATGACAAGCCATTTGGCTGCACGAACGGCCTCGAAGCATCGTGTTGCCCCGCAATAACGCCCCAAAAATTCGGTTGCGACGCAATATTTGTATAATAATATACAAAAGAACTGATTTTCATATTTGACTTTATGCAAAAGGGATGTCCTAATCTCCGTGGCCTTTGAGGAGAGGCCAAGCTCGCCAGGAGCCGGAGGGGCTCAGTGGCATTGCTCTTTTGGGAGGAATTCATGCCGTTTCATCGCATGTGCGTATCCGCACGTTCCAATGCATTCAAAGCCGGGATCAGCGTGCTCGGTCTTTCTTTTGGCCTCGCTCTGAGCGCAGACGCTGCTTCCGCGCAGGAGGTTATTGTCGGCCTCGTTACCAAAACGGAGGTCAATCCATTTTTCGTCAAGATGCGCCAGGCGGCTGAGGCCCGCGCCAAGGAAAAAGGGCTGAAGCTGATCGCCCGCGCCGGCAAGTTCGATGGCGACAATGAAGGCCAGGTTGCCGCGATCGAGGATCTGATCAGCGCCGGCGCCAAGGGCATTCTCGTCACGCCGAACAATTCGTCCGGCATGCTTGATATCATCAAGAAGGCGCGGGACGCCGGTGTGCTGGTAATCGCGCTCGATACGGCGACCGACCCGGCCGAAGCCGTTGATGCGACTTTTGCGACCGACAATTTCGAAGCCGGCGTGCAGCAGGGTGCCTATGCCCGCAAGGCCATGGGCGACAAGAAGGCGGTCGTTGCCATGCTGGATGGCACGCCGGGCGGCACGGTCGATACGTTCCGCCATGATGGTTACCTGAAGGGCTTCGGTATTGCCGAAGGCGATCCGTCGATTGCGGGCGCCGCTATTACCAACGGCGCGCAGGACAAGGGGCAGGTCGGTATGGAAAACCTCTTGTCCAAGAATGGCGATATCAATGCCGTTTACACGATCAATGAGCCCGCTGCGGCCGGCGCCTATGCGGCATTGAAATCCTTCGGCAAGGAAAGCGACGTGATGCTGACGTCCATCGACGGCGGATGCGCCGGCGTTCGCGATGTCAAGGACGGGAAGATTGCCGCTACCGTCATGCAATTCCCTTACAAGATGGCCTCCATGGGCGTCGATGCCGTCGCCGATTATGCCGCCTCCGGCAAGAAGCCCAGTGGCTTCGTTAATACCGGCTCTTTCCTGATCACCGACAAGCCAGCGGAGGGCCTGGAATCCAAGGACACCGCCTGGGGTCTGGAAAACTGCTGGGGTGATTGATCCTCTTCTCCCGGTGGGATCGCGTCAGGCTTATGCCGGTCGCGGTCCCGGCCGGGCGATCGTCCGTCGCGCTGGCGTCAAGCCTATAGCGCAAGACTTTGAGGCATGAGGTTTCCATGAACACAGCCATTGCTTCCGCACCCGATAGGCCGCGAAGCTGGAAGGCCCGTATTGTCGGTGCTCCTTCGGCGGGACCGCTTCTGGTTCTGATCGCGTTCTGCGTGATTTTCGCATTCACCAATCCAAGATTTCTCGCAACGCAAAATCTGTCGATCATCCTGCAGCAGACCGTCATCATCGGTGTTCTGGCCATTGGCCAGACGCTGGTCATCCTGACAGCCGGCATCGATCTGGCCGTCGGCGCGATCTGCGTGCTTGGCACGATCGTGGCGGGAAAGCTCGTCAATCTCGGCTATGACTCTGTTCTCTCGATGGGCTTTGCCGTGCTGCTCTGCACGATATCGGGGCTTGCGGCCGGAGGGTTGGTCAGCGGGCTGAAGCTTCCGCCCTTCATCGTAACGCTTGGTATTCTCGGCATCCTGACAGCAGCCCTTCGCCTGATATCGGAAGGCGGTGCCTTTGCCGTGCGCGATCCGTTTTTGTCCTGCACGGGCAATACGATGAGGCTGAGCGGTTTTGTGATCACCTATGGTGTGGTGATCATGTTCGCGCTCTATGCGATTGTCTGGTATTTTCTCAATGAGACGAAATGGGGCCGGCATGTCTATGCCATCGGCAACAATCCGGAGGCCGCCCGCCTTGTCGGGATTCCCGTCCGGCGCCATCTCATGTCCGTTTATGTGCTGGCAGGCCTGATCTATGGCATCGGCGCCTGGCTGGCGCTAGGGCGTATTCCCAATGCCGATCCGAACGCAATGCAGACCGCAAACCTTGATTCCATCACTGCCGTCGTCATCGGCGGCACCAGCCTCTTCGGCGGGCGCGGCGGGCTGATCGGTACATTGATCGGCGCCTTGATCGTCGGCGTTCTGCGCAATGGGCTGACACTCGCCGGCATTGATCCGCTCTGGCAGGACCTCGTGACGGGCATCCTCGTCATCATCGCGGTTGCGCTCGACCAGATGTCCCGGAGGAGACGATGATGCCGGCCAATATCGCTCAATCTTCCGCCGCAACCGCGCATGTTGTCTTGGAAGCACGCAATGTGGTGAAGACCTATGGTCATGTCACGGCTCTCGACGGCGTCGATTTCGAATTGCGGGCCGGCGAAATTCTCGCCGTGGTCGGCGACAACGGTGCTGGCAAGAGCACGCTGATCAAGGCATTGACCGGCGCGTTGCATCCGACCAGCGGTGAAATCCTTCTCGATGGTGAGCCCGTTCATTTCAGGGGGCCGCTTGATGCCCGGTATGCCGGCATCGAGACCGTTTATCAGGATCTCGCCGTGGCGCCTGCGCTTGATATCGCGTCCAATCTGTTTCTGGGCCGCGAATTGCGCACGCCCGGCATCATGGGCAGCCTGTTTCGCCGCCTCGACAAAACGCGGATGCGCGAGGAAGCCCGGCGCGTGATGGACGAGCTGCAGTTCCGGCTGCCGGCGATCGATAATCCCGTGGAAATGCTGTCCGGCGGACAGCGCCAGGGGGTGGCTGTCGCCCGTGCCGCGCTGTTCGCACGCAAACTGGTGATCATGGACGAGCCGACTGCGGCACTCGGCGTACGCGAGACCGGGCAGGTTCTCGAACTTATCCGGTCAATCCGCAGCCGCGGTCTGCCCGTCGTGCTGATCAGCCACAACATGCCCAATGTCTTCGACCTTGCCGACCGCATCCACATCATGCGTCTCGGCCGGCGTGCCGCCGTGGTGACGCCGAAGACCCACTCCATGAACGACGTTGTCGCCATCATGACTGGCGCCGCCACTGCTTAAACCATCCCGCCCGGTTCTTTTCGACCGGACACCACCGAACGGAGCAAACTCATGTATCGCCTGGATCAGAAACTCGCGCGCATTCGTGCCGGCCAATATACCCGCAACGACTTCATCATCGCCGACGCAAAGGACGGCGATATGGGACCAAGCATGACCTCATGCGGTCCCAAACGCGAGAAGGACGGCAGTTGGTCACGTCACTACACGCGCCCGGAATTTCTGGACAATATCCGCGCCGTCGTCGAGCAGGATATCGTCGATATCATGCTGACATCCGCGTCCAACATGGAAGCGCTGACCGATATGGGCGTCTTCCGCAACAGCGCGGTCAAACCGGCGATCCGCGCCAATGATACGACGGATGTATGGGTCTGCCGCGGGGCCACGTATTCGAAGCAGCCGTCCCGGCCTTTCCGCTCGGCATCGCTGTCGCGGGTTGCGACCGGTACGGTCGATCCGGCACCGGGCGCCCCGATCACCGGCACGGATCTTGGCCTCTATTCCATCACCTTCAACAACGACCTCGACCACGATTATCATGCGCTGGAGGCGTTCACCGATTTTCGCGACGATGCCGCGCGCAACAATTTCAAATATTTCCTCGAGGTGTTCAACCCGAACGTCGATTCCGGCATCGGTCCGGAACTGCAGCCGCATTATGTCAATGATGTCATGATGCGCTGCCTTGCGGGTGTGATGAAAGCGGATCGTCCGCAGTTCCTGAAGATCCCCTTCAACGGCGCCAAGGCGCTGGAGGAGCTTGCATCCTACGACCCGAGCGTCATTGTCGGCGTCCTCGGCGGCGGTGCCGGCACGACCCGCGATTGCTTCGAGCTGCTCTATCAGGCTGAAAAATATGGCGCCCGCGTTGCGCTCTTCGGCCGCAAGATCAACCTGGCGGAGGATCCGCTGGCCATGGTCCGGTTCATGCGCGAGGTCGCTTCTGGCAATGTTTCGCCAGGTGAGGCGGTCAAGGCCTATCACGGCCAGCTGGAAAAAGACGGCATTGCACCGCACCGTAATTTGTCCGCCGACAATCTCGTCACCGAAGCTGTCCTCAAGCCGGAACAGACAAAATGAGCAATGAAAGGCGGGGTATTCTCACCGGCGGTACATGGTGCGTGGATTACAACCGCAGTCTCAGTCATTGGCCAGCCGAAGACGGCCTTGCCGAGCTGTTCGAGGAGGAGCGCCATGGAGGTGGGTCGAGCTGCAATCTGGCGCTCGATATCAGGCAACTCGACCCGTCCATCCCGATCGAGACGATCGGTCTCGTCGGGAACGACGGCGACGGCCGCTACCTCAGGGAGGCTGCCGCCAAAGCCGGGATTGATATCAGCCAGATCGCGGTGACCGATGCTGCCGCGACGCATTTCTGCAACGCCTATGTGTCGCGTACGTCGCACCGGCGTACCCATATCTTTCATGCCGGTACGGCAGCACTCCTGACGCCCGATCACTTCGACTTTTCGGCGACGCGCATGCGCTATCTGCATCTCGGCCTGCCCGGAGTGCATCGCATTCTCGATGCGCCGTGGAAGGATGAACCGAACGGCTGGGTCGCCGTCCTCAAGCAGGCGCGAGCCTCGGGCCTGATGACCAATCTGGAGCTTGCGAGCGTTGAAAAGGGGCTGATGGCTGCCTTGGTCGCACCCTGTCTCCCACATCTCGATTTCCTGATCGTGAACGATCTCGAGATCGGGGCGATCGCCGGCGTTGATACGTTGCGTGGCGACGCGACGGATCGTGATGCCTGCGAGCAGGCTGCCCGTGCCGTGCTGGAAAAGGGGGCAATGAAGCTGGTCGCCGTACACTGCCCGTCCTTCGCCCTTGTTGTGACCCGCGATGGCGAAAGGACGGTCCTACCTTCCGTTGCGATCCCCGAGACTGAAATCATGGGCGCAAACGGTGCCGGCGATGCCTTTGCGGCCGGCATGCTCTATGGCATCCACGAAAGCTGGAGCACGAACGACAGCCTGAGCCTTGCCCATGCCTGTGCTGCTGTCTCTCTGCGCAGTGTTTCCACCACGGGTGCCATCATGTCCTGGCGCGAATGCCTTGATCTCGCACAACGCTGGGGTTTTCGTCCATTTCTGTGAGGGGTTTCTAGGGTTGGAGAAATGCATCGCAACGATGCCCCTTCAAGGGCACCGCTGATGATCATTGCGAGGACTTTTCCGCAGGCTGGGCGCCATTATTATTCCAGTAGTGATCGATTATATACCGCCCATTGCTGACGATCCGTTCCCCGATTACGGAATCTCCTCCCTCGAAGGTGTTCGGATCGCCACCGCAAAGTCGGACAAACAGAACCTGCTGGGCTGCAAAGGTGAAATAGTCGCGCTCGGTCGGGCGGATATCTATGCCTGCCGAGCGCACCCTGTCGGCCATCTCCGCAGCGGCATCGTCGATCGCCTTGTAGATGGTCTCGAGCATGGTTTTCTCGGTGGTCTCCCGGATCTCCATAAACTGTCTTTGCTGAGGTGAGGGGGGTGTGCAACTTTTCTCGGACATGGAAATCTCCTAAAGTCATTCCGCGACGGCCTGGGCCCGTTCACGGGGTGGTGAGCAGAATGGTCAGTTTCTTAATTTGGCCGCCTCGGATGAGCGTTGTCCATCCCGGCTTTCGACAGATCATGGTCTTGATCGTCATCTCTTGTACCTGCCTGGGACGTTGCTTTGGTGAGGCCGGGCACACGCGCCGGGGAAATCAGTATTCACCGCGTCTCCTTCTGATTTCCCTCAGCATCCGCAGGTTCTCGCGCGCCTGCTCCGCGTTGATCAGCGCCTTTTCCTGATTGATGAGCTGCTTGCGGTCGCGGCGATGCTGCTGAATGGACATGCAGTCATAGCGATCACGCGACCCGGAACACCGCCGCCTGTCGCCGTAATCGTCTGCTCCGGCCGTCGTGCAACTCGCCAAGGTCAGGAGAAGCATGCCGCCTGCGCAGATCGGCATCAGGGTTTTCATCACAGGATTGGATTTCGTCATTGTCATAGTTCTCTCAGGAAAGTTCATTTGAATGGATTGATCTCCGGTTCTCGCAGACGCCGTACCGGCGGCCTTGCGCGTCCGCTTGACGATGGCTTTCTTGTCCTTCGCCAAGACTTCGGCACCACACGGCGAATTCTGCCGTGGCAACGTTGTGACAACATTGCAGGTTTCGGAAGGAGACTGAAAAAGGCGTCAGCCCGCCTTTTCCGCTGCGCGGCTGTCCGGCCCTTTCGGAAACAGCGAAGCGGCGCGCCTGCCGAAACCGTCGAGATAGGTCAGAACGACCGGAACGAAGACCAGCGTCAAAAGCGTCGAGGAGATCAGTCCGCCGATGACCGCGTGGGCCATCGGTGCCCGGGATTCGCCGCCTTCGCCCATGCCAATGGCCATCGGCAACATGCCGAAGATCATGGCGAGCGTCGTCATCACGATCGGTCTGAGACGGACGGCGCCCGCATTGGCGAGGCTGTCTTCCAGTGATTTTCCGGCCTGCCGCTCCTGGTTGGAGTAATCCACGAGAAGAATGGCGTTCTTGGTGACGAGCCCCATCAGCATGATGAAGCCGATGATCGAAAACATGTTCAGCGTCGATCCCGTCACCAGAAGTCCGATCAGGACGCCGATCAGCGAAAGCGGCAGGGTCATCATAATGGCGATCGGCTGGATGAACGAACCGAACTGGGAGGCCAGAATGATGTAGATGAAGATGATTGCCAGCGCCAAGGCCTGCACCGCATAACCAAGACTTTCTTCGAGGTTTTGCGCGTCGCCGCCGAAAGAAAAGCGGTAGCCCGCTGGAATATCCATCGCTGCGATGGCAGCATCCAGGTCTTGGCGCACATCGCCAAGGGTTCGTCCCTCGACATTGCTGGAGATGCGGATTTCCCGCGACAGGTCCTTGCGGGTGATGGCATCCGGGGCCGTGCTTTCGACGACGTCGGCGACCTGATCGAGGAGTACCGTGATCGGTTTGCCGTCCGCGTCGGTGCGGTTGGTGGAGATCGTCAGGTTGCGGAGCTGGGCCGCGTCACGGCGGCCGGTGGCAGGAAGCCGGACCATGACATCGTAGGATTCTCCGTCGGGTGCGTTCCAGACGGAGACGGCATCGCCCGCAACAAGGGGTCTCAACGTGTCGCCGATCATCGCGATGGAGACCCCGAGATCGCTTGCCGCTTCGCGCCGGACCTTGACGGCCAATGTCGGCCGTTCGTTCTCGATGGAGGATTCCACCTCCGTCGCGCCGGGAATTTTTGAAAGCGCAGAGGTGATCTGGCCGGATATCTTTCGCAGCTGGTCGTCACCGTCGCCGAGTATGGAAAGCTGGAGCGGCTTAGCGGTCGCGCCGGCGTCCGACTGGCTGACAGAAATCTTGAGACCGGCAATTGCCGAAAGCCGTTGGCGAATGGGTTCGAGCGCTTCGGCCGTCGTGATGTCGCGGCGGTCACCGGCAGTGAGCTGCACTGCGACGACGGCCTGGTTGAAACCGCGCGCGCCGCTGGCATTGATCGTCGAATAGATCGTCTCGACATAGCGGAATGCCCGCAGCGCCGTCTCGACCTGTCCGACCTTGGCCGCCATATATTCCAGCGATGCTCCCTGGTTTGCTTCCAGAGAAATCGACACCTCGCCCTGGTCTGCAGGCGGCAGGAATTCAGCACCAATCATCGGCACCAGCATCAGGCTCGCGACAAATAGGGCAACCACGGCGCCGATCGTCGTCTTGCGATGCCCGAAGGTCCAGTGGATCAATGTCCTGTACCGGCCGGCAAGCCTTTCGAACCAGCGGTCGAAGCGCAGGATCAACTGGCCGAGCGGTCCGCGACGGGCATCCTTCTCCGACTGCGGATCGTACCAGACGCTGGAAAGCATCGGATCCAGCGTGAACGAAACGAACAGCGAGATCAGCACGGCGACAGCGACCGTCACGCCGAACTGTAGGAAAAAGCGGCCGATCAGCCCGCCCATGAAGGCGACGGGGAGGAACACGGCAACGATGCACAGCGTCGTCGCAAGCACGGCAAGACCAATCTCGTTGGTGCCATCCAGTGCCGCCCGGATGTGGTCCTTGCCCATATGCAGATGGCGCGTGATGTTTTCCCGCACGACGATGGCATCGTCGATCAGAATGCCGATCGACAGAGAGAGCGCCATCAGGGTCATGGTGTTGAGCGTGAACCCGAGGGCGTAGATCACCGCGAACGTGCCGATAACCGAGATCGGCAAAGTCAGACCGGTGATAACAGTCGAGCGCCATGAATTCAGGAACAGAAACACGATCACCACGGTGAGGACGCCGCCCTCGATCAGCGTTCGCTGCACCTCGGAAACCTGTGCTGCGATGGCGCGTGCGTTGTCGCGGGTGATCTTCAGCTCGATGCCCTCGGCCTTGAGTTCGGCATTCAAAGCTCCGATCTCCTTGCGCAGATCTTGAGCGACGGCGACGGTATTGGCGCCCTGGACCTTGACGATATCCAGTCCAAGCGACGGCACCCCCTGATAGGTCGCCCGGCTGGTGACCTCGGCGCCCGTATCGACCACGGTCGCAACATCGGAAAGGTAGACGGGATATCCGCCGCTCTGGGCGACGATGATGCTGTTGAACCCGGCGACATCCTCGATCCGGCCCTCGACGGTGACGATGCGCTGGTTGATGCCGGATATCAGCGTGCCGGCGGCGCGGTCCTGGTTCTCGCGCCGGATGGCATCCATCACCGAGGCAACGCCGACGCCGTAGGCTTCCAGCCTGTCGGGATCGACGACGACGAGCATCTGGCGTTCGCTGCCGCCGACAAGCGTAATCTGGCCGACCCCGGAAATGACACTCAGGCGGCTGGTGATGACACGGTCGGCGAGCGTGGTGATCTCGGAAAGCGAGCGTTTGGACGACGAGACCGCGAGCGACACGATGGGTGCGTCCTCGGGATTGAACCGCGTGACCTGCGGGCTGTCCACGCCATCCGGAAACCCGGCTTCGAGCCGCGCCACGCGGTCTCTGACCTCTTGCGCGGCGGCCTGGGAATCAACGTCGAGTTCGAACTGTACGACGACCACGGCGCGGCCTTCGTAGGATTCGGACGTGATCGTGTCGATGCCGCCGATCGTGTTGAGTGCTGACTCGATCGGCCGCGCAACCTCGCTCTCCACGGTTTCGGGGGATGCTCCCGTATAGCCGGCAGTGATCACCACGATGGGAAGGTCGGTCTCGGGGAACTGGTCGATGCCGAGCCGGTTGAACGAAAACAGGCCGATGACCAGGATGGTCACCATCATCATGGTGGCAAAGACCGGGTGCTTCACGCTGATATGGGTGAGGAACATGGCGTTACTGACCTTCCACGATGACCGGTACGCCGGCAACGAGCTGCGGCAAGGGCGCAGACACAACGACATCGCCGGACAACAGCCCTCTAACCTCGACCAGATCCTGATCGCTCCATACCGTTCCCAGCGAAACCTCGCGTCTGCGCAAATATCCCTCCTCGACCTTGAGGACGAACGGGCCGCCGCTGTCGTGCCGGATCGCCGGCATCGGCAGCGCGATGACGTTCTGCTGGTCGTCCACCTTCAAGACACCCGTCGTGAACATGCCGCCCTTCAAAAGCAGATCGTCGTTGCGGATGGCGACGAAGACCCGGACGGCGCGCGATCCCGCGACAGCGGTTGGTGCTATGCGCGTCACTTCGCCGGTGAACTTGCGGTCCTGAAACCCTTCGACGGAAAGCTCGACCGGCTGTCCGATCCGCACGCGGGGAATCCGGCTTGTCGGCACACCCGCATCGACTTCCATGCGTTTTGGATCGACGACCGTCAGCAACTCGCCGTTGACCGGAATGGTCTGCCCTTGTTCGACAGGGCGAGCGGCGATCACGCCGTCGAATTCCGCATGAACCTCGCCATCGTCAAGCGCGCGCTTTGCATCTGCGACCATCGCCTGTTTGGACCGGAGCTGCGCCCTGAGATTGAGAACCTGCGCGTTGGCCTCGAGGCGGGATGCTTGCGAAGACGCGCCGCGATCCTGCAGACTGATATTGCGCTGGAGAACGTTTTCGGCCAGTTCCAGCTGGGCAGCGATCGCCTCGAGTTCGGCTGAGCGGGCGGTCAGTGCTGAGTTCAGCCCCTCGGTGTCGAAGCGCACCAGCAGATCGCCCTTTTTGACGACGTCGCCGATCTGCACCGGGAGCTCGACGATCGTACCGGCGACCCGTGCCGTCAGACTGGTCCGGCGGATCGGGGTGAGGGAGCCGGATATCCGCACCTCGCTGCCGATGTTGCGTGGAACGACTGTGCTGACATCGACGCTGGCCAGTTCCACCGCTCCGCCTGGCGCGGTCTGTGGAAACGCTTTGCCTGCAAAGCCGGCACCGAGGATCAGCATGACTGAAAGGATAATGGGTCTGGTCGCGAGCATGGACGGTTCCGCACAAGGAGGTGTTTGGGAGGGTCTTTGGCCGGTTGGCTTTTATGCCTGCCAATCAAGCACCTCTGCGCCACCCGCCGCGTATGCGGGACTGGAGGAGCCCGCTTCACGGAAGATGGCGCAGAGGCAACGTGATTGCCAGTCTTGGATCTCAGCCTTTCAGCTTGGCGGCCTCAGCCAGCGCGGCATCCATCTCCGCCTTTGACAGGAAACCGTCCTTGTCGGTGTCCAGAGCGTCGAAATAGGTCACCAGGATCGCATTCGCCTTGGCCTCTTCCCTGTCGATCTTGCCGTCCTTGTTGACATCCACCTCGACAAATCCGGTGTCGAAGTCCGATCGCTGCTTATCGACGATTGCCTGCATATAGACCCCGAGTTCGGGACGATCGATCTTGCCGTCCTTGTTCGTGTCCATGCCGGAAAATGCCTTGTCGATCATCTCCTTTTCGCCAGGTTTTTCATCGCCAGGTTTTTCCTGTGCGATGGCTGGGGCGAAAGTGACGGCCATCAAGGAGGCGGCGGTTGCGAGCAATGTTTTCATGTCATTCATTCCTGTGTTCCAAGTCTTACCTGTGTTTTGGAGTTCTTAGCGCCAGTCGCGGCGGTGGGGCCGTCTGTGGTCCCAGCGGTCGTCACGCCACGAGCGGCGGTCTTCGCGCCAGTCCCGTCTATCCCTGTGGGCAGCACCTCCAATGAGGCCGCCGGCGACCGCTCCGCCGATGACGGCGCGGGGGTCGCCGTTCGAGGCGAGTGCGCCGCCGAGCATGCCGATGCCGATCCCGAGCGCGATGGCGCGTTCCTTCTTTCCGGCTTCGGCGATGCCCGGAGCCATCAGCGACAAGGCAAGCGCCAGAGCCAGGGCGGGCCTGCCGTACAATTTCATTCCTGTGTTCATCTTATTCTCCCGTGCGCCAGACAAATGGCGCGGTTTCGGTCCGGCGCGTGGCCGGACTTCCACAGTCGGGGACCGACATTGCAACAACATTGCGGGTTTGAAATATCACCGCTAATTTTTCGATAGCGAGCTGCAGATGACGTAAAAGCTACGGAAAATCCGATGTTTAACAGGAAGCCCTTGCCTGCTTGCCAGCGTTGATACAGGCTTACCGGCACTTGCACGGAGCGCTGGTAACGGCGTTGCTGGTTTCGGCAGAGGAGGGTGACGATGCGATTGCTGCTGGTGGAGGACGAGCCCGAGATGGCTGCCGCGATCATCACCGTCCTGTCGAAACACGGCAATATCGTCGATCACGTCCCGACCATCGAGCAGGGTCGCGAAGCCCTAAAGGAGGGTGTTCACGAAGCCGTTCTGCTGGACCGCCAGTTGCCGGACGGCGACGGCATGAGCCTTCTGTCGGACATGCGCCGCACAGGCGACACGACGCCTGTCATCATGCTGACGGCGCACGACACATCCAAGGACCGCGTCACAGGTCTGGACGAGGGCGCCGACGACTATATCGGCAAGCCATTCGTGGCGGAAGAGTTGCTGGCGCGGATCAGGGCGGCGGCACGGCGGGCTTCCAACTACGCCTCCAACATCGTCTCCGAAGGCAATCTGTCGATGGATATCAGCACTCTGCAGGTTCTGGTCGGCGGCACCAATCTCGACCTCCCGAGACGGGAGGCACTTGCGCTGCAAATCCTCATCAGACGGTCCGGACGTACCGTTATGCGGCCTTCGCTTGAGGAGGCGGTGTACGGCTTTGATGACGAAATCCAGTCCAACGCCCTCGACAGCCATATATCGCGGCTGAGGAAACGGCTGGCCGACGCCGGTGCCGAAGCGATGATCCACACGATCCGGGGTGTCGGATATATGCTCAAGGGGGCCAAGTGAAATATCTGTTCAAACCACGATCGCTGAAATGGCGTCTTGTCTCCCGCTTTTCCATCGCTCTCGCCCTGATGATGGTGGTCTTCTATGCCGCGCTGATCTGGCTGATCGTCGCCGCGACGTCCGATGCCACGCCCGTGGACGACACGATCAAGGCCGAGATCGCGGCATCGATCCATCTAGACGGCGGCACGCTGCGCATTTCCCCGACCGGCGCCATCCAGACGATCATCCGCGACTACCCTGATTTCTGGCTGGTCGCTCAGGACGACAAGGGCAGGGAGGCCCGGATCGGCCGGTCCCCGGCGGGGCTCGACTCGGTGCTGGCGAACCTCGACATCATCAGCGCGCTCGATGTGCGTGTCGGCCATGATTCCCCGATGACGGCAAT
Organism: Rhizobium sp. Root483D2; assembly: GCF_001426685.1. Lineage (GTDB taxonomy): Bacteria > Pseudomonadota > Alphaproteobacteria > Rhizobiales > Rhizobiaceae > Pararhizobium > Pararhizobium qamdonense. The sequence continues at coordinate 270,905 of NZ_LMFB01000009.1, read as the reverse complement.
CTTCGCCCTGCTGGAAACGGACGCTGGTCCCGTAAAAGCGATCTATGGCGGAAAATCGGCGCCGGGGTCGGTGTTGGAATATATGGTGCGCACCCTGCACGTCATCTATCTCCCTACAACGCTCATTCCGCTTATTCTGGCTGTGGTGATCATTCCGCTTGTGGTCAACAGTTCTCTCAAGGGCATGAAACGCATCACGGCACTTGCAAGCCAGATCGACGTTAACAAGCCCGGCGTGAGGCTGCCGACCGACGATGTCGTCGAGGAAATCGCGCCTCTGGTCAAGACAATCAACGCGGCGCTGGCGCGGGTGGACACCGATGTCTCCGCCCGCGAGAGATTTCTCGCGGATGCGGCTCATGAGCTTCGAACCCCCATTGCGATCCTGCAGACGCGGATCGAAGGCTATGAAGACACCGAGCAGAACCGCCGTCTCCTTCTGGACGTCTCGCGTATCGGAGCCGTCGCTGAGCAATTGCTGGACATACAAAGGTTCGCAGTCATGCCGACCCGGGCCGACACGGACCTGGTAGGGCTCTGCCAGCAGGTTGTTGCCGACCTTGCGCCGCTGGCGATCAATGCCGGGTATGATCTCGCATTCGAAAGCGATTGCAGTTCCATGATCGTTGTCGCCGACCGGCTCTCCGTCGAAAGGGCGATTACAAACCTTGTGCGCAATGCCATCCAGCATGCGGGAAACCACGGCCAGATCATGGTTCGCCTCTGCCCTGACGGTGCGATCGAGGTCTTGGACGAGGGCGAGGGCATACCGGACGAGGAACGCGAAAAGATTTTCGATCCATTCTATCGCAGCAAGCCCCAATCGTCCGGTGCCGGGCTCGGCCTGAACCTCGTCCGCCAGATCGCCCGCCTGCATGGAGGCGATGCGGTGGTACTTCCAACGAAAGGCGGCGCGCTGTTCAGGCTGACGCTCGAACCTGAACGACTGCCAGGCGGCGTGAAACGAGCAACGCTCTGAGACCGTCCACAAAGTTCTCATTCCAAGCGTCTTTGAGGCGTTCAGGCCTCAAAAATACTGACATGAAAAAATTCTAAGGTTAGATCACGCTGACGTTTGCGGATGCTCCACGCATTTGTTTTGTGATCACATCAGCAGTTCTTGACGATATCCGGAAGGCAAATTACGGTCCCGAAATGCAGCAGACTGTCTTGAAACGCGCCGTATTCTTCATTGGTGGCTATGAGCCAAAAACGCCCGAGGTCTTTTTCAGCCGGCTTTTCAGACAGGTTTCCCGCTTCGATGCGCTTTGGGGCTATCGCTCGGAGATCTCGCCTGTTGACGTCACCCAGAACAATGAAGCCGGTGCCGCAACAATCTCAACACGCGCGCCTGAGGAACACTGGTCGACACGCACCGATTTCAATTTTCTGTCTCTGGATAAGGTCGTGCTTCGCGATTTCGCCCGACCGATGCCCGTCAGATTGTTCCATTATCTCAGCGCCTTCTTCGATTTTTGGATTTCTGGCGCAGCGTTCCATTTCTTCAACAAGGCCTGGCGCTTCGGGCTTTATTTCGTCTATCCATTTCTCGTGCTGATGATGTTTGCTCTGGTGGCTTACAGTGCCGCGCAGGTCACAGCCCAATGGTTGGGTGCAGCAAGTTGGCTGGTAGGCGTGCTGACTTTTGTCCTCGCTCTATCCGTGGCCGGGAAACGATGGTCGATCCATCATCTGATGGACCTATGGTCGTTTTCGCTGGACTTCATCCGTGGCCGGCGGGCGGACGCCGATGCAACCTTGCAGCGCTTTGCCGAGACCATCGTCGCCAAAGCAAGGGCAGAAAGCTATGACGAGATCCTGTTGATCGGCCATAGCACCGGCGGCCTGCTGATGATCGATGTCGCCGCACGCTGCCTTTCCATCGACAAGGATTTTGCAGGCTCGGCACGAAAAGTGGTTCTCCTCACCTTGGGATCAACGGCACTCAAGGCAGGCTATCATCCAGCTGGCCGGAAGTTCCGGAAATCCGTAGAGCAGCTCATCAATGCCGATCAATTGGAATGGGTGGAGATTCAATGTTTGACGGATGCCATCAATTTCTACCGGACGGACCCCGTTGCGGAAATGGGTCTTGCGCCGAAGGCCGGTCAGGATTTCCCCGTCGTTCGAACCATAAAAGTCAGGGATATGCTGCAGTCTGAGACCTATGCGCGCATAAAAAGAAACTTCTTTCGCGTGCATTATCAATATGTTTACGCGAATACGAAGCCGTATTGGTATGATTTCTTCCAAATTTGCTGCGGACCAATGTTCCTGTCTGCAAGAGTAGAAGGCCGCGTTGTTGGCGGACTTCCTAAGAAAGAGGCGACGTCCCTATGACACCGACACTGGCTGCAATCGTATGGGCCGTTGGTCTCGTCGCGTGGGTGATCATTCGCGTGCCGCATCGGAGCCGCGCGCGCAAAACGCGGGTGGCAAGCAGCGCCAAAACGCTGAGAGATCGCCTGGCTTTGGCCGCCGCCGCCGCTGGGCTCAGTCTCGTCCCAATCGTTTTTGTCGCGACGGGGTTTCCGGCGTTTGCCGACTATACGTTTCAACCTTGGCTTGGCTGGCTGGGGCTTTTGATCGAGCTGGCATTTCTCTGGCTCTTTTACGCCAGTCACCGGCAGCTTGGGAAGAATTGGTCGGTGACATTGGAAATCCGCAACGAACATAAGCTCGTGACCGACGGTCTTTACCGTTACGTCAGACATCCGATGTATCTGTCATTCTGGCTTTGGGCCGCTGCTCAGTTTTGTCTTTTGCCCAATGTCATTGCGGGGGCAGCCGGTCTGGTGGGAGTTGGAATCCTCTATTTCTCCCGCGTTCGTCACGAAGAGGCAATGATGCGAGACGCGTTTGGAGCATCCTACGACGAATATGCCAGAAACACCGGCCGCATCATTCCCAAACCTTGGTAACGCAATGAAGAAACCCCGAACGCCGATTGAACACTTAACCAGCCGCCGCTCCTTTCTGGCCTCAGTTCTGGCTGTCACCGTCACCGGTTTGCACGTGGAGCCGGCCGTTGCGGCGGTTAAGCGCAGGCGTGGTGGGCCTCCGCAGGTCTATCTCTTTCGCGGATTGGCAAATATCTTTTCGACGGGCCTCGATGAGATTGGCAGAAAGCTACGGGCCGCAGGCGTCGATGCCCATGTCGAGGGCTTCATGGCCTGGCGGTCTGCGCTCAACAAAATCCTAGCCGACCGGCAGAAATTCGGGCCGTCGCCCATTATCCTGGTCGGGCATTCGCTTGGAGCAAACGCCATCATCTCCCTGGCGCAGGCATTGGAACAACGGGGTATCCGGGTGGACTACATGGCCTCGTTTGCCGCAACGAGCCCCAGCCCCCTTCCGGCCAATGTCACCCGCGTTGTGAATTTCTATTTCTCCAGCCATAGCTGGGGCGCGATCTTGACGAAAGGCCCCGGCTTCAAAGGCAAGCTCGACAACCGCGACCTATCGCGCGACCTGCGCGTCAATCATTTCAATGTCGAGAAGCAGGCCTCGCTGCAAGATGAGGTGGTCAAGGGTATTCTTCGGGTCGTAAGGTAGGGAGTTGGGCTGCCTGTCTTGGGAGCGGCACAGGGGGAGCCGCAACAGGTTGCCCCGGTTGAGATTGAGGCGACCAACAAGTGATTTTGGGCGCTACCCACGCGCTCTACAACCATTTTTTCATGAGCTGCTGTGCCAACAAAGTCCGAAGGACCTATGCATACTGCAGACTGAAAAAGTGTAAAATAATGCAGAACTCGTCCGGATCAGCCTGGCGCGATTGTTCGGGTACCACAGGACAGCGCATCTCGCTTAAGGTTCTGACCCTTCTCGCAAGCTGGCGACCGTCGCCCCAAAGTCCTGAGCTGATGCTAATGTTCCGATCTTTGCGGAGTTCTCGCCTGGGGCATTACGATATCTGAGCCCCTGGCAAAACGGTGCTGTATCGGTCGCGACAAGAGTGCTAGGGTTTGCACTCTCTCAAAGCATGCACGTCATCACGACCCATCGAGCGGCTTCAGGAAATCCGAAATCGTCGCCATGCGATGAGCCTTCCCCTCGACAGGTGGCATATGGCTTGAACGCTCTAAATCACCCAGCGGCAGCCGGGATTTTGTGGATGTAGGGACGCACGTGTGGCTCCTGGCTGAGGACATCTCGCAAGGACTGGTGGATATCAGGAAGTTCCCCTCCCTTATGCTGTCGCAAAAACGGCAAGCTGCCCTAAGTCAAAGGGATGACAGGAGGTGGCGCATGAATGAGAGTAGCGGACGGGCTTCCTTCGGGATCGAAGCGGAGGAGCCGGGCAGGGGGCGGGGTGCAGAAACACCGAACGAGATCCCGGCCAAGGGGCTGCGTGACGTCTTTTGGCGGGTGGTTAACGAGGTGATGGACGATAGGGTTACGCTTGTTGCGGCGGGCGTGTCTTTTTATATCCTGCTCTCGTTGTTTCCCGCCTTGGGCGCCCTGGTTTCGCTGTATGGTTTTATTGCTGATCCCAGCACGATGTTGAAACATATCACGTTTGTAGCCGACATCCTGCCGCCGGGTGCTTTCGACATCATTCTCGCTCAGCTTAACGTGCTGGTTCAGGCAAAACCATCGTCCTTGAGCCTTGGCTTTCTGCTTGGGCTAATGGTCGCGCTTTGGAGCGCCAATAGCGCGGTCAAGGCCATGTTCGACGCAATGAATATCGCCTATGGCGAAGCGGAAAAGCGCGGCATTGTACGGCTGAACCTGATTTCGCTGGCCTTTACGGGTATCGCGTTGATCTTTGCGGCGGTGTTGGTCGCAGCGATCGGCGGCGTACCGGCGGTTCTTTCCTATCTGTGGCTGGATCGCTGGCAGGAGAATTTGATCCGTATCGGACGTTGGCCCGTCATCCTTCTATTCGTCGGCACTGGCATTGCGCTGATATACCATTTTGGACCGAGCCGGGAATCGGCAAAGGCGCGATGGTTGAGCTGGGGTGCGGTCTTCAGCACCCTGCTCTGGGTCACGGCCTCGATCCTGTTTTCATTCTATCTTGAGACATTCGCGGACTATCAGGCCACGTATGGCGCATTGGGTGCTTTGATCGGCTTTATGATCTGGACATGGATTTCGGTGATCATCGTCATTGTCGGGGCGGAACTCAACGCGGAGCTCGAGCACCAGACCGCGCGCGATACGACCACGGGAACGCCGCGTCCGTTGGGAGAGCGGGGTGCCTATGTCGCCGATACCGTTGGCGTTGCTGCAGATTGACGTTGGAACATTTTGGCAGGCATCAGGTTTTGCGCCGAAGTGATCGTGCAGAAAGACGATGATCGTGAAGATCGCCACCTACAATGTAAACGGTGTCAATGGCCGCCTCGATGTCCTGTTGAGATGGTTGCGGGATGCATCGCCGGATATTGCCTGCCTGCAGGAGCTGAAAGCACCGGATGCCAAATTTCCGGTCAAGGAAATCGAGAGCGCTGGTTACGGCGCGATCTGGCACGGACAAAAATCGTGGAACGGTGTTGCGATACTGGCCCGCGGCCGGGAACCGATCCTCACCCGCAAAGGACTGCCCGGCGATCCCGATATTCACAGCCGCTATATCGAGGCGGCAGTCGAAGGGATGGTCATCGGCTGTCTGTATCTTCCCAACGGAAATCCGTCGCCGGGACCGAAATATGATTACAAGCTGGAATGGTTCAAACGGTTGACCATGCATGCGGCTGATATGCTCAAGCTGGGTGTTCCCGTGGTTCTGGCAGGCGATTACAACGTGATCCCGACGGAACTCGATGTTTATAAGCCCGAGCGCTGGGTGGACGATGCGCTCTTTAGGGTCGAAGTCCGCGATGCCTACCGCAAGCTTATCCGCCAGGGATGGACGGATGCGCTCCGGGAACTCAATCCCGATGAACGGATCTACACGTTCTGGGATTATTTCCGCAATGCCTATGGGCGGGACGCCGGCTTACGGCTTGATCACCTGCTGCTCAGTCCATCCGTTGCCAAGCGGCTCCAGAGCGCCGGTGTCGACAGACATGTCCGGGGATGGGAGCACACCAGCGATCACGCTCCGGTCTGGATTGAACTTACAGAGAATTGAAATCAACAAGTGGAGGCTACAATGAGCGAGATATTACGGGAACGCGTTCGAGAGCGGATCGAGGACTTTGTCGATACCTTCGTTGTCGAAGGCGACAAGCCAGCAGACGTCCTCGATGCCATCGAAGCCGAAATCATCGCACTTCGCCAGGCCTTTGCGCGGGATCCCGCGCCGGCGGACGATCCTTTGATGGAAGAGATAGTGGCCGAGCCGGCCAATGACTGGCCTGCAGCCGGCGGCAAGCCCCGATTGGACGGCGAGTGAATGGCAGCGGAACTCAAGTCCATTTTGAATGAGGTCGTGGCGAGCGTCCGCAAGGCCGCACCGGGTATTTTCGATGAGGCGGTTGAAAAGGCTGAGGCGGCCGGCAAACCCGTTCCCGCGAAGACCGATTTCAACCAGTTCGGCATCGCTGTGTTCATGCGCAACGGCGACGTGGTCTCTGCGGGCAATGCGAGCGTCGGTTTCCCCATTCAATCGATTTCCAAGGTCTTTGCACTGGAGGTCGCCCTTGAGGCGCTTGGTGAGAAACTCTGGGAGCGCGTCGGCCGCGATCCGTCCGGCGATCCCTTCAATTCCATCATCGATCTGGAGCGTGCCAAGGGTATTCCGCGAAACCCGTTCATCAATGCCGGTGCGCTGGTCGTCTGCGATAGCCTGGTCGGGCTTGGCGGACGCGCAGGCCCCAACCGCCATGTTGTTGATCTGGTAAAACGCATGCTTGATGGTGAAGCCCCCGACCTCAATCAGGACGTGATGGACAGCGACCGCACCGGCGGCGACCTGAACCGGTCCCTGATGTTCATGGCCAGGCACCATGGCAATCTACAGCATCCGGTCGAGAAGGTCATGGACGCCTATATCCACCAATGCGCGATCACGCTGGATTGCCGGGGACTGGCAAAGGCGGGGCGTTTCCTCCTATTGGATGATCCGGAGGACGAGGATGGTGTCAAGCTGCGGGCCGCCCGCAGGGCGCGGCGCATCCTGTCGATCATGATGCTGTGCGGGCAATATGATGGCTCGGGTGATTTTGCCTACCGTGTCGGTCTTCCGGCAAAATCGGGCGTCGGAGGCGGTATCCTGGCGATCGCGCCGCACCTGGCATCCATTGCCGTATGGTCACCGGCTCTGGACCCAATGGGCAATAGCTGGCTCGGAACGCTGGGGCTGGAATATCTGACATCCAAAACGGATTGGTCTGTTTTCGGCGCATCGCGCCGAAAACTTCGCGGTGGCGGTGATGACGGGTAGATGAGTTTCAAAACCGGAATTTGCGAATAGCCCGATCGATGGGCGCCGCTTTGCTGTTTCCCATCCGTCGGGCTTCGTATAGCACTGCATCTGCGCGCCGGCATAATCCTGCCAGGCGGCAATGGCTCACAAAATCGTGGAATTCGTCTCTGAGCGGCAGTTGTTACCGTCAGCCGTCCATGTACCCGCCGGACACGGCTTCAGCGGAGGTTGCGAGAACCGCCAGGTTGACGCCCTTCGTGACGGTGGCGCCTTTGTTGCGCAGGTCGTTTGCCGTTTGAAGTGCACCGGCCGATGGTTCAGCTGATTTGGTGACCGTGCCTGCGTTCAAATCCGCGACCCAAAGGCCCGTTTCTCCAGCGATCCCAATGATGACGACATTTGCCATTTTAAAATCTCTTTTCGTATGAGTTGATGGATTAAAAGCCTGCTTTAATAAGGCCCTCTTTATAGTGTTGCCTTTGCCACTCTTCTTTGAATGGAACGAGCGCCATCCACGTGTCAAGATCGAACGCGGGATGAACATCGAACGTCTTGCGGACGAACTGGCTGGCCTTGCGCCCGTCTCCCAGCATTCCCCAGCAGGCGGCGGACAACCTGTCGGCCGGTGCCCGATCGTTCATGCGGCCGATATAGCTTAGAGCCTCTTCGTAACGCCCCAGTGAATAGCAGGCACCCGCCGCAGTCCAGAAATATTCGTCCGGAGCGATCGGATTGAGCTCGATGGCATGTTCGACCTTTTTCAGGCCTTCCTGCGGCCGTGAGGCCTGGATCAGCGCATCGCCGAAGCTGGCAATCAGATTGGCATAGTTGGGGCTGAGCGCTTCCGCTGTCGCGAAAAAATCGGCACTTTCATCAAACTGCCGCATATAGAGTTTGGCGACACCCAGCTCCTTGTAGGCAGTGGGCAAATGCGGGTCGGAAACGATCGCGTCCTGCGCATGACCTTCCGCCATTGAGAGCAGGCTCCGGTCATTTCTCGCTGTCACCAGCCATTCCAGGAAATAGCTGCGCGACAGTCCACTTTGCGCCGGCGCGAAAGCCGGATTAAGCTGCAGGGCCTCGCGGAAGTATTTTCGCGCCCGCCGGACCTCGGGAAGCCCCAGGTTCATCAGATGACCCTGGCCGCGCAGGAAGCTGCGATAGACCCCGGCATCCTGTTCATAGTCGCTGCGCACCGTTTCGTTCATGTGAATCTGCCGGGAAACGGCCTCGGCAAGACGGTGTGCGATATCGCGGCGGGACTTGACCAATCCGTTGCCGCTGAGTTCGAAACGGTCTGCCCAGATGACCTCGTCGCTGCCGAAAAAGATCAGCTGGACGAAGAGCGAATGGCCGTTGCCTTCGTTCGTCAGGCGGGAATCGAGAATATAACTGATGGCATAGCGTTCATACGTCGCGGCCTTGTCGGCGTGATCCCGCATCTTGGCAGCGCTGTAGGGTGCGATGACCGACAGGGAGCGCAGGCTGCACAAGCCGATGGTCACGTCCTCGATGAGAGCGGAGGCAAACAAGGCAACCTCCGGCCTTGCCTCCCCCGACGAGGGCGGCAACAGGACGAGACGGGGCAGTCCCTTGCGGTTCTCCGGGCGGCGAGGATCCGGTATCGCCACGGCAGGATCAAAGCCCGTCTGTAACGTCGCCACTGCTGCGGCGGCTTTCTGATACATGGAGCCACGAAGAAGATTGCGAACCTCCTCATCAGCTGGATCATGCTCCAGAAGTTTGATGGCCGCGTCTTTTATGGGGCGATTTTCCGCGTCATCCCCTGTCAGTCCGATACTGAGGATGCACCGGCGCAGCACGCTCAGATGGGCTTCGCGCTCACGGTCGATCCAGTCGGCAAGGGTCTTGCTTAAAGGTTTAATATCTCTGAGGAAATCTTCTCGAAGCCGGGATGCGAGCGCGACCGTCAAGGCGCGGCCGACCGTGGGATCGTCGGTCGGCAGGAAATCAACATCCGTCTCTATCGTGCCGGCCGCTATGGTGACCGCTGAACTTGAGAAGGATAAAAACTGGTGCCCGATGGTATTTTGCCGCGCCAGGATGCGCGACGCCGATTTGCGCAGATTTGCAAATGACTGACCGGGATCCTCGTCTCCCCAAAGCAAAGTCGCAATATCGGCGCGGGAAAAGGTTAAGAGGCCGCGCAACTTCAAGTAAGCAAGAATAATCAATCCCATTTGTGGAAATGGAATGTCCTGTCCATCAGCGTCCAACAAACGGAGGCGTCCAAGCGTCTGCAGTCGAAATTGCGCAGGCATCTGGTTACAAAGCTCCTGTTGGACGATGTTTAAGCTCTTGGCGATAACAACAAGCTCAAATCTATTCAAGGCAGTCAACAGGGTTGTTCGACATTCGCAATACTGACAGCCGCTGATTTCACACTGTTATATGGCTGATGCCGTTTTCTGTCCTTCGAATTCAGTCTGTTTTGTGACCCGAGACTTCAGCGCCGGCGTCCTTCCGTAAGCTCAGATATCGCAATGACGCAGCCATCCCGATTGCGCCGATGACGAGGAATGACCATCTAAAATCGGCAGGCGACAGGGACGCGCCTCCGCGCGAAAGCTGCGAGATGTTGAGAATGGCTGCCGCGACGGCGACGCCGAGCACCATGGTTGCCGCAGTTGTTCACGGTCCGGGTTTGTGGCAATGCTGGTCCGGTCACAATGAGGTCCGGCACGATAAAGCCAGGCACAAAATCTGAGGAACACCATGAAAATCAGCGCGCGCAATCAAATCAAAGGCAAGATCGTCGAAGTGACAAAGGGTGCGACGACCTCCCATGTCCGCATCGACATCGGCAATGGGGCGATCGTCACGGCGTCGATCACCAACCAAGCTGTCGATGAACTCGGCCTCACTGTTGGCGCATGTGCCTATGCCATCATCAAGGCCTCCGATGTGATGATCGGCGTCGATTGAGTTTTTTATGCTTTCCGGCAGAATCGTGCGGTGCCTATTCGGCGGCGGCGGAGCTGGTTTTGGCAAAGCGGCCTTACAGACCAAAGTCTGATCTGTACAGCAGTTGGTGTATTCCCGGTCGAAGGGAGTACACGTTCGTTACCTCGCAAACACCCAAACGAGAAAAGCACCGGCCGTTCAAATCGCCTCAGCCAATACGTTCCGCATCTCTGGCGGGACTTCCGGCTCCTGCCAGAGTTGCGAGTGCGTCGGCAATGCCAATCCGGCGATAGGATTCCCAGACGGTGCCGTTTTGCCGCAAGTGTTCGCGCCGTTGCTCGATGGCAAGGCGCTGGTCTTCTGACACGTCGCTGCTTCGCTGCTGTAGCCAGTCCTGGTATGAGGTGTCGGTTTCCTTGACCGGCCTTGCCGACGTTGAAACGGCGGATGTTTGGCCTTCGGGAGAGAACGGGCGAAGGGCTTGCCTAGGATTGTATTCCGTGCGCTTGTCGTTGCCGGCGATCACCACATCGCCATTGCTGATCCTGCCGTCCGGACGATAGACGAAAGCCGAGACGAGGCGATCGAGGGCTGCGTCAACTTCCTTGGGACGATGCGTAACCTGCCTTGGCTGCCGCTCGGGGACGGCGAGCCGGGTGATGCCGCGATCGTTGATGGCATCGAGAATTTCGCGGTGATCGTCGGAGAGAATGACTTCGCGCCGCGCCGGCCAGAAATCATAGGGCGCATGGGCTCCATGGCCCTTGCCGATATGAAATGCATAGATTTCCGGATAGACCGCAAGCGTGGTGCGGCGGCTGGGCTTGATATCGTAGAACAGGTCATTGCCAGCTGTAAAAGATGTGTCGCCCCGATGCCGCCGAAGGGTTCGTCGATCACCAGGCCAAACCGGTCATGGGCGTGCCAATCCGGAAAGATGTCTGAAGTTGCCGCCGTTTTTCCATCGACCCGGACATCGAACATCTGGCTTTTCAGCAGGCTCACGACATGCATGCGAAACCCTTTCTCTCATCGCAACGGCATCGGTTCGGCATAGGCACCCCGCCGCATACCCTCGACCCAGTTGCGGCACAGCGCCACTCCGTCTTCAGGGCGGAACGCGGCCGGGTTCAAGCACCAGGCGAGCCAGAGCCCGTCGAGCAGGGCGGTGAAGGCAATCGATGTCAGCCGCAGATTGCCGATGGCAAAACCCTCCGCCTTGGCGAGATCGGCGAGCAATCCCTCGACGGTGACGACATAGGAAGAATATTCGCCCTGCTGGGAGGCGCTCATCCGCGGCGAATGCAGGATGAGCCCCCAGAAGACCACCCAGACGCCGAGCACATCGCGGTCGAACAGCATTGGCGAAAACGAGGCGTCGATGAAGGCATCGAGCCTCTCGCGGGGCGAGGGCGGAGCAGCATCGACCGCTGCGATGATCGCCTGCAGCACGCCTTCCGACATGATATCGAAAGCATAGGCGACGAGTTCGTTGATCTCGCCGAAATGATGGGTAATGAGCCCTTGCGTCACGCCGGCCTCGGCGGAGATCTGGCGCACGGAGACGCCGGCATTACCGTGTTTGACGATACACCGCAAAGCCGCCTCGCCGAGTTGGCGGCGTCGGTCCTCCGGCGTTTCCCGCCGGAAGCGTGTGGAGGGCCTTTTGGCAGACTTGGTCTTGATCACAGGGGTTCAGCGCTCATTCGACATCAGCTTTATCATCTCCGGCACAGCGATTTCCAAATTATTTCAAGTTCAGAAAAAGCAGCGATACGCAACGCCGAGACCAAAATTCTTGGAAATCATAACCATAATTTCTATATAATACAACGTATTAAAACAGATATTATAAGATCGTATAATTTCTATTGCGTGAATTTTTTTTCGTGCCTATCCTTTCTGCAATGATCCGCCAAAGAGCGGCAGGGAACGAGGGTAGTCATGATGCGGGATTCCCGTTACGACGTGCTGTTTGAGCCTGTGAAGATCGGCCCGGTGACCGCGCCGAACCGCTTTTACCAGGTGCCGCATGCGAGCGGCATGACCAATGCCCTGCCACGGGTCCGCGCGGCCTTTCGGGAAGCCAAGGCCGAAGGCGGCTGGGGCGTTATCTGCACCGGTGCCTGTTCCACCGATCCGAGTTCTGACGATGCGCCCTTGCCAATGGCAACGATGTGGGACGACAATGATATCCGCGCCCATGCGCTGATGACGGACGCCGTCCACAGGCACGGCTCGCTGGCGGGTGTTGAGCTTTGGCATGGCGGTGCCGCCGTCATGAACCGGGCCAGCCGTTTGCCGCCGCTCTCGCCATCGGGCATTCCGTGGATGTCGACCCATACCGGGTTCATGGGCAATCTGCGCCCGAAGATCATGGACAAGTCTGATATCCGCGACGTCCTGAAATGGCAGGCGCAGGCCGCCCGCAAGGCCCGAAGCGCCGGGTTCGATATCGTCTATGTCTATGCGGGCATGGGCTATCTCGGCTATGAGTTCCTGCTGCCGGAATATAATCACCGCACCGACGAATATGGCGGCTCGATCGCCAACCGCGTGCGGTTCGTGCGGGAGCTGATCGAGGTCACCAAGGATGCGGTCGGCCAGCATTGCGGCGTCGCGCTGCGCGTCAGCCTGGAAGAGTTGCGCGGCCGGCCAGGCCGGAACCAACCGTCCGAAGCGCATGAACTGATCGAGCTTCTGGCCGACTGTCCCGACCTGTTCGATGTGAAGATGGATTCGAGCCCGACGGACTGTTCCGCCTCGCGGTTCAGCGGCGAGGGCAGCCATGAGCCGGTGATCGATTTCGTCAAGACAATAACGAAAAAGCCGGTGGTCGGCGTTGGACGCTTCACCTCGCCGGATACGATGGTGTCGCAGATCCGCCGGGGTATCCTCGATTTCATCGGCGGCGCGCGTCCGTCCATTGCCGATCCCTTCCTGCCTGCCAAGGTCCGCGAAGGCCGGATGGAAGAAATCCGCGAATGTATCGGTTGCAATATCTGCATCTCCAGCTGGCATGACGGGGTGCCGGTCCGCTGTACGCAGAACCCGACGGCGGGCGAGGAATGGCGGCGCGGCTGGCATCCCGAACGTGTGCCAGCGGCTGCCGTCAAGGAAAAGGTGCTGATCGTCGGCGGTGGCCCTGCCGGGCTGGAATGCGCCCTGACGCTGGGCCGCGCCGGTCACGATGTAACGCTGGCCGATGCGGGAAAGACTTTTGGCGGCCGCCTGACATTCGAAAAGACATTGCCGGGCCTGTCCGCCTGGAACCGTGTCGCCGAATACCGGCTCGGCCGTCTGAACGAGATAACCAATGTCTCTATGTATCTCGAAAGCAATCTGGGGGTTGACGAGATCATCGATCTCGCCCCCGATCGCGTCGTCGTCGCCACCGGTGCCCGCTGGACGAAGATGCTTTATTCGACGTTGGAGATTCCGGTCGGAACGCTGGAACATCCAAGCGTGTTCACGCCCGACGATATCGCCGCCGGCCGCATGCCGCAAGGCCCGACGCTCGTCTTCGATTTCGACAATTACTACATGGGCGGTGTGCTGACCGAGCATCTGGCGTCGCTGGGTATCGGCGTTTCCTATGTGACGCCGGCCGGGCAGGCGTCTGCCTGGACGATCATGACCAACGAATTGCCGTTGGTGCACAAGGCGCTGGCCAGACGCAACGTGCCGGTCACGACCCTGCACATGGTCACGGCCTTTGACGGCGAAGTCGCCACCCTGACGCATCTCTTCAATGGAGAAGAGACGGCTATTGCCTGCAATTCGATCCTGATCGTCGGCATGCGGGCCCCGCGCGGCGAACTCTATGAAGCGCTGATGAGCCGCCTGGACGAACTGACTGCGGCCGGGATCAGAAGCGTCGAGCGGATCGGCGATACGCTGGCGCCCGGCGCGATCGCGCATGCCGTTCATAGCGGCCACAAGCTCGCCCGTGAACTGGGCACTGCCGATACCGGCAAGCCGTACCGCCGCGATGCGCCCTTTGTCGATGCCGAGCCGGACGTCGCGCCGCGCGTCGCTGCAGAATAGGGGGCGGTTGATGAACACGATCCCAAGCCTGTCGCCATGGTCGATTGCCTCGCCGCTTGCTGGTGGGGCGCTCCATGCTGCGGGTTCGGGACTGTTTCACACGCTTCTGCCGTTGCGTATCATTGCCAATGGCGACGGCGCCAATATTGTCGGCCTCGTCGTCATGGCGGAAGGCGCCGGTTTCCTCGTGGGCTGCATGGGGTCCGTACGGTTGATCCGCTCGGTCGGCGAGGTGCGGGCTTACGCGGCATTTTCCGCGCTCTCGGCCGTGCTTCTCCTGTCACTCGCCATCCAGCCGGGCGTCGCCGTGATGATGGCGGTCATGGCGGTCGTCGGTTTTGTCAATGCGGGTCAATCGGTGATCATCGAGAGCTGGCTGAATGCAATGGTGCCGAATGCAGGACGTGGCCGCACGCTGACGCTTTATGTCCTGGTTCTCGGTCTCTTCTATGGGCTGGGGCAATTGCTGGCCCGCGACATCGATCCCGCCGGTGATGCCATGCTGATGATCGCCGCCGCCTTTTACGCGCTGGCGCTGGTTCCGGTCACCGCCATCTGGGTCGGGGAGCCGCAATTGCATGCGCCCGTCGGCATGCATTTTTTGAGGGCATTCAGGACCTCGCCGCTCGGCACGCTCGCCTGTCTGATGACCGGGTTGATTTCCTCGACTTTTGCCAGCATCGGTTCGCTGTACGGGCTGGAGCTTGGGTTTGCCCAGGACCGCATCGTCGTCCTGATGGCGGCGGTGGCGCTGGGTGCGCTGTTCCTGCAGTTTCCGCTGGGCGCGCTGTCCGACAAGCTCGACCGGCGCAACATGATGCTCTGGCTTTCCCTGGTTCTGGCTGCGGTCTGCGGGCTGTTTCTCGCCATCGATGCCACGACACCGTTCTGGTTGCTGTTGATCCTTTTTTCGGTCTTCGGCGGCATATCGGAAATTTTCTATCCGCTCGGCGTCGCCCATGCCAATGACCGCGCCACCTCGTCGGAATTTGTGGCGCTGTCGTCCAATCTGCTGTTGGTCTGGGCCCTGGGCGGCACCATTGGTCCGGCGATCGCGGCGACCGGCGTGGAACAGTTCGGCGCTGCCTCCTTCTTCTGGTATGCGATCGTCCTGTCGCTCGCCTTTGCCGGCTTTGCCTTGTGGCGGACGCTGCAGCAACCGAAGGTCGATAACCGCGAGGATTTCGTCGCCTATCCGCAGACATCACCCGCCGTCTACGAATGGCTGCCGCGCAAGGATGACGGTGGTTCCCAGCCGGAGACGAAAGGGGAGGCGCCATGAGCAGGGTGTCCGAAACCTTCCCGCGCGCTGTTCGCTGCCTTGATCCGGTGTTCATCCCGATGAAGGACGGTGTCCGGCTTGCGGCCACCATCTGGCTGCCGGAGGATGCCGAAACGGCGCCGGTTGCAGCGATCCTCGAACTCATCCCCTATCGCCGGCGTGACGGCACGGTGTTTCGCGATGTGAAGATGCACCCTTATATCGCCGGTCACGGCTTTGCCTGCTGCCGCGTTGATATTCGCGGGTCCGGCGATAGCGACGGCATCCTCACCGACGAATATACCGAACAGGAATTCGACGATGCCGAGGAGATCATCGCGTGGCTTGCGGCACAATCCTGGTCCACGGGCGCCGTCGGAATGACCGGGATTTCCTGGGGTGGTTTCAACGCCCTGCAGGTCGCAGCCCGCCGGCCGCCTGCCTTGAAGGCCGTGATTGCTCTTTGCTGCTCGGATGATCGCTATGCCGATGATGTGCATTATTATGGCGGCTGTCTTTTGACCGAGGATGCCATGTGGTCATCCTTCATCCTGGGGCTCGGTGCCTTGCCGCCGGACCCGCAGATCGTCGGTGAGCGTTGGCGATCCATGTGGGAGGAGCGGCTGGAAGCGACCACTTGCTGGTCCGATATTTGGATGCAGCACCAGCGCCGGGATGCCTATTGGCAGCGTGGTTCGGTCTGCGAGGATTTTTCGAAAATCACCATCCCGGTCTATGCGATCAGCGGCTGGGATGATACCTATTATAACGCCGTGCCGCGCTTGATGGAGGGACTGTCCGGCCCGCGCAAAGGTCTGATCGGCCCTTGGAGCCACGCTTATCCCTTCCTCGGCGATCCGGGACCTGCCATCGGCTACCTGCAGGAGGCGATCCGCTGGTGGCGTCACTGGCTGGATGGGGCCGATACCGGCATCATGGACGAGCCGGCCTATGCGGCATGGATGACGGAGCCGCATGCGCCGGCGCCCTTTTATGCCGATCATCCGGGCCGCTGGGTCACCGAGCCCGCATGGCCGTCCCCCAATATCGCGCAGCGTCTTTTGCATTTGAACGAAGGCGTACTCAGTGAGACGGCAGCGCAGGGTGCGGTGATGCTGCTGTCATCGCCGGTAACCGCCGGCCGCGATTTCGGCCGCTATGGCGGCTATGGCGGCACGGTCCCGGACATGGCGCTCGACCAGCGCCGGGAAGACGGCCTTGGGCTGTGTTTCGACACGCCCCTGCTGAGCGATGATGTCGATATGCTCGGCGCCCCCTTCATCGATTTGACCGCTGTCTGCGATGTGGCCGACGCCTTTCTGGTCGCGAAAATCTGTGATGTCGCGCCGGACGGTACATCGACTCTGGTCACCTGGGGTGCGCTCAATCTCGCCTACCGCAACGGCAGTTCCGAGCCGCAAAAACTGGTGCCCGGCGAAACATTCGCCGTGCGCATCGCACTCAACCATACCGGCCGCCGCGTTCCCGCAGGCCACCGCCTCCGCGTGGTGCTGAACACGCAGCTTTGGCCGATCCTGTGGCCGTCACCCGTTTCGCCGAAGCTCTCCATTGAGCCCGGTACGTGCACGCTCTCGCTGCCGGTCCGCAGGGTCAAAGACAAAATCGCTCCGGTATTCCCGCCTCCCGAAACCTCCCCGGCCGTGCCACTTGTCGAACTCGCTCGGGAGGAGCATCGTCGTGACATCGCCATTGACGTGGGCACTGGTCTGCAGTCCATCAACCTGACCAGCGATTTCGGCCGCCAGCACCTGACTGACCGTGCCATCGTGACCGCCGCCCGCGTGGTGGATCGCATGCAGATCACCGAAGGCGATCCGCTATCGGCGCGTCTGGATACCGGCTGGACTTTAAGTTTCGCCAGCGGTGATGCCGACGTGACAACGCGCTCGAAGGTGACGCTGACGTCGGATCTCCGTCAGTTTCATCTATCCTGGCGTTTGGAAGCGTTCGAGCGGGATGCGCTCGTGTTTGAAAGGGAGGGCGCGACATGCTTCGACCGCGATCATCTCTGATGCGCTCCCCCGCTGAACTGGGGGCCGGCCCATGACCCTCTTCATTCTGCGCCGCATCGGCCTTGGCTTGGTCATCCTGCTCATCGTGGCGCTGCTCCTGTTCGGGATGATGCACATGATCCCCGGGGACCCGACCGTTGTGGCGCTGGGGCCGCGCTCGACGCCGGAGATGCGGGAGGCATTCCGCCAATTGATGGGTCTCGACCGGCCTGTTTTCGAGCAGCTCGGCCTGTTTCTCGGGCGCCTGTCAGAGGGCAATCTCGGCGAGGATGTCTGGAGCCGCCGCCCGGTTCTGACCATGATCCTCGAAGTGCTGCCCTATACGGTAACGCTGGCGGTTGCGAGTTTCATTTGGGCCGTGGCGCTCGGCATCGCGCTCGGTTGCGCCGCCGTTGTCCATCATGGCCGCTGGCCGGACTGGCTGATTGGTATTCTGTCCGTGGGATTGGTGGCCGTGCCGTCATTTGTGGTCTCACTTTATTCGCTGTTGATCTTTGCCGTGACGCTCAACTGGCTGCCGGCGATCGGCGCGGGCGAGCCCGGCAATATCATGAGCCAAGCGCGGGCCCTGATCCTTCCGTCTTTTGCCATCGGCCTTGGTTGGGTGGGTTACGTCTCGCGCATCGTGCGCGCCGCCATGATCGAGGCGATGGGGGAAGCTTATGTGCGCACCCTGCGCTCGTTCGGCGTTCCCGAACGCAAGATCATCTATCGATATGCGCTGAAGCAGGCATTTCTCGCCGTGCTTTCGGTCATCGCCATCGGCTTCGGCGGGCTGCTCACCGGTTCGGTCTTTGCGGAGATCGTCTTCTCCCGGCCGGGGCTGGGAAAGATGACCTATGATGCGGTGATCTCGCGCAACTATCCCGTCGTCATGGGCACCGTGCTGATGACATCCGGCCTCTATGTGACCTGCATGATCATCGCCGATGTGGTCACGGCTTTCCTCGATCCCCGCGTCAGGAGCGCTTTATAGGATGGCACTTGCGGCACCGGACATGACGACCCGCGCTGCCATATCCGAGCCCGGAAGGCTGTCGCGCATCGCGGGCGTGATGCGGCAGATCATCGCGACGCCGCTCGGGGCCATCGGTTGCGCGCTGGTTATTCTGATCGTGCTGACAGCTGTGTTTGCGCCCTGGATCGCGCCTTATTCGCCGACCGCTATCAACGTCAAGGAACGGCTTGCTGATCCATCCTGGAGCCATCTGCTCGGCACCGATCAACTCGGTCGCGATCTCTTCTCCCGCGTCATTCTTGGCACCCGCACGGCCATGACCGTGGCGCTGGTATCCTTGGCCGTGGCGCTGGCCGCAGCATTGCCTCTCGGCCTGATCGCCGGTTATGGCCCGCGCTGGCTCGATGCCTGCCTTATCCTCGTCTTCGACAGTTTAAGCTCCCTGCCGATGATCATGTTCGGGCTCGCCATGGTCGTGCTTCTGAGGGCCGGTGTTTCGACGGTCATTCTCGTCATCGTTATCTATTCGGTCCCAAGTTATGCAAGGCTGATCCGCACGCAGACGCTCAGCATCAAGGCTCGGGATTTCATCAAGGCGGAGCAGGCGATGAATGCCGGCCTCGGCCGCATCCTCTTCGTCCATCTTCTGCCGAACGTCATTGGCCCGCTGCTCATCCTTGCCTGTCTCGATCTTTCGACGATCATCACGCTTGAGGCCGGGCTGTCGTTCCTGGGGCTTGGTGTGAAGCCGCAAATCCCGAGCTGGGGCAATATCCTGTCGGACGGTTTCGCTGTCATCCGCACCACCCCGCTGCCGGTCATCGCCGGCGGATTGCCGCTGATCCTTGCCACGATCGGTTTCACCTTCTTCGGCGAGGCGCTGCGCGATGCGCTCGATCCGAAGCTTGCGCGGGAGAGCCGGCCATGAATCTCGAATTCGGCTTCAACCGTTTAACGGGTGCGGCATTGGCCGAGCCGGTGCTCGATATCGGCGACCTGACGATTTCCTATAGCGGGGGCGTTCCGGCGGTGCGCGGCGTCAACCTCACTGTCCGGCCGGGCGAGGTCGTCGGTGTGATCGGCGAAAGCGGATCGGGCAAAACTTCCCTCGCCCATGCGGTCCTGCGCCTGCTGCCGCAATCGGCGGTCATGACCGGACAGCACCTTTCTCTCTGCGGCGCGGACATTCTTCAATCGCCGGATAAGACGGTGGCATCGCTGCGCGGTCCCGGCGCTGCCATGATTTTCCAAAACCCGATGACGGCGTTCAGCCCGCTGCATACGCTTGGCCATCAGTTGACCGATCTGCTCTGGCGCGACCGCAAGGCAAGCAAACAAGAAAAACGTGAGCGTATTCTTGCCGTCTTGAAGCAGGTCGGATTGCCGGATCCGGCCGCACGGCTCGAGACCTATCCGTTCCAGTTGTCCGGCGGCATGCTTCAGCGCGTGGCAATTGCCGCAGCCCTTCTGATGCGGCCATCGCTCCTGATTGCCGATGAGCCGACCACCGCGCTCGATGTCACCATGGAGGCGCAGATCCTGCATCTGATGCGCGAATTGCGCGCCGAGTCCGGCGTGGCCATTTTGATGATCTCCCATCATCTGGGTGTCATCGCCGAAATCTGCGACCGCGTGGCGGTGATGTATGCCGGCCGTATCGTCGAGGAGGGCACGGTCGAGGCGATCTTCGCCGATCCGCGTCATCCCTATACCAAGGCACTGTTTGCCTGCGAACCGTCGCTGATCAAGACAGGCATCGGCCGTTTGCCTGTCATCGATCATGAGGCGCTGCGCCGGGTTGCGCCGGTGGCGAGGGGGATGCCATGACCCTGAAAAATCCGGTCATATCCGCCGATCATCTGACCGTCAGCGTGCCGGAAGGCCCGCATTATTTCTTTCAGCCGACATACAAGCTGGATATTCTTATCGACGTATCGATTGCCGTCCGTGCCGGCGAAATCGTCAGTATCGTCGGCGAAAGCGGATCGGGGAAGACCACGTTTGGACGCGCCCTGATGGGGTTGATGCGTCCTTCAGGTGGCGAGATCAGGCTGGATGGCACGGCCCTGCCGGATTTCTCGAAAGCGAGTTTCCGCAAAGTCCGCCGCGAGGCCGCGCTTTTGTTTCAGGACCCGGCATCCTCCTTCAATCCACGCCAGCGCATTGGCGCGATGATCGCAGAACCGCGCCGCATTGCAGGGAAAGGCGGCATGAGCCGCACCGATCTGGAGGATCTCGCCGCAACGGCGGGTCTTGGGGCAAGCCTTCTGTCGCGTTTCCCGCATGCACTTTCAGGCGGACAGGCCCGACGCGCCGCCGTGGCCCGCGCATTGTCGGTCGTTCCCCGGCTGATCATTGCCGACGAGCCGACTGCAGGGCTCGACGTCTCGGTGCAGGGAGGTGTGCTGAACCTTTTCCTGGATATTCGCGACCGGCACGACACGGCCTTCCTGCTGATCACCCACAATCTTGCCGTCGCCAGGCATGTTTCCGATCGTATCGTCATCATGTATCTCGGCCGTGTCGTTGAAAGCGGACCGACGGCGGAGATTTTTCGCGCTCCCCGCCATCCCTACACGCGCGCATTGCTCGACAGCGAGCCGGTCCCCGACCCGAAGCGCCTCCGTGCCGAACCGCCTGTCATCGGCGAGGTTCCGAGCCTCATGAACCGCCCATCCGGGTGCGAATTTCATCAACGCTGCCGTATCGCGCGGGATCGTTGCCGGGTCAAGGCGCCGGCGGAAATGCCGTTTGCGGGAGGACATACCGTGCGCTGCCATTTTCCACTTGAGGCGCCGGCCGGCATGTCTGCCATGGCTATGAGATAGAGGCTTAGAAAATACATCAAGAAGAACCATAAGGGGATACGCATCATGACACCGAACATACCGCTGAACAGACGACAGTTTCTGACTGCCAGTGCCGCAGCTGCCGCCGCCATCACCCTTCGTCCGGGGCTCAGCTATGCCGTCGAGGGCGATACGCTGGTGATCCGCGGCGCCTCCGATATCGAGGTTCTCGATCCCGCTTTCCAGAACGGCCTGCTCGAGGAGGAAATCGGCCGCTGCCTGTTCGTGTCGCTCAACCGGCTGAACGACGTGCGCGAAACGCCCGGCTGGCAGCCCTATGCCGCCAAGACGCTTACCCAAAAATCCCCTACCGAGATCGAATTCGAACTGCACGACTGGCTGGAATGGACCGGTGGTTTTGGTCCGGTCACTGCCGATGATGTGAAGTTTTCATTCGAGCGCGTCGCAGATCCGGCTAATACATCTGCCTGGGCCTATGCTTTCGAGGCGATGGACAAGGTCGAGGTCACGGGGGAGCGCACCGGCATCATCCACCTGAAGACGCCGTCGATCCCATTCTGGGTGACCACGCTGCCCTATTATATGGGGCACATTGTCAGCCGCAAGGCGGTGGAAAAGTCAGGCGGTAAATTTACGACCGAAATTCCCGCCAGTTCCGGGCCGTATATCATCGAGAAATGGGTGCCGAAGCAGAACCTTCAGCTTGCGCTCAATCCGGGCTGGAAGGGTGATGCACCAGCTTTCACCAAGGTGAAGTTCGAGATCGTCACCGATGACGAAGCAGCAGCGCTCGCCTACGAATCCAAGGCCGTTGCCTATACCAAGATCAGTCTCAACACTCTGGCCAGCTATCGCGATACACTTCCGGCCGACACATCGCTGATCGAGATGAACGGCAACCGCTTTCTTTGGCTTTCGATCAACCTGATCAATCCCAAATTCCAGGATGAACGGGTGCGCCGCGCCATCCAATATGCGCTCGACGTCAGCCAGATCATGGACGGTTCCTATTCCGGCCTGGCGGCACCGGCAACCGGCGTCGTGCCGCCCGGCATGATCGGACATCGTGACGCTATTCTTTACGCGCCGGACGCCGAAAAGGCGCAGGCTTTGCTGGAAGAGGCGGGTGTTTCCGATCTCACCATCGAACTGGCCGCCATGAACGACAAGACCAGCCAGCTGACCTGCCAGATCATTCAGGCATTGCTCGGCGCAATCGGCGTCACGGTCGAGATAAAGGCTGTCGATGAGGGCGTCTACTGGACGCTGGGCGACAAGAATGGCGAAACCTGGAAGACGCTCGACATGGTGCTGATGGGCTTTGCCGGCGGGGTCGATCCATCGGAAAATCTGACCTGGTTCCGTCCTGCGCAGATCGGCATCTACAACTGGTCCCAGTTCGACAGCCCGGAATTCGAAGCGCTGTACCAGCAGGGCACCAACGAACCGGACGCGGACAAGCGCGGGGGGATTTACAGGAAGATGCAGGACCTGATGGAACAGTCCGGCGGCTTCGTGTTTCTCACCCACGAAACATTCGCAGCCGTGGCGCGCGGCGGTTTGAAGCCGTGCATCCTGGCCGACGGCTATCTCGATATCGCGCGTTTCGCCAAGGGGTAGAGATCGTGCCGATGACTCTTAATAAAGCCGGGTTACACCGCCGTGGTGGCAGGAAGAACGTTGCTTCCGCGACCCAGCCACATGATGTAATCGAGGGAGTTCAGACATGAATATCGCCCAGACCGCGCAATCTGCGCAGCTGCAAGCCAGCCTGCCATCGTCCTGGTATCTCGAAGACCGGATCTTCAATCTTGAAAAGCAGCGGATTTTTCTGAATGAATGGATTTGCGCCGGCCGCGTCGAGGAGATCGATCTCGCCGGCGGGCACAAGGTATTCCAGGTGTTCGGGCAAAGCGTTCTGGTGGTTCGTAACCGCGAGGGTGTGTTGAAAGCCTTCTACAACGTCTGCCGCCATCGCGGCGCCGAGCTCTGTGTTGCGGCCGGGACAGAGGAGCGTCATGGCCGCGCGCCGTTGAAGGGCGGCGTGGTGGGTAAAAACCTGATCCGGTGTGCCTATCATTCCTGGGCCTACACTCTGGATGGCGCGCTGATCGCAGCGCCGCATCTCGCTGAGGGCGTGTCGCTCAGGAAAGAGGATTTTTCCCTCTATCCGGTTGGCGTGGACAGCTGGGGCGGATTTCTGTTCCTGCACTTGACGCCGGAAGGCGCGCCGTCTCTGGCCGAGCAGCTGGGGCCGATGCCGGCGCGCATCGCCCGCTATTCGCTCGCCGGCCTGCGCGTTGGTGCCGTGCTTCACTACGAAGTTGATGCGAACTGGAAGGTGATCGCCGAGAATTATAACGAATGTTACCACTGTGCCGGCGTGCATCCGGAACTGTGCGCGGTGGTTCCGGCCTTCCGTGAGAATGGCGGTGCGATGCTGGATTGGGAAAACGGCGTGCCTCACCGCGAAGGCGCCTATACGTTCACGGCCTCGGGTACGACGAGCCGCCGCCCGTTTCCCGGTCTCGACGAGCACGAACTGATCCGGCACAAGGGCGAACTGGTTTATCCCAACCTGTTCGTCAGCCTCGCCTGCGACCACGCCGCCTGTTTTCTTTTAACGCCCAAGGGACCGGGCCGGACCGATATCAGCTGTATCTTTCTGTTTGAACAGCAAGAGATCGAAAAACCTGGCTTCGACCCGTCCGACACCGTAGATTTCTGGGATCTGGTCAACCGTCAGGACTGGTCGGCCTGCGAACGCGTCCAACGCGGCATGGCCAACCGCGTCCACCATTTCGGATATTATGCGCCGATGGAAGACTGGAGCCTGGATATTCGAAACTATGTCCGAAGCCGTGTCGGCGAGGCTGCCGAGGGTATCTAAACGAGTATTGCCCGTCTGTGCCATGACATCCAGTGATACTGGATTTACAGGACATCGTCATCGGAGTGGTGAATCTGACCCTGTCAAATGCTGTGCACTGACCTGCATCTGTCCTGGCTAGCGGGTGATCTGGGCGGCCAAAGGCCACGGCCACCGATCAGCCCAACCCGTCAGTGGCAATTCTGTCCGCTGGACATGGCAATCGGGCCTGTCGCCAATTGCTGTTCGTTTCTGAAGCCGAGGTAAAACAACTCGAGAAGTTGTCCGGCGGCCGTGTGGGCGGCCGCGCCATCGGGGCTTATGCCAAGATATTGGCACCGGCCCACAAGGGCGCGCTTGAGCAGCTCTATGTCACTGTCCGACAGAATAGGTTGGTTCATACCCGCTCCGATGAGTGTGTGAGCTATCTGCCGTCACTCCACAGCGTGGTGCAATAGGGTGAATCTAGCCTCCGGCCCTGCAGCATATGGTTTTCCACACCAATCGCGCTTGCCAAAGTCATCGGTTCGCGGAGAGGCGTGTTTTGGAACGATAATTGCATTGATGCTAATATACATATGCCCAGAGTTGGGAGGGTGCCATGTGTTCAAGCAGATCGTGCCAATTTCCTACAATTTGGCTGCTTATGCGTGTTGGGGAACGATACAAGCCGGTTGACACCGTCATGGGTGCGGCGGAACTGCTCCTTCAGGAGTGGCCGCTCAGCGCCGGTGATGAATATCTGAATGCTCTTCAAGCCTGCCTGACTGCGCTGAAAGAGAATGGGCCGAGTGAGGCCGTTGCAGAAGCGCTCATTCTGGCGGCAGACGAGGCACTCATTTGTTACCTCAGCATTGTCAAACGCCGAACGCCGGCCGGGCGGATGAATAGGTTGATATCGCGTTCCCGTTACCGCGTCCCAAAGGAAACGTTGACCCTGGGTACGAGTACTAGGCTTTGACCAACGCCCTCATTTGGGGGCTGACCAGATTGAGAATCATGCCCACTGTGAAAATGAAATGGAGACGACGCATATGACGGGTTTTGACGGCACGAAAGTGCGATCCCAGATCAGCCTTGTGAAAGGCGCTTGGGTCGTGACCATCTACAATGGCAGCCATACCGAAAATCGATCGTTCCGCAACGAGATCGACGCGCGCGAGTATGGCAAGGCCCGGATCGATCAGCTGCGGTCGGCCCAGGATAACATACGGATCGATCCGAAAGTCACCTGACCGTCCGGTTAAGCCGTTCACATTCATTGACCGCTTCGCAGAAAGCTATCGCCTTCTGCCCGCAAACGCCAGCGAACCACTTGTTTTACCGAAGTGAATCGCAATGACGGTAAACGGAGTGCTGGACCGGCAGGATGCGATATCCCGCCGGCCAGGCACGAGCCTCGTTAAATCAAAGCACGCTGACGTTTTCGGCCTTCGACTTGCCGGTCTTGCGGTCCTGGCCGATCTCGAAGCTCACCTTGTCACCTTCTCTGAGCGAGCTGCCGCGCTGCAGGGAAGAGACGTGAACGAAGACATCCTGTCCCCCATTTTCAGGCGTGATGAAACCAAAGCCCTTGTCGTCGTTAAAAAATTTCACAGTACCGGTAGCCATGACAGTTCCTTTTGAATTCCAGAGCCATTTGACTCCGTGACTGCGCTTTTTACAGCGGCATTGCTTGCCTATCAACCACCAGCAACGCGATAATCGTGGTCAGGCATTTTCGTGACATGGATTGGAAGGCATTAGAGTGACCCAGCATGGCGACTACCGCATCGAGCCCCGCGTTCCAGGGATCGACGATTACCTGCGATTGCGGGACGTGTCGGGTCTTAGCCCCTTTTCGCGCGAGGCCGCCGAAAAGGGGCTGCCCAATTCGATTTTTGGCGTCTGCCTGATGAACGGTGACGCTGTTGTCGGCATGGGCCGCATCATCGGCGACGGCGGCTGTTTCTTTCAGGTCACCGATATCGCGATCATGCCGGAACACCAGGGAAAGGGGCTGGGCAAGATGATCATGGCCGCACTGACCGGTTATATCGAGAGCCAGCTGCCCAAAACTGCCTACATAAGTCTGGTCGCCGACGTCCCGGCAAACCGTCTTTACCAGCAGTTCGGTTTTACTGAAACCGCACCCCGCTCCGTCGGGATGGCGCGCAAAGTGCGTTGAGAGGCGGCGGTGTGAGGACCGTCGATGATTTTGCCTTTCGACGGCTCCTCAAGCTCAGCCAGCCGGTTAGTCGATCCTCAGGCCCAGTCCGTAATCATTATCGGAGACCTTATCCATCCAGGTGACGACATTTCCATCGAGAGCCTCGGCGACGGCAAAATGGGTCATGGGCTCGCTAGCCGAAGCGCCATGCCAGTGTTTGACCATGGGCGGTATCCAGACGACGTCGCCGGGTCCGACCACCTCGACAGGGCCGCCGTCCTTCTGCACCCAGCCCTTGCCGGAAACGATAAACAATGTCTGGCCGAGCGGATGCGTGTGCCAGGCGGTGCGGGCGCCGGCCGTGAAAGCAACCGTTGCGCCGCTGATTCTGGCCGGCTCGTTTCCCCGGTAGTGTCCGGAAACCTGAACTTCGCCGGTGAAATAGTCCGCCGGCCCCGCCGCCGGCGTGGCGTTTGCCCTGGTAATTTGTAAATGCACGGCCGGTTCTCCCGTTTTCGTCGCATGCGCGGCGGCTTTGCGGCTTTCGAAGACACGCTGCAGGACCGGCACTGCCGACATGGCGCGCGGCCATCCGGCGTAAAAGGCCGTTTGGGTGACGGCTTCGGAGGCTTCTGCGCTGCTCAAGCCGTTGTCCATCGCCCGGTTGGCATGGAACGGCAATTGTTCCGGCTGGCCGATGGCGATCAGCGCCGACATGGTGACGAGGCTCCGGTCGCGCGCCGAGAGGTCCGGCCGCTGCCACAGATCGCCGAAAAGCACGCGGTTGGTCAGGTCGGCAAGTGCTGCGGCCGTGGGAGCGACCGTGGCATTGACGGAAGCCGATCTTGCAGCTTCGGCAACAGCCTGAAGTTCGAGACGGTCCGCGCCGCTGCTGGCAATGGCGCCGATGTTGCGTTCGTCGAAGACCTTCTTCGTCTCGGCCACTGCGGAAATCGCATTCGGCCAGCCGGAATAGAAGGCGAGATGGGTGATCAGTTCGCCGATCTCCTCCGGCGTCACGCCATTATCGAGTGCGCGGCCGACATGGCCGGCGATCTGGGCGGTTTTTCCGGTCGAGACGATGACCGAAACCGTGACAAGGCTGCGGTCGCGTGGTTTGAGTTCGGTGCGCTCCCAGACTTCGCCGAAAAGCACGTCATCGGTGAAATGGCCAAGGCCGGGCGCCACGTCGTAGACGGCCGGCGGAGCGACGCGCCGCCGTTCCTCCTGCGCCTGCGCACCCGTTGCTGCGAGGGCGGACATGGCGATGCTTGCGGCAATATTCTTCATTTGATTTTCCTCTTTGATCCGGTGTTCGTCTGCCATTGCCAGCTTAAAGGCCTGTCGCCTTCAGGAGCTGTTCCGGATAGCGCTCACCTTCGATCTGGATGTCTGCCGCAGCCTTTTCGATGACGGCAAGGTCAGCCTGGGTCAGCTCGACATCCACTGATGCAAGGTTTTCCTCGAGGCGATGCAGCTTGGTGGTGCCGGGGATCGGAACGATCCAGGGCTTGCGGGCCGAGAGCCAGGCAAGTGCGATTTGTGCGGGCGTGCCGCCTTTTTCCGCCGCGATCGACTTCAAGAGATCGACAAGTGCCTGGTTCTTTTCCATTGCCTGCGGTGTGAAGCGCGGCAGGATGGCCCGAAAATCGCCTTCGCCAAGCTTGGTATCCTTGCTCATCGCGCCCGTGAGGAAACCCTTGCCGAGCGGGCTATAGGGAACGAGGCCAATGCCAAGTTCCTCACAGACGTCCAGAATACCGTTTGTCTCCGGGCCCCGCGTCCAAAGCGAATATTCGTTCTGAAGCGTTGTCACCGGCTGAACGGAATGGGCACGGCGGACGGTTTGAGGGCCGGGTTCGGAAAGGCCGAAATGCCGGACCTTGCCGGCAGCGATCAGGTCCTTGACGGCGCCGGCAACATCTTCGATCGGCACACCCGGATCGACACGATGTTGATAGAAGAGGTCTATGACCTCGATCCCGAGACGCTTCAGCGAGGCGTCGCAAACGTTGCGGATATGCTCGGGCCTGCTATTGAGGCCTGACTGCTTGCCATCGGCAATGTTGAAACCGAATTTGGTGGCAATGACGACCTGATCGCGCACCGGCGCCAGAGCCTCCCCGACCATCTCTTCGTTGGTGAACGGGCCGTAGACTTCAGCAGTGTCGAAAAAGGTGACGCCGCGATCGACTGCCTGGCGGATGAGGGCGACGCCTTCCTGCTTCGTGACCTTGCTCGCATAGCCGAAATCCAGCCCCATGCAGCCAAAGCCGATGGCCGAAACTTCCAGACCGGTTTTGCCGAGAATGCGCTTTTTCATGTCCTGTCTCCATTGATAACGGCGGGGCGCGCCAATACGCGCACACGATCATCCGCATGTCCTGTTGGGGAACAGCGGGAGATCAACGCGTCGTTAAGTGAAAATAGCCATGGCGGTCTCATTTGATTAGATGCTAAGTTGTGCATGAACCTATACTTTGGATTCATGAATGAAGCGCGATGAACTGGGCGATCTCATCGCCTTCTTGACGGTGGCGGAAGAGCGCAGCTTCACGCGGGCAGCCGCCCAGCTTGGAACGTCGCAATCGTCGCTGAGCCACACCGTGCGCCGTATCGAAGAGCGGATGGGGGTGCGGCTTTTGACGCGGACGACGCGCAATGTCGTTCCCACAGAGGCTGGCGAGCAGTTGATGGAGACGCTGCGTCCCGCCTTCAATGATATCCGCAGCCGGATCGATGCGTTGAGCGCGATGCGCCAGAGCCCCGGCGGCACGATCCGGATCACCTCCAGCCGCCATGCGGCCGAGACCATTCTTATGCCTGCCGCAAAAAGGCTGATGGCTGAATATCGGGACGTCAATATCGAGATCTCAATCGACCAGCGGTTCGTTGATCTCGTCGCCGAACGGTATGATGCCGGCGTGCGGCTTGGCGAGAGTATCGAAAAGGACATGATCGCGGTTGCGATCGGCCCGGAGCTGCGGATGATGGTCGCCGGCTCGCCGGGTTACTTCGAGCGCCATCCCAGGCCGCAGACACCGCATGATCTGACGCAGCACAATTGCATCAACCTGCGTCTTCCGACGCTTGGCGGATTATATACTTGGGAATTCGAGAGGGACGGCCGTCCGCTCAACGTGCGTGTCACCGGCCAGTTCATCTGCAATGACGTCCCGATGATCATCGATGCTGCGCTGGATGGGCTGGGTCTCGCCTGCCTTCCTGACGATCACCTTGGCCCATTGGTCGACGAAGGGCGTCTCGTTCCGGTGCTGCAGGATTGGTCTGCACCATTTCCGGGATATCACCTCTATTATCCGAGCTGCCGGCTGGCATCCCCGGCTTTCGCACTACTGGTGGAGGCGCTTCGCCTTCGATAACCCACGCGGTGAAGCTCAACTGGCGATCGTTCGTCTTTCCAAACGGTTTGCGCGCCCGCAATGAGACGCGCAAACAGTTGGACATGGGGCGGATATTGCACCCGCTAGGACATGATGAGGCCGCCATCGACATTGATGGTCTGGCCGGTGATGTAGACGGCGTCGGGAGATGCAAGGAAGGCGACCAGTGCGCCAACTTCGGCGGGTGTGCCGGCCCGGCCCATCGGGATGCCTTCAACCCATTCCGCCATCAGTTCGCCGGGGCCATATTCGCCGAGCATCTGACCCCATACACGGTCGTTGTAATCCCACATCTCGGTATGGATGATACCAGGGCAAATCGCGTTTGCCGTGATGCCTTCACGCGCGAGTTCTTTCGCAAGGCTCTGGGTCAAGCCGACCACGCCGAATTTCGACGCGGCATAATGCGGCGTGTAGATGAAACCCTGACGGGCCTGGCCCGAGGCGGTGTTGATCAGGCGGCCCTTCGTGCCGCTGGCGCGGAAGCGGCGGACGGCTTCCTGGCAGCACAGGAAGACGCCCTTTGTGTTGACGTCGAGATTGAGGTCCCATTCCCGCTCGGTCAGGTTCTCCACCTTGGCAATCGTGATGACGCCGGCATTTTGGACGGAAACCGAGATGGCACTCAGCTTCGCCTCGGTCTCCCCGTAGGCTTCTTTCACGGCTCCCGCGTCGGTCACATCAAGGCTGAGGCCGATCACTTCGGCGCCGGTTTCCTGCGCCAGCGCTTCGGCCGCTGCCGGCGTGTCTTTTTCGATTGCGGCGATAGCAATCTTTGCGCCTTCTTCGGCAAAGCGCTTGGCGATGCCGCGGCCGATGCCCTTGTTGCCCCCGGTCACAAATACCGTCTGGCCTGCGAAACGTTTCATGGTCTTTCCTCCATATTGCGCAGCAGGCCGAAGGCTGATCCGGGAATGGATCAGGCCGTGAGCCGTGCCGCTGTGAACTTGTCGGTCACAAGCACATCGATGACGCCCAGTTTCAGGGCGCCGGCGATGGCCAGTGTCTTGGATTCGCCGCCGGCCAAAGCCATGACGCGGTTGGTTTTGCGCAATTCGTCAAGCGAAAGGCCGATAACGCGGTCGTTGAGCGGCGTTTCCACCGGCTTGCCGGCCTTGTCGTAGAAGCGGTAGGAAATCTCGCCAACCGCACCCGCCTCATGCAGCATCGCCATTTCCTGGCGCGAAAAGGTATTGCCGGACCGCGCCAGGAGTTCCGACGGTTCGACCGCGCCGATCCCGACGATGGCAAGGCTGAGACGGCCAAAAAGGTCCATCGTTTCGCGCACCACCGGGTCTGCCAGCATCACGAGCTTGGCTTCCCGCGAGGAGGTGATGCCTTGCACAAGCAGCAGCCGTGCCTCGCCGCCGGTGAGTTTCGCCAGACGGGCCGTCAGTTGCGTGGCATGGGTCTGCACCGACGAGTCGCCCATGCCGCCGAGAATTTGCACGATATACTTGGCCTTGGCGTTCTTCAGCGGGTGGATATTGTCCACCATGCGCAGGATCGTCTGGCTCCAGCTGGAGACGCCGACGATTTCGTCCTGCTGCAAGGTGACTTCCAGAAAATGGGCAGCGGCTTCACCGATCCGCGCCATGATCGCACCATCGCGGTCCTCGGAACAATCGATGACAATGGCTTCGGTCAAGCCATATTGATCCCGCAGCGCCGTCTCCAGCTCGGCAAAGGTGCCCGCCGGCGGGATGACTGTGGTGCGTACGATGTCTTCCTGTTCAGCCCGCTTCAGCATCCGCGAAACGGTGGCCTGCGACATGTGCATGGTTTCGGCAATCTCGGCCTGCCGTTTGCCCTCGACATGGTACATCTGAGCAATCCGGGCGATCAGTCGCAACTCGTTGAGCCGTCCCATGGAGATCTCCTACAGTGAATTTTTATTCACTCATAGATGAAGGGCTGGAAACGGTCGAGCGGTAGATTGCATCCTGCCAGACTTGCAAGCGTTCCGGCGTATCCCCGGCGCGCGGGGCTATCGGATTGCCGATGCGCGGCAAAGCCGCGATTGCCGCGAGATCGGGCCAGACACCCAGCGACAGTCCGGCAAGATAGGCTGCTCCAAGGGCCGAGGCTTCCGGCGCGTCACATTGGATGATGGCGTGGTTCAGCGTATCGGCCACGCATTGCATCAGGAAATCATTGCGGCTCGGCCCGCCGTCCGCATAGAGCCGTCCAAGCGGGGCAGGAGACTGCGACGCCATAGCCCTGAAGACGTCGTGGACCTGGAAAGCGATCGAATCCGTCACGGCGCGTGCCATCTGGGCGCGTGTTGTCCCGAAGGTGATGCCCGCAAACAGCGCGCGCGCATCGGAGTGCCAGTAGGGGGCGCCGAGGCCGACAAAGGCGGGCACGAAGCCAGGACCACCGGACTGTGCGGTGGCTGCAAGTTCGGTCAGGGCCTGCACGTCGGGAAGCCCGAGCATCTCGGCCATCCATGGAAGAGATGCTGCGGACACCAAAATATTGCCCTCGAAGGCATAGGTCGGCTTGCCGCCGATCGACCAGGCGATCGTCGTGGTGATGCCTTGCTCGGGCGCAATGAAACGCGGAAGCGTCGTCATGATCGACGAGCCGGTGCCAAAGGTCACCTTGCCGTCGCCGGGATGGAATGCGCCATGTCCAAACAGCGCGGCATGGCTGTCCCCGATGGCTGCGGCAATCGGGATGCCGTCCGCAAGGCCTGGCACATTGCGGGTTACGCCAAACCGGGCGGCGCTGTCGCGGACTTCGGGCAGTGTGGATTTAGGCACGCCAAAGAGCGCGCAGAGTTCGTCGCTCCAGACCTGATTGTTCAGATCAAAAAGCTGACTGCGGGCGGCATTGGCCGTGTCGCACGCATGCACCGCGCCATCCGTGAAACAATGGATTAGCCACGCGTCGATCGTGCCGAGCCGGATGTCACGGCCTGAAGGGACGCGGTCGAGCAGCCAGCGCATCTTCGGGCCGGGGAACATCGGATCGATCGGAAGACCGGTCAACGCTTGCACGCGCGGCGCATGGCCGGCCGCGATCAGTTCTGCACAAGCCGGTGCACTGCGCCGGCATTGCCAGCTGACCACCGGACCAAGCGGTTCGCCCGTAACCGCATCCCATACGGCAACGGATTCGCGCTGGTTGGAAATTGCGATGCCGAGGATGTCGATGGCAGGACCGGCCTTCAGACAGGCGGCAATGGCTTCCTTTACCGATTCCCACACGCGCATCGGGTTTTGCTCGACCCAGCCGGGCTGCGGATGTTCTATCCCAACCGGGGACGATCCACGCGACAGGATTTCGCCGGCGGTGGAGACAAGCACAGCCTTTGAATTCGTGGTGCCCTGGTCGATGGCGAGGATGGCGGTCGTCATGGCGGCTCCGGAAAGCAGGAATTGAGGGCGCGGCCCGGGAGGTCCGGCCGCGCCCGGCACGAACTCTAAACCCTACATCAGGATGCGCGGTTAGACTTGCGTGCAATCAGCGCAATCGCCGCTTCCGCGACGGCCGCGGGGGACATGCCGAATTCGTCGAGCAGGAACTCGGCTGATCCGGTCGGTGCGAAGATGCCGGGTACGCCGAGGATTTTCATGGGCACGGGCGCTTCCGCCACCACAACCTCGGCAATGGCCGAGCCCAGGCCGCCAAAGGTCGAGTGTTCTTCTGCGGTTAGGATTGCGCCGGTCTGATGAGCCGCTGCCACCACGGCATCGATGTCGATCGGACGAACTGTGGCCATGTTGAGAACGCGCGCTTCGATGCCCTGAGCCGACAGTATTTCGGCGGCTTTCACCATCCGGTGCGTGAGCGTGCCATTGGCAATCAGGGTAATGGCATCGCCGTCCCGCAGCAGGTTTGCCTTGCCGAGTTCGAACGTATGATTGGCCGGCAGCAGATCCGGCACGCCGACGCGCGATAGCCGAAGGAATACCGGGCCATCATAACGCGCCGCCCATTCGACCGCCGCCGCCGTCTCGATGGAATCGCAGGGTGCAATAACCGGAAGATTGGGGATGACGCGCGTCCAAGCAAAATCCTCGATCGAATGGTGCGTCGGGCCGAGTTCGCCGTAAGCCATGCCCGAGGAGATGCCGATCAGCTTCACATTCGCATTGGAATAGGCGATGTCGGCCTTGATCTGTTCCAGCGACCGGCCAGTCAGAAAGCAGGCAGCGCCACAGACGAATGGCAGCAGGCCGCCATTGGCCAGGCCCGCGCCGACACCGACCATGGTCTGCTCGGCGATGCCGACATTGACCAGGCGTTCCGGCCATTTCGACTTGAAATTTCCAAGCTTGGAAGAGCCGACGGAATCGTTGCACACCGCGACGATCTTCGGATTGTCCGCGCCGAGGCGTTCGAGCACGGCAACGAAAGCATCGCGGCAATCGTGCAGCTTGGGGGAGTTCGTCACGTCTGTCATCAAAGGGCCTCCGAAAGCTCAGCCACGGCAATCTTGTACTGGTCAGCGTTCGGCACCTTGTGATGCCAATCGACGGTATCCTGCATGAAGGAAATGCCATGACCCTTATTTGTATGGGCAACGATGCAATGCGGGCGCGAACCGCGCTTTTCGAGAGCCGGAACGATCTCGTTCATGACGTTGCCGTTGATCTCGCTGACATCCCAGCCGAAAGCTGAGAGCTTGGAGGGGAAAGGCGCAAGATTGTTGGTGTCTTGCAGCGATGCCCCCTGCTGAAAGCGGTTGTGGTCGATGATCAGCGTGAGATTGTTCAGGCCGAACTGAGCAGCCGACGCGATGGCCTCCCAGTTGGAACCCTCCTGCATCTCGCCGTCGCCGGTCATGACATAGGTGTGATAGGCAGCACCGGTCAGCTTGGCCGCTTTCGCCATGCCGACGGCAACCGGCAGGCCGTGGCCGAGCGGACCAGTGTTGGTCTCGACGCCGGGCACCTTGTTGCAATTCGGGTGGCCGTTGAGACGCGAATGCGGCTTTAAAAACGTGCTCACCTCTTCCTCAGGGATAAAGCCCCGTTTGGCGAGTGTCACGTAAAGCGCGAGGGCAACATGGCCTTTGGACAGGACAAACCGGTCCCGCTCCGGGTTCTTCGGCTGATCCGGCCAGATACGCAGAACGCGGAAATACAGCGCCGTCAGAATGTCGATGGCGGACATTTCCCCGCCGATATGGCCGGCGCCAGCTTCGAAAACCGCTTGCAGATCGCGCAGACGGATCTGTTGAGCGATACGGTCGAGATCGTTCGGCTGCATGAAACCCTCTCTGTGAATAAATATACAGTTGCCTTTATATTTGCATGGACTTCTGGCAAGTCAAGCCAAAACGTGACTGTCCCGGCGAAAAATAAGCACTTGATGATGTATTGACAGTCAGATTAATGCCAGTTACGAATTTACACACGTTAGTGAATATTTATGCGTACCGCTCACTCCATGTAGCGGTCGGGCTTGGAGGAGAAGCGCTGATGGTGGCGGCAATCAAGGAAAGACGGGCTTTTGCCGGCGGATTGCTTCCGTCCCTGCGTGGGGCGACCGGCCCGCTGATCGGGCTCATCGTGCTCTGCCTTTTCCTCACCTTCGCGACAGACAAGTTCATGTCGGTGCGGAATTTCCTCAATGTGCTCGATCAGATCACCGTCCTTGGCGTCATGGCCGTGGGCATGACGCTGGTCATTCTCATCGGCGGCATCGATCTTGCCGTCGGCTCGGTCATGGCGCTGGCCATGATGGTGCTCGGCTATCTCAATGTTGTGCTCGGAGTGCCGATGCCGCTGGCGATCGCGCTGGCGCTTTGCGCCGCCTCGCTGAACGGATTGATCGCGGGATTATTGATCACACGATTCAACGTGCCGCCCTTCATTGCAACGCTCGCGATGATGTCGATTGCGCGTGGCATCGCCAACATGATCACCGACGGCCAGCAGATCATCGGTTTTCCCGCCTGGTTCAACATGATGGCCATCGTGCGTTTCGGCGGCTTCGTGACGTTGACGGTTGCCGTGATGGTGGTGGTTTTCATCATTGGCCTTCTCTATCAGCGTTACCGCCATGGAGGCCGGGTACTTTATGCCATCGGCGGGAACCCGGAAGTGGCACGCCTTGCCGGCATCAATGTCCAGCGCGCCACCGTTCTCGTCTATGTGGTGTGCAGCTTGCTCGCCGGCCTCGCCGGCATGGTGCTGGCGGCCCGGCTCGATTCCGTTCAGCCGTCTTCGGGCGTGTCCTATGAACTCGATGCGATTGCTGCGGTCGTGATCGGCGGCACCTCGCTGTCGGGCGGCACCGGCGGCATCGGCGGCACGATCATCGGGGTTCTGATCATCGGCGTGCTGCGCAATGGTCTCAACCTGCTCAGCGTCTCGCCCTTCCTGCAGCAGGTCATCATCGGCGCCGTCATCGTGCTCGCCGTCACGGCGGAAACCTACCGCAAGCGCAAATAGGAATTTCATCTCGCTGCGGGAGTGCGGCGAGGTGGTGAAAACGGTTCGCAATGGTGCGGGCCGGCAAAAAGGACGGTGGCGCCTGCGAGGGCAGGGGATCACCGGGTAACTTGGAGGAGAAACCATGAAACTGTCCAAAATTCTTTTGGCGGCAACCGCTGCCTCGCTGCTGGCCCTGCCGGCAAGTGCTGCCGAAATCAAGAAAATCGGTCTTGCCGTTCCCAATCTCCAGGCTGACTTCTTCAACCAGATCAAGCTGGGCGTCGAAAAGCATGCCAAGGAAAAAGGCATCGAGGTCGTCGTGGTCGATGCGAAGAACGATACGAACACGCAGGTCAGTCAGGTGCAGGACCTGATGACGCAGGATATCGACGCCTTCATCTATATCCCGGCCGGTGCCGCTGCCGCCGCCGTTCCGACGCGCCTCGCCCGCGAAGCCGGAATTCCCGTTATCAATGTCGATCGCACGCCCGAAGGCGCGCCAGGTGATACGTTCATCGCCGGCGAAAGCGTCGAGTCTGCCTATGAAGTCTGCAAATACATCATCGGCAAGGCTGGCGGCGCCGGCAAGATGGCGATCATCCATGGCCAGAAAGGCACGACGCCGGAAGTCGATCGCTTCACCGGCTGCAAGCGCGCCATCGACGAGAACAAGGGCGTCGAGCTGGTCGATCAGCAGTGGAGCAATATGTGGTCGGCGGACGAGGGCTTCTCGATCGCGCAGAACATGCTGCAGGCAAACCCGGAAATCACGATCATCTTCGGCCAGGCCGATGGTCTTGCCATGGGTGCAGCCAAGGCTGTCGATGTCGCCAACCTCTCCGACAAGGTGATCATCGGTGGTTATGACGGCGACGTCTCGGCGCTGGAATATCTCGCCAAATGCAAGGGCCCGTATATTGCAACGGCAACCCAGAGCACGCAGAAAATGGGTGTCCTGGCTGTCGAATCCGCGATTGCGGTTGCCGCCGGCCAGAAGGTCGAAGAGCGCCAGACCCCGAATGCGGTTCTGACAACCTGCGAAAATGCGCCGGAATTCGTCAAGAACCATCCGTAATCCGTTCTGATGCGAAAGGCAGCGCCATGACGACCCGCTCTCCCATCCTCTCGCTCCGTGGGGTCCAGAAATCCTACGGTCCGATCAAGGTTCTCCACGGTGTCGATCTCGATATCTACGCGGGAGAGGTCGTGGCGCTGCTTGGTGAAAACGGGGCGGGAAAATCCACCCTGTCGAACATTATCTCAGGCACCGTTCAACCGTCTGCCGGAGAGATGACCTGGTCGGGGGCAGCCTATGCCCCCGCCTCCCCCCGCGCCGCCATGGATGAAGGCGTGGGCATGATCCACCAGGAGCTGAAACTGCTCCCCAAACTGTCCATTGCCGAAAATGTTTTCGTCGGGCGCTATCCGATGAAGGCCGGCCGCGTCGATCGTGCCGGCATGGAAGAGCGTGCAAGAAGCGGCCTGAAGAGACTGGGTCTCGACGTCTCGCCCGACCGGCTGGTCGAGGGCTTGTCGACCGGAAAGCAGCAGCTGATCGAGATTGCCAAAGCGCTGACGCTGAATGCACGTCTCCTCATTCTCGACGAACCGACGGCCGCACTTGGCGGCGAGGAAACCCAGCTTCTGTTCCAGCAAATCGAGCGGTTAAAGGCAGACGGGGTCGGCATCATCTATATCTCGCACCGTCTTGAAGAAATCCGTCAGATTGCAGACCGCATCGTCGTCATGCGCGACGGCGCGAAAGTGCAGGAGTTTGACACCGGCAATGTTCCGATCCGCACCATTGTCGAGGCGATGGTTGGGCGCTCGCTGGAGCGTATGTTCCCCGCTCTTCCAGCCCCGTCGGACCATGTTGCGCTTGAGGTTCGCGGGCTCTCTTCGCCCTCCAATACGTTCCGCGATATCAATTTCTCGGTTCGCAAGGGCGAAGTGTTCGGCATTGCCGGCCTGATGGGTGCCGGACGTACCGAGCTGGTACGTGCCATCACCGGAGCCGATCCCATCTCCGCAGGCGAGGTCCTGCTGCATGGAAAGCCGGTCACGCCGCGATCGCCGATCGATGCGATCCGCAACGGCATCGTTCTCGTCCCGGAGGATCGCAAGCTGCAGGGCGTGGTGCTCGAGCATTCGATCGCGGAAAATATTGCCTATGCCAATCTCGGTGAAATCTCCCGCAACGGCTGGATATCGTCGCGCCGTATCCGCGAATTTGCCGATGAATTCATCAAGCGGTTCGGCGTCAAGGGGCGCGGCGGACAAAATGCCGGTGAACTTTCAGGCGGGAACCAGCAGAAGGTGGTGCTGGCAAAATGGCTGGCGCGAAAGCCGCAGGTCGTGGTTCTGGACGAACCGACGCGCGGCATCGATGTCGGCGCGCGCTCATCCATCTATGATCTGATCATGGATCTCGCACGCGGGGGCGTTGCGGTGATCGTGGTCAGCTCTGACCTTGAGGAGGTGCTGGGCGTCTCCAGCCGCATCATGGTCATGGCCCAGGGAAAACAAGCCGGCATCCTGAACCGCGAAGACGCCAACGACGTCTCGGTCATGGAACTGGCGACCATTTAAAGAGGAAATGCTCAATGTCTGTCATCAAGCTCGACGCGCAAAAACTGTTCGATCTGTCCGGAAATGTTGCAATAGTGACCGGTGCAGGCAGCGGTATCGGGCAGCGGATCGCCGTGGGGATCGCGCAATGCGGCGCAGATGTCGCGCTTCTCGACCGCCGCACGGACGATGGCCTGGCAACGACTGCCGATTTCATTGCGCGGGCAGGACGCCGCAGCGTCCAGATCGCTGCCGACGTCACCAGCAGTGCGGCATTGAGCGACGCGGTTGCGCGTACCGAAGCGGAGCTCGGGTCCTTGACACTGGCCGTCAATGCCGCCGGTATTGCCAATGCCAATCCGGCGGAGGAGATGGAGGAACACCAGTTCCAGACGATGATGGACATCAACCTGAAAGGCGTATTTCTCTCCTGCCAGGCGGAAGCACGGGCGA
This sequence comes from Rhizobium sp. Root483D2, assembly GCF_001426685.1. Taxonomy (GTDB): domain Bacteria; phylum Pseudomonadota; class Alphaproteobacteria; order Rhizobiales; family Rhizobiaceae; genus Pararhizobium; species Pararhizobium qamdonense. Next base: position 231,724 of record NZ_LMFB01000009.1, on the reverse strand, counting down.
TGCTGAAATCCGGCCGGGGCTCGATCGTCAACATCGCCTCCATGTCCGGCGTCATCGTCAATCGCGGGCTGAACCAGTGCCACTACAACGCCTCAAAGGCCGGCGTCATCCACATGACCAAATCGATGGCGATGGAATGGGTCGATCGCGGTATCCGCGTCAATACGATCAGCCCTGGCTACACGGCGACACCAATGAACACCCGGCCTGAAATGGTGCATCAGACGAAATCGTTTGAAGAACAGACGCCGATGCAGCGCATGGCCAATGTCGATGAAATGGTGGGCCCCGCCGTATTCCTCTTGTCAAACGCCTCAAGCTACGTCACCGGCGTCGATCTGCTCGTCGATGGTGGCTTCTGCTGCTGGTGATGAGGAGGCGAAAAAGCTCGCCATCCACAAAAGTGACAGCACCCACCGCTCTTCACACATCAACCATCACCGGTCACCCGAAAACCGGATGAATGTCATGGGGGCGATGTCGGGGGGATGGCTGCGGGCCATGTCGATGCGGTCTTTGTACCAGGATGCGGTTGACCATAGATCCTGTTTCAAGGCCTGGAAGACGGCTTCTTCGTCTCTGGCGATCAGGGCGGTGATCAGGGTGTCATGAATGTCCGATGCGCGGGCGAAGAAAAAGTTGGCGTCATCGATTTTCTGGATTGCTTCGGCTAGGTAAGGGCCGCTGCGCATCCATAGCATTTCGATCAGTTCCACCATCAAAGGTGACCCCGATGCGGCGTAAAGTGCGAAATGGAATTCCTGGTTGCTGCGCAGAACGAGCGCGCGATCGTTGTTCTGCAGCCCGGCTTTCATGGTGGCGTTAAGCCTTGTAAGTTTGCCCAGCAAGGCATCGTCCATATTGGGGACGGCGCGTTTGGCGGCCAGGCCCTCGATGGAGATGCGAAGGCTGGTCAATTCTTCGAACTGGGCCCATTCCAGCTCCGGCACCTGGAAGGTGCGATTGGAAAGCTGGACGATCATGCGTTCTGCCACCAGCCGCTTGATCGCTTCGCGGATCGGCATTTCGCTGGTGCCGAGCGTGGCAGCAAGCCCTCTTATGGTGAGCGATTGTCCTGCGGCATAATGGCCCTGGAGGAGCGAGCGGCGCAACTCGTCATAAACACGCTCGTGCACACTTCGCACGTCGATCGTGGTTATCTTATCCTGTTGCACAGTCACTTGCATCGATCCTTAAATTGGTTCCGGAGCCCCTTGAGGCGAAAGTGGCGGCTGCCGGAAGAGCCTATTGCAGGATTATTCTTTATATAACAGCCGAATATATAACAGTCGAAAACTTCGAAGAGTTCCGGTAAATCACTGAAATTCAACATCCCGATTTAAACTGATTGCAGCGTATCCGTCGCCTCGCAAACTATCCCACCTGCCCGAGCAAGGCTTTCTGCGGCATTGCCGTCGAGGCTTTGCCTTTGAGATCCAGGAGCGCACGGGCTTCATCAGGTGTGGCGATTGTCAGGCCGAGATTCTCGATAATGTTGCGGATGTTGCGAACCTGCTCGGCATTGGTCTTGGCCAGAACGCCCCGGCGCATCCACAGACTGTCCTCAAGACCGACGCGAACATGGCCGCCGGTTGCAGCCGCCATCGCTGCGACCGGCATTTGTGCCCGGCCGGCGCCGAGAACAGACCAGCGATAATCCTTGCCAAACAGACGATCCGCAGTCCGGCGCATGTGCTGGACATCGTCCGGATGGGTGCCGATGCCGCCGAGAATACCGAAGACGGTCTGCACCAGGAACGGAGGCTTTACCAGGCCGCGATCGGCGAAATGGGCGAGGTTATAGAGATGGCTGGTATCGTAGCACTCGAACTCGAAGCGGGTGCCGTTGCCCGAAAGGGCAGATACTGCATATTCGATATCCTTGAACGTATTGCGGAAAATCAGGTCGCGGCTGTTTTCCAGTGCTTCCCGTTCCCAGTCATGCTGAAACGTCTTGTAGCGGTCGAGCATCGGAAACAGGCCGAAATTCATCGAGCCCATATTTAGAGACGCGAGCTCGGGCTTGAAGGCGATGGACGGCTGTATGCGTTCCTCGATCTTCATGCACGGGCTGCCGCCGCTCGTCAGGTTGATGACCGCGTCGGTGCGTGCGGCTATTTCGGCGAGAAACGGCGCAAAAGCCTGTGGCGTTTGGTCGGGTTTGCCGGTGATGGGGTCGCGGGCGTGCAGATGCAGGATGGCGGCGCCAGCGTCGGCCGCCTCGAGTGCGGATGCCGCGATCTCTGCCGGCGTGACCGGCAGATAGGGGGACATTGAAGGCGTGTGGATGGCGCCCGTCACCGCGCAGGAAATAATGACTTTATGCTCTGTCATGGACGTTTTTCCGTTGTTGTAACGCATGCCTCTAACCGGCACCCGTTGGAAGCGCTCTCGGCAGATGTCACGCAAACGCCCGCTTTTCCTGCGGCGCGGACTGCGCGTCACCCTTGATGATGAAGTCGGCGGCCCGTTCGGCAATCATGATCGTGGGTGCGTTCGTATTGCCCGTAACCAGTGTCGGCATGACGGAAGCATCGACGACGCGCAGGCCGTCCACGCCATGCACGCGCAAGCGGTCGTCCACCACGGCCATCGGATCCGAACCCATCTTGCAGGTCCCGACGGGATGGTAGATCGACTCGATCCTGGCGCGCAGATAATCGTCGATTTCCCTGTCGGTGCGGACATCTCGGCCGGGCGCATATTCCTCGCCACGATAGGGATCGAAAGCCTTCTGCGCGACGATATCGCGGCTGATCTTGATGCCTTCGCGCATGACGCGCAGGTCGTCGGGATCATCGAAGTAGTTGGGCTGGATGGTTGGATGTTTCAGAGGGTCGGCCGAGTTGATGCGGATCGAACCGCGGCTTTTGGGCCGGGCAATGTTGAAATAGGGCATGAACCCATGTTCGGGGATGATGTTGCGGCCGTGGTCGTCGTACATGATCATGATGAAGTGATATTGCAGTTCGGCGGCAATCGCTTCCGGCCGCGTCTTGACGAAGGCCAAAGCCTCGATGCCGTGATAGGCCGCCGGTCCCGTTCCATTGAGCATGTAACGTCCCAGCGCAAGCGCTGACCGAAGCGGGTTGACCATCGGCAGCAGCGAAATCGGCGATGTGACGCGGTTCTTCAATCCGATTGCGAGATGATCCTGCAGATTTTCGCCGACGCCGCGAAGTTCCGCCTGAACCTTGATGCCCTGCGATTTCAGATGGTGCGGATCGCCGACGCCCGAAAGCTGCAGCAATTGTGGCGAGTTGATCGCGCCGCCGGAAAGAATGACTTCGCGGTCTGCGCGCAGGATGTTTGTCCGGCCGTTGGAAACATATTCGACGCCGGTGGCGCGGCCATTCTCGATGATGACGCGGCTGACCGTCGCACCGGTGATGATCGAGAGGTTTTTGCGGTGGCGGACCGGATGGAGATAGGCTTGCGAGGCACTGGAGCGTTTGGCCTTGCCATCGGCGGTCATCGTGCTGTCGCAAGGGCCGAAACCCTCCTGATGGGCACCGTTGAAATCGTCGGTGCGGGGATAACCCGCCTGGACACCGGCTTCGACAAAAGCCCTGGCCAAGGGATGCTGCACACCATGGCGGCTGGTCCGCAGCGGTCCGTCATTGCCGTGGAATTCGCCGGAGGCACCTTCCCATGTCTCCGATTTCCGGAAATAGGGCAGGCATTCTTCGTAGGCCCAGTTGCGATTGCCGGCCTGCGCCCACTGGTCGTAATCGCTGGAATTGCCGCGGATATAGATCATCCCGTTGACGCAGCTGCAGCCGCCGAGAACCTTGGCGCGCGGCCAAAACATGGTGCGGTTGTTGAGATTTTTCTGCGGCGCCGTGTGATAGCCCCAATCGATGCGGCCGGTCTTCATCAGCTGAAAATAGCCTGCAGGCATATGGATGAAAATGCTCTTGTCCCATCCGCCAGCTTCCAACAGGGTTACGTTGACGGTCGGGTCTGCGGAAAGGCGGTTGGCCAGGACGCATCCTGCCGAGCCTCCTCCTACAATGATATAGTCGGTCATAATCGTTGCTCCGGATAGGGAAAAGGAAGCCACCACGCGCGATGGCTTCGTCAGCGGCAGGCCGATTACAGGCTGGCTGCGACCGTTTTCACATGGGTGTAGAGCTCGATGGCCTCGTAGCCCATTTCGCGGCCAAAGCCGGATTGCTTGAAACCGCCGAAGGGGAGGGCGACGTCATTGGGCAGGTGTGAATTGATCCAGACCGTGCCCGCCTTGATGCGGCGGGCCATCTTGTGGGCCCTGCCGATATCGCGGGTCCAGACGCTGGCACCGAGGCCATAGACCGTATCATTGGCCTTTCGCGCCAGGCTCTCAAGATCGTCGTCATCGAACGGCATGGCGCAGACGACGGGGCCAAAGATCTCTTCGCGCACCACAGACATCTCCGGTGTCGTATGCGCAAAAACCGTCGGCTGGACAAAATAGCCTTCGGTTCCCCAACGGCTGCCGCCCGCCACGACTTCCGCGCCATCGCGGCGGCCGGCTTCGAGATAGCCGCAGACCTTTCCAAACTGTTCGTCGGAGATCAGCGGCCCGACCGTGGTCGCCGGGTCAAGGCCAAGGCCGAGCTTGGCTTTTCCGGCTTCCAGAGCGAGCCCGGCCATCAGCTTGTCGAAAATCTTCTTGTGGGCATAGATACGCGAGCCGGCCGTGCAGCATTGTCCGGAATTGAAGAAGATGCCGTTGGCAACGCCGGCTATCGCAACGTCGAGATCGGCGTCGTCAAAGACGATCGCCGGCGATTTTCCGCCGAGTTCAAGGCTGACTTTTTTCAGGTTGGAGGTGGCGCCCTTCATGATCAGCTTGCCGACTTCCGTAGAGCCGGTGAATGCGACCTTGTCGATGTCGGGATGTTCGACAAGGGCAGCACCCACCCGGCCGTCGCCGGTGAGAATGTTGACGACACCTGCCGGAAACCCCGCTTCGGCAATGATGTCGGCTAGGCGCAGTGCGCTCAGCGGCGTCTGCTCGGCCGGCTTCAGGATGATCGTGCAACCGGCGGCGAGCGCCGGCGCAAGCTTCCAGGCGGCCATCAGCAGCGGGAAGTTCCAGGGAATGATCTGGGCGCATACGCCGACGGGTTCGCGAAGGGTATAGGCATGCCAGTCGCCCGGCAGGGAAACAGGAATGCTATTGCCCAAAATCTTGGTCGACCACCCCGCCATATAGCGCATCAATTCGGCGCTGAAGGCCACATCGACATTGCGGGCATAGGTGACGGGCTTGCCATTATCGAGGCTTTCGATCTGCGCCAGCTCATCGCCGTATTTTTCCAAAAGCTCGCCGAATTTCCAGACCAACTTGCCGCGATCGTTCGGCGACATCCGCGCCCAAGGGCCACTCTCAAACGCGGCGCGGGCCGCCCGGACGGCGTCTTCCACCTCTTCTGGGCCTGCCTCCGGAGCTTCGGCGATTTTCTGGCCGTTCGCCGGGTTCAGCACATCGAATGTCTTTCCGCTCCGCGGCAGTACCTTCTTGTTGTTGATGAACAGATAGTGCTTGGCGCGCACGAAATTCGATACTTCCGTGCTCAGGAAATCGTTCTTGACCAGGATATTCATGACTTCTCCTCCTTGAAACCGGCGTCGCTCCAACACGACCGTTTTGCTCAAAAGATCTCCGGCACCGCTGTCAAAGTGGTGTCTCCAGAGCCTCATGCCAATCGTCCTCCCGACCGCATGAGCCAGACGCTAGGCGCATAAAAAAAAACTGTCAATACCGTGATCTGTGATCACAATAATATTATTATGATCATATTCTTTGCTGCATTTGCGTTGTGCGGGCGCAGCATAGAAAAATTCTCGCCGGGCAATATTCATTTATATCAATAGAATAACTATTCCGTACTGTCGTAAAACCATAATTTTTTGGCCAACGGCCTGAAATTTCTTATCGTGATCTGTGATCACAGTATTGACCGATTTATCCTGTTTTGACATGTTGACGGCCAGACGACGGCAATCTGGGAGGAGCGTGATACGGGCTGAGGAGACCGGTATCCACGCCGTAAGTTCGAAACTGTAGCGCTTGGTCTCTTCACCTACGGCATTCTGCTGGCGCCGGAGCGCGGATGGGGCGATTTTGGGGTTGTGACATTGCTGACCGGCGCGTCGCTCCTCCTCGTCATATTCGTGGCGATCGAACGGATGGTCTCCCGGCCGATGCTCGACCTCTCGCTGTTTGCCTATCCACGCTTTGTCGGCGTTCAACTGCTTGCGGCAGCGCCAGCCTATGGCTTCGTCGTATTGCTGATCCTGCTTCCCGGACGCTTTATCGGCATCGAAGGCCTACGCGAGATCGCGGCGGGTACGCTGATGATCGCGCTCTCGGCGCCACTGCTGATCCTGCCCATTGCGGCTGGGCTTCTGACACGCTGGTTCCGTCCAGCCACGATCTGTGGAACAGGACTGCTGATCTCGGCCGGCGGCCTGTTCTGGCTGGCGCAGATCTCAGCCGGTGCGCCGCCATGGATGATCGCCCTGCCGATGCTGACCATCGGTACCGGGATCAGCCTGCCCTGGGGTCTGATGGACGGACCGGCCGTCAGCGTCGTGCCCAAGGAACGCGCTGGCATGGCGACCGGCATTTTCAGCACCACAAGAGTGGCGGGCGAGGGCGTGGCGCTGGCGGTCGTCGGCGCAATCCTGTCCATGCTGATCGCGGGCAGATTGGACGCAAACGCCCCACCAGCCGCCATCGCCACCGCCGCCCAAAGGCTCGCCGCCGGAGACATCACCATGGCCGCAAACGCCATGCCGGGGATGGACCGCGTGGCGCTGGTGCCACTCTATTCGCAGGCGTTCAGCAATCTCCTGCTGCTCTTGACCGGCATCACCCTTCTCACAGCAATCGTGGTTTTCATCTTTCTGAGGACCGATGCGGAGGAGACATTTGAGGGCGAAGTGGAGGGATTGGCATGAATGCGTGTTTGCCGATCACTTACCGAATTTTAGGATCTGCTTGTGCTGCTTCAAGGTGCTTCGAAGTGTTGATATATTGACATTGTTGACGTTTCCACCGGGTGCAAGGGCCGCCGCTGCTCCCGCTGCTTGGCCAAGGACCATGAAGGTCGGCTCCACACGAACCGATGTAAAGGCGGCGTGGCTTGCCGAGATTGCCACGGGAACGATGAGGTTCGTCACCTGTGTCTTCTTCGGCAGCATGGCGCGATAGGGAATTTCATAGGGACCGACACCAATACTGGCGCGTGTCTCGTCCGCGATATAGCCGTTCAAGACAGTTCGTATCATCCCGTGCTCGTCCATTGGATAGAAACCGAGGCCGATGGTGTCGTTGTATGTGGTCTTGCCGGCAAGATTCTTTTGGGTGAGGACAAACTGACCGATCATCCGCCGTGCCTGGCGCACATACATCTGGCGGGGGAAGCCGCCATTATCCGTGAATTCGTCGGCGCAATAACCAAAGCTCGCGGTGTGATCTCTCACGGCTTTCGGCACGCGCGGATCCGATTGCGCAAACCACATCAAGCCCTGAATATGATTGCGGACCATTGTGCTGATCTGGTTGCGTTTTTCTTCATTGCCTGTCGCATAGTCATATCCGATGTGCCAGACATTGGTGGAGAAGTAACGCGTTGAATTCACATCCAGCTTTCCCACCACCACAGCCGCGTTGCCGATGAAGTGACCCGGACCGACCGCAATTTTAGCTTTCTGAAGCGCCGCCAGGAATCTGGCTGTTGTTTCATAGCGAAGAGGATCGTAACCGTCCGGCCGCGTGAAGGGGATGCGATTGCTTTTATTTTGGGTCACGCAAAGCCGATAATTGAAGGCCATCATACTATTGTCTGCCGATCCGATATTTTTCTGACCAACGTCGATCACGCCGGGAAGCAGGCCGCTGTCGCGCTTGCCTGGCACGACATACGGATCAACAAGGATGGACTTGTTGCCGACGAGCGGCCGCTCCAGCTTCTGAACACCGGCGGCGCTCTCGCCGTATTTATCGCGGCTTTCCCGGCCGGCGATCGTTTCGACTGCCGCCTTCTGCATCAGGTCGCCTTCATAGCTGGCGTCGATAAACACCGACCCGCAGAAAGAGCGGCCGGACGTCATGCCAATTTCCTTGATGACTTTGTTGGCGCGGACAACTGTCAAAATGCGCTGTTCGTTTTCAACTTTCACATTGGCAGAGCGCAACAGCGTTCCGAAAGTCGATTCCGCCCATTTCGATTCAAAGTAAATCCGGATTGGATCAGGGGTCTTATAGCGTTCTTTCGCGCGGGCAAGGAATTCCGCAACGATGCCGCCGTAGACATTCGGCCGTGGCGATGCGTCTGTCTTCGTCAGTCCGTTCGACATCAAGCCGCCAACATGCTGCGTCGGCTCCAGCAGAATGACTTTTTTCTTCAAGCGCGCGGCCTGAATGGCCGCAGCGATACCACCCGGCGTGCCGCCATAGACAACGACGTCAGCGCGATCGCAAGCGGCATAACCCGTCGATGTGCTCAGCAAAAATCCGGTCAAGAGAGAGAGGCAAAGAGTTTTGATCCGCATCGGGCAGCCCTAATTAATTTGGAAGAGTCTTACGAAAGACGTCCGCCAATTAACGTCTGCTTTCACCAACCCATACGAGTGCTTTCTTTTCACGAGTCGGCATCTTCCGCAACTCGGGTGAATGATTATTTTCACGTTAAAGTGGCGTTTGACCCCTTCGTTCTGTGATCACTGCACGAGCGAGATCGTGCGCGATGCACTCAGCTCAATACGATCAACGATCTGAGAAATCGTGACCCGCACGGCCACAGGGAGTTTCGGCTGCCTCGTCCAGGTACCCAGCCATGTCGGCGCCTCCTCGTCATCCAGTGTCAGATAGGAAAATTGAAGGCCGGTCACGCCCACCTGCAACTCGTCCGATTGCATGGGCAGAACCTCGTCTTGCTGCGGCAGGCGGTGGGGGCTGGATTTTCTGACTAAAGCCTTGCCCATGGGCGATGGCTCCGTCACATAGGATGTTTGCCGCAGTCCCCTGGCCAAAAATCCGGTTCGGATCACGGCCACGAAACGGATGCTGTCAGCGTCCCCGATCATCGGCGTGAAAGCCTCATCGCCGCGATCGAGGACCGGCAGCGAAAGCGCACCGGACAATTCGCTGGAGAGATGATCGGCAGCGGCCTCCAATGTTGACTGCACCGATTGCCGCTTCTCAATCTGTGTCCAGGTCTGCATTTGGCGGATGCCACCGACCATCATTGCCGCCATCACAGCCGTGAGGACCAGGACCACCAGCATTTCGAGCAGCGTGAAACCTGCGTCATCCGGGTACTGTTGCCCGGCCGCGTTCTCGCCGGGTTGTCGCTCGCCTTTATGGTGCATCGCCGGTGCCACGCGATTGGACAAGACCATAGGAAACATAACGCCGGGCGGCGCGGCCATCTGCCTGCGAGATCACGTCCAGGATCAATTTTTCCGCCGTGATTTCACTGTTTTCTCGCCCAAGTGACAACGGTTCACGTTTCAGGTTCCATTTGAGGCCGCTGGACGTAACGCCTTCTTCCTCGCTCGGCTGATTTGATAGAAGCAGCCGTTCGGCAAAGATTTCCTCGGCGACACGATCAGCCGCCCGCGCCGTCTTGGCAGAGGCGAAGGATCGAAACGAGTAGGACAGAGACTGGTTTGCCGCAACCAGTGCTGCAGACAGGATCACGAAAGCGACCAAGACTTCGAGAAGCGAAAATCCGATATTGTCTTCAGAACGCATTGCGAGAATATTCCGTCAGTCCGGTCAACCAATTGACACGGACATAAGCTGCCTCACCACTCTGGTTTCGAACCGTGATTTCTGCGCCAGACGAGGTGCCATCCGGGAGGAATATGATCTGCGGAACGGTTTCTCCCGGTGTTGGGCCACGGCCGATCGTGACCGAAAAGTCCCATGTTTTAGGAATCGCGATGCGTCCCCTTTGTCCTGAATTGGAGATTGTCTTTCTTTCGATATCAATGTCCGATGTTTGAATGCGCCCGGTGTTCATGGCGCGATATCGTTGCGCCGTCATGCTCCCGGCGATATCGGCCGCATAGGTGTAAGGCGACCTGCCATTTCGGACCTGATGTACCGAAACGGCTGCGATCCCCGCGACCGCCGAAACAATCGCCAGGACGACCAGCATTTCTATTAGGCTAAAGCCTGCTGTCGCCGTCGCTGGTGCGGAGGCCCTCGGTTTCATCATTGGACGGCCAGATTGTTGATGCTGAGCAGGGCGTCCATGACGGAGACGACGATACCGCCGATCGCGCCACCCATGACAATCGTGATCACTGGGGTCAAGAGCGTCAGAACCCGGCGAATATCACGGCTCGCCTCTGTTTCCAGCAGAAATGCGGCGCGCTTGAGTGCGTCCGCCAGTCTGTTTGCCTCGTCGCCGATCTCGATCAGCGACATGCTGGTGCTGTCAAAAAGGTTTGATTCCCGGGCCGCCTGCCGGAACGGCATGCCGGCTGTGACAGCACTTCTGATCGCCGTCATTCCTGGCTGATATGCGGTGACTGGACAGGATCGCGCTGACAGTTCCAGCGCCTTTTTCATCGGCACCCCGTTTGCAAGAAGCATTCCCAGGACTTGCAGATATCGTGCGCAGCCGCGCGCGCCGCTGATCCGGCCGAGGAAAGGTATTTTGAGCCAGAGAAGGGAGAGGGTGTCGCGCCCCGCCACCGTCCGGCGAGCGTACACAATCGCAGCTGCGGCCAAAAGAAGGCCGATTGGGAGGAGCCAGCCATAGGAGAGAAGAAAAAGCCGGCCCGCCGCCAGCACGGAAATCAACATTGGCCGTTTATCGGCAAGGCCTTCAAATACCGGATCGATCGCCGGCACCAGGGCGAACATGATGATCCCAACGGCAAAGAACATCATCAGCACCAGAAAAGCGGGATAGAGCAGGGCCTCCAGCACATCCGCCTTTCTCTTCTTCTCCTCTTCAAACATGGCCGCCAGTACCAGAACCACTTCGTCCAGACGTCCACTATGTTCGCCGCTGACGACCAAAGCAGTGACGGCCGGATCGGCGTCGGAGCGCTTCGCCACAGCCTCGGAAAAAGAGCTGCCGGATCCGATCGCTTCAACGATTTCAGCAAGGCCGGATTTGCCTTTCTGACTTGCGGCGATTGCCTTGAGTGCAGCGTCGATAGGGAAGCCCGCCTGCAGCAGAATGGCAAGTTCCGAGAACAGGCGATGGTAATTCATCGAATGTTGCGGAGCGATCTGCGCCCAGATGCCGGAGATCGTACCGAAGCTCGCCGTCTCTTCTCTGAGATCAACAAGCTTGCGCCCACTTTTTGATACCAGCCGAGCCGCCTCCAGCCGGTTTCCTGCGTCGATGATGCCTTTTGTCTCGGTTCCGTCCTTGCCATAGGCGCGATATGAAAATCTGGTCACGTTTCCGCCGCCGTGTTGAGAACCCGGGAAACTTCCAATTTCGAGGTGACGCCCGCATCAACCAATCTGGATGCGCAGGCCGCCATCGTCGTCATGCCATCGGCAACAGCCTGTTTGACGATTTCCGTCTCTGTCGCGCCGGACCCCACCAGCGCCGACACACGGCCTCCCGCCTCCAGAACTTCGTAGATGACTGTTCGGCCGGAATAGCGGGTGCCACGGCAAGCCGGGCATTCGGTCACCTCATCCTCGCTGCAGGACGGGCACAGCAAGCGAACCAGACGTTGCGCGATCACGCCGCGGATCGTCGATGCGATCAAATATTCTTCAATCCCCATATCCCGCAGACGCGTGAAAGCGCCAGCGGCAGTGTTGGTATGCAAGGTGGTCAGCACCAGATGTCCGGTCAGCGCGGCCTGTATGGCAATCTGCGCTGTTTCCTTGTCACGAATTTCACCAACCAGGATGATATCCGGATCCTGTCTCAGGACCGATCTCAAGGAACGTGCGAAGTCGAGGGCGATGGCGGAATTGACCTGAAGCTGGGTAATGCCTTCAAGCTGATATTCCACCGGGTCCTCGATGGTGAATATCTTTACTCCTTCCTTGTTGAGCAAGCTTACCAGGGAATAGAGCGTTGTCGTCTTGCCACTGCCTGTCGGGCCGGTAACAACCACCATTCCGTTCGATGATTGCGCCAGTTGAGAAATCGTGCGGCGGGCTTCGCCGTCAAAACCCAAATCGGACAAGTCGCTCGAAACATTCAGGTTTCTGAGCAGGCGCAAAACGATCGTCTCTCCATGCAGGCTTGGAACGATCGACACGCGAAAATCGATCTCCGTGCCTCGGATCGAAAGCCGCATGCGGCCGTCCTGGGGCAGGCGGCGCTCGACAATGTTAAGCCCGGACAAGATCTTGATGCGGGTGACAATGCCTGACAGCATCGATTTCTGAACGGTGTCACTGCGAGAGAGCACGCCGTCGCGGCGATACCGGATCTGGACCCGATCCGAAAAGGGTTCGATGTGGATATCGGTCACGTCGGCATCGAATGCGTTCTGCGCCATCTTTGCCACGAAATTGATGATCGGCGCCTCCAGCGCGATATCCCTCAATCGATCGACATCGTTGTCAAAGGCGGATTGCTCAGCGGGAGCATTGTCATCGTTGGTTGCGATCTGCGAATGCGCCGCCACCGCATCGATCGCCAGCACAATCTCCTTTCGCGGAAAGACTCTGATCTGGATTTCCCGTTGAAAATAATAGGTGAGGGTTTCCAGCAAACCCTTCTCAAGCGGATTGGCGAATGCGACCAGCAACTCGCCTTCCTCCAGACCAATCGGAATGGCGCCTCGTGTTCTGGCAAAGTCCAGATCATAGGTCTCCAGGCCGGGGACCATGGAGAAAGGTGCCGGGAATACCGTGCGTGGTACGTCTAAATAGGTCCTAAACCATTCAGCCAGGCTGGCCTCGGTCAATAGGCCAAGCTCCGTGATCACAACATCGAACGGCAATGGGCTTGAGCGTATGGCGGCCGAGATCCGGTGGGCCGATTCGACAGAGAGGACGCCTTTGCCCCTTAGGAATTCGATGAAATCAGTCTCAGATATGCTGTGCCCATGCGCTCGCATCATAGCCCCTCCGTCAATCTCTTTAGAAGGTCCGGGCATGGCATCGGCGCCATCGGGTCAAGATCCAGAGTGCTCAAGCTGGTGAACACCGTCTCCTTCTGCAGAATGTTTGGAGAGGCGCCGTCTCCGGTCGCGCTGGCAAGCATCACCGTCGATAAAAATCCGGAAGGCTCCCCCGCCTTGAATTCCGCAAATGAAATTTCGGCATGCCCCGACGGCAGATTACCAGCTGCCGCAAATTGCAGTGCCTGGTCATGCCGCTCCAGTTGCCGGCGAAGAGCTGGGGGCGAATGTGCAATCGTGACAGTGTCGGTTTTGTTCTGAATGGTGAAGATACGCGCTATTTTCCCAAGGTCCGGAAGAGGAGGCGTGAGCACATCGTAGAGTTCGGCAATATTCTCGAAGGGCGCATGTTTTACAATGAACGCGGCATCCTTGTCCGTTCCCGGTTCATCAGAGCCAATCTCCCGATAGATTTCGATGCGATCGGCAAATCGCGTGGCATCGCTTTCGATATAACCGAGCGATAGAAAACCGATCTTCAAAAGAGCGTTGCTCGCGCTGTTCAGGCCGATCAGACCGTTCTGATCCTGTATGTGCAGATAGAAAACCTTGCCATCGCCCATGCATTGCTGCCAGCCGGTCAAGATCGGAGATTTCGGCTGGCCGGCGTAGGCGACAAGCGAAAGGCCGGGCGAAAGCAACTCGAACGCCGTGCGCCGCGTACTATAGGCCGACGCCAAGACTTGGCCACGCCCAAGCACGGCGAGGGGTGTAATCACCGCCGCGACGAGAAGAACGAACATCAGCGCTGTGATCAGGCCGAAACCATCGTTTCCCTCATTGGGTTTGATGCCGTCACTGCAAGACATCATTGTGCATCCGGATACAGGGAAAGGTTAAAACTCAAGTCCTGGTCAGTTTCATGAGAAAGCTCAATATCGTCTGTCCCGATCCTGGTTATGCGCCAGCCGGTAATCAGGTCGCCCTGGTGAAACCATGCGCTCGTTCCCGTATCCTCCATCGTGATCAATGCACTTGGTATCTTCGCCACGGATTCCGTGCCCAACAGTTTCAGCTGCGGCCGTTCGACTGCAACGGCTGACGTCTCTTCCTCCACCATGACCGGAGGAGCCGGTTGCAAATCCGGCTCGGTTGTTTCCGCCGTTTGAAACGGGCGCCTGTTTTTCGAAAATAACGGGCGGGCGTATGTCTCCGTGGTTTCCGCGCCGGCCCCATCTGCCGATAGGCTGTCATCTTCCCGCAGGTGTTCGATACCGGTAAATGCGAATTCAGCTGGAATGGCCGTCGTTGCGATCTGGAGCTGATATGACCAGACGGACATTATGCCCACGGCTACGACCCCGATGATCCCTAAAATCGTATTTTGCAGGGTCATTCGATCTCCCTACAGCGGTTTGCCTGGAGCACCGGAAGCACCCAGAAAGACAATCGTGGCCGTCAGTTCGGCAGGCAGGTTTTCTTCGGCTGATGTTTGCTGGTAGGTCGAGTTCAGCACCACCTCTTTGATGAAAAGCCTCGGCTGGTTGTTTTCGATCGATGCGATGGTGCGATGAACAACCTCCATGCTTCCGGACAGGTTGGCTTTAAGCCCAATCATCCTGAAGCCGTTTTCACCGGTTTCGCTGACATTGTTGACGGAGTTTATCTGCCCCCCGGCTGTGCCAACCACATCCTGCAGCCAGGATTGCAAGGCAGCGCTCATGACGGCTTCATTCTCGCCGCTCAAAAGCATCGGGTTTCCGTCATTTTCGGGAAGCAGTTGCGCTTCGAATGACACGCCTGCAGTAGCGATGGCTTTAAGCTTGCCGAGCAAGGCTCTCTTCTCGTCGATGGCCGTGTAGCCGGAATAAAGGCTTGTCACCGCCATCTGGATCACGCCGGCCAACCCGGCGACCATCACCACGGCAAAAACCAATGCAACGATGCGCTGTGTCCGGTTCGTGGCATTCATCAGGGAAGCCAGCATTCTATTGCTCTTCCTGCTCGAATGAAATGTGAAAATTATCCCCGGCGAATCCCGGAACCTTCACCACAGGAGATGTAAATTGCGCCCGTTGAAACAAGGCGCTTGCCTCGATACTGCCGATCAGCGTTGCCGGTTTTTCCGAGAAGCCGGCTATTGCAACTCTCTCGTCCTTGATGGTCAGATCAGTCAGGAATGCGGTGTCAGGAAGAATGCGGCTGAGTTCTTCCCAAGCCTTGACCACCTCCAGCTTTTTCGACTGTTTGAGCGCCTGCAACTGCTGGGATTTTTTCGCATATTGATCGTAACGGGCCCGGGCGGCATGCGCCTGTTTGCTGGCCTCGCCGATTTCAACCTCAAGCACGGCCGCTGCGGTAGATGTCTTTTGCTGAACCTGGTAAGCGCAAAACAAGCAGCCAAGAACAATCAAAAGTGCAAGAAGCCAGTTGAGTGTCCGGCGAATATCCCGGTGCGGCCGTTGCGAAAAATCTGCCGGCCGCAAGCCGGAGAGTACCTCGACCTGCCCGGATCCCAGATAAATACCGGAGACCTCAACCCCGGCATGCCGAAATTGCGTTCTCAACTCGTCAATGACGTCACGCCGTAAAATGAAATAGGTGGCATCGCGTTTGTGCGGCTCTGACAGAAGAATTTTGACGTCTTCGACGCGGAATGGCGTTTCCGTGAGGATGTCCAGCTCGGCAGCCCGTTTCAAGATCGATAGCGGAAGCCGCCGGTGTGAAATGGTCCGTTCGAGATATCTTGTGTCATTCAGAACAAGTCGGATCGCGTCATCCTGAAAATCTCCGGCCGCCTTCAATGCGAGCAACGTCTCACCCATCGTTGACAGGGGCTGGAAGGCGCCACCATCAAGCGAGAAGCCGGACTTGCCGATCACGACCTGACGTTGATCCCGTTGTTTCGTCTTTCTCCAGGGCAGGTGCGGCCGCATCTGCAGCATCTCGTTCTGCCACCAGACGAAGAAATCGAGGCAGCCGTCGCTCAGGCGCGAAAAGGATGGCGATGCGCTAAGGGATGTCACGGTCTTCCCCTTCGCCCCCTGTTTTGCCGTCCCTCCCCAGCGAAATCACAGCAAAGGAAGTGTCACCCTCCGGAGCCCGGTACTGGTAGACGTTGCCCCAAGGATCCCTCAGATCTCCGGCATCCTTCAAATAGGGGCCGTTCCAGACAGGACTGCCTGCTGGACGGGTTGAAAGAGCCGCCAAGCTCTCTTCCTGTGTCGGATACCGGCCCGAATCCAGAAAATAGAGTTCAAGCGCGCTTTCGAGATTTTTCACCTGAACCTTGGCGCTATCGGTTCGTGCGGAGCCGAGATAGCCAAGGACGCGGGGAGCGACGATTGCGGTGGTCATGGCGATGATCGCCAAAACGACAAGAAGCTCCACCAGCGAGAAACCAGCCTCCAGTTCGGCAGACCGCTTTCGCCTTGCCCTGAACATTTGGAAACGGGAGGAGAGCATACGCATCATCGACGGCACCTAGACAATCAAAACGGAGATGGAGTTGAGTTCAAAGACAAAGGTCAGCAACAGTCCGGCGGAGAGAAATGGGCCGAACGGAACTCTTTGCATCCGCGCACCCTTCTTCCAGAAAGGAAGCGTCAGCAGGGCGAATGCCAACGCGCTGAGGCTGGAAACCGCCAGAAACAGCGGAAAACTGGCAATCGTGATCCAGCATCCCGCGGCAGCGGCCATTTTGACATCGCCCAGTCCAAGGCCGATCTGGCCTCTTGCCCGAAAATGGACGAAACGAACCAGTGAAAACGTTCCTGCGAATACGAGTATTCCAAGTGAAATCCGGACCGGGTCAAAACTGCCGAGTAGCCAATGCGCAGCCAATCCAGTTGCGGCCAACACAATGTTGCACAGATCCGGAATGACAAGCTTGCGCAGATCGATCATGGCAATCACCGCCAGTTGAACCGCCAGAAGCAACAGAACGCTGATCTCTGTCGTCTCCATCTAGTTTGCCAACCGGATGAGATCGCGCTTCATGCGCTTGCCGGGCGTATCGCTGTCTCCAAAATCAAACTGCTGGCGGAACTCGTCGGTCGCCTGACGCGCCTCCTCGCTATCGCGGACGATGCGCGGACGGATAAAGATGATCAGCTCGGTGCGGTTGATGCCATCGGTCTTCGACTTGAACGCATTGCCGAGCAGCGGGATATCGCCGAGCACCGGCACCTTTCTCTGGTTGAGGGATTTCTTCTCCTGGATCAATCCACCGAGTGCCAGGCTCTCCCCGTCATGAACGACGACGCGGGTCGCAATCTTTCTCTGCTGGATCGTCGGCGAATCAATCCCCGACGTGGTGGTCGCAACGACATTGCTGACCTCCTGCTGGATATCGAGCATCACCCGGCCGGAACTGTTGATCCGGGGCGTGACCGAGAGGATGATGCCTGTATCCTTCATTTCGACGGAGTTGATGATGACGGCGTTGGCCGATTCCGTGCTGGTGCTTGTCTGGGTGATGACGGGAACCTGATCGCCGACTTGCAACTTCGCTTGCTGGTTGTTGATGACCATCAGGTTTGGCGACGAGATCACCTTGACCTTGGTCACACTTGAGAGTGCCGACAGGGCCGATTGGGCGTTGGCAGAAACATGGGTCCAGTTAAAGCCGGGGAATGCCGCCGTGACCGCGCCGGATGCCAGATCTGACAGGCCCAGAGAATGGTTACCGTTTTCCAGATACCAGCGAAGGCCGAACTTGAGTTCGTCGTTCAGCGTCACCTCGGCAATGACAGCTTCGAGGAAGACCTGGGTTGGCAGAACGTCGAGCTGGCGCAGGATCTGCTCGATCCTCTGATATTCGCGGGCATTGGTGGAGATTAGCAGCGCGTTGTTTTCCGTATCGGCAACGACGGATGGAACAGTGCCGCTTGTCAAAAGGGCGGGTTCGCTCTCGACCTGGGCTTCCGGAGAATAATCGACACCCTCGCTCTGCATCGTATCGGCAACGAGATCGGGTGCCACCGGGCTTGGCCTAGCCATAGTCCCGCCATTCGATTTGGCGCTGGCGAGCACGTTCTGCAGCACTTTTGCCAGTTCCGCCGCCGGCCGGTTCTGGATCTCGTAGACGAACAGCTGCTCCTCATTGGTTTGCGCGATCTTGTCGAGCTTGGCGATCCAGGCGGAGACCTTAGGCAGGTAGGCCGGGCGCGACGTGATCGCAAGGACCGCGTTCAGACGGGTATTGGGGATGAAACGGATCGTTTTGGAGTTGGGACCAGCGTCCGCCCCGAACACCGAATTGAGCTCTTTCACCAGTTCCTGCGGCTGCGAAGCCTTCAAAGGATAGAGTGCCGTCGACATGCCCTTCATCCAGTCGACATCGAAGACCGAGATCGCTTCGCGGATAGCAGAAAGCTCGCCATTGTTGCCAGCGACAACGATATAGTTGCGGGCAGGGTCGGTGCGCAGCACCGCACCCTTCTTGCTCACCTCCTCGATGATGTCGCGCATCTCGTCGGCTGCGATATATTTCAGCTGCAGAACCTGAACTTTCATGCCCGGCTCGTTCTTCGGCAGACGGCCGCCGCTGATGATCGCGTTCGATGCCGTTGCCTCGGAATAGGGCACGATCTCGTAGCGGTCCGCCTTCTTGACGATCGCTGCGCCATTGGCGGCCAAAGATACTTCAAGGATATCCAAAAGGCTCTGTTTCGACATCGCATGGCTGGTCTGCAATGTCACCGTGCCGGTAACCTTGGGATCGACGAGATAGGTATATCCCATGATGTCGCCAAGGATTTTCTTGGCCGCCAAAGCCACCGGCGCATCGACGAGATTGATCGTATAGCCTTCGGACCCATCCGCCGCCGCACCACCCGTCACCGACGACATGGACTGTCCGGTAAACTCGCCACTGCCGATCTGCGCAAATCCCGCCGGCGTCGAGCCCGTGACCGTGCCGCCCTTGATCACGTTGGAATTCGGATAACCGCGCGCGTCATGCGCCCGCGGCCGCTCGACACCTTCCATCAACGACGCCCACTTATCATCGCTATTTTCCGAGGCACACCCCGCCAGCACGGCGAGAACCATGCTGAAGCCAACCCGAATCGTAAGCACCCCTGCCCCTCAACTTATACTAGAGGTGTTGTACAGTCCGCTTGGGAAAGGGGGAATGGGCGGCGGCTTGTCACGGCGCGTTTCCACAGTATTATTGTAATTATCTGCTAAGGACTTGCAGTAAATGCAACCGAAATGCCGTTGCCGGTTTAATCTTCTTAGAGATGACGCGGCAGCGCTTTATTCGTTGGAACTGATCGATGATTTTGGCGAAGAGTTCGATCCCTTTTGGGTTGACGGGCGGCGCTGTAAAATAGGAAGATCATGGCAATAGTCATCGCTGACGGCATAGCGAAGCACTTCGGCAACCCCAAGTGCTGTCTGATGTTACGCTGGAGAAGATTATCGCCCTCCATGGTCATGTTGATCGTCACCGGCCCCGCCGTGGCCATGAAGGCAACCGCCCATTGCGCAGCGGCCAGAGCGATCGTCAGTTTCCGCCTCGCCACCATCCTAAAAATTGACTGTCCGCCGTAAAGGTTCACGCCGGTCGATCACCTGCCGTACCTGCCGCCGGTCGCGCCGTAGGATGTCGAGGCAATCGTTGCCGATCCATTCCAGCGAGGCATCGATCTGTGGATCGCCGGACAGCTCGGCGAGAAAGGTGGTGTAATCGACAGCACCTTCAAACAGCGGCGTCATGCCAGTGCGCCGTCCTGCGGCGGCATAGACGTTGGCGGGTTCGAACACGGAAAGATCGGACCGGTCGCGAATGTTCTTCAGGTGATAGTGACGGATATGCGGCTTCATCTCGCGGTGCACGGTGACGGGGTCGGCGCCGCTTTCCCAGACATGTAAACTGTCATAGTTGATGGAGAAGAAGGGATGATCGACCTCGGCGATCAGTTGCAGGGTGGAGCCGGCAGTATCGGCCAATGTTTGCGGGTGGGTTTCCACCAGCAGGTGGATGCCATAGCTGGCGGTGATGGCGCAGATATCGTGCAGCCGTTCGACCATCACGCGCCGGTCTTCGGCCGATGTGGCAAGACTGCCGCGATTGCCGGCAAATGTGCGGATTTTCCGCGTTCGCCAGCGGCGGGCGAGCCTGCATAGTTCCACGGTCTTGAGGCGCAAGGTTTCGGGATCGGCATCAACAGGCAGATAGTCGCTGATCATCGGCACCGAAAGCCCGAAACCGTCCAGCCATTCCGCGTTGCGGTCCGGCTGCTGTGCTAGATTGCGCGCATGTGCGCCCCAGAGCTCGATGCCCTGGAAATCGTTGGACTGCGCCCAGGCGGCGATTTCACCGAGCGAGATGAGATGGTGACGAAAGGTGATGGTGCAAAGCGAAACTCGCATCAGACGGCCCTTTTCAGCATTGTGACATTGACGCGCGGCGCAACATTCTGTTCGCACCAGAGATCGAAGATCTCCGCCAGTTTGTCTTTCAGCCTGGTCTCCAGCCGGCCGGCCTCGTCGAGCCTTTCGAACACTGGCGCGGAAAGCGCGCGATCTCCGGTCTGGGAGAGTTTCATGCAGGCGTAGTGCAGCGTCTTGAGCGATTGCACCAGCGCTTCGATCTCCTCGCACCATGTTTCAAACTCCGCGGCCGGCAGTTTCAGCGCGCGCCAGAAGAAGGCGAAGCCGTGCTCATAGGCATATTTGCGGATGGTGATGACGGGCAGTTCGCGCACTGCAGCCGTCAGGCCGGACAATGTTATGCCGCCGTCTCTGGCAAGATGTGCCGTGACGATGGTGCGCACCGCATCGACGAGCGGGTTCGTCTCTCTCACGAAGCAGGCTTCGAAATAGGCTTTGAGATCGTCCGGTTCGGGCGTTCGCGCTTGCGTACTGTCGAAGACGTAGCCACCGCCGACGGTGGGCTGCATGATGGCGTGAATGACCTTTTCGCGCGCGATCTCGCCTTCCCAGCGATAATCGGGATCGTGCACGAACCAGGTTTGCGGATCGCCGGTTTCCTGGAGCATCAGGTAATGCGGGAACGGGTTCTGGTTGAACTTGTTTTCGCGCTCCGGCAGGTGGAACATGTCCAGCATCACCATGACGGACCCGGTGTCGCTACGGTTCTGAAGGAGGTCGAGCAGCGACGCCAGGTTTTCGATCTTGGTCCTTTCAGGATCGTACCACTCCCGAACCGCGACGCCATAAAGCCGCTGGAACCATCCATGCAGGAATTCCTGGGTGATCCCGGGGGCGTGATAGAGCAGTTCGAACCGGTCGCCGATGGCAAATTGTGCGTCCCAGACACCGAAGTAGAACGGCCTGTGATCAAGGCCCCGGCGCTTCAGGCCGTCGCAGACGCAACTGACGAAGCAGTGAACCTTGATGTCGTAATAGGCCTCTCCATGTACGCCTTCGTCGCTGGTGCCGCCGGTGAGGGCAAACGCCGGGACCACGGCCGTGGCATCGCCCTGATGGTACAGCGCAACCAGATCGGCGACGGTCTCAATATCCTGCTTGGCGATCGCCTCTTCCGGAACGGAAAGGCCGTATTCCAGCTCGAGATTGAGGAAAATCTGCAGGATCAGCACGGAATCGAGGTAGAGGTCCTCGTTCAGGCGCGCATCGGGACCGAAGCCGTCGAGATGCGCATGCTGCATATGTTCACTCAAAACCGTATGGATGGCGGTGAGGATTTCGCTCTGGGTCATGATGCCGCTCCGGCGGAAGGTGTTGCAAACTCGCCTGCAGCATGGCGTTCCGCCACGTCGCGGCGGCTGATCTTGCCGTTTGCCTGGCGCGGAATGGCGTCGACCTGCAGGATCTCCATCGGCAACTGGTGGCTGGCCAGATGCCGGCTGCACCATTCGCGCACCGACTGCGGTGCCAGACTTTGGCTGGCGCTGAACAGCAGCGCGACACGCTCGCCGGCGAACCGGTCCGCCTTGCGGAAGGCAACGGCGTCGGTGACATCGGGCATGATCATGACGGCGTCCTCGACATCTTTCGGATAGACGTTCAATCCGGAGACGTTGATCATGTCGTCCATGCGGGAGATGAAGACGAGCATGCCGTTATCGCTGAGATAGCCGAGGTCGCGCGTGTGGATCACGCTGCCGGCCGCATTCTTCACCACGATCTCGCCAGCGTCATCGGCGCTACCGCCCGTTTCGGCCGTCAGATGCGGCAGGACGAACCCCATGTCTCCCGTTGCGGTCACGTCGGGGTTGATGGCGATGCAACCCGCTTCAGAGCAGCCATATTGCTGGAACATGTGCTGGCTTTTCGCGCGGATCAGCGAGAACCAGGCATCGGGCAACAGCGTGCCGGATGTCATGGTTGCGTGGATCTGCTCATCCTGCGGCAACAGCCGGGCGAGCGTGTGCAGGATCGCCGGTGACGAATAGAGCAGCGGCCGTTCGGTTTCGCGCAGAATTTTCAGGAGATATTTCGGATTGGCAGTATTGACGACCACCGGCACCTGGCCGCGCTTCAGCGCCACGAGAATACCGCAGATCAGCCCATAGGAATGGGTGGCCGGGCAGGCGACGACCGGGGTCATATCTTCCGGCTCTGCGAATGCGCGGACATAGCTTTCGATCTCGGCGTCGATCTCGTCCCAGTTCCGCGCCACGCATTTTGGCGCGCCGGTCGTGCCGGAGCTCATCTGCAGAAGCTGGCCTTTCTCAAAAGATACCGACGGTGCATCGAGCACGTCCGCTGTCAGGCTGTTGTAAAACAGCCGGTCGCAGCCGGCGCCGATGGCAAGCTTGCGGGCGGCGGCATAGGGCGTGCCGGGATGGATCGGCAGGACGCTGGCGCCGGCCGTGCGGATGGCGAAAAACAGCGACAGCCAGTCCACCGTTTCCGCAAAACACACCGCGTAGCGGCCGCCATCGCGCGATAAAAGGCCGGTTTGCTCCGTCAGGCGGGCCGAGGTTTTTTCGAAATAGGCGTTGTCGTAAAGCCTGTCATCGATCTTGATCATGGCTTTCTCCTTCGTTGCAGCTGATCGGCCGCCAAGGCATTGGGCACCGTGTGGTGGTACTCAGGCTTCAGCGCGAACAGCTTTCGCGTCATCAGGGATTCAGTGAGGATATGGGGCCGGTCGTGGCCAAGCTGCGCCTGCCGTTCCATAGCTTCGTGCTCAACGGCGTAGGACGACAGGAGGCTTTCGACCCGCTGCCAGAAACGCTGTTCCGGCAGGTCGTAGCAATGGTCGAGCAGGTGGGAAATTTCGGTGAGATTGTAGACGAACAGCGTATCCATCACCAGTTCGCGGAGCGAATCCAGATTGTCTGTCCAGTAATATTGGTCCGGCTCGGCCTGACGGTAGAGCGGGTTCAGGGAGAGGAAATCCGGGGCCTTTGCGGGCTCGCGCAGGAAAGCCGGGCAAAATTCCATGCTGTCGTGGAAATCGCGCAGGATCAGGCGTACCGGCCAGCCGTCACGGTGGACCAGAAGCATGTTCTGGCCATGAGCCTCCACGGCGATGCCATGATGGACAAGCAGATGCCAGACGGGCAGGACGGAGATTTCGATCAGCCGGTTCATCCATGCCATCAGGCCGAAACGCTGGATCCAGTCGCCCGCAAATGGCCTGCCATCCGCCTCGACCATCATCAGGGCGTTGAAGGGAATGAGCGCCTCGCCCGGCGACAGCGTTGCCTGCGCATTCTGCCGCCAGATTGCGCCGATCTGGCCTGCAAGCGGGCCGTCGGCATCGGCGATGATCCCGGCATATTCCTGCAGGACAGTGAGTGGATACCGGTCACGGAACAGCGGATCGCCCTCGACGATACCGGCGATCCAGCGCGAGAGCACCGGTGCGGTGCACACCGAGTGCGGCTCCAGCGTGCGCCGCGACGAGGTGTTGATCATGTTGAGCGGCAGCTTGATGCTGGCTGCAAGCGGGCGGTCCTGGTTCAAGAGCGAGCGCACCGATTGCGTTGCGGTGTAGCGATCTCCGGCCGGTCCGAGGCAATGGGCCTCGCCAGCGCTGATCCAGCCGTCACCCAAGGTTTCAGCGAGATTGCGCCATTGCCAAGGATGCAGCGGCACCAGCCCGAAGTCTTCCGCTGACAGGCCGAGTTGCGCCTGCATCGTTTGCAGATGTATCCATGTTTCGTCACCGAGTTCGGTTTTCCAGAAAATGGCCTCCTCCTCCGGCAAGGCATGGCGAAGATGCTTGCGGGCCACGAGCAGCCAGACCAGTTGGAAGACGTTGCCGGTTTCCGGGCCATAGGCGGCGTGATCGGCCTCGGAAAATCCGGTCCTTGCCTTGTAGCAGGGGTGATAGGGATGGCCTTCGTCCAGCGCGCCTTCCAGCGCGGAAAAAGACATGGAGCGGCGTTGCCGGGGGGCGATGTGGCGATCATTCCACTCTGAAAAGCCAATCGTCTGCGTCATCTCGCCGAGAAGCTTGCCGCGGGCCATGCCCGTACCGGGCAGGGCGGAGACGAATTGAGCGGTCGAGACTTCGCCCCAGATACCGCCATCCTCGACCTCTATCGATCCGGCCATCGGGCGAATGCGTCCGAATGGTCCAACGGACCCGCTGCACCGGTAGGAGCGGCCACCCAATGTCCATTGGAAGCGCGTCAGCCCGCCGTCAACGCTTTGCCTGGCGTCGATGACACCTTCGTAGAGGAGGGCGGCCACGAGTTGGCGCAACACCCGCTCACCGGGCTGCCCTTTGAGATCAAGAGGCAATGGCATGGCTGGTCCTTGCAACGGTCAGTGCTGCCGGCCCTCTCAAAGGGTTGGGCATGGGACGGTAAAGCAACGGCGCATTGTCCGACTGCAACTCATCGACATCGAACAGCCGCGTCGTCAGGTTGGCTTTCGACGCAATGGTCGGCAGGTCGAGAACGTGGCGGGCGAAATCCCGGCCAGCGCCGGTCATGCCGTGTGCGCAGCGTTCGAGATGCGCGCGCATCATCCGCAACAGCTGCCCTTCGCCGCACAGCCCGTCATGTCCCATGCGGCTGATGATTGAAAACACCTGATTGACGATCAAGTAATAGGCGAACCGGTCGCGGATTTCCGCCTCCGGGAAATAGAGGGAGCCTATGGCTTCCGTTTCGGGAACATGGCCTGACAAAAGGCTGCGGTAGCGTTCGGACAGATAGAAGCCCTGGTTGTCGCGATAATAGCTGACGGTGGGATAGCCGGTTCCGATTTCCAGCAGGCTGTTTTGCTGATGCGCTTCCAGCGCGATACCATAATCGTCGTAAAGCCTGATCAGCGGTTCGACTGCGCAGGTGAGATAATGCTGAAACCAGACGAGCGCGGCATCGGACACGGTCTCGCCGTCGCGCATGGCGATGTTGCGGATAAGGCGTTCCAGCCGGGACAGTTCGCCCGCAACAGGATCGGCGGTCAGGGCGGCGACGGTGATGATGCCTTTGCCCCTGTCGCCTGAAAACGGGTTTTCGCGCAGGATCACCTCAAATCCGCTTTCGCTGCGGCCGGGAATGTCGAGCGTGATATAGGCCGGGTCCTGGATGATCTGGAAGTGTTTCGACCGCCGCGCAAAACCGATCCGGTCGATCAGCTTGGCCATCGCGACCCCGGCTTCCAGCTCCTGGCGCCGGTTGAGGCGAAGCGAATTGGTGATGCGAACTGGAAGCGAGAATTTCAGCATCCAGTCCTTATCGCCGCTATAGACGGTGCGGACGGACGAGGTCGCCGTGAACGGTGAACCGGCCGGGCCAAGATGGCGCAGGCTCCCACTGTGTTGCATGGCCTGGATGTCCGGATCGAGCAGCAGGGCCTCTGCCTGGAGGGGATGCATGGGCAGCAGGTATTCGTCGTGCCCGGCGGCAAGGGGTTCGCCGGCGCTATCTGCTAAGGAGAGGACGATATCGGGGGCTGCCACCGGCCGCGCCGAGGCATGGCGGACATGGTCCATTTTGGCGGCAAAGTAATGCAGCTTGAACTGGCCGCGCAATTCCGGCGCGTAGCTTTCCTGCTGCCAAAACGTCATGCCCTGCCGGCTCTTCGGGGTCGGGTGCAGCCAATGGCCGAACACGAGCGACTGTTCGGCCTCGATAAAGTGATCTCCATCGGCCGGAACCGGGTCCGCCTTTTCGATGAACAGTGCAGTCTGCTGATAGCTTTGCAGCACACGCATCAGCAGTTCGAGTTCAAAGCCGCGCAGAACATCGGCCTGTCCCTCGTCCGCCTGGCGATAGGATTCGTGGATGAGGCTGTGAAGTGCGGAGATCAGCTCGAGCGGCCGCCAGATCGCGTCCGAAGCGCCCCTGCACCAGACCCGGCCGAAATGCTGCGGGCCGCAGAGGGACGTTGAGGTAATCTCGGCGCGAAGGATAATCTGCTGGCGGGGCAGCGACCATTCGATGCAATCCACCGGGCCAGCCGCTGTCCTGTGCAGCACCGATGTGCCGGCATTCACTTCGCGCAGATAGCAATTGGCAAAACTCTGAAAGGTCGCCATTTCTGCGATTTGCCTAGACGATTGCATCGTGTCGTTCCTCGGCACGCGGAGCCGCGCAAGAGCGTTGTCATCCAACGCGATGAAATTCATGGATGAGTTCGATTGGTCTCTTCGACCGTCAGCCGGGCGGCTGCCACAGAAGCGGGCCGCTGTTTTCCCGGAACGCGAACCGCAGGAGGTGATCCTCGACCACAGATTTGGTGTCAGTCAGATTGGCCTCGTCGGGCGACTGCACCCGGATGTTGAGGCCATCCGGATCGGCTTGAAGATATCCTGTTCCGCAGGAAAATCTGAGCTCGCCCTGATCGTCCGCTTGGGTGACGTCGATCTTGTGGCCGAAATGCTTGCAGAGCTGGGTCAGATATTTCTGGCCGTTTTCCGTCGTAAAACGGGTTGTCGCTTCTTGCATCTGGAACTCCTGTCTTTCGACTTTGGGTCTTGGAGAGCGGCCTGCGGCGATGTTTCGCCGGTTTCCCACTCTCGTCTTTCGCGCATCGCCGGACCGGCGATGCAATCAGCCGGTCAGAACGTCGCCCTTGCGGTCAGGATGAAGGCGCGGCCCTGCTCATAGAGCGGGACCACGTTGGCAAATTCCTGGCCATAGGTTGCGCGGTCGGAATAGGTTTCGTCGAAGATGTTCTTGATGTCCGCCCTGAATGTCAGGTTCGGCCGGGTTGGTGGCTTGTACTCAAGAAAGGCGTTGAAGACCTGGTAGCTCTCATAGGGTTTGCTGCCTGGCGCTACGTGATCATAGTCGAGCGCGATTTCTGTGTCGGCGCCGAGCGTGATACCCCAATCCGTGAAGGTATGTACCGCCTGCACGGTGATGATCTGGCCCGCCGGTGCGGCGAGATAGGTGCCGATATCGGAATCGGCCGGCTTTCCATCGATTTCCACATCGATATCAGCGTATTTCACCGTGAAGAAGCCGTCGCCCCAGCTATAGCCGCCGCCAATTTCAAAGCCGCTTGAGCGGACGTCATGCGTCTCGATCGCGCGCGCGATTGCAAAACGTGGGGCTCGGGCATCATCGAGCCTTGTCTGGAAGACGCTGCCTTCAATCGTAAAGCCATTATAGTTGGCTTCCAGCCCGATATTGTAGTTATCCGCCGTAATAGGCTTCGGCCCGTCGCCATAGTCCCATCTGGGGTTCACAACGAAGTTTTCGGCGAGTGTAGGGCCCGCCCAGACATGCGAATAGCCGGCCTTGGCGACGAGGACATCCTCGATCAGATCGTATTCGCCGGAAATATTGCCGCTAAGACCGGAATTATTCCAGTCTTCGCCGGTGGTTCCGGTGAACTTTTGACTATCGCCCCGTCCACCAAAGGAAAGCCGCGTGCGGTCCCAGGGCTCGATCCGGGCTTGCGCGTAGAGGCCGATATTGCGGGATTTTTCGGTTCCCGGATCGAACGCATCCTCAAGATCAGCCTTGTCGCTATAGAAATCGACGCCGGCGACGATGGTGCCGATATCGAGGGAGAATTTGTTCTCGAACTTGCCGTTCAGACTTTCGGTCGTGCCGATCGCCGCATAGGGCGCAATGTTGAAGCGGGGGTCGAGGAAAACAGTCGTTTCCAGTTCGGTTCTGCTATAGGCGAGCACAAGCTTCGGATCCCACCAGCCTTCCGGGGTGCTGTCCGTATATGTCAACACGGTGTTTTGGCGATCCAGGATATAGTCGCGGATCGTCGGCTCCTTCCAGGGCCGTCCAGGATCGACAAACCCGGCATTGGCGCGATAGGGCCGGGGTGCTTCATCGTGGATGCGCTCATGGCTGATTTCGATCCGGTCGCCACTGTCGAACTCGTAGCCGAGTTTTCCAAGTCCACTCAGGATGTCTGTGCTGGTTCCCTCGACATTCTCGCCGTTGCCCGCCGTGAAGCCGTCGCCCTTTCCGAAGTTGAAAGCGCCGAGGAATTCCAGGCCTTCGTGGAGGCCGTAGGCGGCTATTCCGGTCGTCACGGTATCGCTGTTGAAGTTGTGCCTTGAGGTGACAAAGCCACCAAAACCATCGCCATCGAGAAGATCGCGGGCATCCTTGGTTTCATAGGCAATGGCGCCGCCAAGGGCGCCCGGACCGGCATCGGCAGGGGCCACGCCCGCATCGACGCTGACGGCCTTGAGCAGCATGGGGTCGATCAGGTTGGTGCCGGCATGGTGGAAGACCTTGTTGTTCTGGCGGCTGCCATCGACGGTCACAGCCAGGTTGTTTTCCTCGATGCCGTGGACATAGACCTTCTGCGACATCGGCAGAGAACTGCCGACCGAAATACCCGGCTCGCCGGAAAAGACATCGGCAATGCTGGCCGGGTTCTTCCGCTCCAGATCCTTTGCAGAGATCTGGATTTCACCGGCGCCAAGAGTGCCGCTCTCGCCGAAGACGGAGATCGGTTCAAGCGCGGTCGCGCCAGCCGCCGCCGCTGCTGCCGTTCCATCGCCGGAGGACGCGGCCTGGCCGATCACGGCCGTGCCGCCGGTGATCTGGTAGGAAATGCCAGTGCCGGACAAAAGCTGTGCCAGCGCCTGCTGCGGCGCAAGCGTGCCGTTGACCGCGTTTGACCGAACGCCGCGTGACGTGGCGGCGGCAAGCGTCACCTGAAGGCCCGATTGCCGCCCGAAGGCATTTAATGCCCCGGGAAGCGGCTGGGAGGGGATGTTGAAACTTTCGGTGTCGTTCAGCCGGGACGTCTTGTCCTGCGCGAAGGCGGGAGAGAGCGATGCCGGGTTAAGCGGCGTCAGTGCGATGACCGCCGACGTGGCAAGCAGGCGCAGGCCGTGGGCGCGGCTATGCCTTGCTGTCAAAAATCTGTTGCCGTTGCGGCCTGTCTGCGAACGCATTTAACTCAGTCTCGGTTTCCCGCGCAACGTCCCAGGCATGCGCTTCAAACCAAAGACGACCGGCTTCCGATTTTTTTCATCCAATCGGAATTTTCTTGATTGTTTTTGTCAGCTTAAAATCGGCTGAGCACACGGCCGTAGGGTGTCACCTCGCGAACCCTGCCGCCAAACGGTTTGACGATCGCCTCAAGGGCTGCGTCCGGGTTCTTCAGATCGTAGAGACCGGTCACACGGCGGGAGGCAAGGGCCGGGTCGGGTATGCTGATCCAGGCCGGATGGTAGCGCTGCAACCGCTCGGTGGCCGCGCCGACGGTGATGTCATTGACAAACATCCGCCCGCTTCTCCAGGCGGCGATATCCTCCGGCGCAATCGCATCGCGCATCACCGCCCCGGTTTTATGATCGACTGCCGCCATCTGCCCCGGCGCAAGTTCGAAATTCTGCTTGTGGTCCGGACCATCGTAGGAGATGGCAACAGTCCCGCGCGCAAGCTCCACCGTCGTTGCGTCATCCGAAAGTTGGACGTCGAACGCCGTGCCGAGTACCGCAACCGCGACGCCGCCGGCATTGACCGTGAACGGACGCGAGACGTCATGCGCGACGTCGAAAAACGCCTCGCCGGAAAGAAGCGTGACCCGGCGGGCGGACGGCGTGATCTCGGTGGCAAGCGCACTGTCTGCGCCCATCTCGATGACGGTGCCATCCGCCAGCGCGAGGGTTCGGGTTTCGGCCGTGCTGGTGACATGATCCGCCTGCCAGCGGATCAGAAGCGATGGTCCGGCAAGCAAGAGGAACGCGCTGGCGGCAAGCGCCACGCCGATCCCGGCCGTCCACCGCTTCCAGCGGCGGCGTTGCGCTAGTGGGATGGCCGTAACGGAGCGGGCAGACCGCCAGAGATGCTCGTAGACCGGCGGCACTTCGCCCAGCAGCGTCCAGGTTTTCAGCGCCTGTTCCCAGGCGCGCGCATGCACAAGCGAGCGGGATCGCCACGCCTGAAAGTCGTCTTCCGTCTGCCGACAGTCCGGCCGCGCCTTCAGGGTGAGAAACCAGTCCATGGCTTCTTCCAGGATCGCGGGCGGTATGGTGTTAATCTCAGTCAAAATCGTACCTGCAGCGATCGGCTGATGTCACGCCGGACATGTCTCGCCGAACCATCCTCTCTTGGATAAAGACGAACTGCGATAGAATTTTTTTCATACGGATGACAGTATTTCACGACGCATTTGCAACCAGCATCGTCGCCACCCGGACCATGGCTGTGCGCACGTGGCGATGGGCTGTCGCAACCGAGATCCCCAGATGGGCCGCAATCTCTTCCAGATTGTATCCGCCGAACCGGTGCATCTCAAGCGCCGTGCGCACATCGGCGGGAAGATCATCCAGAATCCGGGATATCTGCCGCACCTCATCCGTCACGACAACAAAATCTTCCGGCGTCGGCAATTCGTTCGGGATCGACCAAAATGGTGGTTCGTTCTGCTTTTCCCGCATCTCGACTTTCTGGCGCTTCAGAAAATCGAAGGAAAGGTTGCGCACGATCTTATAGAGATAGGCAAGTGTCTGCGCCGATGTGCCGGTATTCGCATTGGCCGGCGAGAACCGCAGGAAGGCATCCTGCACGATGTCTTCAGCCACCTCCCGCGAGCCAAGAATCCGCGTGGCATAGGCAATCAACGCCTTGCGGTTGGCGATGTAGACTTCATGGCGTGCATCGACATCGATCATCGGCCAAGACCATCTGCAGCAGAGGTCCCGCCCGCACGCCACCGGTTTTCTTCGCTGCCTTCTATGCGCATCATCCCGTTCATGTCCGCCAAGCCTAAATCATGCGAGCGGCTGCCTATAACACGAGGAATTAAACTTGTCTGCGATGCTCATATTTTATTTTATTGGAAAATAACAATTAACAGCACGCTGTGCCGGGTCCTCACAC
>NZ_LMFB01000009.1:200051-200379 GCF_001426685.1 Rhizobium sp. Root483D2 | reverse complement strand
CGAGTTGGTCGAGGTTTCCTCGCCCTTCTGGTGCTGGCGGTAGTGACGCGTCACCGTGCCGTGGGCGGCTTCGGCTTCGACCGTCTGACCATCCGGCGTCATCAGGACCGAGGTCATCAGGCCAAGCGAGCCAAACCCTTGCGCGACAATATCGGACTGGACGTCGCCGTCATAGTTCTTGCAGGCCCAGACATAACCGCCCGACCATTTCAGCGCCGAGGCGACCATGTCGTCGATCAGACGGTGTTCGTACCAGATCTTGGCTTCCTTGAACTTGTCGGCAAATTCGGCGTCGAAGACCTGCTGGAAGATATCCTTGAAGCGGCCA
>NZ_LMFB01000009.1:199772-199929 GCF_001426685.1 Rhizobium sp. Root483D2 | reverse complement strand
CTTGGTCCAGCCGGGAACGAGGCGCGGCACGTTCTTGCAGATGATCGGCTCGCGGAAGATGACACCGCCCAGGATGTTGCGGATCGTGCCGTTCGGCGATTTCCACATCTTCTTCAGGCCGAATTCCTCGACGCGCTGCTCGTCCGGCGTGATGGTT
>NZ_LMFB01000009.1:163940-199712 GCF_001426685.1 Rhizobium sp. Root483D2 | reverse complement strand
TTCCAGATCGATATCCAGATAGGGATGGATCAGCTTTTCCTTGATGAACTGCCAGATGATGCGAGTCATCTCATCGCCGTCGAGCTCGACGACCGGATTGGCGACCTTGATCTTTGTCATGGGAATTCCTGTGAACTGTTTAAAGGGGGTGTCGAGAATCTATAGTGGGTCAGCCGGTGTCGCGCATGCGGCTTTCGACGCTGCGCAGGTGTTTTCGCATGGCTTCGGCGGCTGCCGCCGGGTCGCGGTCGGCGATGGCCTGGACGATGCGTGCATGTTCGGCAAAGCTGTGGTGATCAGCGGGCGGGCGCAGGGGGGTGTCGCGCAGCCGCCCCCATGTGACGGCCCGGCGAACGGCGTTCAGCGTATCGAGAAGGCCAAGCAGCAGCGAGTTCTGCGATGCCTCGCCAATGGTGCGGTGCAGTTTATTGTCCCATTGTTCGTAAAGGCGCCAGGTCGGCGCCTGCTGCGCCTTTTGCATACAGCTGCGCATCTCGGCGATCTGTGCCGCGGTTGCATTCAGCGCAGCGCACCGCGTCACTTCCGGTTCAAAAGCGATGCGTGCGCCCATCACTTCAAGCGGGTTCGTTCTTTGAACCATGGAGTTGATATCGGCGACCGTGTCGATCGGGCGATCACCGGTGAATGTGCCTTTGCCGACATGCCGCCAGACCACGCCCTCGGCCTGCAGGGTTGCCAAGGCCTTGCGCAAGACCGCGCGGCCTATATCCAGGGATTCCGCCAGTTCGCGCTCGGGAGGCAATCTACCGTCATCGGGCAAGACTGCTGTGGCCAGAAATTCCTTGAGTTTTGCGAGGGCTGAAAAGTCGGTTTTTTCGTCCATGTTATCGAAACCAATTTTGAATTGGGTTTTCTTATAATTTGTGCGTACTGTGGTGTCAACGATTGCGATATGAAAATTGTAATTTTCTAAATTGAAAATAAAGTGTTTTAAAACAATTATTTATTGGTTATTTGACGCCCTCTATATGCTTCGACGGTCCAGCTGGCAGAGGAGAATCTCAAATAAATTGGTTGACACAATGGCGTATTAATACAGAATTGGTTTGAAATTGGGTTCTGAGGAGGGCCCATGCAACGGGAGGAGAACAAAATGAGGAATTTTTCCAGAAGGATTCGGGCCTATACCGCCGCCGCCGTTTTTTCGGCCGCCGCCGTATTGCCGGCCGCGGCCTGGGCTGATCCTATGCGGATCGCCTTTGGTGACATCGCGACGGTGGAATCGCTGCATCTGCTGGTCGCGCTGGAGCGGGCCAAGGAGAAGGGCGTCGATGTCCAGGTCACATATTTGAAGAGCGAGGATATCGCGGCACAGGCCGTGGTCAGCGGGCAGGCCGATATCGGCATCGGCGGACCCTATGCGCTGTTGCAGAAGGTCAAGGCGCCGATCCGCGTGTTCATGCAGCTGAGCAAGCTGCAGTTCTATCCGGTCGTCAATTCCGAATTCTACAAGGACTGGAAAGATCTCGACGGGCAGGAAATAGCCGTCCATTCGCGCGGGTCGGGCACGGAAGCCATCATGCAGCTGATGGCTGACAAGAACGGCATCAAATATTCCAATATCGCCTATGTGCCGGGCGCCGAAGTGCGCACCGGTGCGCTGCTTCAAGGCAACGTCAAGGCGACAATTGTTGATTCGTCCGGCAAGCGCATCCTGGAAAAGGAAGCGCCGGGCAAGTTTGCCTTCCTGCCGCTCGGGGAAGTCGCGGCCACCGACGAGGCGCTTTTTGCCAATACGGACTATCTGACCGCCAATGAGAAGGATGTCGAAATCCTGGTCGAGGCTATCCTGACGACCTGGCGCGAGGTTGCGGCCGATCCGAAGTCGATCGTGGCGCTGCGCGAGAAATACAAGCTGCTTCCGGATGCGACCCCCGACATGATCGCCGATATCGAGCCCTATTTCACGGAGGCCGCTCCCGGCATGCCGCTGAATGGCGGCGGCGAAGATGCGGCCCGCGACGATTTCGATTTTTACACGGTATCGGGTGCGCTGACCGGCGATCCGAAAGAACTGAAGGTCGAGGATTTCTGGAGCCTCGGCGCGCTGAACGCGGCCCTCGCCAAGGCAGGCACGAAGTAGGATGCAGATGTCCGTGTCCCCCACCAAACTGACCGACGGGATCGGAGCCAAGAAAGCTCCGGTCACGGCCGGCGCGACGCTTTTCAGGTTTGCAGAAGAGAGGCGGTCCTTCTGGGTCCTGCTGTCGCTGGCAATCCTGTTTGGCGCCTGGGAGATCGCGGGGTTGATCCCCATCAGCTTCGCGTTCCCCACCTTCAGCGAGACGGTGATGGCCTTTTTTGAAATGCTGTTTGATGGCAGCATGTTCTATGCCTATTTCCTGACGCTGCAGCCACTTGTTCTTGGTGTCGCCATCTCAGCCGTCCTCGGCATCGCGCTTGGCGTTGCCATGGGATTGTCTTCCAAAGTGGAATGGCTGCTCGCACCTGTTTTCATCGTGCTTCAGGCGGCGCCGATGGCGGCACTCGTGCCGCTCGTCACCTTCATCTACGGGATCGGGCTGACGGCAAAGACACTTGCAGTCATCATGCTGGCGCTGCCTGTGATCGTGCTCAATGCCTACAAGGCGGTGCGCCACGTCAATCCGTCACTTGTGGATATGTGCCGCTCCTTTCAGGGAACGCGCCTGCAGCAGATCTTCAAGATCATCATTCCGGATGCATCGCCAGTCCTGTTTGCCGGACTGCGTTTGGGTATCGCCGCCGGCTTCATCGGCGTGATGCTGGCGGAACTTTTGATCACGCCAACGGGTATCGGCGATCTCATCACCTATCACCGGTCGGTGGCCAATTATGCGCATATGTATGCGTCGGTCGCCTCCATCATCGCGGTCTCGACGCTGACATTGGCGGGCCTGCAATATTTCGAAACGCATGTGCTGCGTCCTGAAAAAAGGAGGAAGTAAGATGGCCAATACCGCGCTTTCTTACGCCAATGGCCCAACGGCTGCAAAGGTCGGCGACGCTGTCGTCGAGGTCCGGGAAATCTGCAAGCAATATGGGGAAATCGAAGCGCTGCGCGGCATCAATCTGGGTTTCGAGCGCGGCAAGCTGACGACGCTTCTCGGGCCTTCCGGTTGCGGCAAGACCACGCTGTTGAAGATCATCGCCGGCCTGGTCCCCTCGACCTCGGGCGAAATCCGCGTCAATGGAAAGGTGGTCACCGGTCCGGGTCCCGAACGCGCTTTCGTCTTTCAGGATTTTGCCCTGATGCCCTGGGCGACCGTGCTTCGCAATGTCGGTTTTGGCCTGGAGTTGAAGGGCATATCGGTTGCGCAGCGCAACGCGACCGCCCGCCGCTATATCGAGGAAGTGGGCCTTGCAGGCTTTGAGGACAAATATCCGCACGAGCTTTCCGGTGGCATGCGCCAGCGCGTCGGCATCGCACGGGCCTTTGCAGTCAATGCCGATGTCCTTCTTCTTGACGAGCCGTTCTCGGCGGTGGACGAGCAGAACCGGCGCAAGTTCCAGGAAGACCTGCTGCGGCTGGTCGATCTGGAGAAGAAGACCTTCATCTTCGTCACCCACTCGATCGAAGAGGCTGTCTACGTGTCGGATCGCATCGTGCTCCTGTCGCCACGGCCGGGCCGTATTTCCCAGATCATCGATCCGCGCATCGACCGCTCCGCCTCTCCCGACGACATCCGCCGCGATGCCGGTTATCTCGACGTCGTCGAGGAAATCTGGCAGGGGCTGCGCCAATATGCGGAGTAGGTGATATGACCCTTTTCGGTATTCGCATTCCCATGATGGCGTCGCTTGTGATGTGGGCCTTGCTGTGGGAAATCGTCGGGCGGCTGGATCTGATCTTCCTGATCCCGCCGATGACTTCGGTGATCGCGGCGGGATTCAGCCTTGTCCAGACGGGATCCTGGCAGAGCGCCACGGTGATCACGCTGCGCTCGTTCGTCTACGGCATGGCCCTTGCCATCATCGTCGGGGTTCCCCTCGGTGTCCTGATGGGCCGCGTGAGGATCGTCGATAATATCTTCGGCCTCTGGGTCAACATGTTCGTCAGCGCGCCACTTTCGGCGCTGGTGCCGATCCTGATGATCCTCTTCGGTCTTGGCGAAACCACCGTCTTCGTCACGGTGTTCCTGTTCGCTGTCTGGATCATCGTGCTCGATGCGCGGGCCGGCGTCATGCAGGTTCCGCCATCGCTGATCGAAATGGGGCGCTGCTATGGCGCCTCCCGCTGGACGATCTTTACCAAGATCGTTCTTCTCTCCGCCCTTCCGGAAATCCTCGCGGGCATCCGCATCGGCCTCATCCGCGGGGTCAAGGGCGTCGTCATCGGCCAGATTCTGGTCTCCATCATCGGCTACGGGGAACTCTTCGAACTGTATTCCCGCAGTTTCGACATGGAGCGGTTCTGGGCTCTCACCCTCATTCTGTTCGCCGCGGCCATGTTGCTGTCCGCGGCGGTCGAACACTTTGAAAAACGCATCGAATATTACGCAGGAGCGCGATAATGAACCAAATGCCTCACCTCACGAACTATGTCTTCACGCCCGAGCCTGTCCCCACCATGCCGGTCGCCGGTACCGACGCGCTCTTTCCCGTCCACCGCATCTACTGCGTTGGCCGCAACTTCGCCGACCATGCGGTCGAGATGGGCCACGACCCGAACAAGGAGCCGCCGTTCTTCTTCCAGAAGAATCCCGATACGCTGGTGCCCCCCGGCCGGGATTTCCCCTATCCAAGCGAGAGCAAGGATGTCCATCATGAGATCGAACTGATCGTGGCGCTGCACAAGGGCGGCACCGACATTGCGGTCGAAAATGCGCTGGATCACGTTTTCGGCTACGGTGTCGGCCTCGACATGACGCGCCGCGACCTGCAGGGAGAAGCCAAGAAAGCCGGCCGGCCATGGGAGACGGGTAAGGCTTTCGAGGCCTCCGCACCCTGCAGCGTCCTGCATCCCGTTTCCAAGGTCGGTCATCCGGCGGCCGGCGCAATCTGGCTGAAGGTCAATGGCGAACTGCGCCAGAATGGCGATCTCAACCAGATGCTCTGGAAGGTGCCTGAAATGATCGCCTATCTCTCGCGCTTGTTCGAATTGAAGGCTGGCGATCTGATTTTCGCAGGAACCCCCGCAGGCGTCGGTGCGGTCGTTTCCGGCGACGTGATGGCGGGCCATGTCGATGGCGTCGATGCCATAACGGTCAAAGTGGCCTGATCCGGAAATTTGCGCCGGCCTCCCATTGTAAAGGGGAGGCCGGCGTTTCTGCGGACTGCCGCCGCGATGCTGGTCGCTACGGCGCCATTACAAAGTTGAAACCGGGGAGAGAGGGTTACCATCTCGCAAGATATAGCCGTTCGCCAGACCTAGGTTGTGGCAACGGAAATCTGCGCGCATGGACAGAATTTAATGCATAAAGAGAAGCGGGACAGGGTATGTTGGCGCGAAGCGACTATGGCTCTGTGGGTTATATTTTCCGATATGATCGACATGCTCTCTTTTTAGAAAGACAGTTTGATGCGGCTGCGGATTTGGTTGATTTTCCTGTTCGTTGCCGCAGGCGGCATTTTCTTTTTTCGGGCGCAGCTGGCGCCTTATCTGCCCTCCGTCATCTCCGATCGAATTTCGCGCGCATCCCCCGCTCAGCCGGCTGGCGCAATCGCTGCGGACAAAGCGCCTGCACAGACAGGCATTCAGGCCGTCACCGTGGCGGTTGCCACGGCGAAGGCCGGGTCATTGCCGGTCCTT
Source organism: Rhizobium sp. Root483D2 (assembly GCF_001426685.1). GTDB lineage: Bacteria > Pseudomonadota > Alphaproteobacteria > Rhizobiales > Rhizobiaceae > Pararhizobium > Pararhizobium qamdonense. The sequence continues at coordinate 193,960 of NZ_LMFB01000009.1, read as the reverse complement.
CGCCACACGATTGGCACGATCACGCCCATTGCGTCGACCGCTCTCAGCAGCCCGGCGGCTGGAACTGTGACAAAGGTTCTGGTCAAGGATGGCGACAACGTCAAAACCGGCGACGTGCTGGTTCAGTTGGACGACAGGACGATCAGGGCAAACATTGAACGCGACACAGCCGTTCTTGCCAGGGATCAGGCTGCTCTCGACAATGCCAATACCACACTCAAGCGCATCGAAAAGCTGAACAGCGACGGCGCGGATACGCGCCAGCAATATGACGATGCGGTGTCTGCCGTCAAACAGGCGACGGCGGCTGTCGGTATCGACAATGCCACCCTGCAGGCCGACCAGGTTGCACTGACGCAGACCCGGATTACCGCACCATTTGACGGCAAGCTCGGCGTCGTCATCCCATCGCTTGGTGCCTATCTCTCCGCCGGTGCTGAGGTCGCAACGCTGACGCAGATGGCGCCCGTCTATGCCGAATTCGTGCTGTCGGAAGCGGATCTCGATCTGGCCCGGTCCGCTTTGGCAAACAAGGTGCTGACGGTGTCCGTGTCAGCCATGCTTGCTGATGGCGACGGCCATGCTGTGACAGGCCCGATCGTCTTTATCGACAACGCGGTCGATCCGGCGTCCGGCACTTTCAAGCTGCGGGCGCTGCTGTCCAATGACACGCAGGCGCTGTGGCCGGGGCAGTCGGTGGATGTCGAAGTCAATGCCGGCACAAGAGATAGTCTCGTACTGGTGCCGGTCGTGGCTCTTCAGCCGAATGGCGATGGATCAATCGGCTATGTGGTCAAGCCGGACAAAACCGTCGAACAGCGCAAGGTGACGGTCGCCTTCAATGCCGGGGATACGGCGGGCGTGACGAGCGGTTTGAAAGACGGCGAGACGGTTGTTGTCGAAGGGCAGGCAGGGTTGAGCGATGGAAGCCGGGTGAGGATCGCTACCGCCAGCGGCGGCACGGCGGCGGCGCCCGTGTTGCCGGGGAAGGGTTCTGGCGTTCCAGCCGGCGGAGACGCCGCGAAATGACATTCTCCGAACTCTTCATTCGCCGGCCGGTCGCCACCATCCTGTTGATCGTCGGCGTTATTCTGGCCGGCGTGTCGGCCTATTCTCAGCTGCCGGTCGCCGCCTTGCCGCAGGCGGATTTTCCGACGATCAACGTTTCGGCGCAGCTGGCCGGTGCGTCGCCCGACACGATGGCGAGTTCGGTTGCGACACCGTTGATCAAGCAATTTGAAACGATCGCCGGGATCGACACGATCAGCGCCAGCTCTTCGCTCGGAAATACCCAGATCACCATTCAGTTCGACCTGTCGCGCGATATCGATGCCGCAGCCGCCGACGTGCAGGCAGCGATCGCGCGCGCGCAACGCCAGCTGCCGGATAACCTGACGACGCCGCCGAGCTACCGCAAGGCAAATCCAGCCGATGCCGCAGTGCTGATCCTGGCGCTGACGGGAGATGGCGGACCTCTGTCGAAGATGGATGATGTGGCGGAAAACATCATCTCGCCGGCGCTTTCGACCATTTCGGGCGTCGCCCAGGCGCAGGTTTTCGGCGCGAAGGCCTATGCCGTGAGGATCGAGGTCGATCCGCGCAAGCTGGATAGCCGCGGCCTGTCGCTGAACGGTCTGGCCTCGACCCTGTCTGCTGCCAACAATCAGTCACCGGTCGGTACATTGCAAAACGGATCGCAGGCGTTGACCGTGGATATTCCGACCCAGCGCGCCGATGCCGATGCCTTCAAGACGCTCATCATCGCGCAGCCGGGCGGCAGGATCGTGCGGCTGGGGGATGTCGCCAAGGTCCAGGACAGCGTTTCCGTCATCAATCAGGGCAGCTGGCTCGACGGAAAGCCCTCCATTGCGCTCGCCATCCAGCGCCAGCCGGGCGCCAATACCGTTGCTGTTGTCGATGCCATCCTGGCCAAGGTTCCGGAACTGCAGGCGGGCCTGCCGCCGGGCATGCATATCAACATCGTCAACGACGCCTCGGTCTCCATCCGCGCTTCGGTGAACGATGTCGAGACGACGCTGGCGATCACCATCGGCCTCGTTGTCCTGGTGATCTTCCTGTTTCTGAGGCGCGTTTCGGCAACGTTGATCCCTGCGCTGACCGTGCCGCTCTCGCTGATTTCCACCGTCGGCTTCATGTATGTCCTCGGCTTTTCCATCGACAACATCTCGCTGCTTGGACTGACGCTTTCCGTCGGGCTTGTCGTCGATGATGCCATCGTGATGCTGGAAAACATCGTCCGCAAGGTGGAGGAAGGTGTTGCGCCCTTTGAGGCCGCCATCGAAGGCAGCCGCGAAGTGACGGGGACCATCATCTCCATGTCGATTTCCCTGGTTGCCGTTTTTCTGCCGATCCTGTTGATGGGTGGTATTGTCGGCCGCGTCCTTAATGAATTCGGCGTGGTGGTCACCCTGGCCATTCTGTCGTCGGCCGTCGTGTCGCTGACCGTCACGCCGATGCTGGCGGCGCGCCTGCCGCAACAACAGCACGGGGATAGCCCGCGTGAAGGAATATTCGACAGAGTGACAGCTAGCTATGGACGCGCCGTCGGCTTGTGCCTGGAGCATCGGGCGATCGTCATGATGGTGTTCGTTGCGACGCTGGCCGCCACCGGCTGGATGTTTGCAAGCCTGCCACGCAGCTTCTTTCCGACGGAGGACATCGGTATCCTTACCGTATCGACGCAGGCGCGGCAGGATATTTCCTATCAGGCGATGAGCGCATTGCAGGCGCAGGCGGCGGCGATCGTTTCGGCAGATCCGGACGTTCAGCACGTCACCTCGACGCTGGGAGCCGGACCTGGGGGGTCGGCGCTGAATACCGGTTCGCTGCTCGTACAGCTAAAAAGCCGGGACGCACGGCGGCCGCTTGACGAGACCTTGAAGAACCTGCGGCATTCGCTCTCTGCTGTGCCCGGATTGAAAGCTTTTATCACCCCGTCGCAAAGCCTGCGGTTTGGCGGGCGCAGCACGCAAAGTCTTTATCAGGTGGTCCTGCAATCCATCGATGCCGCTGCAGCCCGGCAATGGTCGCAGACGCTGGGCGACGCGATGCGCGCCGAGCCGGCTCTTTTCGTCGATGTTGCCTCCGATCTGCAAAACAACGCCCTGCAGGCGCATGTTGTGGTCGATAACGATCGGGCGAGCAGTTTTGGCATCACCGCCGAGGCCCTGAGGACAACGCTCGAGGCGGCATTTGGCAGTTTCGTCGTCACCCAGATCCAGACGACCGGCAACAATTACGACGTCATCCTCGAATATGATCAGTCTCTGCCCTGGAACGAGCAGACATTGGCCGCCATTCGCGTACCATCGTCCTCCGGCGCGCTGGTGCCGCTTTCCAGTTTTGCCCGGGTGACCCGCGAGGCAGGCCCGGTGACGGTCAACCAGACCGGGCAGCTGACCGCAGTGACGCTGTCGTTCAATCTGCCGCAGGGCGTTTCGCTTGGCACGGCAACGGCACGGATCGACGCGCTGAAGCAGGAGATCAAACTTCCCGCATCCGTCAGCACCAACTATGCCGGTGCCGCCCAGATATTCGAACAGGCAAGCGGCAATACCGGCCTGTTGATCGGCGCGGCGGTTCTGACGATCTATGTGGTGCTCGGCGTGTTCTACGAGAGTTTCCTGCACCCGCTGACGATCCTGTCCGGCCTTCCATCTGCGGCGTTCGGTGCTCTCCTGACCTTGAAGATTTTCGGCTTCGACCTGTCGATCATCGCGCTGATCGGACTTCTCATGCTGATCGGGATCGTCAAGAAGAATGCGATCATGATGATCGACGTTGCCCTGTCGCTGCAGCGCGACGAACATCACGCAACGCTGGATGCCATCCACCAGGCCGCCGTGCGCCGCTTCCGGCCAATCATGATGACGACGTTCTGCGCCCTGCTCGGAGCCCTGCCGATCGCGATCGGAACAGGGGCAAGCTCCGAACTGCGCCAACCCCTCGGCGTCGCCGTCGTCGGCGGTCTTCTGGTCAGCCAGGTGCTGACACTGTTCATGACGCCCGTCGTCTTTGTCGAGATCGAGCGGTTGCGGATGTTCATGCAGTCCTTGTGGACCCGCAAGCAGGGGGGTCCGGTGGTGCCCTAAGGGTGCCTTGTTCACTCACGGGAGGTACCGTCGCAATCCTGCGCAATTCGGCAGAAAGAGCCGGATTGTTCATTCAACTGAAGCGAAACCATCGTCGCGCATATCCGGTTTCCCCTGTGAATTCTCGCGAGCCGGGGGCGATGCAGTCTGGTTTGAGAAATCGTCTCAGACCATGAGCTGTCTAAACCCAGGTTAAAGCTGGAACCAACGAGCCCCGCCCCTAGTTCTGAACGGATCGATCAGTGGGGATAGTAGCATGAGTAAACGGGTAGCGTTGGTTACGGGAGCGGGGTCCGGCATAGGACGCGCATCGGCGCTTGTTCTTGCACGGGAAGGATATGCCGTCGGGGCGCTCGGTCACAGCGAAGATGATCTTGCGGATGTGGTGCGGGAGATTGTGTCTGATGGCGGTCAGGCTGTGCTGCTGAAGGCGGATATTTCCAATGAATCTCAGATGCGCGGCGCAGCGGGTGAACTTGTCGAACGTTTCGGCCGGATTGATGCTGTTATTGCCAATGCGGGCATCAATGGTGTGTGGGCACCGATCGATGATCTGACGCTTGAGGAGTGGAACAACACGATCGCTGTGAATCTGACGGGAACTTTCCTGACGATCAACACGACCGTACCCCATCTGAAAGCGTCAGGCGGCGGATCGATCGTCGTGGTCTCCTCCATCAACGGCACCCGCACATTCACGACACCGGGCGCCACAGCCTATACCGCAACCAAGGCAGGGCAGGTCGCCATGGTCCAGCAGCTCGCGCTTGAACTGGCGCGCCACCACATTCGGATCAACGCCGTTTGTCCCGGCGAGATCGACACGAATATTGAATCCAACACGTCGCTGCGCAAAGAGGACGAGACGGCAATTCCGGTGATCTGGCCGGATGGACAGGTTCCGATCACCGGGGGACATCCGGGCCGCAGCGAGGATGTCGCTGACGTCATTGCATTCCTTGCTTCCGGCAAGGCCCGGCATATTACAGGTTCGCCCATCTGGGTTGATGGCGGACAGGGGCTGTTGCGATGAGCGCTGACATCACCAGGGTTTCGGGCGCGAACACACCGGTAACCGGGCAGCGCTGGGGACCTCGGCGCCTGGCCGATGGCAGCTTCCGGTTCCAGCTTTGGGCACCGGCCGAAGATGCCGTCGATCTTCTCTTGAATGGCACGAAGTATCCAATGACCAAGACAGGAGACGGATGGCATCATGTCGAGACGGCTGCTGCTGTCGGATCTATCTACGGTTTCGTTTTGACAGACGGAAACCTGGTGGGTGATCCGGCGTCGCGCCAACAGGTCCTCAATCTCGATGGACCTTCGGTTCTCACCAGTTCAGATCATTACCTCTGGCAGAATTCAGGATGGATCGGCCGGCCGTGGGAAGAGGCGGTGTTTTACGAGATTCATATTGGTGCCTTCACAGACGAGGGAACATTCCGGGCCGCCATCGGCAAGTTGCCCTATCTGGCAAGCTTGGGCATCACCGCTGTTGAGATCATGCCGCTTGCGCATTTTCCGGGGACACGCGGCTGGGGTTACGATGGCGTCCTGCAGTTTGCGCCGCATAACGCCTATGGCAGCCCGAATGATGTCAGGGCGTTCGTCGATACAGCCCATGGTCTGGGGATGATGGTCTTTCTCGACGTGGTCTACAATCATTTCGGCCCGGAGGGGAACTACCTCGGCCAATACGCGCCCGGCTTTTTTCGCAAGGATGCCGATACGCCCTGGGGAGCCGCAATCGACTACGAAAAGGATGAGGTTCGATCGTATTTCATCGAAAACGTGCTGTATTGGCTAAAAGATTTCCGGTTGGATGGGCTTCGCTTCGACGCCATCGATCAGATCAAAGACGACAGCGATATTCACATCCTTGAGCAGATCGTGCGCTCCGTTCGCCAGGAGACCGGCGGGCGGCATATCCATCTGATCACAGAGAACCCAGCAAATGGCACAGATCTCATGGCCGCTCAGTCTGACGGCCGTTTTTACAAGGCGGACTGGAACGATGATTTCCATCACGCGATGCACGTTGCCATTACGGGCGAAGATACCGGGTATTTCGAGCCATTCAAGGACGATACCTGGAACAAGCTGCGGCATGTCCTGGCAAGCGGATATTTGAAGCCTGGCCAGTCCATCGTCAGCGAAAACCCGCCGCCAACAGAATCCCTGCCACCTACCGCCTTCATTCATTTTCTGCAAAACCATGACCAGGTGGGAAACCGGGCGCTGGGAGACCGGCTTCATCTAAGTACGGATCGCCATATTTACCGGGCGCTGACGGAGATGCTGCTGTTGTCGCCGCAAATACCGTTGATGTTCATGGGCGACGAACATCTCTCGCTCAGCCCGTTTCACTTTTTCGCGGATTATACGGGTGATATCGCAAAGGCTGTCCGGGACAACCGGCCAAAACAGGCTGCAAACTTTGGCGGCCTCCCCAAGGGAACGCGGGATGAGGATATTCCGGATCCAAACGCGCATGCCACGTTTACCCGCAGCAAGATCGACTGGACCATGGCCGATACCGAAGGCGCCTTGGCGTGGTCCGGCTTCATCCGCCGCCTCATTGCTCTTCGCCAGGAAAAGATCGTGCCTCTGCTTGCGGATGCGGCCGGCTATGCGGGGGCGGTCATCGACGCTCCGGATCGTTGCTTGTTCATCGACTGGACCTTCGGTGCTCGAACGCTGCAACTGCGGGCAAATCTGTCCGAAGATGACGTCGCCATGCCGGCCGGTCTGGGCAACCGGATATTTCCAACCAAAAGTGTTGAACAGTTTGGTCTACCTGCTGCCACCATACAGATGTTCATCCGCTAGTCCCTTACCCGCTGTCCGGAAAAGCAGATGCGGAACAATTTCTTGCCTCTGCCCTTAAGGGATCATCCGCAATTTGCCGGCAACAACGATTGGAGAGCATTCGATGAGCGAAAATCTGAAAAAGGGTGACAAAGTCACTTGGGAGACCAGCCAGGGCAAAACCGAGGGCAAGGTCGTGAAGAAGCAGACATCCGATACCAAGATCAAGGGTCACACGGTGAAGGCGACGCCGTCCGATCCGCAGATGATAGTGGAGAGTGCGAAGTCCGGGAAACGCGCGGCGCACAAGCCTGAGGCCCTGAAGAAGAAAAGCTGAGCCTTATTTTTTCAACGGATCGTGCCCCCAGTTCATCAGCGAGTAGCGCCAGGCGGAATGTTCGCGGTCCTCGTCCGGTCCGCCCTGTGCCAGGTGCCGATGGACATACCCAACCACCTTGCGCATATGCACATAGTCGTCTTCGGTTAAATCCGTTTTTTTCTTTCTTTTGATTTGCACGATGCGGCGGCCGGAATGGTGACCGACCGATTCCTGGCTTCCGTCCTTCGGCCAGCCAACCGATTTGCTGTCTTTCGTCTCAAGCCATTTTTCGATCGCCGCAGGCGTCATGTTGACCGCTTCGCCAAACTCTTTAGCGACCTTGTCGCGATCGATCTTCTGATCTGTCATCCGAATATCCTCAATTGATCGGCTTTGTCGTTACGCCTCGATCCGTACAGGAATTGCTTTGGAGGCGGGTGTTTTCGACAGTTCGTCATGGTGATCGATGGAGTTCAGCACATTGGCTTCGGGATAATAGGCAGCAATCGTGCCCCTCGGCAGATTGTGAGCAGTCACAGTCAGTCCGGGCATTGTCCGCCGCACACCGTCTTCAAAATCGCTGACAAGTGCTACGGTCTGGCCCGCATGAAGACCCGATGCCGCGATATCCTCTTCGCACATCATGACCACATCCCGCGTTCCCTCTATGCCGCGGAAACGGTCGGAATAGCCATAGATCGTGGTGTTAAACTGATCGTTCGAGCGCAGCGTCGACAGTCTGAACCGGCCTGCAGCATCTTTGAATGACAAAGCGTTCAATTGGGCCGGCGTCGTGAAGACCGCCTTCTTTTCCTGCGTATTCCAGACGCGGTTATGCGCATCATTGCCGCGATAAAAGCCGCCCGGCTGAAACATGCGCGCGTTGTAGTCCTTGAAATCCTCGGGGTAGGTGAATTCAATGAGCTCGCGGACAAGACTGTAATCTGCCGTCCATTCATCCCATTTCAATCGCGGATTGGGATCGAGAACTGCCTTGGCAATTCCGGTCACAATCGCCAGTTCGCTTTTCAGATGCTTGGACGCAGGACCACGTTTTCCGATTGATCCCGAAATATGCGAGAAGCTGTCCTCGACGGATACGGCCTGATTTCCGGTAGCCTGCATGTCCAGCTCGGCACGCGACAGACAGGGCAGGATATAGGCTTGTTTCCCCGGGAAAAGATGGCTGCGATTGAGCTTCGTCGATACCATGACCGTGAGGTCCTGGGTGGCCCAGGCACGTTCCATCTCCTTCTGGTCCGGGACCGCGCGAACAAGGTTTCCGCCAAGCGAAATAAACGCCTTGATCTTGCCCGCCATCAAACCTTTCACCGCATCGACAATAGTGGTGCCATCCTTGACCGGCGGATCGAAGTCGAAAAGCTGTTTCAGCTTGTCCATCGGAATGAGCTTGGTCTTTTCGGCAATGCCGACAGTCCGCTGGCCCTGGACATTGGAATGTCCGCGAACCGGACAGCACCCTGCACCTTCCCGGCCGATATTGCCGCGTAACAGCAAAAGGTTGACCAGCAGGCCGACGTTGATCGCGCCTTGGGAATGCTGGGTCAGGCCCATTCCATAAACGCCGATCACGCGCTCGGCGCCGATATAAATTTCGCCAGCACGCCGGATCGCCTGTTCCGTCAGGCCGCTTTCGCGCTCGATATCGCTCCACGGCGTTTCCCGCACGCAAGCGATGAATTGATCAAATCCGGTTGTGTGTTCGGCGATAAATTCCATGTCGATGACACGCCCGGTGCCATTGGCAAGGGCCGCATCATCAGCCTCGACGACCACTTTGCAAAGACCGAGGATCGCGGCAATGTCACCGCCGGCGCGGACCTGCAGATATTCATCGGAAATCTGCGTCTCGTGACCCGTCAGCATATCCATCGGGTTTTGCGGATTGACGAAGGACACCAGCCCCTGTTCAACAACCGGATTGAACGTGACAATGCGCGCGCCGCGCTTTTTTGCCTCCTGGAGCGGATGCAGAAACCGTGGACTGTTTGAGCCGGGATTTTGCCCGAAGAAGAAGAAGGCATCGGCCTTTTCAAGGTCTTCCCAGATGATGGTTCCAACGGGCGAGCCGATGACCTTGTTGAGGCCGACGGATGTCGTCTCGTGGCACATGTTCGAACTCTGCGGCAGATTGTTGTTGCCATAGGCGCGTGCAAGCAGAGCATAGAGGTAGGCGGCCTCCAGCCCGGCATGGCCGGACGAGTAGAATACCACATCGTCACGGGGCAACGCTCTCAGCGTCTTACCAATATCAGCGAAGGCCTCCTCCCACGTCACCGCGACATATCGATCTGTTGCCGCGTCATAGCGCATGGGCTCCGTCAGCCGTCCCGTCTTCTCCAGATCATAATCTTTCCAGTCACGAAGATCCGAGACGGTATGCGTCTCCCAGAACGCGGGCGTGCAACGCGCGCTTGTCAAATCCGAAAGCGTTGCCTTGGCGCCGTTTTCGCAAAATTCGAACGGATGATAGTTGACGGGCTTAGGCCAGGCGCAGGATACGCACTGGAAGCCGCCCGGCTTGTTTTGATGCGCGAGCGTGTCCAAGACTGCTGGGGAAGGACGGGCATCGCCAAACATATGGGCGATCGATTTTACCGAACCCCAACCACCGGCTGGTCCTTCGGATTCTGGATTGGGGATTTGGTCTGCCACGATCGGGCCTCGCAATGGTTTTTCGAGGAAACGCGAAAATCCGGATGCCGCCGGGATCGGCGGCATCCGTTATGGTTGGCAAATGGCGACCGCTTACTGCGGTTCGTGGATGGGACAGCGGTTGAACCCTTCCCGGAATTTGGCCGAGTGTTCATAGGGTGCCTTGCGCGCCCGGTTGATGTTGCCGAGCGGCTGGTGCGCGGCAAGTCCTGTCCAGACGCTGAACCGCATCTCTTCGTTGACTTTTCTGACCGTCTCGTCGCTCCAGCTGTCCTGCGGCGCCGCCGTCACCGTCGCCACGGTAAAGAAGGGTGCATCGCCCTGATCCCATTCCACGGTCGGGTCCTCGATCGGCTGTGCCTCGATATCGCGACAGAGCTGGACCTGGAACTCCCATTCTCCGGAGATAGTCTGCATCTCGGCCTGGACGGTTTCCCGAATCGCATCCTCACTGACGCTGGTATCGATAATTTCGCCGGTGCGGTTTGTCAGCGAGGAAGATACGGGCTTGAGGCTAAATTTCGCAACATAGTCGCCGTAGCGGAAGGGCGTGACACTGAAATAGGTTTCGCCGAGTGGATCGACATTCGGCGCGCCACCCAGAGACTGAACCGTCGAGCTTGCCAGTCCGACTGTCTCCAGCGCACTGTTGACGGTCTGCAACACGCTCGACAGCACGGTTTTCGTACCCTCCATCCTGTCGGTGGTCTTGGCCAGCATCTTCAGGCTACCGAGAAATTTTTCAGCGGTCTTTGCCTGAAAAACCGGGCCATTGACCATCACGAAATCCTGCGTTCGGCCAGCCGCATCGGGCAAGCGCTCACCATCGACCCCAACCACCTTCATGGCCAGGCCGCGCGGCAGGGAAATGGCATCGGGCAGGATATCGCCGGCATTGGTGGAAAGCCGCATGAACACCGTATAGCTGCCGGAATGGGCAAACAGACCCTGCGCAAGTTCCGGCGGCAGGCCGTCCTTGACCTCCAGCTTTCCCTGCAGAATTCCGTGCGCCTTTGCATGCACCGAACGCACCGCATGGCCATAATCACCAGCTGTTTTTTCTAGGATCGTATCAAAGGTTTCGTTCAAGCTCTGGATGGTTTCCTGCTCACCGGGCTGGATGTCCTCAAGGTCCGGGGAGAAGCGTATGGGTGTGCTATTTGGCATTTGAACTCCTTCAAACCAGCCCAACGTCGTGCCTTGGTATTGGTTCCCTGGCCATAATTCTGGCGAAACTTACAGTCTCCTACATCAACGCCCTTGTTGAACGCAGGAGCGGCCGATACACGCTGTCTATACATTTGTCGTATCTCGCTTTACTCCCACAAAATTAGCCCTGGTTTTGTTGGAGCACAGATTGACAAGGGTATCGCGTGATCTAAAGACCTGACAGGATCGCAAAGCAGTTGTTCAATCTCCTGGAAACTTTGTGCAGGAAACTGAATACAACCATAAACGGACAGCGCCGCATCAGTTGAGAGCGCGCCACGGGGAGTTTGACATATATGGCTTCGACAGTGTTGGCGGCAAGCGGCGGCGTTAAGCAGGTCATCTGCATCAGCTGGGGAACAAAATATGGCGCTCCTTTCATCAATCGCCTCTATGCGATGGTGGCACGCAACATCACGCCGCCGTTTACCTTCACCTGCTTCACGGACAATCGGATAGGACTTCATCCGGAAATCCTGTGCGAGGACCTGCCGCCGCTCGATGTGGAAATGCCGGTGAACACAAGGGGTATCTGGCCGAAAGCCCGGCTTTGGGGAGAGAAGCTCGGGAGCCTGAAGGGGCCAGTTCTGTTTCTTGACCTTGATCTGGTGATCGTCTCGTCACTCGATGATTTTTTTGAGATCGGCGATCCCGATGATGTCGTGATGGCAAAAAATCAGACCACGCCATTGGAGCGTTTGGGGCAGACATCGCTGTTCCGGTTTCCCGTTGGCAAGCTTGTGCCCCTTCAGCAGAAATTCCGGGCCGACCCGCAGGGTGTGGCGGATACATTTCGCTATGAACAGCGCTTTGTGAGCCGCAACGCGCCTGGGGGAGTGACGTTTTTTCCGCGGCGGTGGGTGTTGCATTTTCGGCAGGATTGCCGCTGGCCCTTTCCTCTCAACTACGTCTTGGCGCCGCGCTTGCCAAAGGACGCCCGCGTCGTCATTTTTCCGCGCGGTTTGCTTCCGCAGCACGCCATCGATGGAAAATACGGAGAGAAGGGCCTGCCGACGTCGCCCCTCCAGCATATTTTGGGGGTCTTCGACGCCACGAAGCGACGGAAGAAGGCGCCGTTTCGCTACCTGCGCCACTATATCCGCCCCACGAAATGGGTTGCCGATCACTGGCGGGAATGAGGCGCAGAAGGTATCAGCCCGTTGAACTCTTGGCCTTGAGGAGGATAGTTCAGGGGTCCGGGTTCAATACGGACCGGATGATGGATCCGATCCGCCGGGTCTCGTCGAGCGGCTGATAGGTATAGGCTTCCATCTGACCCTGATAGGGCCGGGTGAGCCCCAAAGTCTTGCTCAAGTCGCGGTGGTAGAACTCGAATTTCTCAAGCCGTGGCCCTGGCACATGTGTCAATTCGAGTGAATAGACGGGCTTTCCCGTTGCAACCGCCTCGCAGGGCATGGTTATGGAGTCCTTGGTAATCAAGAAACCATCGGCCGCAGCCATATAGGAGAGATAGGGATTTTCACCGGTCCGGTCCCAAACGTCAACGTTTGGGGACCGAAGCTTCAGCAAAGCCTTCAACGTCGCCTCTTCCGATCTGCGCGACACCGAGACGAGAACATGCCAGCCCTCCAGCTCCAGATGCCGGACCGCTTCGCTGATCACATCATGCGTTTTTTCGTCATAGAGATAGGCGCCGTTTGGCCCGCCGACAAACACCGCTGCGATCGGCTTTCCACCACTGCCATAACGCGCACGCGCATCTTCTCTTAAAGGGCTCAAGCGCTTGGATGTAATTTGATGCGGCACGCCCACCATCGGATGATAATTGGGCAGATTGTCCAGTTCCGGTACCCAGTCGTGACGTGAGACGAAGACCATATCATAACCGTCGATGCGCGGCCGCTGGAGATGAACGGCCAGTGGCCGTCCGCCATAGGCCGATTTGATGTCCAGCGTGGCCTTCTCGGACCTGAAGCCGCAGGAGACGAGCACGACCGGTTCGCGCTCGCTGCGCCGGAAGAGCGCAGGCTCAAACCATTTTCGAATTCCGCGTGACCGGCTGATGGTTTTCACCACGGGAGAAGGGGTGAGCTGCTTCAACACGCCGACACATTGCGTCAGGGTTCCCGCCTTGCTTTCGGTCACCGCCCAGCCGCAATCAGCGGCCGGGATGGCCTCGTCGTTGCTGGTGTCATGGTGCGGTATTGCTGTCATCTCTGCTGCCTGCCCTGTAACGCAATATCATTCTTGACGACAAAATCCACCATTGCCCGATCTTCGATGGCATTGTCCTCGATATACCGGATCGACGAGAGGACCTTCTGCTTGTATTTTTCCGAGGAGCCGTCAAAGGACCAGCCACGATTAATCTTCTCGTGCAGTTCCTGCTCCGATCGCGCGTAGTAGTGGTTGAGTTGAAGGAATTGCGAGGAATAGAACTCTGAGGATTTTCTGTCGCGTCCGGAAAATCTTTGGCCGGCATCATTGACGGTGATATCGCCATAGGTCCTGGTTTTGAAATGATGCACGCTGACACCGGTCACCTCGACCGGATCGACAATACATTTGAAGTTGTTCGCATCGCTATCCCGGCGCATCGGGTCGGAGACCCGCATCACATAGCTGAGGCTCACCGGGTTTGGTGGCCGCACCTTATGGCCGCTATGTCCGAACATATGCCATGGCAATGAAATATTGGGAAATTCACCGGCGCCCTGCAAAGCCTGCTCAAGCGTTTGGCCGTGTTTCGGAAGAAGGAACTCATCGACATCGATGAATGCCATTCGCTGATACCGGCCTCCGTAATTGAGGATCGCATGGGCGAATGCGATGTTTTGACCATTGAGGATTTCGGTCGTGCTACGATCGCGCATCCGCATCGTCCATGGCACAACGGTGAGTTCCAAGGGTGTCAAAACGTCTTGCAGCACCTCCAGCGTCGCATCCGTGGAGCCGTCATTATAGATATGGAAATGCCTTACCCCGACTGCCCGGTGGAAGCGCACCCATTCCTCGATATATGTTTCTTCATTCTTGACGCAGGCCACGATGGCGATGCCGTTGCGATGCGCCTCAGGCGCAGGCGGCGAGATTTCCAGTTCCCTGGTAATATGTCGTTTTGTCTTCCAGCCGAACATAGATGTGGTCACTCTCCCCAAGATTGTCAGATATAGAACAGGATATCTCCGCCGGCTAGCTCTGGTCATAGGCTAAGCCGGAATGCAAGGGACCCGCTGAATTGCTTTCAGGAACAAAGATTTATAAAGTAATCGCTTGGATTCGCTGAAAGGCGGATAACCACAGGCGCGGATTGAACAATCATGAATTTGCCCAGGCCCGGTGCGACAACCAACTTGAAAATCCACAATGAGTGGCGGGATCTCTTTGCCCAATTTTCGCACATCGTTCTGGTTGCCAACAGCGATGACATCGACATGGAAGGCCTGCAACGAGACTATCCCGATACCGCGCTCTTTGTCTTCTTCAACAAGGTCTACAAGGTTTTGGGGCGGCCATTTCCGGGCAACTCCCTGCTGATATCGCGGGCACAGCCGAAGGGCGCCAATATCGTTTATCGCGGTGAAGTGGCTGAGGTCGTCAAATTATTGGCGGCCGATACATTTCTCGGGATCATGAACGTGCGCTTGAGCACGGCGGAACGGTTCAATACCCAGGCGGACTACCTCGATACACCGACTGGCCATCTGGATCTGGTGGACTATTGCGCCGATTTTTACCCGGTGGATAAAGTTCCGACCACAGGCTTTGCAATGTCCTTGTGGCTTACCGATCAGAAGATTCCAGCCGAGATCGTTCTTGCCGGTTTCTCGGCGAAACGGAGCGACAAATGGCGTGTGGTCTCGGTGCACGACTGGACGTTCGAGCAAGTGTTCCTCCGGCTTTCGGCAAGGGCCGGCAACCTGTCGATCCATGAGGGTATGGCTGCAAGCAGCTACGCAAAACTGGCTCTGCGGTTCCCGGAGCTCTTGACTACCGAAATTTCCGCAACAATTTCAGACGTTATCTCTCGCCGCTTGGGCGAAACAGACGCCCAGGTCGACAAGCTCATCTCGCTGACCAATGCGGTTCGCTCGCTCGATCTGTTCTTGCGACGCTTGAAGCCGAAATTCTTGAAAAGAAGCGCGGACACCAAATAGAGCTGCTGATCGGGCAGCGCTCAGCGTGGCTGAACAAGAGAAAATAACATGGCATCGTGGATTGCAGAGACACGCAAGCGGCTCTACCGGAACTTCAAGTACCAGATCATCCGGCCAGCGCCGCCCGCTGCACCCGCGCCCTTCAAGGCGCCCGTTGTTGTCGTCGGTTCTGCCCCCGTATCGAATAAGGTCAGGGGTTGGCAGGCCGATTTTCCGATCATCACCATCAATGGCTCGCAATCGGTGATAGCGCCCTGGGGCTTCTCGGCGCCGGATATCACGTTCCTGCAGTTCAATCAGATCGAAGGAACCAACACCAATGCCGTGGAGGTACGGCGGGTCCTGTCGGGACAGCGAACCGGCGCTCTCTATGTTTTTCTGTGGCGCAAGGACGATCGGCCGCGCCTGGAAAAAGGGCTAAGAGCTTTCGACTATCAATATGACAGTCTGCAAATTGTTGACCGGTATGAGCGGATGGCACTTCTGGACCGGGTCGCCGGTGTCAAATCCCTGGAACTCGACACGGAATCCAAATGCTCGAACGGTATGAACGCGGTGCTCTTTGCGTTTCACAACGGAGCGCCGGCGGTGATCATCACCGGTATCAATCCGGGCTCGACAGGGCACGCCTACAATCAGGCCGGTTTAGCGCGTGCGCATGTGCAAATGGACAAGGCGATCGTGGCCAAGCTTCTGGCGCAGAAGCGTCCCCTATATACGGCAGATCCGAAAGTGTCAGAGGACATCGGAATTCCTCTCTGGACCGGCAGCGAATGGGGATGATATCCCGTGACAGCCTCATGCTAATCTTGGCCGGCGCGCTGTCGTAGCCATATACGCAAGAGCGACACATGGAAAGAGACGGTTGCCAATGCCCGCAAATCGCCCTTTATCAAGGACGTTCATAAAGCTTGCAGCCCAGCTCTTCGGCGGAAAATCCCGCGCCCATTTGCAGGATTGGCTTCCCGGTCTCAAGCTCATTCCGCCGACCCGGCAGGAGCGTGGTTCGATCTATTATCGTGGTACTCTGGTTGGACGATTGATCAGCGCTGCCGAGGGCATTCATACGCAAAGCCTGGCCATCTATATCGTCGGTACAGGACCTTCCATCGGGAGTTGCGACTTGTCGCGCGCGGAGGACAATTCGTGTATACTTTTGAACGGGTCCCTGCATCTCGTGCCCGATCAGATCGCAACACCACTCGCCGTTGTCATTGATGATGAGCGATTTGTCTGGAACCACTTCGACCTCTTTCAAAGAATTCCGCCGCATTGTCCATGCGTCTTCTCCGTCAGCGTGATCAGGGCAATTTGCGAGCAAGACCGGTCCTGGCTGCAACATCGGCAGATCATTTTTTCCGACGATGTTCAAAAACCGTACCAGCACAAACGCAGAGGCATCGCTGAATTGAAGGCGCTGCCTTACATAAGGCTGAGCACTGACGGAGAAGCTGGGTTTTCGACAGACCCTGGTGCGGGTGTCTTCAGGGGCGGCTCGGTCGTCGTGTCAGCGGTACAGTTTGCCTTGTCGCTGGATTTGAAAAAACTGGGTTTTTTGGGCATAGACATCGCCAACGCGAACGAGCCCCGCTTTTATGAGAAGGAAACCCGCAGCTTCACCGGAATTCAAAGGGGACAGGGCCGTATTCTCAGCCATTTGGCGCTCGCCAAAGAATTTGCCAGCGAAAACGGCGTCGAGCTCGAAAACTACTCGTCAACATCTGCACTTGAGCTGATCGGCTTGGGCTACAACGACACATTTTCCAGGCATCGCACGCCGCTCTAAAACAGGCCTACAGCCCCGGCGCAACCGGGGCTGTAACCGATGACGGCTTCAAGCCTCAACGCTGTTGAACGAAGAGGACACGTTCGCGCGCATCAAACCACTCCTGCGCATAGTCGTCGTTCTTGTATTCTTCGAAATAGGGGCCGCCATCCGTGAAGTGAACGAGATCGGCGTTTTCATTGTGTTCGTATTCGTTCACCAGCCAGTTCCAGGTCGGTGGGAGTTCGCCGATCAGCTCCTCCGATTCCAGCCATTTGAACTGGTGAAGCTCAAGGCCGGTTGCGCTGTTGACATAGTCCAGGTCAAGTTTTTTGCATTTGGCATTGTTGAACAGAATGACGCTCGACCAATTCTTTTTCTCGTATTTGGTCTGAACCTGCCCGAGAAATTTCGTTTCGACCTTCGGGACATAGTTATGTTTGACGCACATCGCCGCGTAACGGTCGTCGCGCAATTCCCACAGCTTTGCGATATCGGTGCGCATGAGCATGTCGCAATCGGCAAACAGGGACCAGCCTTCAAAATTGCTCAGATATGGGACCAGGAACCGGGAAAATGAAAACTCTGTCGATTGAAGCGCATTTCGTTCGCGCGTGAAAATCTGTCCGACATTGTCCAACGAGATGGGCGTGAAAGAGACTGGGATGGAGCTTTTCTCCAAAATGCTCTGGGTGAGCACGTGATAGGCGACAACTTCCTTGCTGTCGAAGCCGATGTATACGTTAGCCTTGTCCGTCATAACTGTTCCGATTCTCAAGTTTCAGGTCAGGTTAAGTGCAGCGCGTGGTTGTTTCCAGCTGCACAACAGTTCCAGAGATACGCATCACTCTGCATTTTGTTTTCCAGTTCCATCCCTTCTGTCGAAATGCAAGCTTAGGGGTGTCATCCTCATCGAGCAACTAAAATAGCCGCCTCTGCATGGCCTTCAAGGGCGAATGCCGGGCAACGCTCGCATTACGTAAGCGTCAGCTTGCTGCGAAGGGCAGTGCGGAGGGTGTCTGCAAGCTGGCAATCGCACCGAACTTGATATAGGTGCCTAATATTCCGGCGCTATTGGTAGAAAGCAGACGATGAAATTATTGGTCCGCAAGCCAGAACTGGTTTTCTTTTTGGTGGCGATATATTGCCTGATCAGCGTCACCGTCAGGTTGCTGCGGCAGGAATCTCTCGAGATCGACGAGTCGGAACAAGCATTTTTATCCCAGTTCTTTCTGGCTGGATACGGAACGCAACCGCCTCTCTACAACTGGTTGCAATATATTGTTTCCGGGATGTTCGGAATATCGGTCGCCACATTGACGATTGTAAAAAACGGCTTTCTGCTGTGCGCTCTGTTTTTCTATGGGTTGGCGGCGCGGGCAATCATCTCCGATCGCGCCCTCTCCATGATGGCGATGCTGGGTATATTGACCGTGCCGGCCATCTTTCTCCTGGTGCAACGCGACCTTTCCCACACGGTTGCCGCGTTGTTTACCGTGTCACTGTTTCTCTACGGGTTTCTGGAAACTCTCAAGGCACCGCGCCTGTCCACCTATCTGATGACGGGTCTTGCTGTCGGGCTGGGTGTCCTTGCGAAGTATAATTTCGTGGTCATCCCCGTTGCGGCGGTCATCGCCATTCTGCCGGAGGTGGAATTGCGCAAGCGCCTCTTCGACTGGAGAGTTCTTTTGGCTGCAGCGGCAGCATTTGTCGTCGCCGCTCCGCATATCTACTGGGTGTTTTCAAACCTCGCCCTGGCAAGCGGCGGCACGATCAGCGAAATGAAGGAAGGCGCCGAATCCGCAGTCTTACCCCATGTCTTTCATGGGCTCCTCGCCTTGTGTATCGCGATCGTCAAGAGCATCGCCATTCCGGCCGCCGTGTTCGGCCTTGTCTTCTACGGTCACCTCAAAGAGATCGCCAAGGCTGAAAGCCAATGGACGCGCGTCACCGGACGCATGCTCGTTGCCTGTCTGGTGATCGTGGCTGTTATTGTCATCGGAATTCAAGCGACACATGTCCGCGAAAAATGGCTTGTGCTCTTCATTATCCTGACGCCGCTTTATCTTGCAGCCAAGATCGATGCGGCTCACATCGAGGCTTCACCGCGATTGCCAAAGTTTGTGGGGATTGTGGCTTTCCTGTCCGTTGGCACAATCCTGATGCTTTTTGCCAGCGTTTATGCTGGTCCCATGATTGGCCGCTATTCCTTTGCGCATACACCCTATAGCGATTTTACCCACACTGTTTTGAGCGAACGGGATGCGAAGCCAAGCGGGGTGGTTGTGGATGACCGTATTCTGGCAGGAAATCTGAAGATCGAGTTTCCCGATACACCCGTATTCCTGACGTACTTTCCCGCAGAAATCGGCACTCTTCCCGTACCCGCAGGCCCGCTTCTTGCGGTTTGGTCAGCCCAAGGTGACGATCGGCAGAGCATTCCGCCGAACATCATCGCATTCCTGGCAAAAAACGGCATAGCGGCAGAAAGGCTGGAAAGCCGTTTTCTCAGCATTCCCTATCATCGGGGAAAAAGCGGCGACACCTATCGCTTCGGCTATAGCTGGATCGAGCGTCCCTGACCGGCAGCCCGATTAGGGTTTTACACCAGGCTTTACGGCGGAAATATCCTGGTAGCTTTGCGCAAGCGGAATGCCCACATAGTCTGAGAGGTCTCGCTCGGTGGTGAAGACATCGCCGCGATTGCGCAATTGCGTCAGCACGAAGGTATCCTCCTCGATCTGTCTGCGAACGCTTCCCTTGGCATTGTAGGAATGCCCCATTTTCTGCAAGGAGAAGCCGGCCAGCGTCACAGAGGGCACACCCATGAAGAGCGCATAGCAGAGCGCTGCAACGCCGTTCGTCACTTTGCCCACGTCTCCGATCTCAGCAGGCAGGCCGCCGCTGACGTGGTGAACGATCGCCTCCCGGTCACTCTTCGTTGCCCGCATCAGGCTTTTGTAGCGAACGTTGGGTTTCAACAGGAGTTTGAGGTGCATGACCCAGAGCGGTCTCGTATGGAGCCACAAAAGACCCCGCGTCCGCACATAGGGGTGCTCCTCCCAGGACTTCTTTTTCTTGCGGAATGTCAGGTCGGCAGGGGGGAGCCCAAGCTGATTTGCGGTTTTTCCCGCATTGTTAATATCAACGCGCGCGCATTTTTGCAGAATTTCCTGTGGAAGGGTCGGGTCAGGCGCAGATCCGAACAGCAGCCAGGGCCGATCCAAAATTCCCAGCTTGGTAAGCCATTTGCGGTGTTCCGCTCGAAAATTCTGGAGATGATCGATGTCTGTATTCAAGGAAAAACCTGCGGGTATCTGGAGTTTTGGCAGTAAAATATAAATCCGTTTTCCCGTAGAGCGCCAGCTATTTCTGTATTTCCCCGTTAGATTTCAGGATGTTCGGATAAAATAGGCTGGCTTGGCCGTGCTGTAATCCAAGGATTTCAGGCGTATCTGCGGCAGGATGATGCAAACAATTGAACAAGATCATCCTTTATCTTCCACAATTGCGGGATAGGCGATTCCGATACAATTCATGCTGCGGGTTATTCTTGTAGCATATACGCACGTACAGGATGCATTAAGTGATAGTTAGCACTCAATGACTGCTCTGGAGTTCGTTCACGTTGCAGAAGTGCGGCATTTTTTCTGATCAATGATTTGGACACCGATCGGAAACCTTCCTATACACGGCCTCCTGCATGTAGGCGTCGCGTGACGAAGACCAAGTGAGTTCGCTAAATGGATGGAAGCAGTGGCCAACAGACATCTTGATTACAGGCCAGACCTTGACGGACTAAGAGCCGTCGCAATTTTGCCCGTCCTGTTTTTCCACGCGGATATCTCCTGGTTTCCCGGCGGGTTTGTCGGAGTCGATGTGTTTTTCGTTCTCTCCGGCTATTTCATGGCCAGAGTGATCATGGCCGATCTGGACCAGGATGACTTCAGTTTTGGCAGGTTCTATCTGCGGCGCATCCGCCGCATCCTGCCTGCATTGTTTTCGATGATCCTGGCGACGTCAGTCGTGGCATGGTTCCTCTTCATGCCGAAGGAGTTTGAATATTTCGCTGAAAGTGTGAGAGCGGCAGCGCTGTTCACGTCGAACCTGCTTTTTGAGAGCGAGAGCGGCTACTTCGATATCGCCGCCGAATTCAAACCTTTGCTGCATACCTGGTCACTGTCGCTGGAAGAGCAATTCTACATCGTCTTTCCCGTGGCGCTCGTGCTTGCCCACAAATACGCCAGAAAACATTTGACCGGGATCTTGCTGACCGTGCTTTTGGCATCGTTTGCCGCCAGCAGCTGGGCGGTATTTCATTCGCCGGAAAAGGCCTTCTATTTCCTTCATTTCCGCGTTTGGGAGCTTCTGATTGGCTCGGCGATCGCGATAGTACCGCGTCCGGACTACCGCGCTGGATTACCGAAATATCTTAGCCTTTTGGGGATCGGTGGCATTTTGGCTGCCGTTTTCCTCTATTCCCGTGAAACGCCGTTTCCAGGCGTTTACGCGGCGCTCCCGTGCGTGGCAACCGCTCTGGTCATTCATGCCGGCGCCAAGGACGGAATTGTTGCGGCCGTCTTAAACAGCCGTGTCTTTGTTGCGATCGGTCGGCTCTCCTATTCCCTCTATCTTTGGCACTGGCCCGTTATCGTCTTTTTCAGAAATTGGCTGGGTCATGAACTGACTTTCATGAACAGCGTTCAGGTCGTGGTTCTCTCATTTTTCTTCGCCTATCTCTCCTGGCGCTTGATCGAACAACCGGCACGTTATGGCGCGGTCGCATCGTCAAAGCTGATTATGCTCGGTGTCAGTGGCGGCGCCATGATCGCGGCGGTCGCGTTCGGTTTTGTCGTCAAGGACATGGGCGGCATTCCCCAACGGTTGCCAAAGGACGTCTACGCGCTGTACGCGGCCACTTACGATAAAGGCCCGTTCCTGTCGGAAAAATGCTTTACGGATACCGACGGGAGCGGTTTGCAACTGGGCGCCATTCGAGAGGGAAACCTCTGCGCCATGGGGGCCGTGGGCGATGGCAAGCCTCAATTCCTTGTCTGGGGAGATTCTCATGCAGCGGCAATTGCGCCGGCGATCAGCGATGCGGCGCTTCAAAGCGGCGTATCCGGCAAGTTTGTCGGGCGGGCATCCTGCCCGCCGCTTCCCGATACAGTGTTTGGTCCCCAGCATTTCGTCGACCGGTGCAAGGACACCAACAAGGCCATCATGGACCTGATCGAAAGGGAAAAATTTCCGTTCGTCTTTCTGGTCGGTTACTGGCCCAAATATGTTCACCGGGCGGAACTGCCAGGCGAGGGAATTTACTTCGATGCGTCACCTAAGCCGGAACTGGAAGACTTCTCTGCCCCCATCCTTGCAAGCTTCCGCACGACCATCGCCAAGCTTGCCCAGCAGGGTACACGAGTCGTCTTGGTCATGGACGTGCCGGAAATGGGGCGTGATGTGCCAGAAGCGCTGGCGCGCGCCAAAATGACCGGCTTGTCTCTCGATATCGCCCCTCCGCTTGCATACACGCAACGCAGGCAGGCGCTGTCACGCCAGATATTAACGCTCAGCGCGGAAGAAAGTGGCTCTTTTCTGGTCGATCCGATGAAGGCGCTGTGCGACGGTGAAAAATGCCACGCCATGGCCGATGGAAAAGTTCTCTATAAGGACGGGGACCACCTGTCTCTGCAAGGTGCCAAATTTCTGGCACCAGTATTCCAGCCGATTTTCTCCATTATTCATGTTGAATCGCAGACTGTTGTTAAGGGTGGGAGTTGATATCGTCTCCGTTTAAGAAGCGGACAGCAGATCACGGTGCAACCAACCTTGTTAAGTGTAAATCAGGAATCGTGATTGTGCGTTTTTACGCCGTCCGGTATTCAAAGCGCACATTTTAAACACGTTGAGCTGACGTCACCGGCCTTAGCCGGCGGCAGGCCACTATATTCCGTGCGAGCATGTCTACCAGCAATGCTGGAAAAAATATGAAACCGTGCATACTCTTCACAGCATCTCTTTGCTAATCTTCATATTGCTTATACGTTAATCCGAGTGGGGGACGTTGCTCTGATGCGTGAACAACGGCATCCGCGGCAGATTGCGACGGTGGTTTCTGTCGATGCGGTTGGCTTTTCCAAGCTGATGCATATCGATGAGGAAGAGGCGTTGCGGCTGTTTGATGAGCGCCGTGCCGTGATCGTCGAGGCTGTCGAGCGTGCGGGCGGCAATACGTTCGGGGCTGCGGGCGACAGTATCATGGCCCTCTTTGGAAACCCCATCGTTGCGTTGCAGGCGGTGTTGCAATTCCAGGCAGCTATCGCGGAGATCAACACTGCGGTTGCGCGCGACCGGGTCATGCCGTTCCGGACGGGCATCAGCGCCGGCCAGGTGATCATTCGCGACGACGGTGTGTTTGGCGACACGGTCAATATTGCGGCGCGCGTGCAGGAATTTTCGCCGCATGGCGGTATCGCACTGACGGAAACGGCCTATCTGCAGCTTCAGCAGCAGTTCCAGCTGCCGTTTACAGATCTTGGCCCGTTTCAGCTGAAGAATATCTCCGTTCCCGTGCGGGTGTTCATCTCCGGCGCGGGCGAGAGTGGTGTCTCCACGCTGGTGGAAGGGCGCGGTCAGACCGGTCCGCCTGCCGTGCAAGGAGAACTGCCGGCACTGGCCGTGCTGCCTTTCAAGAACCTCACAGGCGATCCGCGTCTTGACTATCTGTGCGATGGCATTGCCGACGATATCCTGACGGGGGTGGCCAACACCCGCTCCGTTCCGGTCATATCACGGGATTCGAGCTTCCAGTTCCGCGATCCCTCGCTGACCACGGCTGCGATCGGCCACCTGCTCGGCGTGCGCTACGTTGTGACGGGTGCAGTGACGGGGGATGCCACGCGGCTTCGTCTCGACGCGTCGCTCGCAGACAGTTCCAATTCCCGCGTCATCTGGACCGGGCGGTTCGAGCGGGATTTCGACGAGCTGTTGCGCCTGCAGCGGGAACTGGGTGGCGAGATCGTCGCGCGCCTCGAAAACGAGTTCGACCGGGTCGAGCAGATACGGACGTTCCAGGTCCCGCCGGAGGCGCTCTCGGCCTGGCAGCTGGTGCGCCGGGGGCGCTGGCACATGCGGCGCCGCTCCTCCGAAGATACCAGCAAAGCCTATGCCTATTTCAGACAGGCCCATAATGAAGACCCCAATTCCAGTGCAGCGCTCAACGAACTGGCATGGTGGCACCTGTGGAAATCCTGGCTGAACTTCGCCGACAGCGACGAACTGAAAATCGTTGCAAGCTATGCGCGCCGCGCGGCGCTGATGGATAGCCTCGATGCGCGCTCCTACTGCTATCTCGGCTTCGTCGAAATTCTCGAGGCGCGGCCGCATTCGGCGGTTGACCTCTTCCGGCAGGCGATCGACATCAATCCAAGTTTTTCGCTGGCGCTGACCGGGCTCGGCAGCGCGAGAGCCTTGCTGCTGCAGCCGCGCGAGGCCATTCACAATCTGAAGGAAGCCATCCGGCTCAGCCCTTTCGAGCCCTATCTTTTCCACAATCTCGGCGAGCTTGCCGCCGCACACACGATCGACGGCAATTGGCCAGCGGCGATCGACGCGGCGAACCGCTCGCTGGCCTTGGCGCCCAATTATTTCTACGCGAGCTATCTCAAGGCGGGTGCCCTGGCGAGGAGCGAGCAATTTCCTGAAGCGCGGCATGAGGCGAAACTCTTCCGCACCCGCCATCCGGAATTTGAACGCCGGTGGATCGAGTGGATTCCTTTCAAAGACCGCTCGGTCAATGACAGCATCATCGAGAATTTCCAGTTGGCCGGTGAATAAAACCCCAAGACTGTGAGCTATTTCACAGAGGCGGGGCTGGGGAAGGCCAATTGCTGATCCGGCAGGTTCAAAGAGGCAACCATGGTTTTCAAATGCAGCCCGAAATATTTTGAACGTCTGGCGCAGGCGCAGGCCGAGCACCCGGTCACCGGCACCGTCCCGCCATTCGACCTGCAACGCATGCGTTCCAGTGGATTGCTGGCACGGGCGGCGGGGTATCTGATCGAGCACCCGGATTGGTGGTTGTCCGTGTTGCGGGCGGTCTGGCCGCGCGCGCGCTGCGGGCGTTTCGTGCTGCTCACCCGCAATGCCGATGTTCGCGAAGTGCTGGAGCGGCAGGCCGATTTCGAGACGCCCTATGGGCCGGAAATGACCGAGTTTGCCGGCGGCGCGAATTTCATTCTCGGGATGAGCGACGGGGAGGATTACCGGCGTCTCAAATCGGTTGTGCTGAGCGCCTTTCCGCCTGCCGAAGTGGAGGCGCGCGTGCGGCCGATCGCGGCGCGGCGTGCGCGTGAAATCGTTGATGGTGCCGACACCAAGCTCAATGCGGCGTTTGATCTCTTCCGCATCGTCTCCTCGACAATCTGCTGCGAATATTACGGCGTTGTGGTCGATGATGAGGGCGAGTTCGCAGACTGGGCCATTGCGCTCAGCACCGTCTTCTTCGGCGATCCAACCGCCGATACCGTGGTGCGTGAACTGGCGATTGCCGCGTCGCGCAATCTTGGCGCGGCGATCGACCGGTCGATTGATACCGTCATCGCGGCGGGCACCTTGCAGGAGCGGCCGCTCGATCGTCTGGTCGGCGCAATGCAGCAGGGGCGCATCGGCCGGCCCGACATTCACGCCATCATGATGGGCATGATCACCGGCTTTGGACCGACAACGCTTTTGGGCGGCGGCAATTGCCTTGAGGTGGCGCTGTCGCGCAAGGAGATTTTTGACGAGATGGCGGCAGCGGCCTCCCTTTCGGACAGCAAGCGGCTGGATCTTGCCATTGTCGAGGCGATGCGCTTCAAGCCGATCTGGATCAGCCCCTGGCGCTATGCGCGGCACGACCAGAAGATCGGCGGCGATCATGGCAGACCGTATACGATCAAGGGCGACACGGTCGTCTGGCCCGCCACACGCTCTGCCATGTTCGACAGGCGGGCGGTGGCCGATCCCTGGGATTTCCAGCCCGGAAGGCCAGACCAGCAGTCGCTGGTCTTTGGCCATGGCATCCATAAGTGTATCGGTGCGCTCCTGGCGCGGGTACAGACGGCAGAATGTCTGCGTGCGCTGTTTTCGAAACCCGGCTTCCGGCGCGCGGCGGGCAGGGAGGGGCGATTGCAGCGGCTCGGCCCCTATCCCGAAAAACTCATGGTCGAATTTGATGCTGCAAACCAGCAGTCGATGATAACCGTAATCGTCCCGGTAAAGCCCGGCGCTGATGTCGAGGCGATCCGGGCTGAGCTTGATGCGCTCGGTAATCCGTGCGTGGGCGATGCGAAGACCGGGCTCGATAATACCGGCATCATCCATTTTGCCAGCATGTCGCTGGTCGATACCGGTGGCAATGGAGAACTGACCCATCATCTCCTCATTGAAATGAGCGGCGATGGCGGCAAGCCGGGGGTCCTGCAGGCTTTTGCGCAGGCGCTTGAACCGCAGGTCCGGAAAATCTGTGAAGACGTTGCGGGGGGAACGGTCGATACCGATCTTGCTGCCTTCATGGACCGGCATGCGCAGGACGTTTCGCCTTATTTTGGAAGTCTCAGCGGCCTCGTCTTTGGCGGTACGCCGGGGCACACGGTCGAGCGTATCCGGCGCGAGGCAACCTTAGCAAAGCACGCGATGCGCATCGTCGAAAGGCTTTCTGCAAAGCCGGGCGGCGATGCCTCGCAGGTACTGACGGAGGTGCGAAACCAGTTGCGCGGCAACCGAAAGTTCGACTGGGCCTTCGCTCCGGCGGCAAACGGGCTGGCCGAGCCGCCGAAAGGGGTCTGGAGCGCCATTCGCAAGACATTGCTGGCCAAACCGGTCACGATCACGCTGGTCGTCGTCTATGCGATATGCTGGTACCTGACCTATCGCCTCGTTTTTGAAACCGGTGCCTCCTGGCCAGCTTTTCTTTTACGGCTGGGCACGGCCTTCGTTCTGGCCGGGCTCGGCATCATGACGACGGTTTCGATTGCGCTGACGCTGGCGCTCATCTGGCTTCGCCGTATCGAGACGGCCTGCGAGCCGGCGACGGATTCGATCTCGCCGGAGCGCCTGGAAGGGCTTCAGAAAGGTGAGGATCGTGAGTTCCAGAACCATATGACGGCCGTCTCGACGATCAAGGCAGGACGTTTCCGCAGGATGCTGCTGCGCTTTACGTTTTATGTGATCTCCATCTCGGCCACACATATCTTCCGGCCGGGGTTCCTATCGACGATCGGCACCATCCATTTCGCCCGCTGGGTCCGAGTTCCCGGCACCGACAAGCTCGTCTTCCTGAGCAATTATGGCGGCAGCTGGGAGAGCTATCTGGAAGACTTCATTACCAAGGCCTCGGCGGGCTTGACCGGCGTGTGGAGCAATACAGAAGGCTTCCCATCGACGCGGTTTCTCTTCCTGGACGGTGCGCGCGATGGTGACCGCTTCAAGCGCTGGGCCCGCAACCAGCAGGTACCGACCAGCTTCTGGTACAGCGCCTATCCCCGGATTTCGGCCGCGCATATTCGCACGAACGCAAGGATACGCCAGGGTATCTGCTCGGCGCGCCTGAGTGAAGCGCGCGACTGGATCAGTCTTTTTTCTTCCACCGAACGGCTGCCGCGTACGCGCCTCAATGCCGTCCAGCAGTTGCTGTTGCCTGATCCGGCCCCGTCCGAGATCCTCGAACAGGGCGAAATCCAGTCGATCGTCTTTGGCCCGTTGGGGCGCCTTGCGCACGGCATGATGCTGGCATTTCGCGTGCCGGACGGCCTCTCGCCGGTATCGCGCCGGCGCTGGCTGGCCTATGTCACAGACAAACTTTCATTTGGCGACACGGCACCCACCGATCGCGCCATGATGGCCTTCTTCGGGCCTGGTGGATTGCGCCGCCTCGGTGTCGGACCGGAAGGTGCCGTCGAGACGGAGGCGCTGGCGAGCTTTCCGCTCGCCTTCCGTCAGGGCATGGCGAACCCTTATCGGAGCCGGATCCTCGACGACTGGGGCCAAAACGACCCGGCCGGATGGTATTGGGGGGGTGGGGGCAATCCCGTCGATATTATCGTCAACTGCTATGCCGGCTCCCAAGACATCCTGGCCGGCATGGTACGCGGGCTGGACGAGGTGTCCCGCGAGACCGGTATAGAGCCTGTTCACCGTCTCGAACTATCGGTCAAGCCTGCGGGCTCGCAGGGCGATGGCAGCAAGGGGCGTGATCATTTCGGCTTTCAGGACGGCATTTCCCAGCCGATCCTGCGCGGAAGCTGGCAGGATACCGGCAGCACTGTGCACGAGATGCATCTGCTCAATCCGGGCGAGT
The DNA here is from genome assembly GCF_001426685.1 of Rhizobium sp. Root483D2. Classification (GTDB taxonomy): domain Bacteria; phylum Pseudomonadota; class Alphaproteobacteria; order Rhizobiales; family Rhizobiaceae; genus Pararhizobium; species Pararhizobium qamdonense. The sequence goes on along the minus strand of NZ_LMFB01000009.1, from coordinate 165,615 downwards.
TTCTTTTTGGTTATCGCGACGAGCATGGCTTCTACCCGCCAAGCCCCACCGTGCCCGGGCATACCGATCCGCTCGGCATCCTGCGCGCGGTCGAGGTCGATGGCAGCATCACGGCTGGAAAATCCCGCTGGCATGATTTTGGACGCAACGGCAGTTTCGTCGTCGTGCGCCAGCTCCAGCAACATGTGGAGCGTTTTGAGGATTATTGCCGCGCGGCGGCAAGCAGCGTCGGGACATTGACGGGCGAGGCAGTGACGGCGGATTGGGTTGGCGCGCGGATCGTCGGGCGCTGGAAGGATGGTTCCTCGCTGATCAAGAGCCCGCACCGGCCCGCCGGTGGCTTGCCCGACAATGGCTTCACCTTCGGTGCCGAGGATCCGCAGGGGTTACGGTGCCCTCTCGGTGCGCATGTGCGCCGGTCCAATCCACGCGCTTCCCTGAACACGGACCTCGACACGGAAATCCGGATCACCAAGCGCCACCGCATCCTGCGTGTCGGTAGGACCTATGCGGCCGCAGGCGCGGATGGCACGGCGGAGAAGGGGCTGCTGTTCATGTGCGTCAACGCCAGCATTGAACGCCAGTACGAGTTTATCCAGCAGACCTGGATGGCATCGGGCAGCTTCCATGGTTTGAGAGACGAGAAGGATCCGCTGATCGGCACCCAGAAGGTCGGCGCGCGCGGTAAGCCGAGGGGCCGCTTTGCCTTACCGCGTTGGGAGGGCTCTCTTGCACTGGAAGGCATGCCATCCTTTATCACGACGCGGGGTGGGGGCTATTTCTTCCTGCCAAGCCGGGCGGCTCTGCGCTACATGCTGTCGCGGCTGGATGTGGCGGGTGGTGAGCGGTAATGCGGCCTATTCCCGTTCCCGCAGCAACAGGCGAAGGCGGTTCCGGCTGGCGACCTTGATACGGCCGCGCTTGACCTCGATAAAGCCGAGGCTGCGCCAATTGTTCAGGAGCTTGTTGACGGACTCGCGCGTCGAGCCGAGGAAATCGGCGATCTCGCTTTGCGATATGGCGATCCAGCCGGACGGGTCGGCAAGCAGCTTGTCAAGCAAAAGCAACCGTTTGGCAAGCCTGGCCTCGACGTCGAGAAAGGCGTGGTCGCCCAGCGATTCGCTCACCCATCGGACCCTGTCGCACAACAGACGCAGCATGGAGCGTGCAAGCAGCGGGCTTTCCTCGATACGGCGCAGAAGCTGGTCCCGGTCCAGCGACACAACAACGCAATCGGTCCGGCATATGGCGGTCGCGGTGCGCACACCTCCATCAAGCGCGCCGATCTCGCCGATGATCGTTGGCGCGGCCTGCATGTTGGCGACGAGTTTCTGGCCGTCGATCGAATAGATCGAGATTTCGATCGAGCCTTCGATCAGCCCGAAGACCCGGTCCGATCTGTCCTCCTGCAGAAAAAGATGCTTTCCGGCACGCAGACGGTCGGTGACACAATTGTCGAACAGAAGATCGAAGAGGTCGCGGCCCGACGAACTCTGATCGTGACCACCGGCCGCGTCCTGAGATTGGACCTGCTTGTTTTTGCTCGCACGCCGGGAGGCCGGCCGGTGGGAATCCAGCCAGACAATCTTGTCGGCAGCGAAACTCTTCTTGCCCATCACAAAAGCCGCCTTCCGCTGAAGTTGTATTAGAGCCTCGTACGATCAATGAGACGCAT
>NZ_LMFB01000009.1:0-163885 GCF_001426685.1 Rhizobium sp. Root483D2 | reverse complement strand
GATGGAGCGGCATCGCCCTGCGCCATCCTTCTGGTGGATCGGCCGATTTGAGGCAACAGAATGCGCCTCATTGATCGTACGAGGCTCTAACTTGCCAGAGGATAGGCCTTCCAGACAAGCGAATATCGCGATTTGCTAATTTTTCTCAACCTGTGTGAGCTAGCTCACATTCCGCATGCCGAGTTCGGCGCATGGTTGCTCATCGATTGGCGATGGGAGACTTGATCAATGTCGAGGGCGGACGAACTTTACGTCATAAACCGCGACATGTCGGTCCGGTCGTTGCGGGACGGGGTGCGGCGGCGCAAGCCGGTGGTGTTTCCGCTTCCCATCGTCATCGATCCAGACAGCACCGGTCCGATCACCGATATTCAGATCACTGACGCTGGGGCGCCTGATCCCGGATCCGCAGAGTTTAGCGTTGCGGATTCGGGAGACGGGGCGCGGGGACAGGATGCTGTTGCGCTGAGCCCGGATGGCACATTGTCCCCAGATACAGCCTATCCGGCGTCCAATGATGCCGGTTTCAGTTTCGTGCTGCCGGTCTATGCGCTCCAGGAAACCGGCGGACGCTATGCTGCCAGCCTCAAATGGCTGGCGAGCACAGAGCCGGGCGGGCCTATTGCGCGCCTTACTGTGGGGTTCCAGCGCCGCATGCCGGGCTTCACCGCCGATCATCCGATCAAGGAGATCGCACACGAGGTTTCGGCAAGGATCGTATATTCGGTTCCCGTGGAGAACGGCACGGACACGCCTGCGGAGAGCTGGCTGTCGATCCCGCTCGGTGCCGTCAACCGCGTGGATGGCGAGACGTCGCAGCTTGTGTTCGATCTCAACACCAAGGCTGATTTCGATCAGCTTTGGTCGGCGATGACCGATCCAGCAGCCAAAGGCCGGCTGGAGTTGCGCTGCTTTGCCACGGTTGGCCGCCGCACATGGCGGCAGATCATTCCGAGCGATTTCGGCGTGCAGGATCAGGTGCGGTTTCTCGATCGCGGCGTGCTTTTGACGATGATGATCAAGCCGCCGGAATGGCGCCATGTGCGCCCTGCACGCGACAGACCCCAGCCGCATTGGCGCCGGGAAGATCTGGCGCGCCGCGTCCTGCGGCAGCCCTTTAGCACTGTTTCTGAGGGCGTTTCTGCGGCGCATCTCAGCACCGTGCATACGCTGAATACAGCCGTGCTGATGCGCGGGTTCGATGCGCCTTTGCCCGCAATGATGGAGGTGGCGCCGCTTGATCTGACGCCCGCCACTTCGCGTGAAATGCTGACGCAGGTGTTCCGCCCCGATCTCAGCGAAGCGCTCGACATCAGCGATCTGCGGGTTGGCGCGCGGCGTGTGGTGCCAACAAGCGCTTTCATCGACAAAATGGGCCGCCCGGCGCTCATCCGCACCCAGGCCGAGGCCGTTCAGGCCATCGCGTTTAACTTCGATGTCGATGTCAACGCTTACATGTTCGATGTGCCCGGCGATCTGCGTCCGAGCATGACGCGCGTGCTGTTGCGGGCGGAGTTTGATGCAGGCGAAGGCCGCCCGCCCGTTGTCTACTATCAGGATACGGCCTTTCCCGGCCGTTACTATTACGAGCCACAGGAATTCCGCATACCGCGCCGTGAAGAGGCGCCATACCTCCCAGCCGTCAGCATCGCGTTCTTCGACGTCGTTGAGGCCGCGGACGCGAACGAGAATAAAATTCTCTATCGCGCCCATCTGGCCTATCGCGCCGTGCCCTATCTGGACCGCGCGGTGCTGGCAAGGCTGAAACGTTTTCTGGGCGAAGGCGCCGTGCTCTCGGCGCTGATCCCTGAGCAGGCGGCGCTGCGGCTGCGGCTGCCCGATGATGCCGGTACCGCCTTTACTGAGAGCGAGCGGACGGCAGCCACGATCAGCCTCGATGACGGGATCATCGACGAGGTACAGTTGACACCTGAGGCGCTGGCAGCGGTGATCACGGCGCTACAGAGCGGCGGCCTCGACGGGCTGGTGACGGCCTCGCTACCGGGCGCTGCCAACACCTCCATCCCCATCCGCCTGTCGCTGCACGAGGCGAGCGGTGTCCTCCTCGAGCGTAGCTTTCGCGGTCCCGTGGGCGCCGGCCGGGTCCGCGTCACGGTGCGCAACCGCATCGAGAGCCCGCTGACGATTGCCGAGTTTCTTGCCACCCCGGCCGGCGACGGCCTGGCCTTTCCGGATGCCAGCCCCGGCTTGCAGATTGCAGCAGGCGCGCAGGCCGACATCGATTACCGGCTCGATCCCCCGGGTACTGTCCTTACGGATCTCAATCCCGTCCTGCGCATGACGGTCAATCCCGACATGCCTTTGCTGTTGCCCTCGATCATGGTCAATCGCGGCTTCTCCAGCCAGACATTCACGCTCTCCCTTTCAATCGATCCGATATATTTCGGCCAGGTCATGCCTGGGGACACGGAGGCGCTTGCGGCGGTGATGATCGAGTTCGAGGGCGACACGCAAATTGTCCTTGATGCCGCAACGCTCACCGACGACGTGCCGCTGCGCCTGCCGATCCTCGACTGGCTGCTGCACCGGCCGCGATCCGAGCACTATCGTTACCGCGTCACCAATCTTCACGGTGCATCAGCCGATATCTGCGGCCGAGCCGGTCCGTGGATAGACGGTCTGGGTGCTGGCGCGGTCGCGATCGTTCCGGCGGGAGCGTGAGGTGATCATGTTTTTTGATCTTCCCCAATTGGCGCCGATCCGTCCGGGCGAGGGCTTTCCCGATCATGAGCAGCCGCGCGTGCTGCATGTGCTCCCGCGCGGCCTCACTGCGGCGCGTGAGGCCGACGGCACGCCACGTTTTGCGTTGAGCCGTTTTCGCGACACGGCCATCGATGCCTCCGGTGGTTTGATGCATCTCGAACTCGACCTTGCCACGCTCGACCCTGAACTTTTGGGCGCGGCCGCCGCCGATGGCTGGGTACTCCGCCTCGTCGGCTTCATTGCGGCACGGGCGCGCCTGCGCAGCCATGTTCCAGGGTTCCCCGATGTGGACCTGCCTGATGCCTGGAAACCGGCCCGTCTGTCCAGCCGCACGTTGATGGTCGAGAAGCATCTCTTCGATGCGCGTACCGCCCAGATGCTCGATGCGCTGCTGTCTTCGGACGCCGGCGATATCGAGGTTGAAGTGGAGGCGCTTTACGAGGGGCTGGAAGAGCCCATGCCGGTACTGGTGAGCGCCGACCTGCACGAGATCGCATCGCTGTTGCGGCTGGAGGGGGAGGGGGCCACCGGTGAACAGATCGAGGCGGCCATGCTTTCGGCACCCACAGGAAACGGCTCGCCCTTCCGGCTGGAGCGGCTGGAAGGAGAACGTCTGGCCGATGGGTCGGCGCTCCGCCGTCTTCTGGCAATGGCGATCCGGGGTGATATTCTCGCCGCTTTACCCGCCGTCGATGCCTGGGAAACCCCGCGCTATCAGTGGCGTGGCGATATTGCCGTGGAGGGCCGCCGCAGCTGGGACCTCTCCGTCTATCGCCGCAGCGTCCGGACCTGGCAGGGGCGCTGGTCCCTGCGCAGTTTCATCAGCGCGCTGGATCCAGCCGCGCGTGCGGCCATGTTTCCGGCATTTTCAGCAATCGCTCCGTTCTCGGTCGTACCGGTCACGCTGATTGCCCCGGTTGGGCTCGATGCGCGTTTTGTCCGGCGCGTTCAGGTCGATGTGGTGGCCAGCGGGCCGGGCGGTGTGCCGCAGCAGCGTAGCTTCATCTATCCGCCAACGCCGGCCTTCCATCGCTTTGCGGTCACCTATCCGGCGTTAACGGACGCTTTTGCACTCTCCGCGACGATTGCCGCAACGCTGTCGCCGATCGCGGGGACGGTGCCGGCGCTGCCTCGGCCACTGGGCCGGCAGGCGTTAAAGGTTGGTAGCGCGGTCGCCTGGACCGCGGAAGATGCGGGGTTCGAGACGTTGGCCATCTCCGCGATGCCCGGCCTCTTCGAACGCGCCTCGCGCATCGAGGTGAGCATTGCCGGTGATGGCGAAGTGCTCTGCCTGGCGGACCTGATGCGCGAGGCGCCCGAAGCCAATCTTGCCTGGGTGACACAGCCCTTACCCCCTGTCGCGCGGGTCGTGGCGCATCGAGACGCGGGCGAAGGCCCCAAGGTGGTCATTTACGAAGGTGCTGCCGAAGGTTCACTTCTTCTGCGCCCGGAAATGCTCGATGTGCTGGAACCCGGCGTCGTCCTGGTTTCGCTCGAGCCGGACACGGCAGCCAATGCTGCCTATGTCGCAATCACCCTGCGCGACCCGACGGGGCGGCAGCGATCGTTTTCGCTCGAAGCCGGGGAGAGTGCGGAGTGGCGGTGCTGGGCTGCCTCGCGCTTCGATCTCCTGACCTACGAATACCGCTTGCAACACATACCCCGCATGCCGGATGGCGCCACGCTGCCGCTGGTAACCGGTGAATGGCAACGCGCGGGCGACCCCGCCCTGAACGTGATCCTGCCAAGTGCGGAGGTCGATCCATGAGCATGACCCCAATCGAAGGAATGCCGCCATGCTGCTGATTCCGTCCATCGATCGCATCGGCAAGGTCACCATCTACGCCGATGACACTCTCTTTTACCGCTTCTATCCGGTGGCGGATGCGCCGCGTCTGCGCGTAGACGATGCCGGAGATCCGGTGTTTCTGCTGTTATCCTATGCGCTCTCCGATGAGGACCGCGCCGCGAAACCCGATCTGCCCGCCGGCGGCGGCTACCTGTCGTTCGACACGACTTTCGAGCTAGCCGAGGCGGAGCTTGCAGCCGTGCGGGACACATTGAAGCCGCGCGTGGCGGCCGAATGGAACCGGCTGCGCAACGGCACGCCGCAGGAACAGGCAAGGCCGGGCGTCGCCGGCACCAGCGAGCCGCCCGCCATCGAGCTCGCAACACCCACCTGGACGGAGGGCGTGGTGTCGATGGATGCGCCGCAAAGTGCCGCGCTTATTGAAGCGCGCGTGGCAGAATCAGAACCGTCGCTGCTGGCGGGCAATATTACCAGCTTCTCCATGGATCTGACGCCGGCAGGCGCCGCCTTCATGGAACAGACGCTTCTGGCGGACGATGCTGCTGCGGACGAAACGCCGATCCAGATCGCTTACGACCTGCGCTTCTGGGCGCGGCTGCCACCTGCCCGTATTCACCTCGAAGTGAATGCAGAGCGCATGTACAAATATATCGAGGAGCAGTTCCGTGGCCGCAGCGTTGCCGCTTGTACCGGCTATGATTATTCGAACACAGATGTCGATACGGAATCGCTGACTCTGTCCGGCGCGGTCACCGTGCAGATCGACACAGGGTCCGGATCGTTGCCCGAGGAGGTCATCGCCGAACTGCGCGCCTATGCCTTCGATCTGGTGAAGCAGCTGGTTCAGCACAGCTTCTTCAGCCTTGAGGGCGGCGATGATGCCGGAGCCACGCCGCAACGTTCCGCCGATGGCCGGCCGGTGATCCCACCGCTACGCCGCCGCTTGGTTGGGCGCCGCAAGCTGGTGCGCAAGCAGATCGACCAGCAGACGATGTCGATCACGCTCGACCTGGAGCAGAGCAGCGTGGTGCCGTGGACGATCCACCCGCGCGGAACCATGCAGACATTGCTGCCGGGAGACCTTGCGGCCAGAAAGCGGCATGTGCGCAAACTGCGCCTCGACGACCCGTTTTTTGCAACGATCGAGACCGTCATCCAGGTGTTCGGGGAGCTTGACCTACTTGATCATGTGGAGGTCGAGCTAGCCTATGAGGCCATCGACGAGCGGGGCAATCCGCACGCGACCGGCACAGTTCTCAGCTTTCGCGATACGGTGCCGCAGACCTGGCGTACAGCGGTCGTCGGTGGCATCCGGGATTTTCGCTGGCGCCAGCGCTCGATCCTGGCCGGCGGGCGCGCTGGTGCTTTCAGCGAGTGGACGGTGACGCATTCGCCGCGTGTACCGGTCTCCATCGAGGCGCCGGGCATGCTGGACATCGAAGTTGTCTCCGGCGCCATCGACTACGGGACGCTGGTGCGCAGCGTCCAGGTCACCCTTGCATACGAGGATGCCGCGTCTGGCGTGCCGCGCGAGGAGATGGTCGCGATCCTCGACATCACAAAGCCTTCCATGATCTACAGGAGACGGATAGACGCGACGCAGACGCATCCCGTGATGGCGAAGGTGCGGTTCGACCTTCACTCCGGCGATGTGATCGAGAACAACGAGTGGGCCCCGGTGCAGGGACGCCAGCTCGTCGTCAACCAGCCGAGCGAGGCGGTGCTGGACGTCAGTCTGCTGCCGTCTGGCAATGGCTGGGCCGATGTGGTCGCGGTCATGGTGGATCTCGAATATGAGGACCGCGCCAACGCCGTCTCGATCCGCGATACCATCACGTTGAAGACGCTGGGGGCTTTCGCCACCTGGAGCGTCTACCTGCGCGACCGGGCCCGGCGCGGTTACCGCTATCGCTGGACCGCGTCCTTTGCCAATGGCGATCTGCTTGAACAGGGCTGGCAGGACAATTCCGGCGATCCGGTGCTGCCGATCCACATCCAGCGATCGGGGATCATGGTCACGGTGGTGGCGGACGCGCTGGAATTTGCCGAGTGCCCGTTGACCGAGGTGACCATCATTCATGACGTGCCCGGTGGAGCGAGCGAGACGCTGGTCTTCCGCGACAAGGCGCCGCAAACCTGGCATGTCGAAGCCGCCAATGGCACGCCCGTCGCCTTTCGCTACCGGGTAACGCATTTTCCGATTGGCCGCGATCCGGTCCAGCTTGCCGAACGGCATGAGACCGATCCCGTCATCGTGCTGCCAGCCTACCGTGCCGTCAGCGCTGGGCAGTTGCAGGTACAGATCCTGGCGCCACTCGTCGATTTTAACGCGACACCGATCGTCGCCGTGGATCTGCGCTATCAGGATCCGGACAATGATGTCGATCTCAGCCATTCGCTCACGATGACGATATCGGAGCCGACGGCGTCCTGGGTCGTACCGACACGCGACGCGCGCGTCACCGGCTTCCGCAGCCGGATCACATACTTCCTCACCGACGGAATCGAAAAGCAAGGTGAGTGGGCTGCCAATACCATCCCGCGGATCGTGGTGCCGGCCTACCGCCCGTCCGCATGACATTCAAGCCAACCCTGTCCAGGAGGACACGCGCATGCTGAAATTACCCGAATGGCGCACCTTCCAGGAACAGCGCGTCACCGTTTATCAGGACGACACGCTGTTTTGGAAATTCTATCTGGTCCCCAATTACGTCACCATCCGCAAGGACGACGCGGGCAAGCCGGTGTTCCTGCTGATCGCCTATTCCTTCGGCGATCAGGACCGGGAAGAAAATCCCGACCTGCCGCGCGGTGGCGGCTACATGGTGCTTGACGTCGAAATGCGCGTTGATCCCGCGCATGAAGAGGTCATCAAGCAGCAGCTCCAGAAAGATGTCGATCAGATGTGGCACGAGCTGAAGCGCCTTGCCGATCAGTCCGGAAAGAGCGTGCAGGGCTACCGGATCAACAGCAGCCACAACCTGCCGCGCCTCAGCACCTCGGTTTCGCTTGGTGTCGATGACGTGCTGCTCGGCCTTGGAGCCGATGCGCCGGAAGCACCTCCCGGCGACCAGCCGCCGAAAGTGGTGCTGGCGAGCCCGACCTGGGTGGAGGGCACGTTCAAGGTCTCGGCACCGCAAAGCGAGCACCTGGTCTCCAACCGGCTCGCCGAAGGCAAGACCTCCCTGGTCGGCACCAATGTCGCCTCTGCCAATCTCGACCTCACCCCGGCCGGCGCCTCCTTCATGGTGCAGACGCTGGTCGATCCCGATGGCACCGGCGTCACCGATCTGACGCCGATCCAGATCACCTACAATCTGAAGTTTGTGGCGCGTGTTCCCCCGGTCAGCGTCGTCGCATCGGCCAATACGCGCAGTGTTTACGCCGCCGTGAAGGGCATCTTTCACGATTTTGACGATGGCGGCTGCGACGAGGACACGGTGTCCCATTCCGAACAGAACATGGAAATGGCTGTCTCCTCGGGCCTCGTCGATGTGAAAATCGACGTTGGCTGGCCGGATGTGCCGGAGGATCTGGTCAACCAGATGCGGTCGGACGCCATGAAATCCGTGCAGGATGCGCTGACCAAGCGGCTGGCCGACAAGAAGCCGCCGCCAGTGCCGGCGGCAGACGATCCGACGCGTGAGTTCGTCAATCGCGAAAGCGACGTCTTCTATCTGAAGACCGAGATGAGCATGGATTTCCAGACGTTTACCCATAAAGAAACGATGGCGAGCACGCGCAAGCAGGAGATCAATCCGCAAGGCACGCTGCAGGCATTCCTGCACGGCCTGTCGCCGCAGGAGATCCGTCAATATGTGCGCAAGATCGATCTGGACGATCCCTTCTTCCAGACGCTCGATCTCAAAGCATGGGTTTTCGGTATCGACTGGGACAAGGACCCGATCGACTTCGTCGAAGTCGAGATCGACTATCGCGGCACCGATGAGAACGGCCAGCCGGTGAACAAGGCGACGACCTTCATTTTCACGAAGGACAAGAAGGAATTCGCCTGGGATCCGAGCCTGATCGGGGCGAAGCGCGAATATCGTTGCCGCTGGCGCATCGGCTATCGCGGCCACGAGCCGAGCGACTGGAGCACCTGGGAGGCGAAGGCAAGCAACCGCCTTAGCCTCAGCGTCACACCGCCCGGCAAGATCGATGTCTCCTTCAAGGTCGGCGATATCAGCTTCGACACGGTCACCAAGAGCGTACAGCTCGAGGTCGAGTATGAGGATAGCACACACGGTGTTCCCAAGATCGGCACCATGATGAAGCTGGATGCGGCGGCGGCCGAACAACGGTTCTCGCACTGGATCTTCAAGCCGCGCAGCAAGCCGGTCCGTTATCGCTCCACGTTTTTTCTGAAGAACGGCCAGACGATCGCCGGCGAGTGGATGGAGACTTCGGCCGATACCGCGCTCGTCAACGAGCCGCGCTCGGAAAACCGTCTCGATGTTCTGCTGGTGCCGAGCGGCAGGAGCTGGGCGCAGGTCGTGCAGTCGGTCGTCACGGTACGCTATGCCGATGTCCGCAATGGCGTCATGGCCGAAGCTTTCTATCAGCTGAAGACGCTGGAAGAGTTCAAGCAGTTTGCCGTCTACGTCGCCAATGGCGGTCCGCGCAAGTTCGAATACCAGGTCGTCACGACGTTCAAGGATGGCTCCAGCGAAGAAAGTGGCTGGCTGAACGGCGACGGTGACAGCACCGTGCAGGTTGCCGTGAAGGAGCCGCCGGAACTGGTGGTCGATGTATCGCCGTTCATGCTGGATTTTGGCGTGACGCCGGTGGTCGAGGTCGGACTGCATTATGAGGATCCGGCCAATGGCATCAATGAAAGCGAGACCTTCGCGCTGACCTCGAAGGATATCCAGACCTGGTCGGTGCCGCTGAGCAATCCGGCCAAGAAAGATTTCAAGGTCAAGTATACCTATAACTGCGCCAACGGGCAGGTGGTGGAACGGGCCGAGGAAACCTCGCCGGACACCAAGGTTACCGTGCCGAAGCTCCTTGTGCCGGAGGTCGTCGCCTCCTTCGTGCCGCGCATGATCGATTTCATGCAGACGCCGGTGGTGGAGGTCAATATCGGCTATTCCGATCCGGCCCGTGGGCAGGACGTGCAAAAGACCTTCAGCTTCATCGATGCGACGCCGCAGGAGTTCCGGCTCCAGGTGGATGCCGCCGCGCCCAAATCCTATCAGGTCGAGATGGTCTACTATCTGGCCGATGGCCAGATCGTGACGCACCCGCCGGTCCTGTCGAACAAGACGCAGATTACCATTCCCAAATATGTCCAGGCGGCGTGAGGCACGATCATGTTGTACCTCAACCCACCTTTCTTCGAATATGAGGGCGTTGTCGTCGGTCGCGACTACAGTGATCCGCAGCAGTTCTGGTATTATCCGAACCGGCCGCGCATCGGCACCGACGAGCAAGGCCGCCCGGCGGTACGGCTGATCGTCTACAAGGAAATCCTTGAAAACCTCGATGCGACCGACGACGAGGTGGCGGCGGGCTTCCTGCTGTTCGATACGGTGCTCGACTGGGAGCCGGAGCGCCTCAAGCGTGTGGCGGCGCGCATCAAGCAGGACATGGATCTTGACGATCTGCCGCGGCTGGCGCCACTGCAGTACCGTTCCGGCAAGGTGCGGATGACGTTTCTCGACCGCAAGAGCGCATTGCCGGGCGATCCGCCGCCCGGCGAGGACGTGCCTGAAAGCGAATGGGTGAGCTTTCTAGAATCTTCTGGCGTGCCCGCACTCTATGCCGATAACCGGGCGATTTTCAGTGTCGAGCTGACGGCCAAGGGAACGCGCTTCATCCTCGGCTCCTTCGATGGTTTCATCCCCGCCGGTGTCGTCTACGAACTCAACTACGTGGCGATGCAGCGCGCCTACAACGTCAAGGTCGAGGCCGACTGGAACCTGGTCTACGAATATATCCGCGACTACGAGCAGGAGCGCATCTTCTTCTGGAACGACGAGGTCGAAAAGATCGTCGAGAAGCTGGAGGAGGAGCGGATCATCAAATTCACCGCCTCGATCGAGGGGGTCGGCGACGAGGGGATGGAGGGCGAATATAAGGAAGTCCGCAAGCAGCTGACGCAGTATATCTATGAGAAATTCTTCGAGCCGAAGATCAATCCGAAGGCGCTCCTCGACAAGGATACGCCGGGGTCGATCGTCTCGCTGATCTCCGGCGTGCGCGATACCGGACTGCCGATGCAATTTGGGGGATCGAAGCGCGAGCTGAATGTCGAGCAGCGCCGCAGCTTCGAGGCCGATGTTTCCACCTACCGCGCCGTCGAGCGCATGATTGCGCCGCAGGGCCATCTCAGCGTTTTCTGGAGCGACCTGAACCTCACGCGTGACCAGGTGATCACGGTGGTCGATGACAAGGACGATGTCTGGAGAATCTCGGAACTCGGCGTCATCGCCGTCGCCGAGTTCGCCGACAATGCGGTTGCCCATATCGTCGTCGATATCGTCTATGGCGGCCTTTCCGGCGGACGGCCGGCTGCGGATGCGCGCACGTTCAGCCTTGTGCTCAACAAGGAAAACCGCAAGGGCGTGGTGCGCAACTGGTTTGATCCCGCGCTCGGCACCCGTTTCCACTATCGCTATACGGTGGCTTTCGGGCCGGGGGCTGTTGTCGGCAGCGACGTCCTCGTGACGTCGGACTGGCTGGAGGCCGAGGGCCGGGAAGTGACCATCAATCCGGAGATGCTGATCGAGCAGCGTTCCTACGAGTTCCAGCGGTCTTCCCTGCTCAAGCCGGAACGTTTTCCCGAGGTGCTGGTCCGCCTGAAATACACCGATCCGGATACCGGTTGGCAATATGACCGCTCGAAGCTTTTGACCTCCACCGTGCCGTCGTGGACTGCGGAGTTCCGGGTTCGCAAGGGCGCGCCGAAAGAGGCGCTCTACGACGCGCAGTTCCTGCATGAGGGCGGCACGATCAACCAGGAAAGCCGGCCGGCGGGAACGCTGGTGACGCTCAACGATCCGCGCGAAAATCTGGTCCATATCAAGCTTATGGTCACCGACCGCCAGGATTTCCAGCATGCCATCGTCAGCCTGGAATATGCCGACCGTGCCAACGACATCTTCGAAAGCGAGACGATCGACATCTCGGCCGACACGGTGAATGACGACCATGAATGGCAGTTCCGCCGGGCGCCGGGTGCGCGCGCCCGCTACCGCTACAGTTTCATCCTTTTGAAGACGGACGGCTCGCTCTTGGAGACCGACTGGGTCGAGACCGAGGCTCCGTCGCTTCTGATCGGCGACAGGACGGCGCGGACCTGGTCTATCCGCCCGCAGCTGATCGGCCCGCCTTTTTCCCAGAACGGCGTCGAGCGTATCAGCGTCGCGCTCGCCTATGAGGATGCGGCCAATGACTATCGGGCAAAAAGGGACCTCATTTTCGCGGCGCCCGGAGACGCGGGGTCGCTCGATCTCAATCTGCGCAATCCGGCGCTGCGCGACTACACTTATACGGTGACCTACAAGACCGTCAGCGGCTTTGACCGCAAGGTCGGGCCAATCAACGCACGGGACAGTTTTCCCATCATTTCAACGGTACCGCCGGCATGACGGCGATTTTAGAGACATCCGATAGCCGGGTCGATGTCCTCTGGCTGAGCGCGCTGCTTGCCGGCCTCGGCAGCGAGGCGCAGGACGCCTATGAAGGACTTGGCCGGGCGGGGGCCCGCTCGTCGGAAGGCCGAATGTGCATCGACGGCGGCGCCAGCACGCTTGTCGCCGTGACGGCGCCGGGGCGGCGGACCTGGGAGGCGCATGTGCTTGCAGGCATCGATGCGGATTGCCAGGACTGGACCGGTTGCCGGCTCGGTCCCGATGGCGAGCAGGTCCATCTGGAGCGCCGGATGTTTCGCGGGCGCGGGCAGGCCGCAGTCACCCAGGCCCGGATTGCCGCAGCAGCGCACGACCCGGCTGCAACCGCCTGTTTCGAAACCTGGCACCGGGCGGTGGGGCCGTTCGGCAGGGTCTATTCGGTTGGCCGGGACAGCCGTGGCTGCGTGCGCATCGCGTGGCAGATCGACCGGCATGTCGATGTGGCGGCATTGCTGGCGCCAATGATCGGTCAGGAAAACTGGGTAGCGGCCGCGCACTCTCTCAATCTGGTGCACGGCTTTGATCTTGCGCGCAGCAGGGGGCCGTGGAGCCTGTCGATCGATGTCGCGGCGCCTACGCCCGTATGGCGCTTCGGCTCCACCCGCTGGGCGTGGGCGCTGGAAGGTGCTGCCAAGCGACAGCGCCTGGCGCAATGGATCGCCGCTCATGGCGGTGACGGCGGCTATGCCTGCGCTTTGCACGATCTTCTTTCGGGCTGCGAGACAGGAAAATCAGGGTCCACCGGCCGGGCGGTCGAGGTGGACGTGTGCGAGGGACGCGTCGTGGCCGCGACGGCTTATCTCGGGGCGGCATTGGTGTCCTCCGAAAATGTACCGGGTTATCAAAGGAGGCTGACATGGGCTGGGTAAGAATCCATCCTTTCATACCGAACTGGCCGGGCGGCGGCGATCCACCGGTGTTCGAGATCAACAGCAACGAGAATGGCGAGGCGGTGGTCGAGCTGGCCTGGGATCCGCAGGCGTTGCTGCACCCTGCAAAATATCCCGACCTCTTGCGCTACTATTGCAGTGCCGACGGCATCAGCGGCACGATGGAGCGCGACCGCGGCGGCGCCATGACCGTCAATGTGCCGGGCGAGCGCATCACGCTGAATGCCAATCGCGCCACCTGGGTGATACCGAAGCCCCTGTGGGAAGCCTATGTCGAGGAAAGCCTGAAGACGCTGAACTCGCCGCCATCGAGCACATTTTCGCGCAACCTCTATTACCGCGTGAGCGTGACACCGCCCGGTGGCTCGAAGGCTGAGATATGGCCGCCGGACCACGCGCTCGGCGCGCAACGCGTCACGCTGCCGCCGCCGGATGACAGCGGCGTTGTCGATAATGCGTCCGCAATGGCTGCACCCCATATCGGTATCCTGGCGCTGTCGGCCAGTGCAGCCTCCCGCGTCGTGCCGGACGCCGCCGCCGTACAGGCGATGGGCGGCATTCCGTTTCTGCCAAACTTGTGGAGCACCATCCTCAACACGATCTGGAGCAAGCTGCCGGAAAACGATCCGGGCCGCCTGTCGCTGGCCGCCGTGTTCGCGCATCCCGAGTTCAAGCGGTTCACGGTTGCCGAGCGTGGCGATGTGCTGCGCCTGTGGTTGCTCAGCAGCAAGATCCGCAAGGATATTCCGGTACTCCTGTCACGCCAGGCGATTACCGGCAGCGCCGTGCAAACGCCCATCCTCAAGAAGATGGCGCTGAAGGGTGGCAAGACGCTGCTGTCGCTTCTCCTGGAGCTTTTGACCATACACATCCATCCCGACCTTGTGGTCATGACCCGCGAGGAACTGGTTGCGGATGTCTTGCATGAGGTGCTCGATCCGAATGGGCGGGTCAACCAGGGGGCTGCGGGCACCTGCGTGCCCACGTCCATCCAGACGATGCTGATTACCGTCAATCCGGCCGAATATGTCCGGCTGCAGATTGGCTGGCTGAGCTCGGCGGCAAAAGCCGAATTGGCCAACGGCTCGGTCGCCGCGTTGCCGCGCGGCATCCTGCAGATCGCGCGCTATTCGCAAGCGGGCGCGCCGGCATCGACGGGATTTTATGCCCGCAACTATGCCGAGCTCGCCTTCCAGGGGGCGGCGATCAAGTTCTCCCATGGCAGCAGTTTTCCCGCCGATACCGGCAATGAAACGAGTGCCAAGGCGATGTTCAAATATGTCCATGACAACGGGCTTTTCCCCGACCAGACCAAGCGGCTGCTTGAAGCGCTGTTCGGTGTGAGCTTTACCGGATCGGCCGTGGCGCCAACCAACGCCCCGACGACTGCAAGCATTCAATCAACCCTGGCGGATGGCGTATTCGCGGCCCTGCCGGCCAAGCAACAGCCGCTGCTCGTCGCCACTTATTGGGGCGTGCCGCCCTGGGCGCCGCCGCCGGCTGGCAAGAATTATGGCGGCCACGCGGTGCTCGCGCTGCGCCACGAGGGTGGACGTCTTTTCTTCAAGAACCCGCAATATGCCGGATCTTTGCCGGCAGGCGTGGATGGCGGCACCGCCACCAATCCGCCACGGCGCTACGAAAACGCGGCTTCGACGCTCGAATCCATCGCCGATGCGGATCTGCGCAAATGGATATTTTGGTACTTCACGCCGGACACGGCCATCATCTGAGGGAGTCAGGCCATGCTGTATCTCGATTCACCAGTCGGCTCGATCGCCGGATTGACACTCTTTCGCGATCACGCCAATCCGAACCTGTTCTATTATGCCTGCGAGCGGCCGCGTCTTGCCATGAACGAGGGCGTGCCGGAATTCGTCTTTCTCGTTTATCAGCGCGATATCACCGACAATCCCAACCTGACGCCGGAAGCCAAACAGCAGCTGGGTGGCGGGTTCCTCGCCTTTACCGTCGATCTCTCCGTCGATGACGTGCAGCTCAAGGAAGTCCGCCGGCGGCTCGGGCAATTTGCCGACGGCACGGTGGAGCTGGCGCCACTGCCTTATCGCAGCGGGACGGTGCGCCTTTCCATCACCAAGGACACGGCCGAGGCACCCGGTGCTGCGGCCGATACGCCGAAGGGCGTCAGCTTCTTCGAAGAGGTCTACGGCACCAGCAAACCATCGCTGCTCGGTGGTAACCGTGCCACCTTCGGGGTGATGATGGACCATGAAGGCGCGCTGTTGATGGAAGCTGCGCTGAAATCGGGCATCAGCCCGATCGGCGTGATCTATGATCTGGAATATCTCGGGATGCGGCCGGCGTTTAACGTCAAGATCACCGCCGATTACAAGCGCATCTACAACCATCTCGAAATGCAGTTCGGCATCCGCGGCGGCGTCGGCCCGATCACGGCCGCCGTCGATATCGGGATGGCCTGGCAGAAGCTGCGGGAGGACGGCTCGATCAAGGTCGAGGTGACCAACTTCACCGACGACGAAAACTTCCGCAAACAGGCCGACGCGGCGTTCGACTGGTTCAAGACGGAACTGCTGCGCGATTTTTTCAAATCTTCGCTTGAACCGCCCAGTTTCATGAAGCAGGGGCAGTCCTCAAATATGCTCGGTGCGCTGCAATCGCTGCTTGGCCCCCTGACCGAGAGCCAGCAGGGGCCGACGCGGCCGGCCATGGGTGCGCCCACGACACTCGCCCCGACGCCGAGCGCGCCGCCGACCTCGCTGGACTCCGGCACGCAGACGACCGCCGATCGCAACAAGTCCGCGACGGCTGCGGCAGCGCCACAGGACAGCGCGGCAAAACCCGCCGCGAATGGAACTCAGTTCGGTCTGCAAATCGGCTTCTCGCTGAAAATGTACCAGCAGGAGGAGTTGAAGACGCGCTCGTTCGAATATTCGATGCAGGCAGCGGTGTCGCGCACGGCAGCGCCCCAAGGCCTGTTTTCCACCATCGTCAATGGCATGGATCTCTCCCACGCGATCAAGCATGTCTCCCTCGACGACGACTTTTTCAAGCATGTGAACGCAAAGTTCCAGCTCGGCGCGGACCTTGCCGCGAGCCAGATCGAGTTGGTGAGCATCAATATCGAATATCCCGGGGTGCGGCCGGACGGGGTGCAGCCGGAGCAGGTTGGAGGCATCACGTTCACCCCCCAGGACAATGGCGCAAAGTTGTTCCGCACCTTTCTCAACGATGCGCTCGACCTGCGCTATCGCTACAAGATGGACATCCATTTCGCGCAAAACAGCGACTGGGAAGGCAACGAACCGCATTATACTTCAGGCTGGATCGTGGAGACCGGCCAGGCGCCGCAGGTCAATCCGTTCGATGCCGTCGATCAACTGCAGATCGAGGTCTCGCTCGGCAGCACCGTGATTGCGCCGGTGCAGCAGGTGCAGATCGATCTCGTCTACGACGATCCCGCAGTCGGTATGCGGGCGGAACGGTCCATGACGTTCAAGCCAGGAGATCCCACAAAAAACTGGAAGCTGCGGTTCCCGGAAGGTGCGATCCACAGCTTCAAGCATCGCGTGACCTATTTCCTGGACGAAAATGTGCGTCACCGGACAGACTGGATTGAGAGCGGCGCGATCACCACGGAAGCCATGTCGCTGATCATTCCCGGCCCTTTTCTCAACACAATGAAGATCCCTGTTCTGTCGCTGCTCGATCCATCCAGCATCATCGAAGCGAGCGTGGATGTCCTTTACGTGGATGCCGCACGCGGCTACGAATGGCGCGGCCGCACCGTCTTTGGCCCGGACAGTCAGAACCAGTCCCGTTCCCGCGAAATCTCCATCCCGACGCTCGATCCCATACCGCATGGTGTGACATATTCCGTCACTGTCGTCCGGGCCGACGGCACCGTTCTGGAAGTGCCCTCGCGTGAGATCAGGCCGGGCGAAAAGATCATGGTCAGTGACGGCGTCGGGCAAACACGCATCATCAGGATCGAACTGGCCAATACCAATCTCGAAGCGGCCGGGCTCGTTGCCGTCCGTGTCCGCGTGCGCGGCCAAGGGGAGGACGCTGACCACGACGATGTCATTTTCCGGCCAGGCGACGTCTCGCCAAAGTCGGTGATGCTGGTGCAGCCCATCGAAGGCGCCTTTACCTATAGCTACGAGGTCGAGGGATATACGGCTTTCGGCGTTCCGAAGGCCGGGGTTCGCACCGATACGCAAGACTTGAAGCTGGTGGTTGGCCTGCCCTGAGCGGCAGGCACGGGTCGCCAGGCCAGTTATCCCGTACACGGGAACTTGCATCGGTTTAACGCGATACCGGGAAGCGATTGGCAACTATGTGACGTCCTGCGACACTACACCGTCGGTGTCCACGCCTCTGTATCGAGGATCGGGACTGCCTCATCGGCTGACAACGCACCGGCGGGGGCGAGGGTGCCGAGGAGAACGGTGGTGTTGATCTGCTGTGGCAGAATTTCGGTGTAGACCTGCTGAACCTGGAACCAGGTGTCACCCAGTTGCTCGACCCGGACCAACTGGCCTGCGGAAAAACAGGGCGACGGACCTTCGGTCTCGATAATGGGATGGGGGCGGTCTTTGACCTGCATGACAAAGCCGATAAAGTATCTCACATGTCTCTCCTTTACTGCTCGCAACGGAAACCCGCAGAAAGTAACGAAAGTTCCGTCGATGCGAGGTCGCAAAGGATTCCATCTGGCAAGTGTCAGCGCATGATGGATATTGCGACCACTTTGGCCGAGTGAAATTCATGCTCAATCGCTATCACGCCGGAAACTGCCCCTTCTGCCGCCAAGGCCGGCTGTTTCTCTTTCGCAACGGAACAACAGAGGACATTTATGCCCATTGCGAAGAGTGTGAATGGGGATATCTGACCCCGCAGGAGATTGAGCAGACGAGCGGTTTTCTGACGCTCCTGGAAGATTTCGAGGCCGACTACGCCACGCTTGAAGAGATTTCTCGCAGCGTCTGGGCGAATTACACATTGGCTAAAGCCGATGATAAGAGCGGCAATCCATGACTTTCGATAGTAATCAGGGTGTTCGCTTCAGCATGACAAACGAAGGGGATGGGTGTGCATCCGGCGGATCGTTCTTGATGGCCAGAAGACTGAGTGCGCAGGCGACCAGGGCTGCGATAAACATCCAACCTTGCGGCATTTGTGAAATCCTCCAAATGCAGTTGGCGCACAGCACACACCCGGGCGGGTTACCGTCCCTTTAATCAACATGGTAAATGCCGATCACTTCTCGACCGGGATCGACTGAGAGAGCAAAAATTGTAGGGCAGCGCCTCAGGAACGCCGATTCGACGGCCGGCACTCTTCTCAAAGTCGGCCATGCGTGGCTTTGTGCAGCGAGCGAAACGACAGGAAACACGCATCGATGACAGTTGACCGGGGATGGATGCACGCTTTTTTCGATCGCCCTGCACCCGCTGTCGCGGTGGATTTGATTGGCGCTGAATTTGCGGTTGGCGGCGTTGGCGGGCTGATCGTCGAAACCGAAGCCTATACGGATGATGATCCGGCGTCGCACACGTACAACGGCCAGACCCCTCGAAACCGGGCAATGTTCGGGCCGCCGTCGAGCATCTACGTCTATCGTTCCTACGCCATTCACTGGTGCCTGAATTTCGTCTGCCATACGGCAAGCGCCGTCTTGATCCGAGCCCTGGAGCCTGTATCGGGCCTGGATCTGATGCGGCAGAGACGGGCGATGGTCAATCCTGCTCTGCTGTGTTCCGGTCCCGGACGCCTCTGCCAGGCGCTGGCCATTACAGGCGGCCTCAATGGCCTGTCCCTTTCCGACGCTATGTTCAGTCTTACCATCCCATCAAAGCCGTCGGCGGTAACTGCCGGACTTCGTATTGGTATTACCAAGGCGGCTGACGTTCCCTGGCGTTTTGGCATCAAGGGTTCACCGTTTCTCAGCAAGAAGATGTGATCGGTCGCTTTGGATGTTGATAGGAGCCGCCGTCAGATGAAAATGACGCGTCGGCAAACCTTCACAGAGCAGAAACCGGCGTAAATCGGCGAACGCCTTCGCCTCTCCCGCCATTTCCGAGAGCAGTTAGCGTGTCACACGCCAGATCGTGTTGCCGACATCGTCAGCGACAAGCAACGCGCCCGTTTTATCAACGGCGACGCCCACAGGCCGGCCCATTGCTTTATCATCGCCGCCGATGAAGCCCGTCAGAATATCCTGGGGCTGTCCTGCCGGCTTTCCCTGCGCAAAAGGCACAAAGACAACCTTGTAACCGCTTCGCGGTTTTCTGTTCCACGATCCGTGCTGCCCGACGAAGGCGCCGTTCTTGTAGCTCTCGCCAAACAGGTCGCCGGTGTAGAATGTCAGACCCAGTGATGCGGTATGCGGACCGAGCGCATAGTCTGGAACTATGGCTTTTTCCACCAGCTCCGGCCGTTGCGGTGTCACGCGCGTATCGACGTGCTGGCCGTAATAACTGTAAGGCCAGCCGTAAAAGCCACCATCCTTGACAGACGTCATATAATCTGGAACCAGATCGCTGCCGATTTCGTCGCGTTCGTTGACAGCAACCCACAGCGCGCCGCTATCCGGCTGCCAGGACAGGCCGTTCGGGTTTCTGAGGCCAGACGCAAACAGACGGACTGCGCGGGTGGCAATATCGATCTCCAAAACTGCAGCGCGATTTTCCTCGGCAGCAATGCCGTTTTCACCGACATTGCTGTTGGAGCCGACGGTCGCATAGAGCTTCGTTCCGTCGGCGCTGGCGATCACATCCTTCGTCCAATGGTGGTTGATGGGACCGCCTGGCAAATCGGCGATCTTTTCAGGCGCCGCCGTGATCTTGGTATCTCCGTCATTGTACGGAAAAGCCACGATGGCATCGGTATTGGCGACATAGAGCTTGCCGTTGGACAGCGTCATGCCGAAGGGGGAGTTCAGCCCCTCCAGAAAGGGTGAGCGGATTTCAGCAATCCCGTCGCCATCGGCATCGCGCACAAGCGTGATGCGATTGGCGCTCGGCACCTGCGCGCCGGCCTGGCCCATGACGAGGCCCATGACCCAGGCTTTGGGGCTGAAGCCGGTCTCTTCTTTCGGCGGCTTGTTGGTCTCGGCAATCAGCACGTCGCTGTTGGGAAGGACATGAATCCACCTTGGATGATCAAAGTCCTTGGCGAAGGCGTTGACCTTGAAACCCTCAGCGGGCGTTGGCGTCTTGCCTTCTGGCCAGGATGACGCTTCGGCAATATTGACGGTTGGAAGGATGGTCGGATTGGGTTTCGGCAAAACGGGCGAAGCGCCATATCCCTGATCAACAGAAACAGTCGCCTCTTCGCGATCGAGCAGCACATATGCGCCGGCTGCGGCGCCAATAACAACCACGACCAACAAACCGGTTACAATTTTTTTCAAAGGGAGAGCTCCACAGGTGTGATTATGTTGCGCTCTTTAAACTCGCGGCGCTCCAATTTGTTGCAACGGCTTCTGCCAGCGGTTTGCGCGTGTCCGTTCGGGATTTGCCGGTTTGTGTACATCCAAGCCGGTTGGCCCCAACTTTCGCACCGCGTCGCTCGGTCTGGCTGCGTTGAGCCTCCGATGATTTCTCTTTTCCAATCAGTCCTGGGCAATCTGCATGTCCAATGTGATGCGCCGGGTCTGCAGCGCGGCTTCAAGAGCACTGATCGCATCGTGTTCCCCCATGCCTTGTGCCATCAGGCTGTCGATCGCATCGGCAACCAATGCGGAAACGATACTCCGGCTTTCCCCGTGCCGGTCAGTGCTCTCCAGATTTTCAGGCATTTCCATAATCTCCCACCCACCTCCATCCGCACTGCAAGCCATCCCCTACACGCCCGGCACTCATCGTCCATGTTGACGGCATTCAGGAGGGCCAGCCAAGCGCTTTCAACATCGGGCCTATGAAAGCCATCAGCGCGAAGCCGATGGCAACGACGATGATGGCAAGGATCAGAAACTCTGAACGGCGTTTGGGCATCATGGCGCCATATTGTTTGTTGCGACATCACGACGCCGCAAAGATAGCCCCGATTCCTGCCAGGCCCGCATCTCGTTTATTGCGTCAGAGACTGCCGTCACCCTTGAAATAGCCGGGATATTGCACTTCCTCCGGATCGGGTTCATTGGGCTTTGGCTTTTTTGACGTCGGCTTGCGTTTCTCAGCGGCCATGCTCCCATCATCGACACCAGCGGCCGGTTGCTTGTCATTTGGGCTGACATCGTCAGCACTCGTTGATTTATCATGATCATTGATCGGCATGGCATTCTCCTTCGACGCAAAACGGGCAGAAGGGATGGATGGTTCCGTGCCTGACTGGTCTTTCCAATCTCCCGCCAAACTGCTCTCTCACGTCAGACAGGAAACTTCTGTTTTGACGGTCGCGCCGGTACCTGTCATGCGCTGTTTCTGGTCGTTTGGTTGCATTCAGCTTCAACGACAATCTCCGTCAGATGCGTGAAGCCGATGCGGGCTTTCGTCAGGATCGACGCATTGGCCACGGCCAGTTCCATCACATCCTTCAAGAGACCCATGATATAGTCAGCCATGCGTTTCTCCGCCGGGGTGGTGGAGGCGTTTGCTATGATCATGACGACGAGGCCGTACATTCGCCGGTAACTATGGGGCTGACGCGCTTCGCGCAGCCATTCAATTCGATCTATTTCCATGCGGCTCCCCAAACTTGCAGATTGGAAACGCGACATACCCTTGAATGTTTCAGCGGCGTCCGCCCTTGGTTAACGCCCGGTTAACGATGTCGGACAGGCAGACTGATCCGGAACGGGCATCGTCGGCATAGACACGCAGAATGCCCGCATCAAACAGGTATCCCGCAGACGCTTGCGGCAGGGTGGCTAAGCGTGCCGCTTTTCCACATGCATGAGCAGGCGCTGTTTGGGTCTCAACGTGACCTTCATCACAGGCGTTGGCGGTGTGGCGGTCGTCGAAGACAGATGGAATGTCTTGAGCAGGACCGAAAGCACAGCAACCCCCTCCATCATGGCAAAGGCGCTGCCGATGCAGACGCGGGGCCCGGCACCGAAGGGCATGTAAGCATAGCGGTGTCTTTGCTTGGTGTTTTCGGCTGTGAAACGCTCGGGGTCGAACGCTTCGGGGTTCTTCCAGATCGACCTATGATGGTGGACGGCGTAGATGGGCACATACATCACCGTCCCCGCCGGGATGTGAAAGCCGCCAAGCCGGAAATCCTGCATGGCCGTGCGGGTGATGACGGGTGCCGGCGGATAGAGCCGCATGGCCTCGGAAAAGACCTGGCGGGTATAGGTGAGTTTCGCAATATGCTCTGACGCCAGCGGTGCTCCTGCGGTCACGGCGTCGATCTCGGAAATCACACGTTCCTTGCATTCCGGGTGGCGCGCAAGCAGATCGAATGTCCATGCCAGGCCGAGTGCGGTGGTTTCATGGCCAGCCGTGATGAATGTCATGAGATTATCGACGATCTCCTCGTCGCTCATCGTCCTGCCTGTTTCCGGATCAACCGCTGCCAGGAGCATGGAGACAAGATCATGACGGTCTTCCCCGCTCTTGCGCCGGTCCGCAATCACCCCTGCAAGGCTCGAGCGAAGAAATGTGACGGCTGCCCGCGATTTCCGGCGGCCGGGATAGGGCATCCATTCGGGCGCGCCCACCACGCTGAACGCGAAAGTCCACCCCGTCGGCACGAGGAAATCGGAAATGCTCTTTTCGACCTTGCCGACATCGATGCCGTGACCGCCCGACATCATTGTCTCGACAATGATGTCAAATGTCGTTCGCATCATTTCGTGCCCGACATCGACTTTCCCTGACGGCATTTCCAGCCAGCGGTCCCTGGTCGCCTCGGCTGCGGAAATCATTGCCGGTTGCAGATCAAGCAGCTTGTCATGGCGGAAGGCCGAGGCGGCCGACTGCCGCTGCCATTTCCAATGGGCACCATCCGCCGTCAGCAAGCCTTGGCCAAGGGCAGGACCCAATGCCCGGCGAACCTGCTCACCCTTGCCCAGCGCGTCTGCGTTCTTGACAAGCGCTTCATGGATCAGGGCAGGATCGGCAATATAGATCTTCACATCGCCGCCCATCTTCGAAAAAACGATGGGTTCATTAAAAATTTCCGGTGGCAGAGCATCCAGCGGATTTCGGATCAGAGAGACCAAAGCCTTTGGGGTCGATGTCCTGACGACAGGCCCCATAGGCTTGGAAGATTGGTTGATCCCATCCATTCGGTTCTCCATCCCGTTCTTAAATCTAGTTTTGAAATCGCTATGTCAGGGCATGCCGCCCTCGGGCATACTGCGGCGATCACCTGGTGTTAAACATAGGTCTTGGAAAGCTGCACACAAGCTATCTCCCCTGCCGGCCGGTGGGGACCCATGGACAGGCTGAGGCGTTTCAAGCCGTGGGCTCAGGAATTTCCAGCGTCATTTCGGCTGTTCGCTGGGTTTCTGCTTCCGGAGCCCTAGCTTTATCACATCAGCGTGTAGACGGATCGGCCTTGACGGATGAATGTTAAGAACCGCGTCACAACTCGGATATCGCATGCCTCTTCTTTCAGTCCAGAACGTCCGGAAAACCTACACGACGGCCGAAGGCCGTCTGGATGTCCTCAATGATATCCGCCTGACGCTGGAAGCCGGCAGGACGCTAGCGCTGACGGGTGAATCAGGAAGTGGTAAAAGCACGCTTCTCCATCTCGTCGCCGGGCTCGATGCGCCCGATGCCGGAGCGATCGTCGTCGATGGACTTGAAATCGCTGATATGAGCGAGCCCGGCAGGGCTGCGATGCGCCGCAACGTCGTCGGCCTGGTCTTCCAGCAATTCAACCTCATTCCGTCACTGAACATTGGCGACAATCTCTCCTTTCATGCCCGGCTCGCCGGACGCCAGGATAGGACGTGGCTTGACACGCTCACCGGGCGGCTGGGATTGAGCAGTCTTCTCACGCGATATCCAGAGCAGCTTTCCGGCGGCCAGCAACAGCGTGTGGCGATCGGCCGGACGCTTGCGGCCAAGCCGAAACTCATTCTTGCCGACGAGCCGACGGGAAACCTGGATGAGGCGACAGGCGATGCCGTCCTGTCGCTGATGCTTGAACTTGTGGCGCAGACCGGCGCTGGTCTTTTGATGGCGACGCATTCGCAGCGGCTGGCCGGGATGCTGGACGATCGCATGCATCTTCATGCGGGAAAGATAGCCTGATGCTGGCAACGGCATTGGGCGCGCTCCTGTCACATTGGCGCCGCCGGCCCCTCCAATTCGCGATGCTGTTTCTCGGGCTGTCGCTTGCGACGGCCTTGTGGTCCGGCGTGCAGGCGGTCAATGCGGAAGCGCGCGCCAGCTATGATCGCGCCGCCGCGATGCTGGGCGGCGACAGGCTTTCGCAGATCGTCACGCAGGATGGCAGTTCGATTCCCCAGACGGATTACATCGCGCTGAGGCGAGGTGGCTGGCTTGTATCCCCGGTCCTTGAAGGCGATCTCCGCATGGGGACGGGCCGCCTGCATATCATCGGTCTTGACCCCATAAGTTTACCGGAGGGTGCAAGCCAGGTCGACATCAGTGGGGGCGGGGACCTCATTGCCTTCACATCACCGCCCGGCCTCATGATCGTGAACGCCGCAACTGCGGCATCCCTGCGCGGGAAAGAGCCGGCGCCGCTGACTATATCCGAAAGCGTTCCTCCCGCAACGGCGATCGTCGATATCGGCATTGCCCAGACGCTCCTGAACCAGCCTTCCATGATCAGCCGTATGATCGTTTCTCCCAAGCAGCAGGAACGCCGCGTCACACTTGAAGACGTCTCTGCAGGGTTGATTGTCAAGGCTCCGGACCCGCAGGGGGATCTCTCGCGGCTGACCGGAAGCTTCCATCTCAACCTCACGGCTTTCGGCATGCTGGCCTTCGCCGTCGGGCTGTTCATCGTCTATTCCGCCATCGGTCTTGCCTTCGAGCAGCGGCGATCGACGTTCCGCACGCTCCGGTCCATCGGCCTTTCGGCACGCGCGCTGGTCGGGCTGCTTCTCGCCGAGCTTCTGGCGCTCTCGGCTGTCGCGGGCCTTGCGGGCATCGCACTCGGATACTTGATGGCGTCGGCTTTACTGCCAAATGTGGCAGCGACCCTTCAGGGCCTGTACGGAGCGAATGTTCCGGGCACGCTAACGCTGCGGACCGAATGGTGGGCAACGGGTCTTGGCATCGCCATTCTCGGAACGCTGGTTTCGGCGGCGCAAAGCCTCTGGCGGGTCTGGCGCATGCCGATCCTGGCGCCGGCACACCCCCGGGCCTGGGCGCTCGCGTCGGAGGGGCTTTTGCGTTTTCAGGCGGTGGCTGCCATCCTCTTGCTGCTGTTGTCTTTCGGACTGGCGAAATGGGGCATAGGCCTGGTCGCGGGGTTCGGCGTTCTTGGCGCTCTCCTGCTGGGATCGGTTCTGCTCCTGCCCGTTGTTCTCAGTCTTCTTCTGGCTGCAGCCCAGAGGCTTGCGGCTGGACCGCTGTCGTCATGGTTCTGGGCGGATGCGCGCCAGCAGGTTTCCGGCCTGTCACTGGCGCTGATGGCGCTGCTGCTTGCTCTATCTGCCAATGTCGGTGTCGGCACGATGGTGTCGAGTTTCCGGCTGACATTCACCGGCTGGCTGGATCAGCGCCTGGCAGCCCAACTCTACGTCACCGCACGATCAGACGCGGAAGGCAGCGCGATCAGCAACTGGGCAAGCACGCGGGTCGATGCGGTCCTGCCGGTTTGGAATACGCAGGGGAACTTCGCCGGACAGACGGGACAGGTCTTCGGGATCAAGGATGATCCGCTCTACCGCCGGAACTGGCCGCTTTTACAACAGGCAGCTGATGTCTGGGACAGGGTCGAAGCCGGGAGCGGCGCCTTGATCAACGAGCAGCTCTTCAGGCGGGCGCATCTTGAGCTCGGCGCCCCGCTTGTTCTGCCCGGCGGCTGGAAGACGGTGGTCGTCGGCGTCTATTCCGACTATGGCAACCCCACGGCCCAGGCTATGGTCGGCCTTGACGGGTTCATGGCTCATTATCCCGAAGCACCGAGGCTCAGATATGCGCTGAGGATCGATGCTGCAGATCCGAATGCGATTGCTGACGAGCTGCGATCGGTATTCGACCTTCCTTCTCAGAATGTTGTCGATCAGGCCAGCATCAAGGAAAAGTCGCTGGAGATTTTTGAGCGGACTTTCGCCGTGACCGCCGTTCTCAACGTGATGACGCTCGGCGTCGCGGGATTGGCGATGTTTGCAAGTTTGCTGACGCTATCGGGAATGCGGCTCCCGCAGATCGCGCCGCTCTGGGCTTTGGGGCTGACCATGAGACATCTGGTCCTGCTCGAACTTGCCCGTACCATGCTGCTTGCGGTCTTCACCTTCGTTGCGGCGGTGCCAGTCGGGATCGGCATGGCCTGGGTTCTGCTGAGCGTCGTCAATGTCGAGGCTTTCGGATGGCGTTTGCCGATGCATCTGTTTCCGATGGATTGGGTTGTCCTGGGCTTCTACGCGCTCGCCGCCGCGCTGCTGGCAGCGCTTATTCCGCTGCGGCGGCTGATGCAGATATCACCGGCCGATCTTCTGAAGGTGTTTTCCAATGAACGATAGAACGTGGTCTGCTTTGATTGCGGTCATTCTCTCGTGTTGGGTCGGAGCAACCGCCTGGGCGCAAGGCTTTGCAGCGCTTGGCACCAGCGCGGATGGCTTTGCCGTCCCGCAGCGCGGAACGGAATTCCAATTTCCGGATGATTTTGGAGCGCATCCCGATTTTCGCATCGAATGGTGGTACATCACCGCAAATCTGAAAGGCCCGGATGGAACCGAATACGGCATCCAGTGGACGCTTTTCCGGTCGGCCTTGAAACCCGGCGAAGCCGCAGGCTGGTCGAGCCCGCAGGTCTGGATGGGCAACGCGGCGCTGACGACGCCAAGCCACCATTTCGTCTCCGAAAAACTGGCACGCGGCGGTGTGGGGCAGGCGGGTGTGAAAGCAAATCCGTTCTCAGCCTTTATCGACGATTGGACAATGAGGAGCCCTTCCGGCACGGCATCCGGTCTATCCAGCCTGGACTTGTCAGCCAGCGGTCTCGATTTTCGATACGACCTCAAGCTTCTGGCAGATGGACCGCTGGTGAAACATGGTGACAACGGCTATTCGATAAAATCAAACGCCGGGCAGGCCAGCTACTACTATTCGCAGCCCTTCTATTCGGTCACGGGAACGCTGGATACGCCACAGGGACATGTTGAAGTCACCGGAAAGGCCTGGCTTGACCGGGAATGGTCAAGCCAGCCTCTGTCTGACAATCAGAGCGGCTGGGACTGGTTTTCGCTGCATTTCGATGATGGCACCAAGCTGATGACTTTCCGTGTGCGTGACGACAAGTCCGGCTACGTGACGGGAACGTGGATCGCATCGGACGGAACGCCGGCGCCGTTGAAGCCCGGTGAGGTCATTCTGACGCCAACGAGCAGCCAGGAGGTGGCGGGCCGTCAACTGCCGCTCACCTGGACCATCGACGTCCCTGGAAAAGGCTTGAGCGTCACGGCATCGGCTTTGAACCCCAATGCCTGGATGAACACGCGTTTTCCCTATTGGGAGGGGCCAGTCCGGATTTCCGGGACGCATAAGGGCCGGGGATATCTGGAGATGACGGGCTACAAGTGACGGCGATGCGTCGTTTTCTCGAAGGAGATTTCCGTTGATTTTCGCGAAGGTGTTTCGTCTTTTTCGAGACGATGGCATCGACGACACGCCGTTTGGAAATGGCGGCACGCTGATTTAATTGGCTTATTCACTGAATTGCGGTCCATATTCAGCCGGGATATGCGGAAATGTTCATGATACGGCGGCGGCATCGCCTGGGTGTTTGGTTGACAGGTTCCGCGAAAAGAATGCACGTTTGTGACATCGCAGGCAAAAACCTGCCAGAAATACCCCGCTCAACACGTGTTGATGACGATCCGGAATTCGCACCTTCCGGAACAGGGTCCTAGCGAAGCTGGCCGGAAAGCCGGTGCAACTATGGAGCTGGTAAGGCATGCAATCCGACACCTTCTTTCACCACGCAGTTCGCGTTGTCGGCGACCGGGACACCCGCCTTTTGCGCCGCAATGGCCACAAACCGCAGTGGTCCCTCTTTCAGGCATGAGTTCAGCTCCGGCATGGCCTTAGCCCCGATGGCTCTGCCGCAACGCCTGATCGACAGGGGTGCAATCCAAAGCGAAGACGCTTGCAAAGGTATGGAGGAGTTTACCTTGGCACATAAAGAAGAGGACAGTGCGGTTGGCACGCGGCCGGAAGATGAAAAGCTCAGCATGGGAGCCAATCTCGCCTATGGGCTTCAACATGTTTTGACGATGTATGGCGGTATCGTTGCCGTGCCGCTTATTCTCGGACAGGCGGCTGGGCTCAGCACCAGCGATATCGGGCTTTTGGTGACGGCGTCGCTGTTCGCCGGCGGGCTTGCCACCATTCTTCAGACACTTGGCCTGCCATTCTTCGGCAGCCGCCTGCCGCTGGTGCAGGGTGTTTCGTTCTCAGGCGTCGCGACCATGGTTGCAATCTCCGGCAATGGCGGTATCCAGGCCATTCTCGGTGCGGTCATCGTGGCGTCCGTGATCGGTCTTTTGATCACGCCGGTCTTTTCCCGAATCACGCGCTTCTTTCCGCCGCTCGTCACGGGCATTGTCATTACGACCATCGGCCTGACGCTGATGCCGGTCGCCGCGTTCTGGGCGATGGGCGGCAACAGCAAGTCGCCGGATTTTGGAAGCCCCGCCAACATCCAGCTCGCTGCCGTAACCCTTGCCATCGTGCTGTCGCTGAGCAAGCTCGGAAGCGCCTCGATTTCGCGGCTGTCCATCCTGCTTGCCATCGTCATCGGCACCGGGATTGCCTACGTCGCCGGCATGACCGACTTTTCGCAGGTGCCGAACGGCCAGTTCTTCGCGCTTCCGGCGGTCTTCCACTTCGGCTATCCGACGTTCGAAATCGCGGCGATTGTCTCGATGTTCATCGTCATCATGGTCACGCTTGTCGAGACGTCGGCGGATATTCTGGCCGTCGGCGAGATCGTCGAGACCAAGGTCGATTCCCGCCGCCTTGGCGATGGGCTGCGCGCGGACATGCTGTCGAGCATCATCGCTCCCGTTTTCGGATCATTCACACAGAGTGCGTTTGCACAAAATGTCGGGCTGGTCGCCGTAACCGGCGTGAAGAGCCGGTATGTCGTGGCAACGGGCGGCCTTTTCCTGGTTGCCTTGGGCCTCCTGCCGGTCGTGGGCCGCGTGGTGGCGGCGGTTCCAAGCTCTGTCCTTGGCGGTGCCGGGATCGTGCTTTTCGGCACGGTGGCGGCAAGCGGCATCCGCACGCTTTCGAAAGTGGACTATAACAACAATATGAACCTGGTTATTGTCGCAACCTCGATTGGCTTCGGCATGATCCCGATCGCGTCTCCGGGCTTCTACGAGCACTTCCCTGCCTGGTTCGCCACGATCTTCCATTCCGGCATCAGCTCTGCCGCCTTGATGGCAATTGTGCTCAACCTGCTGTTCAATCACATCAAATCGGGCAATTCCGATCAGCAGTCAGTGTTCGTCGCAGGCGTCGAGCGGAGTATCCGCTACCAGGATATCGCCCGGCTTCACGACGGTGACTATTTCCTCAACGGCAAACTCTATGACGCTGCGGGCGCCGAGGTGCCGCTGCTTGCGGCTCAAGCCCATTGAGCCCCCCATCAACATTCCGGTCTGGCCCTTGTGGCACCCGGACAATTGCCTGCAAATCTCCAAGGACAATGAGATGACTGACCACAATGAAACACTGAAACTGCTGGATGCCCTGCTCTCAACGATGGAGACCGGCATCATCCCGGCCACAGAGATGGGCGTGGCCTCCGGCAACAAGATTTTCGGCGCCGCTTTGCTGCGGAAATCGGATCTATCGACCGTTCTCGTCGAAACCAACAACGAGACCGAAAACCCGCTTTGGCACGGGGAAGTTCATACGTTGAAGCGGTTTTATGAAATGACCGGCTCCGAGCGGCCGGACTCGCGCGAGCTTATTTTCCTATCGACGCACGAACCTTGTTCAATGTGCCTTTCGGCGATCACCTGGGCCGGCTTTGACAACTTCTTCTATTTCTTCAGCCACGAGGATTCCCGCGATGCCTTCGCCATTCCCCACGACCTGAAAATCCTGAAGGAGGTCTTCACGCTGGAGCCCGGCGGTTATAACCGCACGAATGCCTTTTGGAAGGGGCAATCAATCCACGCCCTGATCGATCAGGCGCCGGAGCCGCAACGGTCGCAACTGCAGGACCGGGCGGCCGCCATCGGCCGTAAATATGACGACCTTTCCATGGTCTACCAGGCGGGCAAGGACGGCAACGCAATCCCGCTCAGCTAAATGTCATGCCTTCGATGCGCCGCTGTCGGGTACACCCCGGTGGCGCATCGTGTAATTTCCCTTTGGGCGTCTAAAGCGGCTGCATGCGGCGCATGTCCGTCAGCTGCCGTTTCATGCGGCTGACACGTGCCTGCTCTTCCTGCGGCCTGCGCATGCCGACGGCGGTGGAGAGAATGTCGATGACGACGAGGGCTGCGATGCGCGAGATCGTTGGGGTGTAAGTATTGGTATTTTCAAGCGTCTCCACGATGATCGATACGTCGCAATAGGTGGTCAGAAGCGAATCCGAGCCGGTCATGCCGATAATCTTGGCACCGTTTTCGCGGGCGATGCGGGCGATCTCGATGATCGAGCGTGTTGTTCCCGTATTGGAAATGACGAAGGCGATATCCCCCGGCTTCATCATCGAGGCGACCATCAATTGCTGGTGCGAATCCAGCTGCGCGCCGCAGGGAACGCCGAACAGCGGGAACTTCTGCTGCGCGTCACGGGCGACGACTCCAGATGCGCCAAAGCCGAAGAACTCGATGTATTGCGCTTCGCAGAGCAGATCGATCGCCCGTTGCACGGCAGCCTTGTCGAGATGATTGCGCGCCCAATCGAGGCTGGTCATCGTGTAATCGAAGATCTTCTCGGTGATGACTTCAGGCTCATCCGTGCCGAGCAGCACGGAATGGGTAGCGGGTGTTCCAAGCGCCAGGCTCTGCGCCAGCCGTATCTTGAAATCCTGGAAGCCGTTGCAACCGATCGCGTTTGCAAACCGCACGACGGTCGGCTGGCTGACTTCGGCAAGGGCTGCCGTTTCCCCAACAGTCGCCGTGATGATGCGGCGCGGGTCCTGCAGAACGATATCGGCGACTTTCCGATCGGATTTGCGCAATTGCGAGCGCATGGTCCTGATCACCTCGATGACATTGCGGTTCGGGTTGGTGCGCAGGTCCGCGCCTGTATCAGTATCCATTGCAGCCGCCTTCATGTCATTCGCATTCACCCGGATCTTGGCCGCAGTGCGGCTCAATGCTAGAGCGCTTCATCTTTAAACGGAAGCGATTCTGTTGGCTCAATACGGCCGCTCCACACGAAGGATGGCGCAGAGCGATGCCGACCCATCGCGCAAGCCATCCGACACAGTGGACGGCCGTTTTCAGCCAACCCGAAGGGCCGGATGAATTTCGGCCATGACCGGCGGCGGCCGTCTCGACCGCAGCTTCTGCTGCGCTCTTCGCCAGCCGCCTTGGTCCTGGCCGAAATTCCTTCCGGCAGAATGCTTCCGTTTAAAGATGAAGCGCTCTAGCCGTTGCGCCATTCGAGTGCAATTGCTGCGCGTGCCCGCACAACACGGAGAGAAGCGGTGTGTGCGCTTGCGGCATCGATACGATCCGGATCCTCCGTGTTGAAGGCGAAAAGGCCGTAGTGGTGGGCGACCATCGCAGTGCAGCCAACCTTTGTGGCAACGCCGATCGCCTCGTCCAGCGTGAAATTCCCCGGCACTCCATTGTTGGAAAGTTCAGCCTTGCGGCCATTGACGGGCAAGAGGGCCAGATCCGGTTTTAACGCTGCGATATCCGCAGCGAGGCCTTCAAATGGGATGGAATCACCGGAATGCCAGATACGCACACTTCCGGTATCGATGAGATAGCCGAGGAAACGATGGTTGCCGGCGTCATCCGTTTCGAGCGCTTCATGCGCGGCGCGGGTGGCCGTGACGGTGATGCTATCAATCGTCAGCGTCTCTCCCGCATTCATCAGGCAAAGCCGGCCGTCAGGAAGCCCTGAGCGTTCGCGAACAGTGGATAGGGATGCCCGTGGCGCAACGAGAAGCGCATGAGGGTTTGCCGCCATCAGCGGGATCAGCGTGCCGGGGTCCATATGGTCGGTGTGATGATGGGTACACAGAACCAGATCGACCGGCGCCAAATCGGCCGGCGCGATTGGCGCCGGCATCATGCGTTCATGGGGGCGGGCGGTGCCGCGATATTTTTCCGCCAGCGTATCCGAGAGATAGGGATCGATGACCATGCGGAACGTGTTGGTCTCGATGATGAACCCGGCCTGGCAAAGCCAATGAAGGCGCGTGTTGCCGGGTGCAACCGGCTGCGCCAGTGTCTTTGAAAGAGAGCGATCCAACGGGATTTCGACCAGCTTGTCCGTCATCGCGTCACGACGCCTTCAGAGCTGCGATCAGGTTGTTGGCGGCGATGCGGGTTGCACGATCGACGCTTTCTTCCGTGAATCCGCCGATATGGCTGGTGGCAACCACGCGCGGGTGGGCGGCAAGCGACAGGGATGCCGGTGGTTCCTGTTCGAAAACATCCGTCGCATAGGCGCTCAGCCGTCCTTCGTCGAGTGCTTCTATCAGGGCAGGTTCATCGATCAGCCGCGCCCGCGCCGTATTGATGATCACGGCACTCTTTTTCATCCGGCCGATCCGCTCCGGTGAAATGAGGGTGGAGCCGTCGCGCGGCAGCGGGCAATGCAATGTCAGCACGTCACAGCTGTCGAGAATATCGTCGATGCCGGCATAGGAAAACCGGGAGGAGGGCAGGTCGAGATTGGGGCGGGCCGGGTCGAACGCGATGACGGAAGCGCCAAGGCCGATCACCATGCGCGCCACTTCGCGGCCGATCGCGCCGCAGCCGATAATACCGATCACGCGGTTCTGGATTTCCAGCCCGCGAACGCGCGGCCACCCGCCTTTCTTGATGCCCGCATCCGAAAGCGGGATGGCCCGCAAGGCGCTGAACAGGAGACCGATCGTCAGCTCCGCCACGCCCATGGCGTTGGCGCCCTCGGCAATCACGATTTTCACGCCTTTTTCGGACAGGATGTCCACCGGAAGATTGTCGATGCCGACGCCATTGCGGCTGATAACGCGCAGGTCCGTTGCGGCATCGAGCACGCGGCGGGTGACCGGCTCAACGCCGGCCAGCCAGCCGACGCAACCCGGAACCAGCGCCACCAGTTCGTCCTCGGCAGGCATTGCTCCAGCTGTGGAGTAGACGATCTCATATCCATCGTCGCGCAAGCGCTCGATATCGGGATGCGGTTCCGCCGTCAGAGACCGGGGTGTGACAAGTATGCGCTGCGCTGAGATCATCGTCCTGCCGCCTTCAATGCGATGTCGGAAACCTGGTCGAATACGGGGCCGGAGGCTGGGATATCGATCGCGAAAACCTCGGCGATCACCTGCGTCCAGCCGTGCAGGAAATAGGTCCAGCCATCGACGACGGTAAGCGCCCGGTCCTTTTCCTGCGCGCGGGCCTGATCAAGAAAAATCAGGTCGCCGCGATAGTTGAGGTCCCAGACGACGGCGCGCTCCGGAAAAACCGCCGCATCCGACAGCGGCGAGCCCGGCGCGTCTTTTCCAAGGCCGGTCGCATTGATGACGAGAGAGCCGGGCTTCAAGGTTTTCAAAACGGCATCGTTATCTTCGGCTTTGGGCGCAAGGATATAGTCGATCGGGACCGCCGTTTCGATCCCGGCATGAATGGCACGGATTTCGTCGAGCCGGTGCTGGCTTCTGTTGGACACGACGATACGCGAGGGCACGTCATGTCCGCGTGATGCCCGCATCAGATGCCAGGTGATGGCGATGGTGGAACCGCCAGCGCCCATGGAAAAGAGTTCGGCGCCGTTCTTCCCGAAATATCCTTGGCCGAGAAACCCATCGATCGACAGGCCGGACGAGATGGGGTCCTTGGCATGGCAGATCAGCTTGCCGCCCCGTTTGGAGATGCAGCTGGTCTCGCCCATCAGGGATGCATGCGGATCGATGACGTCGAACAGGTCCTTGCAGGCGGCATAGAGGTCGATCTTGTGGGTCGTGACCAATGCGCCCATCGAAAGCGGATCGTCGCGGATGAATTCCACGGCAGCGCGATAGGCAGCGGGATCGTCATGCAGCTTGAAATCGATGCCCTTGATGACAGCGTCCTTCAGGCCGAGGAATTGCGCCCAGGCCGGAAAGACCTTCATGATCGAGCTCTTGGTCGTGGTCACGCCGATGAAGTAAAGTGTCGGCTGCGTGGCGGGGCTATAGATCACGCGCGTTTCTCCAGGGCTTGCTTGGCAATGCGAACGGCTGATGCTGCAGATTTTGCAATCTCGGCGAACCGGCCTTCGCGAATGTCTTCAGTCTTGGCGATCCAGGTGCCGCCGACGGCGACCACGGCTTTCAGCGCCAGCCATTCGCCGATTGTCGTCTCGGTGACGCCGCCGGTCGGGATGAAGCGGATATTGAGATGGGCGAAGGGGGCAGAAATGCCGGCCAGCGCCTTGGGGCCGCCGGCAATGCCTGCGGGGAAGAATTTCGCCAGGCGCACGCCGCGTGCTGCAGCCAGCGACAGGTCGGACGGGGTCATGATGCCGGGGCAAAACGGCATGCCGGCTGCCTTCGCGGCATCGACGATCTCGGGATCGTAACCTGGCGCCAGCCCGAAGCGCGCGCCGGATGCAACGGCGCGGGCGAGGTTATCCCGGTCGAGAATAGTGCCGGCGCCGATGCAGAGTTCCGGCCGCGCGTCGCGGATAGTGGCGAGCACATCGGCTGCAGCCTCGGTGCGGAACGTGATTTCGGCAACGGGCAGGCCGCCTTCGAGCAGCGCGTCGGCCAGCGGCACTGCGTCTTCGACGCGCTCGATGGCGATCACGGGAACGACGCCCAGGCTGGCGATGAGATCAATCGGGTTTAGCATGGCATGTCCTTGTCTGGATTGGGCGTGTTTCAGGCGTAGGTTTTCATCAGCGCGTTGACGGTGGCGGTGGTGCGCGGCTTGTAGGCCTTGTTGTCGATCATTTCCCATCCGCCGGCAGCCGTTGCGACGATGCGGTGGCGCATGCCGTTGGATGTCTCGATGATGCCGTAATCCTGGCCGCTATCGGAGGGATAGGCGAACACCATCACCAGGTCCTCGTTGCCGACATTGATGGACCGGTGGATCCAGAAGGGCGGCACGTAGCAGATGGTTTGCGGGGCGATCTCGATGATGCGGGTTTCGCCATCCGGCGATTCCAGCTGCATCAGGCCATTCCCCTTCTGCCCGTAGTAAATCTCGGGGCGATCCGCCTTGGCGTGGATATGGCCGCGGGTCAGGAAATATTCGTTGCCGACACGGCCCGGATTCATCCGGGTGACGCCGTAGATCAGATCTCCGGAATGCGTGCCCGGCTTGAAGTCTTCGACATCATAGACAACGGGGTCGCGGGTGGATGCGAGAAGGGCGCTGAAAGCGGCCTGGTCCTTATAGAGCCCGTCGAGCGCGCTCAGCCGCTTTTCGTAGCGGCCGGTATTGCCGCTCATGCCGCCCTTGTCGATATCGACGGTGCTGGAAATTGGTTCCCGTAACATGAAAGCTCTCCAATTGGTAATTTCACTACATAAATAATTCTCAATTTTCGCACAAGAGAATTTTTTAGCCATTTAATTACAAAAATGCTGAATAAATCCGCCATATCGATATTGACGTCGATATTTTATGTAATTACGCTACTTAAACCATCAGAGGAAACCTGGCGGCTCAAATTCAAGTGGAGGAGGAATTCCATGAACCTGATCAAGAAGACGACATTGAAGCTGGCGCTTGCGGCAGCGGTATCCGCCGCCGCCATTTCGGCGGCCCAGGCTGCCGATTGCAAGATCGGCGTGTCGATGAAGACGCTCGATGCCCCTTACTTTGCAGCACAGGAAGTGTCGGCGAAAAAACATGGGGCGGAAGTCGGCTGCGAAATCATCGCCGTTGATGCACAAAACGATCTCAACAAGCAGATTGCCGATGTCGAGGACATGGTTGCTCAGGGCATCCAGGCGCTGATCATCAATCCGCGCGACAGCCAGGGTCTCGTTCCGGCCGTCAATGCCGCATCGGCTGCAGGTGTCAAGGTTTTCGTCATCGATTCAACGCTGGACTCCAAGGCTGATTTCGTCACGTTGATCCAGTCTTCGAACGGCCAGAACGGCCAGCTCGTTGGTCAGTGGATCGCGGATCAGACCAAGGGCAAGGCCCTGAAGATCGCTCTCCTGTCCGGCGACAAGGGCAATGAAGTCGGCCAGGAGCGCCGCCTCGGCGTGCTCGCCGGCCTGCTTGAAGGCCAGCTCCGCAATGAAGGCCGCGCCAATTTCGAAGTCGTCGGCCAGGGCTGGGGTCTCTGGGGCAATGAGGGCGGCCTGAAGGCGATGGAAGACCTTTTGACTGCCAACCCGGAGATCAACGTCGTTCTCGGTGAAAACGATTCCATGGTTCTGGGCGCCCAGAAGGCGCTGGAACAGGCCGGACGCCTTGACGGTGTGCTGCTGGTTGCTGCTGCCGATGGTCAGAAGGAAGCGCTCCAGATGATCAAGGGCGGCACCTATGGCGCAACCGGCCTCAACGACCCGGCCGTTGTCGCGGCAACTGCCGTCGATATGGCCAAGCAGGCCATCGAGGGAACATTGCCCGCCGCCACGCCGAAGATCACGTACACCAAGCCGGTGGCGATCACGAAGGACAATGTCGATCAGTATTACAAGGCAGACGCTGTCTTTTAAGCCGCTGATCCTCCCGGGTGAACGGCGGGGCATAAAAGCGCCCGCCGTTTATCTCTCCTTTTCCATGTCGGACCGGAGCCGGTTTTCGCTTCGGACCGTGGCGTTCCAGGACGCCGGGTACGTGAAGAACCTGTGTCATGACCAAACTTGTTGAACTGACGGGTATCCGCAAATCGTTCGGCGGTGTGCATGCGCTGCGCGGCGTCGATTTTGCGTTGCGTGCGGGCGAAGTGCATGCGCTGCTGGGTGAAAATGGTGCCGGAAAATCGACGCTGATGCGCGTGCTCGGCGGCGAATATGTTCCTGACGGCGGCACGGTTGAAGTCGGCGGCGAGCCGCAGAATTTTCGCAGCCCGGCCGATGCGCTGCAGCGCGGCATTGCTGTTATCCATCAGGAAATGGCACTTGCGACGGATCTGACCGTCGCCGAGAACATCTTTCTTGCGGAAATTCCATCGCTGATCTCCTGGGGCGATCTCAACCGGCGCGCCACCGCTTTGATCTCCAGCCTCGGCTTTGACATCAACCCGCGCATGACCGTCTCCGATCTTTCGCTGGCTCACCAGCAGGTGGTGGAGATCGCCAAAGCGCTTTCCCGGAATGTCCGCATCATCGTCTTCGACGAACCGACTGCCGTTCTTGCCGTGCGTGATGCGGAACGGCTTCTCGGCATCATCCGGACGCTGCGCGACCGTGGTGTCGGCATCATCTATATTTCCCACCGGCTGGATGAGGTCTTCCGCATTGCCGATCGCATCACCGTCATGAAGGACGGCGCCTCGGTAAAGACGGTCGATCGCTCCGAAGTCGGGATCGAGGACGTCATTAACATGATGGTCGGCCGTTCGCTGAAGGCGCTGTTCGGCGAGGATGTCGCACGCAGTCCGGGTCAGGAAGTCCTTAAGGTCGAGAACCTTTCGGACGGCAACCGCGTCAAGGGCGTGTCGCTCAGCGTCAGAGCCGGCGAAATTGTCGGGCTTGGCGGACTTGTCGGGGCTGGCCGCACGGAGCTGGTCCGGCTGATCTTTGGCGCAGAAAAGGCGAGGAGCGGCCGCATCCTGATCAACGGCAAGGAGTTCAAGCCACGCTCGCCCAGAGATGGTGTCAGAGCCGGCATCGGGCTCGTTCCGGAAAACCGCAAGGAGCAGGGCGTCATCCTCGATTTTCCGATCCGGACCAATGCGACGATGACCAAACTTGGCTCATTGGTGAATGCCTTCGGCTTTATCAGGCGGGCGAAAGAACGCGCCACAGTCGAAAAGCTTGCCGCGCGGCTGCGCATTAAGGCGGGCGATCTCGGTGATCCGGTATCGAGCCTATCAGGCGGCAACCAGCAGAAGGTCGTTCTGGCAAAATGGTTTCATGCCGATGGCGCCGTGCTGATTTTCGATGAGCCCACCCGTGGCGTCGATGTCGGTGCCAAGACGGAGATCTATTCGTTGATCAAGTCGCTCGCTGCGGAAGGCCGCGCCGTCCTGGTGATTTCCTCCGAACATCTCGAACTGTTCGGCCTGTGCGACCGGGTGCTGGTCATGCGGGAAGGGCATCTGACCGGAAGCCTCGAGCCGCAGGACTATTCGGAGGAAAAACTTCTCAAGCTGGCGATGGTCAGCACTTCGGGTCCCTTGCAACAAGAACCAGCACACTGATGGGTACAGCCATGACAGACATAGCCGAAACCGGCCCGCGCCGCTCGATCAATATCAGCAGCATGCTACATCGCTACGGCACGTTCGTGATCCTGATCGCCTTGCTGATCGTGGCGGCGTCGATGTCCGACGTCTTTCTCACGCAGCGAAATCTGGTCAACGTGCTTCGCCAGATTTCGGGCACCAGCCTCATGGCCGTCGGCATGCTGTTTGTCATCCTGACACGCGGCATCGACCTGTCGGTCGGTTCCATCGCTGCCCTCGGCAGCGTCATATCGGCCATTCTGATCCAGCAATATTCCCCTGGCGTTGCAATCGGTGCGGCGGTGATCGCCGGCGGTCTCTGCGGCGCCGTCTCCGGTGGTCTCGTTGCCTACCTGAAGCTGCCACCTTTCGTCACGACGCTGGCCATGATGACCATTGCGCGCGGTCTTTCCTATATCGTCTCGACCGGACAGCCGATCGTCATGGGTGAGGCCGGCGCCTTTATCACAGGCTTCGGCTCCGGTTCCCTGATCGGCATTCCCTATCCGATCATCCTGATGGCGATCGTTTTCGCCATCGCCGGTATCGTTCTGGCCTTCACCCGTTTCGGCCGCCTGGTCAAAGCGATCGGCTCGAATGCGGAAGCTGTCCGTCTGTCCGGTATTCCGGTCGCCCATTATACGATGTCGGTCTATGTCATCTCCGGCTTTCTTGCCGCTCTTGCCGGCATCGTCTCCACCAGCCGCACCGGCGTCGGATCGGCCAATATCGGCGTCGGCGCCGAACTCGATGCTATCGCCGCCGTCGTCATCGGCGGCGCAAGCCTGATGGGCGGGCGCGGCGGCGTCATCAATACCCTGATCGGCGTCCTGGTTCTCGGCATCATCGCCAACATGATGAACCTGGCGCGTGTCCCTGGTTATCACCAGCAGGTCTTCATGGGCTGCATCATCATCGGCGCGATGCTTCTTCAGTATGCATCGACGATCTTCAAGCGGTAAGGTCTCTTTCAAGCCATGGTTTCGCAGGCCGTTTGCGAAACAGACAGATGATATCAGCATTCCGGACAGAGCCCATGACCAAGGACCTTTCACTGGCAATCGACGTCGGCACAGGCAGCGTCCGCGCTGCCCTTGTCGATGATCGGGGCCGCGTGCTTGCCATTGCCGCACAAGAGCACGAACAGATCGTGCCAGCCTTTGGCTGGTCGGAACAGCGCCCATTGGATTGGTGGCGCGGTGTGGTCCAGGCAATCCGCAGCGTGCTCGACCAGGTCGAAGATGCGCGCGGCCGGATCGTCGCTATCGCTGCTTGCGGCCAGATGCACGGAACGGTGCTGATCGATGACGACGGACAGCTGACCCGCGAGACCGTGCCGCTCTGGAACGACAAGCGCACGATCGGTCACGTCACCGCATTCGAAGCCGCCCATCGCCCGCAGGATTATCTCGGCGAAAGCTCCAATCCGCCGACGCCGGCCTGGCCGGCCTTCAAGCTGCAATGGATCCGCGACAACGATCCCGATGCCTATCACCGTGCCACCGCCGTGATGATGCCGAAGGACTTCATCAACCTGCGGCTGACGGGCGAGCGGGCGATGGACCGTACAGAGGCCTGCGCCAGCTTTCTGATGAACCCTGAAACCGGCAACTGGTCTGAGAGCATGTGCGACATGCTGGGGCTCGATCGGAGCAAGCTGCTGCCGATCCGCAACCCGCTCGACGTGCTGGGCACGGTGACGCAGGCTGCGGCGCTGGAAACCGGGCTTCTTGCCGGCACGCCTGTCCTCGTCGGTTGCGCCGACTATCCGGCGGCCTTGCTCGGCTCCGGTGTCTGCCGCCCTGGGCTCGGTTCCGAGGTGATGGGAACGTCCTCGATCATCACAGCGATTTCCCGTAAGCCGCTGCTCGATCCGTCGATTTCCAATGTCGGCACGGTGGAGGGCAACTGGGGCGCGTTCATGCTGCTGGAATCCGGCGGTGATGCAATGCGCTGGGCGCGGCGGGCCTTTCACGAAAAACAGCTCGGCTATAGCGAGATCGTCGAGAAGGCAGCGCAGGCGCCGGCGGGGTCTGATCGCCTGTTCTTCGTACCCTATCTGGCCGGCGAGCGTTTCGGCGACCACCGCAATGCGCGCGCCCAGTTCTTCGGTCTTGCCGCAGCACATGGGCTGGCGCATATGCACCGCGCTGTTCTCGAAGGCGTAGCTTTTGCCGTCAAACGGCATATTACCATCATGGAGGAGGCGTCAGGCGAAAAACTGGAACGCATTATCGCATCCGGCGGTGGTGCCCGCACCAAGCTC
Source organism: Rhizobium sp. Root483D2 (assembly GCF_001426685.1). Taxonomy (GTDB): domain Bacteria; phylum Pseudomonadota; class Alphaproteobacteria; order Rhizobiales; family Rhizobiaceae; genus Pararhizobium; species Pararhizobium qamdonense. Next base: position 122,957 of record NZ_LMFB01000009.1, on the reverse strand, counting down.
TGGATGACGATCAAGGCCAGTGTCTACGGCATCCCTATCTTGGTTCCGCAGGAAGCCGAATGTGGCATTGTCGGCTGTGCCGCGATGGCGGCAACGGCAACGGGGCAATTCGGCTCGATCGAAGCGGCCGCCGGCCGGTATGTTTCCTTTTCAGAGGAAATCCTGCCGGATCCGGCATGGGCTGAGACCTATCGTCCGATGCAGGCTTTCTTCGAAAAACTCTATCATCACAGCCAGGCGCTCTACGACGATCTCGACAGGTTGCCATCATGACGATTTCCGCTGTTCTCTTCGACATGGATGGAACGCTGATCGACAGCGAACCGACGCATTACGACGCGCTCGTTAACGCCGTGGCACGGCATGGCCGAACAATTCCGGACGGTTTTGCTGAGCGTATCACCGGCATGTCGATGGCAGACTGCCATGCGGCGCTGGTCGAAGCGATTGGGTTAAATCTCACCCTGGATGACCTTGTGGCTGCAAAACACGCTGCCTATCTGGCGCTCGCACCCTCCCTGAAACGGCGCGCGGGCGTCGATGCGGTGCTTGAGCTGCTCGCACGCCACCATATCCCTTATGCTGTCGTCTCGAATTCGGACCGGATGATCGCCGATGCCAATCTGCGGGCAACCGGGCTTTCGCGCCCAGGCCTCATCAGCGTGACGCGCAATGACGTGCGTCAAGGCAAACCGGACCCGGAGCCGTATCTGCGCGCGGCGCATCTTTTGAACGTACGGGCGCAGGATTGTGTCGTGGTCGAGGACAGCCCTGTCGGCGCGCAGGCGGGACTGTCGGCCGGCATGCGGGTCATCGCCTGGCCGGAACCGCATCGCGGCGACCTCGTTTTTCCCGGTGGCTGTTTGCCGGCCGATCCATTCAATCTGATCGCAGCGCTTGCCGGGCTGCAGACATCGCCGGCCATTCAAGCCGCTTAACCGTTTAACCTTTGGGGGAGACCACCATGTATCTCGACAAATTCAAGCTCACGGGCAAGGTTGCCGTCGTCACCGGCGCGGCGCGCGGCATTGGCCTATCGGCCGTGGAAGCCCTGGCGGAGGCAGGCGCGACCGTCGTGCTGACCGATATGAACCCGGATCTGCTTGCCGCCTCGACGGCCGGCATGCGCGAAAAAGGATTTTCCGTCGATAGCGAGCAACTCGATGTCACCGACGTTGCCCGCGTCCAATCTGTTCACGATGCGATCGTCGCGCGCCATGGGCGGGTGGATATTCTCGTCAACAATGCCGGCATCGCCATCAGCAATCACCCGGCCGAAACCATGGCAGATGATGTCTGGAACAAGGTCGTCGATGTCAATCTCAACGGGTTGTTCTGGTGCTGCCGCGCCTTCGGCCGTTCGATGCTGGAGCGCCAGTCCGGGTCCATCGTCAATGTCGGGTCGATGTCTGGTTTCATCGTCAACCGGCCGCAGGAACAGGCAAACTACAATGCCTCGAAAGCCGCTGTTCATCATCTGACCCGGTCGCTGGCTGCCGAATGGGGTGCGCGCGGCGTGCGCGTCAATGCGGTCGCTCCGACCTATATCGACACCGACATGAACAAATATGTCTACGATGATGCGGACATGTACAAGCACTGGGTCGGCGGCACGCCGATGAACAGGATGGGCCGCCCGGAAGAAGTGGCGTCCGTCATTCTCTTTCTTGCCAGTGACGCTTCCAGCCTGATGACCGGTTCGATCGTTCTGGCGGATGGAGGTTATGTATGCTGGTAAGAGCAGCAGAGGCTGTCGCCACCAGAGGTGCGCGCTTTCCCGGACGCTATATTCAGGGTCCCGGCAGCATCGCCAATCTGGGTGCTGAGGCCGCGTCCTACGGATCGAAAGCCGCCATCCTGCTCGACAACGGCATCTTCGATCTGCTGGTGGAACCGGTCACCGAGGCCTGCAATGGCAAGATCGAAGCGCTGGGCATCCGCCATGGCGGCGAATGCAGCGAAAGCCAGATTGCAGCACTCGTGGAGGCCGCGCGCAAATCGGGCGCCGATGTCATTATCGGGGCGGGCGGCGGCAAGGCGCTGGATACGGCAAAGGCGGCGGCACGCGATCTGGACCTGCCGGTCATCATCTTTCCGACCATCGCAGCCTCGGATGCGCCCTGCAGCGCGCTTGCGGTCATTTATAACGACGATGGCACCGTCGCCTATGACACGTTTCTGCCGCGCAATCCCGATCTGGTGCTGGTGGATACCGCGCTGATCACCCAGGCACCGGCCCGGTTTCTGGCTGCCGGCATCGGTGACGCGCTCGCCACATTCTATGAGGCCGATTCCTGCCGCCGCAGCGGGGCGCGCAACTGCATGACGATGCCGGGCATTTCGATTGCCCATGAGATTGCCCGCCTGTGCCGCGACACCATCTTTGCGCACGGGGCCCAGGCGCTTGCGGAATGCGATGCAAATACGGCTGGTCCGGCGCTGGAGCGCGTCGTGGAGGCCAATATCCTGCTCTCTGGCATCGGTTTTGAATCCGGCGGCGTTGCCGCCGCCCATGCCATTCATCATGGCCTGTGCGAGCTTGAAGATGTGCATCATCATTTGCATGGCGAAAAAGTCGCGATCGGCGTCCTCGCCGGTCTGAAGCTGCATGGGCTTGAGGACGAATTCGAAAGGGTTCGCGCCTTCTGCGCCAAGGTTCGTCTTCCGGTGCGGCTCGCCGATATCGGTATTGCGGATGCGTCGGATGAGAAGCTTGCGATCGTCGCGCGGCGGTCCTGCAGGCCGGGCGAAATCATCCATAACGAGCCGATGCCGGTCACGGAAGACATGGTCGTCGCCGCGCTGAAAACACTGATTTGAAACGGAAGTTGAATATGACCATGGATAGCGAAAACAAGGCGTTCCCGGAACAGCAGTTTACTGGAAAGTCTGTCGTCATCTCCGGCGGCACCAGCGGCATCGGGCTCGCCATCGCCGAAGGCTTTTCCCGCGCCGGTGCAACGGTTGTCGCCAGCGGTTCGTCCGCCGCAAAGATCGCCGAATGCCAGGCGAATGCGGATTATGCCGCTATCGATTTCCGCTTGCTCGATGTCCGCAGCAATGAGGACGTCAAAAGCTTTTTCGCCGGTTTCTCGAGCCTAAACGTGCTGGTCAACTGCCAGGGCGTCGCGCGGCCCAATGCCGAATGGGACGAAGAGACATTTCTCGATGTCATGGACATCAATTTATCAAGCGCAATGCGGCTGTCGCGGGCAGCTTTTCCATTGCTCAAGATATCGGGCGGCAGCATCATCAATTTTGCCTCGATGCTCAGCTATCTCGCCGATGAAACAGTGCCAGCCTATACGGCGAGCAAGACGGGGATCGTCGGTTTGACCCGGGCTCTTGCTCACAAATATGGCCGCGACGGCGTCCGGGTCAACGCAATCGGCCCCGGTTATCATAAGACCGAGATGACCCGGGCGCTCTGGTCTGTTCCAGACAGCGCGCAAAAGATCGCCGAACGCTCCGCCCTGAAACGCTGGGGAACAACAGCCGACCTCGTCGGCCCCACACTGTTCCTCGCCTCCCCCGCCGCCCAATTTGTCACCGGTGTGACGCTACCGGTCGATGGCGGCTACCACTCGGGCTGACCAAAGTTGCCCCGTTTGGGCGGTCTAATCCGAAATTTCGCGCCGCGCCGGAGACGCCCTCGCAACGTCCGGCCACAAGCCTACCTCCGGCGCAAGACCATGCCGCCGTGATGCAGGGTATCTGCATCCACGAAGTCGCCATCGGCGGTGAAGCCGGTGTCGTCCCAGTATTCGATATGCTGGCCGGAGACTTCGTAGCGGCCCTCATAGGCGCGTTCGCGTGTACCGCGTGCTTCGACATAGCGTCCTGATGGCAAAAGTTCGTGGCGGACGTGACCATCGTCGGTCACCCAGAGGCCGGTATAGGGATGGTGCGGTTGCATGGTGGTGTCCTCAGCTTGAGCGGTTTGAGCAAAAAGAGTGGCGGTTATCAGGAAAGCAAACACATGCCGCATGGCTGGTCTCCCAGGATGATTGGCTGCCCCGTTGTGGGGTGGGTTTTGTGATCGTTTGGCTGGCTCCGGCAAGGGGCGGGGTGGCCGCCGCGCTATGCCGGAGGGGTCGCGGGTGCCTATTGGGCGCGAGGTTCATTGTTATCGACCACGCGCTGGTAGGCCGCCAGATCCAGAAAGGCCTCGGCCTTGACGACGGAGCCGTCCTTCATCTTGAAAATCCAGACGAACTGGTTGCGGTAAGGGGCGCCCGAGGTTGTCGTTGCCGAGCCGTCAAAGCGGATAATGACCGTGTCTCCATCCGCAACGATAGTGTGGACCTCTGGCAAGATAGGGGTGCTGAGACGGCTTGTCAGGGGGCTGGAGCCGCGCTCGGTGAAATCCTTCAGACCCCGGTAGGTGCCCGCGACGGGGCTGGAGCCGTGGATCGTCCAGACGACGTCGGGCGAGAGAAGCTCTGCAAAAATGTTGCCGCCTGTCCGCCAGGTTTCAAAAGCCGAACGAACGATCGCCTTGTTCTGCGTCTCAAGGCCGGTGCCCTGGATTTCCGGCCGGGCAGCCGCCACGGTGCCTTCGGCATGTGCCGATCCGGTGATGGCCAGGAACACCAATGTGGCCACCACGTTGCGGCTTGCCGCGACGTTGCGGCCTGCGGCGACCACGTTGCGGCTTGCCGCAGGCGGGAAATATATCCGTGACATGGGGGTCATTGTGTCAGTCCTTTGTTGGGATGTTGGAGAGAGAGAGAGGGAAAAGGCTGCCGGTATATGAGCCAGGCTGAAAAGCCTTGCTCAGCGCGGGAGGCGAGCCAATGGGGGCGACGGATCACGACTGCGGTGATGCCGTGGTCCTTGCGTTCTTCCACAGATCGAGTGGCCCAAGCCGGTCGGCACCTTGCGTGTCCACCATCCAGCCGGGATATTCGGGCGGCAGTTGGCTCACCGCATCGAGTTTAGCCAGGTCGTCGTCGCTGAGCTTCAGATCTGCTGCAGCCAAATTGTCCTCAAGCTGGTCGAGCCGTTTTGCTCCGACGATGACCGAGGTCACCGCCTGGCGTGACAGCAACCAGGCTAAAGCCACCCGTGCTATGCTGGTCTCATGGGCCTGCGCGACCGGCCGCAGCGCGTCGATGATATTCCAGGCGCGTTCCTTGTCCACGATCGGGAAATCGAAGCCCGAGCGCCGGGCACCCTGCGGCGTCTGGTTATTCCGGTCATACTTGCCCGACAGCAAGCCGCCGGCCAAAGGGCTCCAGACCAGCAGGCCGCCGCGCTGATGATCAAGAAGCGGGATCATCTCCCGTTCGACGTCGCGGCCGGCCAGCGAATAATAGGCCTGGACGGTTTCGAAACGCGCAAGGTTCAAACGCTCGGACGCGCCGAACGCCGTTGCAATTTTCCAGACCGGCCAGTTGGAGCATCCGGTATAACGCACCTTGCCGTGACGAACGAGGTCATCGAGTGCGCGCAGCGTTTCCTCGATCGGCGTGATGCTGTCGCTCTGATGGATTTGGTAGAGATCGATATAGTCGGTACCAAGCCTTTTCAGGCTTGCTTCGACAGCCTCCACGATGTGTTTGCGCGAAGCACCGATGGAATTGCGGCCAGGTCCGGTTCGCATATAGCCCTTGGTCGCGAGCACCACGTCGCCACGGGCAAGGTCAAGGTTGCGGAACGACTGCCCGAGGGTCTGCTCGCTCTGGCCGTCTGAGTAGATGTCGGCGGTATCGAAGAAATTGATGCCGGCGTTGATGGCAGCGTTCACCAGTTCGTCGGCGCCCGCCTGACCGACATTGCCGATATGGGCATAAATGCCGCCGCCATCGCTGAATGTCATCGTTCCCAGGCATAGGCGGGATACGAGCAGGCCCGTATTGCCGAGTTGCTTATACTCCATCTTTTCAATCCTTGTTCTGCCGGCGGATTGCCGCCGTGTTTCCTGAACAAGAACCTAGCCGATCTGCATCTGGTGCGGCAGCTAACCATTTCTGAATGGGTTGGTTAGATTAAGTCACCAATGCTGCCTGGTGATCTATCGCAGCGCCGTTTGACGCCAGCGTCTGACATGATCCAAGAACGCCCGCAATTTGGGCGGAACGTTGCGTCGGCTGGGGTAGAAGAGATAGAAGCCGGCAAAGGGCGGGCAATAGTCCTGCAGCACAGCCACCAGTTCGCCGCTGACGATATAGGGTTGGAACAGCTCTTCCATTCCGCAGGTAATTCCACCGCCGCAGAGGGCCGTGTTGACCATGACCCGCATTTCGTTCGTCGTAACCGCAGGCTGAACGGCGACGGCGAAGTCGCGTCCCTGTTCGGTAAATTCCCATCGGTAAGGTGCGACGTCGCGGGACGGGCGCCAGCCAATACAGCGATGTCCGACCAGGTCGCGCGGATGCGTGGGCGCTGGATTGAGCTTGAGGTAGCCCGGGCTGGCGACGGCGATCTGCCGCTGCTCGCCCGACACCGGCAATGCCACCATATCCTGTTCCAGCACCTCTCCCAATCGCACGCCCGCGTCGAAACCTTCGGAGACGATATCGATCGTTTCGTCGGTGATGGTCACATCCAGTGTGACATCCGGACAGGCGCACACAAACTCTGTAAACAGCGATCCATCCAGGAAGCGCTCGGCAATGGACGAGACCGCAAGCCGCAACGTTCCCGATGGCCGTGCCTCGCCCCCGGCATCCTCGATCGCCTGGTTGACATCGCTCATCGCCGGCGCAACACGATCGTAGAGTTTGCGGCCTGCCTCGGTCAGGATAAGGCTGCGGGTGGTTCTCTGGATCAGCGCAACGCCAAGCCGGTCTTCGATCCGGCGGATAGACTGGCTCACCGCCGACCGCGTGACGCCGAGCCGTTCGGACGCGAGGCGAAAGCTGCCGGCTTCAGCAACCGCGATGAAGATCGAAATACCGGTGAAATCCGTTGCCATAAGATGAGGGCCGCCATTGACTGCTGTGATTGCTGGACAAAACCAGGCAATGTGCCGACTCTGACCGGCACGTCAACATCCGGCGGCCTGGCACGGCTTGTTCCAGTCAATGGCTCATGCCGGTGCCCGCCGTCAAAACAGGAATGGCTTGCCCTTCATGCTCGCCGGGATCGGCACGCCAAGCCTGGACAGGACGGTGGGTGCGAGATCGAGCTGGTCGAGCAGGGTATCGGCAGGGGGGCCTTCGCCGCTGCCGAACCAGTAGAAGGCAAAGTCCTGCATCTCATCGTCATGGCCGCCGTGATGTCCGCGGTTGGTCTGGCCATGATCGGCCGTGACGATGACCTCGTAGCCATTCTTGCGCCAGCGCGGCAGGAAGGCTGCCAGTTGCGCGTCGATTGTAAAGCAGGCCGCGTCCATCTGCGTGCAATCATGGCCATAGCGGTGACCCATGCTGTCGAGCGTGCAGGTGTGCAAGATACCGTAGTCGATGGCATAGCGCTCGGTCAGCATCGTGAGCGTTGCGAACAGATCGAGATCGCTGGGGGTCATCTGGTTTTGATGATTATAGCCCGCCATCGTGTGAAACCGGCCATGATGGATGGGTCCTTCCGCCTCATCATATTCGATGTCGCGCACCATATCGAACGGCGCACGTTGAAAGAAGGTAGACCAGAAGGAATGCGTCACGGCACCCGTCTTGCCGCCGGCCTTTGAAACTTCGGAGAAGATGTCGGGCTGCTCGACGCGAAACAGCGTCTCGTTGGACAGGACGCCGTGGATCTGGGGCGGCACGCCGGTATGGATCGAGGCATAGCAGGATGCCGAGGTGGATGGCAGCACGGAGCGCATCTTCCACACCTGCGCCTCGCCGGCCTGGACCCAACCCTCGAGATTGCCCATGAGCCGCCGCGCGGTGCGCCACGGCTGGCCGTCGAGAATGATAAGAAGAAGTTTGTTGCGAAGAGGCATGGTGCTGTTCGATTACCTGTGCTGGCCGGATACGCCGCCCTTTCTCAAAGGTGGCGCGGCGGGTCGTGTTGCTGACAATGTTTCAGGCGTTGAGCCAGCAGCGCAGCGGCGCGTCTCCATTCATCAGTTCCCCGGCCGGATTGTCCACCCAGCCCGCGACGTTTTCGCTGATGCCGTCGATGAAGTCGTTGAACATCGGCACGATCAATCCGCCTTCGTCCCGCATCATCACCGCCATGTCCTGATACATTCCCCGCCGCTTGGCCTCGTCCAGTTCTCCGCGCGCTGTGATCAACATCGTGTCGAAGCTCACATTCTTGAACCGGGTATCGTTCCAGTCGGCTGTCGAGAGGTAGCCTGTCGAATACATCTGATCCTGGGTCGGCCGCCCGCCCCAATAGGAGGTCGCAAAGGGCTGGGTATTCCAGACGTTCGACCAATATCCGTCACCCGGCTCGCGTTTGACCTCAATGTCGATGCCGCCTTTCTTGGCGCTTTCCTGGTAGAGGACGGCTGCATCCACGGCACCGGGGAAGGCAACCTCGGACGTGCGCAGAAGGATGCTGCCTGTGTGGCCGGATTTCTTGAAGTGGAAGGCGGCTTTGTCAGGGTCATAATTGCGCTGTTCGATGTCTTCGAAAAGCGGATAGGCCTTGTTGATCGGCGTATCGTTGCCGACCGAGCCATAGCCGAAGAGAATGCGCTTGAGCATCGTTTCGCGATCCATCGCGAATTTCAGGGCGAGACGCAGGTCCTTGTTGTCGAAAGGAGCGGTATCGCAGAACATGTTGAAGGGATAGAAGCCGCGGCCTGCGACGTTCTTGATGGTGACCTTGCGCATGTTCTTGAGCAGGGGGACGGTCTTTGGCTCGATGCGGTTGATCATGTGTACCTGGCCGCTCTGAAGGGCCGCGATGCGTGCCGTAGCGTCGTTGATAACGACGATTTCCACCTGTTCTGCAAAGCCGACCTTGCCGGTTTCCCAGTAATTTTCGAAACGGGTCGCGTTGTAGCGCACTCCGGCTTCGCTGCTGGCAAGCTTGTAGGGCCCTGTGCCAATCGCCGCTTCCGGTGCGCCGGCTCCGCCATCTGGCTGAATGACCAGATGATAATCGGTCATCAGGAACGGCATGTCGGCATTGCTTTCCTTGAGCGTAAAGACAACCGTATCGCCATCCACCTTGATGGTGTCGATGTCCTTGAGGATGCCGAGCGCGCCGGATTTCGACTTTGCATCCGTATGCCGTTCGATCGTCGCGGCGACGTCTTGCGGGGTCAATGTCCTGCCGTCGTGGAACTGCACGCCCTTGCGAATCTTGAAGGTCCAGGTCTTGGCGTCGGGGGCGGCAACCCATTCTTCGGCCAGCACTGGAATGGGTGAACCGTCCGGCGCCAGCCAGACAAGCGTTTCGCCCCAGAGATGGTTGACCATCGCGGAGACCTGGTTGGTGGCGAGACCCGGATCGAGACTGTCGGTCGATGCGCCGCCCTGCATGCCGACCTTGAACGTACCTCCGCGTACAGGTCCTTCGGCGCGCACAGCCGTGGACAAGAGCGATCCGGCCATCGCGACACTCACACCCAGGGCAGCACTGCGCCCGAGAAAATCCCGGCGCGACAGCCGGCTCTTTGCAACGAGGTTTGAAAGGTAGGTCAATTCATCCATCGATAGTCCCCCGTTACGGACAAAATCTGCCGGGCCACGGCCCGTTCAGCGATGCCCTTTTGAAAATCGTGTGTGGATATTGACCGGAAAGAATGCTGGATACATATCCAGAAAACGGAAAAACGGCCAGTCCACTTGTCATGGCCTTGAAACACCCGATGGAGATGACTTATCGCGCGCGTGATCGACGGGTCCAGTTTGGACGGGCTGATACTCGATGCAAAGAGTGCGCTGCCGCTTTACCTGCAACTTTATGATGGGCTGCGGCAGATGATCCTGTCCGGGGCCATTCCGGGTGGCACCCGCATACCCTCGTCCCGCGTTTTATCAGAGAGCCTGGGAATTTCCCGTTTCACCGCCGTGACGGCGCTCGATCAGCTGATCGCAGAAGGATATCTGAATTCCGCGCGGGGCAGCGGCACCTATGTCGAAACCGTCCCCAAGCGCAGCCCCATCACGTCCAGTGTGGCCATGCAGCGGGACGAGCCGGTCACTGACCAGTTCGACGCGTTGATTTCGCGCCGCGCAAAGACGCTGTCATGGCGCAGCTCGCTCACCCTCAATGACGGATCGCAATATCTGCACATGGCGACGCCCGATCACCGGCTGTTTCCCGTGCAAATATGGTCAAAGCTGACAAAAGAGGTTTTTACCGAGTGCGATTTTCGTATCGTCAATTATCGCGAAATCCTCACGCCGTCGCTGCTGGAACAGCAGATTGCCCAGCATATTGCCATCAGCCGCGGCATCCGGTGCGATCCCGAGGACGTGGTGACCACGCTCGGCGCCCATCACGCCGTCAATCTTCTCGCCGAGCTGCTCCTTGATCCCGGAGATACGATCGCCTTCGAGGAGCCGGGCATGGCGGCAATCCGATCGATTTTCCAGTCCTATGGCTGCCGGATCGAGCCGATGCATGTCGACGCCTCCGGTCCCAATCCGCAGACGATCGATCGCCGCGACGTCAAGCTGGCCTTCGTGACGGCCGCAAAGCAGCAGCCGATGACGATTGCCATGCCGATGAAACGGAAGCTGGAAATGCTGCATTGGGCTGCCGACCGTGGCACGTTGATCATCGAGGACGATCTGGGCAGCGAATTCCGCTATCAAGGTGGGCCCATCCCGCCGTTGAAGTCTCTGGATCAGGCCGGCCAGGTCATTTATGTCGGCGCCTTCAGCATGTCCTTGCTGCAATCCTTGCGCGTCGGCTACATGATCATGCCAAGGGCGCTTGCCGCCAAATGCCGCCGTTTGATCCAGGTCCGTTACCGGGCATTGCCGCAGTTTACCGAGCAGATCGTTGCCCGCCTCATCGAGGATGGGCACTATAGCCGTCATCTTCATCGCATGCGCCGCATTTACGCGAAACGTCAGACCCGGCTCTTGCAGATCATCCGTACCGATTTCGCCGATATTTTCGAACCGCCCGATTTCACGGCTGGGTTCTATATTCTTTGCTATTACAGGGATCAGTCGATCGACGAGGACGCGGTGCTGATCCGATGCCGCGAGCATAATCTCGGTGTTGAGCAACTGTCTTATTACTATGCCAACCGGTCATCGCCCCGAAAGGCGCTTCTCATCGGTTTTGCCGCGTCAAACGAGGAGGAGATTGAGCTCGGAACACAATTGCTGAGTCGCTGTATCGACCAGAGGTGATATCCTCTAAATCGTCACCTGCTCGCCGATCTCGACAACGCGGTTTGCCGGAAGCTTGAAATAGGCTGACGGATCGATCCCGAGCCCGGCGAGCGAGATGTAGAGACTGTCCTGCCAGCGGGGCAGTCCGGAATTCGGATCGCCGATCAGCGTGCGCCGGCCGAGATAGAACGAGGTCTGCATGATCTCGAACTTGAAGCCCGCCTTCTTCTTGCAAACGGCGAGCGCCTTGGACACATTCGGCTCGTCCATGAACCCGAAACAGAGTTCCAGCCGTGCAAACCTGTCGTTGATGGGAGTTATGACCGCGCGTTCGTCGTCTGAGACATAGGGCTTTTCGGAGGTCCGGACGGTCAGGATAACGTTCTTTTCATGCAGGACGTGGTTGTGCTTGATGTTGTGCAGAAGGACTGCCGGTGTCTTGTCGCCAACGCTGGTGAGGAAAACGGCGGTTCCTGGAACCGTAGCCGGAGCATGTTTCGACGTCGTTATCGACTGGATGAATTTTTCCAGCGGGATATCGTGATGGGCGGTTTTTTCACGCAGCAGGCGCGAGCCCTTGGTCCAGGTCCACATGACAACCATGATCCCGAGCGCAAGCGCCACGGGAACCCAGCCGCCATCGTGAATCTTCAGAAGGTTCGCGCCAAGGAAGATCGTTTCAAGCAGGAGAAGCGGCACGAGGATGGCTGCGGCGGAGAGGGCAGACCAACCCCAGACGGAGCGCAGGAACTGGAAGGACATCAGGGTCGTCACCACCATCGCGCCGGTGACGGAGATACCGTAGGCGGTGGCGAGCGATTCGGAATCGCCGAAGGCGAAGATCAGGACGATGACGCCGACAAACAGCAGCATGTTCACGGCCGGAACGTAGATCTGGCCCGTATTCGTCTCGGAGGTGAAGGTGATCTGCAGGCGCGGCAGGAAGCCGAGGTGAACCGCCTGGCGGGCAAGGGAAAAGGCTCCGGTGATGACGGCCTGGCTGGCAATGATGGTGGCCATGGTTGCCAGGATGACGACGGGCAGCAGCGCCCATTCGGGATACATCAGATAGAACGGATTATCGGCGGCCGCCGGGTTGGCAAGGACGAATGCGCCCTGTCCAAGATAGTTGAGCGCGAGTGCTGGAAAGACCAGGATGAACCATGCGGTCTGGATCGGCTTACGGCCGAAATGGCCGAGATCGGCATAGAGCGCCTCGGCCCCCGTAACGGTCAAAAACACGGCGCCCAGCACGATGAGGCCGACAAAACCCGCATGGGTGATGAACCAGACCGCGTTGACCGGATTGAGCGCCTGCAGGATCGTCGCATCATCGCCGATATGGAGCAGGCCGCCCCAGGCCATGACGAGAAACCAGACCACGGTGATCGGGCCGAAAAAATTCGATACGGCAGCCGTTCCCTTCGACTGGACCAGGAACAGCCCGGCCATGATCGCCGCCGACATCGGCAGGACGTAGCCGGAAAGGGCTGGTGTCACTAATTTCAGTCCCTCAAGCGCCGACATGACCGAAAGGGCGGGCGTGATCATGGCGTCACCGATGAAGAGTGCGGCGCCGATGATGCCGGCAAAGAACAGCACAGGCATGTAGCTGCCGGTCTTCTTCATCAGCAGAGCCAATAGCGACAGCGTGCCGCCTTCGCCGTCATTGTCCGCTCGAAGCAGGAACAGGACATATTTGAAGGTGACGATGATCGTCAGTGTCCAGACCATCAGCGAGATCAGGCCGACGACTTCCTGTTCGCTCACGCCATCGTGGGAAAAAGGACGAAGCGCCTCGCGAAACGCGTAGAGAGGGCTCGTGCCAATATCGCCGTAGACGACGCCGATCGAGCCCAGAAGCAGGACGAGAAACTTACGGGTATCGGGCTTCTGGGAAGTCTCGGCGGCGATGGGCGCTGTCATAAAGTGCTCCGGCGCCTCAGGGCGCTGTGAATTGCTCGCCCCTATATGGTGCAATGCAGCGCCGGCGGCAATTGCCTTGTCACGACAGAGTTCCGGTTGTCTTCACATCAGCGGCCGCTTGGAGAACCGGAGAGCCCAAGGCCGCCTGTGTCACAGCGTGCACAAAAGGCAGCAGTGAGGAGCGAACTGCGCCGCTCCCCACTGCCTCCGCCTTGTATTTCGGGCCAACAAGGCGGCTTGAACCTTTTACGCTCAGCGCCTGTGGTGGACGGGCTGAAGCGCGTAGACAGGCACAGGCAGCCCTTCCATTCGTGCTTTCAGCTGCAGTGCCAGATATTGCGAATAGTGGCGCGACTGGTGCAGGTTTCCACCATGGAACCACAATGCCTCCTGTTGCGTCGGTTTCCACATGTTGCGCTGCTCGCCCTCCCAGGGTCCCGGATCTTTTGGCGTGTCCGAACCGAGGCCCCAGACCTTGCCCACTTTGTCTGCGGTCTCCTGATCGATGAGATCGGCCACCCAGCCGTTCATCGACCCGTAGCCGGTGGCATAGACGATGACGTCGGCAGGAATTTCCGTGCCATCCGAAAGCTTGATGGAATTCTCCGTGATCTCCTCTACCTGGCCGGCCGCAAGCTTGACCTTGCCGTCGATGATGAGCTGCGAGGCGCCGATGTCGATATAATAGCCGGAGCCGCGGCGCAGATATTTCATGAATAGACCGGAGCCGTCCGTACCCCAGTCCAGCTGGAAGCCCGCTTTTTCCAAAGCCGCATAGAAGTCCGCATCGCGCTCGCGCATCTTGTCGTAGAGCGGGATCTGGAACTCGTGCATGATCCGGTAAGGCAGCGAAGCAAAGATCAGATCGGCCTTCGCTGTCGTCACGCCGTTTGCCAGCGCCTGTTCGGAATAGAGCGATCCCAGCCCGATATCCATCAGCGTGTCGGACTTGACGATATGGGTCGTCGAACGCTGGATCATGGTGACGTCGACGCCCGCCTCGTAGAGGGCGGCGCAGATGTCATGGGCCGAATTGTTCGAGCCGATGACAACGACTTTTTTGCCCGTGTAGCCATCTGGTCCCGGATGTTGCGAGGAATGATGCTGCTCGCCCAGAAAACGGTCCCGGCCGTTAAAGTCGGGAATATTCGCCTTGCCGGACATGCCCGTCGCAAATACCAGCTGCTTGGGCCGGAGCACGACCTCCTCGCCATCGCGATCGACGATGATCGTCCATTCCTTCGCCGCTTCATCCCATTTTGCCGATTTGGCGGTCGAGCGGGTCCAGTAGTTCAGCTCCATGACCTTGGTGTAGAATTCGAGCCAGTCGCCGATCTTGTCTTTCGGCGCAAAGACCGGCCAATTCTTTGGGAAATCGATATAGGGCAGGTGATCATACCAGACGGGGTCGTGCAGGCAGAGTGACTTGTAGCGCTTGCGCCAGCTGTCTCCAGCCCGATCGTTCTTTTCCAGAATGATCGTCGGCACGCCGAGCTGGCGCAGCCGTGCACCGAGCGCAATGCCGCCCTGGCCGCCGCCGATGATGACGGTATAGGGCTGCTTTTCGTAGCCGAGCGTGCTGGCTTCCTCCTCGCGCTCCTCCTTCCAGGTCTTGGCGCCGAGCTCCTTGCCGTGCTTGGCCCCAAGCGGCCGGGTAAAGCCGGATTTTTCCTCATGGCCCTTCAGCTCGGACAGCGCCGTCAGCAGCGTCCAGATCTGGCCGTTCTTGAAACGCACCAAGCCGTAGCCGCGTCCGGTTGCCGTTTCAAACGTGATCCAGCTTTCGAGCACGCCGTCGGCTTCCGTGGCCTGCTCGCCAGTGGCGACGCGCCAGTTCGAGGGTTTGGCGGTCGCAAGCTGCGCCTGCAGCATGTCGCGCACCTGGTCGCGGCCTTCGACAGTTTTCAAATTCCAGGTGAAGGCGACGAGATCGCGCCAGTAGCAGTCTTCGGCAAACAGGCTGATGGCGTCGTCGATCCGCCCGGATTCCAGCGCTGCCCCGAAGGTGTCGAGAAGCGCCTGAAGGCGGGTGGTGGGTGTCTTGTCGAGCATTCTTGTATCTCCTCCTGCTGAGTTTAAAAACGGGACGGCTCCTCAACCGCCCCGCAAGACGGATCGGCCTATCGCGACAGGTCGATCAGGATTTTCAGGTGTTTGCCGGCGGGATCGAGCAACTGGTCGAAACCTTCCGTGACCGCCTCGCTCAGCGAGACATATTTGGTGACGATCCGGCTTGCCGGGATCTGGCCGCTAGCGATCAGCCGCGCGACGCGCGGCCAATAGTGGGTGGGGTACGCCCAGGAGCCACGGATATCGATGTCCTTGAAGGTGACATCGAACCAGTTCAGCGGGTTTTCGCCAGGATGAAGCCCGGTCTGGACGACGACGCCTTGCTTGCGCACGGCATCCGCGCAGTTTTTCAGCGCGTGTTCGTTGCCGACACATTCGATGGCGACATCGCAACCGGCATTGCCTTCGGTCTCGGCGCGGATGACATCTCCCACGGTCTCGCTCTTCGGATTGATCGTGCGAATCTCGCCAAGTGCTTCCCGCGCCAGCGACAATCGCGTGTCGTTGAGATCGGACAAGAAGATCTGCGACGCACCGGCGGCCCGTGCGGCCATGGCAACCAGAATGCCGATCGGTCCGGCACCGGTGACAAGCACGCTGTTGCCAGCCGTCACCCCGCCACGGTCGCAGGCATAGACCGCAACGGCGGTCGGTTCGATGAGGGCGGCTTCCTGGTCCGAGAGCGCATCGGGAATGGGCTGGACATTGTAGCCGTTGAGAAGGGCCGCCTGCGCCATCCCTCCGGAATGCCAGGAGAGACCCGCGAGTGCCAGATTGGCACTCAAATGAAAGAGGCCGCGGTCGGCATAATAATCGCCCTGGCGGGGCATGATCAGCGGCTGGATGGACACCCGGTCGCCGGGCTTCACATGATCGACGCCCTCGCCGACAGCCTTGACGATGCCGCCGAATTCATGGCCGAGAATTTGCGGCCCATGCGCCCCGGTAAACGGGTGCGGTTCCTTCGGCACGAAGATGGGACCATAGGCATATTCGTGCAGATCCGTGCCGCAGATGCCGCAGAATCTGTTGTCGACGAGCACCTCGCCCGGGCCGGGCTCGGGGGGATTGTTCACGTCTTCGATACGCAGATCCTTGGCGGCGTGAAAGCGCAGTGCCTTCATTTCATGTCCTCCTATTGTTCTTGAACAGGAAGGTCAGCAAGCGGCGTGCCAGATCGGATTACAAGGAATTTTTTCAGGTATTTCAGATGGTTATGATAACTCCACCCTGACTAAATCCAAGCGGACGCAACAGGGCAGCGCAACGGGCGTTGCGCCGGACGCAACAGGTGTTGCAGCCGTTGCGTCAGTTGAGCCGGTTGAGGCGCCGGTGGATGGTGGAGCGGTTGACGCCGAGTTTTCGTGCCAGCGCCGAGACGTTGTCGCCGCACTCGCGCAGCGCCTGGCGCAGGTCGTCGTCTACGCCGGACGCCGCCGTCGCATCCCCTGCAAAGAGGTGATCGGGCAGGCAAGCGAGATCGAGAACGCCATCCTCCGAGAGCGCGGCTGCCACGCGCAGCACGTTGGAGAGCTCGCGCAGGTTTCCCGGCCAGTCATGCGCAAGCAAGGCCGCCTGCGCTGCCGTGTCGATCCGGTAGGACGCGCCGTTTTCCTTCTCGATGCGCCTAAGCATTTGGTCGATCAGCCAGCCGAGGTCTTCGCGTTCGCGCAATGCCGGCAGGGATACGGTGGCTGCGTTCAGGCGGTAATAGAGGTCTTGGCGGAACCGGCCCTCCTTGACCAGATCGGTGAGGTCGCGGTGGGAGGCCGACAGGACCCGAAGGCGGACCGGCTTTGACTTCAAGGCGCCAACCGGCTGTATTTCGTTTTCCGACAAGACGCGCAACAGCCGGCTCTGCAGGCCAAGCGGCATGTCGCCGATCTCGTCGAGAAACAGCGTGCCGCCGCTCGCCTCTTCGATGAGGCCACGCTTGCCTTTCTGGCTGGCCCCGGTAAACGCGCCGGATGCATATCCGAACAGTTCCGACTCAATCAGGTGTTCGGGAATTGCCGCGCAGTTGACGGCGACGAAATTGCCGTTGCCGCCACAGCTGTCGTGGATGGCCCGCGCCAGATATTCCTTGCCGCTGCCAGTCTCGCCCTGGATGTGAATGGGGATGTCGCGCGCTGCCAGCTTGGCGGCGCGGATCTGCAGCCGTTCCATGGCGGCGTCACCATTGCTGAGATCCCGCAACGCCCGCGGCAGGCGCGGCTCGGGCACTTTCGGCGCGCGGATGTTGACGGCAGGGGCAATCGCGCTGGCAAACAGGACGAGCCCGCTGCGCGCCCGCAGCAGCCGTTCGCCATTCGGCCGGCCGCGCATGAACCTCGGCAGATCGTCGATATCGATATCGAAGACCTCCGAGATTGGCTGGCCAAGGAAATCACGTGTTGCAAGGCCGCGCATGTTCATGGAGCGGGCGAGCGCCCCGAAGCCTCCATGCGTCAGGCCGGTAATGCGGCCGCTACCATCGAGCGCAATCGCCGCATCGGGATCGACATCGAGGAATTCCGGCGAGCGGGCCAGACGCAGAACCCAGTCATTGCGCGTGCGGGTCATCAGGTTGGCAAGCTCGATACGCCGTGCAGTCGAGGCGACCAGATGCAGCGCCAATTGCTGGCTGGCCTTTGCCGTCGGCGAGCGCAATTGCGAAATATCGAGCACGGCGGTCAGGTCCCCCAGCGTATCGTAGACGGGGGCGGCCGTGCAGGTGAGCCCGATATGGCTGGTATCGAAATGGTCGTCCTGATGAATGATGACGGGTTCTCCGGAGACGATACAGGCGCCAACCGCACATGTACCGGCGCGGTTCTCCGACCATTCCGAGCCGAGATAGAGGCCTGCCTTGCGCAACTGATTGTCAAAGGTCGGATCGCCCATGAAATCGACGGTGACGCCGCGCGCATCCGACAGGAGCAACACGTAATTCTGCCCGGCGATCTGCGTGAACAGGGCTTCAAGGCCGGAACGGCCGATGCGGATCAGCTCTTCTGCCTGCTCGCGATGTTCGCGCAGCTTGAACTCCGGCACGATATAGGCTTCCTGCGCGATCGTCGGATCCAGCTTGTAATCGTTGAGGCAGCGCAGCCAGGACTGGATGACCGGCGTATCGCGTGGGCTGACGGCGCCCATGCCGACGCGCTCGATCTCTCGTATGTGCGACAGCGTCGATACCATCAAGCCATCCTCCCGGACGGATGGTCGCATATTCAGGCCCGGCTCACAATCGTGATGATCGGCCTATCACCCGAAGTGATCGGCGCATCCGTGATGCGGGGTTATATGAAGGCGGCTGCTGGCTTTCGCTCCACGTGATCAGGAACGGTTGCGCAGGGCCTCCGCAATCTCGCTGCGCGCAACGCCGATGAGCTTTTCCATTGCGTGGCGCGCCACGTCCGGCTGACGCATCCGGATGGCTTCCAGAACTTCCTGATGTTTCAGGATTGCCTGCTCGTGCGACTGGCTGGCGCGGTTGGTCAGCCGGAAACTGGCAAGCAATGCGGCCCGGATTGCGGTGGCGAACTGGCGGTAGACCCAATTGCCGCTGGCATTGATGATGGCAGTGTGAAATTCGAGATCCGCACGGCTCCAGGCTTCGGTGTCGCGCGCATTGGCCTCGACCATGTCCTCAAAGGACTTGGAAATCTGAAACAGCTGCCGTGCGGTTGCATTGGAGGCTGCCTGTGCGGCGGCGGCCGGCTCCAGGAGCAGGCGGGCATCGATCAGCGATGTATAGAAACGATCATCCGTGCCGAATTTCAAGGTGGCATCGAGCACCAGCGGGTCGAGATAGTTCCAGTTCTCCCGCGGCAGGATGGTCGTGCCGGCCCGCGTGCGCGAGCGGATCATCCCCAGTGCCGACAGATGTTGCATGGCTTCGCGCAGTGTCGTGCGGCTGACGCCGAACCGGTCCGTCAGCTCGGCCTCATTGGGAAGCGTCGATCCCTCGGCCATTTCGCCGGAGATGATTTTATCGATCAGCTGCTGGAGAAGCGCTTCGCGAACGCTGCGCTTGCCGCTTTCGGCGATCGGGAGACCTTCGGCGGTCGTCATTCCCCTCGTCCTGCCAACAGTCAATGTCTATCCTCCCTGCATTGTCCTTACGGTCACGAAGATGGTGATCCGCCCGCTTCGAACGGTCGGATACGCATCGCGATTCATCTCGATTGCCAACCAGCATAGAATAAATACTATTTATATCAAGGAGGCTGGTATAGCCACCGCTGATAAAATCTATGTGCTATTTTGTGGTCAAGCCTCTGATATATATAGGATTGTGAAAATGACGACGCGTTGAGGCAATGATCGTAGCCTGAGAGAGACAACGGTTCTCAAAAAATAAATCCTATTTATATTGACAATGATATGATGAACATTATTTTGGAACCGTTCCGCCGGAGGTGCGGGATCGCAGCCGGTCGGTCGCGCATCACGAAATTCGATTTCATTTGGGAGGAGCAACATGAAGCTCATGAAAACAGCCGCTTTGACGGCGATGACGATGCTGGCCGTTGGCGCTGCCGCCGGTCCATCTTCGGCGCAGGACAAGGATTTGAAGGTCGGCGCGATCTATATGGATGCGCAGGGTTTTTATGCCGGTGTCCGCAAGGGTATCCAGACCGGAGCCGCCGATGCCGGCCGCAAACTCGACATCATTGAAACCAACGCGCAGGGCGATGTCAGCAAGGAATCGTCCTTCATCGATTCGCTGATCTCCGCCGGCGTCCAGGCGATCATCGTTTCGCCCGTGTCTGCCGATGGGTCCTACCGCGCCATTCAGCGTGCCCATGACGCCGGTATCCCGGTCGTCTGCTACAACACCTGCCTCGGCGACAAGGACATGAAGGAATTCGTGTCGGCCTATGCCATCGGCGATCCCCATGATTTCGGTTTTAAGCTGGGGGATGCTGCGGCCGACTATTTCATCGCCGAAAAGAAGGATGCGCCGAAGATCGCCGTTCTCAATTGTGAATTCGTCGAAGTCTGCGTCACGCGCCGCAAGGGTTTTGAAGAAGCGCTTCTGGCCAAGGTGCCGGGTGCCCAGATCGTTGCCAACCAGGAAGGTGCCACGCTCGACAAGGCTGTTTCCGTCGCTGCGACCATGCTGTCCTCCAATCCGGATCTCGACGCCTTCTTCGGTGAGGCGGGTGGTGCGACGCTCGGGGCTGCCCGTGCCGTCAAAAGCCAGGGCCGTGTCGGCAAGACCGTGGTGTTCGGCGGCGACATGACCACGGAAATCGCCCAGGAACTGGTCGATTTCACTGTCATCAAGGCCGTTGTCGATATTTCCGGTCAGGGCCTGGGCAAGCTGGCCCTGGCGCAGGCGATCAAGTCGATCGATGGTCAGGCACCTGCAGACATCAAGGTGCCCTACGATATCGACCTGTATAACTCGACGGAATCGGCCAAGGCCTGGCTCGAAGCCCATTCCGACGGCATTCCGTGATCTCCCAGGCTGCCGCCAGCCCTTGGGCGGCGCACTTGACCCGACCGGCAGGGCGAACATTCTCAGTTTGCCCTGCCGGACCACGCCTTGATGGCGCATCAACTCCGAAACAGGCTTCGTCATGATCCATTCTGCCCCTAGCCCGAGCCCTGACCGGACTGTCATCGCATCGATCGAAGGTTGTACCAAACGCTATCCCGGCGTTTTGGCACTCGACAACGCCACATTCGATGTGGCTGTGGGCGAAGTGCGCGCGCTGCTTGGCAAGAATGGTGCTGGAAAATCCACGCTGATCCGCATGCTTACTGGCGCTGAAGTGCCCGACACCGGAACGGTGCGTATCGATGGCGAGGAATTGACCCAATCCGGCTCGGCCCGGGCGCAGGAAGCCTTCGCCAAGGGCGTGCGCGTCGTTTATCAGGAACTCTCGCTCGTACCCGGCATGACGCTGGCGGAAAATCTCTTTCTCGGCCGCTGGCCGCGCAAGGCCGGCATTCTCAGCTATTCCGATATGGAAGCGCAGGCGCAGGAGGCGATGGCACGCCTTGGCCTCGACCTGCCGCCGTCCCGGCTGGTGGCCGGTCTCAGCCCCGCCGAGCGCCAGCTGCTTGAAATCGCCCGGGTGCTGCTCGGCAAGCCGAAACTGGTGATCCTCGACGAGCCGACCAGCTCGCTTGCCGCAGCAGAAGCCGAAAAGGTGATGACCGCCGTCAAGCGCATCGCCAGCGAAGGTATTGCCGTCATCTATGTCAGCCACCGGATGAACGAGATCCGCCGGATTTCGCAATCGGCAACCGTCATGCGCGATGGCAGGATCATTGACACGGTTGACGTGGCCGGCGCCGATACGCGCGACATCGTCCGGTTGATGCTCGGCTCGGAGGCGGCGCAGGCCGCCGTGCTCGAAACGAAATCGCGCGAAAAAGTCGTTTTGGAAGTGACCGGTCTGGCGCTGGAGCCGAAACTCTCCTCGATCTCCTTCAAGCTGCGCCAGGGCGAGGTGCTTGGCATTGCCGGCCTTCTGGGCTCCGGCCGCACGGAGTTGCTGCAGTCGATCATGGGTGTTCGTGCCTTTGATCGCGGCACGGTCTCGGTTGATGGAAAAACCGCCGGCCGGCCAAAATACCGGCGCATGCTGGATGCCGGTTTTGGCTACACGCCGGAAAGCCGCAA
The DNA here is from genome assembly GCF_001426685.1 of Rhizobium sp. Root483D2. Taxonomy (GTDB): domain Bacteria; phylum Pseudomonadota; class Alphaproteobacteria; order Rhizobiales; family Rhizobiaceae; genus Pararhizobium; species Pararhizobium qamdonense. The sequence continues at coordinate 101,141 of NZ_LMFB01000009.1, read as the reverse complement.
GGAAGAGGGCATCGTGCCGCTTCTCGGTGTCGATGAAAATACGGTCTCGACCGATTTTGCGAGTGTCAGTTCCTACGGTGTCCTGTCGGCGCGCCGGATGGCGCAGGCGACGCGCAGGGTCATCGAGCGGCTTCATGTCAAAACTGCTGAGACCGATACGCCGATCGGAACCTTATCGGGCGGCAACCAGCAAAAGGTCGTCATCGGCCGCTGGGTGCATGCCGACAGCCGCATCCTTCTGCTTGACGAGCCGACGCGCGGCGTCGATGTCGAGGCGAAGGCCCAGATCTATGCCATCATCCGCCAGCTTGCCGCCGAAGGCCGCAGCATCATCTTCGTCTCCAGCGAGATCGAGGAGCTGCCGCTTGTCTGCGACCGCGTCGTGGTCCTGCGCGAAGGCACGCTGAAGGAAGAATTCACATCCCCCGATATCGATCAGGATGCCGTCATGGCAGCCTGCATCGCCGGTCACTGACGGAGAATACGCAAATGTCCCTGGAACAGGCAGCCAAGACGCCCGCATCCGCTGAGCGCCGGCGCGGTGGGTTCTCGCAGCACATGAACGAAATCAGCCTCTTCGTTGCGATCGCCGTGCTTTACATCGTCTTTACCGCCACCGCCGGCGGCTTCATGACGTTCAACAACCAGATCAACATCCTGCGCGATGCGGCAACGATCGGCATTGCCGCCTGGGCGGCGACGCTGATCATCATTTCCGGTGAAATCGACGTCAGCGTCGGCCCGATGGTGGCCTTCATTTCCGTGGCGCTGGCCTATCTCCTGCAATGGGGCGTTCCCACACCGGTCGCCTTCGTGTTCGCGATCGCCATAGGCGCTGCACTTGCATCCATCGCCGGCATCTTGCGTGCCTATTTCGATGTGCCGTCCTTTGTCGGCACGCTTGGCCTGTGGAGCGCGCTGCGCGGCACGGCACTGTTCGTCACCGATGCGCTGCCGGTCTCGATCGGACGCAACGATATCGTCGATATGCTCGACCGTCCGGTGCTGGGGGTTCCTCCCGCTGCCATCATCATGCTGGTGCTGTTTGCCGTCTTTGCCTTCGTCAGCCGCAAGACGGCTTTCGGACGCTCCGTCTTTGCCATTGGCGGCAACCCGCACGCGGCCTTTCTCTCTGGCATCAATGTTTCGCGCATTCGCGTCGCCCTCTTTGCCATCGCCGGTGCCATGGCGGCCGTGTCCGGCATCCTTCTTCTCTCGCGGCTGGGCTCCGGCAATGCGACGGCTGCAAGCGGCCTGGAATTTGACGTCATTGCCGCGGTCGTTGTTGGTGGTACGGCTCTTTCGGGTGGGCGCGGTTCCATGCTCGGCACCTTGCTCGGCGTGCTGGTCATCACCCTCATCGGCAACGGCCTCGTGCTTCTCGGGATCAATCCGTTCTTCCAGCAGGTGGTGCGCGGCCTGATCATCGTTATCGCGGTTCTTGCCAATATCCAGGCGATCAAGCGCGGCGCGGCCCGCAGCAAGGGGTAGGCCGTGACTGCCGTTCATCTCAGCAATGGAAATCTTTCGGCCCGCATATCCACCAAGGGTGGCATCGTGCTCGGCTTCTGGTGGGAGCGCGATAGGGTCCGGTTGCCGCTTTTGCGCGAAGCGCCCGGTGACGACGCCGATGCCTTAGCGTCCGGCTGCTATCCGCTGGTGCCGTTTGGCAATCGTGTCCGGGACAACCGGTTCAGCTTTCGCGGCCGCGACTATCGTTTCCAGGCCAATACCGATTGGGACAGGCATTATCTGCATGGCGAAGGCTGGCAGGCGGAGTGGACTGTCGCGCAAGAGACGGCCGGTTCGCTCGATCTTTTGTTTCATCATGCGGCCGACGAGATAACACCGTATAGCTATGCGGCATCCCAGCGTTTCGTGCTGCAGGAGGGCGGCTTCAGGCTGACCCTATCGGTCACCAATACGGGGGAAGACGCGCTTCCTTTCGGGCTCGGCTGGCACCCTTATTTTCCAATGACGCCAAAGACGACGCTGCTTGCGCCGGCGCGAAAATACTGGACGGAAGTAGACGGCTGGCTGCCGGGCGAGGCGACGGACATTCCGTTAGATGTCGATTTCAGCGATCCGCGCAGTCTGCCCCATCGCTGGGTCAACAATGGCTTTGAGGATTGGTGCGGCGAGGCGCAGATTGTCTGGCCGGAGCGGCAGGCGCGGCTTTCCCTGACGGCGGATCCGTTGTTTCGCCACGCTTTCGTCTTCGTGTCCGACACCAGCTTCGATCCGGCTTTTCAGCGGGACTATTTCTGTTTCGAACCGATGTCGCATCTGGCAGACGGCCACAACATGACGGGTCTCGGCGATCTGAGAGTGCTTGAACCCGGAGAAACACTTACGGGCAGCATCCACATGAAGCCGTCTGCCTGGGCAGAACAGTAGCATTTACCGCCAGCGCGGTTGGAGAACAGGACATGTCCCAGGGGACGGCATACGACTATATCATCGTGGGCGGTGGCAGTTCGGCCTGCGTCGTTGCCGCGCGTCTCGTGCGCGATGGCAAGGCGCGCGTTCTGATGCTGGAGCGGGGCCCCCGCAAGGCCAATCCGATCATGCATTTTCCGGCGGGCTACATGAAGTTTCTCGCCAAGGACACCTATCTGTCGATGCATCAGACCAAGCCGCAGGAACAGCTGAACGGCCGGGGTCCGATCGTGCCGCAGGGCAAGGTCCTGGGTGGGGGCAGCACGGTCAACGCCATGGTCTACATGCGTGGGCAGGCGGCCGATTATGATCGCTGGAACGAGGCGGTGACCGAGCCGGGGACAAACAATGATGGCGCCTGGTCGTACCGGGATATCCTGCCCTATTTCAAGGCGCAGGAAGACAACGATCATCTCGGCGGCGAATTCCATGGGGTTGGCGGACCGCTGAAGATTTCCGATCTTGGCCATACCAGCCCGATGACGCGCACCTATGTCAAAACCCTGCAGGGCATGGGCATTCCGTATAATCCGGATTTCAACGGCGCCGGACAGTTCGGCGTCGGCTTCATGCAGCATACGATCGACTGGCATACCCGCCGCCGCTGCAGCGCGGTCGATGCGTTTCTCGCTCCCGTGATGAACGATCCGCTGCTGACGATCGAAACCGGGGCGACCGTCACGCGCCTTGTTCTGGAAAATGGCAGAGCTGCCGGCGTCGATTACATGCAGAACGGCTCGAAGAAGACCGCTACCGCCGGCGTCGAAGTCATTCTGGCGGCAGGAGCCTATCAGACGCCGAAAATCCTCATGCTCGCCGGCATCGGCCCGGAAGATGAGCTTTCCCGTCACGGCATTCAGACGGCAGTTTCGCTCTCCGGCGTCGGCCGCAACCTGCAGGATCACTACGAGTGCCCGGTGGTCGCGACGACCAAGGGTTCGTTCGGCTACTATGGGGCGGATCGTGGCTGGCCGATGATCAAGGCCGGGCTTCAATATCTGCTGTTCAAATCCGGCCCTGCGACCACGACCGGCGTGGAAACATGCGCCTTTTACGATCCCGACGGCAACAATGCGGAACCGACGATCCAGATGTTCTGCGTGCCGACCGTCTATCTCGACCGGGATGTGATGGGCACCGATCCCGGGGATGGCGTTACCATCAATTCGCTGCTCTTGAGACCCAAGGCGCGCGGCAGCGTCACGCTTGCCTCCACTGACCCGTTTGCCAATCCCATCGTCGATACGCAAATCTTCACGCATCCGGACGATCTGCGTCTGACGATCGCCAGCTTCCGGTTTGCCCGCACGGTTCTTGCGGCTTCGCCGATGCGGGAACTGATCGACAAGGAAATCTTCCCCGGCATCGACGTGACGAGTGACGAGGCGATCGCCGATCATTGCCGCCGCACGGTCAAGACCGGTTACCATCCCGTCGGCACCTGCAGAATGGGACACGACCGGGATCCGCAAGCCGTTTTGACACCGGACCTGAAAGTCCGTGGCGTTGATCGGCTGCGCGTCATCGATGCCTCGATCATGCCCACCATCGTCAGCGGCAACACCAATGCCGCCGTTCTCGGCGCTGCCGCAAAGGCCGCCGATCTCATTCTTGCGTAGGCCTCCTGAATGTCCGGTCCCCGCTTCATCTCAATCCCGTTTGCGTTCAGCAAGAAGGCATGACCCGATGAAAATCACCAAGCTCACCACCTACATCGTTCCGCCACGCTGGTTGTTCCTGAAGATCGAGACGGATGAAGGTGTTTCCGGCTGGGGCGAACCGGTGGTCGAGGGCAGGGCGCTGACAGTGCAGGCAGCCGTCCACGAACTGGAAGACTACCTGATCGGGAAAGATCCGTTCCTGATCGAGGATCACTGGAACGTCCTGTATCGCGGTGGGTTCTATCGCGGCGGCGCCATCCATATGAGCGCCATTTCCGGCATCGACCAGGCGCTCTGGGACATCAAGGGCAAGGCGCTCGGGGCACCCATCCATTCGTTGCTGGGCGGGCAGGTGCGCGACAGGATCAAGGTCTATTCCTGGATCGGCGGCGATCGTCCCGCCGACGTCGCCAACAATGCCCGCGATGTCGTCGCTCGCGGTTTCAAGGCGATCAAGCTCAACGGCTGCGAGGAAATGCAGATCGTCGATAGCTGGGAGAAGGTCGATAAGGCAGTCCAGACCATCGCCACCATCCGCGAGGCGGTCGGTCCCTACATTGGCATAGGTGTCGATTTTCACGGCCGTGTGCACAAGCCGATGGCCAAGGTGCTCGCCAAGGAACTCGATCCCTACAAGCTGATGTTCATCGAAGAGCCGGTTCTGTCGGAAAACAAGGAAGCGCTTCGCGACATCGTCAATCATACGGGAACACCGATCGCGCTCGGTGAGCGGCTCTATTCGCGCTGGGATTTCAAGCAGGTCCTTTCCGACGGCTTTGTCGATATCATCCAGCCCGATCTTTCCCATGCCGGCGGCATTACCGAATGCCGCAAGATCGCGGCCATGGCGGAAGCCTATGACGTGGCACTCGCCCCTCATTGCCCCCTGGGCCCAATCGCCCTTGCCGCCTGCCTGCAGATCGACGCCGTCAGCTACAACGCCTTCATTCAGGAGCAGAGCCTCGGCATCCACTACAACAAGAGCAACGATATCCTCGATTACATCTCCAACAAGGACGTCTTCCAGTACGCCGACGGTTTCGTCAGCATTCCGCAGGGGCCAGGGCTTGGTATCGAGGTCGACGAGGCCTACGTGATCGAACGCGCCAAGGAAGGCCACCGCTGGCGCAACCCGATCTGGCGTCATGAAGACGGCAGTTTTGCAGAATGGTGAAACAGGAGACTTGACCATGACGGACCGTCTCAAGGGCAAGCGGATCATGATCACCGGTGCTGCGCAGGGCATCGGCCTTGCCATCGCCAAGGCGTGCGCGGCCGAAGGGGCGCGCCTGTTCCTGATCGATATGGATGAAGACCTCCTCGGGAAGGAAGCGTCCGCGCTGAATTCCACGGGTGCTGTTCTTGGCTTTGCCGGCGCAAGCATTACCGATGCTGCCGCGATCGGCGATGCCGTCGAGCGTGCAGCCGCAGAGATCGGCCCGGTCAACGCGCTGATCAACAATGCCGGCGTCAACGTGTTTCATGAACCGCTGGAAACCAGCGACGCGGAATGGCAGCGCTGTTTCGACGTCAACCTCAAGGGCGCCTGGAATTGTACCAAGGCGGTGCTGCCCGGTATCATTGCGGCCGGCGGCGGTGTGGTGCTCAACATCGCGTCCACCCATGCCTTCACCATCATCCCGCACACGTTCCCCTATCCGCTTGCCAAGCACGCGCTGCTCGGCATGACCCGGTCGCTCGGTCTCGAATATGCCGGTAAGGGCGTGCGCGTGAACGCGCTGGCACCGGGTTATGTTTCCACGCAGAAGGTCATCGATTACTGGAACAGCTTTCCTGACCCGGTCGCGGCGAAGGCGCAGACGATGAAACTGCACCCCGGCGGCCGTATCGCGTCACCGGAGGAAATTGCGCTTGCCGCCGTGTTCATGATTTCCGACGAATGCCCGTTCATGAATGCGACCTGCCTGACCATCGATGGCGGCCTGAGCATCCAGCAGCACGGAGCCTGAGACGGTGAAATTGGGGCGGACCTGTAATCGCTGATTGCGCCGGCCTTCACCGGACTATGTACCCCCTTGCGCGGCATTACCGTCCGCCGTCATGCCGTCTTTCCGATTCCAGCAAAGTTCGCGCTATCTCCGCGGCCTCGGAAATATGCGCGCGGCAGGCGGCATCGGCGGCGTTGGGATCGTTTCGTTCGATTGCATTAAAGATTTCCCGCATGCGCGCAGGACCCGATACGGTGCGGTTTGTCGTGGCCAGCGTCATCACGCGCAGCCGGGAAATCCGGCTGTTGAGGCGCTTGACGATATCCCATGCGATTTCGTGGCCCCCTGACAGGAAGATCTTCTCATAGAACTGCGTGGTCGCAGCGAGGATCGTCAAAGGGTCGTTCTTGCGGGAGTTGCGGTCGAGATCTTTCAGCACCGCTTTCAGCTTTTCCTTGGTGGCGGATGTCGCGTTGCGGGCGCAGTCGGCAACGGCGGTCGTCTCCAGTGCAATACGGACATCATAGATCTGCCGGGCCTGATGCCAATCGATGAGGGCGACAATGGGTCCCTGTTTCGGCGCCGTTTCGATGAGGCCCTCGGTTTCGAGATGGCGCAGCACCTCCCGGATGACCGAGCGCGATACGCCGAGCTGATCGCACAAGGTGCGCTCGACGAGGCGCTGCCCTGGGCTGAAAAGCCCGGCGATGATGGCGTTGCGCAACCGCTCGAGCGCCATTTCCCGCAGGGTGACCGGCGGCGTGTCGATCCGCAACGATTCCAAGTTTGGGGCAGGGGCGGCGGCTTGGGCAAACAGGTTCTGGCTCATGCTTTCCTTCATAGCCGCTGAAATGATTCAGAACAAGACTTGACACGTCGTCTTATGGTATACCATCATATGATATATCGACGCATTGAAGGAAAACGGCCTTGACCATCGAAATTCGCAAGACCCTGTTACAGGTTGAAACCGTGCTGATCGAGGGAGGCAAGGCCGCCGCAACGCCGCTCAAGCTCTATACGGCCATTGCAGTGGTGAAGAACCCCTGGGCGGGCAAAGGCTTTGTGGAGGACCTGAAGCCGGAGATTCATAGAACGGCGCCGGTGCTCGGCGAACTCCTGACGCGGATGATCATTGATGCTGTCGGCTCGGGCGATAACGTCGAAGCCTATGGCAAGGCTGCGGTCGTGGGGCTTGATGGCGAGCTCGAACATGCCTCCGCCCTCATTCATACCCTGCGTTTCGGCAATCACTACCGCAGCGCCGTCGGCGCGAAATCCTATCTCGCCTTCTGCAACACGCGCGGCCCTGCCAATGCGCCGGTCATGATCCCGCTGATGGACAAGAACGACGAAGGGCGGCGCTCGCATTATCTCACCATCCAGACGTCGGTCGGCGATGCGCCGGCAGCCAATGAAATTCTCGTGGCCCTTGGCGCGTCGGTCGGTGGCCGCCCGCATCATCGTATCGGCGACCGCTACCAGGATCTGAAGGATCTCGGCAACGACGCCACCAATCCGGCAGCTGTCTGATATGGACACGGCCCCGCGATCCCATACGAAAAACCGCACGGCTTACGTGGAGCAGGGTTCCGGCGAGCCGCTGGTGCTGATCCATGGGGTTGGCATGCGGCTGGAAGCCTGGGCGCCGCAGATGGCTACGCTCAGCAGATCGAACCGGGTGATTTCAGTCGATATGCCGGGCCATGGCGAAAGCCGGGCCTTGCCGGAAGGGTCGGGCCTCCAAACGTTTGTCGACTGGCTTGGCCTTTTCCTCGACGACCTCGCGCTTGATCGTGCCAATGTCGCAGGACATTCGATGGGCGCGCTGATTGCCGGCGGCGCTGCGGCGACATTCGGAAACAGGATCTCCCGTGTCGCGCTTTTGAACGCGGTCTTTCGCCGGGATCCGCTGGCGCGCACCGCAGTCATGGAAAGAGCCGGGAAAATCCACGATGGAGAGGTTGATATCGATGGGCCATTGCTGCGCTGGTTCGGCGCAGACGCTCAAGGGAGCGAGGTCTACCGGTTGACCCGCCGCTGGCTGTCCTCCGTTGATCGCGCCGCCTATGCCACAGCCTATGCAGCCTTCGCCGGTGGAGATGCCACCTATGCGGATGGCTGGCAAAAGGTGCGTTGCCCGGCGCTGTTTCTGACGGGCGCAGACGACCCCAACTCGACGCCGGCGATGGCGCAGGCAATGGCGGATGCAGCGCCTCATGGTTACGCTGTGCTGATTGCGGGCCACAGGCATATGGTCAATCTGACCGCACCCGGTGAGGTCAACACGATCCTTGCGAACTGGCTGGCGAAACCGGAGGAAACACGATGAGCGAGACGAGTTTCGATGCACGCGCGCTGCGTGACGCGTTCGGCGCTTTTCCAACCGGCGTGACGGTGGTGACCACGCATGATGCGTCGGGCCAGCCGGTCGGCTTTACCGCCAATTCCTTTACCTCCGTTTCTCTCGATCCGCCGCTGCTGCTTGTCTGTCTGGCAAAAACGTCGCGGAATTTCGAGACGATGACGAAGGCGGGAAAATTCGCCGTGAACATCCTGTCGGAAACCCAGAAGGACGTTTCCAACACGTTTGCACGTCCGGTCGAAGATCGTTTTGCTGCCGTCGAATGGAAACCCGGGCCAGAGGGATCGCCGATCTTTGCCGATGTCGCGGCCTGGTTCGATTGTTTAACGGAGCAGGTTCTGGACGCGGGCGATCACGTCATCATGACCGGCCGGGTCGGAGCTTTCGACAACAGCGGTAAGAACGGTCTTGGCTATGCACGCGGCAGTTATTTCACCCCCGCATTGGCCGGCAAGGCCGTATCCGCAGCAGCGGAGGGGGAGGCACAGCTGAGCGCGGTGATTGAACGCGACGGTGATCTTCTTTTCCTGAGCAACGGCACACTCAGCCTCCCGGCCTGCGCGATGGAAAGCGGCGAGCCCGTCCAGACCTTGCGCGCTCATCTTGAACGGCTGACGGGGCTGAACATTTCGATCGGATTTCTCTACTCCGTCTACGAGAGCCGCACCGACAACCGCCAGCACATTGTCTACCGTGCAACGGCAAGCGCCGGCGAACCTGCTGCCGGCCAATTCATGGCGCCCGCCGCTGCGCTGCAGGAAAAATTCGACAGCACCGCGACAGCGGATATCGTCCGGCGGTTTGATCTCGAAAACTCGATCGGGAATTTCGGCGTTTATTTCGGCAATGAGATAGCCGGCAAAGTTCACCCGGTTTCAAGGAAGGCCTGAGCGCGATGAAATTCTCCCTCTTCGTTCATATGGAACGGCTTGACGCTGAGCAGGACCACAAAACCCTCTATGAGGAATTCGTGGCGCTTTGCGAGATTGCCGACAAGGGCGGCATGCATGCGATTTGGACGGGCGAGCATCATGGGATGGATTTCACCATCGCGCCCAACCCGTTCATCACGATCGCCGATCTGGCGCGCCGCACCACCAATGTCAGGCTCGGCACGGGCACGGTGATCGCGCCGTTCTGGCACCCGATCAAGCTCGCAGGCGAAGCGGCGATGACCGATCTCATCTGCGATGGGCGGCTGGATATCGGCATCGCGCGCGGCGCCTACTCCTTCGAATACGAGCGCCTGCTGCCGGGGCTCGACGCCTGGGGTGCCGGCCAGAGGATGCGCGAACTCATTCCTGCCGTCAAGAAACTGTGGGAGGCGGACTATGCCCATGATGGCGAGTTCTATCAGTTTCCATCCACCACATCGGCGCCGAAACCGGTTCAGCAACACCCGCCGATCTGGGTCGCGGCGCGTGATCCGAACTCGCACGAATTCGCGGTTGCCAACGGCTGCAACGTGCAGGTGACGCCGCTCTGGCAGGGAGATGATGAGGTCGAGACTTTGATGGCGCGCTTCAACGAAGCGTGCGGCAAGAACGCTTCAGTCGAACGGCCGAAAATCATGCTGCTGCGGCACACCTATGTGGGGTCGGATGAGCCCGATATCGCGCAGGCCGCTCATGAAATGAGCGTTTATTACAATTATTTCTTTGCCTGGTTCAAGAATGAGAGGCCGATCCATCAGGGCCTGATCGAGCGTATTTCGGCCGAGGACATCGCCGCAAATGCCATGCTTTCGGGCGACGTCATGCGGCGCAACAATGTGATCGGCAATGCCGAACATGTCATTGCAAGGCTGAAGGCCTATGAGGCCATGGGCTATGATGAATATTCCTTCTGGATCGACACGGGCATGAGCTTCGAGCGCAAGAAGGCATCGCTCGAGCGTTTCATCGCCGATGTCATGCCGGCATTTGCGGAGTAAGATGATGCAGCAGTTCCAATGCTACATTGATGGTCGGTTCGGCAATGGCGAGGCGCGCTTTGAAAGCATCGATCCGGCAACGGGCGCTGCCTGGGCGGAAATGCCCGAAAGCAGGCAGGCCGATGTCGATCAGGCCGTCGAGGCGGCGCATCAGGCTCTCTATGGCGGCGGACGCTGGGCGCGCATGACGGCGACACAGCGCGGCAAGCTCCTCTACCGGCTTGCCGATCTGATTGCCGCGAGCGTGCCGAGACTGGCGGAGCTCGAAACCCGCGATACCGGCAAGATTATCCGCGAAACCTCCTCGCAGATTGCTTATGTCGCAGACTATTATCGCTATTATGCCGGGCTTGCCGACAAGATCGAAGGTTCCTCGCTGCCGATCGACAAGGCGGACATGGATGTCTGGCTGCGGCGAGAGCCGGTTGGGGTCGTGGCTGCCATCGTCCCGTGGAACAGCCAGCTGTTTCTGGCTGCGGTCAAGATCGGTCCGGCCCTTGCGGCAGGATGCACGATCGTTGTCAAGGCATCCGAAGATGGCCCGGCGCCGCTGCTGGAATTTGCCCGCCTCGTGGACGAAGCAGGGTTCCCGCCGGGTGTCGTCAACGTGATCACCGGTTTTGGCGCCACCTGCGGCGCGGCGCTGACAGCGCATCCGAAAGTCGCCCATATCGCCTTTACCGGCGGCGCCGAGACCGCGCGCCATATCGTGCGCAGTTCGGCGGAGAACCTTGCATCGACATCCCTGGAATTGGGCGGCAAGTCCCCGCTGCTGGTTTTCGCTGACGCCGATCTGCACAGTGCTGCGAATGCGCAAGTCGCAGGTATTTTCGCGGCAACCGGTCAAAGCTGCGTTGCAGCTTCCCGGCTGATTGTCGAGCGCAGTGTCAAGGACAGGTTTCTCGACATCTTGAAGACGAAAGCGGATGCCATCCGCATCGGCTCGCCGCTGTCGATGGAGACCGAGGTCGGCCCGCTTGCCACCGGGCGGCAGCGCCGCCACATCGAAACGCTGGTCGCAGCTTCGCTGGACAGCGGAGCAAGGCTTGTCACCGGCGGATCGGCCCCTGAAGGGGAGGGCTATTTCTACCTGCCGACCATTCTCGATTGCGACGGAACGCGCTCGCCATCGCTGGAACAAGAATTCTTTGGTCCGGTCCTCTCGGTCATGTCCTTCGAGACGGAAGCCGAGGCGGTCGCGTTGGCCAACAGCACGCCCTACGGATTGGCGTCCGGCATTTTTACGCAAAATCTGACGCGGGCGCATCGGCTGATGAAGTCAATCCGTGCCGGCATCGTCTGGGTCAACACCTATCGCGCGGTATCGCCGATCGCCCCGTTCGGCGGTTCCGGTCTTTCCGGTGACGGACGCGAAGGCGGAATGGCGGCGGCACTCGGCTATACCCGCACCAAGACCATATGGTTGCGCACGTCCGATGATCCGATCCCCGACCCCTTTGTGATGCGGTGATGGCCATGGTCTATGAGATGCGAACCTACCGGTTGAAGAATGGAGCCATCCCCGCCTATCTCAAGGTGGTGGAGGACGAGGGTATCGCCATCCAGAAGCGGCACCTGGGCGACCTCGTCGGCTATTTCTTCTCGGAAATCGGCGTCATCAACGAGATCGTTCACATCTGGGGTTTCTCCAGCCTTGATGACCGGGAAACCCGACGCACTTCGCTGATGGCGGATCCGGCCTGGCAGGCATTCTTGCCGAAAATCCGCGACCTGATCGAAGTCGCTGAAAACAAGATTTTGAAACCTGCAGCCTTTTCACCGGTGGGAGGAACACGGCCGGTCTGACCTCCGGCGGAGAGCCACGGGCTCGATAGACACGAATTTCGGGATTTGCCACCTTCCAGGAAAACCCCGGACGGGCAGCTGCCGGCTGTCCAAAAGCCAAGAAAAACAGTCCAAACAAACGGAGCAAGGGAACATGAAAAACAGACTGATCATCGCGGCGATCGCTGCAACACTGAGCCTTTCCACGCAGGTGCGGGCCGAAGACATGGTCTTCACCAGCTGGGGCGGCACCACGCAGGACGTGCAGAAGGCCGCCTGGGCCGACAAGTTCACGGAAACATCCGGCGTCACCGTCCTGCAGGACGGCCCCACCGATTACGGCAAGATCAAAGCCATGGTCGAGGCGGCCGGCGTGACCTGGGACGTTGTCGATGTCGAAGGTGACTATGCCGTCCAGGCTGGCAAGGCCGGGCTGTTGGAAAAGCTCGATTTTTCCGTCATCGACAAAAGCAAGCTCGATCCGCGCTTCGTCACCGATTACTCGGTCGGCAGCTTCTATTATTCCTTCGTGATCGGCTGCAACAAGGACGCTGTCCCGGCTTGCCCGAAAAGCTGGGCCGATGTGTTCGACACCGCAAAATTCCCCGGTAAGCGCGCCTTCTACAAATGGTCGGCTCCGGGTGTCGTCGAGGCGGCACTGCTTGCCGATGGCGTGGCGCCGGATAAGCTCTATCCGCTCGACCTCGACCGCGCCTTCAAGAAGCTCGATACGATCAAGGCCGATATCATCTGGTGGACGGGTGGCGCGCAGTCGCAACAGCTTCTCGCATCTGCCGAGGCACCTTTCGGCTCGTTCTGGAACGGCCGTCTGACGGCGCTGGCTGCGACCGGTGTGACCGTTGAAACGTCCTGGGACCAGAACATCACGGCGGCCGACGCCCTCGTGGTTCCCAAAGGCGCCAAGAACAAGGATGCGGCGATGAAATTCATCGCGCTGGCGACCTCTGCGCAAGCACAGGCTGACATGGCAAAAGGCACCGGTTACGCGCCCGTCAATCTGGATTCGCCCAAGCTGATGGATCCGGAAGTCGCCAAGACCCTGCCCGACCAGCAGACGGCAGGACAGGTCAATGCCGACATGAACTACTGGGCCGAAAATCGCGATGCGATCGGCGAGCGCTGGTACGCCTGGCAGGCAAAATAACATCGTCGCGGGTACGGCATCGCCGTGCCCGCATGTCTCAACGGAACGGCGGAAGGGTTTTCGGCATGGCCTTGCTGACTGCGCAAGACAATCCACCATTGGCGGCAAAGCCACGGGGTCTGCGGCCTATGAACTTTGCCCTGACCCTGCCGGCGCTGTTGTTGCTGGTGGTCTTTTTCATTCTGCCGGTGCTGTCGCTGTTGCTGCGCAGCGTGCTGGAACCGGAGCCGGGGCTTGGCAACTACGCGGCTCTGCTCGGTTCCACGACCTATCTGAAGATCTTCCTCAACACGTTCGTCGTGTCGGCGCTGGTCACGGCGGTGACGCTGGCGATCGGTTTTCCCGTCGCCTGGGCGCTGGCCATCATGCCGTCGCGCCTGTCGTCGATCGTCTTTGCAATCCTGCTTTTGTCGATGTGGACCAATCTGCTGACGCGGACCTATGCGTGGATGGTGCTGTTGCAGCGCACCGGCGTGATCAACAAGGCTTTGATGGGAATGGGATTGATCAGCGAACCGTTGCCGCTTGTCAACAACCTGACCGGCGTGACGATCGGTATGACCTATATCATGCTGCCCTTCATCATCCTGCCGCTCTACGGCGTCATCCGCAAGATCGACCCCGCCATCCTCCAGGCCGCAGCCCTGTGCGGCGCGACGCGCTGGCAGGCCCTGACCCGCGTTCTCATTCCGCTTGCCACGCCCGGCATGGTGTCCGGCGCCTTGATGGTGTTCGTGATGTCGCTCGGCTATTTCGTCACGCCGTCGCTGCTTGGTGGCACCGCCAACATGATGCTCGCCGAGCTGATCGCGCAGTTCGTGCAGTCGCTGGTGAACTGGGGCATGGGCGGCGCGGCGGCACTGGTTCTCCTGGTCGTCACGCTGACGCTCTATGCCGTGCAACTCCGGCTGTTCGGCACGGCCCGGATGGAGGGACGCTGAGATGCTGTTGAATTTCGATCGTCTCGGCGGCTGGAAATGGGTGCTTCTTGGCATCACGGCGCTGACATCAGCCTTTCTCATCCTGCCGATCTTCTTCATCGCGGCCCTGTCGTTCGGCTCGTCGCAATGGCTGATCTTCCCGCCGCCCGGCTGGACGCTGAAATGGTACGCGATGTTCTTTGCCGATCCGCGCTGGCTGGAGGCCGCCGGCACCAGCTTTTACATCGCGGTTATCGTCACCATACTGTCGGTCCTGATCGGCCTTGTCGCCTCCTTCGGACTGGTGCGCGGCCGCTTCATCGGCAAGGAGGGTCTTCGCGCGCTGTTTTTGACGCCGATGATCCTGCCGGTGGTGGTGCTGGCCGTGGCGCTCTACGCCTTCTTTTTGCGCGTCGGGCTGAACGGCACGATGACCGGCTTCGTCATCGCCCATCTGGTCGTGGCGCTGCCATTTTCGATCCTGTCGGTCACCAATGCGCTGGAAGGGTTCGACAAATCGATCGAGGATGCGGCGGTGCTGTGTGGCGCCTCGCCGCTCGAAGCCAAAATCCGCGTCACCTTGCCGTCGATCAGCCACGGACTTTTTTCGGCGGCGGTCTTTTCGTTTCTGACTTCCTGGGACGAGGTTGTCCTGGCCATCTTCATGGCCAGCCCGACGCTGCAGACGCTGCCGGTCAAGATCTGGGCGACGCTGCGCCAGGACCTGACGCCTGTTATCGCCGCTGCCTCCACCCTTCTCATCGTCGTCACCATCGCCCTGATGCTGCTGGTCGCATTGCTGCGCAAAGGACTGAAATCATGAGCCAACCCTTCCTGCAGATCCAGGCCTTGCGAAAGGACTATGGCATCGTCACCGCCGTTCAGGAGGTCAATCTGACTGTCGAGCGCGGCGAGTTCATGACATTCCTTGGACCGTCCGGGTCCGGCAAGAGCACGACGCTCTACATTCTTGCAGGCTTCGAAAACCCGACGGCCGGGGATATCCTGCTCGACGGTCAAAGCCTGATCTCGACCCCCTCGCACAAGCGCAATATCGGCATGGTCTTCCAGCGCTACACGCTGTTTCCGCATCTGTCGGTCGGTGAAAATATCGCCTTTCCGCTGAAGGTCCGCCGGCTCGGCAAGGCGGAAATCGATGCGAAGGTCGCAAGAATGCTGAAGCTCGTGCGGCTGGAAGGGTTCGAGGATCGCAAGCCCGCACAAATGTCGGGTGGTCAGCAGCAACGCGTGGCGCTTGCCAGGGCGCTGGCCTACGATCCGCCGGTGCTTTTGATGGACGAGCCTTTGTCGGCGCTGGACAAGAAGCTGCGCGAGGAGATCCAGCACGAGATCCGCCGCATTCACCAGGAAACCGAAGTCACCATCCTCTATGTCACGCACGACCAGGAGGAGGCACTCAGGCTCTCCGACCGGATCGCGGTTTTCTCCAAGGGCGTCATTGATCAGATTGGAACGGGGCCGGAACTCTATGCAAATCCGGCCACACGGTTCGTTGCCGAATTTGTCGGCGACAGCGATTTCGTCAAATGCCGGATTCTTGAGGCAGCGGGTGGGCGCGCCGATATTGCCATCGGCTCCAGCGCCATCCAAGGCGTGCCGATGCATGGGCCGGGCAAGGCTGGGGGAGCTGCGGCGCTGATGCTGCGGCCGGAACGCCTTTCCCTGACGCGCGGACAAGGTGGTTTGGGTGGCGCCAATCTCGCCGCCACCGTCACCGATATCACCTTCCTTGGCAGCAACATCCATATAGCCGCTGCTGCAGAGACCGGCGAAGCGCTCTCCGTGCGCCTGCCGTTCGGCCACGAGGCCGCTTCCCGCATCAGCCGAGGCGATGCGGTCACGCTCGGCTTCGATCCCGCCAGTGCGCATGTCTTCGTTGCGGCGTAATTCTGGCGCGGAAAAGGGCCTTGCCGAGGCGGGCAGATGCACTTGACGCTTCACAGGCGCACGTAATCGACTAATTTAGGCAGTGAACTGATCATGGTTGCTGGAGACTGACGTGCGCAACGGCGTGACCGAATGGCTGCTGGATTCCGACCCCGCCATTCGCTGGCAGGTGATGCGGGATCTTCTGAACGCTCCTGAAGCCGAGTGGCAAAAGGAACGGGCGAAGATCGAGGCTGAAGGTTGGGGCGCAAAGCTGTTTTCCGTCCAGGATGAGGACGGGCAATGGGCAGGTGGTGCATTCGTGCCTGCGGATTTTACCGAGCAGAAATGGCGCGAGGAGGGGCAGGCCTGGACATCCACCTGCTGGACGCTTGCCCAATTGCGCCAGTTCGGCCTTCCCCCGGAATGCGCCTGCGCGCGGCGCACCGTCCGGTTGATCGGGGACAATTCGCGCTGGGATCATGCCGGCCAACGCTACTGGGACGGCGAGGTCGAAGAATGCATCAATGGCCGCACGGTCGCCGATGGTGCCTACTTCGGGGTCGATGTATCCCCCATCGTCGAGCGGCTCCTTGGCGAACGTCAGGAAGACGGCGGCTGGAACTGCGAGCGGGCCAATGGGTCCGAGGTTTCCTCCTTCCATACGACGATCAACGTTCTCGAAGGACTATTGGAATATGAGCGGCATGGTGGCGCAACCCCGCAAACACAAGACGCACGCCGCAGCGGCGAGGATTATCTGCTGCGCCGCAACCTGTTTCGCCGCCTGAGCACGGGCGAGGTGGCGGACGAAGCGTTTTTGAAGCTGTCCTATCCCAATCGCTGGCGCTACGACGTCCTGCGTGCGCTTAATTATTTCCGGGATGCCTCGGCATTTGACGGGACAAGCCCGGACCCACGTCTTGCCGAAGCCATCGGCTATGTGCGAAGCCGGCAATTGCCCGACGGCCGCTGGGTGCAGGATTGGTCCCCGCGCGGACGGGTCTGGTTCGAGATCGGTGACGGCGATGGCCAGCCGTCGCGCTGGATTACCCTGCAGGCGCTTCGCGTGCTGGACTGGTGGGACAAGGCTAGCCCATAGCCCGCCTGTGCACCGCGCAGCGCTGAAAATTGCGCGAGTTTCCCAGGAATCCCCTCACGAATCCGCCACCGCCCACTATATGCTACGGTTGCAGAGACTGCCGCGTTGGAGCAAAACTCCTGTGGCGGGCAGGCGAGGACATGATATGGTGTATGACGTCGCAGTCGTTGGGTCCGGGTTTTCGGCGATTGCCGAAACCGCCAATCTGTTGCGGCTCCTGCCGCCTTCGGCATCGATCGCCGTCGTTGGCGATGATCCGGGATTTGGACGGGGCACGGCCTACCGGACTGAACTCCACGTCCATCGTCTCAATGTTCCGGCCGGCCGCATGAGCATATTCGCCGACGCGCCCGATAATTTCGTCGACTGGCTGCGCGACCAGAAGCGCGGCGTGCCGCAGGACGGCTTTGCATCCCGCGATGATTTCGGCCGCTATCTCCGCGACCGGCTCGCATCGCTTCTGCGCAATCGCGACAACCGGCCGGCTTTGCATTTCATCAAGGCAAAGGCCACGGCCTGCGACCAGTGCAGTCCGGGCAGGGTTGTCTTCCAGCTGGACAATGGGTCGATCCTTCAGGCCAGCAATGTCGTGCTGTGCCTTGGCGTTGGCAATGCCGACGTGCCGGCCGATCTGTCCGGCGTGAAAGGGTCGGCGCGGGAGCGTATCGTTGCCAACCCCTGGCGGCTCGGCTGGCTGTCGCATGTCGAGCCCTCCCAGACGGTGTGCATTTTAGGGTCGGGCCTCACCATGGTCGATCAGGTGCTGGCGCTTCGGGCGCACGGGCATCGCGGCCCGATCCATGTCCTGTCGCGCCGCGGGCGTGTTTCGCACGCCCATGCGGCCGGGAAGGTTTCGCCGGTAGTGCCTGAACTTCCTGACGCGCGCGATATCAGCCTCCTTCTGCGTGCGCTGCGCAGACAGGTCCGGGCGGGCGCGCCATGGCGCGGCGTCATGGATGGATTGCGCCCTATGACGCAGGGCCTCTGGCAGGACCTGTCGAAGGCACAGCGAAGCCGCTTTCTGCGCCACGCTCTTGCCTGGTGGAACATCCATCGCCATCGCCTGGCGCCGGATGTCGCCAGCCAGCTTGAGGCGCTCATTGGCGATGGCACCGTGACCGTCCACAAAGGCTGTCTGCGGACTGTCACGGAGACCGAAAACCGTCTGCATCTCTCCTTTCAGCCGCGCGGCGGAAAAGGAATAAGTCGGATCGAAGCCGACTGGGTGGTCAACTGCACCGGCATGGAACGGGCAGGGATCGCCCATTCGCCGCTGCTTCGGCAGATGCGCAGGGACGGTCTTATCGCCGCAGACGAATTGGGACTTGGTATCAACGTTGACGGAAAATCGCAGGTCGTCGATTGCAACGGCAATGTACAGGTTGGGCTTTATGCAGTGGGAGCGCTGACGGCCGGACGGTTCTGGGAGATCACGGCGGTTCCAGATATCCGTGTGCAGGCACGCGACGTGGCGTCGTTGATCTCGGCGCATCTAAAGGGCTGATTACCCCTGAGCCGTGTCCGCATCTCGCCGCGTTCGCCCGCTCAGATGATGTATTCCGGTTCCGGCAGGGCCTGATCCATCGTAACGCCGGGGAGTACCGAGTGACGGTGCCCGATCGGGCGGGCGGGCACGCCGACGACGGACGTATAGGGCAGGACCGGGGAGACGACGACGCTGCCGGCTCCGACCTTGGCGCCGATGCCGATCTCGATATTGCCAAGGATATTGGCACCAGCCCCGATCAGCGCGCCGCGCCGGATCTTCGGGTGGCGGTCTCCGGTTTCCTTGCCTGTTCCGCCCAGCGTCACGTTCTGGAGGATGGAAACATCGTCCTCGACCACCGCCGTTTCGCCAATCACCAGGCCGTTCCCGTGGTCGAGCATGATGCCCTTGCCCATCCTGGCGGCGGGATGAATATCGATGCCAAAAACTTCCGAGATGCGGCTTTGCATATGGCGGGCGAGATGCGGCCGGTCTCCCAGCCAAAGCCCGTGGGCGACGCGATGCGCCTGCAAAGCCAGAAATCCCTTGAAATAGAGAAACGGCGTCAGGATCTCGGTATTGCTGGGATCGCGATCCTTCACGGCCTCGAGATCAGCGGCAGCCGCGTTCAGCAGTTCCGGATCGGACAGGAAAGACTGATTGATCAACGCCAGCAGCTCTTCCTGGTCGAGGTCGTGATTGGCAAGCTTGAGCGCCAGGCGGTGGGCCAATGCATAGGCAAAGCTGGAATGATAAAGAATGGCCGAGTTCATCGGCCGCACCAGCGCCGGATCCTTCTTTGCCGCTGCCGTTGCTTCCTCGCAGAGGGCCTCCCACAACCGGTGGACGGCCGGCCAGGGCGCAGTATCGGTCTTCAGCACCGTCAGATTGGTTGGCTGCTTGGCCATCTGTAAAAGGTCCTTCCCTGAGGGCGCGTGCGCCTATCCGATCGGTTGGTTGGCGGAAACTTAAGTCCTGCGCTGCGCGGCATTGCTCTCATCGAAAAAACGGTTTGCCGGCCGGGGCAGTCCGAGATGGTCGCGCAACGTCGTGCCCTCATAGTCGCGTCTGAACAGGCCACGCCGCTGCAGTTCCGGCACCAGCTTTTCGGCGACGTCGGTCAGTCCCTGTGGAAGGAACGGGAACGCGATGTTGAAGCCATCCGAGCCATATTCGAAAAGCCAGGTCTCCATTTCGTCAGCGATCGTGGCGGGCGTGCCGACGAAGGACAGGCCCGAATAGCCGCCGTAGCGCTGCGCGAGCTGCCGCACCGTCAGGCCTTCTTGCTCCGCCAGCCGCAGAACCTGCGCGCGTCCGGTCTTGCTGGCATTGGTATCGGGAATATCGCGCGGCAGAGGGGCGTCGGGATCGAACCCGGATGCATCATGCCCGAGCGCTATGGACAGCGAAGCGATGGCGCTCTCGTAATAGACCAGACTGTCGAGATGGGCGCGTTTCGCCTTGGCCTCGTCAACGGTATCGCCGACGACAACGAAGGCGCCCGGCAGCACTTTCAGATGATCGCGGTTGCGCCCGATCTTTTCCATGCGGCTTTTGACATCGGCATAGAAACTCTTGCCGGATTCGAGATCCGGAGATGAGCCGAAGATCACCTCCGCCGTCTCGGCCGCCAGCTGGCGCCCCGGCTCGGATGCTCCGGCCTGGACGATGACGGGCCACCCCTGCGGCGGCCGCGCGATGTTGAGCGGACCCCGCACTGACAGATAATCGCCCTTGTGATCGAGGACATGCAGTTTTGCGGGGTCGAAATAAAGACCGGAAGCCGCATCGCGGATGAAGGCGTCATCGGCAAAACTGTCCCACAGGCCGGTGACGACATCGTAGAATTCGCGGGCGCGGCGGTAGCGTTCCGCATGATCGACATGGTCTTCCAGCCCGAAATTCAAGGCGGCATCCGGGTTTGACGTCGTGACGATGTTCCAGCCGGCGCGGCCCTCGCTGATATGGTCGAGCGAAGCAAAGCGGCGCGCGATATGATAGGGCTCGTCGAACGTGGTGGAGGCCGTCGCCACGAGCCCGAGGCGGCTGGTTGCGGTCGCCAAGGCCGATAGCAGGGTGAAGGGTTCGAAAGACGTAACCGTATGGCTGCGCCACAGCGCCTCGATGGGCATATTGAGCACGGCCAGGTGATCGGCCATGAAAAAGGCGTCGAACTTGGCCCGTTCAACCGTTTCGGCAAAGGTCTTCAGATGCCGGAAATTGAAGTTTGCGTCCGGATAGGCGCCGGGATAGCGCCAGGCCGCTGTATGAAGACTGACCGGCCGCATGAAAGCACCGAGATGAAGCTGGCGGGTTGGCATGGACCTTATCTTTCGAATGAAAGTCTGTGCTTGGAGCACAAGGCTGAGGAGGCGAAGCTTTCATGGGAGTTCCGGCCCGGCTTACGATCCAGCGGTGAGCTTGGGAACACAGACCGTTCGCGTCGCCGGGACAGGGGCAATACAAGCGCGGCGGGGGTAGCTGCCTTCACATCTTTGATCCGTCCAAGTATCGATTGCGTGCCGCCAGTTTGATGGTGTCCACAAACTTTGTAGAGTAATTTCGTTTCATAGATGCCGTATTCGGGAAACAATTATACCCGTGTGGAAGGGTGAGAGACGCAAAGTGCGGGATCGTGTACGTCGCAATCGCCTGCAATCAGTGTTTAAAAAAGAAGGTTTTGATCGCGCCATCGGGCGGTATTGAATATTCTATAAAAATCATAGACATTCAAATCCGTTCCTCGAACTGATGAGACTGACAGATGTCCTTATCCGCCCACCCGGCCCAGCTTCCCACTCTCGATTTTTCCCGTTTTCACGGCTCGCAATCCGAGCGGGATGCCTTCACCGGCGATCTGCGCCAGACATTGCATGACCACGGTTTCTTCTATCTCACGGGGCATGGGGTCGATCCCAAGCTGATCGCCGATGTTGTCGCGGTGGCAAAGCGCTTCTTTGCGCTTCCATTGGAGCAGAAGATCGAGATCGAGATGGTGAAGTCGCCGCATTTTCGCGGTTACAACCGGGCCGGGCTTGAGCGGACCCGGGGAGAACAGGATTGGCGCGAGCAGCTCGACGTCAATACCGAGGGCAAGGCCGTGGTCATCGGCCCGGAAACACCGGCCTGGCATCGCCTTTTAGGCCCGAACCAGTGGCCCACAGCCCTTCCCGAATTGAAGCCGTTGCTGCTTGCCTATCAGGCGGAGGTCACGCGCATCGGTATCGATGTTCTGAAGGCCATAGCGATCGCACTTGGCCAGCCGGCGGATGTCTTCGCGCCGATCTACGAGCCACAGCCATCGCAGCTTTTGAAAATCATCCGCTATCCCGGCCGCGACGTGGCGGAGACCGATCAGGGGGTTGGCGCGCACAAGGATGGTGGTTTCGTTACGGTCCTGCTGCAGGATGTAACGCCAGGGCTCCGGGTTCGAACCGAGGATGGCGTATGGATCGAGGCGCCGCCTGTCCCCGGCACGTTCATCATCAATACCGGCGAGCTGCTTGAGCTGGCCACAAACGGGTTCGTGCGGGCCGACGTCCATGATGTGGTTGCCCCTCCGGCCGGTACCGAGCGTTTCTCGGTCGCCTTCTTCCTCGGCGCCCGTTACGATGCCACCATCCCGGTCATCGATTTGCCGGAAGACCTGCGTGGATCGGAGCGTGGCATCACCGTCGATCCCCTCAACCCGATCTTCCGCGAAGTCGGGCAAAACCACCTGAAAAGCCGCCTGCGCTCCCATCCCGACGTCGCCCGCGCCCATCATGCGGATCTGCTGCCGCCGGAGCAGCGCGAAGGCTAGACAGTTCGATGCAGTGGACTGAGGATGCGTTGCCGCTCGTCAATCCCGGGTCCGGCGTTGCGAGACGATCATGCCAGCGATGATCAGCACGACGCCGAGGCTTGCCATCCAGAACGTCGATTCCGCCGATTTCAGGAGGTTGATCGCCACGCTGCCGGTCATCTGCCCACCGATGATCATGAGCGCGGTATTCATGGCGCCGATCCGGGTGATCACCCAGCTGCCGGCGGCAACGAAGACAACGCCCACAGGGCCGCCGAGATAGGCGTACCAGGCGGCGTCCAATGCACCGGCGGGGATAAGCCCGCCGATGGCAAGCCCGACGGCCGTCAGCAGCCCGAAGCCGACCAGGTGGTTCCAGAAGGACGCAATCAGCGGCGACGTTGCAAAGCTCAGGCGGCCGTTGAGCTGACGGCTGAGGGACACCAGAATTCCGGCCAGACAGGCGCAAAGCACGAATATTGTCATTGTGAACCCGAAAGAATGATGAGGGTGCTGCCCGTGAGCACAAGCGCGAGCGCCGCGAAATCCCGCGCGGTCAGGCTGCGTTTTTGCAAGCCGAACAACCCCCATGTATCCGCAGAGGCGCTGAAGGCCAGCTGCCCGGCAAGACCGAGCGCCATGGTGCCGGGAAGACCGACCGGGGAGTTGACGGCAAACGAGGACAGAATAACCGTCGCAGCTCCGGATATGCCACCCAGATAAGCCCAGAAGGGCGCCGGGGCTTTCCTCCCGGTTTTGCCTGCAAACCGGTAAAACAGGGCAAGAAGAACAAGGGCCGCAACGGTTCCGGTCCCATGCGCGGCCCAGGAGGCAAAAAGCGGCGTTCCGGCGCGGGCAAGCTCGCCGTTCAAATGCACCATCAGGCTCAAAAGGCCACCGGTCCCCAGCGCAATCGCAAAGATCAGCGGATTGGCCTGAACAGGCCGCGTCTCTTGGGTACTCATAGGCTTCCCGGCTTCTGGTCCGATATCTCTCTGTACTGCGATCTTTTCAGGCAGGCTTCAAGCCGCAGATCGATGCAGACCTGCTGGGAAAGTCCCTAACCCACAGATCCTGTGGAATGGATGGCCGGCTCAACGCCCGGCATCGGCCCGCCGTCCCTGCACGACGCGGTCGAGAACGATTGCGCAGAGAAGGATGGCGACGCCGGCGAGCAGGCCTTGGCCCTGGGCCGCATATTGCAAGGCGTGCAGCACGTCCTCGCCAAGCCCCTTGGCGCCGATAAGCGCAGCGATCACCACCATGGAGAGGCACATGAGGATGGTCTGGCTGACACCGGCCATGATCGACGGGGCCGCCGTCGGCAAATCCACCCTGAAGAGGATGAAGGTGCGCGACGCGCCAAAGGCAATGGCAGCCTCACGCACCGACGGCGGCACGGAGGCAATGCCGAGCGCCGTCAGGCGGACCACGGGCGGGATGCCGAAGATCACGGTCGCGATAATACCGGACGGTTTGCCGATGCCGAAAAGGGCGATGACCGGGATCAGGTACACGAAAGCCGGCATGGTCTGCATGAAATCGAGCAGCGGGCGAACGATGGCGGCGACCTTCCGGTTATAGCCGCAGAGGATGCCGAGCGGGATGCCGATGGCAATGGAAATCAACGCCGCCGTGCCCAGCAGCGCGACGGTCTGCATGCTTTTTTCCCAGTAGCCGAGGATCGCGAGATAGCTGACTGCGACCGACGTTAACAGGAAGACCCGAAAACCGGCGAGCTGCCAGGCAATCGCAACGATCAGGATCATCACCACCGGCCAGGGCGTCTTGGTCAGAACGCCTTCCAGCAGGCTGAGCATGCCGTTGATTGTTGCCGTCAAGACGCCGGCAGCGGGCGCCACCGCGCTGCTGATTGAGCCAATCACGGCATCCAGCCAGGCCGCCACACCGGAATTCCAGCTGGGATCGCTGGGAAAGGCGCTAAAAAGCGTGGCGTCTTTGAAGTGCAGGATGACGATTGGAATGAAGATCGCAAGCAGGATGGCGGCGGCGCCAGCATGAAGCAGGCTGAACCCACCCTTGGCGGCGCCGCCCTCCAGCCGCCATCGGCGAAACCGCCGTTCGGCCAGATGATTGGCCAATCCACCGGTGATGATGCGCCCCAAAGCCAGGAGGCCAAAGCCGAGGATCGCGATCAGAGAGGCGCCGTTCTTGGCGTCTTCGGCCACCGCACGCACATCTTTGGCGGCCTGTTCCAGGGCCTCAGACGAACGCGTCAACGACCTGGCGATGGACGAGTTGGGATCCTTATCGTTTGCAACCTGCGCCTCCGACAGCCGCGTCACGGCAAGAGCTTCGAGCCGGTCGGCCCGCGCGCTTTGCTCCGTGCCGGTGCCACCCGCCAGCGCAAAGGCAATGAGCACCACCGCGAGCAGGTCCGCGATCAGAAAAGGCCAGAATGTCGACCACAGACGCCGCCCGCCGAGCCAGATGGGACCGAGCAGCGCCGCTGCGATATTGAAGGATGGCACATAGCCACGCCGTTCGCCGATCTGGCGGAAGGCGCGCTGGTAATAGGGGGTGTTGACGCCGGCAAAGCGTGCGATGGCCTCGTCGCGGGCTGTATGGTCGCTCATGCGAAGGCCCTGGTTTTGGACGGCTGCTGGTCGAGCCTTTCAGGCAGGCGGGCATTGCGGACAAAGCGGCGGACATAATCATCGGCCGGTTCGTTCACCAGTGTGTCCGCCGTTCCCACCTGAATGATGCGTCCGCCCCGCATCAGCACCACGCGATCGGCGATGCGGAAGGCTTCGTCGACATCATGGGTTACGAAGACCGTGGTCTTGCCGAGTTCGCGCGACAGCGCCATGAACTGGGTTTGCAGGTCATAGCGTATCAGCGGATCGAGCGCGCTGAACGGTTCGTCCATCAGAAGAATATCCGGGTCTGCCGCGAGTGCGCGGGCCAGGCCGACGCGCTGCTGCATGCCGCCGGACAGGGCGCTGACGCGCCGGTCGCCCAAGCCTTCCAGCCCGACCCGCGCCAGAAGCTCATCGGCGCGGTCCTCGCGCTGGGTGCGCGCAAGCCCGCGAATTTCCAGCGGCAGGGCGACATTGTCGCGGATGGAGAGATGCGCGACAAGGGCGTGGGACTGAAAGACCATGCCGATCCGTTGGGAGCGCAATTCGCGAAGCGCCTTGCGCCCCAGCGACAGGATATCGCCGCCGTCGATACGGACCTGGCCGGCGCTCGGCTCCAGCAACCGGTTGATCAGCCGGAGCAGCGTCGATTTTCCGCTGCCAGATAGGCCCATGAGACAGACGAGCTCGCCTTTTTCGACCTTGAAGCTCGCGCCGCCGACACCGGTGACGGCGCGAAGGCGCTTGAGGACGGCCTCGTCCGGGGCGGGGCGGCGGGCCTCATTGAGAACCGCCCGCTCATCCGTTCCGAACACTTTCCAGACATCCTCAAGCTCGATCATGGATCAGTTCCCAAGCCAGCCGGCGACGACATCCGGATTGGCGGCGAGCCATTCCTTGGCGGCTGCATCCGGTGTCTTGCCTTCGACAGCGATAGCGTAGGCGAGTTTGCTGACGGCATCGGTGGAGAAGGTAACCTTTTCAAGGATCGCCGCCACTTCCGGCGCGCTGTCTGCCAGCGATTTGGAATAGGCGATGTGGATCTCGGCATCCTTGTAGGCCGACTTGATCGAAGATTTTTGCAACCAGTTCGGGTCGGATGGCTCGACAAACGTCCAGTTTGCCGCGTCATTGGCCGGCTCTTCGAGCACCTGGAGTTCGTAGCGGGCAAAATTCTGATGCGGGCCGTAGCAATAGCCCACCCAGCCGGTTCCTGCCTTCACGGCAGCGTCGAGGTCTGCGGTCGCAACAGCTTCGTCCGTTGTCTGCAGCTCGAAGAAATCCGCAAAGCCATAGTCGCGGGCGCGAACGGTCTCGATATTCGTCGATAGCCAGCCGGCTGCACCGATCCAGATCTTGCCCTTGCCTTTGCCATCGGCGGAAAAGACGGCGGCCTTGGCCGGGTCCGAGAGATCGAAGACGGAGCGGATATCGTGCTTTTCCGCCGTCACCTTGGTGGTGCAATAGCCTTGCGTGCCGGCATAGGACTTGGCGGCGAGCTTCACCTTGCCAGTATCCCCGGCATATTGCTCGACCAGTGCCTTCTGGTTGGGCAGCCAGACATCCGTCCAGATGTCGATCTCGCCGGCATTGCGGTTCAGCGCTTCCCAGATGACCGGAACGGACGCGGCCTTGACGGCCTCGACTTCCTTGCCGAGCTGGTCTTCGAGAAGGGCTTTCACCACATAGGCCGTGCCCTGCGCCGTCGCATAGCCGGGATCGGCGATGGTGATCGGGTTTGCCTGGGCAAGGGCTGGCCAGAGGAAGGCGAGAGCGGCCGAGGCCGAAAGAAGTATTTTGATCGGGGATTTCATGGTTATGTCCGTGTGGGTTGGAGTGAAAGCTTGAATTTTCAGGCGCGGTTTCTGGCGCGGGAAGTATGGCGGCTGGGGAGATCGGGAAGGCCGAGCCGCTGGCGCAACGTGCCGGTTTCATCACCGTCGCCGAGCAGGCCGCGCTGGCGCAGCAACGGCACGACATCAGCGATGAAATCGTCCTGCCCCTGCGGGAAGGTCGGCGGCAGCAGCATGAAGCCATCCGCTGCACCATTTGCGGTCCAGTCCTCGATCTGCCCGGCGACCTCTTCAGCCGTTCCGATGATCTGCCAGTGGCCGCGGGCACCGGCGATGCGCCGCGCCAGCGCGCCCACGGAGAGCCCCTCCTTGCGGGCGAGATCCAGCAACAGCGCCTGGCGGCTGCGAATGGAGTTCGATACCGGCAGCTCCGGCAGCGGGCCGTCGATATCGATCCCTGAAAGATCGACATCGCCGAGATAGGTTTCGAGCAGGGATAGCGCGACGTCTGGCTGGATCAGATCTTGCAGCTGCGCATACTTGTCCTCGGCCTCGGATTGCGTGCTGCCGATGACAGGGAAAATACCAGGCAGGATCAGCACGTCGTCGGGGCTTTTCCCGGAGGCTGCGCGGCGCTTCTTGATGTCCTGATAGAAGCCGCGCGCGGAAATGATATCCGTTTGCGCCGTGAAAACGACGTCGGCGGTCTTGGCAGCCAGCGCCTTGCCGGCATCCGAGGAGCCCGCCTGCACAAGCAGCGGACGGCCTTGCCTGGACGGAATGACGTTGAGCGGCCCCTTGCTGCGGAAATACTGGCCGTCAAAATCAATGCTTTCAACGGTGCCCTCATCAAAGAAGACGCCGCTCTCCTTGTCACGCACGAAGCCGTCCGGATTCCAGCTTTGCCAGAGAGACAGGACGGCATCGACGAATTCATCGGCGCGGGCATAGCGCGCGGCATGGTCGAAATCCGGCCCCGGATTGAAATTGCCGCTTTCCTGCTGCAGCGACGAGGTGACGATATTCCAGCCGATACGGCCATTGCTGATCAGGTCGAGCGAAGCAAGCTGGCGGGCAAGATTGTAAGGCTCGTTGAACGTCGTCGATGCCGTGGCCACGATCCCGATTGTGCGTGTCGCCGTTGCGACCGCCGCTGCCAGCGTCAGCGCCTCGAAACCATGCGACCACTCGTCGATACGGCGCAAAGCCTCCGGCCGGCTTTTCGGCACGCCGAGACGATCGGAAATGAAGGCAATCTCGAACCCCGCCGCTTCGGCATCGCGCGCTGCCCGAATGTAATGGTTGACATCGATATTGGCATCCACCTGCGTAGCCGGATGCCGCCACGCCGCGACATGGTGGCCGCTGGGATAGAGAATGGTGCCGAGAACGATTTTGCGTAAGGACATTTCAACGAACCGAGAGGGATAATTACCCTCAAAAATAACCAGTTCCCAATTGGGAGCGAGAAATGCCTATTTAATTTATGGAATATATGCGGAAAGATAATCCCGGCGCCTAAGAGCTGCAGGTTGCAGATAGATATCTTGTGGCTAGCGGCTGGTGTCTCGGTGAATGGCCCGATGGTTTGAGCTTTCAAAGATTGCCCAGTCGACCGCGCATTGCAGCTGCGGCAAGATGAGTTTATCCGGAAACATCCCGCAAATCGCACGCAATGTTAAAATATATGAAAATTATAGAATTAATAATCTACTTTGGCCGCTGCTGCTGCGCTAATGTGCGTTCATCCTGACATCGCTGGAGGCCTTCATGTCGAAACCAATCAAGATCGCTTTCGCTGCTATTGCAGCACTGTCCGCATTTGCTACGACGGCACTGGCGGGCGAGGTGCTTGACCGCGTCAAGCAGAAGGGCGAAGTCGTGAACGCTCTCGTCAACGACTATCCGCCTTTTGCCTATATCAACGACAAGAACGAACTCGATGGCTTCGATGTCGATGTCGCCAAGGCTTTTGCCGATAAGCTCGGCGTGAAGCTGAAGCTTGAAACACCCGGTTGGGAAACGATCATCGGCGGACGCTGGGCTGGCCGTTGGGATGTGGCGATTACCTCCTCGACACCGACCGAGGAACGGGCCAAGGTCGTCAATTTCCCCGTGAATTACTACAGTGTTCCGGCCGTTCTGGTGGTCGCCAAGGATGAGCAGGCGATCAAGTCGGTGGCGGATATCACCGGCAAACGGGTCGGCGTCGGCACGGGTTCGTCCTACGAGGCCTATATCAGCCGCAAGTTTACGATCCCCGGTCAGGCCGCGATCCCGTTTCCGTTTGGCGAGGTGCAGGTCGTGCCCAACGACGAAACCGTGAATTTCCAGAACCTTGCTCTGGGTGCCGGCGTGCGTCTCGACGCCATCGTCGCATCCTTGGGCACGGCGCAAGGTCAGATCAATGCCACAGGCAAGCTGAAGCTCGCAGGCGAGACGCTGTTTGCAGAGCCCAATGCCGTGGTCACCGACAAGGGTGATCCGGAATGGGATGCCGAGATCAAGCGGGTCATCTCGGAATTGAAGGATGACGGCACACTCGCCAAGATCTCTGAAAAGTGGTTCAAGGTCGATATCACCAAATATGCATTCTGATATCGCTCTGCCGAAAATTGAACATCCGATTGCGGTCCGGTCGCGGTTTTCCGTGGCCGGGCCCGCGGGCTTCCGGCTGCGCGTTCAGCTGGTCTGGCTGGCGCTGCTGACGCTGCTTCTGGGTCTTTTTTACAATCTCGGTCTTGATTTCGGCCTGATCGGGCAGAAGCTTCCGTTCATGCTGGGATTGCGCCTATCGCCGGATGGCTTTGTCCAGGGTGTCGCACTGACACTGCTAATCACCATGATTTCCATGGTCGTGTCTCTTGTGGTTGCGGTGCTGACGGCGCTGGGGCGGTTATCCTCCAATGCGTTGTCCTTCGGACTGACGACATTTTATGCATCCTTTTTTCGCGGTACGCCGCTTTTGGTCCAGGTGCTGATCATCTATCTCGCGTTACCGCAATTCGGGATCGTGCTCTCAGGCTTCGCGTCGGGCATTCTGGCACTGTCGCTGAATTACGGCGCCTATCTTGCCGAGACGATCCGGGCGGGGATATTGTCTGTGCCGCGCGGACAGGCGGAGGCCGCAAAGGCGCTGGGGCTCGGGCGTGGCGTCATCGCCTTCAAGATCATCGCACCTCAAGCCATGCGCATCATCATTCCGCCGGCTGGCAGCAATTTCATTTCGATGTTGAAGGATTCGTCCCTGGTTTCGGTCATGGGATTATGGGAATTGAATTTTCTCGCCCAGTCCTATGGACGCTCCACCTATCATTATATGGAAATGCTGCTGACGGCGGCAGCAATCTATTGGCTCTTGTCGATCGGGCTCGAACTTATACAAAACCGCCTAGAAAGGCGTTTCGGCCGCGGCTTCGCCGCAGACCGGCAGGGAGGATTATCATGACGAGCGAACCAGCATTCACCATTCTCGACGGCGGTATGGGACGCCTGCTCGAAAGGCTCGGCGCACCCTTCCGCCTGCCGGAATGGTCGGCCCTGTCCCTGATTGAAGCGCCCGACTATGTCACGCGCGCCCATCAGGCCTATGTGGAAAGTGGAACCGACATCATCACCACCAACTCCTACGGGCTTGTGCCGCATATGTTGGGCGACGATCGTTTCAAGGCGGATGGCCAGGCGCTGGCGGACCGGGCGGGACGCCTCGCACGTGCGGTTGCCGATCGTGCCGGCCGCCGTGTGCTGGTCGCCGGCTCGCTACCACCTCTGTTCGAAAGCTACCGGCCCGAGCGGTTCCAGGCTGGGGAAGCGCCACGCATCCTAAAAAACCTCGTCGAAGGCCTGCGGCCCCATGTCGATCTGTGGCTGATCGAAACCCAGAGTTCGACCGTAGAGGCGCTGACATCGCTGGCTGCCGTTATTGGCGACGGGAAGCCGGTCCACGTTTCCTATACGCTAAAGGACGAAAATGGCCGGGAAGGGCCGCCTGAATTGCGTTCGGGCGAACAGGCCGAAGATGCGGTGCGCCGGACACTTGCGGCCGGGGCAAGCGGCGTGTTCTTCAACTGCAGCCAACCGGAAGTGATGAGCCAGGCCGTCCGGGCTGCGCGCAGGGTTGTTGACGAAACCTCAGCACCGGTGACCATCGGGGTCTATGCGAATGCTTTCGCGCCGGAACCACCTTCAGACACGCCCTATGCCGGCATATCGGAAATCCGCGCCGATCTCGGTCCCGAAAACTACCTGAAATGGATCGAACGCTGGCTTGCGGATGGCGCCTCCGTTGTCGGTGGTTGCTGTGGCATCGGCCCGGAACATATCGAAGCGATCCACTCCTTCCGGGAAAAGGCACCGGCCTCCTGATTGGCCGAGGTGCAGGCTTCCTACCCTACCGTTTTTTGGGGGGAAGGTTGAGACAGTTGATGAATTATGGGCATCCGGCAAACAAGCGCTTGCATTCGGGAATCTATTTTCTATTCTTTTTGTAGAGTATGAAGCGGTCGCCGATCCGATGGTGGCGGGCGGGCGCTCAGTGGCTGGATAAGGCCGGATGACATGCAGGAAGGAAGCGACCCATGACATTGCAGACTGCGCCGTTCCCCAAGTCTTCGAATGCTACCGGCTCTCTTGCCCGTATCGCCATCATTGGCCGTGGATTTACCGGAATCATGAACGCCATTGCGTTGCTCAAGGGCTTTAACCGGCCGTTCCATCTGGTGATGTTTGACCCAAATCCCAGGATCAACGGCGGGGAGGGCGTCAGCCGTTCGGCCAAGACGGTGCTCAACAGCCGCGTCCGCGATCTTTCGGTCGATCCCACCATCCGCATGGATTTCAGGCATTGGCTTGAAGCCGATGAAGAATGGCGGCAGGAGGCGAGCCGCGAGGGCGTCGATCATTCCTTCGTGTCGGGCGAGACGTTCAGCGCCTATGTCTATCAGCGGTTTTCCGAAGCGCTTCGGGACCGCACCGATGTCGTCGTCCGTATCCAGCCGGAGGCGGTCAGTACCGTGCACCGCGCCTCGCATGGCGGGCTTCTGGTCGTTTCCGACGAGGGTCAGCAAACGCATTTCGACGCGGTATTTTTAGCCAGCGGTTATGGCGTCAGTGAAAGCGCCGAGGAGGCACCGGCCGTCGGGCAGCCACAAAACGTGATCGTCATCGGCGGCGGTGTCTATGCGGTCGATCGGGCGCTGAAGCTGCTGTCCTCGAACGCCGCATCGCATATCACCTTGATCTCCGCCTCGGGTTTCCTGCCGCAATCGCACACCAACGCGGCCGTCGGCCCGGTCGCATCCAACCAGCCGTTGCCCAGCACGCTGCGCGGCGCATTCCGCTCCCTGCGCGAGGCGGCAAACACGGCCGATCTGGAAGGCTCCGGTTGGCAGGGCATCATGAACGGGTTTCGCCTGCGCGCGGGCGAGCTTTGGAAGGGGCTGACCGCCGAGGAGCGCCGCCGGTTCAAGCGCCATGTGAAGCCGATCTATGACAGCCATCGCAACCGCCTGCCACCGGCGCATTACCAGCGCCTGCATCAGGCCATCGCCAGCGGCGCCATCACCATGACGAAGGGCAAGGTGGAGCGGATCGCCACCAATGGAATATTGCTCTCGACATCCGCGGGGCTGCAGGTGCTTGCGGCAGACCGGACGGTCGATTGCCGCATCCGGCCGATCGATATCGACGCGCCGCTGTTCCGGTCGGTGATTTCTGCGGGTCTTGCAAAACGCGATGAACTGGAACTCGGCATTCTCGTCGATCGGTGCGGCCGGGCCGTCACAGGGCCGGAGACGTTCGAGGGGCTGTTCGTGATGGGGCCGCTCGGGCTCGGCAGTCTTCCCGATATAGACCAGGTGCCCGAGATCGTGCTGCAGGCCTATGCCGCCACCGCTGCGGCGCGCCAATGGCTGCATGATACGGGTGCTGCGGCCGATATCGAGCGTGTTGGCTAATCCGGCGAGCCGTGGACGGGGCTAGGGATGTACGAACGAACCGTCAGGCGGCCAGCCATTTGCCGAGGAAATAGGACATCTGCTTGCGCCACCACGGCCAGTCATGGCTGACATCATCGCCCCAATAATCGATGAGGGCGGGGATGGATTTGTGGCGGAGCACGCCCTCCAGCGCCCGGGTTTCCCCCAGCATTTCGTCTTCCCAGGCCCCTTGCCCGCAACTGACGATCAGGCGCAGCCGGCGGATGTCGCGCAGCAGGTGTTCATCCTCGATGCCAGGGAGATAATCGATCGGTGAGTTGAAGTAGATGGCGCCGTCAAGCGCAGGGCCGAAGAAGTGCCTGGTCGAATAGACGCCGCTGAGCGCGATCAGGCCGTCGCCCATCCAGGGAAAGCGGAACAGGAAATTGGCGGCGTGAAACGCGCCCATCGAACATCCCGTCAGCAGCGGGCGGATTTCCGTTCCCGCATTTGCCGCGCGGCTTGCCCGGAAAACCTCCGGCAGGAACTCCTCGCCTATATAGCGGAAATAGGCCTCGTGGCGTGCAATGCGGTGGTTGAAATCACCGTCCTTGCTGAAGAATGTCTCCCAGTCGATCCCGTCAACGGTGAAGATCTGCACCTGTCCGCTTTCGATGAAGCCCTGCAGTTCCTCGATCATGCCCGAATCTTCGTACTGGTAAAACCGGCCGTTCGATGTCGGGAAAACCACGACGGGGCGGCCACGATCGCCATAGACCTTGTATTCCATGGCGCGGCCAAGGTGCCGGCTCTCCCAGGCGTGATAGGAAACGTGCATGCGTCAGACTCTCAATTCGTGAATGAAGGCCACGATTTCGCGTACCCGATCGAGGCTACCGGCGCGGAACTGATAGGCGAAGTCACCCATAGCACGCCGGAATACGGTTTCCACCTCCTGGTATTTGACGAGGTCGGCATGCCATGTCCCGACAATGTCCTGATGGCTGTACCGGTAGTCGAGACGGTGTTTGCGGCTGGCATAACCGGTGAAATATTTGCCGGGAAACGGCCCGCCGGTGCGATTATGGGCGACCATGTTCGCCCATTCCTCGTAGATATCCATGTCATGCGTAAAATTGATCGCATCGGTCATCCAGGCACCAGGCGGGCGCATGTTGACTTCGAGCGCGATGATCTTGTTGTCCCGGCGGCGTTGAAACAATTCGATGTGGAAGAAGCGCTCGCGAATATCCATTGCCTTGAGAATATTGCGCCCGGCCTCCTCGATCTCCGGATCAATCGCTGGCAGGCAGAAATAGTAGAGATGGGAATCGGTATTCACGACCTCCATGATGCTTTGCTCGAAACGGTGGCTGGTGGCAAAGACCACATGGCCGTAACGATCAATCAGCCCATCATAGGTCAGGATGATGCCGTCGATATATTCTTCCAGGATGAACGGGATATCGGCCGGTTTGTTGCTGAAGAAACTGTCGAATTCGCGCGGTGTCGAGATCTTGTAGGTCATGCTGGCGCCGGAGCCGAGATCCGGCTTGACCACGATGGGGAACCCCACCTGGTCAATAAATTGAAGAGCGCTGGTCTTGTCGGAACTTTTCAGGTGGGCAACGGTGCTGACGCCGCTGCGGACGAAGTAATCCTTCATCTTCGATTTCTGCTTCAGATTGTCGATAAAATCCAGCTTGGTGCCATAGATATTGAAATCGGTGCGGATGCGGGCCTCAAGCTCCAGCCAGTGCTCATTGAGGGATTCGAAGCGGTCGATCTTGCCGTAGCGGTGAATGAAATAGCCGACAGCCCGTATGACCTCGTCGTCATTCTCCATGTCGGCAATGCGATAATATTCCGTCAGCGATGCTTGGAGCTTGCCCGATAGCTCATCAAAGGGGGCATCGCCGATCCCAAGCACGCGCACGCCGTTCCGGTTCAGATGGTGGCAAAACTCTTGGCCATAGGCGGGAAAATGCGGCGAAAAGAAAATGAAATTCAAGGGTTCCACCTTCACTGTATAGACCTGATGCATCATGCGTTACGCCTAGCGAAAGTCCAGCGCACCTTTTTCGCAATACCGGCCCAGACGTGTACCACCATCTAAAAGCGCAGCCTTTTGCAGAAACAAACAGCCGTTACGCCGGGCAGAGCGGCCGTTTCAGCGCGCAGCCATGTTTGCCACGAGATCGCTGAACCGTTCGCCCTGGATGCCGACATGTGCGCGCAGGAGACGGCGGGCTTCGTCTCCGTCTCCGGCAAAGATTGCTTCGACGATGGCGCAATGTTCCAGGAAGGATGTCGAGAGACGGTTGCGGACGCGCAGTTGCAGGCGGCGGTACGGGCGCAGGCGGCGGTGCAATTGGGCGCATTGCTCCTGAAGAAAGTCGCTTCGGCTTGCGGCGTAGATCGCCTTATGGAATTCCTCGTTGTCGTAATAGTAGGTATCGCTGTCACCGGCGCTGGCCGACTGTTCGCAGCGGCCATGGGTGGCCGTGATCGTTGCGCGCGATCCCTCGTCCAGCCGCCGCGCGGCAAGCGAACCGGCAAGGCCCTCCAACTCGGCCATGACCTCGAACATCTCGTAGACGCGGTGCGGCCCCGGATCGATCACGACGGCGCCCCGGCGTGGCCGGATTTCGATGAGGCCGATAGCGTCGAGCTGCATCAGCGCTTCGCGCACAGGAGTGCGGGAGACACCGAAACGGGTGGCAAGCACCGTTTCGTCGAGCCTTTCCCCCGGCAGGAACTCGTTGGAAAGAATGGAATTTTCAATCTCGTCCCGCAGCCATCGGCCGGCATTTTCCGACATTTTTGCTTTCCACATACACAAATTCAAATCTTGTATACACGATAGTTGACCTCGTGTACGAAGCGTGACATTCTTAATACTACCGGTGAAGGCGCGCGATGGAAAGTGGCGCGACCGCTGACAAGAGGCGGAAGGGAGGAAATGGTATGTCCGAGACGTCTTTCTTTACCGACATGCTGCAGAGCATCACGGATCGTGGCCGCCAGCTTCTGTTTTCCGGCTCCCGCACCCAGCAGATCGCCACGGAGGCGGATCTCCGGACGCTCTGCGAAATGCTCCTGTCGAGCCGCGGCGAGGCCTCGGGCATGGCGCTAGCGGCGGAAATATTCGATCGCTGGGATGCGCTCAAGGGTGATGGCGCGCAAGACTTCCTGAATATGCTTCATGAAAAATTCGGACCGGATACAGAAAGGCTTGATCAGGCGATTGAACATTACCGCAGCGACAATCGCTCCGCTGCCGTTATCGCTCTCCATCAGGCAGCCGAGCCGCGGCGCCAGGAGTTGCTGCGCCGGCTGAACCACGCGCCGAATGGCACCGCCAAGCTGGTCCAGATGCGTCAGCATCTGCTTGCGTCCAGCGGCCGGTCGGAAGGATATCATGCGCTCGACGCCGATTTCACGCATCTGTTCGGCTCCTGGTTCAATCGCGGCTTCCTGACGTTGCGCCCCATCGACTGGTCGACACCGGCCTATATTCTGGAAAAGATCATCAAATACGAAGCCGTGCACGAGATCGCCGGCTGGGACGAGCTTCGCCGCCGCCTGGCGCCGGCAGACCGGCGGTGTTTTGCGTTTTTCCATCCGCGCCTTGCCGACGAGCCGCTTGTCTTTGTCGAAGTGGCATTGACGCGGTCGGTGCCCAGCGCCATCGCCGATGTGCTCGACGAAGGCAGGGAGCAGATCAATCCCGATGAGGCGACCACCGCCGTCTTTTATTCGATCTCCAATTGTCAGGATGGGTTGCGGGGCATTTCGTTCGGCAATTTCCTGATCAAGCAGGTCGTGGACGATCTTCGCAAGGATCTGCCGGGCCTGAAGAATTTCGTCACCCTGTCGCCCGTTCCAGGCTTTTCCCGCTGGCTTGCCAAAGCGCGCACGTCTGCCTCCGACGGGCTTATGACGGACACGGCCCGTGAAACACTTGCCGTGCTCGACGACCCCAATTGGGCCGACGATGCGGGTACCGTCGCTGATGTGGAGCGGGTGCTTTTGCCTCTCGCGGCGCGCTATTTCCTGATCGAGCGGACGCCGGAGGGCCGCCCGATCGATCCGGTCGCCCGCTTCCATCTCGGCAATGGCGCGCGGCTGGAAAGATTGAATTTTTTGGGCGACCGTTCGGCCAAGGCGATGCAGCAGGCGCACGGATTGATGGTCAACTATCTCTACAAGCTCGACGACATCGTTGACAATCACGAGGCGATGGCGCAGCGCGGCGAAGTGATCGCCTCGGCGGCTGTCAAAGCCAGTCTCAATCAAAACGATGAAAGCCGCCGCAGCGGTCATGGCCAGCAAGGCACGGGTCCGTTCGCGCAGATCATGAATTCGACGCTTGGAGGAGGGCGAAAGTGAGCAACTATCTATTCGACGCCATCAGGGCGGCCGCGCCCGCAGATGCGCCGTTCATCCGGACCGGTGGCGCGCGCGCATGGAGCTATGATGAGGCGCTCGCTCTGTCCGGCCGCATGGCCAGTGCCATGGACACGCTTGGGATTCGTCCCGGCGACCGGGTTGCGGTGCAGGTGGAAAAAAGTGCCGAGGCATTGATCCTCTATCTCGCCTGTCTTCGAAGCGGCGCGGTCTACCTGCCGCTGAACACCGCTTATACGCTGGCGGAACTCGATTATTTTATCGGCGATGCCGAGCCGCGCCTGGTGGTCGTTGCATCATCCGCACGGGCGGGGATCGAGACGATCGCCAGGCCGCATGGCGCCATTGTCGAAACGCTCGACGCCGATGGCAGCGGTTCGTTGCTGGATCTGGCCCGCGATGAACCGGCAGACTTCGTCGATGCCTCGCGCTCCGCCGATGATCTGGCTGCCATCCTTTATACATCGGGCACCACCGGACGCTCCAAGGGAGCGATGCTCACGCATGGAAATCTGCTTTCAAACGCCATGACCCTACGCGACTACTGGCGCGTCACCGCTGCCGACCGGCTGATCCATGCCTTGCCGATTTTCCACACGCATGGCCTCTTCGTTGCCACCAATGTCACATTGCTTGCCGGCGCCTCGATGTTCCTCCTGTCGAAATTCGACGCCGACGAGGTGATCTCATTGATGCCGCAGGCAACGATGCTGATGGGTGTTCCCACATTTTACGTTCGCCTCTTGCAAAGCGCGCGTCTCGATCGCGACGCTGTCTCCAATATCCGCCTGTTCATCTCGGGTTCGGCTCCGCTGCTTGCCGAAACCCATGCCGGATTTGAGGCCCGCACCGGTCACGCAATCCTTGAGCGCTACGGCATGACCGAAACCAACATGAACACCTCGAACCCCTATGACGGCAAACGGGTTGCCGGAACGGTTGGTTTTCCGCTGCCGGGCGTGACGGTGCGCGTGACCGATCCTGCGACCGGCGATCAACTCGGTCCGGATGAAACCGGGATGATCGAGATCAAGGGGCCGAACGTCTTCAAGGGTTATTGGCGCATGCCGGAAAAGACCGCAGCCGAATTCACCGCCGACGGGTTTTTCATCAGCGGCGATCTCGGCAAAATCGACGGCGATGGTTACGTGCACATTGTCGGCCGCGGAAAAGACCTGGTGATTTCCGGTGGTTACAACATCTATCCGAAAGAGGTCGAAGGCGAGATCGATCTGATCGAGGGCGTGTTCGAGAGTGCGGTGATTGGTGTTCCGCATCCTGATTTCGGCGAAGGCGTGACCGCCGTCGTCGTGCGCAAACCCGGCGCTGATGTCGATGAAAAGGCCATTGTTGGCGCACTGCAGGACCGTCTGGCCCGCTACAAACAACCCAAATGCATCATCTTTGCCGAGGACCTGCCGCGCAACACGATGGGCAAGGTGCAAAAGAACATCCTGCGGCAGCAATACGCCGATCTCTACAGACGAACGTAAGACAACCGCACCTTCTGGGAGGAGGGTGCGCGCTATCCATAAATTAGCTCGACTGCAACAACTACGGCGCTGGAGGCGCCGGAGGGAGGGGACTCATGAGTATTGAACTTCTGTCCATAGGGCTGCTCGTTGCGATGTTCGTCGTCGCGACGATCCAGCCGATCAATATGGGGGCCTTGGCATTTGCCGGCGCCTTCGTGCTCGGCTCCCTGATCATAGGGATGAAAACCAGCGATATTTTCGCGGGCTTTCCAAGCGATCTGTTCCTGACGCTTGTTGCCGTCACCTATCTTTTTGCCATCGCGCAGATCAACGGCACGATCGATTGGCTCGTCGAATGCGCTGTCCGGATGGTGCGCGGACGCATCGGCTTGATACCCTGGGTGATGTTTCTCGTCGCCGCCATCATCACCGGTTTCGGCGCGCTTGGGCCGGCGGCGGTCGCCATCCTTGCGCCCGTCGCATTGAGTTTTGCCGTGCAGTACCGCATTCACCCCGTCATGATGGGTCTGATGGTAATCCATGGCGCGCAGGCGGGCGGATTTTCGCCGATCAGCGTCTATGGCGGGATCACCAACCAGATCGTGGAAAAAGCCGGGCTGCCCTTCGCGCCGACCTCGCTCTTCCTCTCCAGCTTCTTCTTCAATCTGGCGATTGCCGTGCTGGTCTTTTTCGTGTTCGGCGGCGCAAAGGTGATGAAGCAGGGTGCCGCAGCCGCTGGCCCGCTCCCTGACCTGCATCCGCAGGGCGTGTCGGAGACGATCAGAGGCCATGGCGGCACGCCGGCCAAGCCGATCAGGGAGCATGCTTATGGCACAGCTGCCGATACCGCTTCGACATTGCGCCTGAACAACGAGCGGATCGTCACCCTGATCGGCCTGACGGCGCTCGGCGTCGGCGCCCTGGTGTTCAAGTTCAATGTCGGTCTCGTCGCCATGACCGTGGCTGTGGTGCTCGCATTGCTGTCACCATCGACGCAGAAGGCCGCGATCGACAAGGTCAGCTGGTCCACCGTGTTGCTGATCGCCGGTATCATCACCTATGTCGGCGTCATGGAGAAAGCGGGCACTGTCGACTATGTGGCGAACGCCATTTCCAGCCTGGGCATGCCGCTGCTTGTGGCGCTTCTGCTTTGCTTCACCGGTGCGATCGTCTCCGCCTTTGCATCCTCGACAGCGCTGCTGGGTGCCATTATTCCGCTTGCCGTACCGTTTCTGCTCCAGGGACAGGTCAGCGCCATCGGCGTGGTGGCCGCAATCGCCATCTCGACAACGATCGTCGATACCAGCCCCTTCTCCACCAATGGCGCCCTTGTCGTTGCCAATGCGCCGGATGACAGGCGCGAGCAGGTGCTACGGCAGCTGCTGATCTACAGCGCCCTGATCGCCATCATCGGACCCATCGTCGCCTGGCTGGTCTTCGTGGTGCCGGGTGTCATCTGAGCGAAGAAAACAACCACTTTACAGCGTGCCGACGATCTTCGGCACGCTTGCGACCGGTAAAAATCTATCGATCCAACGGGTATGGCGCTCCTCCTGAATTCGGTCCCACTGCGTATTCACTTGCCAGCTTGCTAATAATATGACAAATCGTGTCAACTTAATGCGGCGCGCAAGCGATCGTCACGATGCGTTGAACTGCCGGCCTGATGAAGGACCGGCAGCTTCGAAGGGCGGGCAATCTACCAATGAGCTTCTGGCATTCCATGTCCTGGAAGACTGAAGGAATTCAGGTCGCAGCTCCGGTTCAGTGGCGCCAGTTGGATGGCCTGGTCAGCGTCCTGTGGGAAGCGGAAAGTCAGGCGGGTGCCAGCGGCTATTATCTGGCCGACGACCCGCGGATCATGTTTTTCTTCAATGACGTGTCGTCGAATGTCCGGATTTCCAACCGGAACGACGATTTCGCCCGCAATTCACGCTCAATGGCGCGGGCCGTCTATGTGCCGGCCGGGGTTCCGATGTGGACCAGCAGCAAGAGTGCGCATCGCTTCAGCCACCTTAATCTGCATTTGCACAAGGACCGGGCGCTCCGTTATCTTATGCCCTCGGTCGGCAGTTCGGCAGCGCAGACAGCGATACGCCGCCCTGTGGAACTGCAGGATGTTTCGGCGATCGAAGCGCTGGCAAAACTGCTCGCCGACGAAATCAGAAACCCGTCGAAACATGCCGTCTATGCCGAAAGCCTCGTGGGCAGCATTGTTGCCGGCCTTCTGGATATTCCCGCAGAGACCAGCGAGAAAGCCGCCGGCAGGTTGACGCAGGCGCAGATGAACAAGCTGCAATCCCATATCGAGAAGCGTGGCGACTACCGGATGACCATCGCCGACATGGCTGCAACGGTTGATCTCTCCGAAAGCTGGTTTGCCAGCGTGTTCAAGCAAACGACCGGAAAATCGCCGCTGCAATGGCAGCTTTCCAAGCGGATCGATCAGGCAAAACAACTGCTTGCAGAAGGCGATCTTCCGGTGGCGACCATTGCAGCACAGCTCGGCTTTTCCGATCAGGCGCATCTGACACGGGTGTTCCGGCAGATTGCCGGCGAAACACCCGCCGCTTGGCGCAAGCTGCAACAGGGCTGAAATCTCCCGCCAGCGCTGTCTGCGGGCGGGAGAGAGCTCTCACCAGGTTTGGCGAAGCGTGGCCAGAACCGAGCGGCCGGGATTGTAGTAAACCGCGCCGCTGTCTTTGCTGGCCACATGCTTTTCGTCGAACGCATTGTTGACGTTCAGCTGAAATGTGGTGTTTTCCTGGATCTTGTAGGTGAAGGCCGCATCGAAGACGACGGCGCTCTGCGACGATGTCGTGTTGCTGATATTCGTGAAATAGGAGTCCGTATAGCGGGCCCCGACCCCGAATGTCATGTCGCCGCGTGCGCCCTGGCCTTCCAATGTATAGGTGCCCCAGACCGATGCCAGATGCTTGGGCACGCGCATGAGGCGGTTGCCGTCATTGTCGCCGCCGGGCTCATCGATTTTGGAGTCGATATAGCTATAGGCTGCGATGACATTGATATTGTTGGTCACTTCCGCCTTGGCTTCGAGTTCGAAACCGCGATGCCTGACCTTATCGACCGTTTGCGGCAGGTATGTCACCTGATCAAAGACGGTAATATTGCCCTTGGTCAGATCGTAGATGGAAGCGGTGATCAGTGCTGGAAAACCCTCCGGCCGGTATTTGATCCCGGCTTCGTACTGCTTTCCGGTCGTCGGGTCGGCGCCCGAGGCGGGCGGCGCCGCAGATTCGGCGTAGCTGATATAGGGAACCAGTTCCTCGGTCAGCTTGTAGCTGACACCGAACCGCTTCGTGAACTCGCTGTGGGTACCGGCAACCGTCGAGCCCGCGATAAGATTTGTTTCGCTGAGATCGAGCCAGTCGTTGCGCAGCCCGACGCTGACTGTGAGCTTGTCGAAGAAGGTCAAATCCTGCTGCAGATAAAGCCCGTTGGTCTTCTGGTCGTTGTTCGTGCTGGCATAAGGCACCAGAGAACCAGGGCCACCGGAATAGATCGGGTTTTCCCAGTTGATCGGCGGTGCTGATGTATAGAAGTTGTCGCTGTCGGACTCGTATTTGTTGTAGTCGGCTCCGAAAAGGGTGCGGCTCTCCACATCGTTGAAATTCGTCTCGTAGACCAGATGCGCGTCAATGATGAACTGCTCGGTCGATTTATCATTGCCGAAGAAATAACGGCCAGCTTCGGTTGAGCCGTCTGTCGGCGTGCTGCCGATATAGGCACTGCCGAATCCGTCATTCAGATTGCTGTAGCGGGCATTGGAATGGAAGCTGAGGCCATTGCCGAAATCGTGGTCGAACAGGACGCTATACGTGTTGCGGTTCGTCTCGCTGAAATAATAATCCGGTTCGCCGAAGAATTTGTCCCGGTCGAAATCTGTGCCGAGCGGGTGGCCGCCGCTGCCGGGAACCCCGTCCTTGTCGAGATGATCGAAGACGAATGTCAGGCTTGTCGCGTCGGTCGGGCGCCAGGTCAGGCCGCCCATGATGAAGTTCTCGTCATCCTGCGAATAATCGTACTCGGCGTCCGACCGCTGAAACTTGCCGGTCAAACGGTAGGACAAGGTATCGTCCTCGGTAAAATTGTCGCCGAAATCGAAGCCCAGCTCTTTGTGCGCAAACGAGCCGCCGGTGCCATAGACTTCGCCGAAACGCTCATTCTTAGGTGTTTTCGTGACGTAGTTCACCGATCCGCCCGGCTCGGCTGCGCCGAAACCTGCGGAACTGGCGCCCTTCAGGACCTCGATACGTTCGAAGGCGTAGGGTTCTTCGCGGACCCCCGCAAAGGTCCGGCCGATCGCCAGACCGTCGCGATAGGTGTAGGGCGTGAAGCCGCGAATGTCGAAATAGTCATAGCGGTCGTCTGAGCCGTAGAAATCGGTGGTCACGCCAGCCGTGTACTGCACGACCTGCTCGACGGTATCGGCGGCGCGTTCCTGGATTTCCTTGGAGGTGATGACGGAGACCGAGGCGGGTTCCGTCAGAATATCCGTCGGCATCTTGCCGGCGCCGGTCGTTTCCGTGGCAACGATCGAGCGCGAGTCGTCATCCGTGTTCAGGACGCCTGCGCCAGACCCCGCCTGCACAGTGAGCGTCTCCAGCGCCGTGGCGCTGCTAGTGGCGTCCTGGGCAATCGAATAGCCTGGTATCAGCGTGACAAGTGCCGTGCAGGCGAAAAGCAGCGCGTTGCGATGGCGGATCGGGGCCTGCCGTGACCGGGCGCCTGTTCTGTCGATGTCCATTTTCTTAAAT
The DNA here is from genome assembly GCF_001426685.1 of Rhizobium sp. Root483D2. Lineage (GTDB taxonomy): Bacteria > Pseudomonadota > Alphaproteobacteria > Rhizobiales > Rhizobiaceae > Pararhizobium > Pararhizobium qamdonense. Next base: position 57,694 of record NZ_LMFB01000009.1, on the reverse strand, counting down.
CCAAACTGACGTAACTGCGGGTGATCGGCGGGGCCGACACGGTTTTCGGGCGCCGATAACCATCGCATCCGGCTGTCGCGAGCGAATCAAGCCGCCGGCGTCGTGTCCGCTCAATGTCATCATCCCCGATGCATCTATTAACTGGAGTGACTTTATCCAGTATTGTACAATTCCCCGGTTTTGTAGGATCCCACAGAAATCTATGCGCGGTTTCCACATCGTTGCTGCTTTGCCGTTGACGCCGCGCATTGAAGCTGAGAGTTCAGGTCAACTTATAGTGTCGAATGGAGTATGGCGATGAGACTGTTCCGTCTCTGCGCACAGGTATTGGTAGCCTGTGTCTGGATTGTCACGCAGGGATCCGCGCTGGCCGCAGAAAGCGTGTCCTATCCGATCAGCATCAAGCATGCTTTCGGCACGACGGTCATTCAGAAGAAACCGGAGCGGGTCGCAACCGTTGCCTGGGCGAACCATGAGGTGCCCTTGGCGCTCGGTATCATTCCTGTCGGCATGGCGCGCGCCAATTTTGGCGACGATGACGCAGATGGCATCCTGCCATGGGTGGCGGAGCGGCTGGACGAACTCAAGGGCGAGAGGCCGGTGCTGTTCGACGAGGGCGATGGCATCGATTTCGAGGCTGTGGCGGCGACCCGTCCGGACGTGATCCTTGCCTCCTATTCCGGCCTCAGCCAGGCCGATTACGATACGTTGAGCCAGATCGCCCCGGTCATTGCCTATCCACAGGCACCATGGTCGACCGATTGGCGCGAGATGATCCGGTTCAACAGCGCTGGACTGGGCATGCGGGCAGAGGGCGATGCGCTGATCGCCGGTATCGAAGCCGACATCAAGAACACGCTGGACGGCCATCCCGAGCTGAAGGGCAAGTCGGCCATGTTCATCACCCATCTGAGCGCATCGGATCTCAGCATCATCAATTTCTACACCACCAACGACACGCGGGTGAAGTTCTTCGCCGATCTGGGGCTGACGTCTCCAAAGAGCGTCCTTGCGGCATCGCAAGCCGGAAAATTCGCGGGCTCGGTCAGTGCCGAACAGATCGATGCGTTCGACGATGTCGATATTCTGGTGACATACGGCGACCAGACGTTGTTTGAGTCCTTGAGAACCAACCCGTTGACCGCGCATATGCCGGCGGTCGCGCATCAGTCTCTCGTCATGCTCGGCAGCAATCCGGTCGGAAACGCGGCAAATCCGACGCCGCTTTCGATCAGATGGGTGCTGAAGGACTATGTGGCGCTTCTCAGCGAGGCGGCCAAGAAAGCGAAATGACCACCGGCATCCTCAAGACATCGGACCGCCGCTGGGTGTCCGCAACCCGGTCAAACCGGGTCAGAAGCCTTTGGCTGGCGGGGCTCATCGCGGTGCTGGCGCTCCTGCTCGCCCTATCGGTCACGGTCGGCACCCGCAACGTCGAATGGAGCGATATCGCTGCGGCACTTGGCGGCACGCAGGACAATATCGGGCAAGCGGCGATTGCGCTGCGCATCCCGCGCACCGTCCTCGCCTTGCTTGCGGGTGCTTCGCTCGGGCTCGCAGGCGCGATCATGCAGGGTGTCACCCGCAATCCGCTTGCCGATCCCGGCATTCTCGGCGTCAATATGGGCGCTTCGCTCGCTGTCGTCATCGGGGTCGCCTGGTTCGGAATGTCCTCGGCTCATGCCTATATCTGGACGGCGATCGCAGGCGCCGGATGCACCGCTGTTTTCGTCTATACGATCGGATCGCTCGGAAGAGGCGGCGCAACGCCGCTCAAGCTGGCCCTGGCAGGTGCCGCCACCTCGATTGCCTTTGCGTCCCTTACCGTCGCCGTCGTGCTGCCACGGGGCGATATTGCTGGTGGTATCCAGTCCTGGCAGATCGGCGGCGTCGGCGGCGCGACATACGGGCGGATTGTTCCGGTGCTGCCGTTTCTTGCGGTTGGCTTCGCGATCAGCCTTTTGTCTGCACGAAAGTTGAATTCCCTGGCTCTGGGCGACGAACTGGCCGCCGGTCTCGGTGAGCGGGTTGCCGTAGCGCGCGCGGTCGCCTCGCTCGGCGCCATCCTTCTGTGCGGCGCAACGACCGCCGTTTGCGGGCCGATCGGCTTTCTGGGACTGGTGGTGCCGCATCTTTGCCGGACGCTGATCGGCGTCGATCATCGCTGGCTGCTGCCGTTTTCCACTTTGGGCGGTGCTTGCCTGCTGCTCGGCGCCGATGTCCTCGGGCGGATCGCCGCCCGGCCTGGCGAGATCGATGTCGGGATCGTCACGGCGCTGATCGGGGCTCCGTTCTTCATCTGGATCGTCCGGCGCCAGCGGGTGAGGGAACTGTGACCGTATTCTCACCGACAATCGACGTCCTTATCGCCAACCGCCGCCGCCGCGCGGGCACGCACGCCGTCCTGCTCGCCGTGCTGTTTGCCCTCGTCCTCGCCGTGTTCGGGATCACCCTTTCGGTGGGGCAATCGTTCACGCCGCCCCTGGACGTCATCCGCGTGCTGCTTGGAGAAGACGTGCCCGGCACATCCTTTACCGTCGGTCAATTGCGCTTGCCGCGCGCTATCCTGTCGATTCTTGCCGGCATGTGTTTCGGGTTGGGCGGCGTTGCATTCCAGATCATGCTGCGCAATCCGCTGGCCAGCCCCGACATTATCGGCATCACCTCGGGCGCCGGGGCCGCCGCCGTATTCGCGATCGTCGTTCTGTCGATGACCGGGCCGATGGTCTCGATCCTCGCCGTTGCCGCAGGCCTCTTCGTCGCCGTGCTTGTCTACGGGCTTTCGTTCCGCAACGGAATTGCCTGCACGCGCCTCATCCTCGTCGGGATCGGCGTGTCGGCCATGCTGCAAAGCGTAATCGCCTACATCCTGTCGTCTGCGCCCGCATGGAGCCTGCAGGAGGCGATGCGCTGGCTGACAGGCAGCGTCAACGGCGCGCAGCTTTCGCAGGCGCTGCCGCTTCTTCTCGCTCTCGCTGTGTTCGGCGGGCTTCTGCTCAGCCGCACCCGCGATCTCGAAACATTGCAACTGGGTGACGATACCGCCGCCGCTCTTGGGGTCCGGGTCGCCAGAACCCGCATGCTGGTCATCGTCTCGGCCGTCGGTATGATCGCGACTGCAACGGCGGTTACCGGACCGATCGCCTTCGTGGCTTTTCTCTCCGGGCCGATTGCGGCGCGCATCGTCCGCAACAATGGATCATTGCTTCTGCCATCGGCGCTGGTCGGAGCCATTCTCGTGCTTTCAGGCGATTATGCCGGTCAGCTTCTCTTGCCGAGCCGCTATCCGGTCGGCGTGGTGACCGGCGCGCTGGGTGCGCCCTACCTGATTTTCCTGATCGTCCGCGTCAACCGGACAGGAGGCTCTTTGTGACTGTTCATTCCCTCGCCGCCAGCGGGCTTTCGGCTGGCTATGACGATCGGGAAATCCTGCGGGATCTCGACCTGACGATCCCTGCGGGAAAGATCACCGTGATCGTCGGCGCCAATGCCTGCGGCAAGTCCACGCTGCTGCGCACCATGTCGCGCCTCATTTCGCCCAAACAGGGACAAGTGCTGCTGGATGGCAAGTCCATCCACCACACGCCCTCGCGGGAACTTGCCAAAACATTGGGTCTTTTGCCGCAGTCGCCGGTGGCGCCGGAAGGAATTGCCGTTGCCGATCTCGTCAGCCGCGGCCGGCACCCGCACCAGAGCCTGTTTTCCCGCTGGACGCGGCAGGACGATGAAGCCGTGGACAGCGCGCTTGCAGCCACCAAAACCTTCGATCTTGCCGAGCGGCCGGTCGATGAGCTTTCCGGAGGCCAGCGCCAGCGCGTCTGGATCGCCATGGCGCTCGCCCAGGACACCGACATCCTGCTGCTCGACGAGCCGACGACCTTCCTCGACATCAATCACCAGATCGAGGTGCTCGATCTCCTGACGGATTTGAACCAGGCGCGCGGCACGACGGTGGTCATGGTTCTGCATGATCTCAATCTGGCGGCACGCTATGCGGACTATCTCGTCGCCATGGCGGACGGGCGCGTTCACGCCTTCGGCACGCCGGAAGATGTGCTGACGCAGGAGATGGTCCGGCAGGTCTTCGGATTGGAAAGCCGCATCATGATCGATCCCATTTCCGCCCGGCCAATCATGTTGCCGATCGGCCGCCACCGGATGGCCAGCAATGCGCCCGCGATGGCGCAAAAGGAGACGCGCCTATGAATGCCATTCCATCATTCAAGCTTTCGGGCATCGCCATCCCCGCGAGTACCGATCATATGCTGGACGAGATCTGCGAGCATTTCATCGAGCATGCCGACGTCGAACGGAACAGAGATCGGGCGATTTTGCGAAGCAAGACCAGCATCGTCAGAATTCGTGCAGACAAGGGGACATTGCTGATCGAGCTGGATTGTCCGTCGCTGGAAGCGCTTCAGGCGGCCCGTACCGATATCGCGGAACATCTTTTCTACTTTGCCGGCGAAGAGCCGTTGGAGCTCACCTGGACGCCGCTATCGTCCTTGCCGGCGCTGCCGAATCTCCACGAAATAACAGTGGTTTCCGCTGAAGATGTAACCCCGCACATGCGCCGGGTCATCTTTTCCTGCGCTGACATCACGCCTTTCGCCGGTGGCGATATGCATGTCCGCCTGCTGGTTCCGCCAAAGGGCAGGCCGCCGGTTTGGCCGGGCTTTCGCGAGGATGGGCGTATCGCATGGCCGGAAGGCGATGACGAACTTCTTGTTCGGGTCTACACGATCCGCACCGTCGATATCGAGCGCGGAGAAATCTGGATAGATTTCCTGCAGCATCCAATGCCTGGCATATCCACGCCAGGCGCCGATTTCGCGCGCGACGCCCAGATTGGAGACAGGGCAGCCCTTCTGGGCCCAGGCGGCGGCGGTCTGCCATCCGCACAGTCCATCCTTCTGATCGGCGACGAAAGCGCGCTGCCGGCCATTGCCCGTATCGCAGCCGAAATCCCTGCGGGCACGCAGATGCGCGCGATCATCGAAGTCGAGAATGCGGCGGAAGAGCAGCCGCTTCCAACCGATGGAACGCTGGAGGTCAGCTGGCTGCACCGAGGCGATTATCCGGATCGCCGCGATCGCGCTCTGTTGTCACGAGCCACAGATGCAATCGCGTTGAGCGATGCGGAAACGTTCATCTGGGCGGCCTGCGAAAAGACGGACATCCGTGCCATTCGCTCGATCCTCAAAGGGCGCAAGCACGATCACCGGAAAATGTACGTCGCCTGGTATTGGGAGCGCGCTGAAACCTAGGGCCTCACATCGTCTGGCTTGCCAGATCTCCGGCAACGTATCGTGCCGGAGATGATGTTGCCGATAGGCCGGTCAGCCAGCGACGTGGCGCAGCCAGCCTGGCATCTTGCCGTGCGGCGGGCCGCCAGCCGGGCCGAGCGCCTCGATCTTTCCATCTGCGCGCGTCAGGTATGTCGCATGGATGAAGCCGTTTTCGAAACGGCCCTGAACGCTGACGGTCTCGTCCTTGGCGACCAGTTTCCCGCCTTCGCCGGATGGTCCGGTTTCGACCAGCGCCCGTCCGCTCTGATCCTCGACGACGAACTTGTTGCCAAAAATCTCGACGACCTTGCCTTTGACCGTGACCAGGCCCCAATCCGGCATCGTTGAGATCGCCACCGGCGTCATCGGTGCCATTTCGGCGTTTGGGCGTACCATCGCAATGGCGCCAGCCCCGGCGACGGCGCCGAAACCAAGCAGGGCGATGCCGGCAATCGCGGTGGCTGCAAAGTGACGGCCACGTGGTGGTGCCTTGTGCGGCTTTGTATGTGGAGCAGAGCCGTCCTGCGGCAGCGGTGTGGCGGCTGTTTCGTTTGTATGTTCGATAGGCATGTTAAAACTCCTTCTGTTTGACCCTTGCAGTTTTAACATCGCGGCCGAAACTCAACCTGAACCACGCGGTTCAGGTTGAGTTAAGCTGAAACGGGATATTGAGCGGCGGTTCCAGCCGCCTGAAGGAAAATGTATCGATGCGGATATTGCTGGTCGAGGACGACAGGGATTTGGCCGAGCGGATTGGAAAAGCCCTTCGCGCCGAAAACTTTGCCGTCGATGTGGCTGTCAATGGCGAGGACGGCGCGCATCTCGGATCGACGGAGGCCTTTGACGCCGCAGTGCTTGACCTCGGCCTGCCCAAACTGGATGGCGTTTCGGTGCTCAAGCTCTGGCGCGACGCGGGACGCAATATTCCGGTTCTGGTTTTAACAGCCCGCGACGGCTGGTCGGACAAGGTGGAAAGTTTCAAGGCGGGCGCCGACGACTACCTGACCAAGCCATTCAAGGTCGAGGAACTGGTGATGCGGCTGCGCGCACTTGTGCGGCGCGCGGCCGGCCATGGCAGCGCAAAGATCTCCTGCAACGGTCTCGCATTCGACGCCCAGCTCGGCACGTTCGAGCTCGATGGCCTGCCGTTGAAACTGACCGCGTTGGAATGGCGGGTCCTGTCCTGCCTGATCCTGCGCAAAAACATCGTCGTTGATCGCCGCGAACTGATGGAGCGCATTTATGAAGGGGATGTCGAGGTCGAGTCCAATTCGATGGAGGTGATCATCACCCGGCTTCGCCGCAAGATCGGTGCAGCCATGATCGAGACGGTGAGGGGCCGGGGATACCTGTTGCGGGGCGACCCATGAGACTTGCACCGACCACCATTGCTGGCCGCCTGCTGTTGTCCGCCGTCCTGTTTGTAACGGCAGCACTTGTGGTCGCGGGCGTGGTCCTGGCCTTTATCCTGCATCAGGTCGTTTCCGATCAGGTCGATCAGCGGCTGCAAGCGCAGGCGTCATCCCTGGTTGCGGCACTGTCCATCGACGCCGGTGGCCAGATATCGATTGTGCCCGGTCTTGACGGGCCGCCCTTTGATCGCCGTGGGTCGGGATGGTACTGGCAGATCGAGGCGGCGAACCAGACGTTGCAATCCCGCTCATTGGCAGGCGGCAGCCTCAAGGTTCCACCGCCACCGTTCGACTGGCGGCATCTTTTTTCCAACAGGCCCACCGCGACTGACACCAGCGATTCCAACGGGCGTTCCCTGCATGTCATCACCGTGACATCGCAACTGCAGGGCAGGCCGGTCACCGTCCATGTGTCGGCGCCTGCCGCCGCGATCTCCGGACCCCTGACGCGGGCACTGATCTGGCTTTTGCCATCGATCGGCATTCTCGGCCTGGGATTGATCTTTGCCACGCTTCTGCAAATCCGCGTCGGTCTTAGCCCGCTTCGGAAACTGCGCCTGTCGCTTCAGGACGTCCGCTCCGGCGCCAGCGCGCGCGTGCCAACAGCGCAACCGGCCGAACTGATGCCCGTCGTTGCCGAATTGAATGCGCTGATTAGCGAAAACGAGGAGCGTCTGGCAAGCGCGCGCCTGTCGCTTGCAAATATGGCCCATAGCCTGAAGACGCCACTGGCCAGCCTTTCCCTGGCGCTGAGCGAAGCCGGGCGGGATCCGACGGGTGCGCTTCAAAATCTGACCGGCCAGATCGACACCCGCATCCGCCATCATCTCGGCCGCGCCCGCGCTGATGCCGGCGCGGGACACGGCCGGTCGCGCACCGATGTCGGATCGCACCTCAGCGATCTCACCGGCATCATGGACAAGATCTACCGCGAACGCCGCATCAGCCTGTCATTTTCCGTGGAGCCGGATCTGGTGGCGGCATGTGACGAGCAGGATTTTGACGAACTGGCGGGAAATCTGATCGACAATGCGTTCAAGTGGGCGTCCACCAGTGTCGCCGTCACTGCGGTCAAAGCCAGTGGAAAGGCCGTGATCACCATTACTGACGATGGCGAAGGAATTCCGCAACACGCCATGAGCAGGGTTTTGCAGCCCGGTCAGCGCCTGGATGAAACCGTCCCCGGACACGGTTTCGGCCTTTCCGTCAGCCAGGATCTCGTCAGCCTCTATGGCGGCTCGTTGCGTGTTGAGGGCGCGCAAGGCCAGGGACTTAAAGTGACGATCGAACTCCCAGCCGCCTGACGGGCCTGTCAGGTCCGGAGGGATCGCGATGGTGGCTGCCATTATCGCCGGGCTATGACCCCGCATAGCTGGCCCTTGGGCGAATGAGCTGGCCGCTCTCCACCTGTTCCATGGCATGGGCCAGCCAGCCGACCGTGCGCGACAGGGCGAAGATCACCAGCGGAGCTTCCTGCGGAAGATCGAAGGTTGCCGCAAGCGCGGCGAGCGCAAAATCGATATTGGGTGGTTCGCCGAGAAGGTCTTCGCCTGCCTTGGCGAGCATGCCATAGAGTGCCGGGACCTCGAAACTTTCCAGGATGATCTTGGCGCGCGGATCGCCATGCGGATAAAGCTGGTGGCCAAAGGCCCTGACGGCCCCTTCCGAGGAGAGCATGGCCCGGATCGCCTCACGCACCCCGATCGAGCCGGCCTGCCCGGCAAGCCGCGTGACACTCAGCCAGGCGCCGCCATGCCGGGGGCCGGTAAGTGTTGCAAGCCCTGAAAGCGCCGCAGCTGAAAGCGCGGCACCCGAAGACGCCGTCACGCGCGCCGCAAAGGCAGACACGTTCAACTCGTGTTCCGCCGCAAGCACCAGGGATTTCCGGATGGGCTCTGCCGCGTCCGGCCGCTTCCATCCCAAGGCCAGGCGTTGATGCAGCGGTATGGGGTCCGGCCATGGCGCCAGTCCCGCTGCCACGGTTGACAGCACGTCTGCAGCCTCGGTCCGCAAAACCGCCGGATTGCGGCCCAGCGCTGGCAGGTCGTCTACAACGCGCGCGGCGAGATCTCCAAGAGCCGCAGCCAGCCTCGATCTTCCCGTCATCTCGCAACCGAAAGCCTTGACCACAACGCCAGGCGTTTCCCAGAGCAATATCGCGATATCCTCCAGTGCCGCCGCGCTGGAAAGGTCGGCTGCGTCGCGGCCGCGGTACAGCAGCCTGCCGCCGGCGATGCTCGATATCGTCGTCGGCAGAACCGGATCACCCCATCGGATCGCCTGTGCCGCCACCGCCGCCGTATGCCGCCGTCCCGAATGGCGCTCAGCCAAGCGCTGGACATCATCGGCATGATAAAGGCTGCGGCGGGGATCGGTAGGGTCGCGCTTGGCGCGGATGCGCCCACGGCTGACATTGGCGTAGAGCGTCTGCGGCTTGGTGCCGAGCCTTGCGAGCGCGTCGTCGGTGGTGATCCAGAGCGTCTTCATATTGATCGATTTCATCAAGATTGACGTCAATGACGCTAGGCCGGATCATCGCTGGCGTAAAGGAGACATACAGATGAAAAATGGACTTGAAGACGTCGTCGCCGCCGAAACGCAGCTGTCCGATGTCAATGGCGAGGCCGGTCAGCTGGTTATTCGCGGCGTTTCGCTTGACCGCCTTGTCGAATATGCACGCTACGAGGATGTTGCTCTTCTCCTGCTCGACGGTTTGCTGGAGGAGAGGCTGGACAGGGACAGCCTGTGCCTGCGGCTTGGGCAGATGCGCAAAGAGGTTTTTTCCCATATCGGCGCCATCGATGATGACCTGCTGCACCTGCCGCCGGTTGATATCATGCGCGCGCTGATTGCCCGGCTTGCGGACGGAGATGATCTCGACACGGCGCTTCGCCTGCTTGCCGCACCCGCCGTTTTTCTGCCTGCAATCCTGCGCCTGAAGAGAGGCGAAACGCCGGTCGCGCCGACGTCGTCGCTCTCCCAGTCCGCCGATATCCTCACCATGCTCAGCGCGGCTGTGCCGGGCGCAGTGCAGGTGGCCGCGCTCGATACCTATCTGGTGACGATTTCCGATCACGGCCTCAACGCATCGACCTTCGCCTCACGGGTGATCGCCTCCACGAAGTCCGGCCTGACCTCCTCCGTTCTGGCCGCACTCAGCGCCTTGAAGGGACCGCTGCACGGAGGCGCGCCTGGCCCTGTGCTCGATATGCTGGATGCAGTCGGGACAAAGGACAACGCCGCAAAATGGCTTAGGCAGGCTTTGGATCGCGGCGAGCGGCTGATGGGCTTCGGGCACCGGATCTACCGCGTCCGCGATCCACGCGCCGATGCTCTGAAAGGCGCTTTGACGCAGATGATTGCCGCCGGTCAGGTTGATCGTGACCGTATCGGTCTGGCGGAAGCCGTTGAACAGAGCGCGCTTGCCATCCTGAAAGAGCGCAAGCCCGGCCGTCCTCTCGACGTCAATGTGGAGTTCTACACCGCGCTCCTGCTCGACGCACTGACATTCCCACGGGACGCCTTCACCGGCGTCTTTGCCATCGGCCGCACGATCGGCTGGATCGCCCATGCCCGCGAGCAATCGCTCGAAGGCCGGCTCATCCGTCCGCGTTCCGTCTATGTCGGACCGCTGCCAAAGGCAGCGTGACGGTCCTTCTGGATATCGTTGCAGCAAGGCCTTTAAAGAGCTTGCTGCAACGGCGGGCGAGCTGGCGTCACATAAGCCCGCACCGGCGAAAGGCTTAACAACACAATCTGCTCGCTGTCGGGCGGATAGGTATTGTCTGAGAGGCCCCAACTCAGTCTTCCGGACATTCAACACAAAGCCTCAGCAAAGTTGCCCTCGCAACGCCGTTGCCTCTTCTGTTGGCAATTTTAGGTACTGCCTAAAAAGTGGCTTGACGGCCACATTGGAACTTGTTTCACTGAACCAATCATAAATTGGTGTGAACCATTGGACCAGAATTCTGATCATAAAATGCGGGAAAATTCCCATTACGCGTTGGAGCGGTTGCGGGAGCTTTGCGTGTCACGACGCTGTTCACGGACGGAAAATTGCCGACGGAACGGGCTCTTTCTGAACGTTTTGGCGTCGGAAGGCGCGAAATCAGACGTGCGCTTGAGGTTTTGGAGGCCGAAGGGCTGATTTGGCGAAAGCAGGGGGCGGGCACGTTCCTGGGTCAGAAACCGGATAACTGGAGCGATCAGGTGGCCAGCCTGGTGCCCGGAACCAATTTCATGGAAATCATGGAAGTGCGCCTGCGGATAGAGCCGCAACTGGCGCAACTGGCGGCCATGCGGGCCAAGGACTCCGATATCGAGCGCATGCGGGGGTTGCGCGACAAGATCTACGAGCGCACCGATGCCGATTGGCGGGAGCTTTGGGATGGCGCGCTGCATCGTCTGATCGCGCAGACCGCAGGCAATCAGCTTTTTCTGTCGCTCTTCGATATCATCAACCGGATCCGGCAGGATCCGGCTTGGCAGTCGGTGCGCGACAAGGCCCGAAAGCTCGACAAGAAGCTGAGCGAATCGCGCGATCAGCACACGGAAATCATCGAGGCCATCGCATCACGGGACCCCGCGCGCGCCGGCGAAGCAATGCGCGATCACCTGCTGACATTGCAGGAGCGGTTGATCCGCCAGACATCGATGGACATTCCAGACCGGCAGGACCCCACCAAGGAGACGAAGACCATTTGAGCCAGGGCGCAGCCCAGAACAAAGACCGGAAAACCGGCGTGTTCAGATAACCACCAGAGGAACAGATATAATGAAGCGACTGACAGGAATTTCAGCACTTTTTCTCGCCGGCACTGTATTGGCCACGCCAGCTCTCTCTGCCGATTTGCGCATCGGCATCATGGATGATCCCGACATTCTCGACCCTGCGCAATCCGTCACATTCGCTGGCCGTATCGTCTATACCAGCCTTTGCGACAAGCTGCTCGATCTCGACAATAAACTCGCCATCGTTCCGCAGCTCGCCACTGAATGGGCTTGGGGCGACAATGGCAGCACGCTGACCATGGATCTGCGCGAAGGCGTCGTTTTCCATGATGGCACGCCGTTTAATGCCGATGCCGTTGTCTACAATATCGATCGCAACATGACGTTGCCGGAATCGCGCCGCAAGAGCGAGCTTGCCTCGGTGGCAAAGGTCGAGGCGACAGGCGACTACCAGATCAAGTTCACGCTGAAGAGGCCTGATGCCAGCCTGCTTGCGCAGCTTTCCGACCGCGCGGGAATGATGATCTCGCCGGCTGCCGGAAAAGAACTCGGCGCCAATTTCAGCACCAAGCCGGCTTGCTCCGGCGCCTTCAAATTCGTGGAGCGCATCCAGCAGGATCGGATCGTTCTGGAGAAATTTGACGATTACTGGAACAAGGACAATATCTTCATCGACAAGGTGACGTTCCTGCCGATCCCGGACACCACGGTGCGTCTCGCCAACCTCAGCGCCGGTGATCTCGACCTTGCCGAGCGCATCTCGGCGTCCGATGCCGCATCGGTCAAGGCAGACCCCAACCTCAATTACGGCGAAACCATCGGTCCGGGCTACATGGCCCTCTATGCCAATATCGCCAACAGTCCGACGGCCGACACTCCGTTCGGCAAGGACAAGCGCCTGCGCCAGGCATTTTCGCTCTCCATCGACCGTGAGGCGATCAATCAGGTCGTTTTCGAAGGCACGGCGATGGCCGGCAACCAGCCCTGGTCTCCGTCCAGCCCCTGGTACAACAAGGATATTCCCGTTCCTGCCCGCGACATCGTCAAGGCCAAACAGCTGATGAAGGAAGCCGGTTACGAGACATTCGAGATCGAGCTGCAGCACGCCAACAATACCACGCAGACACAGATGATGCAGGTCATCCAGTCCATGGCTGCCGAGGCCGGTTTCGACGTCAAGCTCAAGGCAACCGAATTCGCGACGCTGATATCCGAGCAGACGGCCGGCAACTATGTCCTGTCCCGTTCCGATTGGTCCGGCCGCTCCGATCCGGATGGCAATGTGCACCAGTTCGTCACCTGCAAGGGCGGCATCAACGACACCAAATATTGCAATCCGCAGGTCGATACGCTCTTGAACGAGGCCCGCGGCTCGACGGACAGTGCGGTGCGCAAGGCGAAGTACGATGCGGCGGTGACGATTCTCAATGATGAATTGCCGCTCATCTATCTCGGCCATCAGGCCTATCTCTACGGCTATTCCAAGAAGATCACGGGCTTCACACCCTCCGGCGACGGCATGATCCGCCTGACAGGCGTCAAGAACGGCGGCTGATTGAGGCGCGTGCCTTGGCAGGATGCATCCTTGGATGCGTCCTGCTGTCCTGAACCTATGCCCGTATAAGGACCCGCGTTCATGTATTTGTATATCGCCAAGCGGCTTCTGGTAGCGATACCGACGCTGTTGATCATATCTGTTTTCGTTTTTTCCCTGCAGAAACTTCTTCCGGGAGACCCCATCCTTGCCATGGCGGGCGAAGAACGCGATCCTGCGGTCATCGAACTCCTGCGCGAAAAATACCGGATGAACGAACCGGTCGTGTACCAGTATGCCTATTGGCTGGGCGCGGTGCTCCAAGGTGATTTCGGCATGTCGCTGCGCGCCAACCAGCCGGTTCTGGAACTGGTGGCCGAGAAACTGCCCGTGACCATTCAGCTCGCAGCCATGTCCATGGTCTTTGCCTTCATCATCGGCGTGCCCATGGGCATTCTGGCGGCGGTAAAGCAGAACACGTGGATTGATTATCTGGCCAATATCGTCGCCCTTTCGGGGCTATCCATCCCGAATTTCTGGCTTGGCATCATGCTCATCCTGCTGGTTTCGGTTCAACTCGGCTGGCTTCCGGCGTCCGGCTATGAATCGTTCCTCGTCGATCCCGTGCAATCCTTGAAGACGATGATCATGCCATCCTTCGTTCTCGGCACGGGACTGGCGGCAACGCTGATGCGGCATACACGCTCATCGATGCTGTCGGTGATGAAGTCCGATTATATCCGCACGGCCCGGGCAAAGGGCCTTTCAACCCGTGAAGTGGTGCTCAGCCACGCCTTCCGCAATGCGCTTTTGCCGATCATCACGCTGACGGCGCTGTTGTTTGGCGAACTGCTCGCGGGCGCCGTCCTCACCGAACAGATCTTCACCATTCCCGGCTTCGGCAAGCTGATTGTCGATGCGGTGTTCAACCGGGATTACGCGGTGGTGCAGGGCGTCGTGCTGTGTACGGCAGTCGGGTTCATCCTCATGAACCTGATGGCGGATGTCGTCACTGTTCTTCTCAATCCCCGCATGAGGGCTGCCATATGAGCGCGTCCGCAACGGCCATTGCAGCCGAAAAACCGAAGGCCCGCGAAAACCGCGCCTGGAAAAAGATGAAGCGCAATCGCAGCGCGATTGCCGGTCTGGTCATCATCGCCTTTTTCACGCTTCTGGCGATGGCAGTACCGCTTCTGCCCTTGGCCGATCCACTCGCCACCAGCTGGGGCGCCATTCGCAAGGCGCCGTCGGCTGCGCACTGGCTGGGCACCGACGATATTGGCCGCGACGTCCTCTCCCGCATGATCTGGGGCTCGCAGGCGTCGTTGATGGCCGGCGTCATCTCGGTCGCCATCGCGGTCGCAGCCGGCGTGCCCTTCGGACTGATTTCCGGCTATTTCGGAGGCTGGGTCGACCAGGTGATATCCCGCGTAACCGAGGCGTTTCTCGCCATGCCGTTTCTGATCATGGCAATTGCGCTGGCTGCGTTTCTGGGGCCGAGCCTGACGAACGCGATGATCGCCATCGGCCTGTCCGCCATGCCGATCTTCGTGCGATTGACGCGGTCGCAGGTTCTGTCCGTCAAGACGGAGGACTATATCGAAGGCGCACGCTCGATCGGGCTTGGCCATGGCGATATCATGCTGCGCTACATCCTGCCGAACATCGTGCCGCCGATCATCGTGCAGGCAACGCTGACGGTCGCAACTGCGATCATCGCCGAGGCGAGCCTTTCCTTCCTTGGCCTTGGCCAGCAGGCACCGGCCCCCAGCTGGGGCTCAATGCTGAACGTCGCCAAGAATTTCCTCACCCAGGCGCCCTGGATGGCGATGTGGCCGGGCGCTGCCATCTTCCTCGTCGTCATCGGCTTCAATCTCTTGGGCGACGGCCTGCGCGATGCGCTCGATCCCCGCGAAAACTGAGAATTCCCAAAGGATACAACAATGACCACATTCACCACCCGCCCTGAAATTCTGGGTACGTTCGGCGTCGTGACATCAACGCACTGGATCGGCTCGGCCGTGGGTATGAGCATTCTCGAAAAAGGCGGCAATGCCTTCGATGCCGCCGTTGCCACGGGCTTCGTGCTTCAGGTTCTGGAGCCGCACCTGAATGGACCGGGCGGCGATATGCCGGCCGTGATCTATTCGAAAAAGAAGGACAAGATCGAGGTCATCTGTGCGCAGGGGACGGCCCCTGCTGGCGCCACGATCGAGCATTACACCGCCGAGGGCATCGATCTCATTCCGGGAGACGGCCTGCTTTCGACCGTCATTCCCGGTTCCTTCGATGGCTGGATGCTGATGCTGCGGGACTACGGCACCATGACCGTGCGCGACGTGCTCGAGCCCGCCATCTATTATCTCGAACAGGGACATCCCATTCTGGCGCGCGTATCGGCGACCATTGCGGGACTGGCCGAGTTTTTTAAGAAGGAATGGCCGACCTCCTTTGAGACCTGGCTGCCGGGCGGCGTCGCACCTGCGCCGCTTTCCAATTTCAAGAACCCGGTCCTGGCGCAGACCTGGAAACGCATCATCGCGGAAGCGGAAGGCAAACCCGGCCGTGAGGCCGGCATCGATGCGGCGCGAGACGCGTTTTATCGCGGCTTTGTTGCCGAGGCGATCAGCGATTATCTGAAAACTGCAGAGGTCATGGATGCCAGCGGCAGCCGCCACAAGGGCGTACTGACGGGCGAAGACATGGCCAACTGGACGGCAACGATCGAAGAACCCACCACCTATGACTATCATGGCTGGACGGTTGCGAAGACAGGACCCTGGGGGCAGGGACCGGTTCTTCTACAATCCCTGGCGTTGTTGAAGGGCATCGATGTCGGCTCGATGGACCCCGTTGGCGTGGATTTCGTGCATACGGTCGTGGAAGCGATGAAACTGTCCTATGCCGACCGCGAAGTCTATTATGGCGATCCGGAGTTTTCGCAGATTCCGGTCCAGACCCTGCTCTCGGACGCGTACAATGACGAGCGGCGCAAGCTGATCACCGGCAAGGCATCGATGGACCTGCGCCCCGGTCGCATTCCCGGTTTTGAAGCGCAGCATGACCTGACGATGGACATGCTCAATTCCATGGCAGGCATCGGTCCGGTCTACGAGCCAACCATGTCGCACCTTACCGAAAAGCGCGGCGATACCGTGCATATCGACGTCATCGACCGCGAAGGCAACATGGTGTCGGTCACGCCTTCGGGCGGCTGGCTGCAGTCGTCGCCGATCGTGCCCGGCCTGGGGTTCTGCCTCAATTCGAGGGCGCAGATGTTCTGGATGAAGCCGGGCCTGCCGACATCGCTTGCGCCGGGAAAACGTCCGCGCACGACGCTGACGCCCGCTCTTGCTCTGTTCGAGGGCCGGCCGACGCTTGCTTTCGGAACGCCGGGTGGTGACCAGCAGGACCAGTGGCAGCTGGCCTTTTTCCTGCGCTACGCGCATTTCGGCATGAATTTGCAGCAGGCGATCGACCTGCCGCTGTTCCACACCACCCACTTCCCCGGCTCGTTCTATCCACGAACGCGTCAGCCGGGCAATGTGATGATCGAGCGCAGTATTGGCGAGAGCGCGCTTTCCAATCTCAGGGCACGCGGACATGACATTTCGGACGCCGACCCCTGGACAGTCGGCCGCCTGACCGCCGCACGGCGCGACGCCGACGGTCTTCTCCGAGCGGCCGCCACGCCACGCCTGATGCAGGCCTACGCCGTTGGAAGGTAGCACGTACGAATGATCTGGAAACCGGGCGAGCGGCGAGGGGACATTTCCCCTTGGCCTGCGGCCAAAATCAGTCAGATGCCGGGGAACATAATATGAGCAACACTGTGAAGACACCGTCGCATGAAGCCGTCCTTTCCGTTCACAATCTGACCACCTCGTTTCTGGTGGACGGCGAATGGAAAACTGTCGTGCGGAAACTCTCGTTCGACGTGAAGGCAGGCGAAACGGTTGCCATTGTCGGCGAAAGCGGATCGGGCAAGAGCGTCACATCGCTCTCCCTCATGCGTCTTCTGGATCCGCGTTCCAGCCGGATCGACGGCAAGGTGCTGCTCGGCGGCCGCGATATTCTCAGCCTCAGCGAAAAGGAGATGCGCGGCGTGCGCGGCAATGACGTCGCGATGATCTTCCAGGAGCCAATGACGTCGCTCAACCCTGTCTTCACCATCGGCCGGCAGATTTCCGAAGTGCTGACGCGCCACAAGGGCATGGACAAGGCCGAGGCGCGGGCAGAGACCATCAGGCTTCTGGAAAAGGTCCGCATTCCCAATGCACTGGGGCGGTTTGATGAATATCCGCATCAGTTTTCGGGCGGCATGCGTCAGCGCGTCATGATCGCCATGGCGCTGGCATCCAAGCCAAAACTGTTGATTGCCGATGAGCCGACAACCGCGCTCGATGTGACAATCCAGGGCCAGATCCTCGACCTGATCAAGCAGTTGCAGGAGGAGGATGGCATGGCCGTACTCTTCATCACCCATGACATGGTGTGGTGGCCGAAATTGCCGACCGCACGATCGTGATGTTCCGTGGTGACCAGGTGGAAACCGGGGAGACCGCCGATATCTTCTATCGCGGGCACCATCCCTATACCCGCGCCCTGCTTGCAGCCGTCCCCAAGCTCGGCTCCATGGAGGGGCATGACTGGCCCCTGCGCTTTCCGCGTGTCGACATGGCCAGCGGCGTAATTTCTGCGTCAAAGGAAGTGCCGGACACCGTGGAGAAGGGAATGACGCCCGTTCTGTCGGTGAAAAACCTCGTCACCCGCTTCGATATCCGTTCCGGCCTGTTTGGCCGCACGACCGGCGCGGTGCATGCGGTTGAAAATATCTCGTTTGATCTGTTTCAGGGAGAGACGCTGTCTCTTGTTGGAGAATCCGGCTGCGGAAAATCGACGACCGGCCGCTCCATCGCGCGTCTGGTGGAACCGCGCAGCGGCCAGGTGACGCTGGATGGCTATGATGTTCTCAAACTCGATCCGGTGGCGCTGCGCACCATGCGCCGCAGCGTCCAGATGATTTTTCAGGACCCGTTCTCAAGCCTCAATCCGCGCATGACGGTGGGTTCGGCCGTGGCCGAGCCGATGATCAAGCACGGCATCGCATCATCGGCGGATGCAAAACAGAAGACCGCCGATCTCATGGAGCGTGTTGGTCTGTCTGCCGCGATGATGGACCGTTATCCGCATGAATTCTCCGGCGGTCAACGCCAGCGCGTCGCCATCGCCCGCGCCTTGGCGCTCAATCCCAAGGTGATCATCGCCGACGAAAGCGTGTCGGCGCTGGATGTGTCGATCAAGGCGCAGGTGTGCAATCTGCTGCTCGATCTGCAGGAACAGTTCAAGATCGCCTTCCTGTTCATCTCGCACGACATGGCGGTGGTGGAACGCGTCAGTCACCGCGTGGCGGTGATGTATCTCGGCGAGATCGTCGAGATCGGCCCCCGCGCCTCGATCTTTTCCAACCCACAACATCCCTACACCAAGAGGCTGATGGCGGCAGTTCCCGTGCCCGATCCCGCACGCCGGGGCCTGTTGCGCAATGCAGCCACCGACGAACTGAAAAGCCCGGTCCGTCCAAACGGCTACGTGTCACTGGAGCGATCCTACCGCGACGTGTCGCCGGGCCATCTGGTCTTGATGTGACGGCCGCATTTGTCCTGTCAGAACCTATTACGACACCGTCTCGCCCGTTGCGTCCCGCTTTCGCCGCTTGACGAAATCGCGTGGGGATTCGCCGGTCCAGCCTCTGAAGGCGCGCGACAGGACGGCGGCGTCGGAATAGCCGGCGCTGAGCGCGATGCCGGTGATGGCGCCCCGCCTTGCGCGCGTCAAAAGGCTTTCGGCAATCAGGCGGCGCTGGCCGGTAATCAATTCGCGGAAACCGACGCCTTCCTCCGCCAATCTTCGCTGGAGACTGCGGGCGGAAAGGCCCAGTTCCTTCGACACCCGTTCAAGGCTGACCTTTTGCGAGCCGAGTTTCTGCATGATGACGCGGCGCACCTTGTCGGACGTGCGGTCATCGGCCGGCATTTCATTTTCCAGATGGCGCATCTGGCTGTCGATAAAACTGCGCATGGCGGGATTGGCGCCACCGACCTGGCGCTTCAGATCGTCATGTGCCACGACGATGCAATTGCTTCTCTGCTCGAAATAAACCGGGCAGCCAAGCACGGCTTCATATTGGCGGCGCATTTGACCCGCATGGCGGAAATGCACTTCCAGCGGCGCCCATCCGGGCCCCATGCGGCGGCGGATCTGCCCGCAGATATTGGCCACCGAATAGTCCACATCCTGCACGCAAGCCGACCAGTCGCCGCCTTCATAGTCATAGGTGAACTCGGCGCCGCGCTCCCCGGCAATGAGCGTCAGGCTCCAGCCTTCGTTCATGGCGCGCGCATAGCTGGAAAACGCCACCAGCGCATCGCCAAGGCTGCTGGCGGCGTTGATGATGAGGCTGAATGAACCGGGCGTGTAGTCGATGGCTTCTGCCCCAAGCCGCAGGCCAAGGGTCGCGTCGCCCAGAATGTCGGCCATCTCCTCCTGAAACAGGATGTATTGCGGCAAAGGCATGCGCCTATAGGCGTCATAGGTATCGGCAAGCCGAAGACCGTGGCGCTTCAAAAAGCTCTCATGATCGATCTGCCGCTTCATCAGCGTTTCAACGAAAAGCCTCAGAAGATGCACGCGGATGGTGGGGACGGTTTTCATGGGCGGTCCAGGGCAGGTGTATTCCAGCCTATGAAAAAGCAAGCCGCATGCCAAGCGTCCGGTCACGCGTCACGTATTGCAATGAATCTGTCGTGATTTGCAAGGAATTGAACGCCGCCTCTGTCGCTAGATGGCTGTCATCAGATCCCGCCAGACCGTGGGAAGGTGAAAAGCAGGAGTATCCGATCGTGGACGCCATCAACTCTCCTTTTGCAAGGGACATCAAGTTTCAACTTCATCCTCAAACGGATGCGCGGCTGCATGAGCAGACGGGTCCTGCCATTGCCCGCAAGGGCGACGGCGTTTATGTGACCGATACGGCGGGAAACCGGCTGCTGGAGGGCATGGCCGGGCTCTGGTGCACATCGCTGGGTTTCAGCGAGAAACGCCTGGCCGACGCCGCCTACAAACAGATGCTGGAACTGCCCTATATCCAGAATTTCGCCCATCGCACCAGCGAGCCGGTGATCGATCTCGCCGAAGCGCTGCTTAAAAATGCGCCAGAACCGCTTTCCAAGGCAATATTTTTTGCATCCGGCTCCGAGGCGACGGATTCGGCCATCAAGTTTGCCTGGTACTACAACGCCGCACGCGGCAAGCCGGAAAAGCGCAAGATCATCAGCCGCATGCGCGCCTATCATGGCACGACCATCGGTTCCGCCAGCCTGACCGGCCTCACAAACATGCATGTCCAGTGGGGACTGCCGCTGCCGGGCTTTCTTCACGTATCCTGCCCGCATTTTTACCGCGATGGCCTGCCCGGCGAAACCGAAGAGACCTTCGCCACGCGCCTGGCGCAGGAACTGGACGACATGATCACGCGCGAAGGCGCCGATACGGTCGCCGCTTTCTTTGCCGAGCCTGTGATGGGCACGGGCGGGGTCGTCGTGCCGCCGGCAACCTATTTCGACAAGATCCAGGCCGTTTTGAAACAGCATGACGTGCTTTTGGTGGTCGACGAGGTGATCTGCGGTTTCGGCCGCACCGGCCATTATTGGGGCTCTGATGCCTTTGGCATCAAGCCGGACATGCTGACCTGCGCAAAAGGCCTGTCCTCCGCCTACCTGCCGATTTCGGCTCTCCTGATCAGCGATGATGTCTATCAGGTGATTGCCGATGAGACACACCGGCTGAACGGTTTCGGGCACGGCTATACCTATGGCGGCCACCCGGTCTCTGCCGCCGTCGCGCTCGAGACGCTGCGCATCTATCAGGAAGACGATATTCTCGGTCACGTCCGCACGCTCGCGCCGGGCTTCCAACGGAAAATCAAGGCATTTGAGAACCACCCGCTGGTGGGCGAGGCGCGCGGCATGGGCCTGATGGCAGCCATCGAACTCGTCTGCGACAAAGAGAGCAAGGAACCCTTTGCCAAATCTGTGAAGGCAGCATTGCGCCTGTCCGATCTGGTCCGCGCACAAGGCGTCATCCTGCGGTCCCTCGGCGATTCCCTCTGCATCGCCCCGCCGCTGATCATCGAAGAACAGGACATCGACGTGATCATCGCAGCCATTGCCAAGGCGCTTGATCTGCTGGAGGCGGAGTTGACCGAAGAGGGGGCCTTTAACGGATAAGGATGCGCCGGAGGGCGTTACGCGCCCGGCAAATGCATGGATTGGGGAAGGTATCGTTGCCGTCATCCGGGCATTTTCAGCCCGAAGATAGGCAACGCAGAGATGAATTAAAAAGGGGAAAATCATGCGCCAAACGATATTTCTACCGCTTATAGTGTCGCTGTTGACCGGTCCCGCTCTCGCAGAGCCCACACCGGGCGGTGTCGCCAATCTCATTGTCCAGCCTGAGCCGCCCGGCATCATGATCGGCATCACGACCAATGCGCCGGCGCTCGACGTGGGCGGGAATATCTTCGAAGGCTTGCTGCGCTACGACGAGAAGCTTAATCCCATGCCTTCCCTGGCAAAGTCTTGGGACATCTCGCCGGACGGCACCACATATACGTTCCACCTGCAAGACAACATAAGCTGGCACGACGGCCAGCCGATGACGGCCGCCGACGTCCTGTTCACGGTCAATGACTTCCTGACGAAAACGCAGCCGCGTCATCGCAACATCATGACGCGCGTCAAGAGCGTCACTGCACCCGGCGAAAAAACCGTTATCTTTTCGTTGAAGGGACCTTTCGAGCCTTTCATCCGGGCTTTGTCCTTCGCCACCATGCCGATTGTTCCCAAACACATTTACGAAGGCACCGATTATGCGGCAAATCCGGCCAATCAATCGCCTGTCGGGACCGGGCCGTTCAAATTGGCTGAGTGGAAGAAGGGGTCCTATATCAAGCTTGACCGGAACACGGATTATTACATCAAGGGAAAGCCTTATCTCGACGAGCTGATCTATCAGATCATCCCGGATGCCGCCTCGCGGGCCATCGCCTATGAAACCGGCAATGTCGATATTCTGCCGGGGGGATCGGTCGAGAACTTTGACATTCCGCGCCTGTCGCAGCTCCCCAACACATGCATTACCGACAAGGGACAGGAATATAACGCGCCGCTCGCCATGATCTGGATGAACAACCGCGTCGCGCCCATGGACAACC
Organism: Rhizobium sp. Root483D2; assembly: GCF_001426685.1. Taxonomy (GTDB): domain Bacteria; phylum Pseudomonadota; class Alphaproteobacteria; order Rhizobiales; family Rhizobiaceae; genus Pararhizobium; species Pararhizobium qamdonense. The sequence continues at coordinate 35,455 of NZ_LMFB01000009.1, read as the reverse complement.
TGAAGTTCCGTCAGGCCGTCGAGTTTGCGCTCGATCGCGACTTCGCCAAGGACGTTCTCTGGAACGGATATGGGAAGATAGCCACCAGCCCGTTTTCCTCGCTGCTGCCGTTCTACAGCAAGCAGGAGCCGCAATATTCCTACGATCCCGCAAAGGCCAAAGCCCTGCTGGCGGAAAGCGGCTATGATGGCAGAACGTTGCGGCTGCTCCCCACGCCCTATGGCGAGACCTGGCAGCGCTGGGCCGAGGCCGTGAAACAAAACCTCGAAGAGATCGGTATCCCCGTCGAAATTCAGACGGGCGATACCGCGAGCTACAATCAGCGCGTCTCGAACTGGGATTTCGATCTGGCCTTCACATTTGTCCATCAATATGGCGATCCCGCCATCGGCGGCGACCGTCACTACAAGACATCGCAGATCATGAAGGGCAATCCCTTCAACAATGTCGCGGGCTATTCCAATCCTGAGGCCGATGCATTGTTCGATGCGGCAGCCATTGCCTATCCGGCATCCGAGCGGCAGAAACTCTATGACCAGGTTCAGGCGAAGATCCTCGAAGATGCGCCTGTCACATGGTTGCTCGAACTGGGCTTTCCCATCCTCTCCAATTGTAAATTCAAGAATGTCGTGACCACGGCAAATGGCATCTCCGATGCCATGCGCGATGTCTATATCGAAAAATGATCCGGCCGGTCCTATCGGCCGCCCTTTCAGCTGCCGGTTTTCCAGCCGCAACATCAACGGGATCACGCCATGGCACGGTTCATTACCGAACGGCTTTTCAAAGCCGCTCTTATCCTCCTCTGTATCGCCATCCTCAACTTCTTCCTGATCCGGGCAGCACCCGGCGATCCGGCAACGATTATGGCTGGAGAGTCTGGAGCGGCGGATGAAGTTTTCCTGCAGCAATTGCGCGAGCGCTTCGGTCTCGACAAACCGCTCTACATGCAGCTTTTTGCCTATCTTTCTTCGGTGGTGAAATTCGACTTCGGTTATTCCTACCGGCAGCAGGTTCCCGTCCTCGACCTGATCATCGACCGGCTGCCGGCGACTTTGATGCTGTCGGTTGCAGCCTTCGTGATTTCGCTGGTGCTCGGCATTGCGGCGGGTGCATTTGCCTCCGCGCGGCAGGGCCGTTGGTCGGATACGCTGATTTCGACAGTCGCCCTGCTGTTCTATGCAACGCCGCTCTTCTGGCTGGCATTGATGGCTGTGCTGCTGTTTTCGGTCCAGCTGGGATGGCTTCCAGGGTTCGGCTACGAGACGGTCGGCGCCGGCTATACCGGTGTCAGGCGCATGCTGGACATTTTGCAGCATCTCATCTTGCCGGCCTCGACGCTCGGGCTGTTCTTCATGGCGATCTATGCACGCATGACCCGGGCCTCGATGCTGGAGGTCAATACGATGGATTTTGTCAAGACTGCCAAAGCCAAGGGCCTTCGCCCGGCGGTGGTTCAGCGCCGCCATGTCCTTCGCAATGCGATCCTGCCGGTCGTGACGCTCGCTGGTCTCCAGGCCGGTCAGCTCGTCGGCGGCGCGGTCCTGATCGAAACCGTTTTTGCCTGGCCGGGAATCGGCCGCCTGATGTTCGATGCCCTATCGCAGCGCGATTACAATCTCCTGCTCGGCGTCTTCATCATGTCTGCGGCGATGGTGCTTCTCTTCAATCTGATCACAGACGTGCTCTATCGCATCGTCGATCCGAGAATCCGGGTGACATCATGAAGGAATTCTGGAAACGTTTCTCGTGCAACAAGGGCGCAGTGCTTGGCATCGTCATTCTCGGCCTTGTGATCGTCCTGTCCGCCGCCGCTCCCTTTGTGTTTCCCAAATCGCCCTGGGCCATGGTGCAGCGTCCGTTCATCCCGCCGTTCACGATGGATGGATTTTGGCTTGGAACCGATCCGATGGGCCGTGATCTGGCCGCCGCCATTGCCCACGGCGCACGCGTCTCGCTGCTTGTCGGTCTCGTCTCGACGGCCGTCTCGCTCCTGATCGGCATTCCGATCGGTGCTGCCGCCGGTTATTTCGGCGGTTGGGTCGATGATATTCTCATGCGCTTCACCGAGTTTTTCCAGTCTGCTCCGAGTTTCACCCTCGCCGTCGTTCTGGTTGCGATATTCCAGCCGTCGATCGCATCGATCGTCATTGCCATTGCCCTTGTGTCCTGGCCGCCTGTGGCACGCCTGTTGCGGGGGGAGGTCATGTCCTTGAAGTCCCGCGAATTTGTCGAGGCTGCCGTTCTGTCCGGTCAGGGGCACTGGACGATCATCTGGCGCCAGATCCTGCCCAATACACTCTCGCCGATCATCGTGCTCGCCTCGATGATGGTAGCTGCGGCGATCCTTATCGAGAGTTCCCTGTCCTTCCTTGGCCTCGGCGACCGCAATGTCATGTCTTGGGGCTACATCATCGGCGCGGGGCGAACCGTTATCCGCCAAGCCTGGTGGGTGAGCTTCTTCCCCGGCGCTGCAATCTTGTTCACGGCGCTTGCGCTCAACCTGATCGGGGAGGGGCTGAATGACGCCCTCAATCCGCGTCTGCACCGGCGTGGCAAATAGGAGGGATCGATGACCGGCTTTAACCACGAACCTATCATCCATCCCGAACGCACCGTCGAACACACCAAAGGCCGTCCCAACCCGGTGGTCTGCATCGAGCATCTTTCCATCGCGCTGCCGGCTGGAGCAGACCGTGCCTTTGCTGTCGAGCGGGTTAATTTCAAGCTCTATCCAGGGGAAATACTCTGCGTCGTCGGCGAATCCGGTTCGGGCAAGTCGATGTCGGCCAACGCACTGATGGGGCTTTTGCCGGATACGGTGCGGGTCGCGCAAGGCCGCATCCTGCTGCAACACGTGGATCTTTTGAAACAGCCACCGGAAAAACTCTATGATCTGCGCGGCAACCGCATCGCCATGATTTTCCAGGAGCCGATGTCAGCGCTAAACCCGCTCATGAAGGTTTCGGCTCAGATAGAAGAGGTCTTTGAAGCGCATAACAGGCTGACGCAGAGAGAGCGCCGGACAAAGGCATTGGAGCTTTTGACCGAGGTGGGCCTGCCTGATCCGGAGCGGGCGGCGCAATCCTATCCGTTCCAGCTTTCCGGCGGCCAGCGCCAGCGCGTGATGATCGCGATGGCCCTGGCGCTCGAACCCCAGGTCCTGATCGCCGATGAACCCACAACTGCACTGGATGTGACGACGCAGGCGCAAATCCTAAAGCTCATCGCCAGATTGCAGAAGGACCGCAATATGGCGGTCATGTTCATCACCCATGATTTTGGAGTGGTCGCCGAGATCGCCGATTATGTCACGGTCATGCAACTTGGCCGCATCGTGGAAAGCGGCCCGGCCGAAAAGGTGCTGTATTCTCCCCGGCATCCCTATACGAAAAAGCTGATTGCCGCCATTCCGGCGCTGCAGTCAGGTGCTGAGACGACGGTGGCAATGCCGGCCGTTCTGACCGTCGAAGGCTTGAGCAAGACATATCACACGGGCGGCGGCTTGTTTAACAGGCAGCGCGATATTCACGCGGTGAAAGATGTGTCCTTCTCGCTCGGACGGGGCGAAACGCTTGGGATCGTCGGTGAATCCGGCTCCGGTAAATCCTCCGTTGGCCGTTGCCTCGTGCGCCTCCAGATGCCGTCGGCAGGGCGCGTCCTCTTATGTGGCAAGGATATGGCGCGGTTGGATGGCGCCGAATTGCGCGCCGTGCGCCGCCGCATCCAGATGATCTTTCAGGATCCGTATTCCTCGCTCAACCCACGCCAGAAAGTCGGCCGCATCATTGCCGACGGCCCCATTGCCTATGGCGAGAATGAGACGGAGGCGCTCAGGCGTGCGGCAGAGCTGATGGAGATGGTCGGCCTGGAGGCGAAAAGCATGAACCGTTTCCCGCACGAGTTTTCCGGTGGCCAGCGTCAGCGCATCGGTATCGCCAGGGCGCTGGCGCTCAAGCCTGAAATCATTGTTGCCGACGAAGCCGTCTCAGCGCTCGATGTGTCCATTCAGGCGCAGGTGCTTGATCTTTTGACGGCGCTGAAAAAGGAACTCGATCTTTCGCTTGTTTTCATCACCCATGACCTGCGCGTTGCCGCTCAGATCTGTGATCGCGTCATGGTCATGCGGCGAGGCGAGGTGGTCGAGACCGGTTCGGGTGCGGCCATTTTCGGAGCACCGGAACATCCCTATACGCAGAGCCTGATTGCGGCGATCCCCGGGCGCGTGAGGGAAGGTGAGATCCTGATGATGCGGCAGTGAAAAGCACGTTGTGACCGTTGCCGGGGCTGCGATCCGCGCCTCGAAGCTTTGAACTCAGTGCAAAAAAGGGAATGTGCATGTCGTCAAACCTCGCCACGGCCGAGCTCGTCATCCGGAATGCACGGATTTATACCCTCGAGCCCAACAAGCCCTGGGTTGACGCTGTGGCGATCCGAAATGGTCAGTTCGTGGCAACGGGGTCTTTTGCCGAAATTGCGCCCCTGATTGACGACGCCACCCGGGTTCTCGATTTCGCCGGACGCATCGTGCTGCCTGGAATGATTGACGGTCATTGCCATGCGTTTGAAGGCGCACGCGCAGCCCTGTTCGAACTCGCCCTTTCCCCGCGCGACGATTTCGACCAGCTGATTGAACGCGTACGCGCCGCAGCGGCCGTTCTTCCAGAAGGGCAATGGCTGAAGGGTGGTGGCTGGGAGGGACGCAGGCTGCTGCCGGTCCTCTCGCACCCCGATGCCCTGAAGCGCTTTGATGCGGCAACGGGTGACTGCCCGGCTGTGCTTCGGGATATCAGCTGCCATACGCTTTTCGTCAATACCGCCGCGATGCGCGCCGCCGGGATCGACCGCAATACGAAAGTTCCAGATCATGGCGGTATCGTGCTCGACGATAGCGGCGACCCCGTTGGTCTTCTTCTGGAAACAGCGAGCGCATTGGTGTTCGAAGCCATGCCCGATTTGTCACAGGGTGAAATTGACTTGGTCATCCGGCATGCGGGGGGCCTCTTCAATTCCTGCGGGATCACAGGGTTCGCCCATGCGGTAACGTCGGCGCAGACCATGAAGGCGTTCAGTGATGCCGACAGGCGCGGCGAGCTGACGGTGCGGGTTGCGACATTCATCTCGACCGATAACCTCATCACCCCTGAACGGGATGGTATCGGACCTGCCGTCATCGAGCGCCGGCACGACTATGCTTCAAACTATGTGAATGTCGATTTCGTGAAATATTTCATGGATGGTGTTCCGGGATCGGTTACCGCCGCATTCAAGGCTCCCTATGGACCGGCGAATGGCGGCGCGCAGTCTGTCGCACCGTTTTACAGCGTTGAGGAATTGCGCGATCTGATTTTGCCGCTGGATGCCCAGGGTATCCGCGTCAAGATTCACGCGATCGGCGATCTGGCCATTACATCCACGCTGGACGCAATAGAGCAGGTGCGTGCCGCCAATGGTTTCGATGGACCGCAACACTCTATCGCGCACCTCGCCTATATCGATGACGAGGATATAAAGCGGCTATCATCGCTGAACGTCTTGGCCGATATCTGCCCGCCGATGTGGTTCCCGAGCTCAATCTTGAGCGGGAATATTCAGCTTTTGGGCGAGGAGCGTGGCCATCGTTGCTGGCCCGTCGGAGATATCCTCCGATCGGGGGCAACTGTAACCATCGGTTCCGATTGGCCAGCGATCGTCCCATCTCCAAATCCTTGGCCCGGACTATCGGCGCTGATCACGCGGGAAGACCCCTGGCGTGGACATCCCGGTGTTTTCCGGCCCGAGCAGGCGATCAGCCTTGAAGAGGCTCTGCCGCTCTACACCATCAATGCGGCTCGCAGCATCGGCTTTGGAGACAGTGCCGGGTCTATCGAGACCGGCAAAGCTGCCGATTTCATCGTCCTTGATCGCGATATATTTTCGATCGATGCCAGGGATATCGCCGGGACCAAGGTGCTCACCACCTATTTTGCCGGTCAGCCGGTTTATCAAGCCGAGTGAATGCGCTGGCTTTGCAAAGGGGCTGAAAAAATGTCCGCAGGCGATAGCGATGCACCGGGAATGCCTCATGACAAACAGGACGAGGACGGGAATGGAAAGCACTGATATCGTTGCTTTTGATAGGGTCAGCAAAACCTATGACGGCAAGAGCTGGGTTGTCGATAATCTGTCGCTGACCATCAAGACCGGCGAATTCCTGACGCTGCTGGGCCCGTCCGGTTCCGGCAAGACGACCACGCTGATGATGCTGGCGGGGTTTGAGACGCCGGAAGCGGGGCGTATTCTGGTCGATGGCAAGGACATCGTGCCGCTTGCGCCCTATAAGCGCGACATGGGCGTCATGTTTCAGAGCTACGCCCTTTTCCCGCATATGACGATTGCTCAGAATATCGCCTTTCCGCTGGTGGCGCGCAAAATACCGGCTGGCGAGATCCAGATCCGTGTTGCCGAAGCGCTTGACCTGATCCAGCTTTCCCATGCGGCGGATCGCAAACCGGCGCAGCTTTCGGGCGGGCAGCAGCAGCGCGTCGCACTCGCCCGCGCCCTGGTCTATCGGCCGCGCCTTGTCTTGATGGACGAGCCGCTGGGTGCGCTGGACAAATCCCTGCGGCACAGCATGCAGCAGGAAATCAAGGCGCTGCACAGCCGCGTCGGCATTACCTTCGTTTACGTCACGCATGATCAGGATGAAGCGCTGACCATGGCAGACCGGATCGCCATTTTCGACAGGGGCAAGATCGCTCAGCTCGGCGCGCCGCTCGATCTCTACAACGAGCCCGCCGACAGTTTCGTCGCCGGATTTCTCGGGCAGACGAACTTCATTCCGGCCAAGGTGAAAGCTGCGGCAGGCAATCGCGTCCTCCTGGATTTCTCCACCTGTCCCGGACAGGTCTGGGCCACGGCCCCTAAAGGCTGCCCGGCCGGCATCGGTACCGCCGTCACAGCCGCGATCCGGCCTGAAAATATCCGGCTGGCGAAAACAGCGAGCAACGGCCCGGACAATGCGGTGATCCAGGCGGTCGTCGCAGGCACGGTCTTCCACGGCGATCATATCTCGGTGCGTCTGCTGACGGGAATGCAGGCCATCGATGTGAAAGCCAATCCCGCAGACTTTCCGCAACCACCGGCCAAGGGAGATATCCTCCACGTCCACATCGCTGCAGGGGCAGTCAGGGCGCTGGAGGCGATTTAGACGCCATAAAAACAGGATTACCGCACCTCAAAAGGTGCCTTTCAAAAAAACGATAAAAGGGGATTTAAAGAATGCGTAAGGTCAATCAATTCTTCCATTATTCCGCAGCCGTCGCCGGAGCAATCCTGTTGCTGTCCGGAACGGCTTCTGCCCGCGACCTGACGGTCGTCGGATGGGGCGGCGCCTTGCAGGAGCAACTGCGCCTCAATTTTTTCGATCCCTACAGCAAGGCGATCGGCAAGCCGGTTCTCGAAGACAGCTGGGATGGCGGCATCGGTCTCCTTCGCACGAAAACCGCCAATGGCGACGGCGGCTGGGATGTGGTGCAGGTCGAATCCGAGGAGTTGGAACTTGGATGTCAGGAAAGCCTGTTCCTGAAGCTGGACGTGGCCGCGATCGCCAATCCCGATGATTTCCTTCCCGGCAATGTCCACGAATGCGGTATCGGGGCAGGATCCTACAATTTCGTTTTGGGCTTCGACAAGAAGGACGGCAATGTAGCACCCGGCGGCTGGGCCGATTTCTTCGATCTGCAGAAATTCCCCGGCAAACGCGCTTTGCGCCAGGGCCCGAAGGGCAATCTGGAGATCGCGCTGATGGCGGATGGCGTAGCGCCGGCCGATGTCTATTCTCTGCTCGCGACCCCGGAAGGCGTGGATCGGGCCTTCCAGAAACTCGACAGCATCAAAGCTGATTTGGTTTTCTGGAAAACCGGCTCGCAGCCTGCGCAGATGATGGCGGCAGGCGATGTCGCCATGTCGTCGTCCTACCATAGCGGCCTGGTGAACGCGATCCGCAAGGACAATCTGCCCTTCGGGATCGTCTGGAACCAATCGCTGACGACAACCGACAGCTGGGTGATCCTGACAACGACGCCGAACACGCAAGAGGCTTATGGCCTGTTGAAATTCATGACCAATCCGGATGCGCAGGCAAGGCTCAGTTCCTTCCAGCCGATCGGCGTCAGTGTGAAGTCCGCAGTCGATAAGGTCGATCCCGAAACCGCGCCATATCTGCCCACCTTCCCGGACAATTCGAAAAACGTCCTGACGCTCAATGCGTCCTTCTGGATCGATCATATCGACACGCTGACGGAGCGCTGGACAGCCTGGGCCGGACAGTAATCGGATAGTCACGCAGAGATCGGGGAGATTTGACAATGGGCAGTGTGATCACGGATAGCAACGCCAATATCCGCCGGCGGGCGCAGCTCAAGGCCTACGCCCTGATCGCACCGCTCGCGCTGCTCTTGCTCCTCACCTTTGCTATACCGCTCGGTTTCATTCTCACCCGGTCCGTGTCCGATCCGGAACTGGTGGAAACCCTGCCGAATTTGAGCGGAGCGCTTGCTGCCTGGGATGGTAAAAGCGCTCCGCCGTCCTCGCTACTGGATGCGGCCCGCGCAGACCTCGATCAAGTGGAGCCGCAGAAACTTGCAGCTGTGGCCCGCAGGCTTTCCTATGAGGGTTCAGGTTTTCGCAGCCTGCTGACCAGCACCAAGCGAAAGCTGAAGACAGATCCGGCCACAGCCTTCAACGATCCACTCTGGCAGAACCGCGAGACCTGGCAGGCCATGAAGCGCGCCGTCGGGCCGGTGACGGATTACTTTCTGCTGGCTGCCATCGACAAGAAACGCGACTACCAGACAGGTCTTCAGGACGGTTCCAACCGCGGCCTTTACACCGGCATCATCGCCCGGACCTTCGTCATGGCCATCGTCGTCACCGTGGCTTGCCTTTTCCTGGCCTTTCCGCTGTGCTCTTACCTTGCGCGGCAATCTGACCGGCTGCGCAATATCCTCTTGCTTTTCGTGCTCCTGCCTTTCTGGACGGCGGCACTGGTGCGCAACACCGCATGGATGATCATTCTTCAGGACAGGGGCGCGATCAATCAGGTTCTGCTGTCGCTCGGCATCATCGAAGCCCCGCTCTCGCTCATGTACAATCGCGGCGCGGTGATCGTCGCCATGGCGCATGTCATGCTGCTTTTCATGATCTTTCCGCTGCTGGCATCGATGCGCTCCGTCGATCAACGGCTGCTGATGGCGGCGTCGTCGCTGGGGGCCGGACCTGTCATGACATTGTTGAAAGTCTATCTGCCGCAGATCATGCCCGGCGTGATGGCCGGAAGCCTGATGGTGTTCATCGTCACGCTCGGGTTCTACATCACCCCCGCTTTGCTCGGCGGGCCGGCCGACCAGATGATCAGTTACTATATCGCACAGTTCACCACCGCCACGCAGAACTGGGGCATGGCGGCGGCGCTCAGCGTCATTCTGCTCATTGCCACCGGACTGCTCTATCTGCTCCAGACAAGCCTCAGCCGCCGCTTTCAGGGAGGTGCCCGATGATCAAGTCCAGGAAAAAAACGCCGCTGATTGATCGTCTTAACGCCATGTTCGGCTGGCTGGTGCTGGTTTTTCTGGCAGCGCCCGTTGTCCTCGTGCTGGTGTTGTCGTTCAGTCAGGATAAATACATCACCGTTCTGGTGAGCGGCTGGACGCTGGACTGGTACGCGGAGTTCATCAACTCTCCCCGCTGGATGACGGCCCTGACAAACAGCCTCATCGTCGGCGTCGCATCGACAGTCCTGTCCGTAATTCTCGGCAGTGCCGCCGCCACCGGGCTTTCCCAGCCCGGACTTGCCTGCCGCAGGCTGATCGAATTCCTGCTGGTCGCGCCAATGATCCTGCCTGCCGTGGTAATCGGCGTCGGCATCTATTTCGTCTTTGCAAGGATGGGGCTGACGGGAACAATGACCGGGCTGATCCTCGCCCACACGACACTTGCAGTGCCGTTCGTCGTGGTGTCCACTGGTGCCGCACTCGCCTCATTCGACCGGCGGCTGCTTCAGGCTGCCGCAAGTCTTGGTGCCACCCCGGCAATGACGTTCCGCAGGATCACGCTTCCGGTCATTGCGCCCGGCATGATGTCCGGCGGCCTCTTCGCCTTTGCCACGTCGCTGGATGAGGTGGTGGTCACGCTGTTCGTTGCAGGGCCCGGTCAGCGCACCTTGCCGCGTGAAATGTTCACGATGATCCGCGAACAGATGACCCCGGCTATTCTGGCGGCCGCCGGCATTCTCATGCTGCTGGCAACGCTGTTCATGATCCTGTCGCTGGCAGTTGCGCCAAAGTCCAAGGGGTGACAGCCGAGCTGTCCTGACACCCCGTCATTCTGCCGATGTCTTCACCGGCGGCATCGGTCCATCAACGCTGCAGGAGCACGCGCTGCTTGACATGCGCTTCCCAGGTCGCCGCAGCCTGTGTTGCGGACTGCTTGTTGTGAAATGCAAAAGTGTGGTGGCCGGTTGCGCGGCTTGCGGGGCTGAAGGGCACCGCATCATACTCCGTCCCTTCGTTGATCCCCACGGATTGGAGGACCGCTTTGATCTCGTGCACAAAGCGTCCGGTAATGGCAAAATCAACGTTCATGAAATTTCCTTTTTGGTGCATGCCAAGCCGCTGGGCCTGTCATAGATGTGGAGTGTCTGCGGTGCTTCCCGGCCCAGCATTGCAGCCCTTTGACGGGAGACCGGGTCTTCAGTCGCTCGCGCGCTTCTTCGGATCTGCAGGCTTGACGGTGACTGGCTTGTCTGGCGCTGGAACGTCTTCCTGCTTCAGCTCGGCTTCAGTCTTAGGGCGAAATTTGATCATGTTTCTGGTCTTTCGGGGCTTGGCTCCGGAAGGTCGGGAGCTGGTGTTTTCGTGATGAAAACCAAGTTGAAACGCGCTGTCTGGCTAGAAATACGCACTGGAAAACGCGATATAGGCGCAGAGAACCAAAGACAAAGTCAGCGTCCACCGGATGAAGAAAAGCACATATTGAAACTGGTAAATGGAATCGAAGAGTGATTTCATCGCCGGACTCCCGTGATAAATCGGATATTCGATCCTTTAACACAGAAAACCGGATTTATGTTTTAATTATTCGAGCACACAGGAATTGTAATTCTTGGCAGCGGGAGCATTGAATGCTGGCACTCCCAGATGGAGAGTGCTATTCATCTCGCAGGGGAGACGCCATCCGGCTGCGCCCAAAAGGAATATAGACATGGCTGATACCAATTTCCGTCCGCTGCACGACCGCGTCGTCGTGCGCCGTATCGAAGCCGAAGCAAAGACCAAGGGCGGCATCATCATTCCAGATACCGCCAAGGAAAAGCCGCAGGAAGGCGAAATCGTCGCCGTTGGCACCGGAACCCGTGACGAGGCCGGCAAGATCATCGCGCTCGACGTCAAGGCCGGCGACCGCATCCTGTTCGGCAAGTGGTCGGGCACCGAAGTCAAGCTCAACGGCGAAGACCTTCTGATCATGAAGGAAGCCGACATCATGGGTGTTATCGGCTGATCTCAGCCTCGCCATCCATTTCCCTTTCATGAAGACCATTGGGCGATGCGCCCGGGAGTTCTTTCTATGGCTGCCAAACAAATCAAATTCGGCCGTGACGCGCGCGAAAAGCTGCTGCGCGGCGTCGATATTCTGGCTGACGCCGTCAAGGTCACGCTCGGTCCCAAGGGCCGCAACGTCATCATCGACAAATCCTATGGCGCGCCGCGCATCACCAAGGATGGTGTAACGGTCGCCAAGGAAATCGAGATCGAGGACAAGTTCGAAAACATGGGCGCCCAGATGGTGCGCGAAGTGGCCTCGAAAACCAATGACATCGCCGGCGACGGCACGACGACGGCGACCGTGCTCGCCCAGGCCATCGTTCGCGAAGGCACCAAGGCGGTTGCCGCCGGCATGAACCCGATGGACCTGAAACGCGGCATCGACCTGGCCGTGACAGAAGTAGTCAAGGGGCTGGTGGCCAAGGCCAAGAAGATCAGCACGTCCGAGGAAGTGGCCCAGGTCGGCACGATCTCCGCCAATGGCGAAACCGAAATCGGCCAATATATCGCCGATGCCATGCAAAAGGTCGGCAATGAAGGCGTCATCACGGTTGAAGAAGCCAAGACCGCCGAAACCGAGCTCGAAGTCGTTGAAGGCATGCAGTTTGACCGCGGCTATCTCAGCCCGTATTTCGTGACCAATCCTGAAAAGATGGTGGCTGAACTCGAAGATGCCTATGTCTTGCTGCATGAAAAGAAGCTTTCCAATCTGCAGGCCCTTTTGCCTGTGCTGGAAGCCGTCGTGCAGACCGGCAAGCCGTTGCTGATCATCTCGGAAGACGTTGAAGGCGAAGCGCTTGCGACGCTCGTCGTCAACAAGCTGCGTGGTGGCCTGAAGATTGCTGCCGTCAAGGCTCCGGGCTTCGGCGATCGCCGCAAGGCCATGCTGGAGGACATCGCGGTTTTGACCTCGGGTCAGGTCGTGTCCGAGGATATCGGCATCAAGCTCGAAAATGTCACGCTCGACATGCTCGGCCGCGTCAAGAAGGTCACCATTACCAAGGAAAATACAATCCTGGTCGATGGGGCAGGCCAGAAGGCCGAGATTGATGGCCGTGTGGCGCAGATCAAGGCCCAGATCGAGGAAACCACATCCGACTATGACAAGGAAAAGCTGCAGGAACGGCTTGCCAAGCTTTCCGGCGGCGTTGCGGTCATCCGCGTCGGCGGTGCGACCGAGATCGAAGTGAAGGAAAAGAAGGATCGTATCGACGACGCGCTGAACGCAACGCGCGCTGCGGTCGAAGAGGGCATCGTGCCAGGCGGCGGTACGGCACTCCTGCGCGCCTCGATCGTTCTCGATCTCAAGGGCGAAAATGACGACCAGACAGCCGGCATCAATATCGTGCGCAAGGCACTTCAGTCGCTGGTTCGCCAGATCGCTGAAAATGCAGGCGACGAAGGTTCCATCATCGTCGGCAAGATCCTTGAAAGCGACACCGACAACTACGGCTACAATGCCCAGACCGGCGAATTCGGCGATATGATCGCCATGGGTATCGTCGATCCGGTCAAGGTTGTCCGCACAGCCCTGCAGAACGCGGCTTCGGTTGCTTCTCTCTTGATCACCACGGAAGCCATGATTGCCGAACTGCCGAAGAAAGAATCGGCTGGCGGCGGCATGCCTGACATGGGCGGCATGATGTAACGCATTTTCGTTTCGACAATGCCTGCAGCAGAAATCAGGAGGGGTCCGGCAACCGGGCCCCTTTTTGTGACTCCTTGGTTATGTCCGTGGCGACACGGCGAGGATCCCAATCCTCTATAGACGCATCAGATTTCTGGCCTTGAGCTGCGTAACGGTCGCTTCAAGTTCCGCATCTGTGCGCTCGCTGCTCCAACCCCGCGCCTTCGCGATAACGGGGGCGATGGCGTGGAGATCCCGTCGTGTCAGGGAGCCGGTGACGGCAAGGGTCGTGCGGCGCATCACGACATCAGCCAGATGTTCGACACACTCGTGGCGCACGATATAGTCGATTTCCGCCAGGCCATAATCATGCGAATCCGGCAGCCGGTCGGCATCGCTCCAGTCGCTTTGGTGCCGTGCGACCTGTAGCGCCCGCGTGCCGTAGCGGGTCAAAAGCGTGTCGATCCGCGGCAGATCGGTTGCGCAAGAGGACGATGCCAGCGCCAGCCATTGCGACCGCGCTTTTGCATCCGCTGGAAAATCCCTGCCGCCGCCGATCGGCATTGCGCGGGTGCTGACAGCGCGGGTGCGGCCGAGCCGCTTGAGCACAGTATCGGCAACTTCCTCCGCAAAGCCCCGGAAGGTGGTCCATTTGCCGCCAATCAGCGATATGATCGCAAAAGGACGTGTCGGATCCGGCTCGGTCACCGGCGCCGAATGGTCGCGGCTGATGAGGCCGGCGATCGACGCGTCGGAGGCGGGCAGGGGGCGTATGCCGCTATAGGCATAGACGATCTGGTCGCGATCGACTTTGACGCCCGGCATCAGCGCACGCACACTCGCCAGGAAATACTCGACTTCATCCTGCTCGCAGCGAACCGTATCGGGATTATCAGCCTTGGTATCGGTCGATCCGACAAGCGCGCGGCCGAGATAGTCGAACACCAGGCAGATGCGGCCGTCATCAGCCTCGAAATAGACCATGCGGCCGGCGAGATGACGCACCAATTCGTCGTTCTTCAGAAGAATATGCGATCCCTTGGTGCCGCCGATCATCTTGGAGGGCGCACCGAGTGCAGCATTCACATCGTCGATCCATGGGCCAGCGCCGTTGATAACCAGTTTCGGCCGCACCGAAAATGTACCGTGCTTTTCGGTCTGGAAGGTCAGGATACCGGTTGAGGCCGATATCAGCGTGGCGTAATTGGCTGCCGCAGATGGTGTGCTGGCCGCCAGCCCATCGCCAATTAACTCAAGAACGAGCCGCTCGGGATGGCTGATTTTGGCGTCGTAATAGGTTCCTGCGGCCACGATTGACTTGGTCAGGACCGGCATTTCCCGCAGCGCGCGGCTACGCCCGACCAGCCGGTGGCGCGGCATGACACGGTCGCGCGAACCGTAGAAATCGTAGAGCGCTAATCCGATCTTGACGAGAACAGCGCCACGGCTGCGCGGCGCGCTGGTCGAGCCGAACAATGTGCGCAAGGCGGCACTTATGCCGTTGAACCAGGAAAAGATCGGGATCAGCGTCGGCAGCGGGCTGACATAGTGGGGGGCGTTCTTCAAGAGCAGGTTACGCTCGAGCGTCGATTGCGCAACAAGGCCGAATTCACCAGTCTCCAGATATTTCAGGCCGCCATGGATCAGCCGCGACGGTGCAGCACTGGTGCCGGAGCCGAAATCCCCCTTGTCCACGATCAGGCATTTCAGCCCCTGCGCGCAGAGATCGCGAAACAGGCCGGCGCCATTGATCCCGGCGCCAAAAATAACGACATCAAAATCCGCCTCTTTGCCGAGCGCGGTGAGGCGATCGGCCGGGTGTGGCGATGTTTCGTTTTGCAATTGGGTCATGCTTGGGCTGTCCTGACGACGCGCAGGCGGACGCCCGCCTGTTCGAGTTTTTGCGCTTGCGCGTCGCTGATACCGTCAGTCACCAGAACGGTGTCGAACGCGGTGAGTTCATCCAGCGCATGCAGAGCGACATTGTTGAACTTGGAGTGATCGACGAGCAGGATGCGCTGGTTGGACGCCGCCATCATCGCCTGCTTGACGCGCACCACCTGCGGGTCCTGAATGTAGGTGGTCGTGCCGGTGATGGCGGAGACCGAGCAGAAGAGGACATTGGCGCGCAGCCGCGACACAGCGTTTTCGCAGACGATGCCGATATAGGCATTGTATGTCCGGTGATACTGGCCGCCAAGACAGATGAAATCGATATCATCGGCAGTTGTCAGCAAGGCCGCAGCCGACAGACTGTTGCTGATCACGGTCAGCGGCTTGATATCCTGCAAAAGCGGGGCGATGGCGCAGGTCGTGGTGGAATCATCGAGCATGATGACCTGGCCGGCTTCGATATAGTCGAGAGCCGCGCGCGCCAGCGCTGCCTTTTCGGCCGTCCCAACTGTCATGCGGTAGCGGAAGGCGCTTTCATAGACGCCGGATGGCTGTGCGGTGACCGCGCCATGCAGCTTGCGCAGAACGCCCTGTTGCGCCAGATGGTCGATATGGCGATGAATGGTCATGCGCGACACGCCGAAATGCTCGGCCAGATCGTCAAGCCGCACCTGGCCGAGCTTGATGACATAGTTGGCAATTTCTTCGCGCCGTTCGTCTGCCTTGATCACGCGCCGTCTCCCCCGGTTGTTTCGGCCAGCTGCTCGATATCCGGCCAGACCGGCTTCAGTGTTTCAGCAATCCGGCAATAGAGCGAGAAGCGGCGATCAAATTCCGCGCTGCGGGAAGGGTCGGGCAGGTATTTTCTTCCGGTCGCAGCGAGGTCGCGCGGGTCGTCTTGAACCGAGGCGTAAAGGCCGACGGCTGCACCGGCGCACAGGGCCGCACCGAATGCCGCTGCCTCGTCGGTCGCTGTCACCAGAACCGGCATTCCCAGAATATCGGCAAACATCTGCGCAAAGGCCGGGTTGCGCGATGCGCCGCCGGTGAGGCGGGCTTCGTTGATGGCAAAGCCGTCGCGCAGCGCATCGATATGGGTGCGATGATTGAAGGCGATGCCTTCCAGAACAGCTTTCAGCATATCGCCGCGATCGTGCCAGCCATGCAGCCCCAGGAAACTGCCGCTGGCACTATTTCCGTGCGGTGAGCCGAAGAGGTAGGGATGGAAGAGGATGGTCGATGGTCTTTGCAAGGCGGCGTCGATCTCATGCGCCAAAGTCTGATGGATCGACGCGCCGTTTTCAGTCGCAGCGTCCTGGTCTTTCCGGCACAGCGTATCGAGGAACCAGTCGTAATTGGCAGCGGAGGCCGGTGAAATCGCCATATTGTTCCAGCGCCCGGCGTCAATCGCATTGCGGCAGAACCAGCGGGGATCGACACGCACATCCGTGGAGACCACCTGGTTGATCGAATAGGTGCCCGCCACGATGCTGATCACCCCATCCGCATGGCCGCGGATCCCGAGCGCAGAAGCGGTGACGTCATGCAGGCCGAAGGCAACGGGCGTGCCGGCGGCAAGTCCTGTCAAGGCTGCGGCATCAGCAGTCACAGCTCCCGCGACTTCGGCGGAATGGGCCATGGGCGGCAAAGCGTCGAACACATCCTCAAGGCCAAACAGGCGCATGGCGTCGGCAGAAAAAGTCTGGGTGTGAACATCAGTAAAAGACGTGCTGGCTTCCGTCCGATCCGTTCCGATCGCGCCGGTGAGGCAAAAGCGCAGCCAATCCTTGCAACCCAACACATGGCGGATGCGCCGGTACCGCTCCGGCTCATGCTGCTTGATCCAGGCGAGCAGGGCGGAGGGCGCGGAAACGTGCGGGATCTGGCCGGTCAGCGCCAGCGCTTCGGTGAACAGAGTGCCGCCGGACCACGCATCGATGATGCCACCGGCGCGGCTATCGAGCGACAAGATCCCCGGCCCCAGGGGCTGCTTTTCATCGTCGAGAAGATAGAGCCCGTCGCCATGCGCCGTCGCGGCAACGGCCTTGATGTCCGATGGCGGCCTGCCGCTCAGCGCGATCGCTTCCCGGATTGCTGCGGCCGTTGCCTGCCAAAGTACCGCCATATCGCGTTCAACGAAGCGCGCCTGTGGCATGGATTGCGGGACACGGCGCCGGGCGACCGAAAGCTGCGTGCCATCCCTATCAAAGATAACAGCCTTCGTCACAGTCAGGCCGTTGTCGATCCCCAGCAGGCTCGCCATAATGTTCCTCGTCATTGGGCGCCGATAGGCCGATTCATCACACAGTACGACGCTATTCTTGATTGGTATCGTATTTGAGTGTGAAATTAACGTCAAGGACTGTTGTATTTTCGCGGAAATTTTAAATAGGGGCCTTAGGCCCAGTGCCGGATATGGAAGTAAGGCTGCCGGACGCTGCCGGCAAACTCCGAACAAGATTGTCTTTCGAGGGCGATACCCCACTCTCCCCGGCACCTGTCGGGTCAAAAGACTCTTACAGCTCAAAGACTTAAGCTTCCTTGAATCCTGTGACAATCACAGTAATGACGCCAACCTGGCAATCGCATAATTGTCCCGGCGAAATGCCGGGACAATGACTTCGTCAGCACATTGAGGGCGCCCGGAGGCGCCCTCAGCTGTTGTTACTCGGAGAGTGTGAAGGGTGCTGTGTACTTGTCGACATTGTCCTTGGTGATCAGCAGGCAATCGAACAGCTGCTTTTCGGTTGCAGCACCGGTCTTGCCCGTCTTGATGAAGGAATCGGCCTGCTTGACGGCTTCGGCCGAAAAGACTGCGACCGGCTGAAGCACGGTATATTCCAGTTCGCCCGCCTTGATGGCAGCCACGGCATCCGGGGAGCCATCGAAGCCGCCGACCTTGACGTTGGCCAGCTTGCCGGCTTCCTTCAGCGCAGCAATCGCGCCCAGCGCCATTTCGTCATTGCCGCTGATCAGGCCGATAACGTCAGGGTTTGCCTGGAGCAGGCTCTGCATCTTGTCATGGCCCTGTGTACGATCCCAGTTGGCAACCTGCGAGCCGACCTTTTCGAGATCAGGATATTGGCTGAGAACCGTCTCGTAACCGTTCGAGCGGGTTGCCGCATTGTTGTCGGAGGGCGCGCCGAAGAGCTCGACATATTTACCCTTTTCGCCAATGCTCTGGACCCACTGCTGGGCACCGAGGGCTGCGCCCTGCGCGTTGTTGGAAACGAGCTGTGCCTTGGCAAGGCCTTCCTGGTTGATCTCGGCATTGACGAGGAACACCGGGATGTTGGCGGCAATCGCCTTCTTCACCGCGCCGATCGAGCCGTCTGCATTGGCCGGATCGAGAATGATCGCCACCGATTTGTTGGTGATCGCTGTGTCGATCAGGTTGCTCTCGGTGTTGGTGTCGCCCTTGGACGCGCCAACCGTTGCGGTGTAGCCGAGTTCCTTGGCCTTCGCAGCGGCGACTTCGCCTTCCGTGAACCAGTAGGGGTTCGACGGGTCGTTGACGATGATCGAAATCAGGCCTTCGGCCGATGCCGCCGTTGTCGACAGCGCCATGACCGGTGCAGCCAGGATGAAGCTGGCCAGCAGCATTCTCTTTGTCAGTTTCAACATTGTACTCTCTCCCTTTATGGTTGGTCTGTGCCAGTTAGCTGGCGGTCTTCCCGTGAGTGGCATTGGCGGTCTGGCCTTTGCCGGTCGATTGCAGAGAAGCGGATGGGCCGTCGGTCTCGGTGGTCTTCTTGACGCGGCGGCGATACTGAACGGCATTGAGCAGCACGGCGAGCACGATGACCGCGCCGGTGAAGACTGTTTGCCAGTAGGATGAAATACCGATGATCACCAGGCCATCGGACAGGAAGCCGATGACGAAGGCGCCGAGCAACGTTCCGCGAATATTGCCGCGGCCGCCGGTCAATGCAGCGCCCCCGATCACCACGGCGGCGATGGCCGTCAGCTCGTAAGAGGTACCGGCCGTCGGGCCGGCGGAGGTCAGCTGCGAGGACAGGATGAGGCCGGCGATGGCGGCGCAGATACCCGACAGCATATAGACTGCCACCTGAACCTTCTTGACCGGCACGCCGCTGAGTTCAGCGGCCCGTTCATTGCCACCGGTCGAATAAAGCCAGCGTCCGAAGGCCGAGCGATTGAGCACCACGCTGCCGATCAGCGCCAGGACGACGAGAACGACGACGCCGATCGGAATACCGGCAAGACGATTGAAGCCAAGCCAGTCGAACCCGGTATTGCCCAACTCGGCCTTGCCGCCAAGATTGTTGTAGGTCAGGCCATTGGTCATCAACAGCGCAAAGCCGCGCGCCACATACATGACGCCCAGCGTTGCGACGAAAGCCGGTACCTTGAAGCGCGCGATCAGGATGCCGTTGATCAATCCGACAAAGGCACCGAGCGCGCAGACGAGCACCACGACCACCCAGACCGGCGGGTAGAGCACCACACCCAGGGCATTGAGCGTCACGCCCTGCATCAGAAATCCCGCAACGACGCCCGCGAGGCCAAGCGTGGAGCCGACAGACAGGTCGATGCCGCCGTTGAGGATAACGAGCAGCATGCCGATCGCCAGGATCCCGTAGATCGCCACATGCGACGACATGATCAGGAAGTTGCTGACCGAGAAATAATAGGGCGACAGGAACGAGAAGACGGCGATGATGGCGATCAGCGCGAAAAATGCCCGCCCTTCAAGCAGCATCCTGCCCAGGTCGAAGCCATCGCGGAAAAGACCTGAGCGCGGTGGGGTAGTGACTGAACTGGCCATAGTCAGGGCTCCATTAAACTCGGTAATCAGACATGCACGGCTTCGCCCGAGGCGGCCATGATCTCTTCTTTTGAAACATCTGCGCCGAACTGCGCTGAAATCTTGCCGCGCCGCATCACCACGATCCGGTGCGCGATGCTGAGGCATTCAGCGACTTCGGAGGTGGAAAAGACGACGGCGAGGCCCTTGGCTGCCCGTTCGCTCAGCAGGCGGAACACCTCGGCCTTGGCGCCGATATCGATACCGCGGCTTGGCTCGTCGAGAAGGATGACGCGCGGATTGGTCGCCAGCATCTTGCCGATGACGACTTTCTGCTGGTTCCCGCCCGATAACGAGCCGATTGCGGCCCGTCCGCCGTCGGTCTTGATGTGAACTTTGCCGATTGCGTCCTCGACAACAGCCTGTTCGCCGGAGCGCGACATCAGCATGCGCTTGGTAAAGCTTGCGATGCTGGCGAGCGACAGGTTCTGGCCGACCGACATGGTCTGCACCAGGCCATCCCGCTGGCGATCTTCCGGGACGAGGACGAGGCCCCTGTCAATGCGCTGT
Source organism: Rhizobium sp. Root483D2 (assembly GCF_001426685.1). Taxonomy (GTDB): domain Bacteria; phylum Pseudomonadota; class Alphaproteobacteria; order Rhizobiales; family Rhizobiaceae; genus Pararhizobium; species Pararhizobium qamdonense. The sequence continues at coordinate 15,015 of NZ_LMFB01000009.1, read as the reverse complement.
GCAATGCTCAGGCGCGAAATGTCGTCGCCTTCGACGATCACCCGGCCGCCGCTCAACGGCATCCGTCCGGCAACGGCTTCTAGCAGTTCTGTGCGTCCGGCCCCCATCAGGCCGTAGATGCAGACGATCTCGCCGGCCTTGACGTCGAGCGACAGGCGATCGACCACCGAATAGCCGGATCCGGAGGCATCGGTGACGCTGACATTCTCGATCGACAGGGCGGTCTCGCCGAATGTGTAGCCCGTGGGCGGTGAGCCCAGATCGAAATTCTCGCCGACCATGTTGCGGACGATCCATTCCAGATCGATGTCCTTGGCCTCGGCATTGGCGGTCATGGCGCCGTCGCGCAGCACGACGGCGTAGTCGGTGATCTGCAGCGCCTCTTCCAGGTGATGGGATATGTAGACGATCGAGACACCGCGGCTCGTCAGGTCCCGGATCACCTTGAACAGCACTTCGACTTCGGTTGCGCTCAACGCCGATGTCGGCTCGTCCATGATCAGAATGCGGGAATCGACCGAGAGCGCGCGTGCGATCTCGACGATCTGCTGCTGCCCCAGCCGCAGATCCTCGACAAGCGTCATCGGGTCGATGTCTTCCTCAAGATCGGCCATCAGCGCCCGCGCCTGCCGCGCCTCTTCGGCAAAATCGACACCGGTTGGCGTGCGGATTTCGCGGCCCATGAAGATATTGTCGCGAACGCTGAGATTGGGCGCGAGGCTCAGTTCCTGGTGGATGATCGAGATGCCGCAGTCACGGGCATCGGAGGCGGAGGAGAAATGAACGACCTCGCCATCCAGCACGATATCGCCCGACGTCGGCGTCACCACGCCGGAGAGGATCTTCATCAGCGTCGATTTGCCGGCGCCGTTTTCTCCGAACAGGGTGGTAACCTTGCCGCGATGGATGTCGAAGTTGACGCCCTTCAGCGCATGGACATTGCCATAGGACTTGGCAATGTTGCGTGCGGACAGGACGGCGTCGTTGGACGCTGGAGCCGGTGCGGGTACAGGCTTCATTGCACGTCCAGCCTTACCGGGGTGATCAGCCAGTTCTTCGGATTGATGAGTTTGAACGCACCGGTGAGCGACACCGTCTTGCCGGTCAGCTGGCTGGTGTCGATTTGCGCCAGAACATCCTTCTTCAGCTGATTGTTAAGGGCGGAGCCTGCATCCTGATATTGGATCTGGTTGATAAACTGGCCAAACGCGATGGTGCCGGTGGCGTCGCGCAGTTCCGTTCCATTGATGGCTGGCCCGGTCTGGACACGCACGCGCACCGTATCGGGAATGCCTTCGACCTTCACATCGTAGATGCCCGATTTCGCTTCGCCGAAAACGCCCGTCAGCTTGACCGACATGACAGCGCCGGTTCCTGCGGAAACGCCATAGGTCTTTTCGGCGGCCGGCCGGTCCTGCGCGATCGCGTTGGCCAGCGTCACGGCATCGACCGCGCGCTCTTCAACGCCCGCTTTCACTTTCGGAAATTCAGTCGCGCCATAGTCGGCTGCGGAAAACACGCCAGCCTTCACGTCATCGCTGGAGCCAATTCTGATGATTTTGGTATCGAACGCCATGGCGGCAAGGACGATCAGCACGGCAGCCGAGGCCGCGATCCGGCCGGTGTTGGACTGCTTGTGTCCGCGCTTTGCGGTATATGACTGTGAACTCATATCGTGGCGACCTGTACTTGGTGTTGAATCGATAGCGGGCGGCCCGCCTGGTGCAGCGCGTGGCGGCTGCAAAACCGGATGAGGAAAGAGCGAGCGCAAGCCGCGCCAAATGCCGGACGCGCGGCATGATGCTGCGCTTTGCGTGGCCGGATAGCCGTGATCTGCATGATGTACTCCTCCTTTCCTCCTGCGTGCGGCGATATCCCCCCACCCACGCAATGCATTCCGGTGTCATTTCATCCGCACAGTGCGGGTGTCGTCTTTGTTAGCTCGATCATGTGATACGTTTCCATCCGTGTCAACGCTAGTAGCGTTAAGATAAAGATAGAGGATGATACATTTGAGTGTTCTTCACCGGAAAACTCGGTCTTGTCCCAATCTTGGATCACGGCATTCGGCCATCAAACCGTTGATAATGCCGAGCTGTATCGCAGTTTTCCGCTGAATTTCCATGGGCGTTAGACAGCGCCGACGCCAGTTTGGCCATTGCATCCTTCGAAATGACGGGTGTGATAATCAAGCGATCCCGTGTGATCTTGTTGACTTGAGACTACGCTTTGTGTAAAAAAATGCAATAGGTGAAATTAATTACGTTTTGCTGCGGACCACAAGGGAGGAGAGATGGTGCGAACGGTGACAAATCGCGACCGCGACGACAGTCTCGCCGTCCGCGCCGCATGGCTCCATTATGTGGGAGGCCTGACCCAGGCCGAGGTTGCCGCGCGGCTTGGCATCCCCAATGTCAAGGCGCACCGGCTGATCATGTGGGCCAACCAGAATGGCGTGGTGAAGTTTTCCATTCATGGCGACGTGACCGAATGTGTCGCGATCGAAACCAGGATCGCTGAGCTGTTCGGCCTCGATTATTGCGAGGTCCTGCCTGATCTCTATGACAAGAGCCTGCTGATGCGCGCGCTGGGCGTTGCCGGCGCGGAATTCCTGCAGCGCGAAATCAAGAACCTGCAAAGCCAGGTCATCGGCATCGGCAACGGCCGTACATTGGCCGCCGCTATCGCTGCCATGCCCACTATGGATGCGGGCGACGTCCGGTTCGTTTCGCTGCTGGGCGGATTGACGCGAAACTATGCGGCTAACCCCCATGACGTCATGCACCGTCTCGCCGAAAAAACCGGCGCGGTGTCCTATGTCATGCCCGTGCCGTTCTTTGCCAATTCGGTTGAGGACCGGGAAGTGCTCCTGTCTCAGCGGGGTGTGCGTCACGTCTTTGATCTCGCCGCCCGCGCTGATCTGATGCTGATCGGTATCGGAACGGCAGAACTGGATTCGCAGCTTGTCGTGTCGCAGATGATCGAAGTGCCGGAAATGCAGGACGTGCGCGATCATGGCGGGGTTGGCGAAATGCTCGGTCACTTCTTCGATGCGGACGGAAAGCCGGTCGAGACGACGTTGGGCGAACGGACCCTGTCGCCGAGCCTTGAAAGCATGAAGGCGCGCCGGATTGTCGCCATCGCCGGTGGGCCGGGCAAGATACCGGCAATCCGCTCGGCGCTGCTGAGCGGCTGTCTGAGCGGGCTGATCATCGACGAACAGACGGCGTCTGCGCTGGTCAACGACGCGTCCTGACGCGGTTTAAGGAATGGGAGGCCGGCTTCATGGCTGCTGTCAATCACTCGATCGAGCTGAACGCTCCCGGATTTACGGCTGGCTCTGGCCAGCGCCGGAGGCCGGTCTGATGTCTGGTGCCGGGAAAGATATCCTGATCGGCATCGATGCCGGAACCTCGGTGATCAAGGCCGTCGCGTTTGACCTTGCGGGCCGCCAGATTGCCGCAGCCTCCGTGCCCAATACCTATTCGACAGGCACAGATGGTGCCGCGTTCCAGTCGTTGGACAAGACATGGACCGATTGCGCCCAGACCATCCGCGATCTTGCCAAGAAGGTCGATGGCCTTGCGCAGCGCGTGGCAGCACTCGGCGTGACCGGGCAGGGCGACGGCACCTGGCTCGTGCGCAAGGACGGCACACCGGCAGCGGACGCCTGGCTCTGGCTCGATGCGCGCGCCGCCCCGACCGTACGGAAACTCTGCGCTTCTCCTGAGAACTGGGCCCGCTTCGAGGCGACGGGAACCGGGCTTAACACCTGTCAGCAGGGGTCGCAGCTCGCGCATATGCTCTCTGACAGTCCTGACGTGCTGGATGAGGCCGATATCGCCCTCCATTGCAAGGATTGGCTTTACCTGAACCTGACCGGCGTGCGCGCCACCGACCCGTCAGAGGCAAGTTTTACATTCGGAAATTTTCGCACGCGCCAATATGACGACGATGTCATCGCCATGCTCGGCCTCAGTGCGCAGCGCCGGTTGTTACCCGAGATCATCGACGGAACGCAGATCGTGCATCCGCTCTCTGCGGCCGCAGCGGCACAGACCGGGCTTCTCGAAGGCACGCCCGTGAGCCTTGGTTATGTCGATTTTGCCTGCACGGCTTTGGGTGCCGGTATCGTCACCGAGGGCAGGGCATCGGCCTGCTCGACGATCGGCTCGACCGGCATGCATATGCGCGCGATGGCGGTCGATGACACCATCCTGAATACCGAAGGCACCGGGTACATGGTCGTCCTGCCGATACCGGGGATCGTGGCACCGGCGCAATCCAACATGGCGGCCACGCTCAACATCGACTGGGCGCTGAAAATGGCCGGCGACCTGATGGGCGAGATGGGTCATCCGGTTTCGCATGCTGACCTGGTGGGGAAGATCGAAGGCTGGCTTGCGGCAAGCCGTCCGGGCGCCATCCTCTATCATCCCTATATTTCCGAGGCCGGAGAGCGCGGACCGTTCGTCAACCCGGATGCCCGTGCCGGCTTTATCGGCTTGAGCAGCGGCCACCGGTTTCCCGATCTCCTGCGGGGGGTGGTCGAGGGACTGGGAATGGGCACGCGCGACTGTTACGCGGCGATGGGCGAGATGCCGGCAGAACTGCGCCTGACGGGCGGAGCCGCGCGCTCGCGTGCCCTGCGTTCGGTGATCGCAGCTGCCGTCGGGTCACCGGCCCGGGTTTCCTCGCGTGAGGAAGCGGGTGCTGCAGGCGCTGCCATGATCGCCGCCGTTGCCATTGGCGTCTATGGCGACATGCATGCCTGTATCGCGCAATGGGTCACACCCTTGCTCGGTCCGGCCGAAGCGCCCGATCCGGCATTGGCCGAAACCTATTCAAGGCTGTTTCCGCCCTATCAGCATGCCCGCCGTGCGCTTGAGCCGGTCTGGGACATGCTCGGCCGGGCAATGCAATGACGACATCAAGGTGCTGCCGGACGCAAGATCCGGTGCAGCGCATCCACCACAATTGGCTTAGCCAAAGGAGAGTGCCATGAATGATTCCCGGATGATCGACCTGTTCATTATCGGGGGCGGCATCAACGGCGCGGGCATCGCGCGCGATGCGGCGGGCCGGGGTCTGTCGGTGATCCTGTGCGAGAAGGACGATCTGGCGCAAGGGACGTCGTCGCGATCGGGCAAGCTCGTCCATGGCGGCCTGCGCTATCTGGAATATTACGAGTTCCGTCTGGTGCGCGAGGCCCTGATCGAACGCGAAGTGCTTTTGAACTCTGCAAGCCACATCATCTGGCCGATGCGCTTCGTGCTGCCGCACAGTCCTGACGATCGCCCCGCCTGGCTGGTCCGGCTCGGCCTGTTTCTCTATGATCATCTCGGCGGCCGCAAGAAGCTGCCGGGCACCCGCTCGCTCGATCTGCGCCGCGATCCCGAGGGCGCGCCGATCCTGAACAAATACGTCAAGGGCTTTGAATATTCGGATTGCTGGGTGGATGATGCCCGCCTCGTCGTTCTGAACGCCGTGGGTGCTGCCGAAAAGGGTGCCGAAATCCTGACGCGCACGGCCTGCACCAGTGCACGGCGCGAAAACGGCGCGTGGACGATCCAGATGCGGAACGAACAAACAGGGGAAACCCGCACGGTTCGCGCCCGTGTCGTCGTCAATGCCGGCGGGCCGTGGGTCAACGATATCGTCGGCCGGGTCGCGGGCTCCAACAGCCGCCGCAACGTGCGCCTCGTCAAAGGCAGCCACATCATTGTGCCGAAATTCTGGGAGGGCCAGCATGCCTATCTCGTGCAGAACCATGACAAGCGGGTCATCTTCATCAACCCCTATGAGGGTGACAAGGCTCTGATTGGCACCACCGACATTCCCTATGAGGGCGCGCCTGAAGAGGTGAAGGCGGAGGAAAGCGAAGTCGAATATCTGCTCGCCGCCGTCAACCGCTACTTCAAGGAAACGTTGCGGCGTACGGACGTGCTGGAGACATTCTCCGGTGTGCGGCCGCTGTTTGACGATGGCCAGGGCAACCCATCCGCCGTCACGCGCGACTATACGTTCGATCTCGATGAAACCGGCGGTGCACCGCTGCTCAGCGTGTTCGGCGGCAAGATCACCACATTCCGCAAGCTGTCCGAGCATGCGATCGAGAAAATTGCGAAATTCTTTCCCACCATGGGCGGAAACTGGACGCGGCAGGCAACCTTGCCCGGTGGCGAAATCGAGAATGCCGATTTCATCCAGTTCACGGAAAACCTGCGCCGCACCCACCCCTGGATGCCGCGCGCGCTGGTCCATCATTACGGCCGCCTCTATGGATCGCGCATCGGCAAAATCATCGGCAACGCCACGTCACTGGAGGGCCTCGGCCAGCATTTCGGCGCGCAGCTCTACGAGGCCGAAGTGCGTTATCTGATGGCGCATGAATGGGCGATGACGGCTGAAGACGTCCTTCAACGCCGCACGAAGCAAGGCCTGCATCTCAGCGCAAACGAAAAAGCAGCTTTTGCCGCCTGGTTCGTGGCGGATGGCGCTGTGCGCCTGCGGGCCTCAAGCTGATCGCCTGCTGCCTGTGACTTTGTTATCGTCCGCAATCAACCTTGAGAAGCCATCATGTCCCTGACCCTCTCGCTGAACACCAATCCGCTGGTCAACCGTTTTGCCGGCGCCGATGACCTCATCGACACCGTCGCGCGCGATCTGAAAATCCGCGACCTGCAACTGACCCATGAGTTCATCAACCCGTCATGGCCAGCGCCGGTGATCCGCAGGGTGACTCGCAGTTTCCGGGCTGCCCTTGATCGAACCGGCGTGCGCGTCACCTCCGGCATGACCGGCCCCTATGGACGGCTCAACCATTTCGGCCATCCCGATCGTGACGTGCGGCGCTATTATGTCGATTGGTTCAAGACTTTTGCTGATATTTCCGCAGATCTCGGCGCGAAATCCGTCGGGACCCAGTTCGCCATCTTCACATTCGCCGATTTCGATGATCCGCAACGCCGGGAAGACCTCATCCAGATTGCCATCGACTGCTGGGCTGAGGTGGCCGAACACGGCAAGTCGGCCGGGCTGGATTACGTGTTCTGGGAACCGATGTCGGTCGGCCGCGAATTCGGCCATACCATTCCCGAATGCATGGCGCTGCAGGACAGGCTGACGGCCGCCAACATGGCCATCCCGATGTGGATGATGGCCGATATCGATCATGGCGACGTCACGTCCCCGGACCCGGACGATACCGATCCCTATGCATGGGCGCGGGCCGTGCCGAAGGTTTCGCCGATCATCCATATCAAGCAGAGCAAGATGGACAAGGGCGGTCACCGCCCGTTCACCGCCGAACACAACGCCACGGGGCGGGTTCAGCCGGAACCGCTGCTGGAAGCTTTTCATCACGGCGGTGCGGTGGACAACGAAATCTGCCTTGAGCTTTCCTTCAAGGAGCGCGAACCCGACGACCGCAACGTCATCCCCGCCATTGCAGAAAGCATCGCGTTCTGGGCACCGCATATCGATACGGGTGCGGCTGATCTGAAGATCTGAGGCGAGACCTGCGGCGCCGGTGAAAATTGGCCCCTGGCGCCACCGCGGCAGGTGCTTTTCGCACTATCCAGCCGCCTATGCCGATTTCCGCAGCATCAACTCCGCCTTGAGCAGGATACGGTCCTGGCTGAGCAGCACGTCGTCGCCCTGCGCATCCTCGCCGAGTTGCTTGAAAAGCAGTCCGATGGCAAGGCGGCCGATTTCCTTGTAGTTCTGGGCAACCGTTGTTATCGGCGGGCAGGTATATTGCGACAGTGGATGATCGTCATGACCAGCGACGCGAATGTCGCAACCCGGACCGTGGCCGACCTTGAGGCCTTTTTGCCAGGCGGCCGCCAGCACACCGAAGGCCAGACGGTCATTGGCGCAAACGATCGTCCTGGTTGGCAGACGCGTAAGCGTATCGAACAGGATCGAGGCCTCCTCCAGCGCGAAACGTTCGAAGTCCCAGGTCGCAGTCGTGGAGAGCTTGATCAGTTCCGGCGTCAGACCAAAGCCCTTCATGGCCTCGACATAGGCGTTCCGCCGCTCGATCGCGTTGATGTTGACTTCCGGCATGCCGAAATAGCAGGGAGGCTCGCCCGACCGGCAGAGATAATCGACGATCAGTCCAAAACTCTGGCGGTTGTCCGTGCCGACGAATGCCGCCTTGTCGTCCAGCGGCGTGTCCACATAGACGAGCGGAATGTCCCGTCCCAGCTGTTCCAGCGTCGCGCTGCCGGTTTGCCGGCCAATCGGCGCGATGATGGCTCCGGCAACGTTCATCGATCGAAAGGTCTTGATCGCCTCTTCTTCGATATCTGGCTTTCCGTCCGACGACAGCACGAATGCCAGGAAGCCGGCTTCATTGGCCATGATCTCGATGCGCCTGGTCAGCGCCATGAAGAAGGGATCGAGCGTGTTCGGGATGACGATGCCGATGATGTTGCTGCGCCTGCGGTTGAGATTGACGGCGAACATATTGGGCCGGAAACCGGATTTTTTCAGCGCCTCTTCGATCGTATCGCGGGTTTTACGGCGCACCGAGGTTGGATCGTTGAAATATTTCGACACGGTCGGGCGCGACAGGCCGACGAACTCCGAAAAGTCCTCCATTGTCTTGATCGCTTTGGCCAATCGTCACACTCCGTCGAGGTATAGGCAAACGTCACTCTACCAAGGCCGATGATGGGAAGCCAAGGGACCGCTCCAATCATCGATCCCTGCTCTTAAACGCTCGGTCTCCTTTAGAAAAGCCGGAATGAGCGGTGTCGCCTCAGCCGTCGACATACTGCACTTTCATGGTGGCGGGATCGCTCGGTTTGGTCAGGAAGTAGGGAACCATCTCCGCCAGCGGTAGCCGGTGGGTCACGAGCTGCGACATCCTCATTCGGTCGCCTGCAAGCACCGACAATGCCTGCGGGATATTGCGATTGAGGGAATGGGACCCAACCAGCTTCAGCTGCCGCCTGAAAATCTGAAACGGTGAGACGGACACCAGCGTTTCCGGAGCGCAGACGCCGAACACCAGGCCGGTACCACCGTCGGCGACCAGATCCAGCATTCCTTCCACCACACTTGGAATACCCGTCGCGTCAGCCACCAGGTCAAAGCTTTGCCGGCGCGACAGCAATTCCTCGGAACCGGATCTCATCGGCGTGAAACCCAGACCTGAGGCGAACGCCAGGCGATCCTCGTTGATATCGGCGAAGGTGACGGTATCCGCGCCCGCAGATTTCAGGGCAAGGCCGAGCAGCAGCCCGATCGGGCCTGCGCCAAAAATCAGGGCCTGCGAAGGCGCACTCGCGTTGCCGGTGATCCCCGCAGCGCCAAGGCCGTTCAGCACGCAGGCCAAAGGTTCGGCCAGTGCCGCAAGATCATACGGCATGTCGCCGATATCGTGCAGGTGGCCGGCGTTGACGATGCTGAATTCGGAGAAGCCGCCATTATGGGAAACGCCATAGGCCTTCAGATCACGGCAGAGATTGGTCAAGCCTTTCTTGCAAGCCGGGCATGTACCGCAAGGCAGGTTGGGGTCCACCGCGACACGGCTTCCCGCGCGAACGCAGGTAACGCCGTCTCCGACCTCAAGCACCTCTCCGGCAAATTCATGACCGGGAACCAGCGGGAACGCGCCGGCCCCATAACGCGCGTGGAGGACATCGATATCGGTGTGGCAAAGCCCGGCCGCCTTGACGCGAATGAGCGCGTGGCCCGGCGGGATTGCGCCGACTGGGATATCCGCCAACACAGCCTTTCCCTTTTCGACAAACTGGATCGCCTTCATGGTGATGCTCCTCAGCTCATCCAGTTTCCGCCGTCGACATTATAGGTCTGCGCCAGAATATAATCGCTGTCGGCCGACGCGAGGAAAACCGCCAATCCCTTGATGTCATCAGGCGTTGCAAACCGGCCGATCGGCACGGACTTTGCGACCTGGGCTTTTTTCTCGCCGGGTGCCAAGCCCTCCCATTCGGCGAACTTGGCATCGACGACATCCCAGTGCTCGCCATCGACAACGCCGGGCGCGATCGCATTGACATTGATGCCATGCTTGACGAGCGCCAGGGCTGCCGATTGTGTGGCGGAGATGATGGCGGCCTTGGAGGCGCAGTACAGCGTGACCAGCGCTTCGCCCCGGCGGCCGGCTTGGCTTGCCATATTGATGATCTTGCCACCGCGGCCCCTGACGATCATGACGTTGGAAACCGCTTTCATCATGAACAGCGGCCCTTTGAGATTGACGTCGAAGACCCGGTCGTAACTGCTCTCGGTAATGCCCTGGATCGGCGCCATATCGAAGATCGCGGCATTGTTGACGAGAATATCGATGCCGCCAAAGCGCTGATCGACGTCGGCGACCGCCGCATCGATGCTGGCAAGATCGGTAACATCCAGCCTGATCGCCGTGGCATCGGAGCCGATCGCCGCTGCAGCTTCGAGCGCGCGGTCGATATTGATATCGGCAATGATGACTTTTGCGCCCTCGGCGACAAAGGCCTCGGCAAAGCCCAGGCCGATACCGCGCGCACCACCCGTGATCAGCGCAATCTTGTTCAGCAGTCTCATGAAGGTTTCCTCCGCGGTTCAGACGTTCGCCGCCGCATAAGTTGTCTTTAAAGGTCGTGAGGGCGAAAGGAGCCCGGAATCATTGTCCGGGCCCCCTCCGGGAGGGGCTGCGCGTAAAGCGCGGCCTATGGGCTTACTTGATGTAGCCGGCGCGTGTCATTTCACGCTCCGCCTGGGTTTGCGATGCGTTCAGCGCATCCTCGACGGACTGCTGTCCCGACAGGGCCGAGCTGATCTGCTGGCCGACGAATGTGCCGAGGGCCTGGAACTCCGGAATGGCCACGAACTGAACGCCGGTATAGGGAACCGGATCCTTCGTGGGCTTTGCCGGATCGGCGGACATGATGGCTTTCAGAACGGTGTCCGCAAACGGGGCGGCCTTCTGATATTCAGCCAGCGCATAGGTCGATTTGCGGGTGCCGGGCGGAACCGCGACCCAGCCCTCGGATTCGCCGACCATCTTCACATATTCCTTCGAAGTCGCCCATTTGAGGAACGACTTGGCGACGTCAACCTTCTGCGATGTTGCCGGTATTGCGAGGTCCCATGACCACGACCAGCTGGAACCGTTTGGCGTCACGGCGACCGGCGAACGGGTGAAGGCGATCTTGTCGGCCACCTGGCTCTGCTTGGGGTCGAAGACGCGGCCGGCAGCCGAGGTGGCGTCGATCCACATCGCGCATTTGCCGCTGGCAAAGAGCGTCTGGTTTTCGTTGAACCCGTTTGCCGTTGCGCCGGGTGGGCCATATTCGTTCAAAAGCTGAACATAGTCGGTCACGGCGTTCTTCCATGGCTCGGAATTCAGCTGCGGCTTCCAGTCCATATCGAACCAGCGGCCGCCATAGCTGTTCACCATCGTGCCGAGAAACGCCATGTTTTCGCCCCAGCCGGGCTTGCCGCGAAGGCAAATGCCATATTGCTGCTTGGCCTTGTCTGTGAGCTTGGCGGCGAAGTCCTTGATCTGGTCGTAGGATGGCTCTTCCGGCATGGTGAGGCCGGCGGCCTCGAACAGGTCCTTGCGATAGAGCGTGAACGAGCTTTCGGTGTAGAACGGCACGGCATAGAGCTTGCCATCGACGGTCAGGCCCGCCTTGATAGGCTCCAGGAGATCGGCATAGTCGTAATCATCGCCGAGGTCATCGACCGGCGTCAGCCAGCCCTGCTTGCCCCAGATCGGGGCCTCGTAGCCGCCGATCGTCATGACGTCGAACTGGCCGCCTTTCGTGGCGATGTCCGTGGTCACGCGTTCGCGCAATACGTTTTCTTCCAGCACGATCCAGTTGATCTTGTTGCCGGTTTCCTTCTCCCAGGCGCCCGACAGTTTCTGCATGATGATCATGTCGCCGTTGTTGACGGTGGCGACATTGATTTCCTCCGCGCTGGCCATGCCGGCCAGCAAGCCGGCGCCGACGACGGAAGCCGAGAGTATGCGTGCGTATTTACCCATGACATTCTCCTCCTTTACGAACGTTTCCGCATATAATTACATGCGTAAAGTTTTTATCCGGCAATTGATTTCTCTTGTCAAGCTGGAGAGCGCGTAAATGCGCAGGAATGATGCAAGTGGCTATTTTGAAATCGCTATTTGCAGGGGTTTTGCGCGTACGGTAGTCAAAATCCGAATTCCTGCTTTGTTTACGCGTGTAAAATATAATGTTGACAGCATCGTTTGACGTCAGTACATCAGTCGCCAGTGCGGTTGCGCAAGTTTCGGATCGTAAGGTGGGGAGAAACAGGAATGGATCAGCGTTATACGCTGGCGCCGGAGGCGCTTGGGCCGACGATCACGATCGGTGAGATCCTCGTCGAAATCATGGCGACAACCGTCGGCAACGGCTTCCGGGAAGCCCAATCCCTCATTGGACCTTTTCCCAGCGGTGCACCCGCGATCTTCATCGATCAGGTCGCAAAACTTGGTGGCGCCTGCGGCATTGTCTCGGCGGTCGGCGACGATGATTTCGGGCACCTGAATATCGACCGGCTTGCGCGCGATGGCGTCGATGTCTCGGCAATCGCTGTTTTGCCCGATCTGCCCACGGGAAGCGCTTTCGTCCGCTACCGGCCGGACGGCGCCCGCGATTTCGTCTTCAACATCGGCAAGTCGGCTTCCGGCGCAACGGCGATGACCGGGCAGGCCCGTGATTTGATTGCGCGGGCCGGACATGTGCATGTCATGGGCTCCGCCTTCGCCATTCCCGGCATCGCGCCCATCATCCTTGAAGCCGTGTCGGTCGTGAAGGCGAGGGGCGGTACCGTCTCGTTCGATCCGAATGTCCGGAAGGAATTGATGAGCGGTGGCGGCGAGGCAAAGAGACAGTTTGACAGCGTGCTTGACGTCACCGACCTGCTGCTGCCATCCGGAGAAGAGCTTTCAATAGCTGCCGGTGTCGACGGCGAGGTGCTGGCCATCGAGAGCCTGCTTGCATGCGGAATTTCCGAGGTCGTCCTGAAGCGGGGGCGGCAGGGGTCTTCCCATTACAGCCGCAGCCACGGGGCGGTCGATTGTCCGGCTTTCGCGGTCGAGGAAATCGACCCGACGGGGGCCGGAGACTGCTTTGGCGCAACCTATCTCACTTGCCGCCGCAAGGGGCACGCGCCGCAGCAGGCACTGCGCTACGCCAATGCCGCCGGAGCCCGCAACGTCACCAGGCAAGGCCCGATGGAGGGCACGTCCTCTCTTGCGGAACTCGATGCTTTCATAGCGGCCAATCTGGTGCTGTCCGATCAGGGAAAGGTTTCAGCATGAGCAATCCTCTTTTGGACCTGGCCAAGGCGCGACGCAATGGGCGGCCGCGCGGCATAACTTCGGTCTGCTCGGCGCATCCCGTTGTGCTGCGCGCGGCGCTTCGCCTGGCGGCAAAGACGCAGCAACCCGTGTTGATCGAAGCCACCTGCAACCAGGTCAACCATCTCGGCGGCTATACCGGCATGACGCCCTCCGATTTTGTCGGCCTGGTCGAGAGCATTGCCGCTGAAGAGAAGCTGGACCGCGCCCTTTTGATTTTCGGCGGCGATCATCTCGGGCCGAACCCCTGGCGGAGTGAAGACCCGGCATCCGCGATGGAAAAGGCCAAGGCGATGGTTGCGGCCTATGTGGCGGCCGGCTTCAGCAAGATCCACCTGGATGCGTCGATGGGTTGCGCTGGAGAGCCCGCAGCGCTTAACGACGCCACGATCGCGACGCGGGCGGCGGCATTGTGCGCAGTGGCCGAGGACACGGCCCGTGATCATAATCGTCCCATGCCGGTCTATATTCTGGGAACGGAAGTTCCCGTTCCCGGCGGCGCCGATCATGTTCTCGACACGGTGGAACCCACATCGCCGGATGCCGCTGTTTCAACGATCGCGATCCATCGTGACATCTTCGAGAAGGCCGGCCTCACCGAGGCATTCGCCCGCACGATCGCCTTCGTCGTCCAGCCGGGGGTCGAATTCGGCAGCGATAACGTCATCCAATACGATCCTTTTAAAGCGGCGCGCCTGGCGAAGGTTCTCGACAATGACGAGATGCTCGTCTTCGAGGCCCATTCCACGGACTATCAGCCGGAGGCGGCACTCTCAGCGCTCGTGCGCGACGGGTTCCCGATCCTGAAGGTTGGTCCCGGCGTCACCTTCGCCTACCGCGAAGCCCTGTACGCACTCGACCTGATCGCCACCGAACTGGTGCCCGGTTATGGCGAGCGTCCGCTGTTCCACGCGATGGAAGACGTGATGACGGCGCATCCCAAGGACTGGCAGGGCCATTATCACGGCGATGAACGCGCATTGCGGCTGCAGCGCCATTACAGTTACAGCGACCGGATCCGCTATTACTGGAACAGACCGCAGGCGGTTCGCGCGGTCGATACGCTTCTGAAAGCGTTGACGGACGTGGCGATCCCGGAAACCCTGCAGCATCAGTATCTTCCGCAATTTGATACCGGGGACATCCGCAGCCTTTCCGCTGAAGATATCATGATCGCGGCAGTCGATCGCGTGCTTGCCATTTACGACCGCGCCGTGAACCAGACGGCCGTCTGATAGAGGATTGCCGCTGCACGGCAGATGAAGTGGGGGCTGACTGTTTCCGGTCAGCATCAGGAAAGGCGCGCCCTCGGTGCGCCGGCAGGCTGAGTGAGGGAGGGCCGGGGGATGGCAACACAACAGACCAAAACGCTTGCGCGCTGGATGATGGCCCCGTCGGTTGGGCTTTTGCTGATCTGGATGATCGTGCCTTTGGCAATGACGCTGTGGTTTTCGTTCCAGAACTACAATCTGCTCAATCCGGGCAATGTCAGTTTCGCTGGCCTGTTCAACTACCAGTATTTCTATTCGGATCCCGCGTTTTTCCAGTCGATCTGGAACACGCTTGTTATCGTGGTCGGCGTGCTTTTGATCACCGTGATCGGTGGTATCTCGATTGCGCTGTTGCTTGATCAGCCGATGTGGGGCCAGGGGCTGGTGCGCATCCTGGTG
>NZ_LMFB01000008.1:74799-169457 GCF_001426685.1 Rhizobium sp. Root483D2 | reverse complement strand
GGTTTATAGGCGACACACCCGAAACAAGTCAACACACCAAAACAAAGAAAATAAAATTTCTTGTAAGTCGTTGGTTTGTATGCGGTATTTCAAATTCCCGCCTACTAGGCCTGAAAAACACCCGATTAACGGATGCTTAATCTTCTATGGGACGCGGGACCGCCTTTGGCAGCGAACGGGCCAGCCGCATTACCTTGCGGGCTTATTTACGTGCCGCGAGCTGGCGCGATTTTGCATCGAGGCATCGCTGGTAGCCGAGATGTCCGGCACCTTCCTCGATATCGGCTGCGATCGCCGCTTTGAGTGCAGCCCCGTCCTTTGCTGCAATGGCTGCGAAAACCGGGGCATGACGATCGAAGCGGTAGCTCTCGCCCAGGTTTTCCGCTGCCGCACGCATCAAGGGGCCGAGCCGCAGCCAGACGGTTTCGATCAACGGTAAAAGAACCACCGAGGAGCGGACCTCGTAAAGACAGCGGTGGAACGCAAAATTGGCTTCTATCGCCTGCTCGATATTACCGGCTCTGTAAGCGGCGTCTATCTCTGCATCGATGTTCTGCAAAAGTACGATCCGCACAGGATCGATCAGGGGCAGGGCGCGTTCGGCAGCCACTGTCTCCAGAGCGATGCGGGCGGCAATAATTTCGTCGAATTTTTCCGGATCGACATCGGGCACCCGGACGCGGCGATTGTCGAGATGCTGAAGGGCGCCGTCGGCGACAAGCCGGTGAAGTGCCTCTCGCACCGGCATGGCGCTGACATCCAGCATTTCGGCAATGCCTTGAATGGTCACCGGCAAGCCGGGCGGAAAGCGGCCGGTCATGATCGCCAGGCGCAGGTTGCGATACACCCATTGTTTCATCGATTCCATCGGCAGCCTGCCCAGCGAAACCAGCCCGATCGCCTCCATCTGTTTCAAATGTCCTGTCCCCTTACATAGTTCTATCAAAAATGGATAATGCGCGGCCCGGTCACGGCGCGATTTTGCTGTCCCGTCACCAGGGTCTGTACTCTTTGCCTTCATCTGCCCGATACGGTTGACCGCATGGGCAAACGGCGGGACGCTTTACAGCGGTCCCCGGAGGTCAGCTGGCCCATGCCTGCCACAAAACCGTATTGCCGCACGGGCAGCCGACAGCTATCGTCGGACCGGATATTTCCCGATCAACCTGGGTTTTTGTGAAAGAATAACCTCGTGAGCGAAAGTGCAGTGCGCAGACAGCATGACTTCGTTTCCACGCCATCAGCGCGGACGCTTCATGCCGAATTGATGCTGCTCTGCGCCCGCATCGGCTACTCCCCGCCCGTGTCCATCTGACCTTGCTTCACCATATGCTCCACAGTCAAGGACATGACGATGATCATTTCGAACCATAAATATTCCCTGCCGGAATTGCAGGCACAGGATGCTGCACATTTCCTTCATCCCTTCTCCGATCACAAAGAGTTGCGAGCCCTCGGATCCCGCATGATCGTGCGCGGCGAAGGACCTTTTATCTATGATAGCGGGGGCGCAGAGCTTCTCGATGCGATGGCCGGGCTCTGGTGCGTCAATATCGGTTACGGCCGTGACGAACTGGCGGATGTTGCCGCCGCGCAGATGCGCGAACTGCCCTATTACAATGCGTTTTTCAAATGCGCGACGCCCGCCCCGGTGCAGCTGTCTGCCAAGCTTGCCGACATTGCGCCTGCGAATATCAACCAGGTATTCTACGGCTCGTCAGGCTCGGAATCGAACGATACAGCGCTGCGTCTGGTGCGCCACTATTGGGCGCTGGAGGGAAAGCCGGAAAAGACCATCATCATCTCGCGCAACAATGCGTATCACGGCTCGACGGTCGCCGGTGCATCGCTGGGCGGCATGCGCCATATGCACAAGCAGATGGGCGGCATGGTTCCCGATATCGTGCATGTGATGGAGCCCTATGCCTATGAGCTGGCCCTGCCGGGCGAAAGCGATGATGAGTTTGGCCTTCGCGCGGCACGCGCCATCGAAGAGGCAATCCTTGCGGCAGGCGCCGGCAGGGTGGCAGCCTTTATCGGCGAACCGGTCATGGGGGCCGGGGGCGTGCGCATTCCGCCCATGAGCTACTGGCCGGAAGTCCAGCGTATCTGCCGCAAATACGATATCCTGTTGATGCTCGATGAAGTCATTACCGGATACGGCCGCACCGGCGAATGGTTCGCCGCCACCACATTCGGCATCGAGGCGGACACGATTACCACGGCAAAGGCACTGACTTCAGGCTACCAGCCGCTTTCGGCACTTCTGGTCGGTGACCGGATCGCCGCGACCCTGGTCGAAAAGGGCGGCGAGTTCAATCACGGCTATACCTATTCCGGCCACCCCGTCTGCTGCGCCGTCGCCTTGAAGAACCTGGAGATCATCGGCAACGAAGGCCTGGTCGATCGCGTCAAAGAGGATACCGGGCCCTACCTTGCCAAGGAACTTGCCAGACGGCTCAACGATCATCCGCTGGTCGGGCAGACGCGGTCGGTCGGGCTGATGGGTGCCGTCGAGATCGTCCGCGACAAGCAAGAGCGGACACGTTTCAAGCCGGACGGATCAGCCGCGATCAAAGTACGCGATCACGCCGTCCAGAACGGTCTGATGATCCGCGCCACGGGCGATACGCTGATCATGTCGCCACCGCTGGTCTGGACCCGCGCCACGATCGATCTGGCCCTGGACCGCCTGCTGAAGGCTTTGGACCTTGCCGAGGCCGATCTGGCACCGCACCGGTAAGAACCGAACTGGTGGCTGCCATCGCCCTGGGGGACACGGCAGTCACCCATTTATCCTCGACGAGTTTATCTTGCTGTTCGAACGGCATCGATGAGCTTGCGGCAGGCGGCCGGAAGGTCGGACTTTTCGCGCAGCAGTGCTCCGCCGATCAGATACATCACGTTATCACCATAAGCATCGCGCATTTCCGGCACGCGCTCGAAGGTCATTCCGCCGCCGGGCGCAGGCAGGATGGGCTTCAAACCGCCGAGATCGCAGGTACAGCCATCGACAATCGCCAGGCATTCCTCACGCGAAAAGCTGAAACGGCCGCCGAAATTGGGATAGATGACCGCATCGACCCCCATCAGCCGCTGCAGGAGGCCGTAGAAGAAGCGGTGGGAAAAGCCCGTAGCCGGGGTGATGACATTGGTGCCGCCGAAGGTCGGATGCGAGACGATCGGCAAGCCGAAATCCGGGTCCGCCGCCAAGGCGCGCGATACATCGAAGCCGACGAGCGAGGGCGCCAGCATGACGCCGCCGGCCCCCATTTCCTTGGCCGTCCAGGCACGCTCGAAGATCTGGGTGGCGGGTCCGGTGATGTTCGGAACATAGGTGGTGGCAAAGCCGGTCTTGGCATTGGCCTCGCCGATGGCATCGGTGCAGGCTTTGACGCGCTCTGCAAAGGGCGATGTCTTCTGATTGGCCAGGCCGTGATCGTCCTTGACGTAATCCATGCCGCCCAGCGCAAACTGATGTGCAAGCCCAGCAAGCTCGGCCGTGGAAAGGCCAACGGGCTTGATCGCCGACATCAGGATCGGCCCTCGGCTCACACCGGTGCGCGCGCGCAGGCCCGGCGTTCCGAACCTTGGGCCGGGCAACAGTTTGATGATGGCTTGCGACAAGGTCATCGTTTCGACCCGCGTTTGCGTCCGGATCGAGGAATTGCCGAAGACGATGTTCAGAAGCTGGAGAAAATCGTCGCCGATATCGTCGTCGCTATAGGAGATTTCCGTGAAGAACCCGCCGCGGGGATCGGAGCAGGGATGGATGCTCTCGATCTGGCCGAGGATTTCGTCCTCGATATAACCGGCCGGTACGATATCGCGGGGGATTTCCACCGTCTGTTCGACGGCGATTTCCAGCGCGCGGGCGCGGGCCTCGGTTTCGCTGGCAACGCCGATCCAGTAGGTGACCGAAAATCGGGCCATTATAGCGCCTCCGCCTTTGCAGCCGAGTGTACGGTGTCGATGCGAACGGCGTCCAGTTCCGCATCGTCGATCTTAAGGTTCTTGCCGAGAAGCTGGCCGATGGCAGAGACGAGGGCGCTGGCGTCGAGCCCGTATTTCTTCATCAGATACGGCTTGGATGCGCCATGCGCGAACGTATCCTGCAGGCCGAGACGCCGCAGCTTGACGCCAAGCCCTTCCTCCGAAAGGATTTCCGCCACCAGCGAGCCGAGACCGCCGTTGATAGTGTGGTTTTCCAGCGTGACGACGCCCTTCTTGCCGCGCGCCGCCTTGATCAGGCCTTCGCGATCGAAGGGTTTGAGGGTGGAGACATGCAGATGGTGGATGCCGATACCGCGAGCCTTCAAGGGTCCGGCGGCGCGCAGGGCCTCTTCGGTGCACACTCCTGCCGTCACGACAAGGACATCGTCTCCTTCACTGAGCGTGCGCTGCCTGTTGAATTCGAACGGGGTCGAAAACAATCGTGGGACTTCGCCGCGCAGGACGCGGACATAGACCGGTCCATCGATGCTGTCGGCAACCTCAAGCACGGTCTCGACTTCGGTGGCGTCGCCGCATTCAAGTATGGTCATGTTCGGAATGGCCCGCATCACCGAGATGTCCTCGATCGCCTGATGGGTAATGCCGCCGGGCGTTGTGATCCCCGGCAGGAAGCCCATCAGCCGGACCTTGCGGTTGGAATAGGCGATCGAGTTGATCAGCTGATCATAGGGGCGGCGGTAGAGGAAGACCGAAAACGTGTGCAGGAACGGCCGGAACCCCTGCATGGCGAGACCGCCGGCAAAGGACAGCATGTTCTGTTCGGCCATGCCGAGGGACAGGAACTGATCGGGATATTTATCCCGGAAACCATCGACCTCGCAGGACGACGTGAGATCCGCCGACAGGCAGAGGATGTCAGGACGGGCGGATGCGAAGGTCTCGAAGGCCTTGGCATAGGGACGGTTGACGATATCGGCCATGATCATGCCCTCGCAATTTCGGCTTCATCGACGCCGAGTTCGGCGGCGATGGCGGTCTGCATTTCGCGGCGTTCGTCCGCCGATTTGAAGCGGACGTAATGCAGGCGGGGAAAGCGTTTCTTGAGGAATTGCATGCCCTGATAGGGCGAGGTGTTGGCCAGGATGATCAGCGGCTTGCCCGGCTCGGCGCTATCGGCCGCTTTGCGCATCGCAGCGAGATCGTGGCCGTCGATCGAGCGGCACGTGACGCCAAAGGAAGCGACGCGCGCGGCAAGGTCTCCGAGGTCAAGCACCGAAGACATGGCGCCGTCGCACTGCTGACGGTTGACATCGACGATGACGCGGACGTTGTCGATGCCGTGATAGGCCATCGCAGCCAGGCATTCCCAGGTCTGCCCCTCCTGAAACTCGCCGTCGGACATATAGACCCAGACCTTGCCGGGCTCGCCCTTGCGCTTGCGTGCCCACGCAATCCCTGCCGCCATCGAAAGCCCCTGGGCCAGCGAGCCGGTGGTCACTTCCATGCCCGGACTGTGTTCGGCGCCGATCATCTCGACGGAGCCGCCATCGACGTTGAAGTGGTCGAGCGCGTGTTCGTCCATGCGGCCGGCCTGGATCAGCGCCGAATAGATCACCAGGGCATAATGGGCCGGAGAAATGATCAACCGGTCAAATTCAGGCGCAAACGGGCCGTGATAGCCGGCACCGGTAAAGGCATCCGGATTGGCCGCCGACGGCACGCCGGCGAACGGCAGCGGTACTTTCGGCAAGGTCGGTTCGCCGAGCGTCAAGGCTTCATTGTAGAGGAATGCCAGGCTTTCGGCGGCCGAACAGGCCTGGCTGAGATAACCGCCATTGTTGCGCATGGTGTGCAGGAAAACCCGCTTGCGAATGCCGGCGGCGACATCCTCGGTGGTCTGCTGGTTGGACAGGGTCATCGCGGTCAGCTCCGTTCCGGAAACAAGGCCTTCAGCCCCTCGGGCGAGGCGCCGGCGATGCCGCGTTCGGTGATCAGGCCGGTAATCAGGCGTGCCGGCGTCACATCGAAAGCCGGGTTGGAGGCCGGGCTGCCCTCCGGCGAGATGCGCACCGTGGCAATCGAGCCATCGGCGGCGCGGCCTTGCACGAAGGTCACTTCATCGCTGTTGCGCTCCTCGATCGGGATCTCCTTGACACCATCATGCACGGTCCAGTCGATGGTCGGCGAGGGCAGGGCGACGTAGAAGGGGACGCCATTGTCCTTGGCGGCGAGCGCCTTCAGATAGGTGCCGATCTTGTTGCAGACGTCGCCATCGGCCGTCGTGCGGTCCGTGCCGACGATCACCATGTCGATCTGGCCATGCTGCATCAGGTGGCCACCGGCATTGTCGACGATCAGCGTATGCGGCACGCCGTGGCCGTTCAGCTCCCAGGCGGTCAACTGGGCACCCTGGTTGCGCGGGCGCGTCTCGTCCACATAGACATGCACCGGAATGCCCGCCTCCGCCGCCATGTAGATTGGCGCGGTGGCAGTTCCGTAATCGACGGTCGCCAGCCAGCCGGCATTGCAATGGGTGAGGATATTGACGGGCTCGCCCGGCTTCTTGCGGGCCGCAATTTCGCGGATAACCTTCAGGCCATTGGCGCCGATGCTGCGGTTAAGCTGCACGTCCTCCTCGGCAATGTCGGCGGCACGCTGATAGGCAGCGGCGGCCCGTTCTGAAACCGGCACCTTGCGAAGACCATTGCGCATCTCGTCAAGCGCCCAGCGCAGGTTGATCGCGGTCGGACGGGTTTCGTGCAGCACGTCCCAGACGGCATCGAGTGCGGCATCGCTGGTATCGTCGCGCATGGCGATGGCGACGCCATAGGCCGCCGTCACGCCGATCAGCGGCGCCCCGCGCACCCACATGTCGCGGATGGCGACCGCCACATTATCGACGGTCTTGAGCGTGACGATCCGGAACTCGTGCGGCAGCCAGCGCTGGTCGATGATATCGACGGACCGGCCATCCTCGTTCAGCCAGATAGTATGGTAGTGGCGATCTCCGACGTTCAAATGACTGACTCCTTCTCGAGGCGTTGCGCAAGCGCATTGATATCGGCAATGCTATGGATGCGGCGCCGATTGACGGCTAGGTGGCGCCCGAGCTTGAGCGCCTTGGTTTCGCAGCGGGCCCGGACGTCCGGGTCTTCAATGGTTTCGAAATCGGCATTATGGGCAAGGCCGAGAATGCGCCGGTGCATTTCAATGCCGGCAAAGCCCAGCATGTCGGTCCAGAGTGTGTGCAGAACCTCGTCCAGCGCCTGCTCCGATCCAAGGTGATCGCCCTGGTCCTCGAACAAGGTGCGCTGGTACAGGATACCTGTGCGCTCGGTGCGCCAGAGATGCGCGAATTCGGCGCGGAATGTGCCCCAGATCTCGACGATAACGTCGAGCAGGTAGGTGCGCATCTCTTCGCGGCTGCCGTCCTGTTCGTGGCCGGACTGCGAAAAATAGCTCATCCAGAAGTTCGACAAAAGCATGCCGACATCGATCGCCATCGGCCCGTAGAACGCAAATTCCGGATCGATAACCTTCGTTTCCGTGTCGGTGACCATGACCGAGCCCGTGTGCAGATCGCCATGCAGCAGCGTTTCGGCATTGGCGGTAAAGAGATGCTTCAGCCGCTGCGCCTCAACCTTGAGATCGCGGTCAGCGCGCAGTTGCGCAACAATGCCGTCCAGCTGCGGCGTGGTGAAATGATTGAGCTTGGCATCGAAATAGGGATCGGAAAAGACCAGGTTTTCGGTGATGTCGCAGAGCTCGACATTATCGGCGAAGAGCGCGAGGTCCTCCTTGCGTTTCCGGGCTTCCATGGAGAGGTCCGAGCCGCGAAACAACGTGCGGGCCAGAAACAGGCCAAGGTCGCGGGCGATCTTCGGTAGCTGGCGTCCGTCAATCAGCGCCCGGCGCAGGATGACGTGCGGCGTCAGGAACTCCATCACGATGATCGCCTGCTCGCGATCGAAATGCAGGATCTCCGGCACCATGCCGGGGTCTCGCTCGGCCTCGCGCTTCAGCGCATGATATTCGAAATAGGAGCGTTTCAGCGGCAGCGGCCAGCTTTCGCCGACAAGGCGCACATAGGGCAGCGCCTGCTTGACAATGGCGCTGCCCGTGCCGCCATCGACGATGAAGACAAGGTTGAGATTGCCGTCACCGACCTCGCGCACCTTCCATTGTGCACTATCCGCGCCAATCCTCTCCGAAAGAGCGGCATTGCTCCCCAGCCGCTGCGGCAGGGTCTCAGGCGTCAGCGCTTCGAAATTGCTTATAGTCATCATTCCTCCTCACCAGCAGAGCGGCGCGCCAGGCGAAAAACCCCGGCATTCTTCTCGTTCCGCTCCCGGCGCGACTGCGTCTCCACACGCGTTCCCGCCGTTCTTTCTCTTTTGGTAAGCCACCATTCTGTCAAATGTCAATGGGCTTGACATTTGATTAGATGGCAGCCTAACCTGATCTTCAGGGAGGAGCAGATGATACAGGAACACGTTTTCCGTATTGAGGGTCTGCGCAAATCGTTCGGTCCCATCCAGGTTCTGGGTGGTGTCGATCTGGATTTGCGTGCGGGGGCCGTCACGGTGCTGATGGGCGCCAACGGAGCCGGAAAATCGACATTGGTGCGGATCGTCAGCGGCGTCTATGGACGCGACGCGGGCACGATCACGCTTGCAGGCGAGCCTTACGCGCCGGCCACGCCCGCCGATGCGATCCGCGCCGGCGTCGTCACCGTGCACCAAAACATCAATGACGGTGTCGTCGCCGATCTTGATGTGGCGACCAACCTGACGCTCGACCGTCTGAATGGCCGCGGCGCCCACCTGATTTTCAATCCCCGCCGCGTCCGGCGCGAAGCCCAGGCCGTTGCCGACCGCATGGGGCTTGCCATCGATCTCAACGCCACAGTCGCCGATCTCTCGTTGGCCGACCGGCAGATGGTGTCGATTGCCCGCGCCATGGCGCATGAACCGAAGGTCCTCATTCTGGACGAGCCGACCTCGTCGCTGTCGAGCGCTGAGGCAGACCGGCTGTTCGAGCTTGTCGACCGGCTGCGCGCCCGTGGTGTTGCTATCCTTTACATTTCCCACCGCATGTCCGATATCCGCCGGCTTGCCGACAGCATCGTCTCCCTGCGAGACGGCCGCATTGCCGGGCTGTTTGAAGGCGAGACACTCGATTACGAGGGTGCCGTCAATGCCATGCTCGGCCAGAAGATCAGTCTGAGCAACATCGTCGTGCGTGATGGTACCGCCCCGGTCTTCACAGCGGAAAACCTGACGATCGCGCGAGGTGCAAAGCCGTTTTCGTTGACGCTGGGCGATGGCGAAGTGGTGGCGATCACCGGCCTTGTCGGCGTCGGCAAGACGGCGCTCGCCGAAACCCTGTTCGGCGCCCGCACTCCGGTATCCGGATCAATGATGCTGGATAGCCGCGCCTACGCGCCAAAAGCCACGCGGGCGGCGATCGATCAGGGCGTCTTCCTGGTCGCCAAGGATCGCGGCGACAGCGGCATCGTTCCGGATTTCAACATCTACGAGAATGTCAGCCTGCCGTTCCTCAAACGCATCTCGAATTTCGGCATTTCCAACCGCCGGGCCGAGCGGGCACAGGCGCGCCAGCAGATTTCAGCGCTTGGTATCGTCTGCCGGACCGAACGCGACGAGATGAACACGCTTTCGGGCGGCAACCAGCAGAAGGTCATGGTTGGCCGCTGGCTGAGCCAGGCGTCACGCCTGCTGATCCTCGACGAGCCGTTCCAGGGTGTCGATATTTCCGCACGCCGGGATATTGCCGCAAAACTGCGGGCGTCTGCATCGGGGCGCGCAACGATCGTATTTCTCACCGAGCTGGATGAAGCCTTCGAGATCGCCGACCGCATTCTGGTGATGTCGGAACATACGCTGGTCGGAGAGCACCGCAACGCCGGCATCAATGTCGACAGACTTCTGGCCGAAATTGCCGGCCACCACGAAATGGTACTTTGACATGAGCATTGAACAGACGACCGCCAACCCCTCCACCCACAAGGCAGCACCGGCGGCCGCAGCGCTGACACCGCGCGAACTCGCCATCAAATACGGCTTCATCACGCTGCTCTTCGGCATGATCGTGTATTTCTGCATTATGACCAGCGGCTTTGCCTCGCCGCAGAGCGCGGTCTTCATCTTCCAGTCGGTATCGATCACCGGCATTCTGGCACTCGGGGTCACCGCGACACTGGTGGTCGGCGGCTTTGATCTGTCGATCGGGTCGGTGGCAACGACAGCCATGATGGCGTCCTCCTATGTGATGGTGGTGATGGGTGGAGACGCGCTGACGGCAACGCTCGTCTGCCTGGCCATCGGCGTTATCGTCGGGCTGATCAACGGCTTCCTGATCGTCTATATGCGGGTGCCGGACCTCCTGGCGACGCTCGGCATGATGTTCCTTCTGGTCGGTTTGCAGCGTATCCCCACCGAAGGCCGCTCGATTGCCACCGGCATGAGCATGCCGGACGGTTCGACCGCCACCGGCACGTTCAGCCCCGCCTTCCTCGCGCTTGGCCGTCACCGTTTCGATCTCGTACTGCCCAATCTGGTGCCGGTCTCGGTCGTGGTGCTGATCGTGCTCGCCATCCTCATCTGGTTCTTCCTGGAATATACCCGCTTCGGCCGGATGATGTATGCGGTCGGCTCGAACGAGCGGGCTGCGGGGCTCGCGGGCGCGCCGGTTAATGCCTACAAGATCTGGGCCTACATCATTTCCGGCGTCTTCGCCTCGATCGGCGGCATTCTTTTGGCCGCCCGGCTCGGGCGCGGCGATATCGCATCGGGCAACAATCTTCTGCTGGATTCCGTCGCCGCCGCCCTGATCGGCTTTGCCGTGCTGGGTGCAGCCAAGCCGAACGCGTTCGGCACCGCCATCGGCGCCCTGTTCGTCGGCGTGCTGTTGCAGGGGCTGACAATGATGAACGCACCCTATTACACCCAGGATTTCGTCAAGGGCTTCGTGCTCGTCATCGCCCTGGTGTTCACCTTTGCGCTCTCCAGGAGGGGCAAACGCTAGGGAGCGCAAAGCTCCGTGCGGGACTGCAAATCAAACAACAAGTCTAATGTGGAGGAGACCCTTATGACGTTTACGCGGAGAACTTTTTCAAAGCTCGCGCTTGGAATGCTGGCTGCAACGACGCTGGGAGGCGTGTCGTTTGCCACGGATATGCCGGCACCGTTCGATAAGCCCGGCGACGTGAAGATCGCGCTGGTACGCTACCTGTCGACCGGCGATTTCTTCCAGTCCTATCTGTCGGGCGTGGAATCGCAGGCCAAGGCGCTCGGCGTCGATCTTCGCGTGCTCGACAGCCGCCAGGACGCCGCCTTGCAGGCCGACATGGTCGATCAGGCCATCGCGCTTGGCGTTCAGGGCATCATCATCCAGCACGGCCTGACGGAATCAATGAAAGAAGCGGCAAAGCGTGCGGTTGATGCTGGCATCAAGGTCGTTGCCTTCGACGTCAATGTCGAGAACGACAAGATCCCGCAGGTCGAACAGTCCGACCGCGATCTCGCCCGCCTGGCGCTGGAACAGGCGATCAAGGACAATGGCGAAAGCTGGAAGGCCGGTTACGTCTACGTCGCCGGCATCGCGCCGCTCGACCGCCGCGACGAGACCTGGAAGGAATTCAAGAAGAAATATTCGGGCATCAATGAAGCCGCGATGTTCGGCACCATGGACAACCCGATCGCCAATTCCGTCGCCAACCAGGCACGCTCGGTCATCTCGGCCAATCCGGACATCACCGTCATGTTTGCGCCCTACGATGAATTCGCCAAGGGCGTGAAGATCGCCGTCGATGAAGCCGGCATGTCGTCCAGCGTCAAGATCTACTCGGCCGATATTTCGACCTCGGATATCGCCGCGATGCGCGAGCCGGACAGTGCCTGGGCTGCAACGGCCGCCACCAATCCGGCCGTCGTCGGCCAGGTGTCGGTGCGCACACTCGCCATGATGCTGGCAGGCGAAGATCCGGGCCACAACGTCATCGTCCCGCCGACGCTGATCACCCAGAAGGACCTCAACGACAACGACATCAAAAACATGGAAGAGCTCGGCGCCAAGCTGCCGCAATTCGCCCATGCCGATGTCGCCATGCCGGCCTGGATGCCGAACCCCAACACCAAGTAATCCACACCCCCCGTGGAAACTTCGGGCGGCCTCCGGGCCGCTCTTTTTTGTTGACGTACATGCGCTCAATGGCGGTTAGTTTGTCATCTCGAATTAAAAAGCCGCTGGACGCGTTAAGCTTCCAGCGGCTTTCAGTGTTAGCGCCTTGTGCTTTTAATTCTTACCGCATCGCTGCGGCGATATTTCCGCCATCGACGGTGGTCACATCGGCGGTGGTGCGCTCGGCCAGGGCATGGTGCACGAAGGCCTGGGCAACATCGTCGGCTGTCACCTCGAGGCCCAGCAGATTGCCGCCCATATAGTCCTTGACCGACAGGCCGCGTGCGGCCGAACGGTTTGCGATCATCTCGTCGTTGAGAAGGCCCGAGCGGATGCGATCGGCATTGACGGCGTTCGAGCGAATGCCATCCTTGCCGTGTTCCAGCGCATATTGGCGCGACAGGAACAGGGCGGCGGCCTTGGGCAGGCCGTAGGCGCCGAAATTGGCGCCGGGATTGACCGCCTGCTTGCTGGCGTTGAACAGCAAAACACCGCCGGTGGCTTGCTCCTTCATGATCCGCACCGCGTTCTGCGCCACGCTCTGATGCGAAAAGAAATTGAGTTCGAAACTCCTGCGCAACAGCGCATCGTCCATGGTTGCAATCGGGCTCTCCCAGGCGGCACCCGCATTGGAGACGACGATATCGACGCCGCCATAGGTGGTGAGGGCGGCATCGAAGGCTGCGCGCACCGAGGCAGGATCGGTGACGTCACAGGCAAGGCCAATGGACTGGTTGCCGATCGACTTTGCCACCTCCGCCGCCTTGCCGCCGTCGAGATCGAGCACGACTACATGCGCGCCGTCACGGGCAAAAGCCTTGGCGGTGGCAGCGCCGATCGCACCGGCACCGCCGGTGACAACTGCAACCTGCCCGGTGAACGGTTTGGCCTTGGCGCCGGCAAGCTTTGCCTGTTCCAGCGACCAATATTCAAGATCGAACAGATCGGGCTTGCTGACCGGCTGGAACCGGCCGATGGATTCGGCATCGCGGGCCGCCTCGATCCACATTTCTCCAACATCCGCAGCGATCTTCGCATCTTTCAGGGTGCGGCCATGGCCGAACATGCCGAGCCCCGGCACCAGCGTCAAACGCGGCATCGGGTCCAGCATGATGCGCTTGACGTCGTCGCGTGCGTCATTTGCCTCGAAATAGCGGGTGTAGTTCTCTACAAACGTGGCGACACGGGCCGCAATAACAGATTTGTATCCATCGAGATCGTTGGCATCGGGTGCAGGGAGCACCATCGGCCCGGTCTTGATGCGGATCGACAGATCCGGCGTCGAAACGCCCCGCGACGCCATGTCTTCGACTTCGGCAGCGTTGACGAAATCGAGGATTGCCGGCGAGGTGCGGAACTCGGCGATCATGCGATCGTAGCGGCCCTCGCCCCTTGAGACGGCAACCGCACCGCGCAGCATGGCGGTAATATCGTTTGGCTTGGCGAGATCTGCGGGCAGGGCTGCCGGCGTGAAAGGGTTGCGGCCATTTTTCACCACGTAGTCCTCGGCCAGCGTCACATAGTGGATCATCCGGTCATAGGCTTCCTTGGCGGTGGCGCCGAAGGTGAAGATACCGTGCTTGTCGAGAATGAGGCCATCCACCGTCGGGTCCCGATCGAAGACTTCGGATGCGAGCTTGGCAAGATCAAAGCCAGGCATCACATAGGGCACCAGCCCCATTTTCGGTCCGAACACCTTTGCGCTGACCTCCATGCTGTCCTCAAGGTCGGCAATCGCCAGAACGCCGGTCGAATGGGTGTGATCGACGAACTTGTGCGGAATGAAAGCGTGCAGCAGCGCCTCGACGGACGGGTTGGGCGAAGCCGGGTCGATCAGGTTGGCGCGCTGCAGCGTCACCATGTCCTCGTCGGAAAGCTTGGTGAGCTTGCGGGCTTTCAACAGCGGTGCGATCTTGACGGCGGGAAGGCCGGCCGGCTCGATGATCCCCATGTCCCAGCCGCTGCCCTTGACGCAGAGCACATCCCATTCGTCGCCGACGAGATCGCTGACGGTTGTTTTCACCGAAGTGTTGCCGCCGCCATGCAGCACCAGCCGTGGATCGCCGCCGAGCAGACGCGTCGTATAGGTACGCAATGCCAGATCGCGGTTGATACCTTTTGCGGCATAGGTTGAGACCATCGCCTCGGCGTCGGTATCGCTCCAGAGATTTTTCATTGTTTGCTCCTCCCTTGGGCAGGTTTTTGAGACCCGGTCTTTGCCGGGTGGATCAGATGGGACTGGGAATTATGAGGTGCTCCGGCCGCCGGTGCTCCAGCGCTCCAGAAGCCGCCGGGCCATTGAGGTGGTCACCACCAGATGCGAGGCAAAACCGCCCTTGATCGCGGCCACGAGCGGTTCAAACTTACTATCTTCCTGGATCACCATCATGCGCTTGCCGATCGCGCGAATGGAATCGAGATCGGCGGAAATGCAACGGCGGTTGTGCGCGCAGTCCAGCCACTGCCCATCATGATCGATGATCTGGCCGGCAATGACGCCTGCAGCGCCCGTTTCCCCCAGTGCATGCATTTCCTGCGCCGTCAGTGCCCCGCATTTCACCAGATGGCTGTCGTCCTCGATGCCGCCGACGGAATACAGCGCCAGCTGACAATCGGAGATGGTCGCCATCTGCTCGCGAATGACCGGTTCGGCGCGCAAGGCGGCAGCCAGTTCTTCGGAACTGAGTACCAACGGCGCGTAGACATTGATACCCTCGGCGTTCAGGCGCCGGGCGATTTCCGTGGTGCATTGGTCGGGCCGGTAGGAATATGGCGCTCCGAGATTTCCGCACAATTGCACCACGGTGACGCCCTGCAGGTCGGCATAGGGCATGACGTCGGCGAGATGATAGACCGTGCGTCCCCAGGCAACGCCGACACGGTCGCCCTTGTTGATCAATTCCAGAAAGACTGCCGCTGCGACCACCGGCATTTCCGCCGTCGGATCCATCGCCCGGCGGTCTTCCGGCACGATCCACACCGAGGTGAGGCCCAGCGCATCCTCCAGCTGGCGCGCCAGGATGTCGTCGGCAAACAGCTGTGTCGATGTGGCGATATTGACGATCCCGGTCTCCCGGGCGCGCCTCAGATAGGTGGCGACGGATGCACGGGAAATATTGAGGCGCTGCGCCACTTCATCCTGCCGAAGTCCGTGGGTATAGTAGAGCCATGCCGCCTTGTGCAGAATCTGATCAGTGGACCGGATGGGCATCATGTCTCCTTCAATCGCCGAATTAGACAATAGTCATCAGTGCTGACAAAAGTCAAATGCGCTGTTTCCATCGCAGCGGCGAAGTTAGGATTGCGGCCGCACGGCGCCCAGCAAGGCACACCGCGCCGCACCTTGCGATGTCAGCGGATCAGAGATTGGGCTTTGGGGAAGGGGCGGCGACAACTCAATGGCAACGCCATTTGCAGAGGCGATGGACGCGTCTGCGTCCGCGCGCGTGCATAACCGAGCGCGCCCATCCGGCATTGGGCGTTATGCCGGAAACGCAGTGCCCGGCATAACGGATCGTCTCATTCAGGCAGCAAGATATTTCTTCAGGAAGGCGCGCGTCCGTTCCTGCGTAGGCGCGCGAAAAATGTCGCTGGGCGGTCCTTCCTCGACGACCACGCCGCCATCCATGAACAGCACGCGGTCGGCAACTTCGACGGCAAAGCGCATTTCATGGGTAACGATCAGCATGGTCATATGCTCCGCAGCCAGCTGCTTCATGACGGCATTGACCTCATCGACCAGTTCCGGGTCGAGCGCTGATGTCGCTTCGTCGAACAGCATGACCTTTGGCTGCATGGCAAGCGCGCGCGCAATAGCCACGCGCTGTTTCTGCCCCCCCGACAGCCGCGACGGATAGGCATCGACCTTCTCGGCAAGCCCCACCTTCGACAGGAGTTCGACCGCCAGTTCGCGGGCAGCCTTCTTGGCCATGCCCTTGAGAATGACCGGACCCATGGTGATGTTTTCGAGTACGGTCAGATGCGGAAACAGATTGAAGTGCTGGAACACCATGCCCATCTGCTGGCGCACCGCGTTGATATGGCGTTCGAACGCCGCGCCCCGCAGAGGCTGGTTCACCTGGACGCCGTCAAGCCAGATCTCGCCGCCATTCAGCGTTTCGAGATGGTTGATGGAGCGCAGAAGCGTGCTCTTGCCAGAGCCGCTGGGGCCGATAATGGCGACGATCTGGCCACGCGTGACGGAGAGATCGATCCCCTTGAGAACTTCGAGCGCACCATAGGCCTTGCGGGCGCCCTTTACCTCGACCATGGGCCGCTGGACGGTCATCGGGATACCTCCACTTGTTTTTCGACCTGCCGCAAACCGGTTTCAAGGACGAGATTGAGTATGTAATAGAGTGCGGCCACCGTGATGTAGAATTCGAATGGCCGGAACGTTTCGCTGATCGCCAGCTGCGCCGAGTGCACGAGTTCGGCAATGCCGATGATCGAGACCAGCGACGATTCCTTCAAAAGCACGATCAGATTGTTCCCGATGGAGGGCAGGGTGTTGCGCACGGCTTGCGGAATGACGACGTAACGCAGCGTCTGGAACCGGCCAAAACCGATACTGCGCGCCCCTTCCGTCTGCCCGACATCGACCGAGACGATACCGGCGCGCATGACATCGGCATTGTAGACGGCGAAATGCAGTCCAAGGCCAATGATCCCGGCTGCCAGTGCCGGAACATTGATGCCGATCTGCGCGAGCCCGAAATAGATCAGGAACAGCTGCAACAGCAGCGGCGTTCCCATGAACAGCCACATGAAAAAGCGGATCGGATAGGCAATCACCTTCGGCGCATAGAGCACGGCAACGGCAAAGAAGATGCCGAAGAAAAAGCTGATGACGGCTCCGGTCACCGTCAGGACCACCGTCCACCACACGCCCAAAAGCAGGATGTCGGTATAGGGCGTGACGACGCTGAAATCGAGACCTTGCATGCCGCGCCTCCCTCAGTTGATGGCGTAGCGGCGGTCGAGAAGATCGACTGCGCGCGACACCGCATAAACGATGATCATGTAGAGCAGGGCGGCGATACCGAAGATCTCGAACGGCTTGTAGGTGGAGCCGATAAAGCGCTGCGCCGTGTAGGTCAGCTCGACGACGGAGATCGTCGAGACGAGCGCCGATCCCTTGATCAGGCCGACGGCGTTGACGCCGAGCGGACGGATCATCAGGCGCGCCGCCTGTGGCAGAACCACCAGACGCAGCGTCTGCAGCTTGCTGAAGCCTATCGTGCGGGCCGCCTCCACTTGGCCCCGGTCAACGCCGAGAATGCCGCCACGAATGGATTCGGCCATGTAAGCGCCGATATTCAGCCCGAGGCCGATCACACCTGCGGCAAACGGATCAAGATTGATGCCGATCTGCGGGCCGCCGAAATAAAGCACGAACAGTTGGATCAGGCATGGTGTGCCGCGAAACACGCTGACATAGAACCGTCCGAATGTGCGCAAGACCAGCGAGCCCGACATCTTCGCCGACGCAATGACGGCTGCGACAGCAAGGCCGAGCAGCAGCGACAGAACCGATATCTGCACGGTGACCCAAGCGGCTTCCACAAAGAACGGGAAGACGCGCAGCATCAGCGGGAAATCCATGGCAAAACTCCGGGAAAGGCCTGCGAACGGCATATGGCCGGCTTATCCCCAGCCGGCCATATGCGTTGAATTGTCGATCGATCAGCGGATGTCGCTGCCGACCCATTCCATGGCGATCTTCTCGTAGGAACCATCCGCCATCATCGCGTCGAGAGCCTTCTGCATCGCAGCCTTCAGCTCCGGATTGTTCTTACGGATAGCGATGCCGATGGCGACGCTGCCGCCTTCTATATCCGGCGTTTCAAGGCGGCGGACTTTTTCACCGGTTTCCTTGACGGCGACCATGACGGGAATGTTATCGACGACGATGGCATCGACACGGCCGGACTTCAACTCCAGCAGCAGTTCCGGCAGGCCCTTGTAGGTGCGCACGTCCCAGCCGCCCTGTTCACGGGCCCATTTCTCATGTGTTTCGCCAAGCGTGACGCCGAGCGTCTTGCCCTTCAGTTCGTCCAGCTTCTGAACGGCCGAGGCGTCGTTGACGAAAACCGCCCGGCCGGCATGGTAGTAGGGGCCGACGAAATCGACGACCTTCTCGCGTTCCGGTGTGATGGTCATCGAGCCGACGACGGTGTCGAACTTGTTGGCGAGCAGGCCGGCAATGATGCCGTCCCAGGCTGTCGTTACCAGCGTTCCCTTGACGCCGACGCGCTCGGCGATCGCTGTCCCGATCGAGGCATCGAAACCGACGACCTCGTTTTTCTCGTTGACGAAGTTGAAAGGCGGATACTGGCCGGACATGGCGATGCGCAATTCACCGGAAGACTTGATCGCCTCGAGATCGTCGGCGCTGGCCGAAAAAGCGGTGAAGCTGGCGGCAAAGGCCAGGGTCGCGGCCATAAGGCCTGAAATGAGTGTTTTCATGGTCCTGTTTTCCTCTGGATGAAAGCGCATTCTCTGTCGCTTGGGTTACGCGTGTACGCGCCTTCCGAATTTGATGATTGCCTTTGTGCTATTATTGCGCAAATAGATAATGGAAATAGAAGGCATAGATTTCAGGAATGATACCGCCACGATCCGACCGGCTGGTCTGGGAGCTCGACTGGAACCTCCTGCGAACCTTCGTTGTCATTGCCGAGGTGAAGAGCATCACCCGGGCCGCCGAGCAGCTCAATCTCAAGCAGCCCAGCGTCAGCAATGCGCTGCGGCGCCTGGAAGACCGGGTCGGCCGCCGGCTGGTCGAGCGCGATGCCACCCGTTTTGAGCTGACAGATGTTGGCCAGCTGCTCTATGAGCAGAGTATCGAGGTCTTCGGCACGATTTCGCAGCTTCCGCAGCTCGTGCGCGGCGTCGGCGACGATGTCACCGGCCATGTAACGATCGCAGTCGCAAGCCATGTCATTTCGCCAATCTTCGACAAGGCGCTGACGGCGTTTCATCGCAGCCACCCGCGCGCAACGCTGACCATCACCGTTGCCACCAGCGGCGATGTCACCCGCCAGGTGCGCGAAAAGCGGGCCTCGCTGGGACTGTGCCTTGTCAGCAACCGCGATGCGGCCCTGGACTATACGATGGTCTACCGGGAATTCTTCGGCTTCTTCTGCGGTCCCGA
Organism: Rhizobium sp. Root483D2; assembly: GCF_001426685.1. Classification (GTDB taxonomy): domain Bacteria; phylum Pseudomonadota; class Alphaproteobacteria; order Rhizobiales; family Rhizobiaceae; genus Pararhizobium; species Pararhizobium qamdonense. Next base: position 150,145 of record NZ_LMFB01000008.1, on the reverse strand, counting down.
CCACCGTTTCTTCGGGCAGGAGGATTTGAAGCTCGCCGATTTGAAAGGCGAACCCTCCGTCTCGTTCCACACCGACAATATCGCCGATGTCCTGCGGCCCGTGGCGCTGTTGCGCAGTGAAGCCAAGCTCGCCACCAATGTGGTCGGGGTATCGTCGAGCCTTGAGGAGGTCCGCCGCATGATTGTCGCGGGGCTGGGTATCGGCCCATTGCCGCTCCACGTGGCCCGGCGCGACGTGGCCGACGGCGTGCTCTGGCGGCTGCCGCCCTACGATACCCCGCCCGCCATCGATGTCTTCCTGCTGGTCAATCCGGAAAAGATCATCAACCGCGCTGAAAAAGCGCTTATTACCGGTATCCAGACGGCCATCGCCGAAACCCCGCTCGATCAACGCATCTACGGCGCTTAACCCGCACTGTTCTCGTTGGCGGCTGCGCCCGCCTGCAGCGTCTCGACGCGTGCCAGCATGCCGGCGTCAAGCGCCACGGCTGTGCGCTCGATAAGATCAAACCGAACGCTCACCGTTCGATTGACCGCATGAACGACGCCATCCAGCGAACCGGACATGACCTGCTCGAACGTCACCGAACTGCGCCCGGCCTTGATCACGCGCGAGTGGATCGTCAACAGCGCGCCAGCCCTGGTCTCGTGCTTGTATTCGACCTCGGAGCGCACATCGGCCCAGCCGCGGCTTGTATCGGCTAGACCTTCGGCACCGGCAATATGCCCAAGAAGCTGAAAGCTGGCATCGTCAAACATCGCCGCATAATGGCGGACATTCATATGCCCCATCACATCGCACATCCAGGGATGGGCAACGCCGACATAGGTGACCAGGGATTGACCGGACATATGTTCCTCCACGCTTTGCACTAGCGGACGGGTCTTACCGCTGGCGCGACGAAGGCTTAGCGTAACCTTTGAATGGCCGCAACACGGCGCTGAACCGGCATGAGAGCCGCTGCGAACATCTTTTCGGACAGGTGCCGCAACGGCCCAAAGCAACGGCCTTCACATTTTGACGAAGCCGGTAATCCCATAGGCAAGGCCACCGCCGGTTTGAATGGTCAGTGTGCCGCCATTGGCGCCTACCCATGCAGCCTCGATATTCAACGTCGCAGATTTGATACGCACCGTATTGGCGGTTGGCCAGGCAAACACCGTGCCGGTATAGGCGTAGGAGAAACTGCCATCCGGATAGCTGAAGACAACTCTGCAGGGTTTGTCGAGGATGTCGGAGCCATGCGGGATATTGGAGTCCAGCGTAATATTGTAATAGGTTGCCATATGAAAATTCCCATGGGTGAAAGCCGCTTAAAAACGGCGGAGATGAATTTTTCAGTTCCTGAAAGAGGTCCGGGTTCCTCTACCGCATCTGTCAGCCCCCCTTTGCCGTGAATGAGCCATCGCTGTTGTATTGAACGGTGATCACGCGATAGCCCGTCGTGAAATCGCACTCGGCAGCTTGGGCCGTTGCGTATGTCACCGTCTGGCCGACGGGATGATTTCCGGTGCCGACATAGAAAATCGCAGCGGGGGTGCAGTTGACCTGGCTGTTGGGCAGCGGCGCGATGAAGCTTGACAGGGTGATGCTTCCGTCCTGATTGATCGCCGCGCAGCCGCAATATAATTGCGGCATTGGCACCGGCGTGAAGGAGGGAACCTGGATGCCGAACGCGCCTGCGGGCAGGCCCGATTGATAGGTTGCGGCCGACAGACCCAAGGGATCGATAGAGAGCACGGAGGAATTGCCGGTGGGCTGGCCTGGCGTCGAGGCCGTCAAATCGATCGGCTGGACTGCGGCAGCACTGCTGCTTGCGGTCTTGGCGCTCACCATCGACAGGCTGGCATTGAATTTCACCTGCGATGACGCGGTGGCCGTGCTTTTGGCACCCACGTAATTTTGCACATCGAAACTGAAATCCAGCTGTGCCCCCGAACTGGCATTGGGTGCCAGGTTTCCGCAGGCCAGGCTGCTGGACAAAATGGCGGCTACCGAGCCGCCATTGGCAAAGGCTGCCTGTTTCTGAAAGGCGTAAAATGACATGGTCTGCCCCGACATGTTCTTGATGATGATGCTGTATTGCGAAGTCATGGGTTCCGCCTCCCAGGTGCCGTTTGGCCCCTGAAGTGATCATCTCTTTCAAAATAAGGATGTCTGGATCGGCTGGCCGGTAAGGGCTACGCGCTCGATCAAGCCGTGTGAGCGGGGTCTTCAACGGACAACCCGCCCACACGTCACGTTAGATCAACGGACTACTGGATGATCTGCTGTCCCCAGGAACCATCGGGATTGAGGGTCACATTGATGATGGAATGGCCACCGGTGAAATCGCAGACCGCCGCGTTGACGCTGGACGCCGAGAAACTCATGACGGTTCCCGGCGTGAAGTTACCCGTCTGGACATAATAGATCAGGACGGGCTGGCAATCCGTGTTGTTGCTGGGGTTTGCCACCACGAAGTTCGAGAGCGCAATGCCGCCGTTGACTTCGACGGCGGAGCCGACGTTGTAGACGGCGGGCGGCGAATAGGTCGGGGTGGTGATGCGGAATGCGCCCGGCTGAACGCCGTTCCCGTTCGTCGGCTGCGTCAATCCCAGCGGGTTGACGGATGCGGTGGTCCAATCATTGGCCGGGCCGGAGGCCGGCGCCAGATCGATCGCCCGGCTGGCGGACAAATAGCCCGACGTCTGGCCAATCGTTGGTGTGCTGTGCGCCTGCTGGATGCCTGCATAGAACTGCATGTTCACCTGAAAGGTCAGCGTCGATCCGGTGAGGGCGTAATTTCCCAAGCTGCTGGAAAAAAGACTGTTGCTGTAAACGGTTGCTCCGCCGGTATAGATGGCCGGCTGCTGAAAGAAATAAAACTGCTGCGTTGCACTCTCAAGATTGGTCACATTGATCGTCAAAAGTGTGGACATCGATCGGTCTCCGATTTGAGTTTTCTGCGGGGCGGATTTGCACTTTCTGCAAGCTGCACACGGCATCGCCGGCACACAGCTATCAGTTGCATCTCTCCCGTCACCACTTTTACGATAACACTTAACTTAACTCTACCTATGGTTATTGACGGCCAGTCAAAATTGCGCTGCAAATTCACTCACGGTTGAATCGGCTGTGTTTGTGGCGTCGCCTTCGGTATCTCTGCCGTCAGGTCGATCAGGAGCTTTGTGATCCGTGCCGGCCGCTGGCGAAGCTTTCCAATCAGATCGAGTTCCAGGGCACTCGAATGATCAGAGGCCAGAAAATCAGGGCCACCACGCCCGATCAGAAGCCAGTCCAGCGACACATGCAGCAGGGTGGCGAGTTTGCACGCATGATCGACGGACATGGCGTGACCCTGCGTCCACTTCGTCAAGGCTGCCGGTGAAATGGAGAGTTCCGCCGCCAGTGCCATCGCTTTGTGATGGCCGCGGATCACCATGGCTTGTTTGAGCCGCATACCACGGGCTCTGTCAATTTGGGGCTGGTCCATTGATCTACCTCAAGATTCAATCAGAAGTAGATCGGAATAGATTTCTTGCTTGTGGGAAATATTTCTTTTCGGACCATTTCGGCCCCGGCAATGCCGCAGGGACAGCAGGTATGGCACCGGCGCTAATGAAAAAGAGGGGAGGGGGCGCAGCTTGCCCAGCCGCCAGACCGAGCCCAGACGGGCGGTAGCGGCAATGCCGATCAAACCGGCTTTTTCAGAAACAACAAAAGGAGGCGCGTCCGGATACCGGACGCGCCTGGACTAGAAAGCCCCAATCCTGTCAGAAGAACCCGTTATTAGCGGGTCGGCTTCTTCTTCGGTGCCGGCAGAAGGCCTTCGCGCTGCAGCTGCTTGCGCGCATTCTTGCGCTGGCGGCTGATAGCCTCTGCCTTCTGGCGCGCCTTTTTGACGGACGGCTTTTCATATGCTTCCCGCATACGCATTTCACGGAAGACACCTTCGCGCTGAAGCTTCTTCTTCAACACTCGGAGAGCCTGATCGACGTTGTTGTCGCGAACCAATACTTGCATGTGAATCTTTCAAAGTCTGATGTTCACTAGAGATGGCAGGGGCAGTAGAGCAATTTACGAACCAAATCCAGAGCGGATGGCAAAATTTCTCACATAATCTGCATGGTCTTTCGCCTGGACCGGTCATTTCGGCAGGATTATCCCTTCACCGGCCCAACAGTCGGCGCTGAAAGCGCCGAAAATCCGCCGCGCCACATCTCGATCGATGTCTAAGGTGACAATGCCACGCCTTGCCGGCTCAAACAATTCACACCCGTCGTTTCCAACCGGTAGCCCAACTGAATTACAACTTAGAGACGACTAAATTAACCACGGCAACTATTCCATCACAAAAAAATACAAAATCCCGTGTGAAGCTGTCAAGTGAGTGGAACACATGCGATTTTCGCGATCAAGAGGCGGCTTATTTTCATCGTGAACTTGCAATCTGGGTTGTACCTCAGCAACATGAGATATGGTCACGCATCAAAGCCGTTTTCAACCGCCGGTAAATGGCGGCCAGCATATCAGGCGCCGCAATCTGCTGCAGCAACTGCAGCGTTTGGGCCCCCGGCGGCTGACGACCATCATCGCGCCTGCCGGCTACGGGAAGACGTCCTTCGCCGCGCAATGGTATGATCTGATGCGAAACCATGCGGGCAAACTGGTCTGGCTGCCGCTGGAAGCCGACGATTGCGACCAGAGCCATTTTCTCGTCGCCCTGCTGGAGGCTTTGGAGGAGCTGCAGCCGGGCGAGGGACGCGGCCTTGACGCCAGCAGCATGTCCGTCGCCACGCTGTTATCCGTACTCGTCACCCGGTTGCGCCGGATCGACACGCCGGTCACGCTGTTTCTGGACGACTACCATTTTGCCCAGACGGATGCGACGGAATCCCTTCTGGCAAAGCTTTTGGCCGCGAAGGACCTTGCCCACGTCAAATTCGTCCTGATTTCCCGCAGCGCGCCACGATTTCCGCTGTCCGCTCTGCGCCTCAATGGCGAACTCAAGCAGATCGGCGTGACCGATCTGAGCTTTTCGGACACGGAAGCGCAGGAATTCTTTGTTGGCCGCTCCGAAAAACTGACGCGTGAACAGATCGGCGAGCTGAACAAGCGCACCGAAGGCTGGGCCGTGGCGCTGCAGATGGTGCGCGTTCTCGTAGCCGAAAGCGGTCACAGCGCTTCCATTCTGGAATCGTTCGACGGCAGCAATATTGAAATGGCCCGGTATCTGTCCGAACAGGTATTTTCCAGCCTGCCATCCGATATCCAGCATTTCCTCGTGGAAACCGCATCGCTTCCTGCGATCAGCCGCACGCTGGCCGCAGCCATCTCCGCAAGTCCGGATGCCGCAACGCTGTTCAACCGGCTTGCCGATCATGCCTTGCCGATCGCCGTGCTGGACAATCAGGGAATGTGGATCCGGTGCCACCCCGTCTTCAACAGTTTCCTGAAGGAAGAGGCCGCACGGGTTGGGATCGACACGCGGGATATCCTGAAAAAGGCCGCACGCTGGTTTCAAACCCGCGACGATTGCGATGCGGCGGTCCGTCATGCTCTGTTGGCGGGTGATACGGCCCTCGCCGCAGACATTGTCGAGACAAGCGGCGGATGGCGGCGGGTCTACGCGACCACGCGCGGCGGCACGCTCTTGTTCCAGACGTTGATCGCCAAGGCTGCCAATATCAATCTGTCCGGCTATCCGCTGACAACGCTTGGTCTGTCCGTGATCAGCGCAAAGGCAGGCCAGCTCGATGCCGCCAACCATTATCTGGCGATTGCCGAGCGGGCCTGCACAGGCGAGGCATTGTCACGCGACCTGCGGGTGGTGCGCGTGCTGATGTCACTCTATACCGATCACTGGGCCAGCACTTCCGATCTTTCTGCGCTGGAAGCGGATCTTTCCTATGGCGGCGATATGGAGCTCATTCACCGCGCACTCGCCCTCAACATGCTGGCTTACAATTTTCTGATCCGCACAGACCTCGATCGCGCCATGCACTACGGGCAGTTGGCCATGCGGGCGTTTCGTGACGGCGGTGCGGATTTCGGCGCCATGCATCTGTATACGCATATCGGCCAAGCGGCGTTCTTCAGCGGCGACAGCGCAAGCGCCGAGGATGCCTACCGGAGCCTGATCGTGGAAGCCCAGACCAATATTGGCGAGGGCAGCGATCTCGATGCGGTGGGCCAGGTGCTGCTCAGCGAAGTTCTGTCGATGCGCGGCGAACTCGATGCGGCGTCGAGCGCCCTCTCCTGGGCACTGCCGCATCTGGAACGCCATGATACCTGGTTTGATCTCTTGGCCGCTGGCTTCATGGCGCAGCAAAGAGTGCTTCGCCTGAATGGCGATATCCTTGCAGCACATGCCGCCATCGACAGCGCCAGGGCAACGGCCAGGCGCCGGGGCTTTGAACGCTTGACCCGGCTGATCGACGGCGAGCGCGTCACGCTGCTTGTCGCCACAGGCGATATCGAGGAGGCGGTGCGGTACGCAGAAGCCAGCGGCTTTCCCTTACAGGCTGCCTATACTGACGCGCCTAACAATCTGGGGCTCAACCTGCGCGGTTGCGTCCCGGCACTCCTCTGGACGCGGATATACGTTGCGCGGGGCGACATCGCCCGGGCCCGCGACGTGTTCGACCGCTTGCGAACCCAACAGGCGCTAAAACCCCATGTGCCGCGCCATATCGAACTCGCTCTTCTCGATATCAAATTGCTGCAGGCCGAAGGGCAGCCGGACAAGGCCGCCGCGTGCCTGTCGAACCTGCTCCTGTCGCAGCCCATCGCGGATTATCGCGCAATCCTGCAGATCGAAGGTGCGGATTTTGCCAATGACCTGCGCCGTCTGGCGACCTTGGTGGAAATCCCGGCCGTGATAGCGCAACGCCTTGCTCACATTCTCGCCGGGCCGGTCATGAAGATACCATCCGCAGCATCCTCTTCAGGTGCTGCGGCTGCCGATCTGAGCCGGGAAACCGGCGGATTGACTGAGCGGGAACGCAGTGTAATGCGGCTTTTAAGTGCAGGCCTCAGCAACAAGGAAATCGGCCGCAAGCTGGATCTCAGCGATAACACGGTCAAATTCCATTTGCGCAATATCTTTGCCAAGCTCAATGTCACAACCCGGACTGCAGCCGTGATGGCAAGCCGGAACGCCGGCGTGTCGCCCTGATCCGATACCTACCCATACGGGTAGGGTGGGACATTATCCAGCCACCCATCTGACCGGCTACCGGCACGCGCCGAACACTCCTAGTCTGCTCTTAATAAGTGCAAGGAGGGTTCGCAAACGATGACCACCGGCGGGCGACGTGTCGATCCTGTGACCCAGGAAATCATCGAGGGCAAGCTGATGGCGACCGTCGATGAGATGGGCATTGTCATGGCCCGCACCAGCATGAGCCCGGTCATCTATGAAGTGCTCGATTTTGCCTGCGGTCTCCTCACCGCAGAAGGCGAACTTGTTGCCCAGATGAACGGCATCACGCTGTTTACCGGCACGTTCGGCGTGCAGGTGAAATCGCTGATTGGAAAATTCGGCGGCAATCTTGCCGATGGCGACATCCTGCTGTCCAACGACCCCTATGCGGGCGGCACCCATGCCTGCGATTTTGCAATCGTCAAGCCGCTCTTCGTCGATGGAGAAATCCTCGCCTATGCCATCAACGTCGCCCATTATCTCGATGTCGGCGGATCGGTTCCGGGCAGCCTTGCGCCGGATGCCACATCGGTGTTCCAGGAAGGATTGCGGCTGCCAGGCGTCAAGATCGTCCGCGCCGACGTGTTCTCCGATGAAATCCTGCACATTATCAGCGAGAATGTCCGCCTGCCCGACGTCGCCCTCGGCGATCTCAATGCGCAGGTCGCAACCGTCAGGGTTGCCGGTCGCCGCATGGCGGAGCTGGCGGGCAAGTATGGCGCGCCTATCGTTCATGCCGCCTTTGCCAACCTCTTGAACGCCAGCGAGACCCGCAGCCGGGCTGCGATCTCAGCCCTTCCAGACGGCCACTACACGGCAACCGATATTATCGACGGAGACGGCGTCAGCAAGGAGCCGATCCATGTCCAGGTGGCGGTGACCATTGAGGGCGACGGCATCACGATCGATTTTACCGGCTGCCCGCCGGCAGTTGCCGGGCCGATCAACTGCGCGCGGGGTGCATTGCAGTCGGCCGTCAGAACCATCGTCAAGGCGATGGTCGGCCCTCAGGACCCATCCAACGAAGGCTGGTTCCGGCCGCTGACGGTCATCGCACCGTCTGGCACCATCTTCACCGCCGAAAAACCGTCCCCGACCGGCTGGTATTACGAGGGATCGGTGCACGCATCGGAGCTGGTCTGGAAGGCGCTCGCACCGTTGATACCGTCGCGATTTTCCGCCGGGTCCTACTCCAGTCTCTGCGTCGTCTATATTTCCGGCAAGGACCGCAGCGGCCAGCCGTTCATTCACATCGAGCCGCAACATGGCGGCTGGGGCGCCAGCGAGCACCGGGATGGCGCCAGCGCACTGATCGCGCTGACCGATGGCGATACCTACAATTATTCCGTCGAAGTCATCGAGGCGCGGTTCCCGCTCAGGGTCATGCGCTACGGCTTCAATGTCGAGGGTGGAACGGGCGCCGGGCGCCGGCGCGGCGGCTTCGGTATCGTGCGCGAATACGAAATCCTCGGCACGGGCGCATCGGCCTATGGCAGCTTCGGGCGAACGGCGACACAGCCATGGGGCATGGACGGCGGCGGGCAGGGGACGGTCAATGCCTTGCAGATCGCACCGGTCCAGGGCGGAGCGGTCCGGACCTACGGCCGCGTGGCGCATATCGATCTCAACAAGGGCGACGTGTTGCGCGTCATTACCGGCGGCGGCGGCGGTTGGGGTGAACCGTGCAAGCGCGAGCCATTGCTGATCGAGCAGGATCTGCGCAACGGCTTTCTGACCAAGGCACAGGCGTCAAGTCTTTACGGATACAACACGGAGGTTTCAGGATGATCAGACTGGCAACCGATGTCGGCGGTACTTTCACCGATCTTGTCGGATATGACGAACGCAGCGGCGAACTGTTCACGGCAAAGAGCCTGACAACCGTCAAGAATCAATCGAGAGGCGTGCTCAATGCCATCTCTTCGGCTGAAGAGAAATGCGGGCTTCGAACGCGTGACGTCACCTTCTTTGCCCATGGCGGCACGACCGTGATCAATGCCATTACCGAGCGCAAGGGCGTGCGCACGGCGCTGGTGACCACGGCAGGCTTCCGCGACGTGCTGGAGATCGGCCGGGGCAACCGCCCCGATCTCTACAATTTGCAGTTCCACAGTCCGGAGCCTTTCGTTCCCCGGGAATTGCGCTTCGAAGTGCGCGAACGTCTCGATGCCTCCGGGCATATCGTCCAGCCGCTCGAACTGGATGACCTGCGGCCGATCATTGCCCGCTGCAAGGAGGAAAAGATCGAGGCGATCGCCATCCTGTTCCTTCACAGCTATGCCAATCCCGAGCATGAGATCCTGTGTGCCGGCATTCTGGCGGATGCGCTTCCCGAGGTCACGGTGTGCGCCAGCCATGCCGTCTCGCGGCAATGGCGGGAGTATGAGCGCACCAACACGGCGGTGCTGAATGCCTATGTCCAGCCGATCATCCAATATTATTTCGAGCGGCTGGAAGAAGCGCTGATCAAGCGCGGCCTGACCTGCCCCTATTACGCGATGCAGTCCAACGGCGGCATCTCGACATTCGACCAGGCGGTCGACAGCCCGCTGACGCTCGTCGAATCCGGTCCCGCAGGCGGCGTTGCAGGTGCAGCGAGGATCGGGGAAGCGCTCGGTGAAAGCGAGGTCCTGTCGCTGGATGTCGGTGGCACCACGGCCAAGTGCTCGCTGATCCATGACGGACGCCCGACATTGAATGTCGATTACAAGCTGGAACATACCCGCATCCGCCCCGGACATCCCGTGCAGGTGCCGGTGGTGGATATTGTCGAGATCGGCTCCGGCGGCGGGTCCATCGCCCGGCTGGACGACCGGGGCGCCTTGCGCGTCGGCCCCGAAAGTGCCGGCTCCACGCCCGGACCGGCCTGCTACGGGCATGGCGGCAAAAAGCCGACATTGTCGGATGCCATTTTGACCGTCGGCATCTTCGATCCGGCCACCTTTGCCGGCGGCAGCATGCATCTGCACAAGCAGAAGGCGGCCGATGCGATCGCCACCGTCGCCACCCCGCTGGGTATCAGCATCGAGGATGCGGCGATCGCCATCATCGACATCGCGCATGCCAGCATGATCAATGCCCTGAAGCTGGTGACGGTACAGCGCGGCCACGATCCGCGCGATGCGGCTTTTGTCGTCAGCGGCGGGGCCGGACCGGCGCTCGCCACCCGGCTTGGCCGGGACCTCAGCGTCAAGGCGACGGTCATCCCGCCGCATCCGGGTATTTTTTCCGCCTGGGGCATGCTGGCAGCCGAACCCCGCGCCGATTTCCGCAGCACCTGGTTTTCAGCCCTGACGGCAGAGGCACTCGGCGAGCTGTCGGCAAAATTCGACGGGCTGGAAGCCGAGGCCGTCGCCTATTTCGCCAAGGGTCACGATGCGGATATCCGCTTCACCTACCAGGTCGAAGCCCGCTACCGCGGGCAGGAGCATGGCGTGTTCGCCCAGTTCGATCGCCATGACGACGCACAAAGTTTTGCCGAGCGTTTTCATGCGGCGCATGAGCGGGCCTATTCGTTCCGTCTCGCCAATGCCGGTATCGAAATCACCACCCTGCATCTCGAGGCGGTGCTGAATGGTCCCGTGATCACCTTGCCGTCGCTGCCTGCAACCGGTACTGGTATCAGGGCAGAGGCGACAGCCCGCCGGGACGTCTATTTCGGTGCGGCACTCGGCTGGGTTTCATGCCCGGTCTATCAGCGCGGCCTCCTGGGCGCGGGGCAGATGTTTGAGGGTCCGATGATCGTGGAGGAGGCAACGGCAACGACACTCGTTCTGGAAAACCAGGTGCTTGAAGTGACGGATACGGGTATCCTGATCATCCGCGAAAACAGTGGCAAGGCGGGGTAATATGGCGATATCGATCCAGATCGATGCTGTCACCCGGGAATATGGACCGGTCAAAGCGCTCGATAACGTAACCCTCGATATCAAGGCCGGCGAGTTCTTCACCCTGCTCGGATCATCCGGCTGCGGGAAAAGTTCGCTTTTGAAGCTCATCGGCGGTTTTGACCGGCAGACATCCGGACGCGTCGCCTTCGACGGCAAGGATGTCGGCGATCTGCCAGCCAACAAACGGCCGGTCAATACGGTGTTCCAGAGCCTTGCGCTGTTTCCGCACATGACCGTCGCGCAGAATGTCGGCTATGGCCTTCGCCTGAAGGGACTGTCCGGGGCGTCACTGGACACGAAAATCAGCGATGCGCTCGATCTGGTCGAACTTTCCGGCTTCGGCCCGCGCGACGTCAATCTCCTGTCCGGCGGCCAGCGGCAGCGCGTGGCGCTTGCACGGGCGCTGGTGATGGAACCGGGCATTCTTCTGCTCGACGAGCCGCTGACCGGGCTTGATGAGCGCCTGCGCCAACAGATGCGTGACGAATTCGGACGGCTGCACAAGCGAACGGGTGCTACCTTCATTCTGGTCACGCACAATCAGGACGAGGCGCTTAGCCTGTCTGACCGCATGGCCGTCATGCACCGGGGCCGTATCGAGCAGGTGGATGCACCCGCCCGTTTCTTCGAAGCGCCCGCCAACGCTTTCGTCGCCCGCTTCGTCGGGATCGACACCTTGTTGCGGCCGGAAACGGTCGCCGTAAACGCCGGAAAAACGGAAGCAACGGTCGCTGGCCAGACGTTGCCGGTGCGCGCACAAGGCGCCGCCGATGCTGTTGGAAGCGTCATTGCGATCCGGCCCGACCGGTTGTTTCTCGCGCCGCAGGGAGCGCCGCATGCGCTGATCCTGACGGTCGTCGAAACGACGTTCTGTGGCCTGCATCGCGATCTGAAACTGGCCTTTGCCGACGGCCAGACATTGGTGATCGCCATCGAGGCTGATGCCGATATCGGCCAGCTTTCCACGGGGCAGCAGGTTCCTGTCGGGCTGAAGCCCGATGCGGCCGTGCTGATTTCCAATGCAGGATTACCGGCGGGATAACGCGACCACCGACTGATCAATCGCATGCCAAAACCAAAAAGGGGAATGATCATGACCAAGCATAGCAGACCATTTTCACCCCGGGCACACAGCAATGTGCAACGGCGTGACTTCCTCAAGCTGATGGGGGCAGGCGGGATCGCGCTGTCTGCCGGCGGCCTGGGTTTTGCCTCGCGCCTTGCGGCCCAGGATGCAGCAACAGTCGCGTTTTGGGCGACGGCGACGCTGGATATCGGCGAGAAATGGCCGGAATTTGCCAAGCAGGCCGGTGTGACGCCGGAATTCACCGATAATGGCAACGATCTCGGCCCGGTCATTGCCCGGCTTGCCGCCGGCAATGCCAATGATCTCTTCGATATCGGCGGCTTTCAGGGCGGTGCTGAAAAGGAACTGGCGCGTCAGGGCGTAATCATCCCCTGGGATACGGCCAAGATCCCCAACTACGAAAGCCTTTGGCAATGGGCCAAGGATATTCCCTATCTCAAGCATGAGGGCAAGCAGTACGGCATTCCGGCCGTCGTCAATGCCGACTCGATCATCTACCGGCCCGACAAGCTCGGCAAGATCGACAGCTATGGCGCGATCTTCGATCCGAAACTGAAGGGCCGCGTGGCGATGGAGGATGCTTGGATCAACAGCGCCATCTTCACCGCGATGTATCTCAAGGAAAGCGAAAACCAGCCGATCGCCGACCCCGGCAATCTGTCGGAATCCGAACTCGGCCTGGTGATGGAATTCCTGATCAAGCACAAGTCCGACGGCCAGTTCCGTACGTTCTGGAACGGTTGGGAGCAGGGCGTCCAGCTGGTGGCCGATCAGGAAGTGGATGCGATGACCGGCTGGGAGCCGATCGTCTATGAGGGCCGCAAACGCGGACTGCAGGTGGAATATGCAGCACCCGTCGAAGGCTACGAGGGCTGGGGCAACAATATGGTCCTGCTCAAAGGTGCCGGCGACCGCGGTGTTGCCGATACCGCGCACAAGTTCGTCGATGGCCTGCTTGGCGGCTTCTACGGTTGCGAACTCGGCCAGGCGCGCGGCTATCTGGTGCCGACCGACAACAATGTTGTCTATGCCAAGGCCCACCCGGACGAATACAAGCCGGAAGAGGTCGAGAAGCTGGCCGAGCATGTGAAGGCGAAATTTGCCGGCAAGATCTACTGGCAGAATGCCCGGCCGGATAATTTCCAGCTTTACGAAGAATGGTGGCAGAAGCTGCGCAACGCCTGAGACCGATCCCTGGCAGTGGCAGGTTCGCTTGCCGCTGCCTCCACCCTCAAAGGACCAGCATGACCGGATCGCGCCTGCCCATTTCACCTGTTCTGATCACGCCGCCGCTCCTGGTGATCCTGGCGCTGGGACTGGTGCCGCTGACCATCGTCGTCGTCTGGAGTTTCTGGAGCTGGGATCCCTCGACATACTGGATCAAGCCGGACCTCAGCCTCACAGGCTATGCCGGCATATTGGAGGCCGGGCGCTGGACGGTCATCATCTCGACCCTGGTCAAGGCCTTCGGCACCGCGCTGCTCTGCCTGCTCATCGCCTATCCGACCGCCTACGCCGTGCATTTCCTTGCTGGCAGAAGGCTCAGCATCCTGCTTCTGGCCCTGATCACCATTCCCTTCTTCACATCCTATCTGATCCGGTCCTTCTCTTGGCGTCTGGTCCTGGGCCGCACCGGCGTGCTCAACACCTGGCTGCAGGATCTGGGGATCATCGGCGCACCGCTCGACTGGCTCCTGTTCAGCAATTTTGCCGTCGTCGTCGGGCTTGTCGCGTCCTATTTGCCGTTTGCGACCTTTCCGATCCTCTTGTCGATGCGCCGCGTCGATCCAACCTTTCTTGCCGCAGCCCAGGACCTCGGCGCCGGCTTCTGGAAAAGCCTCACCAGCATTCTGCTGCCGCTGACAATGTCTGGGATCTTTGCGGGGTTCCTGTTCGTCTTCGTCATGGTGGTGGGCTCGTCCACCGAAGTGCAAATGCTCGGCGGTGCCGGTGCGTCGATCGTCTCGGTGATGATCAACGATGTCATGCGCGTCGCCAATTACCCGCTGGCTTTTGCCATCTCCACCATCGTCCTGATCGTGATCTTCGGTCTCGTGCTGATCGGCAACCGTGTTTTCGGCCTTGCCTCGCTGTTCGAGGATCAGTCGCCATGATGATCCGCGAAGGATTGGCCAACCGTATCCTGCTCTGGGCGATCACCATCGCCGGGCTGATCGTCATCTATGCGCCGCCGCTCTATCTGCTCGCGGTATCCTTCAACCCAGCCCTGCAGCCCGGCCTGCCGCGCCTGTCGGATCTCAGCCTTACCTGGTATGCGGCACTGCCGAATGACCGTGCGCTGGTCGGAGCCCTGCAGCAATCGCTGATGATCGCAACCGTCACCGCCGTGCTGGCGACCGGCATGTCGCTTTTGGCAGCGCTTGCCTATTTCGAATTGCGGGCGCAGCGGACGGCCTGGTTCTTGACGGTGATCCTGCCGATGTTTGTGCCGGGGGTTATTCAGGGGTTGGCGCTGTCGGCCGTTTTTACCCGCAGCGGCATCAAGGCCTCGAGCCTGACGGTAATCGCCGGCCATCTTCTCTGGGCGATGCCCTTCGCCTTCATCGTTATTCTGACCAGCTTCGCCGCGGTGCGCCGGTCCTACCTGACCGCCGCAGCCGATCTCGGGGCGACATGGTGGCGTCAGTTCGCCGATATCACCTTGCCGCTGATCCGCCCCGGTCTCGTCAGCGCCTTCATCTTTTCTTTCCTGCTGTCGCTCAACGAATTCACCCGCGCCTTCTATCTCGCCGGCCGCCAGAACACCTTGCCGGTGGTCCTGTTCGGCAAGATGAATTCCGGCGCTTCTCCGGTGATCTATGCCATGTCCGGCGCCATCTTCCTGGTTTCGGTAGCCTGCGTCGCCCTGGCCTCGCTGCATTTCATGCTGCGCCGGAATTGAATAGGGTGATCACGTCTTCATGTAAGAGACAATGCCGCAGCTCCGGTTGCCTGGATCATGGCGATGTCCTCGCGTTTGAATGGCACGGCATCCTTTGAAGGCTCCGTTCCGAACTCCCGCGCATATTGGTGACCGGAATAGTTCGCCGCAGCGATCAGCCCCGGCGCCAGACAGTCGCCAATGCGGGTCACGGATTGTATGCCTGCATCCGCCCATTCCTCCCTGCGGGCGGTCAAATCCAGCCAGAGTGTTTCGTCGGGCAGGCGGGCCGTGACGGGAACAAGCGCAGCGCAATCGATCCAGCGCGTCTTGCCGCTATAGATGCAGGCCAGTTCGAGGCTATCGGCCCTACGGCCTGACAGACAGTGGGCGGTGATGATCGTTACATCCAGATCGATCAGCCGCCGCTGCACACGCGCCTGCTCCAGTGTGTGGTTGCTCCACGGCGAAACCTGGGCTTCCGGCGTCACGAAAATGACGGTCCGCCCTGCCGCCGCCAGCAACTCGGCCAGCACGCTGCCCATGTAAAAACAGTCATCGTCAAAAACCACCACAGGTCCATTCGCAGCGATGGTTTTCGCCCCCTCCGTCATCAATGCGTCCGGAGATAGGGTGACCCCGGCGTGCAGATAATCCAGCGGCAGACAGTGCGTGCGGCCGGCACCGTCGGTGCGCCAATGCGATCCGGTGGCGATGGCAATGTGGGGAATGCCATATTGCAAGATATCACCGGCTGAGAGAGGGCTTTGCAGATACATCTGCGCATTCTGGTAGGTCTTCAACTGCCCGACCCGCCAGTCGCGCACGCGCGCCCATGTCGCCAGTCCCGGCAGCCTGCTTTCGCGGCTGACGCGGCCGCCCCATTCCCTGCCGGATTCGGCCAGGGTCACGTCCAGACCACGCTGCGCCAGCGCACGCGCGGCTTCCAGTCCGGCAGGCCCGCCTCCGACGATCAGTACGGCATCGGCGGTCCGCGAAGCTGCGATCCTTTCCGGATGCCAGCCCTTGCGCCATTCCTCGCCCACCGTCGGATTTTGCGTACAGCGCATCGGAACCGAGGTGTTGTCTCCGGACGTGCAGATGTTGCAGCCGATACACTCGCGGATATCGTCGATGCGTCCTTCCTCAATTTTCACCGGCAGAAACGGATCGGCGATCGAGGGCCGCGCCGCGCCGATGAAGTCCATGATACCCTGACGGATCACCCGTGCCATGCTGTCGGGAGAGGTATAGCGGCCGACGCCGACGACAGGCTTGGTGGTCACCGATTTGACGAAGCGGATATAGGGCTCCTGAAAGCCTTCCTCTGAAAATCTCGCCGTCTGGCTGTCGTTCGACCAGTTCGAGAGGTTGACGTCCCAAAGATCGGGTACTTCGGCCAGCGCTTCGATAATGTCGCGCCCTTCGCCCTCGCAGGTGATGCCTGAAGGCCCGAGCAGTTCATCGACGGCCAGACGGACGGCGAGCGCGCAGGTATCGCCCACCACATCGCGTGCATCGCCCAGAATCTCCCGGAACAGCCGCAGCCGGTTCTCGAACGAGCCGCCATATTCATCCGTGCGATGATTGTGCCGCCGTGACAGGAAGTGCTGGATCACGCTCATGTCATGACCGGAATAGATGTAGATGATATCAAAGCCTGCCTGTTTGGCGCGGATGGCGGCATTGCGGTACCAGCGGCGCATATCGGCAATATCGGACTTATCCATGGATCGCGCCTGAACCGGATCCAGCCCGTCGCCAATGACATGCGACGGCGCAAGCGGGATCATCCGGCTGAAGCGATTGGCGGCGTGCAAGCCGTTGTGAACCAGCTGGATTGCAGCCAGGCTGCCATGCGCATGAATTTTGTCGGCAACCAGCGACAGCGCGCCGATATCGCCGTCATCCCATAACCGGGCCTCGTTGGCCGGCGTCAGCTCGGACGTCGGGTGGATTTCCGCCTCTTGCGTCGAGATCACGGCCCAGCCGCCTTCCGCCTTGATCCCCCGCATATGCGCTTCGGCATTGGGATAGCGATAGCCCATGCCCGAACAGTGCGGGACCTGATAGAAGCGGTTTCGTGCCGTCAGAGGCCCGATTTTCACCGGCTCGAAAAGCACGTCATAGCGGGGATCTCTCGTCATCGTCTGCTCGTCATTCACGCCGCCGCCGGGTTTGACGGACAGTCTGCAAAATCAGGATAGCGAGCTGCGGCCATCTTGCAAGAGAAATTATACACTCATATAATTAGCGTGTAGTGCCTTGATATATCTCAATTTCAGCGGAAGCCTCACAACTCCGCCGGGAAGCCTGGAGCGCGCAGATCGGTGCCCACGGCGTCCTCGAGCAGCTTCACCACCTGCGACGACCAGGCGTCGCCGCCATAGGTCGAGCGGGCGCGGATGAAGGTCTGCAAGGTGTGCGAGGCGAGATCGAGCGGTACGCCGAACTGTTTACCGAAACCGAGCGCGAAGCCGAGGTCCTTGCAGGCGAGATCCATGGTGAAATTGATGTTGTAGCTGCCGTTCAGGATCACCTGGCCTTCGGTCTCATGCACGAAACTGTTGCCGGAGCTCGCCTTGATGATGTTGAAGGCATCGGTCAGGTCGATGCCGCCTTTCTTGGCCAGCATCAGCGCTTCGCCGGTCGCCAGAAGATGGATGAAGGCCAGCATATTGGTGATGACCTTGATCACAGCGGCCTTGCCGAGCGGCCCGGCATGAAAGATTTCGCCGCCCATCGCGCTCAGCGCCGGAAGATGCGTGTCGAACAGATCGCGGTCACCGCCTGCAATGACGGTGATGTCGCCAGCGGCTGCGCGGTGGACGCCGCCCGTTACCGGCGCCTCCAGCATGCGGATGCCCTTTGCAGCCGAAAGTGCTGCAAGTCTCTCGATATCGTTCTGGTCGAGCGTGCTCATCTCGATCCAGGTGCCACCGGCCTTCAAGCCTGACAGGATGCCGTCCGGACCCGTCAGTACAGCCTGCGAAATCGCTGGCGAGGGCAGACAGGTGATAACGGCATCGACGCCGGCTGCCAGCGCCTGCGGACTGTCGGCCCACAGCGCGCCGCGTTCCAGCAATGGTTCCGCACGGCTGCGGTCCCGGTCGTGAATGGTGAGCGGAAAACCCTCGCGCACGAGACTGCCCGCCAGGTACTGGCCCAAATGCCCAAGTCCGATAAAGCCGTAGCGCATATCCGTCCTCCGTTTCAGGTCGCTCCGGGAGTGATGAAATGGCTTCATCCGCCGCCGGCCATGGTCGTCATAGTCTCAAGCCGCATCCTCAAGGATCATGGCTGCGCCCTTTTCGGCCACCATCATCGTCGGTGCATTGATGTTGCCGGCGGTGACATTGGGAAAGACCGAGGCATCGACGATGCGCAGGCCCTCCACCCCGTGCACCCGAAGCCGGGCATCCACCACCGAGGTCTCCGCATCCGGTCCCATCGCGCAGCTGCCGCAGAGGTGATAGATCGAGCTGGCATTGGCGCGGAAATAATCGAGCAGGCTTTCGTCGCTTGCAGCTGTTGGCGACGGGGAAACCTCGGCGTCGATAATGGCCGCCAGCGACGGCGCCGAAGCGATCCGCCGCACCAGCCGGCTCCCCTCGATGACTTCAGTGATATCGCGCTCCGTCGATAAATAGTTCGGCTGGATCAGCGCTGCGGCGGCAGGATCGCTGGAGGCCAGCGCAATCCGGCCACGGCTTGTCGGGCGGCAGGAATTGAACGCAATCAGGAAACCCGCATAAGGCTCGGGCACCATGGACGCGCTGGCATCGACAGGGATGCGGTAGGACAGCGGATTGAAATAGAGCTGGATATTGGGCCGCGCCTGCGCTGGCGACCCGCGGAAGAACCCGCCCGCCTGGTTGACGCTCATGGCGAAAGGCCCCTTGCGGGTCAGCATATATTGCAGTCCCAGCCGCGCCTGGCCGAACAGGCTTGCGAACACGCCGTTCAATGTCGGCCGGTTGGCACGGTAGTAAAAGCTTGCCGCCAGATGATCCTGCAGGTTCTCCCCGACGGCCGGCAGATGGCGGCGGCTCTCGATACCTTTTTCGTTAAGCGCTTTTCCATCGCCGATGCCCGAAAGTTGCAGCAGTTTCGGCGTATCGATCGCACCGGCCGACAGGATGACCTCGCGCCGCGCCGAAAATATCCGCTTGACGCCATCCTGCAGGACCTCGACGCCGGCCGCGCGCCCGTCCGGCGCAAAAACCAGCCTTTGCGCAAGGGAACGGTGCGCGATCGAGACATTAGCTCTTTTCAGCGCCGGGCGCAGATATTCGGCGCTGGAATGCGAGCGCCGGCCGTTGCGGGTGTTGATATCGTAGACCCCCGCACCTTCGATCGAGGCGCCGTTAAAATCGGCGGTGGCTGGCAGATGCAACTCCTCGCAGCCCTTCAGATAGGCATCGGTGACAGGGTGGGTCATGCCGCGCATCGGCGTCACATGGATCGGGCCATGGCCGCCATGCCAGGGGGAGGCACCATTTTCATGGGTCTCGAGCTTCTTGAAAAAGGGCAGGACATCGGCAGCGCCCCAGCCGGGATTCCCCGCCGCTTCCCAATCGTCGAAATCATCGGCCGCACCCCGCACGAACACCATGGCGTTGATCGAACCGGACCCGCCCTGGACCTTGCCGCGCGGCACATAGATCCTGCGCCCGTCGAGCCCCGCTTCCGGCTCGGTCGAATACATCCAGTTGACCTTGGGATTGTAATAGCTCTTGGCGTATCCGATCGGGATCTTGAACCAGAAGGACGTGTCCTTGCCGCCCGCCTCGATGAGGAGAACGCTGTAGCGGCCGCTCTCGCTGAGGCGGCTTGCAAGGATGCAGCCGGCCGAACCCGCGCCAACAATGACGAAATCGTAGATCATGGACGGTCTCTGTTCAGGCTCAGCCCCTGGCGGGCATGAATTCCTTGATATCGGCGGGCGTTGCGGCCATCTGCAAGTGCAGGCGGTCGCCGGTATAGGGAGAGTGCTTTGCGATCACATCGAGATCGAGCTCGATGCCAAGGCCCGGCTCGCGCGAGGGAATGAGATAACCATCGTCGAACTGCAGCTTGGTTTTCAGCACCTCTGCGTGGAAGCCGCCGAAATCCATGATCGCTTCGTGGATCAGGAAGTTGGGGGTTGCGGCCGAAAGCTGGATGCTGGCGGCGGCGCCCACCGGCCCGTTATAGAGATGCGGTGCGATCTGGGCATAGAAGGCCTCGGCCATCCCGGCGATCTTCTTGGCCTCCAGCAGGCCGCCGACGCGGGCGACATTCATCTGCAGGATCGCCGCTGCGCCAAGCTGCAGCACACGCTGGAATTCGTATTTCGTCGTCAGCCGCTCGCCGGTCGAGATCGGGATGGAGGTGGCGCGCGCCACTTCGGCCATGGCCGCTTCCTGACCGGGCGGCACCGGCTCTTCGAACCACAGCGGATCGTATTTCTCCAGCCGCCGCGCCAGCCGGATCGCCGAGGACGGCACCATCTGTCCATGCGTGCCGAAAAGGATATCCGCCCGGCTGCCGATCGCTTCGCGGATCTTGGCGCAGAAGAGTTCGCAACGGTCGAGAACACCCATCGAAAGCTGGTGGCCGGAATAATTGGTGTAGGGACCGGCCGGATCGAACTTGACGGCGGTGAAGCCCATCTCGACCATGCGGATGGCCTCTTCGGCGGCAAGATCCGGGTCGTTGTAATCGTAGTCGCCGGCCGCGTTCTTCGGATAGAGATAGGTATAGGCGCGCAGCTTTTCGTGGACGGTCCCACCCAGCAGATCGGAGACCGGCCGGCCGGCAGCCTTGCCGATAATGTCCCAACAGGCGATTTCCAGGCCCGAGACGATCCCCATCATCGTCGTATCAGGCCGCTGCGTGAAGCCGCTCGAATAGGCCGCCCGCCAGAAACGCTCGATCTGGTGGGGGTCGTGATCGAGAAGATAGCGCTGGAAGACATCGTCGATCAGCGCAACCATGGCCGAGGGATGAAACGAGGTCGCATAGATTTCGCCGACGCCCGAAATGCCGCAGGCCGTCTCAAGCTCGACGAAAATCCAGTACATGCCGCCGACATGCGGTGGTGGAACGGCAACCACGTGGGTTTTCAGCGATGCGATCTTCATGGGGTGATTCCTCCTCGCCGGGTCATCAATGTTTCAGGATAACAAGCCGCGTCTGCGTGAATTCGAGCATGCCGTGCTTGCCGTCATCGCCGCCGAGCCCGGATTTCTTCCAGCCCGCATGATAGCCCTGGTAGGGATCGGCCGGGAAACGGTTGACGTAAAGCTCGCCTGCTTCGATCTCGCTCGCCGCCTGCATGACCTTGCGGTAATTTTCCGAAAACAGCACCGAGGCGAGCCCGAACTGGTGATCGCTGGCAAGCGCCAAAGCCTCATCGAACGTCTCGTAGGACAACACCGCCAGCACCGGGCCAAACACCTCTTCGCGGACGATCTCCATTTCCTGGCGGCAGCCGGTCATCAGGGTCGGCGGATAGAAATAGCCTTCGCCATCCGGAATCGCACCACCCGCAATAACTGTCGCTCCCTCCGCCACGGCCCGCTCGACCATGCCGTGAATACGGGCTCGCGCCGCCGCATTGGCAAGCGGTCCCATCATCTCGGGGTCAATGGCGCGGTCGCCGAAACGGCGGGCGGCGAAGCCCTGGCGCAGCTTCTCGACCAAAGCATCGTGGATCGACCTATGGACGTAAAGCCGCTCGGCAGAGGTACAGACCTGTCCGCAATGGGCCGTCTTTGCGCCGAGGACCATGCGGGCCACGGCGTCGAGATCGGCATCGGGCTCGACGATGACAGGCGACTTGCCGCCAAGCTCCAGGGAGGGTTTGGCAATATTGGTCTTGCAGTAATCGAGCACCGTCTGGCCCGCCGAAACGCTGCCGGTCAGCGTGATCATGCCGACGGCCGGATGCGTGCACATGGTGCGGGCCACATCGTGCGACATCGTCATGATGTTGACGAGCCCGTCCGGCAGACCCGCTTCCAGCACCGCTTGTGCAAACGCGAAGGCGGAGGCCGGGGTTGTGTTACTCGGACGGACAACGACGGCATTGCCGGTGATGAGGGCGGGCGCGATCTTGCGCACCAGCGTATAGATCGGAAAATTGAACGGGATCAGGCAGGCAACGACGCCGATCGGCTCGCGCTTAAGCAGCAGCGTCTCATCCGGCGTATCGCTTTCGATGATCTCGCCTTCGATGCGGCGCGCCCATTCCGCGTGATAGCGCATCAGTTCGACGCCGTAGATGGCTTCGGCGATGGCGTCCGCAAGGCTCTTGCCGGATTCCAGCGCCAGCGCCTCGCCAATCGTCGGGGCATGCCGCTCGACCGCATCGGCCAGTTTGCGCAAGGCATTGCCACGCTGGATCGCCGCGAGCTTGCGCCAAAGCTTCTGCGCGCTTTTCGCTGCCTCGACCGCCGCTATGACATCCGCGTCGTCTGCGGCCGGAACCGTGGTGAAGATCTGGCCATTGGCCGGATTGCGCACCTCGATCTCAGCCAAGCCGGCCTTATCGACAAAACGGCCACCGATGAAGTTGCGATATTGCGTCATGAGCCCACCCGAAACATAGTCTGTTTCACGCAGTAGACGGGACCTTGGGCCCCGTTCGCAAGCGACTTATTATCGGGCCAAGCATTCCAAAAACGAATGTTTCGCCTTGCTCATTGTGCTGCGGCGTTGGAGCCTTCAGCCAGCGCGATCTCATTCATCAGCCATGTGCGAAATTGCTGGACACTGGCGCTCTCAGGCTGGTCGGTGCGGGTAACCAGCCAGTAGGATTCATGGCCCTCGATCTCGACATCGAGCACGGGCACAAGCTGGCCGCTTTGCAGCTGGCTTTCCACCATGAAGCGATCGACCACGGCAATTCCAAGCCCGTTGCAGGCGGCCTCGATCACCAGGTCGAGAAGATCGAATTCCATACCGCCGCGCACATCGGTGCCGCCGAGACCGGCGGCATCCAGCCAATGCTGCCAGGTGAGATAGCGCTGGTCGGCGGCGGCCAGCACATGCAGGAAGGTAAAGGACGAAAGGTCGATCCGGCCACCGCGCTCCGCTGCCCTCAAAAGGCCGGGCGCGCAGACTGCAATGTGCCGTTCGGTCATCAGGATGCGCGATTGCAGCATCGGCCATTCGCCATCGCCGAAGCGAATGGCGCAATCGAGCAGGCTGCGCTCGGCCAGCGTATCCTTGAGATCGGTGCTGAGGCTGATCTCGATCTCCGGCAAGGCCTCGCGCAGCCGCGACAGCCGGGGCATCAGCCAGCGCTTGGCAAAGGTCGGCGGCACGTTGATACGCAGCCGGTTGCGGTTGCTCTTCTCCATGATCGAGCGCACTGTCTGCTCGACATTGTGAAAGGCAAGCTGCAGCGTTGCCAGAAGTTCGGCACCCGCGCGCGTCAATTCGAGATCATGATGATGGCGGATCAAAAGGTTTTCGCCCAGCTGCTTTTCCAGATTGCGCACCTGGCGGCTGACCGCACTTTGCGTGAGGTTCAGCAGCTCGGCCGCACGCGTGAAACTGCGTGTCTGCCCGACGACCTCGAACACCTTCATCGCCGAAAGCGCAGGTAATTTCCGCATGCCATCGCTTCCATATATTCCATCGACCGGCATCGGCCGGAGCACGCTGTCATCTATGTTCCAGGCGTCCCGGCAAGGTCAAGTTTCCGATGTTTGCCGCGCCACACCTTCTTCGGCAGAACGATCGGCCTTTGCCCGCTTGCCGCGCCCATATTGGCTATCGCAGCACCAGCCGCAGCGCTTTTTGCGTGTCCTTGAGCAAAGACAGGTAGCGATGCCCCATCTCGGCTGCCGGCACATGCGCTGCCGGCGCGCCGATATTGATGGCAGCCAGCACACGCCCGCGATCGTTTTCAACGGGGACGGCGATGGAGCAGAGGCCGAGTTCCAGCTCCTGATCGATGACGGCATATCCCTGCGACCGCACAAGGCGAAGCTCTTCCATGAGCGCGTCCGGGGCCGTCTTGGTCACCGGCGTATTGGCCTTGAGTTCCGAGCGGTCCAGAATGCTGCGCGCCTCCGCTTCGGGCAACGAAGCCAAGAGAGCCCGCCCCATCGAGGCGCAATAGGCAGGCAAGCGCGATCCCGGAGAAAGATTGATCGACATCACCCGCTTTTGCGCGGCGCGGGCGATATAGACGATCTCGGTCCCATCGAGAACAGAGGCGGAGGCACTTTGCCCCGCCTTTTCCGAGAGCTGGTCGAGATAGGGCTGGATCACCAGGGGCAGGGGCGTTGCCGAAAGATAGGCATGGCCGAGCCGCAGCACCTTCGGCGTCAACGCAAAAAACTTGCCGTCATAATCGGCGTAACCCAGATCGGCGAGTGTGAGCAGGCAGCGGCGCACCGTCGCCCTGTCGAGTTCCGTGAGCTTCGCAGCCTCGGCGATGGTGAGCTTCGGACGTGCTTCCCCGAAGGCTTCGATGACCTTCAGGCCGCGGGCAAAGCCGCTGACGAAATCCGATTCCCGCATAACCACGCCTCGCAAATTTGATCTTTGTCTGTGCGTTATACGAACAAATATCAAATAACGCACGAAATATTTGACGGCGCACGGATTCGGGCGCTTATTTGCGCTACCCAAAGATCAGGAGGAGAATGCCTTGGCGCGACTGACTTCGCTGGCGGAAGCCATTTCCGAAAACGTGCGGGACGGCGATACTGTCGCCATGGAAGGGTTCACCCATCTGATCCCCTATGCCGCCGGTCACGAGGTGATCCGGCAGGGCAAAAAGGATTTGTTCCTGATCCGCATGACGCCGGATATTCTCTACGATCAGTTGATCGGGGCGGGTGCTGCGCGCGGCATGAAATTCTCCTGGGGCGGCAATCCGGGCGTCGGCTCGCTGCACCGCTTCCGCGATGCCGTCGAAAACCAGTGGCCACGGCCGCTGGAGATCGAGGAACACTCCCACGCCGCGATGGCGAACGGCTATGAAGCCGGCGCCGCAAACCTGCCATTTGCCATGCTGCGCGGCTATATCGGCGCCGACCTTCCCAAGGTGAACCCGAATATCAAGCAGGTCACATGCCCCTTCACAGGCGAGGTGCTGGCGGCCGTGCCGGCCATCCGCCCGGACGTGACGATCATCCATGCTCTCAAGGCCGACCGGAAGGGCAATGTGCTGCTCGAAGGGATCGTTGGCGTGCAGAAGGAAGCGGTGCTTGGTGCAAAGCGCTCGATCGTCACGGTCGAGGAGATCGTCGATGACCTGAACGCGCCTTCACCCAATTCCGTCATTCTGCCTTCCTGGGCCGTGACTGCGGTTGTTGCCGTGCCCGGTGGCGCTTTTCCATCCTATGCGCACGGCTATTATCCACGCTCGAACGCCTTCTACATTGCCTGGGACGAGATCGCCCGCGACCGCGATACGTTCCAGGCCTGGATCGAGGACAACATCATGAAGGCCGGGCCGGAAGACTTTGCCAGGCATGCAAAGAAGGCCGCGTGAGGAGATGACGATGAGCGACTTCACCCCCACCGAAATGATGACCATTGCGGCCGCGCGTGCACTGACCAACGAGGATGTCTGTTTCGTCGGCATCGGCGCGCCATCGGCTGCCTGCAACGTGGCACGGCTCACCCATGCGCCGGATATCACGCTGATCTATGAAAGCGGCACGGTCGGCACCAGGCCGGATGTTCTGCCGCTGTCGATCGGCGATGGCGAGTTGTGCGCCACGGCGCTGTTCACCGTCCCAGTGCCTGAAATGTTCCGCTACTGGCTGCAGGGCGGGCGCATCACCACCGGCTTTCTCGGCGGCGCCCAGATCGACAGATTCGCCAATCTCAACACCACGGTGGTCGGTCCCTACGATCATCCGAAGGTGCGCCTGCCCGGTGGTGGTGGCGCTCCGGAGATTGCCAGCAATTGCGGCCAGATTTTCATTACCATGGCGCTCTCCAAACGCGGCTTCGTCGATAAGCTCAATTTCATCACCTCGATGGGCCACGGCGAAGGCGGCAATCACCGCGAACGGCTCGGCATGAAGACCAAGGGACCGAGCCGCGTGATCACGGACCTCTGCATCCTCGAGCCGGACCCGGTCACCAAGGAATTGACCGTGGTGTCGATCCATCAGGGCGTGACCCGCGCGCAAATCTCTGAGAATTGCGGCTGGCCGATCAAGTTTGCCGACACGGTGATGGACACGCCCGCTCCGACTGAAACCGAGCTGCAGACCCTGCGCGACATCAACGCCCGCACCAGGAAAGCCCATCAGGGCGACGGGGAGGCGGCGTGATGGCTGAAGCCTATATCTGCGACTATATCCGCACGCCGATCGGCCGTTTCGGTGGTTCTCTCTCTTCCGTGCGGGCCGATGATCTCGGCGCCATTCCGCTGAAAGCGCTGATGCAACGCAATGCTTCCGTTGACTGGCAGGCGGTGGACGATGTGATTTTCGGCTGCGCCAACCAGGCGGGTGAGGACAATCGCAACATCGCGCGCATGTCGCTGCTGCTCTCCGGCATGCCGCTTGACGTGTCCGGCACCACCATCAACCGGTTGTGCGGCTCCGGCATGGATGCCGTCATCACGGCCGCCCGTGCCATCCGTGCCGGCGAGGCCGAACTGATGATTGCCGGGGGCGTGGAAAGCATGTCGCGCGCGCCGTTCGTCATGCCCAAGGCCGAAACTGCCTTTTCCCGCGCCGCCGAAATTCACGATACGACAATCGGCTGGCGCTTCATCAATCCGTTGATGAAGAAACAATATGGCGTCGATTCGATGCCGGAGACCGGCGAAAAAGTCGCCGAGGATTACAAGGTGAGCCGGGCAGACCAGGACGCCTTCGCACTCCACTCACAGAACAAGGCGGCCGCTGCCCAGGACAACGGACGTCTTGCGCGCGAGATCACCGCCGTCGTCATCCCGCAGCGCAAGGGTGATCCGGTCACCATCGACAGGGATGAGCACCCCCGCGCAACCACGATCGAAACGCTTGCCAAGCTCGGCACACCCTTCAGGAAGGAAGGCGGTACCGTGACCGCCGGCAATGCCTCCGGCGTCAACGATGGCGCTGCCGCGCTGATCATTGCCTCGGAAGCCGCCGTGAAGAAACATGGCCTGACGCCGGTCGCCCGCGTCATGGGAGGTGCGGCTGCAGGCGTGCCGCCGCGCATCATGGGCATCGGCCCGGTACCCGCCTCGCAAAAGCTGATGGCGCGGCTGGGCATGACGCAAGACCAGTTCGATGTGATCGAGCTCAACGAAGCCTTTGCCAGCCAGGGTCTCGCCGTCCTTCGCGAACTCGGCATCGCCGATGAGGATCCACGCGTCAACCGCAACGGCGGCGCCATCGCGCTTGGGCATCCGCTTGGCATGTCCGGCGCCCGCATCACCGGCACCGCCGCCCTCGACCTCCAGCTGACCGGTGGCCGCTTTTCCCTATCGACCATGTGCATCGGTGTCGGGCAGGGGATCGCAATCGCGCTCGAACGTGCCTGATGCAAGGAAGCGGCGGCGATATCGGTTGCCGACACATTCCTGGTTGGAGAGGGAGGCCTTTCGGATGCCTCCCATTGCTCAGTAATCCAACCCCACATAATTCTCGGCCAGCACCGTAGCTGCCGCGCGCGAATGGGTGAGATAGTCCAGTTCGGCTTCCTGGATCTTCTGGTCGAAGGCGCCGGTATCCGGAAAACGGTGCATCATTGTCGTCATCCACCAGGAGAAACGCACCGCTTTCCAGACACGGGAGAGGGCGCGTACAGAATAGGCGTCGATACCGGCAGGCGAGCGCTCCTGATAATATTCGCAAAGGCCGGCATGAAGGTAATGAACATCGCTTGCCGCCAGGTTCAGCCCCTTGGCCCCCGTCGGCGGGACGATATGCGCCGCATCGCCAAGGAGAAAGAGAGAGCCGAACCGCAGCGGCTCGGCCACGAACGAGCGCAGCGGCGCGATCGATTTTTCAAAGGACGGGCCGGTGACAAGCGCTTCGGCGTGATGCTCGGGCAATCGGGTGCGCAGTTCGTCCCAGAACCGCTGATCGCTCCAGTCCTCCACTTTCTCGTCCAAGGCACACTGCAGATAATAGCGGCTGCGGCTTTGCGAGCGCATCGAGCAGAGCGCGAAACCACGGGGATGATTGGCATAGATCAATTCGTGATTGACCGGCGGCACATCGGCGAGCAGGCCAAGCCAGCCGAACGGGTAGACCTTTTCAAACGTGGTGATCGATTTTTCCGGCACGCTCCTGCGGCTGACACCATGGAACCCGTCGCATCCGGCGATGAAATCGCAGTCGATCCGGTGGGTGACGCCCGCCTTCTCATAGGTGACATAGGGCGAGCAGCCGTCGAAATCGTGCGGGCAAACATTCACCGCATCATAGATCGTCGTTGCGCCGGTTGCCTCGCGCTGCTGCATCAGGTCGCGCGTCAGCTCGGTCTGGCCATAGACCATCACCCCTTTGCCACCGGTCAGATTAGCAAGGTCGATGCGGTGGTCACGGCCATCGAAGGCAAGCTGGAAGCCGCCATGCGGCAAACCCTCGGCATGCATCCGCGCACCAGCTCCGGCCTTGTCCATCAGCCCGACCGTGCCCTGCTCAAGCACGCCGGCACGCACGCGGCCCAGAATGTAGTCCTTGTCCGCACGGTCCAGAATGATGGCCTCGATACCGGATTTCGCCAGAAATTGCCCGAGCAGCAGGCCGGACGGTCCCGAACCGATGATGACGACCTGTGTGCGCATGTTTCCTCCCGAAATAGTGCCGCTGGATTGTTGCACCGGGCGGGGGCCGTCTCCATGGACATCAAACCCAGAAAGTTGCACAAATCGAACATTCGGAAAATGTCAGGACATGATGCGCGCGATCCCCACCTATGAGCTCTATGGCGAAAAATCCAGTGATTCACCGCGCTTCTGGCTGCATTGCGAAACGATCCCGTCACGCAGCAGCCTGCATCATTGGGAAATCGGTCAGCATCGCCACGAGCAGTTCTTTCAGATCCTGTACATCGCGGCAGGATCGGGCGACGCGGTTTTTGGCGATGCCGTCCAGGCCATTGCAGCCCCCGCCGTCATCACGGTGCCGCCGCTTTGCCGTCACGGCTTCCGGTTCTCCAGGGATATCGATGGTTACGTGTTCACGGTGCTTGCGTCGCATCTGAAAACCATGCCCGGCGATCACAGCCGGTTTGGCGCCTGGCTCAGCCTGCCGCGCCTGACGGCGCTGCTGCCGGACGACACCGGCAGCCGCTATATCGCCGATACGCTGCACCGGCTGGCGGCAGAGGCAGCAGCCCGGCGCACCGGGGCGGCCGATCTTTGCGAGGCCTATCTCACCTCCGCGCTCAGGCTGACGGCACGGCTGACGTCCGGGGGGCAGGCGGACGAAGAGGCGGGAGCGACGGCGAACGAGCGGCGGCTGAGCCGGTTGACCGGTTTGATCCACCAGCATTTCCGCTCCCACAAACCAGCATCCTTCTATGCAGATGCGCTGGGGTTGTCGCCCACACATCTCAACCGCATCGTCAAACAGCTGACCGGCGGTAGCACCCAGATGCTGATCAACGGCAAGCTGATCGACGAGGCGCAACGCGAACTGCTGTTCACGCAAATTCCCGTGCAGGAAATCGGCTTCCGGCTCGGCTTTGCCGATCCCGCCTATTTCTCCCGTTTTTTCCTGACGCGGACAGGCCTTTCGCCACGGCAATGGCGGCGCAGCCAGGGTGAGAGCTGAGCCGCTTTAACTGACGTCCATGGCAATCGCCGCAATTTACGCGACGCGCATGGACGGGCAGAACTTTGCCGGATAGGAATTCGGGCGGAATGCGCTAGCGCTTCCGTCATCATAGCAGAACTTCCGGAGATCCCATGAGCAAGGACCCATCGACGCTTCAGACCGTGAGCACGCCAGCTGTCCTGGTCGATCTCGACATCGCCCAGCGCAATATCGATCATTTCCAGGCCTATGCTGACGCCCATGGCTTGAAGGTCCGCCCGCATATCAAGACGCACAAGCTGCCGGCGGTGGCCGAGATGCAACTTAGGGCAGGGGCCATCGGCGTGACCTGCCAGAAGGTTTCGGAAGCCGAGGCCATGGTCGCCGCCAGCGCTGAAATCCGCGACGTTCTCATCACCTACAATATTCTCGGCGCCGAAAAGCTCGCGCATCTCGCAGCGCTTGCACGCAAGGTGACGCTGAGTGTCGTTGCCGACAACGAGACGGTCATCGACGGCCTCTCCGCCGCCTTTGCGCAGGAAGCTCAGCCGCTGCGGGTACTGGTCGAATGCAATACCGGGGCTGACCGCTGCGGCGTGCCGACGCCCGAAGCCGCAGCCACGCTTGCGCAACGGATCGCCAAGGCCGAAGGCCTGGTCTTCGGCGGGCTGATGACCTATCCGCCGGCCAATGATGCGGCCGCGGTCGAATCCTTCATGACCCGCGCCAAGGCGTTCATCGAGGCAGCCGGCATTACGGTGCCGGTCATCACATCGGGCGGCACACCTTCGATGATGGACGCGGCCAAGGCACCGGTGACGACCGAATACCGGCCGGGAACCTATGTCTATAACGACCGCTCTCTGGTGACGCGCGGCGTCTGCACATGGGACGACTGCGCGCTGACGGTGGTGGCAACTGTGGTGTCCGTGCCCGCTGCCAATCGTGCCATCATCGACGCCGGCTCAAAGGCGCTGACCTCCGACCTGCTCGGCCTCTCGGGCTATGGCCATGTGCTTAACCGCGACGACATCGCCATCGACCAGCTTTCGGAAGAGCACGGCCGCCTGGTCAGCGACGGGCCGATCAACCTGAAAGTCGGCGACCGGCTGCGCATCGTCCCCAATCACGCTTGCGTCGTCACCAACCTGGTCGACGCGGTCAACATCATCGAAAACGGCGAGATTTCAGCCGTCTGGCCCGTCGCCGCCCGCGGCAGGATCGTTTGAAATCCAGCGTCGCAAGCTCAAGATGACGCAAGATCACTCGCTGATGGTTTGCTGCGCCTCTGCGCTGGCGGACCTCCATGACGACCAGATGAACGCGGCTATGAAGATAATTGTCATGAGGAGCACGATGGTCGGGGCTGGCGCACTGTCGATGAAGAACGAGAGATAGACCCCGAAGAACGATGCCACGGTTGCGACGAGGACAGCGGCAATCAGCATCGTTCCCATCGTCCGAGTGATCAGGAAGGCAATGGCGCCCGGTGCAATCAGCATGGCGATGGCGAGGATCAGCCCGACGGCCTTCAGGGCTCCGACGATCGTCAGCGAAAGAAGGACGAGCAATCCGTAGTGCAGCCAGTTGACGGGCAGACCGACGGCCTTTGCCTGGGCCGGATCGAAGGCATGCAAAAGGAAATCCCGCCACTTTACCGCAAGAATAGCGGTCGTCACCAGCGCGATCAGTCCGGTTTGGAGGATATCCGCCCAGCCAATGCCGAGCATGTCGCCAAAGAGGATATGGTCGAGATGCACATCGCTCTGGATCTTGGTGTAGAGCACCAAACCGAAGCCGAACATGCCTGAGAACACCACGCCCATCACCGTATCCTGCTTGATACGGCTGTTTTCCTTGAGATATCCGGTCAGAAGCGCACATGACATGCCGGCGGCAAAGGCACCAACGGCAAACGGCAGACCGGCAATGTAGGAGATGAC
Organism: Rhizobium sp. Root483D2; assembly: GCF_001426685.1. Taxonomy (GTDB): domain Bacteria; phylum Pseudomonadota; class Alphaproteobacteria; order Rhizobiales; family Rhizobiaceae; genus Pararhizobium; species Pararhizobium qamdonense. The sequence goes on along the minus strand of NZ_LMFB01000008.1, from coordinate 118,437 downwards.
GACACCTGGAAAGACCGCATGCGAAATCGCGTCGCCCATCAGCGACCAGCCTTTCAGGACGAGAAAGCAGGAAAGCAGCGCCGTCGGGACCGCCACCAGCACCGAGATCAGCAGCGCATTGCGCATGAACGGGAATTCGAAGACGGCCATGAGCATGTCGAGGGACATCATGCGGTCACCTCCAGAGCCTGAGCTGTGCGCCTGCGGGCGGCAAGCAGCCCATGTTTCGGGGCAAAAACGAAGGCAGCGAAAAAGAGAAGCGTTTGGAAAAGGATGATAATGCCGCCGGTGGCGCCATCCAGGAAATAGCTGACATAGGCGCCGAAGAAGCTCGTCAACGCGCCGATCGCCACGCTGATGATGATCAGCCGGGGAAAGCGGTCGGTCAGCAGATAGGCGGTGGCGCCGGGCGTAACCACCATCGCAATGACGAGAAACGCCCCGACCGTCTGCAATGCCGCGACCGTGCAGGCCGACAACAGGGTGAAGAACATCACCTTCAGCAATGTGGTGCGGATACCGATCGAACGCGCGTGGCTTTCGTCGAAGAAGGTCACCATCAGATCCTTCCATTTCGCCGTCAGGATGATCAGCGAGATCATCCCGATCAGCGCAAGCTGCAGGGTGTCGGCCGGTGTAATGGCCAGAATATTGCCGAGCACGATCGTCTGGATATTCACCGACGTTGGCGACAGAGAGATCATGAACAGGCCAAGTCCGAAGAAAGACGTAAAGATCAGACCGATAATGGTGTCTTCCTTCAGCCGGGTACGCTGGTTGAGGAACAGCATCGCGCCAGCGGCAAGCCCACCGGAGAAGAAGGCGCCGAGCGAAAAGGGCAGGCCGAGCATATAGGCGCCGGCAACGCCGGGAACGATCGCGTGCGAGAGCGCATCGCCAATCAGCGACCAGCCCTTCAGCATGAGATAGGACGACAGGAACGCGCAGACGGCGCCAACCAGCGCACTCACCCACATGGCGTTCAGCATATAGCCGTAGGTAAACGGCTCCATCAGCGTGGCGATCATCGTCTGTTGACCTCCGCGCCGGTTTTCGGCGTTGCAGTCTGCGGCTTTGCGGGCTGCGGCACCATCTGCCCCTTGGCGCCGTACATGACCAGTGGCCGCTCGTCGTCGCTGATAACCGACAGTTGCCGTGGATCGGCGTCGTCGTGCAGGCTGTTGCCGCCAAGGACGAAATGGCGCAGCACGCCGCCGAATGCGCGTTCAAGGTTTTCCCGGGTGAATGTGGTTTCCGTCGGCCCGTAGGCCAGCACCGTGTTCTTGAGAAGCACAGCGCGATCGCAAAACTCCGGAACGCTGCCGAGATTATGTGTCGAGACCAGCATCACCCGGCCTTCGTCACGCGAGCCCATCAGCAGCCGGATGATCGCGTCCTCGGTCTTGACATCGACGCCGGTGAAGGGTTCGTCGAGCAGGATGACGCGGCCATCCTGCGCGAGCGCACGCGCCAGGAAGACACGCTTCTTCTGCCCGCCCGACAATTCGCCGATCTGGCGCTTGCGGAAATCGCTCATGCCGACGCGGGCGAGGGCGGCTTCGACCGCATCGTGATCGGCCTTGCGCGCGATGCGCAGCATGTTCATGTGGCCGTAGCGGCCCATCATCACCACGTCTTCGACGAGAACCGGAAAATTCCAATCCACTTCTTCCGCCTGCGGCACATAGGCGACAAGGTTGTTCTTCAGCGCTTGCGGCACCGAAAGCCCAAGCACCGAGATGTCGCCGCGTGCCAGCCGGGCAAACCCCATGATCGCCTTGAACAGGGTCGATTTGCCGCTGCCGTTGACGCCCACCAGCGCCGTGATGGTGCCGGTCGGGATGTCGAAGGAAGCATCGAGCAAGGCGCGATGGCCGTTGCGATAGGTCACCGTTGCGCCGGAAACGCGAATGCCGCTGCCTGGCTGCCCGGATTTTATCTCTTGGCCGGGCCCGGTTTCAACCTGCCGGGTCATTGCGAAAGACCCTTGACGATCGTTTCGGACGTGACGCGCAGGAGGTCGATATAGGTCGGAACCGGACCGTCCGTCTCGCTCAAGGAATCCACATAAAGCACGCCGCCATAGCGTGCGCCGGTTTCGCGGGCCACCTGCTGTGCCGGACCGGGCGAAATCGTGCTTTCGGAGAAAACGACAGGGATTGTGTTGGCGCGGACCGCGTCAATCACCTTGCGCACCTGTTGCGGCGTACCCTGCTGATCGGCGTTGATCGGCCAGAGATAAAGCTCCTTCAGACCAAAGTCGCGGGCGAGATAGCTGAAAGCGCCTTCGCTCGACACCAGCCAGCGCTTGTCTTCAGGGATCTTGCCGATTTCGGCGCGAATGGGCGCGATTGCCGCCTCGATCTTCTGTTTATAGGCCGCGGCATTGGCCTGGTAGATCGCAGCATTGGCGGGGTCGTATTTGACGAAAGCATCGCGGATATTATCCACATAGATCAGCGCCGATGAGGGCGACATCCAGGCATGCGGGTTAGGCTTGCCGCTATAGGGGCCTTCGGCAATGCCCATCGGCTCCACACCCTTTGAAACGACAACACCGGGAACATCACCGAAATTCTGGAAGAATTTTTCAAACCAGAGTTCGAGATTGAGGCCGTTCCAAAGGATCAGCTTGGCGTCGTGCGCCTTCAGGATGTCGCGCGGGGTCGGCTGGTAATTATGGATTTCCGCACCTGGCTTGGTGATCGATAGGACGGTTGCGGCATTACCGGCAACGTTGCTGGCCATATCGGCAATCACGGTGAATGTGGTGACAACCTTGAATTTCTCCTGCGCCGCTGCGGTTCCCGCAGCCAGCGCCAGGACTGCCAGTACCGTTGCTCCAGCCAGTATAAAGCGTCTCGTCTGATCGATCATTCCATGCTCCTTGATGACGCGGGCAGGATAACGGGAATGATCTGCACAAGTCAATGCAAATGAGAAGCATTCGCAACTGGCTATTTTCAAACGCGTCATGCTTGGGCTAAATGGCTTCCGTTTAACGATGAAGCGCTTTAGTGTACGGCCATGAAACAGAACCAGAATCGCGTTGTGGAATTGGAGGGCGTGCTGAGGGACGGCGGCGTGCGCGTGACGCGTCAGCGCGCAGCGATCCTGAAGATACTCGCCAATGCCGAGGATCACCCGGATGCCAGCGAATTGCACCGCCGGGCAAAGGAAATCGACGCTACTGTTTCGCTTTCAACTGTCTACAGAACGCTGTCTGCGCTGCAGCAGCAGGGCGTCGTGCATCGCCACGCCTTTGAAAGCGCCACCGCCCGATTTGAGACTGCGGATGCACCGCACCACGATCATCTGATCGACATCGACACCGGCGCGGTCATCGAATTCCGTTCCGACAAGATCGAGCAGCTACAAGCCGAGATCGCCGCAGAACTCGGCTACGACCTGGTCCGCCACCGCTTGGAACTCTACTGCCGCAAGCGCAAGACCTGACGGGCCTGAGGCAAGCCGCGCCGGAACTCGAGAGAAGCCGCCGGCATGGTCGGGATGTTGCACTTCATCCTTGAACCCACCCGGCTACAGCTCCGGAATGGATAAGGTTAGTTATGGAACTTTCACCTATGCCGCCGCCAATCCACCCATCAATGCCCGAACCCGGTCAAAAACGACGTCAGGTTATCGCCGAGCGCGTCGCAGAGATAGCCGCCTTCCTGGACGATGACGGTTGGGAGGCTGAGGTTGCTGATGGCTTCGGCGATGCGGGCAAAGCCGGGGGTGGAAACGGATAGTCCGCCGAAGGGATCGCCTTCGAAGGCGTCGAGGCCAAGCGCAACCACCAGCGCGTCCGGTGCATAGGCTTCGATGCGGCGGTTGGCGGCGTCGAGTGCTTCGAGGAAACCGGCGTCGGCGGTCTTGCGTGGCAGTGGCAGATTGTAGTTGTAGCCCAGCCCCAGGCCTTCGCCGCGTTCATCGGCATTGCCCCAGAAGAACGGATAGAAGCGCACGGGATCGGCATGCAACGATACCGTCAGCACGTCGCTGCGGCCATAGAAGATGCCCTGCGTTCCGTTGCCGTGATGCAGATCGATATCGAGGATAGCGACGCGTTTCGACGACGTCAGCAGATGCTGAGCAGCAATTGCGGAATTGTTGAGGAAGCAGAACCCTCCGGCCACATCGGCAAAGGCGTGGTGACCCGGCGGGCGGCAGAGCGCATAGGTGTGGTGGGCGCCGGCCAGAATCGCTTCCGCCGCCTCGACAGCGCTCCAGGCGCTCCAGCAGGCGCTGCCCCAGGTATCGGACGAGATCGGGCAAGCCGTATCGGCCATGTGATAACCGGCCTGGCCGACGGCGGAGGCTGGATAGCAGCCGGTTCTTGCCAGCGGATGGATATTCGGGATCACCTCTTGCGAGGCACCCTCGATGCGCTGCCAGCGCAGAAAGATGTTTTGCAGGAATTCCAGATATTCCGGCGTATGCACAGCGGCGATTGGTTTTAGGCCATGATTACGCGGTCTGACGATCTCGGAGCCCGCCGCCTTTGCGCCTGCGAGAAGCCGTGCGATCCGCTCCGGCTTTTCCGGATTGGGCTGGGGGGCGCCGCTGGAGAGAAACATTTTCGGATCGTGTTTCGCCTGCTCTTCAGCGTAAAATGTCTTCATACTCATTGCTTAAACCCCGCTCTCATGCTCTCCGGCCAGCGCTTCGAAAGCCTCGCCATAGGCCGCATGAATGCGCTCCTCGCTGGACCAGGCAAGCCCCATCCGCTCATAAAAATGCTGCGCCGAGACATTCTTCGCTTCGACCGACAGGCGCAGATAGCGGCCCCCCTCGGTGCGGACATGCGCTGCCGTGTGGCGCAGGAGCGCCACGCCGACCCCTGTGCCGCGAAAGCGTTCTTCGACGGCAATATCCTGGATATAGGCGCCGGTGCAGCCGCGCCATGTGGAAAAGCTTGGAAAAAACAGACACATGCCGGCAAATTCGCCACCGGATTCCGCCAGCAGAACGGTGAAGGCAGGCTTTGGCCCGAAACCATGCTTGCGCAGGTCTTCCGGCGTCGCAGTCACCTTGCCTTCCGCATCGAGATGCCGGGCGATGATGAGCAGGCCGGCATGGATGAGATGCACGTCCTCGGCGGCCGCAACGCGGATCGTTACGGGCGGGTTCGAATGCTCCGCCATCAGAAGCCCACCCGATCGCCGCCCTTGAGCGCCAGCATCGCGCGCGCCTCGCCGGGGGTCGCGACGTCCAGCGACAGGGCTTCAAGAATGGTGCGGATGCGGCTCACCTGGTCCGCATTGGATTTGGCCAGTTCACCGCGCCCGAGATAGAGGCTGTCTTCGAGCCCGACCCGCACATTGCCGCCCATCGCCGCTCCCATGGTGATCAGCGGCATCTGCTGGCGGCCGGCCGCCAGAACAGAGAAGCGATAGTCCGCGCCGAACAGCTTGTCGGCAATGCGCTTCATATGGCTGAGATTGTCGGGATCGGCGCCGATGCCGCCGAGAATTCCCAGCACGAACTGGATGAACAGCGGGCCTTTCACCAGCCCGCGATCGTAGAAATGCTTCAGCGAATAGAGATGGCCGACATCATAGCATTCGAATTCGAAACGCGTGCCGCACCCCTCGCCCAGCCGTTTGAGAATATCTTCGATATCGGCAAAGGTGTTCTTGAAGATCGTGCCGCGCGTCGCCTCCAGCAGCTGCGGCTCCCAGTCGTGTTGCCATTCCATGCCGGGCTTGGCGAGCGGGAAAATACCGAAATTCATCGAGCCCATGTTGAGCGAGCACATTTCCGGCTGTGCCTGGAGCGAGGCGGCCAGGCGCTCGTCCAGCGTCATCAGCGAGCTGCCGCCGGTGGAAATATTGATGACGGCATCCGTCGACTGCTTGATGCGTGGCAGGAATTGCATGAACACGGCGGGATCGGCGGTCGGGCGGCCATCCGTTGGATTGCGGGCATGCAGATGCAGGATCGACGCGCCGGCTTCGGCCGCAGCGATCGCCTGTCCGGCGATCTCGTCCGGCGTGACCGGCAGATAGGGGCTCATCGACGGTGTGTGGACGGAGCCGGTGACGGCGCAGGTGATGATGACTTTGTTCTTCATGATCGCGCTCTCAGCCGTTCACCGGCAGGTCGAGTTCACGTGCCAGCTGCTCGAAACTATCGCCAAGGATCGAGACCATATCGCCGATTTCCTGAGCCGTGATGATCAGCGGCGGGGCCAGAATGAGATTGTCGGCCTCGTAGCCATCGCCGCGGATACGGCGCGAATAGAGGATGAGGCCTTTTTCATAGGCGATATCGAGCAGCCGCTGGTTGGTCGCCTGTGATTTCGGAAAGGATTTAAAGGTCACAGGATCGGCGACGAGATCGGCGCCGATCAACAGCCCCTTGCCGCGCACGCCGGCTATAAAGGGGAAGCGCCTGGAAAGCCCCTCCAGTTCGGATTTCAGCAGATCCCCCATCGCAGCCGCATTGGCTTCGACGCCAAGCCGTTCCATTTCCTCAAGCACAGCCAGACCGGCAGCGCAGGCCAGCGGATTGCCGGCATAGGTATAGCCATGCTGGAAGCCGCCCATGTCGAGCACTGGCTTGACCAGCTTGGACGAGGCAACCATGGCGCCAAGCGCGGCGTAGCCGGAGCCGATGCCCTTCGAGAGAGTGATGATGTCAGGCTTGCAGTTCCAGTGGTCGCCGCCGAGATAGCGGCCGGTGCGCGCCGCGCCGCTCATCACCTCGTCATGGATCAGCAGGATACCGTATTTGTCGCAGATTTCGCGGATGCGCGCAAAATAGCTATCGGGTGCGACAAGCGCTGCCGTTGCCGCCCCGCCGATTGGCTCCATGATGAACGCAACGACGCTGTCAGGCCCTTCGGCAAGGATTTTCTCCTCCAGCATGTCGGCGTAACGCAGGCCGCGCTGTTCCATCGTCAGGTTGTCGCGGTCGCGGTAGGCTGTCGGAGCCGGAATGGCCGGCATCGGCTGGATCTGCGGCGCAAAGGTTTCAGTCAGCGCCAGGTCTCCGGTCACGCCAAGTGCGCCCATCGTGCCGCCATGGTAGGACGGAAACCGGCAGATCACTTTCCAGCGCTTCGGCTGGCTGGTTGCCACTGCCCATTGCCGCGCCAGCTTGATTGCCGATTCCACGGCTTCCGAACCGCCGGAGACGAAAAAGATCCGGTCGAGATCGCCAGGCATCTTTCCGGCGAGCCGCCGGGCCAGCTCTTCGGCCGGCTCGTTTTCAAAATGCAGACGGTAGGCAAAGCTCGTCTTCTCCATCTGCCGCTTCATGGCATCGATGACGTGCCGGTTGCCGTGGCCGATATTGCTGACCATCGGCCCGCTCGAGCCGTCGATGAAGCGGCGGCCGTCCGCGGTCCAGAAATAAATGCCCTCGGCGCGATCGACCAGCGGCCGGCGCAGGCGGGTCACGTAGAAGAGATGGGATGCGGGCCGCTCATTGGCTTGGATGGTCATGATGCTCTGCTCTTTGGTGAAATTATCGGTTGAGATAGCGGTTCAGCACATTGGCGGTGACGCGCTCGACCATGGCGTCACGGCGCAGCAGGCCTGCCACCCATTCGCAGGTCCCAGCGTGGAAAACCTCGCCCTTGCCGCGCTTGAAGTTGACGATCATGCCGTTGCTGTAGCGAACCTTTTCCATGTTCTCGTCGCTCGCTTCGCCATAGAGCGTCTCGGCAATGAACCGCCCGTCCTCGTCGCCGAAAAACAGATCTTCGCGCGTCAGGATATCGCTTTCCTCGACCTGGCTCGCCATGCCCAGAGCCAGGATTTCCAGCCCCTCCGGCGCGCCGCTGTCAGCTGCCGGATAAGGCAGGCCGTAGCGAATCTCATAGGCAAGACCATCGACTTCGTAGCCATAGATATGGCTGTCGGCGCCGAGCAGGTCGCCGTAGAACAGGCCGGTTCCGGCAAAGGCCCAGTGACGCGGCCGGTAGATCGGGAAACCGCGCACGCCGCGCGGCGCGCAGCCGCCCCAGCCGGAATAGACACCATTGGTGGCGTTGAGCCCGAAAGTCAGTGCGCCGGGGCGGCCTATCTCCGGCGCTTCCCAGGAATTGGTGGCGCGGGTGACATCGCCGCTTTGGTAGATCGGGTCTTCTTTGCGCGCGACATATTTGTAGCAGACCTGCCGCTGGCCCTCGTCTTCAAGCCGCGTCTGCCACATGAAATTGCCGGCAAAGCGCGCGACATGTCCGCCCTGATCGACATAGGCATCGACGGCATCGCGCATTTCCCAGGTCCAGTATTCGTCATGGCCGACGAAGACGACGCAGTCGTAATCATTGAGAATGCCGGGATTGTTGTGCAACTCGTGCTGGCTGGCCAGATCGACGCCATAGCCCTCGCGCTCGGCCCAGCGGAAGAACTGGCTGTCATAGCTTGCCCAGCCGGACGAGGTGTATTTCTTCGAATAGCCGTTGGCAAAGGCCCATTCCATATGCGGATACCGCGGGATGGTGCCCGGCGGCAGGCTGACCTCCAGCGGCACGCGCGGCGCATCCAGCGGCAGTACGACAAAGCCGCGGCAAAGCGGCCGCTCGATGCTGACGGTAGTCGCATATTTGTCGCGGTTGGGACCGGTAATGCCCTGATAATGGTTCGATCCGCCCCAGGTATTATAGGCCGTCCAGGTGCCGGTGGCGGCGACCTGCAGGATGCGGCCGGGTTTCGGACCGGGTTTCGGCAGGACGATGATCATGTGGTGACATTGGATCGGCTTGCCGTCGCGCCCTTCAGCCGTCAGCGTGATGCGATAGGCGCCGGATGGCCAGCTGTCATGGACCTGAAACTTAAAAGTGGGCTCCCAGCCACAGCCGGTGACGGAGACCTGGTCCGGCGTTTCCTGCCAGACCGTTTCGATATTGTCGGTGCCATAAACGCTGGTCTCGGCGGCACCGTCACGCACGATTTCCAGACGGCAGGAGGACGCGGTCGAGCTGATATGCAGGTCCACCATTGCGCCGGGCGCATAGGCATAGGACCGTGTGTAGCACCAGATTTCGCCACGGGCGCCGTCCATGCCCGGATATTCGTAATAGTGACCGCGAACGGCCTGGTGCCGCTGCTCCGGGGTCAATCCGAAATCGGGGAAAACTGGGTCTTGATCGGTCACGTCATGCCTCGCTGGGTCGTCGGTCCACGATGATCAAACCACAATGGACTCCACCCGACAAATACATTAGGTGAAGGACCAGCATTCACCAAATGAATGAGGTGACCCATGGCCAGCCCAAGACGCCGTTTTGTCTGGGAGATCGACTGGAACCTCCTGCGCACCTTCACGGTGATCGTCGAGGAAAAGAGCCTGACGGCTGCGGGCAACCGGCTGTCGCTGAAGCAGCCGACCATCAGCAATGCGCTGCGCCGCCTCGAAGAGCATATGGCCTGCCGCCTGATCGACCGCGCCTCCAACCATTTCCGCACGACGCCGGCAGGAACCCGGCTCTATGCCGAATGCCAGACCATGTTCAACATCGTCAACGGCCTGCCGGATCTCGTGAAGGACGATCCGGATCTGGTGACCGGCCATGTGGAGATGGCCTTTGCCAGCCATATCGAATGCCCGTTCCTCGACCGGTTCCTGGCCGACTTCCACAGGACGTTTCCGCGTGTCAGTTTCTCCACCACGGTCTCCGCCAGCCAAACGGTGATCGAGAATGTCCTGTCCGGCGAAGCCTGCCTCGGCATCTGTCTTGCCCATGAAAAGCACCCGGAACTGGACTACACCGTGCTCTATCGCGAGCATTTCGGCTTTTTCTGCGCCCCCGGTCATCCGCTGTTCGGCAAACGCGGGACGCAGACTGCCGATCTCGCTACGCTTGATTACGTATCCTTCAAGACCGATCACCTCGGCGGCGCACTCGCACCGGTCGCCCGGCTGCGGCAGCGGGAAAATTTCAGCGGCCAGGTGCTTGGTCTTTTCACCAATCTCGAAGAGGTCAAGCGGCTGATCAAAGTCGGTTTCGGCTTCGGGCCGCTCCCTATCCATGTCGTCGCCGCCGATATCGAGGCGCGGCAACTCTGGCAATTGCCGCCCTACGAAAACCCGCCCGCCGCCGATGTCTACCTAGTCACCCGGCGGTTTGCGCGCGGCAGCCGCGCCGAAAATCTGCTGGTGGACAGACTGGTTGCCGCGATCGACGCGGTACCGCTGAGCGGCCGTACCTATCCTGCAGGGCTTGCGGATTCAGCGGCAGTAACGCCCAGTGACATTCCCTGAATGAATGACAGGCTGGGTTCTATTGTTCTTCGCGGGAGGACGGCGTCCCCTGTCTGGTGAATCCCTTCCTCTTGTGTGCCAGCAGACCGGATCACCCATCCAAACGTGTCCCCTACTCCACACAGCTTTCATCAGCGCCGGATAAACGCGCTTGACGGCAGCGTCATGATTTGCACTATTGCTCAGATGTCAGACCAATTCTGGTTTCGGCTGGAAAGCGGACGATGAAGCATTTGGATGCAAGAGCAGCGCTTGTCCCCCTGCCCCCGGCCGACCGGGCGCAGCAGGTGACGGCGGCGCTTGCCGATTACATCCAGCGCTCCAACCTTGTTCCGGGCGACCGTCTTCCGGCCGAGCGCGAGCTGATGAGTGCGCTTGCCGTCGGCCGCTCGACCATCCGCGAAGTCATCCGCCATTTCCAGGCACTCGGCGTCGTCGAGGCCCGCAAGGGCAGCGGCACCTACCTGTTGAAGCCGATTTCCGGCACCACGATCCACATGCCTCTGTCGCTGGACACCACGCATCTGCGCGACGTGCTTTTGATGACCCTGCAGGTGCGCCGCGGCATCGAGGCGGAAGCCGGCATGGTTGCCGCCCGCGTCCGCACAGCGCAGGACGTGCGGATGATCGAGGAGAAGCTCAACGAGATGGAACGGGTGCATCTCTCCAAGGGCACATCCGGGCCGGAAGACCTTGCCTTCCATCTTGCCATTTACGACGCCACCCACAATCCGCTGTTCAAGCAGCTGCTCGAACAGATGCGCGGCGCTTTCGAGCGTTTTTGGGAAAAGCCTTTCGACCGGCCGGACTTTGCCCGCCGCTCCTTTCCGTTCCACCGCACTCTCTTCGATGCGATCGCGGCCCAGGACCCTGAAGCCGCCCGCAGCGAAACACTGAAAATCCTCGCGATCGTCGAGGAAGACATCAAGGAAATGTCCAAATGAGCAACGGGTTCGATCCGTTCGAAGAAGCCTCCCTCATCGTCGCCCATGACGTGAGCAATGCCTATGATGCCGTCGTGCCGCCGATCGTGCAGACGTCGCTGTTCACCTTCACCGATTATGACGACATGGTCGCTTCCTATCGCGGCGAAAAGGTCCGGCCGATCTATACGCGCGGCCTGAACCCGACCGTGCGGATTTTCGAGGACATGCTGGCGAAACTCGAAGGCGCCGAAGACGCCATCGGCTTTGCCAGCGGCATGTCGGCCATCTCATCGACGGTGCTGTCCTTCGTTGAGCCCGGAGACCGCATCGTTGCCGTCAAGCATCTTTATCCTGATGCCTACCGCCTGTTCGGCACCTTCTTCAAGCGCATGGGCATCGAGGTGACCTATGTCGATGGCCGCGACGAGGAAGAGGTCGCCAAGGCCCTGCCAGGCGCAAAGTTTCTCTATCTCGAAAGCCCGACAAGCTGGGTCATGCAAACGCATGACGTCGCAGCCCTTGCAGCGCTCGCCAAGCGCCATGGCGTCATCAGTGCCATCGACAATAGCTGGGCAAGCCCGGTCTTCCAGCAGCCGATCGCGCTCGGTGTCGATCTCGTCATCCATTCGGCCTCAAAATATCTTGGTGGCCACAGCGATGTCGTCGCCGGTGTCGTTGCGGGCTCCAAAGAGTTGATTGGCCGCATCCGCTCGGAAGCCTATCCCTATCTCGGCGGCAAGCTGTCGCCGTTCGATGCCTGGCTTCTGATCCGCGGCATGCGCACGTTGCCGATCCGCATGAAGGCGCATGAGCAATCGGCCGTCGAAATCGCCAAGCGCCTGCAGGCGCACGATGCGATTGAGACGGTCTGCTATCCGGGCCTTGCCAATCAGCTGGCTCCAGGCCTCAAGGGCACGTCCGGCCTATTCTCGTTCATTTTCAAGGACGGCGTCAATGTCCGCACCTTCTCCGATCACCTTGAGCTGTTCAAGCTCGGTGTCAGCTGGGGCGGCCACGAAAGCCTGATCGTACCGGGCGAAGTCGTCCTTTCACAAAAAGCACAACCCAATTCCGCGGTCGCCTTCGGCATCAGCCCGCGGTCGGTAAGGCTCCATGTCGGCCTGGAGGGAACGGAGGCCCTCTGGAGCGATATTGAAGCGGCAATCACAGCCGCCTCGATAGGCTGACACGACAGCAAGCAAACCACTTGAACAATAAAAGGGAAACGAAAATGAGGAAACTGATTGCCGCGACCTTGGTCGCCACGCTGATGGCAGGCACAGCGCTCGCCGACACCAAGCTGAAACTGGTTGAAGTCATCACCAGCCCGGAACGCACCGAGACGCTGAAGTCGATCGTCGCCAAGTTCGAAGCCGCCAATCCCGGCACCACGGTCGAGATCATCTCGCTGCCCTGGGGCGAAGCCTTCCAGAAGTTCGCCACGATGGTGTCGGCAGGTGAAATCCCGGATGTGATGGAAATGCCGGATACCTGGCTGTCGCTCTACGCCAATAACGGCATGCTCGAAAGCCTGGAGCCTTATCTCAAGACCTGGGACCAGACGCCGGAACTGACGGATCGCGCGCTGGAACTCGGCCGCGACGTCAAGGACACGGCGTATATGCTGCCCTACGGCTTCTATCTGCGGGCGATGTTCTACAACAAGAAGATCTTCGCCGAAGCCGGTGTCGATGGCCCGCCAAAGACGATGGACGACTTTGTCGCCGCCGCCGAAAAGATCAAGAAGCTGCCGGGCAAATATGCCTATTGCATGCGCGGCGGTCCGGGCGGCCTCAACGGCTGGATGATGATGGGCGCCACCATGGCGGGCGACAACACCTATTTCAATGCCGATGGCACATCCAAGTTTTCGGAGGAAGGCTGGGTCAAGGGCTTTACCTGGATGACCGACCTCTACAAGAACGGCTATGCGCCGAAGGACAGCGTCAACTGGGGCTTCAACGAAATCGTCGCCGGCTTCTACACCGGCACCTGCGCGATGCTCGACCAGGATCCGGATGCGCTGATCGCCATTGCCGAACGCATGGACGCCGCCGATTACGGCATCACGACCATGCCGAAGGGACCCTCCGGCAAGACCTTCCCGACCATCGGTTTTGCCGGCTGGTCGATGATGTCGGCCAGCGCCAACAAGGACCTGTCCTGGAAGCTGATCGCCACGCTCGAAGGCCCGGAAGGCAATATCGAGTGGAACAAGAAGATCGGCGCCCTGCCCGCGCTCAAATCAGCCGAGAAGGACCCCTTCTTTGCCACCGATCAGTTCAAGGGCTGGTTCGAGGAATTGGCCGACAAGGACGCGGTTCCGACGGTGATGCCGACTTACCTCGAAGAATTCGCCTTCTTCAAGGATTCCATGGCGATCAAGACCAGCCAGGAAGCCATGCTCGGCGATATCACGCCGGAAGAGATGGCCAAGCAATGGGCTGACTATATGACCAAGGCGCAACAAAAGTTCCTTGCGAAAAAGTAAGCCAAGGACTGTGCTGAGGCGTGCCCCTCCCCAACCCCTCCCCACAAGGGGGAGGGGCTCGGACACCGCACTGCCCAAGGCTTGAGGCGAGAGGTTTACCCCGAGTTTTCTCCTCCCTTGTGGGGGAGATGGCCGACAGGCTAGAGGGGGTGTTGCCTGCGAGCAAGCGTGCGCCCTTGAATGCCGAACTCCGCGAACAGCTATGAAACGGAAATATCTGACGATGGCCTCACAAGCAGCAGCCCGCAATTGCGGCGCGCACAGGGATCAGCGGCCGCTGAAAAAGCGGCTTGCCGATGCCTCCGCGCCCTATCTCTATAGCGCGCCCGCGCTGATCCTGATCGTCACCGTCATGCTGGTGCCGCTGGTGCTCGGCATTTCCTATGCCTTCCGCGATATCCAGCTGCTCAATCCCTTTTCCGGCGGCTTTATCGGGCTCGATCATTTCCGCACGCTTTATGAAGACCAGAATTTCTACCGGGCCCTGAAGAACACGCTGTGGTGGACGGGCTGGTCGGTGCTCCTGCAATTCGTCTTCGGCCTGATCCTCGCGCTTTTGCTCGACAAGCCCTTCTATGGCCGCGCTATCGTCCAGGCTTTGGTCTTCCTGCCGTGGGCCGTTCCCAGCTTTCTAGCCGGCCTCAACTGGGCCTGGCTGTTCAATCCCGTCGTCGGCCCCATTCCGCATTGGCTGTTTGCGATGGGACTCATGAGCGAGCCGTCCAATATCCTCTCCGATCCGCACCTCTCCATGTGGGGGCCGATCATTGCCAATGTCTGGTGGGGAATTCCCTTCTTCGCCATCACGCTTCTGGCAGCGCTGCAGGCGATCCCGCGTGACCTCTATGAAGCGGCCAGCATTGACGGCGCCGGTCCGGTGCAGCGTTTCGTCTCGATCACCCTGCCCTTTCTCGCCCCGACCATTGCCATCACCGTTCTCCTGCGCACAGTCTGGATCTCCAATTTCGCCGACCTGATCATCGTCATGACCAATGGCGGCCCGGCCGACCGCAGCCAGATCGTCGCCAGCTATATTTTCACGCAAGCCTTCAAGCGGCTGGATTTCGGCTATGCCTCAGCCATCGCACTGGTCCTGCTTGTGCTGCTGATCACCTATTCGATGCTGATCGTGATCCTGCGGCAGTGGCTCCTGAGCAAGGATTGAGATCATGACCGGCACACGCATCCTCTCCGTTCTCGCGCATCGTCTGGCCATTCTCGCCTATGTCGTCTTCGCGCTGTTTCCGCTCTACTGGCTCCTCAAAGTTTCGGTCACGCCCAACAAGCTGCTCTATTCCGAAGGCATCCGGATGTGGCCGTCGCGGACAAGTTTCGAGCATTTCGATTTCGTGCTGAAACACAGCGAATTCCCGACCTTCTTCAAGAACAGCCTGATCGTTTCCGGCTCCACCGCGATCATCGTCACGATACTCGCTTCGCTGGCCGGCTATGCCATGTCGCGCTTCAATTTCCGCGGCAAATACTGGATCGTGACGTTGATGCTGCTTACGCAGATGTTCCCGCTGGTCATGCTGGTGGCACCCATCTTCAAGATCCTCTCGCCGCTCGGCCTCACCAACAGCCTGACCGGCCTCGTCATCGTCTACACCGCCTTCAACGTGCCGTTCGCGACGTTCCTGATGCAGTCCTTCTTCGACGGCATCCCGAAGGATCTCGAGGAGGCCGCGATGATCGACGGCGCCACCCAGTTCGTTGCCTTCCGCCAAATCATTCTGCCGCTGACGCTGCCGGGTATCGCCGCGACCCTCGGCTTCGTCTTCACGGCCGCCTGGAGCGAACTCCTGTTCTCGCTGATGCTGATCTCCGGCAATGATGCGGCGACTTTCCCCGTTGGGCTCCTGTCCTTCGTGTCCAAATTCTCGGTCGATTTCGGACAGATGATGGCGGCGGGCGTCATGGCGCTCATCCCGGCCTGCCTGTTCTTCCTGTTGATCCAACGTTACCTCGTGCAGGGCCTGACGGCCGGCGCCGTGAAAGGCTGATCCCATGGCATCCATCGATATCGCCGCTATCCGCAAGTCCTATGGCATCCACCCGGTGCTGCATGGTGTCGATCTTGAGATCAAGGATGGCGAGTTCGTCGTCCTGGTCGGCCCGTCGGGCTGCGGCAAGTCCACGCTGCTGCGGATGATCGCCGGTCTGGAAGCGGTCACGTCAGGCGAAATCCGCATCGACGGCAAACGCGTCAACGACCTTGCCCCGAAAGACCGCGACATTGCCATGGTGTTCCAGTCCTACGCGCTCTATCCGCATATGAGCGTGGCGAAAAACATGAGCTACAGCCTGCGCCTCAGAAAAACCGCCAAGGAAAAGATCGCCTCCGTGGTTGCCGGTGCTGCCAGCAAGCTCGGGCTCGACCCTTTGATGGAACGGCGTCCGAAAGCTCTGTCCGGCGGCCAGCGCCAGCGCGTCGCCATGGGCCGCGCCATCGTGCGCGAGCCCAAGGCCTTCCTGTTCGACGAACCGCTGTCCAACCTCGATGCCCGCCTGCGCGAGCAGATGCGCGCCGAGATCAAGAAGCTGCACCAGGACCTCGGCGCTACCTCGATCTACGTCACCCACGACCAGATCGAAGCCATGACGCTGGCCGACCGGATCGTCGCCATGCATGGCGGCATTATTCAGCAGGTCGGCAGCCCGCTCGAACTCTATGACAACCCCGCCAACCTCTTCGTCGCCGGCTTCATCGGCTCGCCGGGCATGAACTTCTTCGAAGGCCGCTACATGGCGGCCGGCGAGACCGCAAATTTCGCTCTGACCGGCGGCATCGTCTTGCCGCTCGGTGGCACCGCCAATCTCGAAGATGGCAGCCGCGCCACCCTCGGCATCCGGCCGGAACATGTGGTTCTCGGCGCCGAGGGCCCGGATGTGCTCGCAGCGACCGTCGATCTGGTCGAGCCGACCGGCTTCGGCATCATCGTCCACCTGAAACTCGGCCCCGTCGCCTTCAAGGCCTTCACGCTCGACCGCCGTTTCCTTGGCATGCACGGCGAGGTCAATGTCAGGCTACCGGTGACAAACCTGCATTTCTTCAACGAGGCTGGTCAGAAGGTCTGATTTCATAGGGCACAGCGGTGGCTTGCGGTTTTGACATTGCCCGGCAATTCAGTAATTTCCACATAAGCAAGCGTTTGTGAGAGAAGTTCGGCCAAAAAGACTTTTTTGGAGTAGCCGTGCAGCAGGCGGAAGCACTTCTAATCGTTGATATGCAGGCGGCATTCGTCACTGGCAATGCAGCCGTTCCAGGACATGCCGCGCTGCTTGAGGCGGTCCAAGCCGCTATCGATGCCGCGCGCGCTGCGACAACCCCAGTCATCTTCCTGCAGAATGACGGTGCACCCGGCACGGTGGATGCGCCGCATCAACCGGGCTGGGAATTGCACTTCCCGCCACGTGCACATGAAATCGTCGTCAGAAAAACCATGGACAATGGCTTCGAACAAACCGGACTGGACGATATCCTCACCGGGCTTGGTATTCAGACCCTGGCGCTTTGCGGCGTCCTCTCGGAGATGTGCGTGGCCGCGACGGCTCGGGGCGCGATGCAGCGCGGCTATGGTGTCATCCTGCCGCATGACGGCCACGCAACCTATGACGTCCCGCCCGGCCCCGGCGGTTCTGGACTGGTTCCAGCCGCCATGGCCGCACGATCAGCAGAATGGTCGCTCGGCGACGAAATCATCGTCGTCGCCTCGGTCGCGGATATCCGTTTCTCCATCCCAGAAAAAAGATAGCGCCGAGTACCGCAAAGACGCTGCCGCCTGCGGCCTATTCGACCGCTGGAGCTTCCACCGGCATCAGGGTGAACAGTTCCTGCGCACGCTTGACGCCGCGCAGGGCATATCGGCCGATGGACACCACTTCCGAATTGCGCGGCGGCGGTGCGGCAGCCACGAATTGCGACGACATGATCACGCTGCGATCGACGAAGCGGCACATGGAGGCAATGCGGCTGACCTCGTTGACGGCCGGGCCGATCACCGTGAAATCCAGCCGGTCGCTGGAGCCGATATTGCCGTAGAAGACATCGCCGATATGCAGCCCGAGATAGACCTCGGTGACGGGCCGCCCCTCCAGCAGGCGCAGCTCGTTCAGGCCTTTCAGTTTGGCGCGCAGGTTCTGTTCGGCGAGCAGCGCCCGGCCGCAGGCGTCCTCGCGTTCCTCTGCCTTGAAGATCGCCAGCGTGCCGTCGCCGATCAGTTTCAGCACATTGCCGCCGGCCTCGTGAATGGAGGAGATTACCGCATCGGCATAATCGTTGAGAAAGGGGATGATTTCGTCGGGCGGCAGGTTATCGGAAATGCGCGTGTAGTTCTGCAGGTCGGAGAACCATAAAACGGCGGAAATCCGCTCGGCCTTGCCGCGCGAGATGCGGCCTTCGAGCACCTGCTTTGCCGCATCTTCGCCGAGATAGACTTCGGCAATGGTCCGCGAAATACGGGTCAGCGATCCCGACTTGATCGCCAGCGCCAGCACCGGAACCAGCTGCCGCAGCGCTGCGAGATCCTCGTCGCGAAACCCCTCTTCATCCGTGGTGGTCCAATGCGAATAGAAACAGTCCATATCGCCGATATGGCTTTCCTGGGCAAAGCGATGGATCATCGCGATATAGTCTTTATGCCCGGCCGCCAGCATCACATCCAGCATGTAGAAATCGGCGGGATCGCCGAAACCAAGCCGCCGGCGCAGCTCATTCTGATTGTTTTCACGTAAGTGAAAGAACGCGGATCGCTCCCAGTTATCGGCCGAAACGCCCTCATTGGTGGGGCCATATTCGAAGGCCGTTTTCACCGGCTCCTGGCTGTCCCACTGGAAGGCCCGCCCTTCATAGACCGGGTGCAGCGTATCGATCAGCGCCAGGCCACGATCGAGCCGCATGCCTGCCTCGCGAACGCGCTGGCAGAAGCCGTTGACGATGTCCATTTCGTCGGTGCCCTTCAGGCCCTGCGTCGTCAACCAGGCGGAAATCTCGCTGATATCGTTGGCGTTCATATCGATTTCCCTGATTCCTGCCCACATTCACACGTCTATCGCATAACCGATCGATCCGGAATCGAATTCAGAAACGGGGCCGGTCTACCGGCCATGCGGGGAGATATGTGAGGGGGAGCCTCGTGACGTTGCCGCCCCATGTGGGGAAGCTGCAGCCGGACGGCAAGGCTAAACAAGTGTCTTTTTACATATCGTCCTGGCGTGTGACAAATTCGCGCGACAGCCAATCGATGAAGACGCGCACGCGCGGCGAAAGCTGACGGCTGCGGGGGTAAAGCAGCGACACAGGCGTGCGGGTCGGCGGATTGTCGGGAAGGACGGCGACGAGCGTGCCCTGCCTCAAATCCTCCTCCAGCGAATAGCGCGGCGCCTGCATGATGCCGAGCCCCAGCCTTGCCGCCGCCGCCAGCATATCGGCACCGTTGACGGACACCGTGGACGGCAGCGAAACGGTGCGGACAGTGCCATCCACGGTAAACTCCAGCGGCAGCAGGCCGCCGATCGCCGTCGACCAGAAGCCGACCATCTGGTGGCCACCCAGATCGTCGATACTCTTCGGCAGGCCAAAGCGGGCGAGATAGGCCGGCGAGACGCAGGTCACCTCTTCCAGAAGGGCGACGCGCCGCGCGATCATGTCGCTATCCTGCAGGTCGCCGACCCGCAGCACGCAATCGATCCCCTCGCGGATCAGATCGACCAGCCTGTCGCCTTCGCTCATATAGATCTGGATATCCGGAAATTCCTGCAGGAACGCCGGCAATCCCGGCAGGACGAAATGCCGGGCGAGCTTGCCGTGTACATCGACCCGCAACAGGCCCTTCGGCTTGGCCCCTGCAAAGGCGCCCTCCGCATCCTCGATATCGGAGAGAATGGTCAGACAGCGGCGATAATAGGCTTCGCCATCGAGCGTCGGGCTGACATGGCGTGTGGTGCGCTGGAGAAGACGGACCCCGAGGCGCGCTTCCAGCTGCTTGACCGCGTCGGTCACGGTCGAGCGCGGCAGGCCGGTGTCTTCGGCTGCCAGCGTGAAACTGCGCCGCTCCACCACGCGCGAAAACACCCGCATCGCTTCAAATCTGTCCATCGCGGATTGTTCGCCAATTTCGAATAGTGATGCCGAATAATGGCTAATTATCCGCAGAATGAAAAGCGGCATCTTCTCCTCATCAAAAACGCGCTGTGGCGTGGTTAACCAAGGAGAAAGACAATGCCGGATAACAGCAACAGGATCGCCATCGTCACCGGCGCCTCGCGCGGCATCGGCGCAGCCATTGCCGAACGTCTCGCTGCGGATGGTTTCACCGTCGTCCTCAACTATTCGGGCGATGCCGCACCCGCTGAAATCCTGGCGCGGAAAATCGAAGACCGCGGCGGCCGCGCACTGACCGCAAAGGCCGATGTCAGCGACGCGGAAGCGGTCCGCCAGATGTTCGACGCCACGCAAACAGCCTTTGGCGGCGTCGATGTGCTCGTCAACAATGCCGGCATCATGACGCTTTCATCGCTCGCCGACAGCAGCGACGCCCTGTTCGACCGCCAGATCGCCGTCAATCTCAAGGGCACGTTCAACACGCTGCGGGAAGCGGCAAGACGCCTGCGCGACGGCGGCCGGATCATCAATTTCTCGACCAGCGTCGTTGGCCTGAAGCTTGAGAATTACAGCGTCTATGCCGCCACCAAGGCCGCCGTCGAAACGCTGACCGCCATCCTGTCGAAGGAGCTGCGCGGCCGCTCGATCACGGTCAATGCGGTGGCGCCCGGCCCGACAGCCACCGATCTCTTTCTCAACGGCAAGAGCGAAGAGCTGATCGCCCGCATGGCGAAGATGAACCCGCTGGAACGCCTTGGCACGCCAGAAGATATCGCCTCCGCCGTCGCATTCCTCGCTGGCCCCGATGGCGCCTGGATCAACGGCCAGGTCCTGCGCGCCAATGGCGGCATGGTCTGAGCGTCAACCGAGCCTTCCCAGGGAGCGTCGCACTTTGATCCGCGCCTCCCCATTCGCCGTCGAAGGCCCAGAGATCAACGGCCCCCCGCCCACCTATTTTTCCGAAGGAACAGGACCATGAGCAAGCACATCATCGTCATCACCGGCGCTTCCAGCGGCTTCGGTGCCATGGCCGCCAGGGCGCTCGCAACAGAAGGCCATACGGTTTATGCCGGCATGCGCGCCACCGGAACCCGCAATGCCAAAGCCGTCGCCGATGCGGCAGCGTTTGCCACTGAGCACGGTGTCGATCTGCGCTCCGTCGAACTTGACGTCACCGCCGATGCCTCCGTCGAGGAAGGGATCGCTGAAATCATCGCGGATGCCGGCCGTCTCGACGTCGTCATCCACAATGCAGGCCATATGTCCTTCGGTCCCGCCGAAGCCTTCACGCCGGAGCAGTTTGCCGAACTCTACGACATCAACGTCCTGTCCACCCAGCGGATCAACCGCGCGGCACTCCCGCATATGCGCAAGCGGGGCCAGGGCCTGGTCGTCTGGGTCTCGTCCTCTTCCACACGCGGCGGCACACCGCCTTATCTGGCCCCCTACTTTGCCGCAAAGGCCGCGATGGATTCGCTCGCCGTCTCCTATGCGGCGGAGCTCACCCGCTGGGGCATCGAAACATCGATCGTCGTGCCCGGCGCTTTTACCAAAGGCACCAACCATTTCGCCCATTCCGGCTCGCCGGCGGACGAAGCCCGTGCCGCAGAATATAACGGCGGCCCTTACAAGGGCGTGGCAGAAAAGGCGTTGAAAGGTCTCGCAGCTCTGGAGCCTGCCGATGCCGATCCGGCTTCCGTTGCTGAGGCCATTGTCAATATCGTCAACAGGCCCTTCGGCACGCGCCCATTCCGCGTCCATATCGATCCATCGCAGGATGGTGCCGAAATCGTCAACGGCGTTGCCGACCGCGTCAGGGCTGAAATGTTCCGCAATATCGGCCTGACCGATCTCCTGACACCTGCCGGTAACGGCTGAACCGCAACTCGCCGGTTTCGTGTCGAACCGGCCTTGGCTCCAAACATCTCAAAGGAGAAGACAATGACCTCCGATATCAAGGCGCCCCCCGGCCCGGCATCTCTACGCTTCACCGTCCTGACG
This sequence comes from Rhizobium sp. Root483D2, assembly GCF_001426685.1. Classification (GTDB taxonomy): domain Bacteria; phylum Pseudomonadota; class Alphaproteobacteria; order Rhizobiales; family Rhizobiaceae; genus Pararhizobium; species Pararhizobium qamdonense. The sequence continues at coordinate 96,698 of NZ_LMFB01000008.1, read as the reverse complement.
CTTGCAGCCGCCCTGACCGCAGCCATCGCCGCAACCACCTCCGCCAGCCTCGGCTGGCCGGTCTGGGCGATGTTCATGGGCTGGGTTGCATTCTTTACCTGCGGCCATTCCGGCAAGGACGCGCTCTACAGCTACCTGTGCCTTGCCATCGGCATCGCGATCGGAACCGGGGCCGCCCTTGCCGTCGGCGCATTATTGCCGCTGATCGGGCCGTTCGCCTTCGGCGCCGTCGTCTTTGTCGTGGCTGTTATCGTCGTCTCGTTGCGGGCGGCGGCCCCCATCAACAACATTCCAGCCTATTTCCTTGGCCTGATCACTTTCTTCGCCGCCCATCTCGAACCGGGCATGCTTGCCTTTTCAGAGCTTGCCGCCGTCAGCGGGCTCGGCTCCTTCGCCGGCTGGACCGCCCATCAGCTCCAAGCGAAAATCGCCCGGGCAGATTAGCGGGAATGAAAATACGGATATCCGGGTGTGGCTTTTCGCATGACGAAAGACACAAAGCCTGAAAAGCCACCCCGTTCTCCGATCGTGTCTTTTCCGTGATGACACGCGGTGCGAATGATGTAAGCTACAAATGAAATAGCATTGCCTGTTTGACAGGGCTGTGGCGTCAAAGCCGGGGGCAGCCAACGGGCAAAGCATCTACCGACTTGAAATATTTGCTGATTTTGAACGAACCGCGACTTGGTCATACCCGTGCCCAGACTGCCCGAAATCACGTTAAGTCCGGCAAGGCTGACCACTCAAAAACGTCGTGAACTGACCCGTGCACCCGTGCGGGGAAACGTGTTTCATGCGCTTCAGGGGGCTTATCAATGCTACGATACTGGCTTGTTCCGGCAATACTGCTTTTCTCCACGACCCTGACCGCGGGCCCCTCCTTCGCACAGGAACAACAGAAAGCCCCGGTCACTGTGGCCAAACCGGTTGTGCGCGATGTCGTCGATAGCGACGAGTTCATCGGCCGCTTTGAAGCCGTCGATGAAGTCACCCTGCGCTCGCGGGTCGGCGGTTATCTCGACCAGGTCAATTTCAAGGATGGCGCGATGGTGAAGAAGGGCGATCCGCTTTTCGTCATCGACCAGCGCCCCTTCAAAACAGCGCTTGATGTCGCGACATCGGCGCAGGAAGTGGCAAAATCAACACTGACCTTCGCGGAATCGGAATTCAACCGTACCGAAGCCCTGGTGCAGAAAGGCACGCTTTCGATCTCCACCCTCGATGACCGCCGCCGCGAGCTGCAGTCCGGCCAGGCCAATCTGCGCGGCGCCGAGGCAAGTCTCGCCCGCGCCAAGCTCGATATGGAATATACCACGATCGTCGCCCCGCTTGGCGGCCGCATCGACCGGCGGCTGATCTCGGTCGGCAACCTGGTGCAGGCCGACCAGACCGCCTTGACGACGATCGTGTCGCTCGATCCGATCGACTTCTACTTCGATGTCGACGAACGCCGGCTGTTGAACTATGCCCGTGTCGCCCGCGAACATGGCAGCGACCTGCAGGAAGGCGGCGGCGCGCTGGAGGTCTCCGTGACCATCGCCGACCGCACCGAAAAACCCTTCAAGGGCAAACTGGATTTCGCCGAAAACCGCGTCGATCAGGAAACCGGCACGATGCGGGTGCGCGCCCGTTTCGACAATCCGCAATTCGTGCTGCAGCCTGGCCTGTTTGGCCGCGTCGAGGTCAATGCGTCCAATACCTACAAGGGCATTCTCGTGCCCGATGAAGCCGTCGGTTCCGACCAAGATCAGCGCGTCGTCTATGTTGTTGCCGAGGATGGCAGCTTCACCACCAAACCCGTTCGCATCGGACCGAAACTCTACGGTTACCGGGTGATCCGCGAAGGCATGACCGGCGACGAGACCATCGTCGTCAACGGCCTGATGCGGTTGAGACCAGGCGTGATCGTCGATCCGAAACTGGTTGTCCTGCCGCCGGAAGCAGTGGCTGTGGAGAACGGCCAATGAGATTTGCCCATTTCTTCGTGGACAGGCCGATCTTCGCATCGGTCCTGTCGATCGTGCTCCTGATCGTCGGCGGCATCGCCTATTTTCAGCTGCCGATCGCCCAATATCCGGAGATCGCGCCGCCGACCATCGTCATCCGCACCGCCTATCCCGGAGCCGATGCCGAGACCATCGCCGATACGGTCTCCACCCCGTTGGAACAGGAAATCAACGGCGTCGAGGACATGCTCTACATGTCCTCCTATTCGACAGCGGACGGTTCGATGGCGCTCACCGTCACCTTCAAGCTCGGCACCGATCTCGACAAGGCGCAGGTGCTGGTGCAGAACCGCGTCTCGATCGCCGAGCCGCGCCTGCCGGAAGAGGTCCGCCGCATCGGGGTGACCACGGCGAAAAGCTCGCCAGACCTGATGATGGTCGTCCATCTCATCTCGCCGAATGACCGCTACGACCAGCTCTATGTCTCCAACTATGCCCGCAGCCGCGCTCGCGATCAGCTGGTGAGGCTGGAAGGCGTGGGTGACGTCATCCTGTTCGGCGAACGCGAATATGCGCTGCGCATCTGGCTCGATCCGGAAAAGCTTGCCTCCTACGGCATGACCTCCGGCGATGTCGTGCAGTCGTTGCGCGATCAGAACGTCCAGGTGTCCGGCGGCTCGATCGGCGGGCCGCCGAACGCGGGCACCAATGCCTTCCAGTATACGGTCACCACCGAGGGCCGCTTCAGCGATGCCCGGCAGTTCCGCTATGTCATCGTCAAATCGACGGCGAGCGGACGTCTCGTGCAGTTGCAGGATGTCGCCCGCATCGAGCTTGGCGCCAAGGACTACGTCACCAACAGTTACCTGAACGGCAAGGCCGCCGTCGCCATGGGCATCTTCTCGCGCCCTGGCACCAATGCCCTGGAAGCTGCCGAACAGATCAAGGGGACGATGGAAACCCTGAAGAAGGATTTCCCGCCCGGTCTCGAATATACCATCGTCTACAATCCGACGGAGTTCATCTCCGAATCCATCAACGAGGTCTACAAGACCATCCTCGAAGCGGCCATTCTGGTCGCCATCGTCGTGCTGATCTTCCTGCAGTCCTGGCGCACCGCGCTGATCCCGATCGTCGCCATCCCTGTGTCGCTGATCGGAACTTTCGCGCTGTTGCTGGCCTTCGGCTTCTCGCTCAATATGCTAACCCTGTTCGGTCTGGTTCTGGCAATCGGCATCGTCGTGGATGACGCCATCGTTGTGGTGGAAAATGTCGAGCGAAATCTCTCCAAGGGAATGACGCCCAAACAGGCGGCGCATGTGACGATGGACGAGGTCGGCACCGCCGTCATCGCCATCTCGCTGGTGCTGATCGCAGTCTTCGTGCCGACTGCGTTCATCCCCGGCATTTCCGGGCAGTTCTACCTGCAATTCGCGGTGACAATTTCCGTGGCAACGGCGATTTCCGCCTTGAATTCGCTGACGCTGTCGCCCGCTCTTGCTGCCTTGATCCTGCGTCCGCATCAGGACCACCACGAAACCCGCAATCCTTTGACGCGCGTCGCCAGAGGCCTTGCCAATGGGTTCAACTCCGGTTTCGACCGGATGACCAGGGGCTATTCCTGGGTTGTCCATCATCTGGTCTCGACGCGGATCGCGCTCGGCGCCAGCCTGATCGTGTTTTTCGGATTGCTGGCGGCGACCTGGTACATGGCGCAGATCGTGCCGCGCGGCTTCGTGCCGACGATGGACCAGGGCTATGCGATCGTCGTCGTGCAATTGCCCGAAGGCGCCTCGCTTGCCCGCACCGACGCCGTCATCCAGCGCGCGTCCCATATGATCCTCAAGGTGCCGGGTGTCAAGAACGCCGTCGCCTTCTCCGGCTTCAACGGCGCGACCTTTACCAATGCGTCCAATTCCGGCGTGGTCTTTGCCGCCTTCGACACGTTCGAGGAACGCCTGAAACACGGCTATAGCGCCAACCAGATCATCGGCCAGCTCTACGGTTCGATGCAGAGCATCGAGGAAGCCTTCATCATCGCCGTGCCGCCGCCATCCATCCGCGGTATCGGCAATTCCGGCGGCTTCAAGATGCAGATCGTCGACCGCGAAAGCTCCGACATGCGCCGGGCCCTGGGCCTTGCCTATCAGATGATGGGTGCCGCCAACCAGACGAAGGGGCTGACCGGTGTCTTCACCACTTTCTCCGCCTCCAGCCCGCAATATTTTCTGGCGATCGACCGCGACAAGGCGCGGGCGCTGAGCGTGCCGATCCCCAATATCTTTGAGACCCTGTCGATCAACCTCGGCACGTCCTATGTCAACGACTTCAATGCTTTCGGGCGCGTCTATCAGGTGCGCGCGCAGGCCGATCAGCAATATAGGCTGGACCGGGAAGACATTCTCGCCCTGAAGGTGCGCTCCGCCACCGGGGCGCTGGTGCCGCTCGGAACGCTTGTCGATATCCGCGATACCACAGGCCCTGCGCTCGTCCAGCGCTACAATATGTATGTGTCTGTCCCGATCCAGGGCAATCCGGCACCCGGCATCTCGACCGGCGCGGCCCTCGACAAGATGGAGGGACTGGCCGCCCAGATCCTGCCGCCTGGCACCTCGTTCGAATGGACGGACCTTGCCTTCCAAGAGCGCAATACCGGCAATACGGCGATCTTCATCTTCGCCCTCTCGGTGATCTTCGTGTTCCTGGCGCTATCGGCCCAATATGAAAGCTGGATATTGCCGCTGGCGATCATCCTCGTCGTGCCGATGGCCGTGCTTGCCGCTCTGATCGGCGTTCATCTGCGCGGCCAGGACAACAATATCCTGACCCAGATCGGACTGATCGTGCTGATCGGCCTTGCGGCCAAGAATGCGATCCTGATCGTCGAGTTTGCGCGGCAAGCGCAGGATGAGGGCATGAACCCGGTCAATGCCGCCATCGAGGCCAGCCGCCTGCGCCTGCGGCCGATCCTGATGACCGCCTTCGCCTTCATTCTCGGCGTCGTGCCGCTGATGATCGCCACAGGCCCCGGCGCCGAAATGCGCCAGTCTCTCGGCACCGCCGTCTTCTCCGGCATGCTCGGCGTGACCATCCTCGGCCTGTTCCTCACCCCGGTCTTCTACGTCGCGCTGCGCTCGTTCGGCTACAGGCCAAAGGAAAAACCGATCCCGCCGGAAGCGGGGATGATTTGAGAAATAACGGGCCGGGCAGCGTTTGCCCGGCTTTTTCTTTCAGGGCGTCCCGTGCCCTACCGGTCGGGCGTGATCAGCACCACGGTCGGAAAATATGTCCTGTAGCGCGCCCTATCCCGCGTCAACAGCGCTAGCCGCTCAACGGCCGCATGCGCGCCGATAAAGAAATCCGGCAGGACGCCGGCGCGCGAACCACCCGCTTTGCGGTATGTCTGAAAGACTTTTCCGGCAAGGAACAATGCCGCGCGTGGCATCGCCGCAATCTCGATCCCGGCTTCGGATAAAAACGCCTCTAGCCTTTCGATCCGCTCGTAGCGCACCGCCAGTTCGGCATAGACGACATCATTGATCAGCAGCGGACCGCGCAGGGCAGCGGCCTCCAGCTGGTCGATCGACCAGTCCGACCAGTTGGGGTCGTCCGTCACCACATCGAGCAGAATATTGGTATCGATCAGCGTCACTCATCACCGCGCGTCAGCGCCATGATGGCATCGGTGCTCAAGCCCTTGCCCGCATGGCCGCGCAGCTTGCTGAAGCGGCTGGCAGGGCGTTTTTCGTCGGCGCGCGTCAGGACGACGCTGCCGTCGGGGCTGCGCTGAAAATCCACCCGCGTTCCCGGCACGATGCCGAGAAAATCGCGCACCGGCTTGGGAATGGTCACCTGCCCTTTCGTCGTCACTGTCGCGCTCATGCTGCACCTCGGTAAGGATTGTTTTTACAAAGGTATTACATTGGCAAGCCAAGTTCAAGACGAAGCGCTCGAACGCCATTGCGGCATCATCCGCTCGATCAGCGCTGATACCTTGCTGGCGGTGGGCGGTGCATCGGCAAAGAGGATGCGGTACATGATCGGGGCGACCACGGCGTCGATCACTGTCTCCACATCCGGAAAGTCTTCGCCGCGCTCCCGCGCGCGGCCGGCGATGACCTGCAGCTGTTCGCGGGTATAGCCGCAGCATTTTCCGGCGTTGCGGCTGTCGGTTGCGACGCTGGACAGGACATCGCGGATCATGGCGCGGCCAGGCCCGGAGGCCATTTCGTCGGCATATTGTTCCGCCCATTGCATCAGATCGGTGCGCGCCGACCCGGTATCCTTGGGCGGTGCATCCGGGCGCAGCCGCTCGACGGCAACGTCGGCCAGAAGCTCCTGCAGGTCGCCCCAGCGCCGGTAGATCGTCGAGGGCGTGACGCCGGCTTCGGCTGCAATCAGCGGGATGGTCACGTCGCTGCGGTCCATCGCCACCAGAAGACTGCGCACAGCCTGGTGCACCGAGGCCTGCACGCGAGCGCTGCGTCCGCCCGGCCGGATATTTTCCCGTATGTTCATCGGCGCCATCTCCGCTCAATGTTATCAGCACCATCGCTAAAGCAAATAATTTGCTTTTATATCGCAGTCGCGTTACAAGAGCTAACGCAATATTTTAGCTTTTAGGGACAATAGTGCCATGTCGAGCAAAAGTGAACCGGTTTTCGGCGATTTTTCACCCGCCAAGCGGCTGTGGGCGCTGAGCTTTCACGCGGCAACCCTGATCACGTTCCTCGCCGCCTCGGCTGCGCCCACCCCGCTTTATCATCTCTATCAGGTGAGCTGGCATTTCTCGCCGATCCTGCTCACCTTCATCTTCAGCGTCTATGCGTTCAGCCTGCTGACGACGCTGTTGATCGTCGGCTCCCTGTCCGATCATATCGGCCGGCGCCCCGTCATCTTCGCTGCCATCCTCTTACAGGCTGCCGCCATGCTCCTGTTCATGCTGGCAGACAGCCCCTCCTGGCTGATCGCCGCCCGCATCGTGCAGGGCATCGCCACCGGGGCTGCAAGCGGCGCCATCGGCGCGGCCCTGGTCGATGCCAACAAGACAAGCGGCCCGATCGTCAACAGCATCTCGCCGCTGCTCGGCATGGCGGTGGGTGCGCTGGGTGCCGGCGCGCTCGTGCAGTTTGCGCCCGATCCGATGCGTCTCGTCTATCTCGTGCTGTTTGCAGCCTTGCTGGCGCAGGCCGTCTTCGTGTGGAGCGTTCCCGAAACGGCTATGTCCAAGCCCGGCGCGCTGGCATCGCTGCGTCCGCATGTCGGCGTACCGCCGCAGGTCCGCCCGTCGCTGATGGCGATCACGCCCATCAACATCTCGATCTGGTCGCTTGGCGGTTTCTATCTCTCGCTGATGCCGTCGCTCGTGGGTGCCGCCACCGGCAATCATTCGCCGATGACAGGCGGCCTGACGGTCGCGGCCCTGACGCTGAGCGGCGCGCTCGCCGTCTTCTTCCGCCGCCAGAAGCCCGCCCGTGCCAATCTCACGCTCGGCGTTTTCACCATGATGATCGGACTGCTGATCGTCGTCGCCGGCGTCCATACCGGCTGGGTGGCTCTGTTGTTTGCCGGCACGATCATCGCCGGAACCGGTTTCGGCGCCTGCTTCCTCGGTGCGGTCAGCACGATCATGCCGCTAGCCAAGCCGGAAGAACGCGCCGGTCTGCTGTCGGCCTATTATGTCCAGAGCTATCTGGCCTTCAGCATTCCCGCCATTCTGGCTGGCTTCCTGTCGCGCGCCGTCGGGCTGACCATGACTGCGGATATCTATGTCTGCGTCATCATCGTTCTGACATCGGCCGGCTATGCCGCAATGTCGCTTGCCCGGGTGCAGCCTGCTGGATGAATGCCTTACGCTCCTTCAGCTGCGGCCTCAGCGCGAAAATCGTCGCCGAACACCAGCATCGTTGGCACATCCCGTTTTGCCGCCGCCTCCAGCGCCGGTTTCAAGCCCTTAAAGCTTTCCAGCCGCTGCGCATGCCAGCCATAGGCACGGCCGATGGCGATGAAATCGGGAGTGTGCAGATCGACGCCGAGCGGTGGGATGTTCTTCGCCACCATATAGGACTTAATCTCGCCGTAACCGCCATTGTCGTGCAGCATGAGGATGACAGGCGCCTTCGCCTCCATCGCAGACGCAAGCTCGGCGAGCGAAAACTGCAAGCCGCCATCGCCCGCCAGCACCACCACCGGACGGTCCGGCTGCCCGATCTTGGCGCCGATGCCGGCAGGCAGGCCATAGCCAAGCGTGCCGTAACCGGTCGCCGAATTGAAATAGGAGCCGGGCGAGGCCGCCACATAAGCGGTATTCCCGGCATAGACCAGCTGGGTGGAATCCCCGGCGATCAGCACGCCGGGCAACGTATCACGGATCGCCTCCAGAATGATCAGATCGTTGATCATGGCGGCGGGAATATCGTGATGGACGCGCGTTTCGACTTCAGCCGCGCGCAGGGCACCGTCATGCACACGCACGGACACCAGAGCTGCCAATCCGGCTGCGCATGCCGCTGAATCACCGACAATGCCGATTTCGGGCGCGCGCGTCCGCATCAGTTGTGCCGGGTCGATATCGACGCGAATAAAGGTTCCGGGAATGGAAAAGAACCCGTCCTCGTACATGTCGTAATCGGTGGCTCCAAGCTCCGTGCCGATGCCGAGCACCACATCGGCCGCCTCGATCAGCGCACGGGTGGCCGGCATGCTGGCAGAAAAATTGACCGCCAGCGTATGCCCCGGCGGCAGAATGCCCCGGCCATTGGTGGTCATCACCACCGGCGCATCGAGCCTTTCGGCCAGCGCCCGGATCTGCGCCGCCGCACCAATGGCGCCACCTCCTGCCAAGATCACCGGTGCCTTGGCCGCATCCAGAACCGCTGCCGCCATGCTCAAGGCACCTGCATCCCCCGCCGGCCGCGACAGGCGCAACGGGTTGTCCGCAACGGTCAGATGATCCGCCGGAGCCAGCATGACATTGATCGGAAGCTCGATATGAACGGGCCTCGGCCGGGCACTGTCGAAGATCGCAAAGCCGCGCGCCAAAGCCGGCGCAAGATCCTCCGGCCGGTTGACGGTGCAGCTGAAGGCCGAGACGCCGCTGACCAGCGCCTGCTGGTTGGGCAGCTCATGCAGCCAGCCTTCTCCTGATCCCATCCGGCCGTGTGCATTGACGGTCGAGATCACCAGCATCGGTATGCTGTCACCGTAAGCCTGCCCCATCGCGGTGACGATATTGGTCATGCCCGGCCCGGTGATGATGAAACAGACGCCCGGCTTGCCGGTCGCGCGCGCATAACCATCCGCCATGAACCCCGCCCCCTGCTCGTGGCGTGGCGTCACATGCCGGATCGCGCTGCCCGCCAGCCCGCGATAGAGCTCGACCGTATGCACGCCCGGAATACCAAAGACGGTATCGACGCCATAGGAGGTGAGCAGTTTCGTCAGATACATGCCGGTACTGATCATGCGGATAGTCCTCGTCTCATTCTTTGCTATACAATTGTATAATTTAGCCGCGTGCAAGACCTGCGCGGGCTTCTCTCAGGATTTGCGGGAAAGCTTGAGGGTAAAGGCGGTTTTCACCAGAATGACCGTAATGACGATACCGATCAGGATCACCGAGATCGCGGCAATGGCGGGATCGATATTGTCGCGCAGCCCCATCCACATCATCCGCGGCAGGGTCACGGCATCGACGCTGGTAATGAACAGTGTCACGCCGATTTCTTCCCAGGAGAGCATGAAGGACAGGAAGAAGGCGGTGAAGATACCGAACTTGATATTGGGCAAAATGACCTTGAACACCCGCTGGCTGACCGAAGCACCAAAACCGCGCGCGGCCAGATCGATGCGCCGGTCCACCTGCGCCAGGGCAACGGTCACCATCACCACCGCGAACGGCGCGATCATCACAGCATGGGCGATGGCGACGCCCACCCAGGTATCGTAGGCCACGACATCGTTGACCTTGGACAGCGTCGTCAGGAAGAAATACAGCGTAATGGCCGACACGACCGGCGGCGCCACCATTGGCAAAAGTACGAAGCCGAACAGCAGGCTGCCGAACCACGGCCGGAACATCCAGATGCCGAGACTGAACATCAGCGCCAGAAGCGTCGCGATGACAGAACTGAGAATACCGATGCGCAGGCTGAGCCAGATGCTTTGCAGCCAGGCGGGATTGTCGAGAAGCGCCTGATAGTGCCGGAGCGACCACACATCGGTCGGCATCGACAGAAAGCGCGCCGGGGTAAAGGAGACCGGCACGACCGCAATCAGCGGCAGGAGCAGGAACAGCGCCACCGCAAAGGCGAGGAAAACGGCAATCGGCGTGGGTTTCATCGACATCGGCTCAACCCAGCATCTTGTTGGGCCGCACCAGCCGCAGCATCAGGATCAAAAGTGCTGCGACAATCAGCATGAGGATGACGCTGATCGCAGCGCCCAGCCCCCAGTCCGGGCTCTGGAACAGGCGCAGGTAGATCAGTTCCGCAATCATGACGCTGCGGCCGCCACCCAGGATCGCTGGCGTGATGAAAAAGCCGAGCGCAAAGACGAACACCATCAGCCCGGCGCCGAGAATGCCGGGCAGCGTCATCGGCACGAAGATCGACCAGAAGATCCTGAGCCGCGATGCCCCCATGCCGCGGGCCGCCAGAAACACCCGCTCGTCTAGGCTGCGCATGGCGGACGCAATCGGAAAGACGGCAAACGGTATGAGAAAATGCATCATGCCGAGCACGACGCCGAACTCGTTGCGCACCATCGTTAGCGGCTCGGAAATAATGCCGGCCGCCTGCAGCCAGGTGTTAATCAGCCCGCGATTGGACAAAAGCGCCACCCAGCCGAAGGCGCGGGTCAACACCGAAATCCAGAACGGAATGAGGATACAGAGCTCCGTCACCAGCCGCTGCGCCGGCGTACCGCGCACCCAGACATAGGCAACCGCATAGGCAGCCGCGACAGCGCAGAAGGTGACGATCAGGCAGATGCGGAAGGTGCGGAAAAACACCGACTGGATCAGCGGATCGGTGACCGCCTTGCCATATTGCGAAAACCCGGGCTCCGGCAGGGTGACACTCCACTGCATGACGCCGAGGAAGGGCACGAGATAGGCAAGGCCAAGAAACAGCACGAGAGGGCTGAGCAAGAGCACCGGTTTCAGTCTGTCGGATTTCATGGCGGTGCTCCTTTCTGTGATGCGGACTTGATACGATGGCAGCGTCAGGCTCCCTCTTCTCCCCGCCGGGGAGAAGGTGGCGCGTAGCGCCGGATGAGGGGGCGGCAGGCTCTGAATTCGCCGCCCCCTCATCGCCTCACTGCGTTCGGCTCTTCTCCCCGAAGGGGAGAAGAGGAAGACCGCTTAAGCCGAAATAATCTTCGTATACTCATCCAAAGCCGGACCGTAATTGGTCTCGTACCAGGCCATGTCGAGCGCGATCTGTTTGGACATGTTCGCCGGATCGACGGGGCTGAGACGGGCCTGTTCCGGAGACAACAGCGCATCGGCAGCCGGGTTTGCCGGGCCTTGGCCGAGCATCTCGAACATGATGACCTGCTTCTTCGGGTCCTGCGCCGAGGCGATGAACTTCATCGCTGCGTCCTTGCCGCCCGGATTGCCCTTGATCACGCCCATGGCGCCGGGCGAGATCAGGCCTTGGTCCCAGACGAACTTGATCGAACCGCCGGAATCCTTTTCGATCAGCCCGGCACGGGTCGACCAGATCAGCGCCATCGACGCCTCGCCGTTCAGAAGCACCGACTGGCTCTCGGCCCCGCCACCCCAATAGGAAACGATGTTGTCCTTGAAAGCTTCGATCTTCTTGTGGGCGCGCTCGAGATCGAGCGGGTAGAGCTTTGCGGGCTCCACACCATCGGCGAGAAGTGCTGCCTCCCACATGCCCGCACCCCATTTGTAAAGCGAGCGCTTGCCTGGAAATTTTTCAACATCGAAGAAATCGGCCATGTCGGCCGGCACCTTGTCGCCGAATTTCGAGGCGTCATAGGCGATGATATAGGAGAAGAAATAGGTCGAGGCGGCATATTCCCAGCCGAAGCCTTCGCGCATCTTTGCCTTGTCGACGATCGCGTAATCGATCGGCTCCATCATGCCCTTCTTGCCGAGCGCTTCTGCCGAGAAGGGATCGATATCGACGATATCCCAGGCCGGCTTGCCGCTTGAAAACTGTGCGGCGACAGCGCCCTCGGTCGGGCCGGAGCCGTCCTGCTTCACGGTGACGCCGGCTTCTTCCTTGAAGGGCGCGCCATAGGCCTTGTCATAGGCTGGACCGGCATCGCCGCCCCAGTTGACGAAGACCAGTTCGCCTTCCGCCGCCCAGCCGCGCGTCGCGCCAAGCGCGATCGGGCTGACCGACAGAAACAGGGCTGCCAGCTGGGTAAATCTGCGGCGGGATATGCCGCCATTGGCCAATATTTCGCTCATGCCGTTCTCCTCTGGTTTTTGCGGCGCGCCTTTATCGGCGTCGCTCGTGTCATGCACGTTCAGGCACGTTCAAAGCACTTACAGAAAGAAACCCTGGTTGGCGGGCCAGCCGGCCCAGACCTGCCGTCCCGGCTGGAAGGCGCTTTTCACCTCCCGCGTCGGCATTTGCAAAACGAGATCGATGCCCCCCGGCGTCTTCAGGCCAAAGCGCGTTTCGGCACCGAGATAAGTGATGTCGCCAATCTCGGCCTTCAGCATATTGCCCTCGGGCGGCGCCTGCTCGAACATCACCATATGTTCGGGCCGGATGGCGAAATGTTCGCTGACAGACTGACCCGGCGCTGAAATCCGCATCGGATGCCCTTCGAATAGCCCCTCCGCGCCATCCGCCGTTGCTTTGACGGCTGACAGCGACAGGAAATTCACATCGCCCAGAAATTCCGCCACGAACCTGTTTGCCGGCCGCTCGTAGACATCCTTCGGCGTGCCCAGCTGCTGCAACTTGCCGTGATTGAAAATCCCGATGCGGGTCGAGAGCGCCAAGGCCTCGGACTGGTCGTGAGTGACGAAGACGAAGGTCGTGCCGGTCTCCTGATGCAGCCGCCGGACCTCTTCCTGCATCGAGGACCGCAGGTTCTTGTCGAGTGCGGAAAACGGCTCGTCGAGCAAAAGCACGGAAGGCTCGAAGACCAGGGCGCGGGCCAGCGCCACCCGCTGCTGCTGGCCGCCGGACAAGCCGGATGGCCGCTTCTTTTCATGCCCGCGCAGGCCGACACGATCAATGATCCGATCGACGCTGCTCTTGATGTCAGTGTCAGCGCGTCCCTGCACCTGCAGCGGAAAGGCAATGTTTTGCTCGACCGTCATATGCGGAAACAGCGCATAGCCCTGGAAGACCATGCCGAAGGCGCGCTTTTCGGCGGGGACGGTGGTGATATCCGCGCCGTTCTTGCGAAGCGTCCCCGATGTCGGCGTCTCGAAGCCGGCCAGGATCATCAGGAAGGTGCTTTTGCCAGAGCCGGAGGGGCCGAGAAGTGTCAGGAACTCACCGGAGCCGATGGTCAGCGAGATATCGCTCAGGGCATGGAAATCGCCATAGGCCTTGCCTATCCCGTTCGCTGTGATTTCGGCCGCCTCGTGCCCGCTCTTCATCGACGCTCCTTTTCCAACCCCCGAAATCGTATGGGCGTTTGAGCGGCAGGACAAACGAAATCTTTTCCCCGCTTGGACAAATATAATTTGCCAAAAGCCGCCTTCTCCCCCCGCAGCTGCCTAGGCATCTGCGTCATTTATAAGCATCTCCGAGCGCAGCCACGAACTGAAGGCCACCACGGCCTGGTTGTCGGCCTTGGCCTCCGATGTCACCAGGTAATAGGAGCGGCTGGAATTGATGCTGATATCGAAGGGCTGCACCAATTGCCCGCTGTTCATGGCGTGCCGGCAGGTAAAGCGGTCGCCCACGGCAACCCCCTGTCCCGACAAAGTCGCGGCGAAAACCAGGTTCATGTCGGAAAACACGATGCCGGTCGACGCGTAGCTCTGGTCCACTCCCGCCAATGCCAGCCAGGTCTCCCAATCTTCGTAGTCGGTGAGGTGCAGCAAGCACATCTTCTTGATGTCGCTGGGGTCGTTCAACCCGCCGATCTTGTTCAAGAGGACCGGGCTGCAGAGCGGCGCAAACTCCACCTCGATGATCAGTTCCACCTGCATCGACGGCCAGTTTCCCGTGCCGAATGCGATGAAAACATCGACATCGGGATTGCTGATATCGTCGAGCCGGCGCGGCGTGACGATGGAGATGCGCACATCCGGATAGGCATCGCGGAAATGCGAGATGTAATTGCACAGCCAGTTGGAGGCAAAGCCCGGCGGGCAGCTGACGGTGATCGAGCCGCTGACACCGCGGCTGGCATGGCGCGAGGCCGACCCCGCAATGGCGTTCAGCGCCTGCCTGATATCGGCGGCATAGCCCAGCCCCTGCTCGGTCAACTCGATGCGCGTGCCGACCCGGTTGAAGATCTGGAAGCCGAGCTCCCGCTCCAGCAGGCGCAGTTGATGGCTGATGGCGCTGCGCGTCAGGTTGAGTTCGTCGGCAGCCTTCCAGACCGTGCCATGGCGTGCAAAACTCTCCAGCGCCCGCAAAGCCTGTGTCGATGGAATTCTCTGCATCGGCGCCCTCCTGATAAGGAGGAAAGGCTAGTCCGGATTTTGAGCATTGGCGAACTTAATTTGTCGAAGGCGGGAAAACATTTCACTTTTTCAAAGATGGGATCGGCGCTTAACTGATCGCAGCAACTCAGCCGATCCCTCCAGCGAAACGAACCGTCGTGCCGATATCCGCCGCCCAGACCTCAGCCCTGAGCTATGTCGAGACCATCCGGGCCGACCTGTCGGACTGGACGGCGCGGATCTTCTCGTTTGGCGAAACAGCCTGGCGTGAATATGAATCAGCCGCCTGGTATGTCGATCTCCTGCGCAAACAGGGCTTTTCCGTCGAGGAAGGCTCAGCCGGCATGCCGACGGCCTTCTCGGCCGAATGGAGCAATGGTCCCGGCCCCGTCATCGGCATGTATGCAGAATATGACGCCGTGCCCGGCAATTGTCAGGCGGCCACGACGCGCCGCGAACCGCGCGAAAACCTGAGTTTTGAGGCGGGAGGCCATACCGATCCGCATTCGGCGCTGGGTATCGGCGCACTCGGCGGCCTGCTCGCCACCAAGGCAGCGATGCAGCGGCACGATATCAAAGGAACCCTGCGCTTCACTGGCGAACCGGCGGAAAAAGTGCGCGGCTCCAAGCCGATCCACGCGGCCAAGGGCTATTATGACGGATTGGACGGCATGTTTTCGTTCCACCCGTTCTACATGCTGCCAATGTGCAATACGGTGCGCTGGGATACGCATTGTGGTGCTGCCTATTCGATGATCTACCGTTTCGTCTGCGACCAGCCGGAGGCCTGGGGCCGCAGCGACGATGCGCCGATCCCGCAATCGCATTCCGCCGTGCGCGCGCCCGGTGCCAACGATGCGCTGATGACCATGTACATGGCGTCCAAGGCACTGCGCGATTCGATGCTTACCCATCAGGGCGGCTGGTCGATCAGCGAAGCGATCTTGACGGCGGGCCAGGCAACCGCAGACAACCTGCCGGCCAGCCTTGCCGAAATCCAATATATGATCCGCGTGCCAACCATCGCCATGGCCGAGCAAGTGGCCTCGGTGCTCGACCGCAATGCGGGCGCGGCCGCAGCCATGACCGGCTGCCGCTACGAACGCCACTGGGTTTCCAAATCCCGGCCAGGCCTTGCCAACCACGCGATGGCCGATCTCGTCTGGGACGCCCTGCAGAGCGTCGGCCCGCCGCGCTGGGACGAGGCCGCAAGGACCGCCGCCCGCGAAATCCAGGCAAACCTGGGCGTCGAGACAATGGAAAATCCTTTCATCGACGAGATGGAAAAGCTGATCTCCCCGCAGGACGCAGAAGCCATCCTGCGGCGCGATCTCGCCCCGTCGCAGCTGAATTCCACCTCGGACGATTATACCGACATGAGCTGGCACGCGCCGACTGCCCGCTTCTACATCGCCCGTCCGGCGCTCAAGGCACCGGCGGGTTACACCTATCCCGTCTGGGTCTCCAATGCGCTCGGCGGCATACCGGCCACCATCGATCCGACCGTGCTCTGCGCCGCCAAGACGATTGCGGTCTCTGCCATCCGGCTTTTGCAAGACGATACTCTTCGCAAAGCCGCCAGAACCGAGTTTAACGAGCGCACCGGTGGCGGCATCGGCGGGTCCAGTTGGATCCCGCCCCTTTGCGATTACGAACCCCCCATTCATTTCCGCTGGCCCGAATATGTGACCACCGCCCGTGGCCGCGACTGGTGGATCCCCAAACCCTCAACCCCGGAGGCATGATATGCAGTTCAACGAGCCCTTTTCGCTTCAGCGCCGCAATCCGAAGGGCGGCACCGCGCCGCTTACCCGCTGGGGCTTCAAGAACGAGACCGATCCCTTGACCGACGTGCTGCTCGGCTCGCCGGCGCACCTGCGGCACCTCTCCACCAGCTCACTGTCGCGCAAGCATCTGCGCGAGGCGCCCTGCAATATCCAGGTGGCGCAGTCGCAGCACAAGGAACTGGTCTCGGCCTATGAGCATTTCGGCGTGAAGATCCACTGGCATGAGCCGACGCCGGAACTGCCGATGCAGGTCTATTCACGCGATTCGAGTGTCATGACCCCCTACGGCGCCATCATCACCGCCATGGCCAACTGGTGGCGGCGCGGCGAAAACTATGCCGCCATCCGCACCTATGAAAAGCTCGGCATTCCCATCTACGATATGGTGACGGCAGGCACCTTCGAGGGCGGCGATTTCAACGTCATCGAGGACGGCGTCGTGCTGATCGGCTGCGGCGGCGCCCGCACGCAGGAGGAAGGCGCCCGCCAGGTGGAGGACTGGTTTAAAAAGGAAGGCTGGGAAACCCGCCTCGCCTTCATCGACGAATATTACGTGCATATCGACCTGATGGTCGTTCCGATCGCGCCTAAGCTGACGGCCGTCTGCCTTGCCTGTACCGAACCGGGCATCGTCGATTGGCTGAAGGCCAAGGGCCACGAAATCATCGACGTGCCCTTCCAGGACACGATGGCACTGGGCTGCAATTTCATGTCGCTCGGCCGCGACCGCGTCATCGCCCCGACATCGTCGAAGACATTGATCGACAAACTGCGCGCCCGCGGCTTCGAAGTCGCCGCCGTCGATATGAGCGAAATCTCCAAGACTGGCGGCGGCATCCATTGCATGGCGCAGGCTCTGGTACGGGAAGCGGCGTAGGAGGGGTCTTCCCTTCTCCCCAGCGGGGAGAAGGTGGCGCGTAGCGCCGGATGAGGGGGGCGAAGCCATTCATTGACGAGTTTGCCGAACCGCCCCCTCATCGCCTCACTCCGTTCGGCACTTCTCCCCGCTGGGGAGAAGGGAAAGAGGTCCGAACCGGCCAGAATGACGGGCAGAATTGCACTTCCAATCGACTGACACTGGAGTTGCAGGGCTTTCTCCGGACCCTTCAAACCCGCTAAGGTTCCCGGCGATTCGAGGAGCATCCGGACCGAGCATGACAGATCTTCACAGACGTTTTCCCTGCATCCCCGACATGGAGAAAGCGGCCGCGCGGCGCATGCCGGGCTTTGTGCATGACTATCTGATTGGCGGCCTTGGCCGGGAAAGCGGCGTCCGGCGCAATGCTGAAGCTTTCGACACGATCGAACTGATGCCACGCTACCTGTCGGAAGCGCCCGCGCCGGATCTGAGCGTCACGGTGCTCGGAAAACGGTTCGACACGCCATTCGGCGTCGCCCCGCTCGGTCTTGCCGGCCTGCTCTGGCCCGGCTGCGAAGTGCCGATCGCGAAAGCGGCCAAGGCTCACAACATCCCGCATGTGCTCTCGACTTTTGCCAATCGCGCCATGGAAACCATCGGACCGGTCACCGGCGACAATGGCTGGTTCCAGTTCTATCCGCCCAACGATCCGGCCATGGAAGCCGATATGCTCGCCCGCGCCGCCCGGTCCGGCTATCAGACGCTGGTTCTGACCGTCGATATCCCCGCGCCGACCCGCCGCGAGCGCGATATTCGCAACGGCATGTCCGTGCCGCCGATCCTTGATCTGAAGACGATGGTCCAGATCGCCACCCATCCGCATTGGGCAAGCCATGTGCTGCGCCACGGCATTCCGGATTTCGAAAACCTGTCCCCCTATTACCCCAAGGGTTCGTCGCTGAAACAGTCGGCTGAATTCGTCGGCCGCGTCATGACCGGTCATCTCGGCGCCGACCGCGTGCGCCGCATCCGCGATGCCTGGAAGGGCACGCTGCTGATCAAGGGCGTGCTCGACGTTTCGGAAGCGCAGGCCTATCTCTCCATGGGCGCCGACGGCCTGATCGTCTCCAATCACGGTGGCCGTCAGCTCGACGCGGCCCCCACCGCCATCTCCGTCCTGCCCGCCATTCGCGCAGCGCTGGGTCCCGGCGTGCTGATCGCCGCCGATGGCGGTATCCGCTCGGGCCTCGATGTCGCCCGCATGCTGGCGTTCGGCGCCGATTTCGTTCTGATCGGCCGCCCCTTCATTTTTGCCAGCGCCGCGATGGGGGCTGCCGGTGGCAATCATCTGATTGATATCCTCAAGGCCGAACTGTCCGGCGCGATGGCCCAGCTTGGCTGCCGGACGGTTGCCGAGCTGCCCTCCTTCCTCTATGCGCCCGCCCGTCACAATGCCCGGCAGGGCTGAAGCGGAGAAGAAAACCATGACCGTTATCGATGACCTGATTGAAGCCCTTGGTACAGACGTGGTGCTGACCGGTGAGGCCATCGGCGGCCGTTACCGCAGCGATGCCAGCGGCACCGGCAAAGCTCTACCGCTTGCCGTTTTGCGTCCCGCCAGCACCGAAGAGGTCGCAACCGCCCTTTCCATCTGCGACCGGCACTGCCAGCCCGTCGTGCCGCAGGGTGGCCTCACGGGCCTTGCCGGCGGCGCCAATGCGCGCGCTGGCGATATCGCAATATCGCTGGAGCGCATGTCCGGCGTCGAGGAGATCGACATTGCCGCCGGCACCATGACCCTTCTGGCCGGAACGCCGCTCGAGGTGGCGCAGCTTGTCGCCGAAACCGCCGGCTTCCTGCTGCCGATCGATCTGGGTGCCCGCGGCTCCTGCCAGATCGGCGGCAATATCTCCACCAATGCCGGCGGCATCCGCGTGATCCGCCATGGCGTCACCCGTGACAATGTGCTGGGCGTCGAGGCCGTGCTGGCCGATGGCACCGTGCTGTCGTCGCTGAACCGCATGACCAAGAACAATACCGGCTATGATTTGCGCCAGTTGTTCATCGGCTCGGAAGGCACGCTCGGCATCGTCACGCGCGCCGTGCTGCGGCTGCGCCCCCTGCCCGCCTCCCGGCTGACCGCACTGTGCGCCATCGAAAGCTACGTGTCCGTCGTCGCGCTGCTCAAATCGGCCCAGCGCAGCCTTTCAGGCCTGTCGGCCTTCGAAGCCATGTGGCAAAGCTATTTCCGCTTCAACGCCGAAGCGCTCAACCTGACGTTCTTCGACAAGGCCTATCCGTTTGCCGTCATCATCGAACAGGATGTCGATGGCAGCGATGAGGACAAGGACCGTTTCGAGGCCTTCCTCGGCAAGGCTTTCGAAGATGGCCTAGTCACTGATGCGCTGATCGCCCAGTCGGAAAAGGAAGCCCGCGCCTTCTGGTCGGTGCGCGAGGGCCACATGGTGGATCAGCTTCTGCCGGGCCTGATCAATCTCGACGTCAGCCTGCCGGTGGGACAGCTCGACGATTTCGCCGGCGATTGCGAAAGAGCCCTTTTGGCGCGCTTTCCCGCCGCCCACGTCTCCTTCTTCGGCCATGTCGGCGATAGCAACCTGCATGTGGCAGCTTGGATTAACACGCCGCGCGATGAGGACCTGCATGAGATCGACGCCATCGCCTATGATCTCGTGCGGACATACAAGGGGTCGATTTCGGCCGAACACGGCATCGGCACGCTGAAGCGCGACTTCCTCGATCATTCCCGCAGCGAAGCGGAGATTGGCGTCATGCGCCGCATCAAGACGGCGCTCGATCCCAATGGCATCATGAACCCCGGCAAGGTCATTCCGCCGCGATAACACGATAGCAGGCTCCGGCGATTGCGGCTTTGCAGCATAGCAAAAGCTGGCATTGCCGGCCGATCTCGGCGAAGATGGCCGATCCGAAAACCGGAACCGGGAGAAACACCATGTTGCCTCACCCCCGTACCGGCGCGATTGCCGCGCTTATCGTTTCCATTCCTCTCCTGCCGCTTAACCCGGCGGCAGCGGCCTCGCCCGAGCCCGTCGAGGCCGAACATGGCATGGTCGTCACCGCCCAGCATCTCGCTTCCGACATCGGCGTCGAGGTATTGAAGAAGGGCGGCAATGCCGTCGATGCGGCGGTGGCCGTCGGTTATGCGCTGGCCGTCGTCTATCCAACCGCTGGCAATATCGGAGGCGGCGGGTTCATGACCATCCGGCTGAAAGACGGCAAGACCACCTTCCTCGATTTCCGCGAACGCGCACCGCTCGCCGCCACCAAGACCATGTATCTCGACAGCAAGGGCGAGATCGTCAAGGGTGCCAGCACCGCCGGCTATCTGGCCGTCGGCGTGCCCGGCTCCGTCCTGGGCCTTGAGACGGCGCGGGAAAAATACGGCACGCTGTCGCGGCAGGAACTTCTGGCGCCCGCCATCCGCTTTGCCAAAGACGGTTTCGTGCTCGATCAGGGCGATGTCGCCTCGCTGCAGAACGGCGCCAAGAAGCTGTCCATGGACAAGGCCGCCACCGCAATCTTTCTCAAGCCCGACGGCAAGACGTTTTCGATCGGCGACACCCTGGTCCAGGCGGAGTTGGCCGCTAGCCTGGCCAGCATCTCGGAGAAAGGCCCCGACGCCTTCTACAAGGGGGCGATTGCCGGCGATATCGTCAAGGCGAGTGCGGCGACCGGCGGTATTCTCGCCAAGACCGATTTCGAACAATACACGGTCCGTGAACTGAAACCCGTGACCTGCAATTATCGCGGCTATGAGATCGCCTCCTCGCCCCCGCCAAGCTCCGGCGGCGTCATCATCTGCGAAATCCTCAACGTGCTGGAAGGCTATCCGCTCTCCTATCTCGGCTATGGCTCGGCCGAAACAGTGCATGCGATGGTCGAGGCGATGCGCCATGCCTATGTCGATCGCAACTCGGCGCTCGGCGATCCCGATTTCGTTGAAAACCCCGTCGAAAAGCTCACCGACAAGGCCTATGCCAAGGAAATCCGCGCTGGGATCAATCCCTTCAAGGCTGGGATTTCGAAGGACCTGATGCCAAAGGGCATGGGCGAAAGCACCGAGACCACCCACTATTCGATCATCGACAATGATGGCAACGCGGTCGCGGTCACCTATACGCTGAACGGCTCCTTCGGTGCGGGCGTCGTTGCTCCGGGAACCGGTATCCTGCTCAACAACGAGATGGACGATTTCACCTCAAAGCCCGGTTCGCCCAATCTCTACGGTCTGGTCCAGGGGGAGGCCAATGCGATCGCGCCGAAGAAAACGCCGCTGTCATCGATGAGCCCGACGATCATCTCCAAAGACGGCAAGCCGTTCATGGTCATCGGGAGCCCCGGCGGCGCGCGCATCATCACCATCACACTCGAAGCGATCATCAATGTCATCGACCACGGCATGAGCATCCAGGAAGCCATCGACGCCCCGCGCATCCATCATCAATGGCTGCCCGATAAAGTGTACATGGAACCCTTCGCGCTGTCGTCGGATACGCTGAAACTGCTGACGGAAATGGGCCACGACGTCGCCGTCGATCCGGGCTGGACCATCTGGGGCCAGGCGGCCGGCATCCTTGTCGGGGGCAAGAACCTGACCGAGATCGAGGAGGGCGGCGGCGGCCGCTACAATGGCGCCATGGACAGCCGCGCGACGTCCG
>NZ_LMFB01000008.1:74637-74789 GCF_001426685.1 Rhizobium sp. Root483D2 | reverse complement strand
GGGCTGCACGGGGGTATTGAGGAGATCGGGGACACCTACCTCCCTCTGTCGGCGACGCCGACATCTCCCCCTCAAGGGGGGAGATCGTTCTTTTCCCTTGTGGCGAAAAAGCTAGCGGCCAATCTCCCCCCTTGAGGGGGAGATGTCGGCGT
>NZ_LMFB01000008.1:0-74626 GCF_001426685.1 Rhizobium sp. Root483D2 | reverse complement strand
CGCCGACAGAGGGGGGTGCCACACGTCCACAAAGTTTCCTCACCCCAAAAACCGCTTGATCGCCTCGATCTCGTTCGGCCGGATATCATGCCCGCCCGTGTGCCATTCCATATCGACCACCGCCTTCTGCGCCGTAAAATAATCGGCAAGGGCCTGTGTCAGCGGCGCCGGGCAGATCGGGTCGCGCTGGCCGGCGGTGATGAGGATGTGTCTTCCGGCAAGCGCCGGATTGTCCTTCGGCTTGAAGGGAATGAGCGGATGCAGGAGGATCGACTTGTTAAACAGGCTCGTCTCGATCAACAGGTTGGCAAGAATATTGGCGCCGTTGGAAAAGCCGAGGCCGATCACGTCGGAGGCTTCGTGCTCTGCCGCGAGCCGCGCCACGAACTCCGCCATCTTGGTGGTCGCCCGGGCAAGATCCGTCATGTCGTAGACGCCCTCTGCGGTGCGGCGGAAGAAGCGCGCCGCGCCATGTTCCGACACGTCACCGCGCGGCGAGACGATCGTCGCATCCGCCAGCAGATCGCCGCCGAAATCGAAGAATTGCCGCTCGTCGCCGCCGGTCCCGTGAAAGACGAAAAAGATCGGATTTCCCGGTGCGCCGGCCTTCACCCGGTGCACATAGCCATAATCGGTCATGCTGTTTCTCCCTTGGCCTTCCAGCTTCTGTAAGCGCCGCTTGAGGATCGCCGCAGACACATGTGCTGCGGGCAATTCCAATACTTCGCCTCAGATACGTGGTATCGTGGTGTGCCCTAATTGAGCTTGGTGTCGCCGCTATAGATGGGCTCAATCGGCGGGGTTCGATAGGCACACAAAGCTGGACGCATTGTCGTCATTTGCTGAACAATTGAAAATCACTGTTCAAGGAAGAGCCGGGTTGCGGTCGTGAAATTTTGCCTCTCCAGCGACGAATAAAGTCGCGGGAAGAAGAAAGGAATACAACCGGAAATACTATCCGGCGCAGCCAAAAAAACTAAAAGTTGACAGGACGTAAAGGACAGCCTATATACCTGTCATCGATAGTTGTTTGACTGATATTTGTTTCTGCCCGCGCTTGCCGCGTCTCTGACGAACTTCCCCCTTCAAAAATCGAGACTGCTGATCACCGTGCGTCGTACGGTGACGGATATTTGTTGCTATTGAAAGGGTTCGTTATGACCACTGGCACAGTTAAATGGTTCAATTCCACCAAGGGCTTCGGCTTCATTCAGCCTGACAACGGCGGTCCGGACGTATTCGTCCATATCTCCGCTGTCGAGCGGGCCGGCATGCGCGAAATCGTCGAAGGCCAGAAGCTTGGCTACGAGATGGAACGCGACAACAAGTCGGGCAAAATGTCCGCTTGCCAGCTTCAGGCCGCTTAAATCGGACGTAGCCTCTCCGATGACCACGGATGTACTGGCATCGTTGACGAGGCGAAATCCAATGGAAGGTCAGGCTCGTCGCCTGGCCTTTTTTCTTGGCGAAACCGCCAAACCACGCGCCGTCTTCGACAGAACGATCTGGACGAAACGCCGGTGCGACAGCACCAGGATATGATTTTGACCGAGAATTCGACCAAAGCCCGCGATCAGGCGGAAACGGCGTTCAGCCGGACACAGACCCAGTTCATGGCTCGCAGCCGGACCATTTCCGAGATCGATGCCGTGGCAGCCGAGCGGGATGCAAAGACCCAGCGGCTGCGCGAATTGCGGCTGGAAAAGGAAGCTGCTGCAACCGCCAAGGCGGCGGCCGCGGAAAAACAAACAAAACGCTGATTGTTTGTCGCGGCTTTGACGGCCGCCATATAGCTGTTATCATTCATTTCTACTGAAATAGGACGCAAAAGACGGCGGCCTCTCTATTTTTTTGGTGCTTCCACCCTATCTTGGGAAAGCGCAAAATGCGAAACGACACAGATGCCGGCCGGCACGGCGACGAATGTTCTCCCGGCCATGACCGGCCAGAGCTAAATTTACAAACCTGAATCGACAAACAAGGACGACGAAGATTGAGACACGCATCCGATAATGGCTTTGCCGATCGGCGCAAAGCCGCAGCCGAAGCCAAGCAGCAGCTTTTGAAGAAGTTTGCATCGGCACCGAAGGCTGATGACCCGGAACTGGCAGCAAAGCTCGCCGAGCGGCAGGCCAATACGGCTGCGCGCGAAGCCCGCCGCGCCGAACGCGACCGCCTGAAGCAGGAAGAAAACGACCGCCATCTCGCAGAAGCCGCAGCGCTGACCGCCGCCGCCGAGCTGGAATCGAAAGCCGAAGCTGCCGCCCGCGAAGAAGCCGCCCGCGATCGCATCGCCCGCGTCGTTGCCGACGAAGCCGAGCGCAAGGCCGAGCGCGATCGCCGCTATGCCGCCCGCAAGGCACGCCAGCGCTAATCAGGAGCGAAGGCCGGAGACATTCCGGCCTCCTCCCTGGCTCTTGAGCCAAAGACCCATGCCCCAGATTGCGGGCAGCATGGCTGTCACTGCATCGCTTGAATGATAAGGATCAATCCACCTCAGCTACCTGGAGGATGCGATGTTGAGCACCGTCAAGAAATCCGGCAATTCGACGTATATCATTATCCCCAAGCCAATGCTGATGGAATTGGGCGCCACGGTCGGCGATCATGTTCAGCTCATCGTTGACACGGATCGCATCATCATTGAGCGCGTGATCACGTCACCGCGACAAGGCTGGGCCGCCGACGCCCAACGGCTGGCAGCAGACGGGGATGATGTTTCCGAATGGTCCGAATTTGGCAGTAAAGATGACGACGCTTTGACATGGTAAGGCGCGGCTCCTTTGGTCTCGCGCGCTTGACAGGAAACCCCTCGTCAAACGTCTGGGCATCGTTCCACCACAAGTCCTCAAACAAACGCTGAAGACATTGCGCCACCTTTACGGGGAATAGCACCCGCCATCAGGCACCCTCCCCGCTTTCGGCCAGCTTTTTCTGATCCATCGCCGCCTTCACGGTCGCAGCCGCGGCTGCCGCTGCCGACGGGTCGTTGCTGGCGACCTGGACTGTGGGCGAGGCAAAGACGATGCCGTTGGTTGTGAATGCTTCCCGGATCATCATATAGGCCTTGCGGCGGATCGTCGTCTGGTATCCCGGTTTGGTCATCATCGCGAAGCTGAGGTTGATGCCATAGTCGCCGAACTGTTCGACGCCCTTCATCTTGAGGGTTTCCAGGATCATCGAACCATATTCCTCGTCCTCGAGCAGCGCTGCACCCACACCCTTGACCATCTTGCGGACCTTGTTGATGTCGGTGTCGTAGCCGACCGAGATGGTGAATTTGTCGATCACCCAGTCGCGGCTCATGTTCTGGACGGCACCGAGCGTACCGAACGGAACGGTGAAGACCGGGCCGCGATGGTGACGCAGCCGCACAGAGCGGATGCTGAACGATTCTACGGTGCCCTTGTAGCTGCCGCTTTGAATATATTCCCCGACCCGGAACGCATCGTCCATCATGTAGAAGACGCCGCTGATCACATCCTTGACCAGGGTCTGCGAACCAAACCCGATGGCCACGCCGAAAATGCCGGCACCAGCAATCAGCGGAGCCACCTGAACGCCAAGGCCGGAGAGAACCATCAACACGGCGATGACGGCGATCAGTACCGCCAGCACGGTCCGCAACAGCGGCAGCAATGTCAAAAGCCGCCCATTGCGCGCGCCGTGCGCCGTGTCGCCGGTCGCGGAACTCCTGGCCTGTTCCAGCGTGCGGTTGATCACCGCCTTGACGATCTGCCAGAGAATGTCGGCGACCAGCAGAATGACCGCACCGGCCAAAACGCCCTGGATGATATGATCCGCCATGCCTTCGCCGGTAAACATCGACGAGCGTTTGCTGACAATGAAGGCAAGCCAGAGCACGGCAAGCGTGATGATGGCCGCCCGCGCGCCGCGTTCCACCAGAACCTCGATAACGGGATTGCCGCCGGGCATTCCGGGCCGGGCCGCGAACGCGTTTCTCGACACTGCCGTGGTGGCTTTCAGAATGCCCGGCAATATCAGCGCATAGATGCCCACCCAAAGAATGATGACGAGACCTGCAACCCAGAGCACCCAGAGCAGGCAGAGATAGAATGTCAGCGCCCATTCGACAGCGCCCCGGCCATGCGGGCGGGCGATCGCTGCCGGCCGGTTCCAGATGGTTTCAATACCGACCAGCAGCAGTCCGAGACCAAGGGCATAGACGACGACGCCCCGCACTGCCGGCGCAATGGTCAACGCTTCCATGACGCCCGCCAGGGACCAGCCGGCAAACAGGATACACGACAACCAGAAGATCCGCCTGTACCAGAAGGCCCCGGAGGCGTGATCGGCAGCGGCAAGGCCAGCCGCTTCGGAAGCGCCGCTCGCCGGCCCAAGCAGCAGCAGCCGGGCAATCCGGATAACGAAACGGCAGGCAATGACGCCCAGAAGCAGAGGCAGCATCAGCGCATCGAGCAGCGGCGGCCATGTCATCGCCATGAACAGGCCAAGGCTTGCCAGGCTGAACGCGACGAGCGGGGCTAAAAGCGCAAACAGGTGCCGGCCGGCGGCATAGAGCGGGTTTTCCGGCGCACCGTCCGCATGGGCCAGATTTGCATGCATGCGGCTGCGGCGTGCAATGCGATGAAACAGCCATTCAGCCCCAAGGCCGATCGCCACCAGTGTCAGAAACAGCACGAACACACCGAAGGGACCATGGCCGTTGATATCGTCAGCGATGGTTGCGCCCGCGCGCATGAACTCGGAGGGAACCAGCGGAATGGCCTGGCCGATATGACGCAGATGATCCCGCACCCGGTCGCCAAAGGCGTTGAACTCGGTCGCGGACATATTGGTATCGGTGTCGGCAACGGGTGCCGCCGTCTGCCTGTTGAGCAGCGCGCGTATTTCGGGGTCGTCGAGCAGCTTGATCAGTTGATCGACCTTGTCGGAGCTCGCCGGTGGACTTGCCGCCTGTGCGCTTCCCATCTGTGGATTTGCCGTCTGTGCAAGGGCCGGCTGGATCATCGCCAGACCGGCACCCAGCACCAAAGCCGCCAAGCACCACAACCGCAAGACCAACAGCCTGATATTACCAGACGCTCTCATAGGCCGACCCCTCAGCTCACACCGCCGCAATGGCACTTTCTTGCATTTTAGAAAGTTAGAGCACTCACCGGGAGCTTTGTCACCTGCAACCCCGCGTCGAAGAAAAACGCACGGTGTTTTGTTCCATTATGGGAACGGATGTTGCTGAAAAAGCGTCTTGAGATTTTACCCTCGTGTCACAAGGGCAATAGCCTGCGCCAATGCCTCGCCGGAAAAAGGCTTGACCACCAGTTGCACATTCGGCCCGAGCGTCACGCCCTCGACATGACTGTTGCCGGTGGCGAAGATGACCGGCAGGCCGGGAACCAGCACCTTGGCACGCTCTGCCAGCATCACCCCCGACATATCGGGAAGCCCGACATCCGTGACCAGCACATCGATCGGTTTTTCCGACAGCACGGCAAGCGCTGTCTTTGCGTCGGCAGCCTCCAGAACGGTATGTCCCTGGTCTTCCAGCATATCCACCGTGCTGGCGCGGATAAGCCAATCGTCCTCGCAGACGAGGACCGTCTTTTTTCCGTCCGGTTTCTGATCGTCGGCAGCATCATGTGCCGGTGTTTGCGCCGGTGATGCCACAGCCGGTTCCTTTGCCAGAACATGACGGATCCGGCGGGCCAAAGCTTCCCGCGTATAGGGCTTGCTCAAGAGTTCGACCCCTTCATCCAGGCGGCCGGAATGGACGATCGAGTTTTCGGTATAGCCGGATGTGAACAGGACGCTCAGTTGCGGCAGCCGTTCCCGCGCCTTGCGTGCCAGTTCCGGGCTTTTCAACGTGCCCGGCATGACCACATCTGTGAACAAGAGGTCGATCGAGGCACCGCTTTCGATCACCGTCAGCGCGCTCTGCGCATCCTTGGCCTTCAAGACACGGTAGCCGAGGTCGGTGAGAATGGCGACGACGGTTTCGCGAACGGCTTCGTCGTCCTCGGCCACGAGGATGGTTTCGCTGCCGCCGGTGATCGGTCCCGCATCCCGCTCGATCAAAATGTCTTCCGACTGCATCGACCGGGGCAGATAGAGCTTGATCGTCGAGCCATGCCCCAGTTCGCTGTAGATCTTGATATGGCCGCCCGATTGCTTGACGAAACCATAAACCATCGACAGGCCGAGCCCGGTGCCCCGGCCCTCCGGCTTGGTGGTGAAGAAGGGTTCGAATACCTTTTCCAGGATGTCCGGCGCCATGCCCGAGCCAGTGTCGGTCACCGCCAGCAGAACATATTGGCCGGGCGGAACGTCCGCATAAGCCTCGGTATATTTGGCATCGAGATAGGCATTACCCGCCTCGATCGTCAGCTTGCCGCTCCCGCTCATCGCGTCGCGGGCATTGATGGCGAGATTGAGGATCGCGTTCTCGACATTGCCGGGATCGATATGGGTGTTCCACAAACCACCCGCGACGATCGTCTCGATTTCGATGGCCTCGCCGAGAGACCGGCGCAAAATGTCGTCGAGATTGCGCAACAGGCGGCCGATATTGACGACTTTCGGCGCGAGCGGCTGGCGGCGGCCGAATGCCAGCAGTTGCGAAGCGAGCTTGGAGCCGCGCGCAACGCCGGCCATGGCATTCTGGACGCGCTGCTCGGCGCGCTCGTTGCCGGGCACTTCATTCAAAAGCAGCTGAAGATTGCCGCTGATCACCTGCAGCAGGTTGTTGAAATCATGGGCGACGCCGCCAGTGAGGTTACCGATCGATTCCATCTTCTGGCTCTGGCGCAGGGCATCCTGGGTCTGGAGCAATTCGGACGTGCGTGCTTCGATCCGCTGTTCGAGCGTTGACGCCAGTTCCGCCAGCGCGGCTTCGGCGATCTTCTGTTCCTGGATATCGGTGTTGGTGCCGATCCATTTCTCTATCCGGCCAGCGCGGTCACGCAGCGAAACGGCACGGGCAATATGCCAGCGATAGGCGCCATCGTGGCGGCGAAGCCGGAACTTGGTCTCATATTGGTCACCGGTATGACGCGCCGCGGCCCAGGCTTCGGCGGCATCGCCGATATCGTCGGGATGAACGATGACACCCCAGTTTTCGCCATCCAGCGTGCCCGCAGGCGCGCCGCTATAGCGGTAGACCCGGTCGTTGAACCAGTCCAGCATGCCATCCGGCGACGCCGTCCAGACGTGGTTGGGCATCGACTGCGCCAGGTTGCGGAACCGGGCCTCGCTTTCGGCGACCGCTTTTTCGGCAAGCTTGCGGCTGGAAATATCGACGAAAAGCGCTGCAAACCGGTCGGGCGCGGCCTTGCGGGCGCGAACCTCGAACCAGCGCCCATCCAGCGCTGCCACCTGGACCTCGAAAACCTGCGCTATGCCGGTATTGACGACCTCGGCATAGGCTTCAAAGACGTCGTCGGAAATCATCGGAATAACGTCGCGGACGCTGCGTCCGAGAGCGCTATCGGCCGGGACGCCGGAATGCTTTTCGAATGCCGGATTGACTTCGACAAACCGGAAATCGTGGATCAGGCCCTGAGGGTCGCGGATGACCTCGCCGACAAAAAAGCCTTCCTGCATCTGTTCGAACAGGCCGCGCCAGCGCGCTTCGCCCTCGCGGACCGCGGCCTCAGCGCATTTGCGGTCGGTAATATCAAACGCAATGCCGATGAACCGCCTCTGGCCGCTTTCGGGGCTCGATACGACCTCGCCGCGCCGGGCAATCCAGCGGACCTGCCCGGTTTCGGGGTCGATCAGGCGGTATTCGGCATAGTCGAGCGGATTGCTCTGGCTGAGTTTCGCCGGTCCGGTATTGGCCCGGTCGTCCGGATGCAGAAGACCGACCAGGAGCTTGTCGGTCACCACCACGTCGGGCGCAAGGCCCCAGATGCGGCGATATTCGTCCGATACCTCCAGCATGCCGGTTTGCGGGTACCATTCGAACGTGCCGATGCCGCCTGCCTCTTGCGCAATGCGCAGGCGCTGTTCGGTCCGCACCCGGTGAGTGGTGTCCTTGATGATCGCCAGCACGCCGGCCGGCACGCCGTTCTCATCCGGCACCGCACTGTAATCGAGGTTCAGCCAGACATCCTCCGGCGAACCGTTGCGCTCGATGACCAGATGCTGGTCGCGGTAACCAAGCGTCCCGCCGCCCAGCACCACTTTAAGCACATTGGCATTGAACTCCGCCACTTCCGGCCAATGTTCCCTGACATTCGAGCCGAGCGAAACGGGATGACGCTGACCGGCAAAAGCGGCGTAACCCTCATTGTAGATCATTACGCCGTCGGCGCCCCACAAAAGGATCATCGGCACCTTGGCGCGCAGGATGATCGCAACGACGGATTTCAGATGATAGGGCCAGGTTGAAAGCGGGCCGATCGAGGTTTTTGACCAGTCGAAATCGCGGATCAGCGCCGCAAGCTCGCCACCCTCGGCCAGGAACGGGTATCGCGTGTCGGATGCAGGCGCTTGCATGAAAACCTGAAATGAAAAGAGGGCCCCGGCTGCAAAAAAGATCGCAGCAGGCGCTAAATAGCGCGTTTCATCATGACATCAATCCGGCAAAGATAATATTCGCCGTTTTTGCAGCCCGGATGAAAGAGATTGCTGCAATAACGGCAAACAAGAGCTGATCCCAAGCCGGACAGCGAAATATTTGCATTCCGGGCTCTTCCGGACGGAACAAAATGATGCGCTGCACAATTGGATGGGGCAGATTTTGTACAGAGGGGATTTTCGCACGTGGATGCCAAGGTGAACCAGCATAAAATAGAGCCCGGCGAGTGGCAGCAGCTTGGCGCCGTCCCGGATAAGGACGGCGTGAACTTCGCCCTGTTTTCCGCCAACGCCGAGCGGGTCGAACTCTGCCTGTTCGACGACAGCGGCGCGGTCGAGACGGCGCGCATCGAGCTGCCGGAATATACGAACGAAGTCTGGCACGGCTACATTCCAGGCCTGAAGCCCGGCGCGCTCTACGGCTACCGCGTTCACGGCGCCTACGATCCCGCCAACGGCCATCGCTTCAATGCCAACAAGCTTCTGATCGACCCCTATGCGCGCGAACTGGTTGGCGATGTCGCCTGGTCGAGCGCGCATTTCGCCTATGATCTCGAAGCGGAGGACAAGGACCTGTCCTTCAACGACAGCGACAGTGCTGCCGGCATGCCCAAATGCCGGATCATCGATCCTAAGGCCTATGACTGGAAAGCCGATCGCGGTCCCAACATTCCCTGGTCGAAGACCATCTTTTACGAAACCCATGTGAAGGGCTTCACGCAGCTGCACCCGGCCATTCCGGAAAACCTGCGCGGCACGTTCGAAGGGCTCGGACACAAGGCGATCGTCGATTATCTGAAAAGCATCGGCATCACCTCTGTCGAGCTCTTGCCGATCCATTTCTTTCCCGATGACAGCCATCTGGCGGAAAAGGGTCTGCACAATTTCTGGGGCTATAACAGCCTGGGTTTCTTCGCACCGGCAACGCGCTATTATGGCCCGCGCGCCATGGACGGTTTTCGCGACATGGTGCGGGCGCTGCACGATGGCGGCATCGAGGTCATCCTGGACGTGGTCTACAACCACACCGCCGAAGGCAACGAACTCGGCCCGACTTTATCCTTCAAGGGCATCGACAATTTTTCCTATTACCGCACCCTGCCTGACAACCACCGCTACTACATCAACGACACCGGCACCGGCAACACGGTCAACACCTCGCATCCGCGCGTCCTGCAGATGGTCACGGATTCACTGCGCTACTGGGTCGAGGAGATGCATGTCGACGGCTTCCGCTTCGATCTCGGCACCATCCTTGGCCGGGAACCCGAAGGGTTCGACCAGCGCGGCGGCTTCTTCGATGCGGTGTCGCAGGATCCGGTTCTTTCCATGACCAAGCTGGTCGGCGAACCCTGGGATATCGGCCCCGGCGGGTATCAGGTCGGCGGCTTTCCGCCGGGCTGGGCGGAATGGAACGACAAGTACCGCGACACCGTGCGCGATTACTGGAAGGACGGCGACGGCACGGCGCCGGATTTCGCCGCCCGCCTGCTCGGCTCCGGCGATATCTACGACCAGCGCGGTCGGCGTCCGTGGGCAAGCGTCAATTTCATCTCGGCGCACGACGGTTTCACCCTCAATGACCTCGTCTCCTACAACGAGAAGCACAACGAGGCGAACGGCGAAGACAACAAGGACGGCCATAGCGACAACCGCAGCGCCAATTACGGCGTGGAAGGCCCCACCGACGATGCCGCCATCAACGCTGTTCGCGACCGGCAGAAGCGCAACCTGCTTGCCACGCTGCTCTTGTCCCACGGCACCCCGATGCTGCTTGCCGGCGACGAGTTCGGCCGCAGCCAGATGGGCAACAATAACGGTTACTGCCAGGACAGCGAGATCAGCTGGGTCCATTGGGAAAACCTGCCCGGCAGCGCCGAAGAACTGCGCGATTTCGTTCGTCAACTGACGGGCTTGCGGGCGGCCCAGCCGCTGCTGCGCCGCGAAAGCTGGCGCGACGGCATGACCGTGACATGGTTCAATCCCGGCGGCGGCGAGCAAACGGAAGAGCAGTGGCAGGACGAGGGTGGCACGACGCTCGGCGTGCGTCTCTCCCGCGACGACCTTAAAGGTGTCGATGGCGTCTGGTCAGAGGCACTGATCCTGTTCAACCCGCATGACGGACCCGTGCCGTTCAAGCTGCCGGATTCGTCCTCCGGCTCCTGGGCCTGTGCGCTCACGACTGGAGACGCGGCGGAAACCGGTACGGACGTGCCGGCGGACTTCGAGCTTCCCGCCCGCAGCCTCACCCTGCTGCATCCGGCCTGATACGGATCAATCGAAGATAACGGCGCCATCGCGGCGCCGTTATTCTGCAGCCTTCACGCGCGGAACGGACCGCGTCTTGCGGGCCGGAATGAGCTGCGCGTAAAGTGCCGCATATTGCTCGGCACTGCGCTCCCAGGAGAAATTGGCCTTCATTCCCTGGTTCTGCAGCCGGGCCCATTTCTTCGGTTCACGATAGGCTGCAAAGGCGCGGTGGATGGAGAGACGGAGGTTTTCCGCCGTTGCCGGATGGAACTGGAAGCCGGTTGCCACCCGCGCCGAAATCGCCGCGTCATTGGCATCGATGATGGTTTCCGACAGGCCGCCGGTGCGCGACACGACCGGAACCGCACCGTACCGCAGAGCATAGAGCTGGGTAAGCCCGCAAGGCTCAAAGCGCGATGGCTGGATGATGACATCGCTGCCACCGTGGATGAGATGTGCCGTCGCCTCGTCATAGCCGACACGCACGCCGATGCGATCGGGATGCCGGCCGGCAGTCGCCAGAAGCGCCGTCTCGATATGTTCCTCACCCTTGCCCAGCACGATCAGACGGCCGCCCAGCGCTGCGATTTCTTCTGCCACCTCCGCCAGCATGTCACCGCCTTTTTGCCATGTCAGCCGGGTTACGGCGGCAAAGACGGGTCCGGGGCCATCGTCGAGGCGAAAGGTCTCCAGGAGTTTTGCGCGGTTCTGTCCCCGCTGCCTGATCCTCTTGTGATCGTAATTGACAGGCAGGTAGGCATCCGTGGCCGGGTTCCAGATATCCATGTCGATGCCGTTGACGATCCCGGTCAAGGTGCGCGGACGCGAGCTCAGCGCCCCTTCCATGCCCATGCCGAGTTCCGGACCGATGACTTCACGCGCATAGGTGGGGCTCACCGTCGTGATGGCGCTGGCGGTACGGATGCCGCCCTTCAGATAGCTGACATCGCCGTAATATTCGAGGCAATCGAGGGAGATTGCTTCCGGCGGCAGGCCGATCTGGTTGACGACCGAAGTCGGGAACTGTCCCTGGAATGCCAGGTTGTGGATCGTCAGGACGCTTGGAACCTTCCGGGCATTGCTGGAATAGTGCATGTAAACCGAGGTCAGCGCGGTCTGCCAGTCATGGGTGTGAACGACATCGGGAGACCAGTTGGCCAGCAACCCGCCGGCAATGGCCGATGCCACATAAGACAGGACGGCAAACCGTTTCCAGTTGTCGGGATGATCGTGGCCGGTTTCGTCGAGATAAGGACCGCCTGGCCGGTTGTAGAGGGAAGGCGCATCGAGGATTAAAAGATCGAGCTGTTCATAGCGCGCTTCAAGCAACGAGGCAGGAGCGCCGAACAGGTCAGGGAAGAAATAGATCTGGCGGGCGTCGGGAAGCTTCGAAAACAGTTGCGGGTAGCCAGGCACCAGCGTGCGCGTATAGCAATTATAGCCCTCCAGGGCCTTGGGCAGCGAGCCTGTCACATCTGCAAGCCCGCCGGTCTTGATCAATGGAAAGACTTCCGACGTCACCGATAGTATCTTCACGCAGGTCACGTTCCTTGTAGCACCGGCCTTGGATCACCGGTTATTAACGACGCAGCTGCGACACGACGCAGGCCGCAAAGACATGATGTTGCAAAGCGATGACGATGTCCCCCGAAAAGCGCATCGCAAGCGCAAAAAGTTTTTGCATCGCAAAATAAAGCGATGGACGTGCTCTGATTTTCGTTCACTCCCGCATGTTTTTAGATGCTGACGTAAAACCGAAGCAGCGAGAGGAGAGCTTTCAAAGAATTATGTAGTTTTGCTGCGCTTGCGGGCAGCCGGTTTGACTGGTTCTTCGGGGACAGCGGCTTTTGGTTTGACGGCCTTGGCTTTCTTTTTCGGAGTATCGCCGCCTGAAGCGCCAGCTTCCTCCGTCAGTTCCCGCAGGGCCTGCAGCCAATGCACATCATGACTTCCAGCAGGGCGGCCATTGGATTCCCAAAGGGCATAGGCTCGCAATCTGATGTCGTCTTCACTGATCTCCGTCATCTATTTTTACCCTTGTCGAAATGGCCACATAGAAACTTGTGCGCGAGCGCTTGGTTCCCAGGGAACACCGTTTAAGACCAACATATCGCGTTCAATATCCGCCACGATCAAACCTCGCGTCAAAGCAGAATGACACGCCGTAAGACCAGGTGCCAGACGCGGTTTGAAAAACTGTTCTGCGATGACGGTGCGTGACGTGCGCCGGCATCAAACCACAACCAGCGAAACGCGTTTTCTCGCAAGGCTATGGAACCAAAAGCGCTCATAACCGTTATGACCGGCGCACCGGCATGGGGGCCGGCGTTTCAGGAGTTTATCATGAAAAAATTCGTGCTTGCCTTGGTGCTGCTGGCCTCCCCGGCTGCTGCACAGACGGTGAAGGTTGAAGATATGTGCGTGAAGGTCGCCAAGAATCTGCTGATGACCGAGACCCTGCACACCGGCGTCGTTCAGTCCTTTCCCGAACTCAAGCCGCCAGGCGCGCGCATGACCTATTCGACCCGCGACGGCGTCGAAAAGAAGGACATGGTCGATACGATCGAATGCCAGTTCGAGAGCGCCACGGCACCGTTCCGGCTGAAAAAGTTCTGCCTGTCGAGCACCTGCTATTCCGCCGATGAAAAGAACGAGGAAAACAAGCGCCGGTTCGATGAAGTGCGTATCCTCCTGGAACGCGAAGGCCTCTGACGGAAAGAGCGTCAGGCCACCTTTTTCGTGGCCATCCAGATGACATGGCGCGCGCCACGGCCCTTGGTGCTGGCGCGCACCGACAATTCCTCGACCACGAAGCCGGCCTGCTTCAGCCTGCGCGTGAAGGCGGCATCGGGCGCTGACGACCAGACGGACAAAACACCGTTGGGCCTGAGCGCCTTGCGCGCCTCGCGTAGCCCGGCGACGCTGTAGAGATCGTCGTTTGCCCTGCGGGTCAGTCCCTCCGGCCCGTTATCAACGTCGAGAAGGATCGCGTCATAGTCTCCGGTTGCCGACTGAATGAGGCGGCCGACATCGCCTTCGCGGATCGTTACCCTTGCATCATCCACACAGCCGGCAAACACCGCCGCCATCGGCCCGCGCGCCCAGGCAACGACGGCAGGCACCAGTTCGCCCACCGTGATCCGGGCATCCAGCGGCAGTTCGACGAGGGCAGCGCGCAGCGTAAAGCCCATGCCGAGCCCGCCGATCAGCATATGCGGTTTTGAATGGGTGCGGATACGCTCATGGGAAAGACGAGCCAACGCCTCCTCAGAGCCGCTCAACCGGCTGTTCATAAGTTCGATCGTGCCGAGCATAATCGAAAATTCGGTTCCGCGCTGCTTCAGCCGCAGCTCGCCGCCGCCATCGGGCATGATCGCTGTGTCAATGAGGGTCCAGGGTATCACGGCGCTTCCAATCGTTGAGGCCGCCCGCGATAGCACAGATGATCAGCAAAAACAGCCTGGAGCATCTGCGAACGGAACCAACTGCTATAGCGTTGCGAGCGCCCGGTTCGACATGGTGCCGCCATAGGCTTTGCGGATGGCGGCCTTCTTCTCCAGGGCCTCGATAATATCCTCGGAAAAGTCCACCTTGTGCATGGCGGCGATGTCTGGAATTCCGCCCGGCGTGAAGACGTTGATCTCGAGGATCTTGTCGCCGACAATGTCGAGGCCGACCAGGAACATGCCGTCTTCGATCAGCTTGGGGCGCACCATCTCGGCAACGGCCAGGATGTCATCGGTGATCTTAACCGCTTCTGCCGTACCGGCCGCATGCATGTTGGAGCGCACTTCGCCCTTGGCCGGAACACGGCGGAAGGCGGCATAGGCGCCGTCGCGCTGCAGCGGCTTGCCGTTCATCATGAAGAAACGGATATCACCGGCCTTGGCTTCGGGCAGATAGCCCTGCGCGATCAGGTACCCTTCGCCACTCACCGCCTCGAAAATCTGGTTGAGATTGGCATCGTCGGGGGTGGCAATCTTGAAGACGTTCTTGCCACCCGAGCCCTGCAGCGGCTTGAGGATCACGCCCTTGCGATGGTCGGCAATGAAGGCGCGGATTTCCTCGATACTCTTGGAGATCAAAGTCTCCGGACGCACGGCCTCGGGAAAGCCCTGGAAATAAAGTTTATTCTGCGCAAGTGCCAGGCCAGCCGGGTCGTTGACGACGATCGAGCCGCGTTCGCTGGCAAGGCGTCCGAACATGGCGCCGATATGCGCGGCCCATGGCCGGTCGTCGGAATCCAGCGACGGGTCGTTGCGCAGGAAGATGACATCGACCTCGCGAACGTCGATCGTCTGGACCTTGGCATTCTTGCCCTGGAATCCCTCGTGGAATGCCTGCGCATTCTTGTATTTTCCTGCGGCAACGGTGGTTGCCCGTACCATCAGGCTGTCATCGGCACGCAGGACGAAATCGCCCGGCGCGATGTAACAGACGTCGTGGCCACGCGCGAGCGCTGCCATCGCCAACCCAGTCGTGGTAAAATGAGGTTCCTCGCTTTCGATCGAATTGACGAAAAATGCGACGCGCATGGTGGCTCCTAACTGATGATCATATCCAGGGGGTTCAGTCCTGCCCGCGCCTTGTCCAGGCGGGCTTGTGCTTGCGGATGGGTGAGAAAGGCAGGGCGGATGACGGGCGCCTTGAGCAGGCCGCGCAGGCTCAATTCCTGCATCACCCGGAAATGCGACGCGGAAATCTTGCCCATCCAGAACGGGTCGAGGGCGCCGCCCGTTTTCAGATGGCCAAGCAGTTCCAACAGGCCACGCAGATAGATCGCATCCTTGGCCAGGCCGCCGCCGCGATAGATTCGCATGGCGAGATGAAAGGCAGCAACCGGTCCAAACCGGTGTTCATCGACGAGCATGGCGTAAGTGCCGGTAAACGGCCGCCCCTCCAGCATCGCCGCACAGGCAACGACCCTGGCGGCAATCAGGCGCAATCGCCCGACCGTCATGCCGCCGGCCATATATTCGGAAAAGACTGCAAGACCTTCCTGCATGCCCTCATAACCGGCCAGACCGGAGCGGAAGAGCCGCAGCCCCTGTGCCGAGCCGTTGAAATAGGTGAGGAGATGCACGCCGATCTCGTGGCTCAGCAGCGCATGCACCCGTGCCTTCGGCATCAGGGTCTGGCGGGAGATGAGCAGGCGTTCGCCTGACACCATAAGGCCGGACGGCAGGTCGTCGCGTAGCTCGATTTCCGCTGCAAAATCCGGATATTGCCGGTGATAATCGCCGATCATGGCGCGCGCGGCCCCAGCGACCTCTTCGCAATCGGCAGTCTGCGGATCGTCCTCGACATCATCGCCATCGTCGGCAAACGAAGCCGTCTTTACGAGGATATCGGTGGCGGCCCGGTGGAGCGGAAGCTCGACCGGACCATAGAGCGCGCGGCCATATTCGACGAAGCGGCTGGTTTCGCGGGCGGAGATCAAGGACAGCTGGAGGTCCAGTTCCTGCTGTTTCTCACGGTAGAGATGGTAGAGAACCGGATCCTCGAAGCGATCGAATGCGACGGAGAAGAGCTTGCGTTTTTCTGCCTCGACCTGCACCGACAGCGGCCGGTAGAGAAACTGCGGTTCCTGCTTGAACTTTGCCGCCTTGAACGCCTTCCAGGCGGCGTCCGTGTTGATCGGCGTGACCGCCAGCAAGAAATCGAAGCTCGAGGCCACTTCATCCATGCTGCGGTCGGCGCGGCTGACGGCATCGACGAAAGCCTTGCGGCCGAGCGCCCGGTGTGTGGTCAGCTTCAGGCTCTGGGTCACGCCGACAAAGGCTGCGAAAGCCTTTAGTCCGGCATCAAAGATATTGGCAACGAGGCGTTCACGCAGATCGGGGTAGATATTGCCGGATTCCGGCGCCTGGTAGATCGGTGCAAAGCGGACGGCAACCAGCGGGAAGCAGGTTTGCGCTGCGAGCGCTGCCGCTTGAGCGTCGGCCTCCAGGTCGAACCGGTTGACATGCGGAGTGCGGAACTTGACTTCGCCGACATCGGCACCCTCAGCCAAAGCCGAACCAGCCTTCTGCGCTGCCGGGTCGCCGGTCGCGGCGATGCCGATCTCAAAGGGCGGCAGATAGGGAGCGTCGTCGGTGATCAGCGTGTCATGATCGAACTCATCGATATCCAGAAGCAGAAACGCCCCGAAACGGTCGCGCAGCACACCGCCGACAGCCAGGATGATCGGCAGCGCCTCGCTGATATCCTCGACGATCAGATAGGACGCATTGGCTGCAGCGATATCGCGCGCCGCCAGATCTTCCCTGCCCTTGGCAATATGAACGGAGAGAAAAGGCAGAGGCCGGTCGATATGCAAGCGGCCGCCATTGTCAAAATCCTTGCGGACCGATTTGTCCGTGCGGATGCAATCGAGGATGTCTTCCAGCCATTGCGGATGACGGCTTGCCGCCTGCGGCTGTTTGCGGTGCGGGCTGGTCATGGCCGCGCTCGCAGGCTTTCCAAAAGGACAGGAAGCGACTGGCGGATCATTTCGCGCATCGCGGCCAGCGCCTCAAGGTCCGGTTCCCCGGTCCATTCGTCCATGAAGAATTTCTTGAACTCGATGGCGATGGCACATCCGGTTTCGGGAAACCGCTCATGCACGAAACGGGTCTGCTCGCCCTTGCCCTGAAAGGCGATGTTTTCACGCACATCCATCGGCTCGCCACGAAACCGGAAGCGGCGCAGCTGTTCGATGAAGGGATCGAGCACGTCCGCCCAGCGCTCGCGGTCCATTGAAGATGTGCCAATGTTGATCTGTGGCGCCTTTTCGAACGGCATTTCAGGGCCGTCCGCCCCGTCGCGGCGGTGATTGTAGCTGTGCATGTCGAGTACAACGAAGGAGCCGAACTGCTGTTCGACGCCGCGAAAATAATTCTCCAGCATCGCATAATAGGCATCATGTACGCCAAGCGAGGCCGCAATCGCGTCCTCCGGCAGCGGCCTTGACCAGACCTTCAAACCCCAAGCCTGTTCCGGAGTCAGATAGATTGCGCCGTCACGCGCCCGGTTGAGATCGATTTCGAAACGGGAGCGATGAAAGACGATGCGGTTTGGCAGGTCGCGGATGAAAAATTCGGTGAACGGGTCTTCCTCACGCAGCCGCTCCGCGTCGCTGAGACCAAGATGGTCTCCAAGCGCGTTGCGGATATGATGGCCGTTGTGGATGGCCGTGCCGACGATCGGCGAGGAGCCACGATGGGCTGTCCACCAATCTGCAGGGTCCGGAGTGACGGTGAAGTCCTGTATGGGGGACATGCTGTCCTTCTCGTTGGCGTGCGCCGCAGGGCTGCGGCTAAAGGCGCAAAGGCTGCGCTTTCAATCAATGAGTAAATGGGCACGGGGCCTTATTGTTCCATCGAAAGCTTCGAGGGTGACAACAATCAGCCTATGCGAGCAATATCCGACATGCCACTAGGCAGCTGTGAATTCAGGCGACTGTTTCGGCAGCTACCTTTGCCGGCTGGCGGAACGAGGCGATGGCCGCTTCGCAAGCCCGCATGAACCGCATCGACGGGCCTTCGCTGCCGGTGGCAAGCTTGCTCACCTGCGCGCCCTCCATCAGCATCGACAGCGTGTCGGATAGCAGCTCCGGTTCGCTGACGCCGGCATCGCGACAGAGCTGTTCGAGACGGCGGCGTTGCGCAAGCTTGAAGTTCTCGATCACCACATGGGCCGGATGCCCCTGCTCTTTCAGTTCGACGGCGGCATTGGCCAGGTCGCAACCATATTTGTTATCGGCCAGACATTGTGCCCGGGCTTTCACCCAGCTCTGCAGCTGCGCCATCGGATCCTTGGGATGGTCGGCTTCGAGCTGGTCCCAGAAGGCCGCCGCTTTGTCGGATGTGAACCTGAGTGTCTCGCAAATCAGGTCGTCCTTCGAGCCGAAATGACGGTACAGCGTCATCTTGTTGGTCTCGGCCGCCTCGGCGATCGCATCGACGCCAATACCGCGGATGCCGTGT
This sequence comes from Rhizobium sp. Root483D2, assembly GCF_001426685.1. Taxonomy (GTDB): domain Bacteria; phylum Pseudomonadota; class Alphaproteobacteria; order Rhizobiales; family Rhizobiaceae; genus Pararhizobium; species Pararhizobium qamdonense. Next base: position 55,850 of record NZ_LMFB01000008.1, on the reverse strand, counting down.
TGCCGGAACAGCTCACAAGCCGTTGAAACGATACGGTCCCGCGGCGCCGGACGCGCCTGCACACAGTCACCTTTTTCCAGCCTTACATCGGCCGGTTTCGGAGACGATACGGATTTCGAATTTTTATCGGCAAAGCTTCTTGACATAGGTGTGACCGGTCGGTAACTATTCAGGTGTTACTTACTGGTAACACCACATGAAAACGATGTCAAGTTTGAGACACCGGATGGGACCCGCCCGCCGGAAAAGACGACGAACCCGAAGGAATACCCCAATGCACCAGGCAAACAGCGATCTGACGATCCACGAGGTCCTGACAGACCCGATGATCCGTGCCGTCATGCGTGCGGACGGCGTCACGACCAATGAAATGAAAACGCTCCTCTACTCCGCTGCCAGCGCGCTGCGCGAAATGCAGCCGGGAACGGTGAGCGCCAAAAATCATACGACCAACCTGCTTGCAGCGCCCAAGCGCCGCCTGCTGTCGATGGTACACCCGCTCGCTTCGCGCTCCGACTGCCTCCGCATGAGCGCGTAACGGAACTAAAGTTCTCCCGGCGCATCCCCCAAGAATGCGCACGCAAACCCAGCCGGGCACCTCCGCCGGCTGGGTTTTTCGTTATGAAGGGTTGCCGCTCAGACCTTGACGGCCAGCTCGGCAAAATCTTCCGTTCCGAAGTACTTGAGATAGCGTTCGACCTCGGAAGGCTCACCCGTCGCCTTGCGGGGATTGTCCGACAGTTTGACCGCTGGATGGCCGTCGGCATCGATCACCTTGCAGACGATGGAAATCGGGTTGAGGCCGCTGATCTGGGTCGGCGCGCATCCGGCAAAATCATTGGTCAGGTTGGTGCCCCAGCCGAAGCTCATGCGCACGCGTCCCTGAAAATGCTCGTAGGTTTCCAGGATCGTTTCGACATCCAGGCCGTCGGAAAAGATCAGCAGTTTTTCCTTGGGGTCGCGTCCCATCTTCTTCCACCAGGCAATGATCTTTTCGCCGCCCTCGATCGGCGGCGCGCTGTCCGGCCGGAAACCGGTCCAGTCGGCGACCCAGTCGGGCGCATTGCGCAGGAATGCCGCCGTGCCGAAGGCGTCCGGCAGGACGATCAGAAGGTTGCCGCCGTAAAGCTGGTTCCAGTCCTGCAGAACCTTGTAGGGTGCCGCCCCAAGCTCTGCATCGGTGCGGGCAAGCGCTGCCGCCACCATCGGCAGTTCGTGGGCGTTGGTGCCGAGCGCTTCCAGATCGGTATCCATGGCCAGAAGCACGTTGCTGGTGCCGGAAAAGGATTTGCCGATGCCTTCCTTCAGCGCCTCGACGCACCAGCGCTGCCACAGGAAGCTGTGGCGACGGCGCGTGCCGAAATCGGAAATCCGCAGGTCTGGATGGGTCTTCAACTGCTCGACCTTGGACCACATCTTGGCTTTGGCGCGAGCATAGAGCACATCCAGCGCAAATGGCCCCATATCCTTCATCGCCGTGCGGGAGCGCAGCTCGTTGATGATCGCCAGCGCCGGGATCTCCCACATGGAGGTGTGGGTCCACTTGCCGGGAAAGGTCAATTCATACTGACCGTGCTTGCGCGAAAGCTCGTAGTCCGGCAGCTGGAAATCGGCGAGCCAGGCGAGGAAATCCGGCGCGAAGATCTGCTTGCGGCCATAGAAGGTGTTGCCGGCGAGCCAGATCATTTCCTTCTTGGTAAACCGCAGGCCGCGGACATAATCCAGTTGCTCGCGCAGTTCCTGCTCGTCGATCTCGTCGGTCAAGAGAACCGTTTTCGTCCGGTTGATCACCGAGAAGGTCGCATCGACATCCGGATAGAGCCGCCAGATCATCTGCAGCATCAGGAGTTTGTAGAAATCCGTGTCGAGCAGGCTGCGCACGACCGGATCGAGTTTCCAGGCGTTGTTATAGACCCGGCGAGCGATGTCGGTCTTGGTCATGAATGGTCTCTCCCGCTCCGGCACTGCGTCCGGTTCTCCGCAACAGTCATGGCACGGCATTCGCCCCTGCCGCAACAGGCTGATGCAACAAAGCAATTTCCCTCAAGCCGTAAAAACCGGCCAGCCCTGATCGGACGCCGCAGCGCCGTCCGTAAACATCACATTGTAACATTAAAATATCACAAAATACCATTTATACAGTTGAAATTCTCACAGATATCGTTATATCTCACGGGTGAATAGGCCACGCGAAAGCATCCCGATGAAGCCCGAAGACCGGCGCCAGGCGATCATGGATATCCTGATGGAAACGGGCTCGGCTTCGGTCGAGGATCTGGCCGGCCGTTTTGCCGTCAGCAAGATGACCGTGCACCGCGATCTCGATGACCTCGAACAGGCAGGCCTTCTGCGCAAGGTGCATGGCGGGGCCTCTATCCAGTCGAGCCCGCAGTTCGAAAGCGATTTCCGTTATCGCGAGAAGATTGCAGCGGAGGAAAAGCGGCGGCTGGCACAGCATGCCGCCTCGCTGATCGAACCGGGCCAGATCATCATCATCGACGATGGATCGACGGCAGGCGGCGTTGCCGATTATCTCAAGGAGATCCGGCCGCTGACGGTGATCACCAACAATCTCGGCGTGATCAACAAGCTGGCAACGGTCGCCGGCATCGATGTGATCTCGCTCGGCGGCCAGTATTCGAAAAAGTTCAACGGCTTCTTCGGCATCACCACGGAGGAGGCCCTGCGCTCGCTGCGCGCCGATATGGCATTCCTGTCCAGCTCGGCCATTCATGGCGCATCCGCGTTTCATCAGGATCAGGAAGTGGTCCAGACCAAGCGGCAGATGATGCAGTCGGCGGCACGCAGCGTTCTGCTCGTCGATCACGGCAAGTTCGGCAAATCCGCCCTGCACTTTCTGACTGGGCTCGATGCATTCGGCATGGTGCTGACCGGCGCCGAAATCGAACCGTCCTTCGAGCAAGGCCTCAAGGAAGCCGGGATCAAGCTTCACAAGATCAGCGGAAAGACCGCGGAGGAAACACGATGACAAAGACATCCGTCTGGGTTGGAACCAGCTGGAAGATGAACAAGACGCTCGCCGAGGCGATGGTCTTTGCCGATGGGCTGGCGGAGGCTGATGCGGAACGAGACAACCGCGTCCAGCGTTTCGTCATCCCGCCGTTCACGGCCACGCGTCAGGTGAAGGAGCGGCTTGCCGCAACCAGCGTCAAGGTCGGCGCGCAGAACATGCACTGGGATGATGCCGGCGCCTGGACCGGCGAAATCTCGCCGGTCATGCTGAAGGATTGCAATCTCGATATCGTCGAGCTCGGCCATAGCGAGCGGCGCGAGCATTTCGGCGAGACGGACCGCACGGTCGGCCTGAAGACGGCCGCTGCCGTCCGGCACGGCCTGATCCCGCTCATCTGCATCGGCGAAACGCTGGCCGAGCGCGAGGCCGGCCAAGCCACTACGGTCCTGCGCCGCCAGGTCGAAGGCGCGCTCGCGCTGCTCGACGGCGCTGACAAGGTAAAGCCGGTGCTTCTGGCCTATGAGCCGGTCTGGGCGATCGGCGTCAACGGCATTCCGGCCTCTGCCGATTATGCCGATGAACGTCATGCGGAGATTGCCGAATGGGCGAAGGCAAGCCTGGGCGTTTCCGTTCCGGTTCTCTACGGCGGCAGCGTCAATCCCGGCAATTGCGAGGAGCTGATTGCCAAACCACATATTGACGGCCTGTTCATCGGCCGCTCGGCCTGGGACGTCTCAGGCTATCTCGACATCCTCAAACGCGTCGCATCGGCGCTCTGAAACAACAGTCAACGGAAGGATTAAAGCCATGAAAATCGCAATCGGCGCCGACAGCGCGGGCAAGCCGCTTCTCGACATCATCGAAGCCCATCTCGCCACCAAGAGCGGCCTTGAAGTCTCCAATCTCAGCCAGTCCGGCTTTTATGCCGACCTGTCCAAGGGTTTGGCCGAAACCATCGTCAACGGTCAGAACGACCGTGGTATCCTCATCTGCGGGACCGGCATTGGCGTCTCGATCTCTGCCAACAAGGTGCCGGGCATCCGCGCCGCCCTCACCCATGATACCTATTCGGCAGAACGCGCCGCCAAATCCAACAATGCCCAGATCATCACCATGGGCGCCCGCGTCATCGGCCCGGAACTGGCCAAGGCCATCGTCGATAAGTGGCTGGAATCCGAATTCGATCCGAACGGCTCGTCGGCAGGCAATGTCGAGGCAATCGACCGCCTCGACGCTGGCAAGTAACGGTCTGATCACACCGCTTCCGCAGGACATGTAGATCCTCCCTCAGGTCCTGCAGAATGAACGCCCGGCGAAAATGCCGGGCGTTTTCGTTTTTTTGGCAATGAGTCTCAAATCTGCACAAAAGCTGAACTGCGTTAATCTTCCCGCGCAAGTTTTTTATTGACCCCGCCGCAACCCTCGTTTCTGATCAAATTATGGCGCACAAGCAGCATTGATCCGGAGGGGCCTATGTCATTCCTGCAGTCGATTTTTCAACAATCTCCTGAAATTGCTCTGTTTCTTTCCCTGGCCGGTGGATATTGGATCGGCAAGTTCCAATTCGGAAAATTCCAGCTCGGCGGTGTCGCCGGCTCGCTTCTGGTTGCAGTCGTGCTCAGCCAGATCGGCATCACCATCGACAACGGCATCAAGGCCGTCCTTTTCGCGCTGTTCATTTACGCCGTCGGCTTCGAGAGTGGCCCGCAATTCTTCCGCTCGCTTGGACGCAAGTCGATCCGTGAAATCGTCATGGCTGCCGTGCTTGCCATCAGCGGGCTTGTGACCGTCGTCGTGCTCGCCAAGATGTTTGGTCTCGACAAGGGACTTGCAGCCGGCATCGCCGCCGGTGGCCTCACCCAATCGGCGATCATCGGCACCGCCAGTTCAGCCATCGGCAAGCTCGGCCTTGCCGCTGACGAAACGCAACGCCTGCAGGCCAATGTCGCGATCGGCTATGCCGTCACCTATATTTTCGGCTCCTTCGGGGCGATCATCGTCTGCGTCAACATCCTGCCCTGGTTCATGGGCCGCAGCATCCGGGACGAGGCGGTCAAGGCCGAGGCCGAGATGCTGGCGGGCGCCAAGGTCTATGGACCTGGGGAAACCCCTGCCCTTCCCGATCTCGTCGGACGGCTGTTCCAGGTTCGCCAGGCTGCTGGGCGCACGATCGCGGAAATCGAAAGGAGCGCAACCGGAGCAGCACTTGCCATCGAGCGGGTAAAGCGCGCGGGCGCCATCATCGGCGTCGAACCCGATCTCAAATTGCAAACCGACGACATTGTTCTCGTTGTCGGCCGCCGCGCAGGCGTGGTCGGCATGGCAGACACGATCGGGCCTGAAACCCAATCTTCCGACGGCATGGACATGGTCGTGGCGACGCGGGATGTCGTCGTCGGCAACAAGGAGTTTGCCGGCAAAACGGTTGCCGAGATCATCGAGGCGACCAAGGAGTTGCGCCACGGCGTCTTCGTGCTCCAGGTCAAGCGCGGCGGCAACCCGCTGACGCTCGTAGCCGATACCCGCATCGAGGCGGGTGACCTCGTCACCGTGCACGGATTGCAGGAAGACCTGCAGCGCATCGCCAAGCGGGTGGGCACCGTGATCACCCCCAGCGACAAGACCGATTTCGTCTTCCATGGGCTGGGTATCGTCATCGGTTTGCTGATCGGCCTTGCGGTCATCCGCATCGGCTCCATTCCGCTGACGCTCGGCAGCGGCGGCGGCGCGCTGCTCGCAGGCCTCGCCTTCGGCTGGTACCGCAGCCGAAACATGACGCTCGGCAATATGCCGACGGCCGCCTCGACATTGCTGCGCGATCTCGGCCTTGCCGGCTTCGTCGCTGTCGTCGGGCTGCAATCCGGTCAACAGGCCGTGCACACGATCGCGGCAAACGGCATGTCGATCTTCCTGATCGGCGTCGTCGTCACCATCCTGCCGCTGATCATCACCATGCTCGTCGGCCGCTACATCCTGCGCTACGACAATACCGCCATCTTCGCCGGTGCGCTTTCCGGCTCACGCAGCGCCAATCCCGCCTTTGGCGAAATCCTCGACAAGGCAGGAAATACCGTCCCCACCACACCCTTCGCCATTACCTACGCGCTCGCCAACGTCTTCCTGACACTGCTTGGCCCGCTCGTCGTCGCCTTCGTCTGATCCTGTGACTTAGCAAGGAGTGAACCTATGACCGACTATAGCAGCTTCGCCAAACTGAGCCCGTTCGAGCTCAAGGACGAACTGATCAAGCTGGCTTCGGCCAAGGAAAACCGGACCATGCTGAATGCCGGGCGCGGCAATCCGAATTTCATGGCCACCCTGCCACGCCGCGCCTTCTTCCGGCTCGGGCTTTTTGCCGCTGCGGAGTCCGAGCTGTCCTATTCCTACATGCAGAAATGGATCGGCGGCCTACCCAATATCGAAGGCATCGAGGCGCGCTTCGAGCGTTTCACGACCGAGAACCGCGATCAGGCCGGCGTTGCCTTCCTGCAGCGGTCGCTCAGCTATGTCCGCGACCAGCTTGGTCTCTCCGGCTCGCAATTCCTGCATGAAATGGTCGAAGGCATTCTCGGCTGCAACTATCCCGTCCCGCCGCGCATGCTGAAGATCAGCGAGCAGATCGTGCGCCAATATATCGTCAGGGAGATGATTGGCGGCTCGCTTTCGGCTGGTAGCGTCGATGTCTTCGCCGTTGAAGGCGGCACGGCGGGGATGACCTATATCTTCAACACGCTGAAGCAGAACGGCCTCGTCACCAAGGGCGACAAGGTGGCGATCGGCATGCCGGTCTTCACGCCCTATATCGAAATTCCGGAACTGGACGAATACGGCCTGAAGGAAGTGGCGATCAATGCCGATCCCAAACAGGGCTGGCAATATACCGACGAGGAACTGGAAAAGCTGAAGGACCCTGACATCAAGGTGTTCTTCTGCATCAACCCCAGCAACCCGCCGTCGGTGAAACTCGACGACCGCAGCCTCAACAAGCTCGCCGATATCGTCAAGAACCACCGCCCGGACCTGATCATCCTGACCGATGACGTCTACGGCACCTTCGCCGATGACTTCCGCTCGCTGTTTGCCATTTGCCCGAACAACACCATCCTGGTCTATTCGTTCTCGAAATATTTTGGCGCGACCGGCTGGCGCCTCGGCGTGATTGCCACCCACCAGAACAATATCCTCGATGGCAAGCTGCGGGAATTGCCCAAGACGACCAAGACCGCGCTGGACCGCCGCTATGGCTCTCTGCTGCCGGATGTCAGCTCGCTGAAATTCATCGACCGGCTGGTGGCCGACAGCCGCACCGTTGCGCTCAATCATACCGCCGGCCTATCGACGCCGCAGCAGGTGCAGATGGTCCTGTTCTCGCTGTTTGCGCTGATGGACGAGAACGATGTCTACAAATCGACCTTAAAGAAGGTGATCCGCAACCGTGAGGCCGCACTTTACCGCGAACTCGGAATTCCTGTCACCGACAACCCGAATTCGGTCGATTACTATACCTTGCTCGACCTGGAAGAGATTGCGCTGAAACTTTACGGCGCGGAATTTGCAAAATGGGTCAAGGCGGAATTCTCCACCAACGAACTGCTGTTCCGCATTGCCGACGAGACGGGGATCGTGCTCCTCCCCGGCCGCGGCTTTGGCACCCAGCAACCGGCCGGACGCGCCTCGCTCGCCAATCTCAATGAATTCGAATATGCGGCGATCGGCCGTTCGCTGCGCGCCATGGCAGACGAATATTACGCGGTGTTCAAGAAAAAGAAGACATAACCGGCTTGTTACAATTGCAAAAGGGCAGCCCGGCTGCCCTTTTCTATGCCCTGACCCAAGGCATCGAAGTCTTGATGTTTCCGACCGGAGAGACTGATCAGGAATTGAGCGTGTAGCCGTCCTGCGCCTCAGCTGCCAGACGGTCCGAATAACGCCGCATCATCTCGACCTGGACCTCCGTCTGGAACGACAGGACCTGATTGCGGACAGCGTCTTCACCGACGCCGAGATTGCTCAGGCGTTCGGCCAGTGCGCGGCATTCTCTTTTCCAATATTGCAGAGCTTCCTCGCCATGGACGTTTTCAAGCTCGCGCGCGCAGCGTCTGATGGTGCTGGCCTGTCCCGACAGGGGAAACGGTACGACCCGTTCTTCCGTTTCCGAAAAACGCACATCCTTCAACGCAGCACTCATCAGGCGGTTCTCCATGTTGGTGATTCTGATTTACAAAGCATATAGTTAACGCTTGGTATCCAGCGCCTGGCTTTGCTGGTTTTAGCGGCCGAAAAAGCCCTTTCAGCCGGAATGGAGTGTTCCATCCGGCTTATCCGTCATCTTGCACATCCCATTTACAATTCAGCCCCTCCCTCACCTCGCACCTCGTTTTTCGTGCGGGCAATCGTTTTCGCCACCTGCACGCAGGCTTAAAGCGCCGGTTCACGCTTGCAAAAATCATCCATATGTGAAAATCTTCTTTACATAAGAAAATTGGAGGTACGCTTGGATATGACAGAGCGAGACGGAATTCGCGCGGCAGGAACGCCATGAGCGCGACTGCACCCACCGTTGGCGTGTCCTCCACCCACCCTTCCGACATGCCGGAAGACCATGCTTCGCTTCCGGTCTGGAATGCTGAAAACTGGTTCTACGAGGATTGGCCGGCAGGACAGCGCATCCGCTCCTTGCGGCGCACGATGGCCGAAGGCGACAGCCACATGTTCAACATGCTGGTCACCGATATTCACCCTTATGTACAGGATCAGATGTTTGCCGAGCGCGAGGGCATTTTCGGCAAGCGGCTGATTGCGGGAGCCTTCGTGTTCTCAGCCGGCCTCGGGCTTGTCGCCACCAATTGCGTCAACGCCTTTTCCTATGGCTATGACAAGCTGCGCTTTATCAAGCCGGTCTTCATCGGCGACACGATCTACGCGATCCGCACCAATTTCGAGAAGACGCCGCGCTATAAGGACATGGGACTGATCCGCGCCAGCTATGAAATCTTCAAGGGTGAAGGCGAACTGGTGCTCTACTGCGAGCATCTGCAGACCGTGAAATACAAGAACCCCGCCGATTTTGCCGGCAAGACGGAAAAACAATAAATGCCAGCCGATACCGACCTACCCCTCGCCGGCCTGATCGTCGTCGATCTCAGCCAGTTCCTGTCCGGACCCTATTGCTCCCTAAGGCTGATGGATCTGGGTGCCCGCGTCATCAAGATCGAACGGCCGGATGGCGGCGACCTGTCGCGGCGGCTTTATCTCAGCGACACCGAGATCGGCGGCGATTCCACCATTTTCCATGCAATCAACCGCGCCAAGGAAAGCCTGTCCATCGATCTGAAGGACGAGAAGGATCTGGCTGCGCTGCGGACGTTGCTTGCCCAGGCCGATGTGCTGATCCAGAATTTCCGGCCGGGCGTGATCGAACGGCTGGGGCTGAATTACGAGGCCGTCAAGGCGATCAACCCACGCCTGGTCTATGCGTCGATCAGCGGTTACGGCGAGGAAGGCCCCTGGGTCAAACGGCCCGGACAGGACCTCCTGGCGCAATCGCGCTCCGGCGTGATGTGGCTGAACGGCGATGAAGACCAGGGACCTGTCCCGTTCGGCCTGGCGATCGGCGACATGCTGGCTGGTGCAGCACTTGCCCAGGGCATTCTCGCAGCGCTGGTGCGCCGCAGCGTCAAGGGCACCGGCAGCCATGTCGAGACCAGCCTGCTCGAAGCCCTCGTTGATTTCCAGTTTGAGGTGTTGACCACCCATCTCAACGACGGAAAGCGCTTGCCGAAACGGTCGAATTTCCGCAGTGCCCATGCCTATCTCTCTGCACCCTACGGCGTCTATGCCGCAGCCGACGGGTATCTTGCCATCGCCATGACGCCGATCCCGAAACTTGCCGACCTGCTCGGCATGGAGGAACTCGCGCCTTACCGCGACACCTCATCCACCTGGTTTACCGCCCGCGACGAGATCAAGGCGCTGATCGCCAAGCGCATCGCCACCAAGACGACGGATGAATGGCTGGCAATCCTGGAGCCGGCGGACATCTGGTGCGCCCGGGTGCTGAACTGGAACGAGCTTCTGGAAAGCGAAGGCTTTCAGGTTCTCGACATGCTGCAGACCGTGACCCGCGACGACAATATTTCCATCACGACGACCCGCTCGCCGCTGCGCGTCAACGGCGTGCGCGCCAAGGTCGATCGCGCCGCGCCGCGCATCGGCGAACATAGCCAGGCTATTCGCGAAGAGTTCGGCCTATGACCATCACACTCAAAGGCATGACCTGGAACCATCCGCGCGGCTACGATCCGATGGTCGCCTGTTCCAGCCGCTGGCTTGAGGACACGGGTGTCAAGGTCGAATGGGAAAAGCGGGCGCTGCAGGATTTCGAGACATTCCCCGTCGAAGAGCTGGCGCGGCAGTTCGATCTCATCGTCATCGATCATCCGCATGTCGGGCAGATCACCCATGAGAAATGCCTCTTGCCATTGGACGTAGCCGGGCGCGAGATCGAGCGAAATGCTCTGGCGGCAGCCAGTGTTGGGCAATCCTATCCGAGTTACACCTGGCAGGGCCGCCAATGGGCCTTTCCGATCGATGCGGCCACGCAGGTGCAGGCCTGGCGGCCCGATCTCATGGACACCCCACCCAAGAGTTGGGCCGAGGTGCTTGAGCTGGCACGGGCCGGCAAGGTTCTCATTCCGCTGCGCCCGCCCCATTCGCTGATGAGCTTTTACACGCTCTGCGGCAATCTCGGGCGGCCCTGCGCGGTCGAAGGTCCGGGGGACTTGGTCGATGTTGAAACGGGGGTACAGGTTTTTGAGATGCTGCGTGAAATCGAAGCTTTGATGGATCCGGCCTGTTTTGAAATGGACCCCATCGCCGTTCTCGAGCGAATGGCAGCACCCGAAGCAACCGCTGTCGCCGCGCCACTGATCTATGGTTATGTCAGCTATTCGGTGAAGGATTTCCGCCCACGCCTCATCCGCTTCGGCGACATTCCTCCTGCGGGTAAAAGCGGGCCGGTGGGCTCGGCACTGGGCGGGACCGGCATTGCCGTCTCGGCTTTTTCTGAAAACCCCGATGCCGCGATCGACTTTGCCTACTGGATCGCCAGCGGTGATGTCCAGAAAGCGGGGTATGCGGTAGCCGGCGGACAACCCGGCCATGCGTGGGCGTGGGAGGATGCCGCCGTCAACCTCGCCACCGCAGATTTCTATCGCGGCACCCGCGCAACGCTCGATGCCGCCTGGGTCCGGCCCCGTCATAACGGCTACATGGGCTTCCAGCAGGCGGCATCCGACCGCCTCAACGAGGGCCTGTTGCAGCGTCAATCCGCTAGGACGGTCGTCGGTGACATCAATCGATTGTTCGCGGAGAGCTTTTGATAAAAAGCAGGCCGGCGGATCACGCCGGCCGCCTGTTTATAGACGCCAAATCCTCTTGGCATTGCCCGACAGAAGCTGATCGCGCTCCGTTTGCGAACACCCGGCCAAAAGCGCATGCGTTGCAGCCGTCCAGGTCGACAGGCCGCCACCCAGCGTGCAGACCGGCCAGTCGCTGCCCCAGACAACACGCCCCCATCCGAACTGTGCGATCGTGTGCTCGACATAGGGACGCAGGGTTTCGACGGACCAGCTTTCCGCCTCCGCATAGGCGACGACGCCGGACATCTTGGCGGTCACATTCGGGCGTTTGGCGATCTCGCTCATATTGTCCCGCCACGGCTGGACCGCGCCGGACGCGATGGCCGGGACGCCGCAATGGTCGAGGATGAACTGAACGTCCGGCGCGAGATCGGCAAGCGCAATGGCGTTCGGAATCTGATGCGGCAGGACGCAAAGGTCGAAGGACAGGCCGGTTTCGCCAAGGCGCTTGATATTCTCGCGAAACAGTGCGCCTTCCGACACATCATCGGGCACGACGTGCAGCACGCGGCGAAAGCCCTTGACGAACGGGTTGGCGCGCTGACGTTCAAGATAAGCGGCAAAACCGGCCTCTTCCGGACGGCAGGCAGCGATTGCGCCGGTGATCAGGTTTCCAGGCTTTTTCGAAAGGCCTTGGATATAACCGATCTCGGCTTCGATCTCATTGGGATCGACATCGACTTCCATATGAAGTGCGGCCGCGATACCGCAGCGTTTCGCCTCGGTCGCATAGGTTTCGTAGAGAAAGTCATGATCCAGCGCCGGAACCCCTGACAGCCACGGATAGGCAAGTGCTGCCCTGTCGATCAGATGCAGATGGGTGTCGATGATCACTGGTCCGTTTCCTCCCCGGCGTCTCATTTAATTATTTCACATAGGAAGAGATCATTCAAATAAGAATTTTATCATTTCCCACATTGAAGCTTTCTCATTCCGAATGGTTCACGTCCGATCCGGCAAGCAGGGACAACTGGGCGGCAGTCTTTTGCAACAGCGCGATGCTTTCGGTTATATCAGGCGCAGACGGCGCGTTGACCAGAGCGATATAAGGGCAAGTCAATGCCGCAATACCGCGCCCGTCCGGTCCAAGGATCGGGGCAGACAGATTGTAGACGCCGGCGGTCTGGGCGCTGGCCATCATTTCATAACCGCGCTCGCGGATCCGGTCGAGCCGCTCGAAAAAATCGTCAGACAGCGGCGGTTCGGACTGGCTTTTGACATGCTCGGAGATCATCATCTGCCGCTCTTCCTCGCTGCGGAAGGCCAGTAGGACATGGCCTGATCCGGTGTCGAAAAGACTGATATGCGAGCCGACGCGGATCGAGATACCCCAGTAATCCGGGGCTTCCTGCTGCGCGATGACAACGGCGAAGCCACGGTCAAACACCGCCAGATGATTGGCCTGGCGGCTGCGCTGGGCAAGGTCTCGCATCAGCGGCGTTGCGTAGGATGCCAGTCGCCGGACAGGTGCGTGCAGTTGCGCCAAGCCGAACAGCTTCAGCGTCAGAGAATAACGATCGCCGTCGATCCGCGTGACATAGCCGCGCCGCACCAGCCGGTCGAGCATCCGGTAGAACTCGTTCGGGCTGCGCTCCAGCTTCTTGGAAATCTCGGCCTGCGTCAGTCCGCCATCGACGCCAGCCAAAAGCTCGAGAATATCGAGCCCCTTGTCGAGCGCTGGCGCGCGATAACGGTCGGATTCATCAGCGTCCATCAACACATCCCCCTGTGAATGAAACACTTCATATACGCATACGAGGCGCGCGACAAAGCAAAGTTGCGGCTTGACGCAACGGACCGTTTGCTGTTTGTATATAAATCAATTCCTCACAAATGAGGAATCCCTGCCATTGGGATGGTGAGGACGTGAGGAGGAAAAGTCATGAACAAGCTGCTTTCCGGCGTATCCGCCGGGGTAATGGTGTTTGCCTGCTCGGTCGCGGCGCAAGCTGCTGACCTGCCCGGCAAATTCGATGGCGTCACGATCGACGCAAAGCTCATCGGCGGCCAGCAATATGAAAAGCTCTACGAGCGCATCGGCGAGTGGGAAAAGGCGACGGGCGCCAAGGTCAACATTCTCTCGAAAAAGAACCATTTTGAGCTCGACAAGGAAATCAAGTCGGATATCGCCACCGGTGGCCTCAGCTGGTGCGTCGGCTCGAACCATTCGTCGTTTGCGCCGCAATATCCGGATATCTATACCGATCTGACGCCGCTGATCCCGGCCGAGGAACTTGCCAAATTCGTCCCGGCGCTGATTGCCGCCTCGACGCTTGACGGCAAGCTGGTCATGCTGCCGCGCGCCCAGTTCGACGTGTCAGCGCTCTATTATCAAAAGAGCCTCTATCAGGACGACGCCAAGAAGACGGCATTCAAGGCGAAGTACGGCTACGACCTGACACCCCCGGACACATGGGCACAGGTCACCGACCAGGCCGAGTTCTTCTCCGCGCCGCCGACTTTCTACGGCACGCAGTTTGCCGGCAAGGAAGAGGCGATCAACGGCCGCTTCTATGAGATGCTGGTTGCCGAAGGTGGCGAATATCTCGGCAAGGACGGCCGCCCGGCCTTCAATTCGGACGCCGGCGTGCGCGCGCTCGACTGGTTCGTCAATCTTTACAAGACCAAGGCCGTTCCGGCCGGGACCACCAACTATCTCTGGGACGATCTCGGCCAGGGCTTTGCCTCCGGCTCGATCGCGCTCAATCTCGACTGGCCTGGCTGGGCGAGCTTCTTCAACGACCCGAAGTCCTCCAAGGTCGCGGGCAATGTCGGCGTGAAGGTGCAGCCGGCCGGTTCGTCCGGCAAGCGCACCGGCTGGTCCGGTCACCATGGCTTCTCGGTCACGGAATCCTGCGCCAACAAGGAAGCCGCCGCATCGCTGGTCTGGTGGCTGACCAACGAAGACAGCCAGAAGCTGGAATCGGCGACCGGTCCGCTGCCGACACGCAGCGCCGTCTGGGATTTCAACATCAAGGCCGCCGAGGGCGACGCCTATAAGACCGAAGTGCTGCAGGCCTTCCAGGAAGCGGCAAAGAATGCCTTCCCGGTTCCGCAGACAGCCGAATGGATCGAGATTTCCAACTCGGTTTATCCCGAGCTGCAGGCTGCTATCCTTGGCGACAAGACCTCCAAGCAGGCGCTTGATGCGGCCGCCGAAAAGGCCACGGCCATCTTGCAGGATGCCGGCAAGCTTTGATTGAACTGATGCGGCGCCACGGCTGATGCCGTGGCGCCGCTTTTCATTTCCGGCGCAAATCAAAGGGCGCGACATGAAACTATCCAGATTATCGGCCCCGGTGCTGCTGCTGTTTCCGGCATTCCTGGTTCTGGCGGCCGTCGTCGTCGTGCCGCTCGCGCTATCCTTCTATTCGAGCTTCACGCCGTTTCGCCTCACAAAGCCGGAATCGCTCTATGTCTTCATCGGGCTGCGCAACTATATCACCGTCATTTCGAGCTGGGATTTCTGGGTCGCGTTCGGACGCACTGTCCTGTTCCTGACGATCGCGCTGAATGCCGAAATGCTGCTCGGTCTCGGCCTTGCGCTCTTGGTCTCCAAGGCCGTGCGCGGTCAGCGGCTGCTGCGCACGCTGATGATGTTTCCAATGATGTTTTCGCCGGTTCTCGTCGGTTTTCAGTTCAAGTTTCTGTTCAACGACAATATCGGCCTGATCAACAACGCCCTGCAATCGCTGGGGCTGACCGACCAGGCGATCCCGTGGCTGATCGACGGCAACCTGGCGCTATTTTCGATCACCGTTGCCGAAGTCTGGTCATCGACCTCGGTGTTCGCAATCCTCATTCTGGCCGGTCTTCTCGCCATGCCGCGCGATCCGATCGAGGCCGCCCATGTCGATGGCTGCACCCCGCTGCAAACTTTCCGCTATGTCACCTGGCCCTATCTGATGCCGTTTGCCTTCATCGCCATGACCATCCGCTCGCTGGATGTGGCGAGAGCCTATGACATCGTCAAGATCATGACCGATGGCGGCCCGGCCAAGCGCACCGAGCTTTTGTGGACGCTGGTCGGACGCACCGCCTATGGCGATGCCCGTATGGGGCTGGCCAATGCCATGGCCTATTTCGCCATCGTCCTGTCGATCCTCTTCACCGTCTATTTCTTCCGCAAGCTCGCAGCCGCGCGCCAGCAGATCGGAGCTGAGTGGTAATGGATATCAATTCGTCCCACCGCCTGCGCAAGCGGCTTTATGCGCTCGTCCATGTCATCACCCTGTTCGTGGCGATGCTGATCATCTGCCTGCCCGGCTTCTGGATCATCCTGTCGTCGCTGCGCCCGACCGTCGAGATCATGGCAAAGCCGCCGGTCTGGATCCCCCAGGATCTGTCGCTTGACGCTTATCGCTCGATGTTTTCAGGCGCAGGCCAGGGCGGCATTCCCGTCTGGTCCTATTTCCGCAACTCGCTGATCGTCTCCATCACGTCGACATTCATTGCGCTGGGGATCGGCATGGCCGGCGGCTACGCTTTTGCGCGCTACAAGTTCAAGGGCAAGTCGGCGATCTTCCTCGGGTTCATGCTGACCCGCGCCGTGCCCGGCATCGCGCTGTCGCTGCCTTTGTTCATGATCTTTGCCCGCACCGGCATCATCGATACGCATTTTGCGCTGATCCTGACCTATGTCGCGCTCAACGTACCCTTCACCATCTGGCTGATCGACGGCTTCTTCAGGCAGGTGCCGAAGGACCTGGCGGAAGCCGCCCAGATCGACGGCTGCACCCGCTGGCAGGCGTTCTGGCAGGTGGAATTTCCGCTGGCCGGTCCCGGCATCGCATCCGCTGGTATCTTCGCCTTTCTCATCTCCTGGAACGAATATGCGCTGGCCTCGCAGATCACCCGCTCGGTGAACTCCAAGACGTTGCCGGTCGGCTTGCTCGACTATACCGCCGAGTTCACCATCGACTGGCGCGGCATGTGCGCACTCGCCGTCGTGATGATCATCCCGGCGCTGACACTCACCTTCATCATACAAAAACACCTCGTCTCCGGCCTCACCTTCGGCGCGGTCAAAGGATAAATCATGGCTCCTGTCAGTCTGAAGAAACTGGTCAAGCGCTACGGCGCACTGGAAGTGGTGCACGGCATCGACCTCGAAGTGAAGGACCGTGAGTTCATCGCCCTGGTCGGCCCGTCCGGCTGCGGAAAATCAACGACGCTGCGCATGATCGCGGGCCTCGAAGACGTCAGCGGCGGCACGATCGAGATCGGCGGCAATGTCGTCAACGACCTGCCGCCCCGCGCCCGCAATATCTCGATGGTGTTCCAGTCCTACGCGCTCTATCCGCATATGACGGTGGGCGAAAACATGGGATTTTCGCTGAAGATCGCCGGGCGCCCAGCCGATGAAATCAAGGAGAAGGTGGCCGATGCCGCCGCCATCCTCGATCTCTCGCATCTGCTTGAGCGGCGTCCGTCGCAGCTTTCGGGTGGCCAGCGCCAGCGCGTCGCCATGGGCCGGGCTATCGTCCGGCGCCCGGACGTGTTCCTGTTCGACGAGCCGCTGTCCAATCTCGATGCCAAGCTGCGCACGCAGGTTCGAACCGAAATCAAGAAGCTGCATGCCCGCATGCAGGCGACAATGATCTATGTCACGCATGACCAGGTCGAGGCGATGACGCTGTCAGACCGTATCGTCATCATGCGCGACGGCCATATCGAGCAGATCGGCACGCCGGAAGAGGTGTTCAACCGGCCGCTCACCAAGTTCGTGGCCGGCTTCATCGGCTCGCCGCCGATGAACATGGATGATGTGACGGTGGATGATGGCAAGCTTGTCTTTGCCAGCGGCGCAACGCTGCCAATCCCACCGAAATTCCGCCAGAGCCTCACGGCCGGCCAGAAGCTGACATTCGGCCTGCGGCCGGACGATTTCTTTCCAACGGGCCATGGGCTCAATTCCGGTGATGCCGAGGCGGTCGCCGAACTGGAGCTGCCGGTGTCGATCACCGAGCCGCTGGGCAACGAAACATTGGTCTTTGTCGGTTTCAACGGCCGCGATTGGGTATCGCGCATGCTCAATCCGCGCCCCCTGCCCTCCGGCCAGTCCATCAAGATGAGCTTCGATCTTTCGCAAGCGCACCTGTTCGACCTGACCACCGGCAAGAGCCTGGTACCCTGAGGAAGCTTTGATGGCCCGTATAGAGAGAATTGAACTGCGCATGGTGGACCTTCAGCCGAAGGTGAAGCGGACCGATGCGATCCAGAGCTTTGTCAGCCAGGAAACCCCTTTCGTCACCATCACCGATTCCGATGGCGCAACCGGAACCGGCTATAGCTATACGATCGGCACAGGCGGCTCCTCCGTCATGCGGCTTTTGTCGGACCATCTCGTGCCGCTGTTGATCGGCGCGGATCCCGATTGCATCGAGGCGATCTGGCACAAGCTGGAATTTGCCACGCATGCCACCACGATCGGCCCGATCACGGCGCTGGCGCTCGCGGCTGTCGATACGGCACTCTGGGATCTGCGCGCAAAGAAGCAGAACCTGCCGCTCTGGAAGCTCGCCGGCGGCGCCCGCGACCGTTGCCCGCTCTACACGACCGAGGGTGGCTGGCTGCATATCGACAAGCAGGCGCTGGTCGATGATGCGCTGCAGGCGAAAGCCAAAGGCTTTTCCGGCTCCAAGATCAAGATCGGCCGCCCGCACGGTTCGGAAGATTATGACCGGCTGTCGGCGGTGCGCGCGGCCGTTGGACCGGCCTTCGAGATCATGACCGATTGCAATCAGGGCTTTGCCGTCGATGAGGCGATCCGGCGCGCTGGACGCCTGCAGGAACTGGATCTCGCCTGGATCGAGGAGCCGCTTCCGGCCGACGATCTTGACGGCCATATCCGGCTTTCGCGCTCGACCACGACGCCGATTGCCGTCGGCGAATCGATGTATTCGATCCGCCATTTCCGTGAATATATGCAAAAGGGCGCCTGCTCGATCGTTCAGGTCGATGTTGCCCGCATCGGCGGCATCACGCCATGGCTGAAGGTTGCGCATGCAGCCGAAGCCTTCGATATTCCAGTCTGCCCGCATTTTCTGATGGAGCTGCATGTCAGCCTCGTTTGCGCCGTACAGAACGGCAAATATGTCGAGTATATTCCGCAGCTCGACGACCTGACGGACAAGCGCATGGAGATCGTCGATGGCAAGGCGCTGGCACCATCCGAGCCGGGCATCGGCATTTCCTGGGATTGGGATGCGGTCAAATCGCGCTCGGTCGAAGAATTCACCCGCGAATTCCGGGCCTGACGGGAGACGGCGATGCAGCGCATGAGCATGGTGATCGGGCTTGAGCCCACCAAGATCGCGGAATACCGGCGGCTGCATGCAGCCGTGTGGCCGGAAATCCTGGACCTGATCTCGGACTGCAACATCACCAACTACTCGATCTTCCTGAAGGAGCCGGAAAACCTGCTGTTCGGCTACTGGGAATATACCGGCTCCGACTTCGACGCCGATATGGCGAAGATGGCGGCGCATCCGAAAAACAAGGAATGGTGGTCGGTCTGCATGCCCTGCCAAAAGCCGCTGTCCACACGCAAAGACGGGGAGTGGTGGGCAATGATGGAAGAGGTTTTTCATCATGATTGAGATGTTTGGCCGAATTCACTCACAGGGAAAGGGCAATCGCATATGGCCCTCGGCGTCCTCCCTCTTCTCCCCAGCGGGGAGAAGGTGGCGTGAAACGCCGGATGAGGGGGGCCGAAGGCCACCTCACCCTGGCTCCGGCTCCGCCGAAGCCCCCCTCATCGCCTCGCATCCGCTCGGCACTTCTCCCCGCTGGGGAGAAGAGGGAGATCGTTGCCCGGCGACTTCATTCCACATCAGCCGGTCGCCCTTTACCTCCCCCTTGAGGGGGGAGGTCGCACGGCACGCGCGGGTGGGGGTGATCGCCACAAGCTCTGCGTTCGCGGCCGTCACCCCACCCCGGACCTACGGTCCTGCCCTCCCCCTCAAGGAGAGGGTAACGACATGATCTTCGATCCCACAACGCTGCGCCAATGGTGGCCAAAGCCTAATGCCCCGCGTCCCATTGTTATTTTCGGCGCCGGCAGCATCGTTGGCGATGCGCATTTGCCGGCTTATAGGAATGCCGGTTTTCCGGTTGCGGGGGTTTACGATCCGGATTCCGGAAAGGCCCGTGTATTGGCGGAAACATGGGGCATCCGTGCGTTTGCGGATGAAAACGAAGCTCTCGCAGTCCAGGGCGCCATTTTCGACCTCGCTACGCCCCCCGCAACACATGCCGCCATCCTGTCGAAACTGCCGATTGGCGCTGCCGCGCTCATTCAGAAGCCGATGGGCGCGGACCTTGCCGCCGCAACCGAAATCCTGACGATCTGCCGCACGCGCCAGCTAAAGGCGGCCGTCAATTTCCAGCTGCGGTTTGCGCCGATGATGCTGGCTCTCAAAGATGCTGTCGATCGTGGTTTTCTCGGCGAGATCGTCGATTTCGACGCTTGGCTGGCGCTCGCCACGCCGTGGGGACTATGGCCTTTTTTGAAAGGTCTGCCACGGATCGAAATCGCCATGCACTCCATTCATTACTTTGATTTCATCCGGGGTCTGATCGGCAATCCACGCGGTGTCCACGCCAAAACCATGGGTCATCCCAACCATGACGTCGCCCAGACCCGCACGGCGGCCATTCTCGTTTATGGCGACAGGCTGCGCTGCGTTCTGTCCGTCAATCACGACCATGATTTCGGCCGCAAGTTCCAGGCCTGCGAGTTTCGCATTTCCGGCACCAAGGGCGCTGCCTATGTCAAGCTGGGCGTCAATCTCGACTATCCGCGCGGCGAGCCGGACGAGCTCTGGATCCGCCCTGCCGGTGGTGAGGAATGGATTTCCGTACCGTTGCAGGGCGCATGGTTTCCCGATGCCTTTGCCAATCGCATGGCCAACCTGCAGCGCTTTGCCACCGGCGAGGACGATGTCCTGATCGGCTCCGTCGAAGATGCCTGGCAAACCATGGCTCTGGTCGAGGCCGCCTATCAATCCAGTGCGCAGCCGGCGACGCCGCTTGCGCCCTTGCCGAGGTTTGAACCGTGAGCGAACAGATCATCCATTTCGAAGACTATGAAACCGGCTCCGTCAGGCTGACCACCGGCCGTACCATTACCGAGACCGATTTCGTCGTGCATGCCGGCCATACCGGTGATTTCTTCCCGCATCACATGGATGCGGAATTTGCCAAGACCCTGCCCGGCGGCCAGCGTATCGCCCATGGTACGATGATCTTTTCCATCGGCGTCGGCCTCACCGCATCGCTGATCAATCCCGTCGCATTTTCCTACGGCTATGATCGATTGCGTTTCGTCCGTCCGGTCCATATCGGTGATACCATCCGCACGCGCGTCACGATCGCGGCCAAGGATGACGACCCGAAACGGCCGGCATCCGGCCGTGTCACTGAACGCTGCGAAGTCATCAACCAACGGGACGAAGTCGTGCTCGCCGCCGATCACATTCTTATCGTCGAACGCAAGAAAACCTAAAAGAGGCTAATGACATGACCGCCAATCTGACCGGCAAGAAAGTCCTGATCACCGCTGCAGCCCAAGGCATCGGCCAGGCCTCGGCCCTCGCCTTCGCCCGTGCGGGTGCCACCGTCCATGCCACCGACATCAATGCCGAGGCGCTTGCTAAGCTCGGCAATGAGCCGGGTGTTACCACCCACATTCTCAATGTGCTGGAAGCCGATGCGGTCTCAAAGCTGGTCGCCGAAATCGGCGATATCGACGTTCTGTTCAACTGCGCCGGCGTCGTTCATGGCGGCTCGGTTCTGGAGATGAAGGATAGCGATCTCGAATTCGCGTTCGACCTCAATGTCAAGGCGATGATCCGCACCATCCGCGCCGTCCTTCCCGGCATGCTGGCGCGTGGCGACGGCTCGATCGTCAACATGTCGTCGGTCGCCTCCAGCATCAAGGGCGTGCCCAACCGCTTTGCCTATGGCGTCACCAAGGCAGCCGTCATCGGCCTGACCAAGGCCATAGCTGCCGATTATGTCGCGCAGGGCATCCGCTGCAATGCCATTTGCCCTGGCACGGTCGAAAGCCCGTCGCTGCAGGAACGCATGCGCTCGCAGGGCGACTACGATACCGCCCGCGCCGCCTTCATCGCCCGCCAGCCGATGGGCCGGCTGGGCACGCCGGAAGAGATCGCCGGCCTCGCGGTCTATCTCGCCGGCGCCACCTATACAACCGGCCAGGCCTACGCCATCGACGGCGGCTGGACGATCTAACGCCCTAAAACAGGAACACCCTTATGAAACTTCTTCGCTATGGTACACCCGGCGCCGAAAAGCCGGCCATTCTCGACGCCGATGGCGCGATCCGTGACCTGTCTGGCCATGTCGCCGATATCGGTGGCAAGGATATCGACCCGGCCACATTGGCCACACTGGCAAATCTCGATCTATCGACCCTGCCGCTGGTCGAGGGCACGCCGCGCATTGGACCTTGCGTTGCCGGAACCGGGAAATTCATCTGCATCGGTCTCAACTATGCCGACCATGCCGCCGAATCCGGCATGGCCGTTCCGCCGGAACCCGTGATCTTCATGAAGGCGACCTCGGCGATCGTCGGCCCGAACGATGACCTCGTCATCCCGCGCGGTTCGGAAAAGACCGATTGGGAAGTCGAACTGGGCGTGGTCATCGGCAAGACGGCCAAATATGTGTCCGAGGCAGACGCCCTCGATTATGTAGCCGGCTATTGCACCGTGCACGACGTTTCCGAACGCGCCTTCCAGATCGAGCGCTCGGGCCAGTGGACCAAGGGCAAATCCTGCGACACATTCGGCCCGATCGGCCCCTGGCTGGTGACGAAGGACGAGGTTGCCGATCCGCAGAATCTCGGGCTCTGGCTGAAGGTCAATGGCGAGACGGTGCAGAACGGCACGACGAAGACCATGGTCTACGGGGCGGCCTTCCTCGTGTCCTATCTCAGCCAGTTCATGTCGCTGCATCCCGGCGACATCATTTCGACAGGGACGCCGCCCGGCGTCGGGATGGGCATGAAGCCGCCACGTTATCTGAAAGCCGGTGATGTCGTCGAACTCGGCATCGAAGGTCTCGGAAGCCAGAAGCAAACCACACGGGCAGATATCTAGAGCCTTGGCCGGTGCGGGATCGCTCGCACCGGCCAGCTCCCATTCACGACCGACGCCGCCATCCATTCCGGAGCAAACCCATGACCCGCATCACCGATCTTCGCGTCTTTGACCTGCGCTTCCCCACCTCGCTGAGCCTGGATGGTTCGGACGCGATGAACCCCGATCCGGATTACTCGGCGGCCTACGTCACTCTCGATACCGATACGGACGGCCTTTCGGGCCACGGGCTGACGTTTACGATCGGCCGCGGCAATGAAATCTGCTGCGCGGCGATCAATGCCATGAAACATCTGGTCATCGGCGCCGAACTTGGCGATATCCTCGCGCATCCCGGAAAGTTCTGGCGGCATCTGACCGGCGACAGCCAGCTGCGCTGGATCGGCCCCGACAAGGGCGCCATGCATCTTGCCACCGGCGCCGTCGTCAATGCCGTCTGGGATTTGCTTGCCAAACAGGCCGGCAAGCCCGTCTGGCGCTTGGTCGCCGACATGCCGGCCGAAGAGATCGCCGATATCGTCGATTACCGCTACCTCACCGACGTGCTTACACGCGACGAAGCGGTCGCCATTCTCAAGCGCGCCGAAGCCGGTAAGGCCGAGCGTATCGCAACGCTCGAGGCGGAAGGCTATGCCTGCTACACGACATCCGCGGGCTGGCTCGGCTATGACGATGACAAACTGCGCCGCCTCTGCCAGGAAGCGATCGATGCCGGCTTCAACCATATCAAGATGAAGGTCGGCCGTGATCTCGATGACGACATCCGCCGCCTGCGTATCGCCCGCGAGGTCATCGGCCCGGATCGTTACCTGATGATCGACGCCAACCAGGTCTGGGAAGTCAACGAAGCCATCGAATGGGTGAACAAGCTCGCCTTTGCCAAGCCATTCTTCATCGAAGAACCGACCAGCCCCGACGATGTTGCCGGACACCGCAAGATCCGAGCAGGCATCGGCGCCGTGAAGGTTGCGACCGGCGAAATGTGCCAGAACCGCATCATGTTCAAACAGTTCATCGCCGAGGGCGCGATCGACATCGTGCAGATCGATTCATGCCGCATGGGTGGGCTGAACGAGGTGCTGGCCGTGCTGCTGATTGCCGCAAAATATGACCTGCCGGTCTGGCCGCATGCCGGCGGCGTCGGCCTTTGCGAATATGTGCAGCACCTGTCGATGATCGACTATGTCGCGGTATCCGGCACCAAGGATGGCCGGGTGATCGAATATGTCGACCACTTGCACGAACATTTCCTGGAGCCCTGCATCATTCAGGACGCCGCCTATATGCCGCCCCAGGCCGCCGGCTTCTCCATCGAGATGAAACAGGCATCCATCGAGCAATATCTGTTCAAGGGTTGATGGATCGGGGCGGCCTGGCCGCCCCTCTCAAGTCTCAGCCGTGTTTGCGGATAATACCGTAGACGATATGGCGGTTTTCACCGAATTCGACACGCGCCTCAACCGCGTTGCGGTCAGCACTGGCGTTGACGATGTTCCACATTTCCGCCTCTGAACGCAGCAGCAATGCCCAGTTCATGAAGGTTTCCATATAGCCGTCATCATCGACGTCGCGCGAGAAATTGGCGAACAGAAACACGCCGTTTGGCTTCAACATATCCAGGCAGGTCTGCGTCAACTTGATCGCCACCTTGTCGGCGAGATAATCGTAGAGACCTGCCGCATAAATGAAGTCGAACTTGCCAAGTGTGTGTGATTTTGTCAAAAGGCCGCGAACGGAGCCGTCGATCGCCTCGACGCAGGTGCCGTTGAAGTCGCGGACCATCGAGCCGACGCTGAGCGGGTCCTGATCGAGGGCCACCCAACGCTTGATCCGCTTTTCGCGCAGAGCAACAGAATTGTCAGCCTCGCGCAAATGGCCGGCCGCGACAGTCAGAATTTCCGTATCCGGACCTTTTTCCGTCGCGATTTCATCGACATAGCGTGTCAGAAGATCGCGCCGTTCGCGCACTGCAACCGGAGATGGCGACTGGCTGGTGTAACCGTAGAGTTCCTTGCCGAGCGGCGAAGCCTTGGCGATTTCCCCCGAAACGCTTGGATGGCCGTAGATGAAGTCGATCAACTGCGCATCGCCGGAATAACCACGCGGCTTCATGAACGACCAGCGCGTGAAGGGATCCTCATGGAAGAAATCGGCGACCGGATGGTTCTGCACGATCGGGATCAGTTCCTGCCAGACATTGTGATGATATTTGCGCCGCGTTTCATGAAGCGTGCCGATCAGGCGATGGATGATCAGCGCGGGGCTCTGCTCATCGGTGATCTGCTGCTGCGCAATCTTCAGCGCCAGCGCGACTTCCACGCGGCCGGTTGCAAGTTGCTCATAGTGAAGATCGGTTTTGGAGGATGAAAGTTCTGTGGTTATGGCCGCAGGGGTGATCAGGCTTTCGCCATCAAAGGCAATCTTAAATTGGGTCACTCGAGCCTCATGCGTTAACGGATCGTTAACACTATGGAGAAAAACGCGTGCAGTGCCAATCAAAATTGCACGTAACCGCATGTCATGGTTAACGTGCTCGCGTAACAGTTGGTTTGATCGCCCGAGCCTGCTAACCTACGGCAAATTCAGGAAAACTTAATGTACGTCGCCTACTGTGCCGAAAAGTGCTGTCTTTTCTTGATGGGCTGCCTCGCTTTCCTGCGCGTGCAAATATCGCGGGTTATGGTCGCAGCCGGAATTTCAGTTCAAGGGTGGAAGGATGCGACGCAACCCCATGGAACGTGCATGAAGCACACGCTGGCCGATGTAGTGGAGATCGACCTCAATGCTGAGCCGTTACGGCCGGCATCGGCGGAGCTTCGCACGCTCTACAAGGAGGAAGGCCAGAACATCCGCCGCCAGGATACGCGTCACGGCATGTGGATCGCGATCGCCGTCTACCTGCTGTTTTCGATCACCGACGTTCTTCTCGTTCCGGACGTCGCAGAATATGTGGTTGCATCCCGTTTCGTCATCGGGACCATTGCCTTCTTCCTGTTGGAAGCCGAGGTTCGCTGGAATGCCAGTGCGGATGTGATTGACACAACCTGCGCCGCCAGCCTGGTTGTTGCCTATGCCGGTTGGCTCTACCCGTCGTTGATGACGGCCGATACCGTCAGCATCTCCTATTACATGGTGTTCGGCGCAATCTTCATGATGAGCGTCAATCTGTTTTTCAGCTTCCAGTTCCGCCTGTCCCTGATTGCCTCAGCCATTATCCTGTTCATTTTCCTGGCTGCGTTGCAGTCTTTTCCGCTGATCGACCACTCCTACAAGCTTGCATTCGGAACATTTTGCATCTCCTGCTTCGTTTTCACCTCCTATGTGAACTGGAAACTGAACAGGGAGCGCTACAAGGTGTTTCTGAATGCTTTCGAGGCGAAGCTTCAGCAAAAAGAGGCGTCGGAGCGCGGCGATGCACTGCTCCGGTTATCAAATACCGACCCGCTGACCGGACTTGAAAACCGCCGCGCCATCGATCAACGGCTCAGGGACTACTGGAGCGACTGGCAGAGATATGGCACCAGTTTTGCGGCCATCCTCATCGATGTCGATTTCTTCAAAAAATACAACGATTGCTACGGCCATCAGGAAGGTGATCGATGCCTTATTCTGGTGGCCGATGCCCTTGCGGATTCGATAAAGCGCTACAATGGCTCGATCGGCCGTTATGGCGGTGAAGAGTTCGTCGTGCTTGCGCGCGTGGACACTCTGGAAGAGGTTGCCGATCTGGCGGAAAACATCTGCCAGACCGTGGAAAGCATGGGCCTGGTGCACCAGCAGCGCCGCGATGGCATGTCGATCGTCACGGTCAGCGTTGGGGCTGCGTTCACCCGGAGCCAGGCCGGCACGAAACTTGAAAAGATCATCCACGAGGCCGATCGCGCCCTGTATGCCGCCAAGGCAAGCGGACGCAACTGCGCGAAGCTGTTCGACCCCAATGATCCGCAAAGCAGCGATGAGAGCGAAAATATTGCGGCCCTCCTGAAAATCGCCACCGGTCAGAACCTCGTATCGCTGGTCTATCAACCGATCCGCAACGTTTCCACCGGCCGCCTCGAGGCGGTCGAGGCTCTGATGCGTTTGAAGATGCTGGATGGAACCGCCGTTTCTCCCGTTCTCTTCATCCCGATCGCAGAGCGAACCGGCGCCATCTTGAACCTTGGATATTGGGCAATCCGCAAAGTCTGTGCCGATCTCCTGATCGACAATCATGTCCGTGTCGTCAGCGTCAACGTGTCGCCAATCCAGCTGAAGACCCCCGGTTTTGCCACATCCGTGGCTGCCATCCTTGGCGATACCGGCGTTGCCGGCGGCAGGCTTGCCTTCGAGATCACCGAGGGCATCGAAATGGAGATGAATTCCGACATCCTGCACTGCATCAGCGATCTGAAGATGCTGGGTATCCGGATCTGGCTCGATGATTTCGGAACGGGTTTTGCCGGTCTCTCCTGGCTGCGTCTTATCGATTTCGATACCGTCAAGATTGATCGTTCCTTCCTGCACGACAGCAGCACCGCAAGGGGTAAGGCCATGCTGCAGGATATTATCGGGCTGGTGCGCAATCGCGGCCACAAAATCCTCGTTGAAGGTGTCGAAACCGACGAACAGCTGGAGCTCATGCGCGAATTTCGCATCGATCATGTTCAAGGCTTTCATGTCGGCCGGCCCGCGCCCCCGGAAGATTTTCACGCGCTTCCCCCGATTGACGATCAGGCGTCCCGGTTGCGAAGGCCAGCCTAGACTGCAAACAGGGCTCTGCGGGCTGGACAAGGCCCCCTGCCCTACCCGGCTTTCCGGTCCCCCGGCGCATTGGCCCGCATCAGCGCCATCAACATTGGCCCGAGGGAAAACTCGCCCTTTTCGGCTCTGCGAGTCAGATCGCGGAGATATCCACCGGCAGAATTGATCTGGCCGCCCCGCTCTAGGATGCAAGCCATCACGGCCGCCGCATTTTCAGGACCGAGAATTTCGCAAGCCTGATGATAGGCGCTGGGACTGACGCCCAACATCGAGCGCACCACCTCCGCGGCAGCCATCAGGTCACGCCAGCTGGAAATACCGCCGCCCGGCCCGTACATGGTGATATCCGGGCATGCCGACAGCACCATGTTGAGTGGGAACGCCTTGACCCGGTCATTCCCACCGTGCCGCCCGGTCACGGAATTTTCCTCCTGCTTCTTTTCGAGAGCAGGTTCAGATTCAGGAATACAGTCGGGATTTGAATTCTGTATGTGGCGCTCATTTTGGGGGGCATTGCCGCTTGTTTTTTGCTGATTAATCTGTGTTTCCAATCGGTTGGCCACCTCGTCGCGCAATGCCTCGATTTCGCCCAGCGCTACCGTCAGCTCAATCGCCCCTGGCTTGCGCGGGAGCGCGCCTAAAAGAGCGCTATAATGCAGATGCGTGCCTGTCCAATCGCCCGCAATCCCCTCCTCCAGCGCCGTTTCGATGAGCTTTGATAGGTCGCGGCTGCAGATGGTCAATCGCTCGCGCAGGCGCTGCGTATGCAGGCGCTCAGCAACAACCTCGTCTGCCAGCCGTTCGATATCATCGGCTCGTGCCAGAAGCGGTGCTAGGGAGAAGCCGAAGGCCTCGTCGATCGAGCCCGCCCGGTCACGGCGCGCATAGCGCTTGCCGTTGGCACTGTCCTTGCGCGACAGAAGCCCCGTCTCGACAAGCACCGCAAGATGCCGGCGCAACGTCTGCTCCGCCATTCCATGGGCACGCAATGATAGCTGCGCATTCGAGGGAAAGACGACGAGGCCGTTGTCCACCGACAGCTCATTCTTCGGATAAAAGCTCAAGAGAGCGTTCATAACCGCCAAAGCACGGTCGGTTATCTGAAGGCGCGAACGTGCCTCGCACAAACTGCGATAGAGTTTCCACTTGTCGACCGACTTTTCCGGCTCGATCTCTTGGGCCAAAACTTGATTTGCCACCATGGCAAGTGTCATCGGCCGCCGCCCAAAGGGCGTCGTCACACTTCCAACCTGCATTTTCTTCACCTTGTAAAAGGCAAAAGAAATTTGCTCACCAAAACGATGCCAAAGACTCTTGACTATGATTCGTGGAAATGTGATTCTCTAGCTGCGAAACTTATGAGAGGGGCTTCCACGACGGAAACGTTTGGGGGCCTTTTTCTTTTGCGATTCAGTCTCCTGTTCCTGTTGTCTCTTTCGATTGCACGAAATCGCCGTAAAGCGCGGAAAGCTTCCCTTCCACATAGGCGCCAAAATCCGGCTCGACCGTCTTGTCGAACACCAGTTTCAACGCGTCGCCCGTCTCGGATATTCTCACCGCCTTGCGGCCGGTACCGGCACTCCAAAACGCGCTTCGCGCCTTGTCCCTGCTCTCTCGCAACCGGTCGTAGACCGCCTGGAAGCGCGCGTCTGACGTCAGGCTGTCAAAACCTGCGGCGCGAAGTGATTCGAGCGCTCGCTGCCTCCGGCTCTCGTCTTCGATCAGATCGGCAAGCTCGGCCCAGCGCGTCCGGCCAAAGCCGGGGGCGGCACCAATTGCCTCGATAAGTTCGGCAGGCAGCCGGTTTACCAGCGCGATCATGCGCGACAGGGCAGCCTTATCGACACCCAAAGCGGACATGATGACATCGCGGCTGAAATTGCGTCCTTCCAGGCGTGAGGCAAAGAAGGCGCGTTCGATAAATGTCAGGTCTGTCCGCGCGTTGTTTTCCTGCCCCTGGCTGACAACGAGCTGTTCGTCAGTGAGATCGCGAATGACGGCGCGGATGGGGCCGCCGATCGTCTTGATGGCGGCCAGGCGGCGGTGACCATAGGCAACCTGAAAGCGCCCTTCCCTCTCCGGGTGCGGACGTACAAGGATAGGCACCTGCTGCCCATGTTCGCGAATCTGAGAAACCAGAAGCGCCTGGTCTTGCGAACTCACGCCGAGCCGATCGACAACAAACGAACTGTCGAGTACCGCCGTGTCGAGCTCGACGATCGCCTGCCCCTGAGCAAGCTGCTTCTCCAGCGCATCGACACGTTGTGCCTTCTCATGCACGCCACCCAGCGACTGGGATATGGCGCCAACGGGACTTGCCCGTTTCAACGGCTTTTCAAAACCAGCAAGCGGCCGCGAATTGGCAAACGCAGGCTCATTGTCCACCTGCGGGCTCACATCGGATTCGATCAGGTTAAAAACATTCTTGCGCGCCACGTGTTACTTCCTTCCCCATGTTCGCTTGATCAGATCCTCTATTTCCGTGTTCACGGCCGTGAGGGATTCGAGCGCCCGGTCATAGGTACCTCTGGTGAACTGGTTCCTGTCCACTTCATAAAGCGTCTGCTTGGTCAGCCCAGCATCGGAAATCGCCGTCGATTTGACCATCGAATTTTCCAGAACCCGGTTTCCGAAAATCGAGCGCATGAAGCCTGACATCTGCGATTGCGGACCGTCGTTCGGCTCATACCGCGTCACGAGATAGCGCATCCAATCATAGTCCATCGAACCGCCGGCTTCTTCGACGACCGACAGCAGATCCCCGGTCATATGAAGGAACTGGCTCATCGACATCACGTCCAGCATCTGCGGATGCACAGTGATGAGAACTGCCGTCGCCGCGCAGAGCGCTGAGAGCGTCAAGAAGCCCAATTGCGGCGGGCAATCGATCACCACAATGTCGTAGGCGCTTTCGATCTCGGCGAGGCATTCGCCGATACGGGCAAAGAACATCGAATCCGATTGATGCCGGCCGGCCAGAGCCTTGGGGGTTTCATGCTCGAACTCCATCAATTCCAGATTTCCCGGAATGATATGGAGATTGGGCGTATAGGTCGCCCGTACGATGTCCGTCACGTCCCGCCTGGCGCCATCATAACGGATCGCACCGTAAAGCGTTTCATTTTCGCCGACGTCGAATTCCGGCTGATGCCCAAACAGCGCCGAGAGCGATGCCTGCGGATCGAGATCGATGGCAAGAACCCGGTAGCCGCGCAAAGCGAGAAACTGTGCAAGATGCGCCGATGTCGTGGTCTTTCCCGAACCGCCCTTGAAGTTCATCACGGAGATGACCTGGAGCTTTTCACCCTCGCGCCGATGACGGACATATTTGCGAGGCCCCTTCCCGCCTTCGTCGAGAAGATAACGGAGGTTTTCGATATCCTGCACCGAATATTGACGGCGGCCATTGGCCAAGGGCTCAGGCCCATGGCCGTCCGCCACGATCTGACGCAAATATCCCTGGTGGATACCAATGAAATCGGCAGCCTCTGCCGGTGTGAACTGGCGAATATTCTTTTGCGCTGTGGGCGGGAATGTGCGCTGTTGGTGCGCCTGCAACTGGCGCGACAATTCTTCGGCATCAGAGGCGATCAGAGAGCGCAGGCTCTCACCATTTTTATTGCCTGCGATGTTCAACATATTGGCCCCGACTCAATCCGCGCTTATTATTTGATTAGCGCATAAAATGCGCTGATCTCATTAGGCCCGATTCTATCCGGCGTGGCAAAGTCTTTTTCGTTAACGACAGATTAACCAACAGCATCCGGATTCGGGAAGCTGTTGTTGTACAAGTACAACTTCTTTGGAGCGACACCGCTTCGGTGCGGTTAGCAGCGGTTTCCCCAGAATGATTGATTGGCCGCGAGATGGATCACGCCCTGGTTGACCATACGAAAACAACCGGACGAAACCGATCCACCTATGCTTCAAAACTCAGGGTTCCCCCCCATTGGCAACCCGACGGCCTTTTACTGCAACGTTTCGCACGGCGCCGTCTACGACAGAGGGCCACTCACGATCAAGATATTGTACAAAACGCATCGTGATGCAGTCGTGTTTGGCGAAGTCATCCGGATGCATTGGTGTGCCATTTTTTTCTAGGTACGCAGGTGATGCGCAAACTATTCTCCTATCTTCCCCGAGCGACTTCGCTGTGGCAAACCCGCCCTCCAGTCCCAAAGCAAAGGAATTTGGTGCGCTCACTGCAAGAATGGATCAAAAAGGTAGGCAACGGTGCTTGTTCATTATGGGGCGCTAGCTCTTAGATGATGCCCTCGCTAAGTTGCGCCAAAGCGATTGATGCTGTGCGCAGCTATTTGAATGTCATCCGCAACCAATGTGGATGTACGTTACACAGTCCGCCTCCGTTGCTCGCTACGGATACTCTCGCCCGGAGTTACCTAAGTAGCTGAAACTACTGAAATCCAACTGAAACTGTTGATCGTTCCTATCAAGGCGAGCAAATTTCCGAGTCGCCGCGGGCGTGAGCCGTTCATGGGGGGGTGCGAGCAACCGCAAGTGCCTCGACCATGATGGCAAGTCTCTGAAGATCGTCATGGTCAAGAGTTCGCAGTGCAGCCTCGATGCGTTCTTGAAGTAGATGCTCCTTGCTTTCAGTCCGTTTTTCGACTGTCGAACCTACCAGTTCGTCCACGCTGACACCCAAAACTCTTGAAATACGAATTAACGTCGCTAGGTCCGGCTCCCGCCGTCCACTGACGTAATTGCCATAGCGGCGATCGCTCAGGTCGGCACGGCGAGCCACCTCGGCATTCGAAATACCGAGTTTCGCGGCGCGTAAGCGTAAGTTTCTAGCAAATGGCTCCATCCCCACAATTTGTTCATGACAAACCACACGGGTCCATGTACGATATGTTGGTATCAAAACCAACAATATGTAGGATAAATGGAACTGCGCCAACTCACCTACTTCGTCGCTGTTGCCGAGGAGTTGCATTTCGGCAGGGCGGCAGTACGGGTGCATATCGCCCAGCCGGCCCTGTCGACGCAGATCCAGGCGCTGGAGCGGGAGCTGGGCGTGCAGCTGTTTGTCCGTTCGACACGGCGGGTAGAGCTTACGGTTGCCGGCGAGACATTCTATAACCGCAGTGTGCGGATTTTGAGCGATATCGATATGAGTGCGCAAGCGACGCGTTCGGCTGCCGGCAAGACCGTGCGCAAGATCCGGATCGGCACGATCTATCCAGCCACCATCGGCGTGCTTCCAACCTTTCTGTCGAAGATCGCTCGTAAACATCCCGACATCCAGCTGCAGATCCAGAGCGGCTCGACCAGCGATATCATCCGCAGCCTGGAATCCGGCCAGATCAACCTTGGCTTCATCCGGCCCGTGGAGAACATCGGAAGCCTGCGGTTCTTCTCCATGGCGAATGATGAATATCTGCTCGCTGTGGCCAAGGAAAGCCGTCTTGCCAATCTGGCAGAGATCGACATCGAAGACCTGCGCGATCAAAAGATCATCTCGTTTTCGCGCCAGAACCTCTCCTATACAGAGCGGTACTTTGCCGAGATGTTTGCCGAGCACGATCTGGCCCGCAATATCGCCTATAGCTGCGACGACACCTTCGCGCTGATCTCGTTGGTATCAGCAGGCCTTGGCATTGGCTTTGCACCGCAATGGACGAGAGATTTCCCAACCGCAATTTCGAGCTTCGAAAGGTGAGGGGGGTGGATTTCAAGATTGGCATGGGGGTTGCCTGGAATATGAAAGATCCAACGGCCTCGCGGGACGATATCATCGATATTGCCCGCTCGCTGGTCCGGCATCAAAGACCCCCGGCTGAGCTTCGGTGATATGGTGCGAGCCAAGATGCAGGCGCCGAAGCATCCAGCGATCATCAACGACAACTCAGAAGCGGGAGACTATAGTAGTGTGCGCACCAACGATCCACGAAGCTGCATCAAACGGACCTTTGCACCCCCAGCCAGGGTGATCTGTCTGATGAGGACATCATTACTCAGGCACACGCTGTTTATCGAACTGAAACACCAACCGCGCGATCCCGTACTGTGCGTTGGACGCATGGTTCGAGGACAAGGAGGGCAAATTTCGCCGCTTCGCAGGGGGTACTTCGCAGGCTCAGGAACTAGTCGCTCCAGGCTTGCTATTCGCTTGGCTAGCTGGCGGACCTACCACATTGTGCCAAGGCAAAGCACTATGTTCTATAGCTGATGTTGACCTGCGGCGCCGGCGGCGCTTCTCTAATCGGCGGGATGAGGTCAAGCTCTTTTGCGCTTTTCCAGGGCTGGCCGCAGCAATATAGCCGTCCACAATAGTCTCCTTTGCGGTTAGACGGCTCAGCGAGACACCGATACCTCTCTGCATAGGGCAACGATTTCGCAACCGTAGCTGCTGGTCAGTTCAAAGAGGGTCAGTTTGCCAATGAGGATTTCCGCGCGCTTTTCATCGATTGCTTTGCCGTATGCATCGTGGAAGCGTTCGGCTGCTGATTGATGAGGGGACGGGTACAAGGCTGAAAGTCGATCTTGGGTAATATCGGTACATTTGGAGAGGCGTATGTCGAATATAATGTTGCCCAACTGAAAGTCAGTCGCGACAAACGCCACCGTGTCGCTGAGCGTCAATGAGAACTGCTGTCCATCGACCATCTTCAGACCTAATTTCACGACATCGTCCTCGACCGTGATGCCCGTCAGCCCACCATCATGGAACCACGGGTTTTGAAGAAAACCAAGTTCGTCTAGGTGGTAATCCAAGGGCAACTCCCGATTTCAAACGGATGATGCCTAGCGCAATTTGCCCAGAACGCAACGTCGCTTCTGGGGCATTTTCCAGCCGAAAGCGCCGCTATATAGAAGTAGTCGTCTCCTGCGTATATCTTGGCTAGCGTTCAACGTCTTTTCGCGGCCCGCGCTTCTCTCCGGGATCGGCACTAAGCCCTCCCACGATGGGGTTCTGTAGATGATGTGGTCCAATCTATGCTGCATCCTGATGACGGATCATCGGAATAAACGCCGCCACGAACTCACATCACCATCGTCCGCGAAGGACGTCTTCCGCCGCTACGCGGAACCCTGAATTCGATTCTCTCGCTCGCCTTTGTGGCTGACCGTCATGCCGCTACGGTTGAGACAGTGTCCTCCCTTGTCCAGCGGAATTCCGAGCCATCCACCCACATGCGGTGCATGACGACCGCGAGACGGCGGGCCAATGCCACCTTGGCTTTCTTGCTGCCGTGCCGCTTGGCAATGTTCATGGCCCATGCCTTCAGCCAGCACCATTTCACCACACGCGTCATCATCGACTGAGCGGCCTCGTAGAGCAGCTTTCGCATCATGGCATCCCCGCGCAGGGAGACGTGGCCGACCCGGCTCACTTCGCCGGATTGTTTCAGTACGGGCGTAAGACCCAATATCGCTCCGACTGATCGAGAATGACGAAACCTGCTGGGGATATCGATCGTCGAGACATAGGCGAGTGAGACGACCGGCCCGACGCCTGGCACCGTCATCAGCCGCCTGCAAACGTCATCCTGCTTCGCCTCAGCTAAAACCCTCTTTTCCAGTTTGGCGAGCCCTTCTCGCAACTTGCGTCGTCCGGCGAGCAGTGGCTCCATGATTTCCGCTAGCTCAGGGTCGTGTTCGACGAGCTCGAGTATCCTTCTCTCGAACGTGCCGCCCGAGGCGTGGCCAACCTTCAGTCCGAAGTTGCGCAAAAGCACACGCATCTCGTTCTCCAAGTCTATCGCTTTTTCCTGCAGCAACGATCGGGCCCCTAACAAGGCGCGGCGCTTCTGGCTGGTGAGCGTCTTCACATGCACGTCCTTGAACAGGCCGACCCGCATCATATGGGCAATGCCGCGCGCGTCGTTCCGGTCGCTCTTGTTCTGTTGCAGAGCGTCAAGGAATGCCTTGGTGTGTCGCGTCTCGATGCAAAAAACCGGAAAGCCCGCTTTTGCCAGCCCTTCAAACAGCCATTGCGACAACGGTCCAGCCTCAATACCCACTCTCTCCAAGCTGACTGCCGGATCACTCAGGATGGCTACAAGGTCCTCCGGGTGAGAGACCACCTTCCGTTCCCGGCATAGTTTCCCGCTTTCATCAACGATACAGACGCTTGTTTCTTTGACCGAGACATCGAGGCCGGCGTAATGTTTCATGACTGCGCTCCTCTGCGTGATGGTTGTGCCTGATTCCGACAAACCACTTTATCATCGGCAGTACGGTACAACCCCATTCCGGATAGGATGAGATGGGGCACGGAGCCGATTAGCCCATCTGTGCTAATAGCCTGATTGCTCCCGTAGTTCTTCTCCAAAAATGATGAAGCGGTTGGCACAGTCGATTAGCTGTTCCAGAACGTCGTGAGGAAAAATTACAGCGGGTTCAATGGAACAGACCTGCGCGCTATCCTGGCAAGCGCGATTGTCTGGTTGGTTGGCCCGGCACATGCAAAACCCACATCGCTGCCGCCCTAGCGGAATACGCGCTCCTTTTCCAGCACTTCATTCCTGGCGCTGACGCTCGATTGACTGACGCCGAGAGGCTGGTGGCGGCGAAAATTGAGATATTCCGCCGCCGGCGTCAGGATCAATTCTGTACAGGGATGCTTCCGTCGACCAGGGAAGCGATTGCCGTGTTCCTGGCGATGAGCACGAGCGTCCGCATATGATTGTAAAGCCACTTTCGATCTCAACCAGCTGCGAGACCGGGGAAATGTATTACACCGAAGGGGTTCTGTCCGATCAGATCGGCATTGCGCTCGCTCTGAGTCACAAAGACATCTCCAACCCGTCCCCGCTCGATCAGGCGAGACTGGCAGTTGCAGGTTCGGTAGGTCCTGTCGCCAGTTGTTCCAACGCATTCACTCCGCGGTGAGCGAAGTCCGCCGGGGGCGAACGCTCGCGTCGCCGAGGGTTTTCACAAACTCATGAAGTGGCTTTTATTCTAGTTCCACATGCACTATTATGCAATCTCGGGTTGATTTTTGAGCGCATATAATTGTAAACGTCGAGGGGCTCTAGTGATCTGTTCCACCTGACGACCAAATCGGAGTGAAAAATGCAGCATTGGCTGGACAAGCTGACCGATCTTGCGGCGATACAGGGCGACGAAAGCATCCTCACGCAGGGCCTTTCCGACCTCACCCACCACTTTGGCTTCACCGGCTACGCCTATCTGCACATCCAGCACAAGCACAGCATTGCAGTCACCAATTATCATCGCGAGTGGCGGTCGACGTATTTCGAGACGAACTTCGATAAGCTCGATCCGGTCGTCAAGCGCGCGAAATCCAGAAAGCAAGTTTTTGCGTGGTCCAGCGAACACGATCGCGCAAGGCAATCGAAGGAAGAGCGCGCCTTCTATGCGCATGCTGCCGATTTCGGCATCCGCTCCGGGATAACCGTTCCGATCAAGACTGCCAACGGCTCGATGTCGATGTTCACTCTAGCGTCGGAAAGGCCAGCAATCGATCTCGACCGTGAGATAGACGCGGTCGCGGCCGCCGCTGCCGTCGGACAGCTCCATGCCCGCATCTCGTTCCTTCAAACCACTCCTACCGTGGAAGATGCCACCTGGCTCGATCCTAAAGAGGCGACCTATCTAAGATGGATCGCCGTCGGCATGACGATGGAGGAGATTGCTGATGTGGAGGGCGTCAAATACAACAGCGTCCGCGTCAAGCTTCGCGAGGCGATGAAGCGCTTCGATGTCCGGAGCAAGGCCCATCTTACGGCGCTGGCAATTCGCAGAAAACTGATGTGAGAGCGCCGGTGGCCGAGTTGCTCACCATGTATGGCCATGAATCCGGATTAGTTAACGGTCGGGATGTAGCCGAGCATGCTGATCAGGGTACTCACTGCGCTCATCTGCGCGTGCATCTCGATGCTGGCCTCAATGTAACGAAGATGCTGTGGGCCACCGGTCAATTCCTCTGACCTGTAGCTTTCCGGCAGTGCCGGCAAAGGAGAGAGAAGCTGCTGCCCAGAGCAGAAGCCCAGGCCAGAGATCGGCGGCATAGAAGTTGGCGACGCCCGGCGGCAGCCCACGCGAGGCAGCCAGAAAATATCCGGCCGACACGAGCAACGCGGTCAGTCTGGACGGCGACATCGCCCAGAGCGCCGGAAACAACACAGCAACCGGAAGGGTCAAGACATGGCCGCTCCAGGCAGTCCAGCCGCAAGTGACAGATACCGCGATGAGCAGGCAGGATCGCCGCCAGTTATGGATCGAATGTGAGGACCGGCCGCGCCAGGCCGAGAAGGCCCGTGTCGGGAACCGGTCCAAAATACCGACTATCATAGGAGCTCGCAAAGGATGAGTGAAGAAACAGATATCTCAGTGGCACGATGCCGGTTTTGAACGGTGTGATCGCCCTGCCCTCGCCATCGCTCGCGCGAACGATCGATGAGGCGAGAGGCCTACCGTCGACAGTGACATTCGCGCCTATTTCCACATGCTGTCCGGGAAGCGCCGCCACTGTCTTGATCAGCGGCGCATAGCCACCCGGGCAGAGGCCACGCCTGACATAGCCGCGGCGCCGTGCTTCCTCGAATGAAGCGGTTGCCGGTGGGCAGATGAACACGAGATCGCCGGCTTCGACCGGACGCTGCAGGACCACGATACGCCAGAGCCCAAGCGGCTCGCTCGGCGTCAGATTCAACCGAAAGCCGCCCATATAGGCGATTGCCGCTAGACCAGCGATCATCCCGGCCGCGGCGGCCAGGGCCAGGAGGAGCGGCCGCCTCATTGTTTCATCACCGGCGTCTGGCGCTGGGCGAGACGCAAATCCTCGGCTTGCCGCAGGGTCTGGACGGTGCGCTCGTGAGCGGCGAGTTGCTGGGACGTGCGCATGATCGGCCAGGCTTCCTTCAGACGCTCCTTCTGCTCGGGCTGCATCCCTTCGGAGAGTTTGTCGAAGAGCTTTCCGGATGGTTCGCGCGCGGCATTGGTGAGCAAGGTACGCTCGCCGAAGCGTTCGGTGACGGCTTGGTTGAACCCGTCAATTTCCAGTTTGGTTTCCCGACTGCTCAGTGCATAGGCCATGGCCGCCGGCAGATCGTTGCGGTCGATCGCATCACGCACGCGCTCCAGCACCACATGTGCTGCCGGCGAGAGCGCCGGGATGTCGATCGACACGCGCTGACGCAATACCTGTTCATCCGCCTGCAGCCGCTGCACGGCGGTCTCGCGCATCCTCAGATACTGCTCAAGATCGCGCTTCAAGGCCGGAACATTGAGGTCCGCAACGCGACGGTCCTCGCGCTCTGTCCTGCTGGCAAGAACGCCTGTCTTACCCCTGAGCGGTCCGATCGACGCCGGGGCGGTCGTCAGCGTCTGAAGCGCCAGTTTCGCCGTTTCCTTATCCACTAGCACCGCATCGAAGTTCATTGCCCGGAAGGCGGTCTCGGGATCGGCAAAGACGTAAGCAAAACGGGTCGAAACCTCTTCCCATTGTTGTCTGAGGGCTGGATCGGTGTCGAGCTTGTTCTCTACCGTATCGGCGACGGAAACGGAAAATGTCTTGATGCCTGCGACCATG
The DNA here is from genome assembly GCF_001426685.1 of Rhizobium sp. Root483D2. Lineage (GTDB taxonomy): Bacteria > Pseudomonadota > Alphaproteobacteria > Rhizobiales > Rhizobiaceae > Pararhizobium > Pararhizobium qamdonense. The sequence goes on along the minus strand of NZ_LMFB01000008.1, from coordinate 17,066 downwards.
GGCACGGCCTCCTTCATCGTTTGGGTTTCTGGGGGATGGTGCAGACCGAGGCGCTCTGCAAAGACGGCAAGGCGCTGGCCAAGCTCGACCAATTTCGTCCTCTGGCGCAGCGTCCAGTCGAGCCGGTCGCGGACAAGTGTGCGGGCCACCTGGACGATGTTGAGCCCGCGACTTTCAGCGAACCGCAGCGCCTCGCGGTAGAGTTTTCCGCGCTCGTAATCGAGCGTGGTCTCCTTGGCATTCTTTCGGGAGAGTACCTTGGCAAGGCCGCCCTTGAAGGCGAAGGACCGGCGTCCGTAGTAAAGCTGCAAATCCTCGCGATGACGGGTCATCGCCACATAGGTCAGATGCCGGTCCAGCGAGAGGCTTGCCAACACCTTTACACGGTCGACGGTCGCGCCTTGGCTTTTATGAATCGTGGTGGCGTAACCATGATCGAGATTGCTGTAGAAGCGTTGCTCGACGATAACCTGCCGGCGCTGATCACCCTCTCCGACGACCGCAACGATCCTGTTCGATGCGGCCTCGATGACATGAGCGATCATGCCGTTTTTGGCGCCGAGCGAGGTCTCGTTCTTCAGGAAGACGATCTGATCGCCCACGTCGAACTGGCGAATGCCGTCAGCCGTTTTGAAGACATGGCCCTCACCGACAATGCCGCGTTCGACGAGTTTTTCACGGGCCATGATGTTGAGCATGCGCACGTCGCGGCGCAGATGCGCGAGGATCAACGTTGTCTTCGACTGATCGTAATCGTGGTTCCAGTCACCGATCAGCCGCTCGACCGCCTCGGCCTTGAGGCGCGTTCCCGTGATCCTGACATTGGCATCATAGGCGGTCAGCGCCTTTTCCACGTTGCCTCGGGCCAGATCGAGCGATGCCTTGCGCATCCAGTCCTCGCGCTGGCGATAGATCGTCTCGAGTTCGGCATAACCGATGCGGTCAACGATGGCGCGGAAGGCGGCCCCCGCCTCGATCGGCTGAAGCTGTTCGGGATCGCCGACGAGAACGATCTTGGCGCCGCCCCTGACGACGGCATCGACAAAGCCGGCCATCTGTTTTGAGGCGACCATGCCGGCCTCGTCCAGAACGAAGACGGTTTTGTCATCGAGAACGTCGCGACCACGGTTCCAGCGCAGTTCCCATGACGCGAGCGTCCGGCTCTGGATCCCGGCTTCCTTCTCAAGCCCCTCCGCCGCCTTGCCGGCAAGCGCGCCGCCAACCACACGATATCCGGCCAGTTCCCACGCCTCACGGGCGGCTTTCATCATGGTCGTCTTGCCGGCGCCGGCACGCCCGACCACGGCGGCGATCCGGGCGGGACCGGCGATCCGCTCGATCGCAGTTTTCTGCTCGTCCGACAACCGCTCATGCCGCCGGAACGTTGCGTCCAGAGCGGCATCGGAGACAGCTTGACCGTCCCGGTTTGACAGCCAGATTGCCTGCCGCACCATCGTCGCTTCCAGCCGGATCATCGCACGGGTCGAGTAACGGGCTGGCACCTTTTCTCCGGTCGCGAACTCGATCGTGTCACGCTGCAGCCGGAGAACCTCGGGGTTCAGGATGATGCGTAACATCAGTTGCTGGAAAACAGCCGGGTCATCGACATAACGATGCAGAACCTTCGCGACATCGCGTTCATCGAAGACGCTCTTCTCTCGCGTGATCAGGTCGAGCACGATGGCTGGATTGCGCAGGATACGACGCACGTTTTCCGACCGCCGCTGTTCGTTCAGTTCGATCCGTTCGAGCTCTGGCCGAACACCCTGTTCTTCCGCCTTCCGCGCGATGGCTTTCGCCCCGACGCCGAGATGAATGGTGGGTTCAAGCTCGATGGCCTGCTTCTCATAGGAACGGCCGTCGATACGGAGATCGATGCCGCCGAGCCCCAGGTGATGATTCAGCCGCTCGAACCATCCATCGCGTAAGGAATTAAAGTCGTCGGTCGAACCCGCCCAGAGCTCATAGAGGATTTTCCCGGACTTCGTGCGGACCGGCTGGCCATCCTCGCCAATCACCGCCACCTTCTTCGATCCGAACCCGTCCTCGGTCAGTGGGCGCAATGTGGTCATCAAGTGGATATGCGGATTGCCGGGATTGTCATGGTAGACCCAGTCCGCGACCATACCTTTTGCGAGGATATGCTTGTCGACGAAGTCCCGCACCAGGGCGATGTTCTGCTCGGACGACAGCTCCAGTGGAAGCGCTATGGTCAGGTCGCGAGCGAGCTGCGCATCGGAACGCTTCTCGAAGGCCTCGATCTTGTTCCAGAAGGCTTCCGAAGCTCCGGCGACAGAGCGATCTGCGACCAGGGCACGGACCCATTTCGGAGCATCGGCAGGGAGGACGAACTCCTCGTGCAGCAAGCCCTTCTTGCGGGTGTAGTCGATGGTGCGGGCCTCACGCTCGTACTCCATCTTTGCGCAGTGCCGGTAGGCCGCAGACAGCACGACGCTGCGGCCTGATCCGCGGCTGACGATGCTGGCTGAAAAGTGGGCGATGGCCACGGCGCAAAAAACTCCCGGTTCGCACGTCGTTCATCCGGAGCGGCACGACCAAGTCAGCCAGTGTCGAGGCCTCTAAGCAAAGCGTCGCATCAGCGACGTATAATTGCGCCCTTGGATCCGCTCCTTCGGAACGGCGGGATCATCCTCCAAAGTGTCGGCTTTGCCGACGTGCAGATCTGCACATTCCTTCGGATGTGCTTTTGGGGAAATCTTGCAACGGAACAGCGCCGCCAAGATTTCCAGGGAGATGCGACCGGAATGAAGAAACCATCATCGAAGATCAGGGAAGAAATCGCCAGATTGCAGGATCAGCTGAGACAAGCGGAAACACGCGAGGCCGAGCGCATCGGCCGGATCGCGTTGAAGGCCGGCCTCGGTGAGATCGAGATCGAGGAAACCGAGTTACAGGCTGCGTTCGAGGAGATCACTAGGCGGTTTCGCGGAGGCAAAGGAAGTGCGACCGGGAAGAGAAATGTCGGCGACGGCAGGACCGCCGGCGAGACGGTCACGACGATCGAAACTGGCGCGCCTGCGGGCAGGCCTGGTGAGGCTTGAACGCATGGCCCGCACAATGACGGCTGACGCGCGAAAGAAAGACACCCGCGAAAAAATCGAACTCGGTGGCCTCATCGTCAAGGCAGGACTGCGTTACGAGAAGCGGGCACTACTGCTCGGCCTGCTGATCGATGCCAGTCGTCGCCTCAAGGGCAACGATACGGAGCAATCGCGCCTGACAGTGATAGGCGCGGAGGCGTTCGCTCATGACGGCGAGTAAGGTGTTCCTCGCCGTCATCCCGGCGACGACGATGATCGTCGTCGTGGTTTTCATGCCGGGGATCGAACACTGGCTGGCCGCGCTCGGCAAGACGGCGCAGGCCAAGCTGATGCTCGGGCGGATCGGCCTTGCGCTGCCCTATGCGACCGCGGCTGCAATCGGCACGATCTTTCTGTTCGCGGCAAATGGCGCTGCGGGTATCAAGGCTGCAGGATGGGGTGTCGTCGGCGGAAATGGAGTGTCAATCCTCATCGCTCTCCTGCGCGAGGGGGTTCGCCTGGCCGGGATAACTAGTGACATCCCGAAAGGACAATCCGTGCTCGGATATGCGGACCCCGCAACGATGCTGGGCGCATCGACAACGTTCCTCGCCGGCGTCTTCGCACTGCGCGTCGCGATGAAGGGTAACGCAGCATTTGCCAAAGCCGCACCACGGCGGATCGGCGGAAAGCGAGCGGTGCATGGCGAGGCCGACTGGATGAAGGTGCAGGAGGCTGCAAAACTTTTCCCCGATCCAGGCGGCATCGTCGTCGGCGAACGTTATCGCGTCGATCGCGATAGCGTTGCGGCAGTGTCGTTCCGCGCCCATGATCCGTCGACCTGGGGCGCGGGCGGCAACAGACCGCTCCTATGCTTCGACGGCTCCTTCGGCTCCTCGCATGGCATCGTCTTCGCCGGCTCCGGCGGTTTCAAGACGACGTCGGTCACGGTCCCGACGGCGCTCAAGTGGGGTGGCGGCCTCGTCGTCCTCGACCCGTCGAGCGAGGTCGCGCCGATGGTATCGGAGCATCGCCGCAAGGCTGGCCGAAAGGTGATCATTCTCGATCCCTCGGCGTCAGGCGTCGGCTTCAATGCGCTCGACTGGATTGGGCGACACGGCAGCACGAAGGAAGAGGACATCGTCGCCGTCGCGACCTGGATCATGACCGACAATCCGCGATTGGCATCTGCCCGTGACGACTTCTTCCGGGCATCGGCGATGCAGCTTCTGACGGCCCTCATCGCAGACGTCTGCCTGTCCGGTCACACGGACGAGGAAGACCAGACGTTGCGCCGTGTGCGGACCAACCTGTCGGAGCCTGAACCACAACTGCGGGCGCGTCTGACAAAAATCTACGAACAGTCGCAATCGGATTTCGTGAAGGAGAACGTCTCGGTGTTCGTCAACATGACGCCGGAGACGTTTTCCGGGGTCTACGCCAATGCGGTGAAAGAAACCCACTGGCTGTCCTATCCGAACTATGCCGCCCTCGTCTCGGGTGACAGTTTCTCGATCGACGATCTCGCTGATGGTGGGACAGACATCTTCATTGCGCTCGATCTAAAGGTCCTCGAAGCCCATCCGGGACTGGCGCGTGTGGTTATCGGATCGCTGCTCAATGCCATCTACAATCGGAACGGCGATGTGAAAGGTCGCGCTCTCTTCCTGCTCGACGAAGTCGCCAGGCTCGGCTATCTGCGAATCCTCGAAACCACCCGCGACGCCGGACGCAAATACGGCATCACGCTGACGATGATCTTCCAGTCCATCGGCCAGATGCGCGAGGCCTATGGCGGGCGGGACGCGACGAGCAAATGGTTCGAATCCGCGTCGTGGATCTCGTTTGCCGCGATCAACGACCCTGATACTGCCGACTATATCTCTAAACGCTGCGGCGATACGACGGTCGAAGTCGACCAGACAAACCGCTCGTCAGGGATAAAGGGATCGTCGCGTTCACGCTCCCGGCAGCTCAGCCGCCGTCCACTGATCTTGCCGCATGAGGTGCTGCGCATGCGCGCCGACGAGCAGATCGTGTTCACATCAGGCAATCCGCCGCTCAGATGCGGACGCGCCATCTGGTTTCGGCGCAGGGATATGAGCGCGTCCGTCGGAGAAAACCGGTTTCATAAGCTAGCACAGAAGGGGTGAAGAGCTATAAGGCCGCTCCAACGACAGACACTGAGGAGACATGAAAGTGAGACTTTTTACGGCAATTGCCAGCCTATCGCCCTTAGCCATTGGCATCCTTGCATCTGTTGCCTCAGCGTCGCCAAGCAGCGCAAGTGAAACCTTCTCGATGTGCAATGGCGGCCATAGGATCACCTGCGTGGTGGATGGAGATACCTTCTGGTTTCGAGCGGAAAAGATCAGGATCGCCGACATCGACACGCCGGAGCTCAGCCCGCCGAGATGTGAGCGCGAACGCGAGCGAGGTCTTGCGGCGAAACAGCGTCTGCTCGAGATTCTCAATTCGGGTCCGCTCTCGTTCAAGGCGACCGCCAGAGATGAGGATCGCTTCGGACGCAAGCTCAGGATCGTCTACCGCGAGCGACGATCGGTCGGCGATATTCTCGTCGCCGAAGGCTTGGCTCGGAAGTGGGAAGGATCGCGACGGAGTTGGTGCGAATGAAACGGACCAAGGATCAACGTTGTGAATCGATAATGCCCGTCCGATTCAAAACTGTCATTGGACGGCAGATTCCAAACGCGCGATTCTGCGGGCATGATCACGCAGCCCTACCACCTCTACGTCGAGCGTATCGCGCCGGAGAAGAACATGGCTCGCTTTTACGCGCTAGCTGTTCAGCCGACACTGTTTGGCGAGGTGTCTCTAGTCCGCGCTTGGGGCCGGATTGGAACGCGCGGACAGCAGATGGTGCATCTGTTCGACAATGAGAGCCAAGCCGTCAGCCTGTTCCTTGATGTTCTCAGGGAGAAGCGCAAACGGGGCTATCGGCCTAAACGACCTGTGGACATCAAGCGGATCTGACCCTCATCCCCATTGTCGCCGATGACAATCCGGTCAGAACCTGACACGGATTTCGCATTATTTAATTTGCGAGGAATTTTTCATGACCACCACCAATGAAATTGCCGACAAGATTGCGGCCGACAACGGACTGACAAAGGTTCAGGCCAAGGGCATCGTTGAAGCCGTGTTCCAGGCCATCGCCGATGCCGCAGGCTCCGACGCTGAAACCTCAATCCCAGGCTTCGGAAAGTTTAAGGTGAAGGCATCGCCGGAGCGCGAGGGCCGCAATCCCGCGACCGGAGAAAAGATGACTGTTGCGGCTTCGAAGAAGCTGACCTTCGCGCCGGCCAAGGCGCTCAAGGATGCACTGAACAAGTGATTCTTGATGGAGAGCCCCGCCCTGCGGCGGGGCCTCCAGTCTCAGTCCCGGTTCGAGCGGGACCAGATGAGGGAGAGGCCTTCCTCGCCTTCGACCTCGATCAGCGTTGCGTAGATCGGGGCCGGAAAGCTCGGGTCGTCGGGTTTGAGACCGAGGTAGTTGCGGCCCTCGTTGGACTGCTTGGACCAGGCGGCTCCGATTTCGATCCGGCCGACGAAGACGCGGTGGCTGGGAGCGTTTTCGCCGCTGGAGCGCGTATCGGAAACGATGCGGACGTTTTTGGTCTGGAGGGAAAGAGTGACGATCTCGCCGCTGAAGTCGTTGCCGGATTGTTGGAAGGTTCCGATGGTAGCCATTGTCATTCTCCTGACTGAGTTTGCCGAAGCCGCCCCTTGCGGCCTCGATAGCGGTCGTAAGACGCCAATCAGGCCGACTGCATCCCAAGGGCCGCAGCGCTAAGCGTAGGACGGCGAAAGCCGGACTTGTTGCCTCGCGAGGAATGCGGCGACGACGCAGGGGAAGAAGTTCGGCGAAGCCGTTGCAGGATCAGGACAGATTGGCGTCAGACCAGCCTGAAGAGAGGTCGCAAGGGGCCGCTCCGGACACCGGTCTCTCACGAGAACGATGCTGGACAACGATCTTCCAACCATGGACCGGCACTGGTGGCGCATCGAATTCGCCTTTAGAACCTTCGGTCTGAGCCCGTTTCTTGATCCGCGCGCCCTGCACGTATCAACCTCATATCCGGTCGCCGTTTCAACGGCCGCACCACAATCCCGCCTACGGCGGCTAGGGCTCAGGAGGACGAGACCATTCTCGATGACGGCATTTGAAGCCAAGCCGCGATGCGGTCGTCCACCTGGTTCCGGCGAGGCTGATCAGGCCTGTGCCGAACTGGTATGCGCTTAAACGGTCACGGTCTGACCACCGCGCCCTCGATCACGACGCCCGCGCTGGCATATTTCCACAACGCCACAACCAGCTTGCGCGCCAGTGCCGTGATCATCACCTTCTTGAAGCGGCCGCCATTTTGCGCGACTCGTTCATTGAACCAACGGCTGAGCGTTGAGGCGGGCTGATGCCTCAACCAAAGCCAGGCCATCTCCAACAGGGTCGATCTAAGCCGAGGGTTCCCGGACTTGCCAATGCCCTGCTCCCGGTCAATCGATCCGCTCTGCCAAGGCGTTGGCGCAAGCCCCGCGTAGGCGGCGACTTGCCGCCGATTGTCGAACCGTCGAAACAAGCCCTCACCCCAAAGGACTGCAGCAAACTCTGGCCCGATACCCACGACCTTCGACAGCAATACCACTTCGCGAGCCGACTGCCGTTCCTCCGCAAGCATGTCGTCACGTTCTGCCTCAACCTCCTTGATCTGGTCGATCAGCAGTTCCATGCGGGTCATCTCGCGCAAGACCTGCCGTTTCATGTGTAGCGGCAAAGCTCGCCCATCGCCCGTACGAAGCGTCTCCAACTGTTCGCGGCGATCACGTCGCAGGGGATCGTAGTCAGTGATCCCCTGCGAGAAGAGCAGACCCTTGATACGGTTGCTGTGTCGAATACGCTCTTCCATCAGAACTTTCCGCTCCCGGACGATGCGACGGCGATCTTCTTCATCCGGGGTCGGCACGCGCAACATCGAGCAGACCCGCGGCTCTCCCCGCTTGAAGGCGAGCAACGCTCGGATCAAACTCTCGCCGTCTAATCTATCGGTCTTCACCCGCCGCTTGCGTCGTGATGTTGCAATGGAGGCCGCGTCAACGACATGGCTCTCGTAGCCCTCTGCCGTCAGCGCGCGGTGGACCCAGAATCCATCGAGGCCGGCCTCCTGTATAATGACGAACGGATAATCGGAGCCGGTTCGGTCGTACGCCCTTCGCCGCAACATAGTGAGTTGGGCAAAAAGGCCGGTGATATCGCCACCGGCAATAATGTGACGAGACATCTTCTCACCGGCGCCGGGTGACATCGAGGTCAGTAGCCACGTCTTTTTGCTCAATTCGATCGAGGTGAAAATCGCCCCGAGCTCTCTTTGGGGAGTTCCTGCTGCATAAACACCATCCTGCGACATCGTCCTGCTCCTTTCTGCAACGGCATTGACGTCAACCAGATCAAAACAGATCGCCGCCATTACTCATAGGATCTCGATGGCAGTCGATAGGACCGGGGACGATCGGCCCGCACCTGAAAGGCCGAAACGGAGTGGAGGACGGCCAGGGAGAGGCTTTCTTGCCTCGCGAGGAATGGCTGCTTGCAGTCAGGGGAAGAAAACGAGCCGGCCGTTGCGGATGCCGATCGAGCCGAGCACCGCGAGGCGGTCTTTGGTCAGACATGCCCCATCGAGACCGCAGTGGACGTGCCAGCTGGCGGATCAAGGGATACACATTGGCATCATCGGGTGGCGACCAATGGAATGGATGCATAGCGCCCACAAGCCCCAAACACTTGGTCGAAGCCAACGACTGGATTTGGGAGGTTCCCGGGAACGCTGCATTGCTTCTTAGCGCTGGTGGTTGTGGTGCCATGCCTGGACGGGTGACAAGACTGAGACGTGCTCACTCCCCACTCCCAGCTTCAGACAGACCACACCCTGGACCAATCCAGGGCTTCAAGCCGCTCGAAGTTTTCCGCCGTGCAACCGGTTCCTTTAAGCCACCAACGGCCAGATCGCGAAGAGCAACCTGGCCGCAAATCGACTTTACCAATTTTAGTTCTGGCCTTGTGTGACATCCGCAAGCGGCGCGGCGTCACCCTCGAGCGCAAGGCATGCGCCGGGCCATGCACCTTCATCCGCTCCCAGCACCGTCTGAAGCCAGGCGAGCGTCAGGCGCCTCAAAGCTTCCAGCGCGTCGGGTGCCTCGATTTCTGTTTCCTTAGCGTCAAGCCCGGCGATCCCGCCAAGCCCGTGTCCGACGCGGTGCATCGTCAACAGGGCCTCTGCGCCCGGCGCATCGTGAAACGCATCCGCATGCCATTCAGGGCCACGCGTTGTGAAATGCGGATTGTCCGTATCACCGCAGACGACAAGGCTGCGTGTCGTCAGCGTCGAAAAATCAACGTCGAAGAACGGAAACCGGGCAGCGTTCTCCTCGATCATATCCTTGCCGCCTCGCCCCGGAGTCGTCATTAGAATGCCTGCCGAGATACGCGGATCGGAGAAATCCTCACCATTCAGCTGCGCGCCTAGCAGGAGCCCGACGGTGTGACCACCGAAAGAATGACCGGCCGCACCGATGCGCGAATGATCCATCCGGCCCGCAACGGCGGGCGCCTGCCGTTCAACCTCGGATAATTGGTTGAGGATCGCCTTTATCTCCTCGACGCGCTCGCGCCAGAAAAACGGCGCGCCGGGGGCATCCGAAGGCAAGCCACCGACGCGCGAACTCGCATGCGTCGGCTGGATGACCGCGAAACCCCGTTCCGCCCAGAACTGGGCCAGCGGGGCGTAACCGTCTTTTGACGGGATGTAGTTGGAGGGGCCGAACCCATGCGACAGCAGCACGATGGGAAGGTTGCCGCCGGTCGCAGGCGCGGTCAGACGCAGTTCCAGCGGTTGGCGGCCGACCATCGGCAAACGGATTGGGGTATAGGCCACAGTGAGCGTGGCCTCGGGCGTGGGAATATGTTTGGCGAGATCGATCAGATTGTTCACGTTCGGGTCCTTAAACATTGATTTTGGGGCGGTCGTCTTCAGGCCAGCGAGTGGCCTGCGTCGCGGAACCAGGTTTTCGCATCGGTGCCAGCGGGCGTTTTCATCGGTGCATCCGGTTCCGTCACGGCGCGCCAGACGGCGTCTGCGACATCATCCGGCGTCGTGAATTCTGTGCCGGAGCGTAGTGTTGTCAGGTAGTCGTGAACGAATGCGCTGTATGGCTCGGGGATATCCATTCCCATACGTGCGACGGCATTTTTGCCGAACCCGGTCGTCGGCGCCGAACCCGGCAGAACAAGTTTCGCTCGCACCCCGAACAGAGCGGTCTCCAGAGCGAGACTTTCCGTGAAAGCGTTCAGCGCTGCCTTGCTGGCACTGTAGACGGAGAGTGCGGCCAGCGGCTTGATGGTGACGCTGGAGCTGACGTTGACGATAACGCCTGAGCGACGGATACGCATCTGTGGAAGAACGGCTTTGGTCATCGCCATCGCGCCGAACACGTTCGTTTCAAACAGTTCGCGGATTTTCGGCATCTCGGCGCCTTCCAGTACATTGAGCATGCCGACGCCGGCATTGTTGACCAGAGCATCGATCGGCCCGGCCGCTTCGACCGCCTTCGTGATGCTGTCGGCGCTGGTCACGTCCAGCGCCAGTATCTTAAGTTTTTCGCTGTGGGGCATCAGATCGGTCTGCGGCGTGCGCATGGTCGCCACCACGTCCCATCCCTCCGTCACAAACGTTTGCGCGATGGCGAGACCGAAACCGGATGAGCAACCGGTGATGAGGATGTTTGGCATGTTCTGTCTCCTGACGATTAACTTGCCAGAAGATGGACCTGCCGTCGCGGACTTGCTATATTTGATTGTCCAAGAATTTTTAGTCTGAGTCCGAAATCATGAGCGATCCAATTGCCCAAGTCGTTTCCCTGCTCAAGCCAATGCCGTCGATCTCAAAGCTGGTGACGGGTGGCGGTCAGTGGCTCGTCGAGCGCACGGAACTTGGAAGCCCCTTTTACTGCGCGGTAGTAGAGGGCCATTGCCGGATGACGATCGCCGGTCGTGAGCCAATTTTGCTGACAGCCGGCGACTTCGTGCTGGTTCCTGAAATCTTCTCGTTCACGATGAGCAGCCTAGAACCGCCGCCGCGCGGAGCGCTTGCCCAGCGTCTTGAAACCAGCCCGGGCGTCTTCCGGCTCGGAGACCCGGAAGCGCCTGCGGAAATCAAGGCGATGGTCGGCCATTGTGCCTTTGGCTCGGATGACAAAGCTCTTCTCGTCTCGTTGCTGCCGGAGATCATCCATGTTCGAGGCGAAGACCGGCTGGCGATATTGGTCCGGATGATAAATGACGAAACGAGAGCCGACCGTACCGCCCGCGAGATGGTGCTTCACCGGTTGCTGGAGGTACTGTTGATCGAAGCTTTGCGATCAACGAGAAGCGCTGCGGCCCCGCCCGGTCTCCTGCGCGGCATGGCCGATCCTCTGCTGGCACCGACCTTGCGCCAGATCCACGCGGATCCAGGTCGCAGCATGACGGTAGAAACACTTGCGCGGGATGCCGCCATGTCCCGGTCGACCTTCTTTGATCGTTTCCGGAGGGAGGTTGGCGTCGCCCCGATGGAATACGCGACCGGTTGGCGCATGGCGCTGGCGAAGGCGTTGCTCCGCGAGGATGTCGCCACGGCGGAGATTGCGCAACGCGTCGGCTATGGATCGGCAAGCGCCTTCAGCGTTGCGTTTAGTCGGCATGTAGGAATGCCGCCCGGCGCTTATTCGCGCGTAAACACTGCTGGCCAACGCTAGCGCGACTGAAAAATTGGAACGTTCGGTCCGTCACTTGCCGATGTAGGCCGCCAGTTCATCGGGCGTTCCGTTGGGAAAAGCCCGCTTCAGAAAATCCAGGAAGGCGGAGACACGGGCGCTCAACAGTCGCCGCGACGGGTAAAGCGCCCATAGCGCGATCTCGGAGCCCTCGATATCGCCCCAGTGCAGCAAAGTGCCGTCGGCCAGATCGTGGCTCACCAGCGAAATCGGCATACGAGCAGCGCCGACGCCCGTTCGCACGGCGTCCCGAACCATGATAAGCGAGGATAGGGCGAGGATGGGCTCGATCCAGATTGTGGCGGGTCCTTCTGAAGTCACGACGCTCCAGGTCTGCCGATCGCCCGCCCCGCGCACGACACCTGGCGCCGAGAGATCAGCCACTGGGCGGGGAAGGTCGGGGCTTGCCACGACGACCAGACGATCATGCAGAAAGGCTCGGCCGACCAGACTTTCGTCCGGGTCCGGATTGACACGGATGACCAGGTCATAGCCTTCCTCGATCATGTCTACGGCTCGGTCCTCTGTGGTGACTTCCAACCGCACGTCGGGATATTTCAATGCAAATCCCGCCGCGATCCTGCCCATGGCAGTCTGCGAAAACAGCAGTGGCGCGCTGATGCGCAACCTGCCGCGCGGCTTGTCCCCGCCGGCCGCGATGGTGGCCGCCGTTTCGTCGAGCTCCGTCAGCAGAGCGGCTGTCCGCTCGTGAAGGGCGCGTCCTTCCTCGGTGAGTTTCAGGTTGCGCGCGCCACGTTCAAACAGCCGAAGCTGAAGGGCAGCCTCCAGTTCGGTCACTCGTCGAGACAAGGTCGCTTTGGGACGGCCGGACGCCCGCGAAGCTTTGCCGAAGCCACCGTGACGCGCGACAAGGTTGAAATCGGCAAGAGCGACGAGATCCATGATCGTTCCACCTGTGAGACGAACTGTCTAATTTAACAGTCTATTGGTTTAACAATGAACCAGTCATATTCCGGGTGTCAAGCAATACCAACCCGGAGAAAATCCCATGACCATTCTCGTTACCGGCGCCACCGGCAATATCGGCGGCCAAGCCATCCAGTACCTTGTCGACAGCGGCGCTGATGTCCGCGCTCTCGTCCGCGACCCCTCCAAGGCCAATTTCCCGGCAGGCGTTGCCGTCGCCAAAGGTGACTTCCTCGACGTCGACTCCCTGCGTTCCGCCTTCGACGGTGTGTCGACACTCTTCCTGCTGAACGCTGTCGCACCAGACGAGTTCACCCAGGCTTTGATCGCCCTCAACGTCGCCCGCTCGGCTGGCATCGAACGGATCGTCTACCTGTCGGTCATTCACCCGGACGTCTACGTGAACGTGCCGCACTTCGCCGGCAAATTCGGCGTCGAGCGGATGATCGAGCAGATGGGGTTCAACGCCACCATCCTGCGCCCGGCCTACTTCATCCAGAACGATCTGACGATCAAGGACGTCATCACTGGCTATGGCGTCTACCCGATGCCCGTCGGCGACAAGGGCCTTGCTATGATCGACGTCCGCGATATCGCGGAGATTGCTGCAATTGAACTGCTGAGACGCGAAAGGGCCGCACAGCCGCTTCCGACCAATCGCATCAACCTCGTGGGTCCTGACACACTCACCGGCACGGATATAGCTGCTATCTGGTCGGACGTTCTGGGCCGTCAGATCAACTATGGCGGCGGTGATACGGCAGCTTTCGAACAGAACCTCAAGCAGTTCATGCCGCCGTGGATGGCCTATGACATGCGCATGATGGGCGAGCGCTTCCTGACTGATGGCATGCTGCCCGAGGGCGGCGATGTCGAGCGCCTGACGACGCTTCTCGGCCGTCCGCTTCGCTCTTATCGAGACTTTGCCTCGCAAACCGCTGCTTCTGCCTGACGCAGGCGCCCACAATTTTAAACAAGGACGATCATCATGATCTATTCGACCGCAACAGTCCCGGTGAATCCGGAAGGCGAAACAAAACTCACCAGGGAGCAGGTGTGGAAGGGCCTGGAGCTGAAGGCGCGCGATGCGCGCCTCTTTCTCCCGCCCGGCCTCTGCACCCGCTGCGACGTCGTCGAGGAAAGTGCGACCCACTTCGTGCGCGAAGCCACCATTGCTGGCTCTGACATCAGGGAAATCATCACGCTTGAGCCGCAGAGCAAGGTCACCTTCTTCCAGGCAGGCGGCCCACGCGAGGGCGCCATCGTCAATGAGCTATTCGAGGACGAAGCCGGCGCGCTGCAGCTGAAGTTCTACTGCTACCTCGGCCTACGCGGCAAGCAGCCGAATGGTCCTGAGGAGCAGGCCGAGCAGACGCAGTTCGACAGCGACAAGGGCTACAAATCGGCCCTCGTATCGACGCTGAAGCGGACCCGAGAACTGCTCGCAGGGGGCAGGCTCTGATTACCGATCACAACAACCAAACCCGGGCTACCTCCTGAGAGGAGCCCTGCCTTTCAAGAGGACCCGATCATGACCACCTCCATCACTGACATAGATTTCTCCGCCGCACCGAAGATCGTGGTCCTCGGCGCCACCGGGCCAACCGGCCGCCACATCGTCAGCCAGGCCCTCAGCCGCGGCTACGATGTCACCCTCCTGGTGCGCTCGCCGGAAAAGGCCGCGGACATGAGGGGAGCGAAGATCGTCGTTGGAGACGCCCGTGACGAGAAGGTGTTGCGCCAGGCCGTCAAGGGTCGCGATGCCGTCATCAGCGCACTTGGAACACCCGCAAGCCCGTTTCGTGAAGTCACCCTTCTCTCGACTGCAACCCGAGCGGTCGTCAATACCATGAAGGCAGAGCACGTCTCGCGTCTCATCACCATCACCGGAATGGGCGCGGGGGATAGCGCAGGCCATGGCGGGTTTCTGTTCGACAAGCTGATCTTCCCGCTGCTTTTGCGCAAAGTATACGCCGACAGAAACCGCCAAGAGGCCATCATCAAGGGCAGCGATCTGAATTGGACCATTGTCCGTCCTTCAGTTCTCAACAACAAGCCTAGGCGCACCACGATCCAGACGCTCACGAGCTTGAACCAGTTCCGCGGAGGCTCCATCTCGCGCGAAAACGTTGCGACCTTCGTGCTGGATCAAGTCACCACGGATCATTGGCTGCGCAAGACGCCGTTGATCACCTGGTAGTGTTCGCCCGAAAAGCGCGCCGAAATGATGCCAGAACACGGGGTTACGTTCCTTCAAGCCAAGAACGCATAGCTGCACTGCACAAAAATTAAGTGCAACGCGATGAAAATTCGGGCATACAGGCTTCAGCTGATGCACATGGCGGCTCCTCCCAGTTCCGCCGCAGCAGCTGTTCCCCTCTGGAGGTCCATGACCTTCACACTTTATGGGCCGCGGTTTTCCGTCGGCCCTTTTTTCTTTTTCCGAACCAGGTTGTAGGGACGGTACCGGACGCTGGTGAAAAGCGGGGCCGAAGCCCCGCATCCGGCTATTCGAATGCTGACATCTGGGCAGTGGCGGCTTGTCTGTCGACCGAGTTGGCAGGCTGCTCGACCGTGCGCTAGTAAGGCTTCCAGGTTTCGCCTGTGATGTCCTCGTAAGCCGAGACAGCACCTTCGGCGGCCATTCGAAGCACGTGGGCCTGCAGGCCCATATCGGCTGCGAACTCGCGCTTGCGCTGGGCTCGGCTGTCGAAGCCAACAGGGCCGTCGAGGTCCTCATCTCTGGTATCGTTGGAAAGCTTCGTGGTGAGATCGCGGGCTTCGGTGACCGCGCGGCTGTAGAATTGCCCGGCGCCGTAGGCTGAGCCGACGAAAGATCCGACGATGCGCTGCATGTGGATCTGCATGGCCTTTTCGGCGAGGCCGTCTTTCAGGGCATCGGCGCTTTCGATCAACTGGCCGCTGTGGAGATCGCGGATCCCGTCGCTGTCGATGAGGGTAAGGCCGAAGCTTTCGGAGATGCGCAGTGCCTGAGCTGTGTCGGGGCGATGGCCTGCGGAATGGACGCTCGCAGTTGAGGTTTAAGCACAACACCATCGCGGCAGGAAGAGCCTCGCGACTGCCAAGCCACTTTGACCTTTCCATGATTTGTCAACGTGATATTTGCAATAGTGGCATACGTTAAAGTGCGCTTGAAATCTACTTTGAAATCATGCCATAATGTCTATGATGAATGAACAAACGACGCCAAAGCTAAAGTATCTTATCCAGTCGGTTCCGCCCGGCTTTCTTGTCGATTCGGCTTGGACGGCACGCCATGCGATCTCACGGCAGTCCGTGTCGGCGTATATCAAACAGGGTTGGCTCGAGCGGATCGCGACAGGCGTCTACCGACGCCCATTTTCGGCAAGAGAAACGACGCAAGCCGTCACGGGTTGGAAAATTCCCTTGTTATCCGCGCAATGGATCATGGGACATGCATTCCACGTGGGAGGTCTGACCGCGCTTGGATTGCGCGGGCATTCCCACTACCTGCAGCTCGGCGGCGATACGCGCGTCTTTCTCTATGGCTCCGATATACCTGACTGGCTACTGACACTGACAATCGATGCCAGGTTCATCCGGCGAAGTCATGGACTGTTCTCCAACGAGAACAACGGCGTTGAGGATAGCGAATTCAGCCTCTCCGATAATCCAGATGAGGAACTGGCCATGAGCCCGTGGCGATGGCCTATCAAAATGTCGTCCGCAGAGCGGGCGATACTGGAGGTGCTCGATGAACTTCCAAAGAACGAGAGCTTTCACAACATCGATATGATGTTTGAGGCAATGGTCAATTTGCGTCCGAAAATGTTGACGACGCTGTTGACCCAGTGCCGCAGTGTAAAGGTGAAACGCCTTTTCTTCGTCTATGCCGACAAGCATGCGCATGCGTGGCTCAAGCATATCGACAAATCGAAAATCGATATGGGACGTGGCGATCGGGCACTTGTCCCAGGCGGCCGGCTTCACCCCGTTTATCGCATCACAATCCCTGCAGACCTGGTGCCAAAGGAGATTATCGATGGCGCGTGATCGCTATATGCGGCAGGTCGAGCTGCTGGTCAGGACGTTGCCCTACATCGCTCGGCAGGATGTATTCGCGCTCAAGGGGGGAACCGCCATCAACCTGTTCTACAGGGATATAGTCGCCACCGGAACTGATTGTAAGGACGCAGACGAGGTGTTTGTGAAAGCGCCTTGGATAGCAAAGCGGGGGTGCGGATAAAAACTTGGACTGTTTTAAATGCTCAGGCCGAGGCTCTTACGATATTC
>NZ_LMFB01000007.1:5277-15395 GCF_001426685.1 Rhizobium sp. Root483D2 | reverse complement strand
GAACGGCTACAAGCCGACAGGTCGCAAACCCGGAAGACGCACGGATTCCATGAACGATCCGGCGGTCATTGCGCGACGTGAGAAGGCCCTGTTGCGGCAGCAAGCTGCCGAGTGAATGACCGATCGGATCGTCTTAAAGCTAAAGCCGAAGGGCAGCGCCTCACCCGCCCCCGCCCTTCCCTTGCAACCCGGCCCAGCCGGTGCGGTCGGGGGCTTGCCTCAGCACACCTGGACATGCCGAGCGTCGCATTTCTAAACGGATGCAGATGCGCCCAAAGTGACATTTCAACTTTGCACACAAACGGACATTTCAATCCTGCCGCCACAACCGAGCTAAAAATATGTGGATTTTTCTTCGTAGCGGCGGCAGTGGTTCCCTTCCGTACGAAGACGTTGGACTACGGCGCGTATCGAAGATTTGGGGCGCGGCCTCATGTATATCCCATTGACATATCCCAGACGGAGATGTACATCTTATACTCGGTGATGCAATCCGGAGGGACTTAGGTGGAGCAGGGTGCAGTATTCCAGAATAATCGAAGCCAAGCTATCCGTCTTCCAAAGGCAGTCGCTTTGCCCGATGGTGTAAAGCGCGTCGATATTGTCGCCGTCGGACGCACTCGCATTATCGCGCCTGCTGGCGAGGTCTGGGACAGCTGGTTTGAAGGAGCAGCGGCCACGTCCGACTTCATGAGTGAGCGTGATCAGGCCGCCTCGCAGGAGCGCGAGGCGTTTTGATGCTGAAGTACATGTTAGACACCAACATTTGCATTTTCACGATCAAAAATCGACCGCAGCAGGTGCGCGAGGCGTTCAATCGTTTCCATGATCAATTGTGCATCAGTTCGGTTAGCTTGATGGAACTGATTTACGGAGCGGAAAAGTCAGCCAGTCCTGAAAAGAACCTTCCGGTTGTGGAGGGCTTCGCGGCGCGCCTTGAAGTTCTAGCGTACGACGAACCGGCAGCAAGCCATACGGGACAACTGCGGGCCGAACTAGCGCGCAGCGGTACTCCAATCGGTCCATATGATCAATTGATTGCAGGACACGCTCGCTCGCGAGGCTTGATTGTGGTTACGAATAATCGCAGGGAATTTGATCGCGTTCCCGGGTTACGGGTGGAAGACTGGACGGGCTAATCTCAAACGTTTCACTATAGCCATCGATAGCCCCGGATACCGCCTCCGTCGGCACCCGCTGAAGGGTCGCAGGTTCGTATTGCTTCAAGGCGATGAACTAATGTTTTGGGTTAATCAGCCGACTTGCAGTCCTTTTGTGTGTTGAAACTTCCGACGCGGGTCTGCCCCCCAAAACCGTTGGAGTGAAGGCGAAGTGATGGGTGGCGTATTCGTCGAAGCACAAGATTCACGCAATGACGTAAATAGGACAGCTGGCCAACATGACGAGCTTGTTCCGTTCAGGTCCTCGTCAGCATCGTTGCCTAGAGGACATAGACTACCTCATTCAAAAAGGTGAATTCCATATGCGGTACCTCTATAACACAATCGCTGCTCTCGCTATCGCTTGCCTCGCCACGCCTGCTTTCGCCGCGACCACGGTCAAAGTCACCGAGGGCGGCGAAGGTGGCGGTCCGATGACCCTGACGCTGGACCAATCTACGATCAAAGCCGGCGAGACAACCTTCCTCGTGCACAATGACGCGATGAGCGAAGAGCACGAGATGGTGCTTGTGAAGCTAAAATCGGCCGATCAGAAGATTGTCGTCGATGCCGCCAAGGACCGGGTCAATGAGAAGAAGCTGAACAGCATGGGAGAAGTGGCCGAGCTGAAGCCTGGTGCTGACGGTGAGTTGAAAGCAAAGCTTGTGCCTGGCTCTTATGTCCTTCTTTGCAATGTCAAGGGCCACTTCCAGGCGGGCATGCACGCCATGCTGACGGTCACCAAGTAAGCGCGCCGTCGTTGGTGTTGTTTGCGATCTTGAGGGCCACGGTAACGCCGCCCTCGAGATCACAGCGCTTTTAAGCAGAAGGTGCATATTTCACTTGAGAACACCGGTCGCATTTTCCCTGCCGCAGCGCGTCCTGCACTGGCTGACAGCAGGACTCGTTTTTCAATCTGCTGCTTCCCGATGGGATGGAAGAATGGAACCGCAGTGTCGAACGGACCGGGTCGGCAACAGCGGATCAGGTCGGCAGCGCCAATATCCATGCCTATGTCGGGATCACCATCCTAGTTCTCGTTTTCTTTCGTCTGGTCCTTCGGTTTGTCCAGGGCGCTCCGCCGTCATCGCCACTGGAACCCGCCATCTTTAGAGTGGTGGCGAAGATTGCACATGTGCTCCTCTACGGTCTTCTGATCGCGATGCCAGTCACGGGCATGGCCGCTTACTATCTAGGCTATGATGGAGCAGGCGGCGTGCACGCCGATATCCTCAAGGTCGCCCTCTGGGCGCTGATCACCGGCCATGTGCTGGGCGCTCTCACGCACCAGCTCTACTGGAAAACGAATGTTCTCCGCCGGATGACTGTGGGATGATCCCCTCTTGCCGATCAGTCGGCAGGAGCAACGCGTCTGGCGAATGGCAGGCACAGGATGGCGCAGGCGGTCAGAACCGCAATAACCAGCCATGCCTCGTTGAGAGCCTGCACTGTCGCTGCTGTTTGCAGCAACGGGTCGAGCATCGCCATCGTCGATTCGTCCATACCGCCTTGATGCTCGGCCAACGTCTGAAGCGGCACACCGATGAATGCCGCCGCATCGGTATCCCCCGCCTGTAGGCGTTTTAGCAGCGAACGGCCAAGCGGCTCAGAGCGGGTATAAATGATTGTGTCGATCAGCGCGATGCCGATGGCACCACCCAGATTGCGCATCAGGTTGAATAGCCCGCTCGCATCGGGAACCTTATCTGGCGAAAGTGTGCCCAGCGCCAGACGTGTTGGCGGCAACAGGCAGAACATGATGGCGACGCCGCGCACGATCTGCGGCCAGAACATTGCGTCATAGTCGGATTGCGGATCCTGGAACGCGCTCATCGCGATGCCGACGGCAAACAACGCAAAGCCGGCGGCAGACAACAACCGGGCATCCACGCGCTTTTCCAAATCGACCGCAATGGGTGCGGTCACGAGCTGCGCCACGCCGGTCACAAGCATGGTCATGCCGATCTCAAGCGCATTGTGCCCTCTGACAAAAGCCAGAAAGACGGGCATGAGGTAGACCGAGCCGAACAGGCCAATCCCCAAAACGAAGCTGAGGATCGATCCAATGAGAAAGTTTCGATCGCGGAAATTGCGGAGTTCGACGAGCGGACGCGTCCGGATTAGCGAACGCCAGACGAAGATGCATCCGCAGAGGACCGAAAGGCCAAGCAAGCCGACGATATAGACCGACGTCCATCCACTGGTCGGCGCCTCCTTCAACGCAAGCTCCAACGAGGCCAGGCTGACCGCCATCAGTATGAGCGAGAGGACATCCAGGTTCCGAAGTTCGGCGGCGTCGAGACGTTCGCTCGGCACGGATCGCACGGCGACAAGAGAAGCGACAATGCCCGGAATGACATTGATGAGAAACAACCAATGCCAGGAGTAGGTTTGCGTCAGCCAACCGCCAACGACGGGTCCAACGGTTGGGGCGAGCACGGCGAGAACCCCA
Source organism: Rhizobium sp. Root483D2 (assembly GCF_001426685.1). GTDB lineage: Bacteria > Pseudomonadota > Alphaproteobacteria > Rhizobiales > Rhizobiaceae > Pararhizobium > Pararhizobium qamdonense. The sequence continues at coordinate 11,783 of NZ_LMFB01000007.1, read as the reverse complement.
GCAATCGTCGTGGCGATAGCCTGCCTTTCTTTCGTAAACAGGATGAAGACGGCTGAAAAAACCGACGGGATCAAAGTGCCGCCGGAAAAACCCTGGAGAACGCGCCACGATACCAGTTCACCGAATGTGCTGCTTATCGCGCAGCCGGCGGATGCAATGACGAACACCGTTAGTGACGTAACGAACAGCCAGCGCATCGTCAGAAACCGGGTCAGAAAGCCCGTTAATGGGATCGCAACGACCTCGGCGATGAGATAGGCGGTCTGTATCCAGCTCATCTGGTCTGGATTGATATCCAGTGCCGACTGGATGGTCGGCAGCGAGGTCGCCACAACCTGAACGTCGAGAATGGCCATGAACATGCCGACGCACATCGCCATGAACCCCGTCCACACCAGGACGGGGTTCATGGTGATGTGCGAAGGGTCAGGCCGGTTCGGCATGGGACAATCCTGAGAGGGCTGCGTTCTCGGCCCTGATCCGTATCGTTAGGGTCACTGCATTGGCGAGTGTGAATATGACCGCATACAGCCGCATGTCAAAGCACAGTGGAAGGACGGCAATCTCGCCGATCACAACGACGTAGTTCGGATGCCGCAAAAACCGATAGGGGCCGCCTGTCACAAGCGTCTCGCCGGGCACAACGATGATCCGTGTCGTCCAACGCCGGCCAAGGGTGGACAAGGTCCAAAGCCTCAAGACCTGAAGCCCTGCGAAGACCGCAACCCAACCCATATGAATCGACATATCCCAAGCGAGTAACCATAGGCCAACAAGCCATGCCGTATGCAAAACAACGATAGCCGGATAGTGGGCCGCCGCAACTTCGATCGCTCCTCTGGCCATCAGTGCTTTTGTATTGCTCTTAGCGAGCCAAAGCTCGCCAAACCGCTCAAATGTGACGGCCGTGAGGAGCAGGATGGACCAGATCATGCTGCAGCCTTTAAGGACACGCAGCTCAGCGTAAAGCCTGGCCCCATGGCCGTCAGCAGCGTGCGTCGGGGCAGGCCGGCGGTGATCAGGCGATCCAACACGAACAGTGCCGTCGGCGACGACATGTTGCCATAATCCGATAAGATGTCCCGTTCGTGGTTCAGGCTGCCCTGGCCAAGAGACAGCGCCGTTTCCAGTGCATCGATCACCTTCGCACCTCCGGGGTGGCAGGCAAATCGGTCGATGTCGTCAACGGTCAGATTCGATCGTCCCAAGATCGACGTTACGGCGGGCTGAATGTTTGCCGCCGCGAACGGAGGTATTGCCCTGTCAAAAATGACGCCAAGCCCCTCCGGATCGACGCTCCAGCCCATGATGTCGAGCGTGTCAGGCCAGGTATGCTGACCGCTCATCTCGACTTCCGCAATGCCTTCACTGGTAGCGCGCAAAACACATGCTGCCGCGCCGTCACCGAACAAGGCTGTCGCGACAATGTTGGCTTTAGTCAGTTTGTCGATCCGGAACGCCAGAGTGCAAGTTTCCACTGCGACCAGCAGAACGACCGATCCCGGCCGTGAAGACGCTAGGCGTGATGCAATGGAAAATCCCGAAACGCCGCCGGCGCAGCCAAGCCCAAAAACCGGGACGCGCTCGACGTCTGCGCGAAAACCCATTTGCGTGCTAACGCGTGCCTCGAGGCTCGGCGTGGCGATGCCCGTGGAAGTTACAGTCACGATCGTATCGACATTGCCAGCTGACAAACCCGCTGCCTTCAATGCCTCGTTGGCAGCAGATACGAACAGGGCACCTGCTCCCTCGATAAAGGCGTCGTTCCTGTCCGGCCACGCCGGCGTCTTAAAATACCAATCGAGTGGACGGACGCCATAACGTCGTCGGATGCCCGAACTTTCGAAGACCTTCGCCAGGCGTTCGAAGTCGGCATATCGAGATGAAAAAGCCTGATGAGATGCCAATGCCGCGTCACGTTGATCAATGGCATGCGGAGGGACTGCTGTCCCGATGGAAACAAGCTTTACGGATTCCGGCATGACAATTCCCGCTGAGGCGCTTTAGGACTTGGGCCGGCTGCGCCACAGCTGGTCCGAAGTAGCAACGTGCCGTTTTTGGAAAGGTTTCTTATAGACGCAAATATATTTAGAAGAATTCTAAACTACAGTTCTCATGTTTCGAATGTTGTTATCGACAAAGTTTAAAGCCCTGTCGTCCAGGCATTCGCCATCTTTGCAGAGAGGGCTGTCTTTCTGCTTGGTCAGGCTGGCGAAGTTTACGAGGTCGGCTATCCCTTTGCTGCCGGTATTGTTGTCCCACCAATAGTCGTCAATCCCAGCCCGGCGCAGGACATCCATCAACGTGTCAGTGGAACGGGCCTTGCGGTCGGAGTAGTCTTTCCTTCCGTAGACGGAGAACATGCAGGGTGATGAAACGGCCGTCGCCGTTCCGCAGCTGGTCGTTTTCGTGTAGTTCACCACATTGAGAGCTTTGAGCTCGGGATTGGTTTCTCTCTCGTAGACTTTAAGCGAAAAATTCATTGCACGAGCTGTTTCGCCCGCGACAATAATCGTAACAACCGGCTTGTCCGTTCTTGCATAGGCAGGCCCAAGTTTCGCATCAGTTCCAATTGGAACGCGAACAATGCCGATCTCACGATAAGCACTGACAGCCAGGCCAATCGCCGAAGTTATGGGAGCGAATGGCGTGAGTTTTGCAATCATTTCCCGGTTCTGACGGATATCCGAAGAAATCGCAGCATAATTGCCAACGGTCAGAGAAACACAGATAATCAGACACGCCGAGGTGACTATGAAATTCACGAAGAGTTTGCCCAGGATCGGACGGTGCCTTACCTCCGTCAAACAAATCAGCAGAGACGGGAAAACACCATAAAAGAAGACGTAAAAAATGAATTGAGGCGTGACGAGATGGACGGCTTCCCGTGGCGTCGTGACAACTGCATTTCTCAGCATTTCTTTGTCGATCACAACGCCAAAAAGTCTGTGTAGTAGGATGAAATGGCTCCAGCGACAATCAAGAAGACCAGGAACGGTTTGATGACATATTTTGCGGATAACAGCACAACGCCCCCAACTACAAGCAGGGAAATGGCAATTGCGAACGAATAAAAGCTGATATGGAAGCCGCCAAATGTATACAAGGCCTGGTTCCAGAATGTTAGATTTAACGCGCAGAGAATGTAGAGGCTGACGTACAGGCATAGTGGTATGCTGCCGATTACCGTATCTCAGATAGAATCTTCCGCCGTCTAATATTTCCAGCGGCAAATCGATCCCATTTTAGAAAAGCTTCAGCAAACAAACTCTCGCAACGGGATATGGATCTTGACCTGAGACCCTGATCTTCTAACCTCAATTTAGGCGAGAAGACGTCTACAAATATCGGGGACATTCATATTGAAGACAGCCGATGCCGACCCTGCCTCTTTTCAACCTCATGGAGAAATCCTGACTGATGTCTTTCCTAGCCAACGCATCGCGGTGAATTTATCAATCCGAATGGGCAAGCATAGCCAGCGGAGCATTCAGATTCCGTGACATGCCGACCGGCCTGACGATCAGCACTTCCACCGCAGGCTGCTGGAACAATCGAATTCAGCATGACGGACCCGAAGCCATGACGCTCCGTCTCAGGATGAATTCTTGCAGGACTGTTCGAACCAATACCGTTGCAGAGCAGGAATGACTTGCGGTATGACTATGACCAATAGCCTTATGAGGCCATTTGATCATATACAGCTTGCAAAGTCGCGGCAGTTGCCTTTGGTTCACCCTCGAATATGTGCTTTTACAGCATGGACTGACACGCGAATAACGTCTATTTCCTCGGCCTCCGGCGATATTGAATATCGCTGAATCAACCCGTGATACCCGAGGCGCCTACCGGTGAAAAAAGTCCAACGCACTTTCGTCGTCGAATACAGATCCGGTCGACAAAAACCCGACCCCAAATCGAATTCGATTTGGGGCAAGATCGACCTGAAGTCAGTTGCCCGCGATGTCGAGGACGACGCGGTCTCATTTTTGCCGGGTAGGATAACACATGGTTCTGGAAGCGAAGTGTTTGTATCGAAAGCCGGGCCAACCGGAGCTTTGTTGACACCGCCGACCGGGCAGCACACAACATCATCAGTGACCGAGGAGACGATTATGGCCGACGAAATCGATACAATGCCCACGACTGATGCGCCGGCGGTTGCGGAAACGCCAATCGCGAAGAAGCAGCGCCAACCGCGTGCGAAAAAGGCAAGCCTGCTGACCGCCTCGGTCGATGATGCAGTGGAACCAGGGGGTACTTCTGGCACGCCCGAGAAACAGAAGCGGGGACGCAAGGCCAAGGCAATCGAAGCTACTGGTACCGCAAAGCGCGCACCTTTGAAACGCGCGCCCAAGGCCGTACAATTGACACCTGTCGCACCGACGGCGCCTGCGCTGCCGACCGCTGCCGCAGAGGCGAGTGACGAGATGGCTGATCTGCTGCAGTTGGAAGAAGAGAACCAGAAGCTGCGCAAGCTGCTGGCCGAAAAGCTCCGTGCAGACAACGCCGATCTGCGCAGGCGGCTCAAGCTCGACTGAGAAACAACCGGCGGCCCATCGCCGGCTGCATTTGTATGGCTACGAGATAAATAGTCTGATGGACGATCACGGCCGCCGCCAAACCATCAACGAGCAGCCTGCATGCGGAATGAACCGCGAGGTCGAATGAATGGCGTCTCCCTGGAAATTCCTTGCCAGACTTGTGTCGCCGCGACGCCAGCCAAAGCAGGACGACAGCACGATCGAAGCCGTCAAGCCGGACATCCCCTGGCGACAGCGGGTCCGCCCGAAGCCACAGTCGAGGAGAGCCGGCATAGTGCCGATTACCTGGCAGGCGAACAACCGCAGCCTGCCGATCGATCTGATGCGGTTCCTGCCAAGCTGAACCGTCCGATCAAACTCGCCGCGATGTTGTTGGCATCGTGGAAGACGATAACGGCAAGCTGGAACCAGGTTCTGGTACAGTCTTGCCGGATGACGGCGTTCTCGCTGCCAAGGTCGAAGAGACTGCAAAAGCCACGCGCCCCGAGCGGAGAACGCGTATCCAAAAGGTCGAAGCTGCCGCAGTCGTGTTACAGGTTTCTCCAGTCACTGCCTCTGTTTCCGACGGAATGGTGAGCCTTGATGAGGAGATCGCAGTGCTCCGAATCCAGTTGGCGGGCAAGCTCCGACTGCAGAACGCCCAATTGAAGAACATGCTGGCACGTTTCGAGCGCTGATCCTGTTGACCTGTCTGTGGAAAATGCCAAGCGGAAATCAACTGACAGTATCAAATGCATTGCTGCGGCATGTCTCTTGAGGCATCCCTCCTCACCTGACGGACAACCGCATTAGTGGATTGGGTCACCTCCGATGAACAACAGGTCGTTTTGGTTATGGATCGCGGCACTCGCCGTCCCCGTTGTTTCGCTGATCGCAGTTCAGATCAATACGAACTTTGGAGCCTCGATTGGCGGTGGCGGCTACGATCTTGGTCCGTTCTTATTCCTGGCTATTGATCATAGTCACAGCCGGGTGGTCCCTTTGCGCTTAAGGCCGCGTTAATTCATCGCGACCGGGCAGCTTCAAAAACGGGCAGTTGGCTTGATTGTTATGGAATATGTCACATTCTTCACCGTTCTGCTTCTTTATCGATAGAACCTTTCCTAGAATAATCGGGAATCCAGGGCAAACCTCGTCCTGCGTCCGGCGAAGCTCGAGATGCATTAAAATAGGAGCCGGTGCAGTATCCGGTGGATGCTCGCTTGATAGCTCTTTTCTTCAAGGCTTAAGATTCGGCCAAACGGGTTATGGGTTCAATTCTCTTCAAGACCGGGGAGCGCCCCTATGTGGTCGTAGAGGTCATCATTGCCCGCGTCCGGAGCGGAAATCGCTCCAGCGCGGCGTCACGTCGCCGTTGAAGTGCTCGGCCGATGCTGAATGAAGTGGCGAGTTCCGCTTATGCCCCGTTGATCTCTGTTCCCACCGGAAGTTTGAGTTCAACCCAATCAGCGTATCTGGACAACTGTACCGACAGAGCCCTGGCTGCCAAAGCCGAAATTTCAACTTGGACTTGATGAGGTGCCTTATCGTCAGTGTTGTAAATTTCATGCTCGCGTTGCGAACGAACGTATCCTATTCGCAGGACAACGTTCTCCGGGACCGACGCGACGCCCCATTCGACCAACCGACTCGTCTTGATTGCCCCGTTATTATCAAAATCCCATTTTTTTTTATCAGTATCAGGCACTGCGAAACTCCAATTAGGAGGAAGTCACGCAACGACCATACGCCTCGCTCTCCTAATCCCCTATCAACCATTCGAGGTAGGCTGCGACCGGTATTCGCCACTGCGCCGGAGAGCTCAGCCCCCGAGCCCATCCCCCACAAGCCAGAGGCTGCTTACCGCGAATATTTCAGTCTCAGTTTCCGCTCGCAGCCGATTGCCGACCTGTGACGCTGTCGATATGGATGACGAAAAAGACCGGCAACATCGTTTTCCCTGTTTCTGGAACCGTGCCCGGT
>NZ_LMFB01000007.1:5111-5249 GCF_001426685.1 Rhizobium sp. Root483D2 | reverse complement strand
CCAGGCGTGAAGCCGTTCGTCGTGCCATTGTTCGTTGTCCGGGAATTCCTCATAACGTCCCTCGACGACGACGCTTCGCCACGCCTCGTTGTCCTCGATTTCGCCCACCTGGATGCAGACCAGCGGGTTGGCGCGCAG
>NZ_LMFB01000007.1:0-5052 GCF_001426685.1 Rhizobium sp. Root483D2 | reverse complement strand
CACGACATAGGGCCGATTATCCTTGGCGCAGGCAAGATGGGCAATGTGCCCCCGCAAAAGGACGTCAACGCAGTCCTCGCTGGTCATCTCTTTCAAGATCATCGGATTTCCTTCTGGGACATCACTAGCCCTTCGGCAATGATAGCACGGATCGCGACCTCGGTTTTCGAAATCGGCGCCAGAGCCCAGTGGCTCTTTGCCGTCACCAGCACCTTCATCGACGCGATTCATGGAATATTCCTATGACATCGGAAAGAGACGCCAACTCACCCCCCACACCGAAGGTGGTAGGGCCGCTTTGCGCCTTCCTTCCGGTCGTTGGCAGCAGGAGTTAGATCTCGTAAAAGCTGTCCATTTGCTCTGATCGGGCCGTCTATCGGAACGAACCGGAAAGGCCCGTCACATCATCAAAGCCGGCGCCCAGAAAGCCAAGACACAGGCGGCATCCCGACCACATCTGCCATCTTCCTCGGAATATGCTCTCAGCCCATGCTTCTCATCCTCGCTACGGCGGCGTCCACTGATAATACCTTAGATACCGTTTTGATCGCATCAAGTTGCGCGGGAACCAAGTGTGTAAAAGGCCCTTGAGGGATATAACCCGCTTCTTTTTCAACATTCGCGACAACAGGGAATTCATCGAGGATACGGACGGCTTTGCCGTCGCGATGTTTCTCGGGTGTAGGCATGCCCCAGGCGGACATGGCTAGCTCTCGTTCGCCGTCCTGGTCGACGTGGATTATCGGTCCGAGGCGGTCGGGATGGACATTCACCGACGGCGGAAGGTTGCCTTCGCGATAGCGGGTGATTTTGATGAAATCACGGATGGTCTGCTGATTGCTCGTCAAATGGTTGCACATGCCTGCCTCCCGATCTGCTAAGGAAGATGGACCGTACCGCGCGACTATCAACGGTGCCGAAGGAACCAGTTGGCTTATCCTTGGTTACCATGTCGAGATCACGGCGTGTCAATTGGACATGACCGAGATGGGGAACGCGGGGATTTCTCAGATTTCTCGCCATGGTCAACGAATTGGCATTCGAGCGCTCCACCTGTCCGCAGCGATCTCGTCCCCACCAGGAGCACTGCCTATAATCAAACCTGCGACCCAGCGGCCCGAACATCTCGAACGAAAAATCGAACTGCATCAGACAGTGGATTTCGCGGTGCAACTTCTTGTCGAAGAGGCGTACACGCTCGGATAGCAACATGCCGAATTCCTGACTGCGGTGATTTTTGGCGTTCGCGTCGAGCTGTGTCCTGAGCTGGCAAGCGACCCCATTTGACGAACCCGTTCCGACGTTCCCGACGTAGACCAGATCGTCGCCCTTGCGCGGCGAGTTCAGGCTTTTAATCGCACTGGGTGCCGACGTGGACGGCCCGTAACCGACGACGACGAATGTTTCCGCCTGAACGCATTTGATCTTGCGCCAATCGACGCAACGTCCCGACCTGTAAGAAGCGTCAGCTGTTTGGCGATGATGCTTTCGAAGCCCAACTCAGCCGCGCTGGCAAACAGGGAGGCCCCGTCGGTGTCAAACATCTCGGAAAGTCGGATAGCCCCCGAGGCTTTCTCCAACAGCGTTCGAGGAGCATGCGACACTCTTCGAGGGACAGCATCGATATGTCGTGACCGTTGAGATACAGGAGATCGAAGGCGTATAGCACCGTGTCCGACGACACCTTTATTCCGCCTCGCCCGCCGAGAGATGCCACGAGTAGGTTGAAGTTGCTCCGTCCCTGTTCATCGCCCCGAATCCAACAGAGTTATCGGTGATCATTCAAACCAGAGGAGGCTCAAAATGGCAACGACAGCACGCGTGCGCAATCAAGACAGGGCACTGGGCGCCGCAGGGCAGGACCACGAATTTGCATACGAGGCAAAGAAGCAGGGCGTGTCCAAGAGCGAGGTCAAGGATGCCGTCAAGCAAGCTGGCAATAGCCGAGACGAGGTCGAGGACAAGCTGACGAAATGAGAAAACGGCGTCGACCAGCAGAAGCATCACGGTCCCGGTGTATCACCGATGCACGAGGTCCAGCGAGCTGAAGTGTCCCTGATCCTGATACTGACCAAGTATAGCGGTCTTAGCGCGGAGGCAGAGTTAACGAACCGTGGACTGCTATCTGTGGCGGCGCTGGTTTCTTCGATCCTGGTTTCGACGTAGCGACAGTCATCGACTGGATTACCGTTTCCGGTCTGAACATGTTTTCCAGCGGCGGCATTCAGGCGCGCTTTTGGCTGGACCAAAACTAAAAGTTGACCCACGCCCGCAATTCCGCTATCGGTGGTTTATCGATCTTTTGCTTGCTGAACTTTGGTTGCCGCGCGGTTAGCACCGCGCCTGAACGAGCTTCCCTCTCAAAAACAATCGCTACCACCATCCGCCCGGCTTCGGCCTCGCGGTCGTTTAAAACTGCTTTGAAAGGGTTCATCATGACCACAGGCACAGTAAAATGGTTCAATTCCACCAAGGGCTTCGGCTTCATCCAGCCTGATAATGGCGGCGAAGATGCCTTCGTCCACGTTTCGGCGGTCGAGCGCGCAGGAATGCGCGAAATCGTCGAAGGCCAGAAGCTCAGCTACGAACTCGAGCGCGACAAGAAATCGGGCAAGATGTCGGCCACCAACCTTCAGGCTGCATAATTTGAACTGCTCGCGCTTTGACCACGGATGTACTGGCACTGCGTGAAGTTAGTTTTTTAGAAGGCCGGACTTATGTCCGGCCTTTTCCGTTTCTCAGTCCACAGCGATCGGAGGATTCTATGTCCGACAGCAAATCCCATGCCGAAGTTGCTTTCGGCCACCTGCAGTCCCAATTCTTCGCGCGCGGTCACGCGGTCGAGGAGATGGATCACGTGACGAAGTCCCGTGAAGAGAAGACATCCCGACTACGTGAGGCTCGGCTCGCCAAGGAAGAACAGGACCGCCTCAGCGCATCGACGAAGTCGGCCGTGAATACACGGAAAAGGACCTGAGCGTGACCAAGGACCACAACTTCCCTCATTTCGAATGGTAGCCCGACGACTTCACGGTGCCCTCGAGGCGGCTGAAGTTGTGCTGTGGCCTTGGCAGGTCGATACCGACGATCTTCTTATGGACAGTCATGCTGTGGGATGTCCGTCGAGCCATCGATGCGATCACGCCGCGTGTATTCGTTGGCAATGAATGTACTGGAAATAAACTTTCCCCCAAGAAGCTTGCGGGGTTCGTCCAGTTCGACTTCATTTGGCTTTAGAATTCCTGGTTGGAGTGAGGTTGCGATCCAGGTGGAGCGATCCCGGAAATTTGCATATTGAGTATTCGCCTGAAGAACCCGGGTCTTGCTTATTTTCCGGATGGTTTGCGCAATTGCGGCCGAATCCAGGAAGTTGGCGCGCGTTGCGGGACTGATGAAATCAGGCCATGGTTACATCGATTGCCCGCTCGCGATCCGAACCGCTCCTTTGCATACTCGAGAATATCAAACGTTCCGGTCAATCGCGTCATCAACAGTGACAACAGCTAGTACAGTTCCCAGGTCGTCGCTTATATCAATGCCTAAATATGTTGTTCGTCGACCGGTGGCTAACTGGTCCGCTATCATTTCGAACAGACTTGCCCTGGCATCTTCCGTCGCAGCCTCGAGGTTTTGAAAGGGTATACCGTCGTCGTCGGCCTCAACTCCCAGAGACGTCCTGACATGGAAATGGAATCTCGGCATCAAGCTCTCTCCGCCAGTTAGAGCCACTGTAGGCACAGGGCAGGTAGCTAAAAACAAACAACAGACTAACGAGGTGGAGAGGCAGCGTAAGAGAACGCGATTTAAGCTACAATTATAGCTCGTGACATTTGTTCCTGCCCGGCTACGATAAACTTTTGTGGAGACATGCGGTGATCGAGTCTTTGATTGCGAATCTTCGGGCGCGTGACGTGGTATCGTCTCACGAGGCGCAACTTCTGTCGTCAATCATCGTGCGCCAGCGTTGGATCGCCGCCGATGAGGACCTGGTGAAGGAGGGCTCACGGCCGACCTACAGCATCCTCCTCGTTGATGGCATTGCCGCGCGATACAAATTTGTCGAAGACGGAAAAAGACAGATCACGGCACTGCATGTGTCCGGGGACTTCGTCGATCTTCACGCCTTTCCCCTAAAGGAAATGGACCATGGCGTCGTGGCACTGTCGCCCTGCCATGTTGCCTTGGCCGATCACAGCGACCTGAAGAAAGTCACCGAAACAGAACCACATTTGGCGCGGCTGCTATGGCTGTTGACGGTTATCGACGGGGCGATCCACAGAGAATGGATCGTGGCGATGGGACGGCGCTCGAAGAAGTCGCATATGGCTCACCTCTTTTGTGAACTGTTGTTGAGGCTCGAGGTGGTTGGCAAGGTTGAAAACTCCAGCTTTTCGTTTCCACTGACGCAACTCGAAATGGCCGACGTTTTGGGAATATCGCTGGTCCATCTAAACAAGACTTTGCAGCTCTTGCGCGACGAGAAAGTGTTGCAATGGACAAAGCAGACAATCACTGTGCTCGATCTCGAAAGGCTAAAATCAATCGGGGAGTTCGAGCCTGGGTACCTAAACTTACGGGTAGAACCACGATAGTTGCCTCGTCCATTGTCGGTGTCGAACGCTGGTAGCTGCGTCGCACCGATTGCTCGCGCCGTTTTTTAAGTCGGTCCTGTACGAACGGGCTACAGCCACGATCGTCGGGACAATGATTCGACGGTATGGAACCATTTTCCCAATGCTTGGTTCTGTCGGCGAGGATCGCGGCGCGTGTCAATCGGACGCGGCGGGGATGACGAACACGGGGATTTTTCCGATTTCTTCCCGTGGCCAACGAAACGGCAGTCGAGTGTCCAACCCGTCCGCCCACGCCCTCAGCATCCTCTCGTCGAAAGTTTTCCATGATTGATCCCGAAGCCAACAGCCGGGCCATCCCGAACGGAAATTTGAATTGTGTTGATTGCCACTGAGAACTGACCCGGTAGCACAGGATGGGGGTGCGGACGAAAACTTGGACCACCAAGGAGGTAGTTCATGTATTCCTACGCAGACAGAC
>NZ_LMFB01000006.1:21724-137453 GCF_001426685.1 Rhizobium sp. Root483D2 | reverse complement strand
TGGGAGCAAGCTCAATTTCCCAATTGGCCTGCAGAGTTGTGAGATGAGACCTTTGTCAGCAGCATGAGGGCCGCATCCTTTGAGGACGCGGCCCTTTTTGTTTGAATCAGTTCCTTTAAAGGATCCCGTAACCGATTCTATTACCGGCCCTTTTGCTCCAGGACCCGGTTGGCGGCGGATACGATGGCTTCGAGGGAGGCTGCGACGATATTGGTGTTGATCCCGACGCCGAACAGCTTTCCGCCGGGATATTCCACCTCGACATAGGCGATGGCAGCCGCATTCGAGCCATGCTGCAGCGAATGTTCGGAATAGTCGGCAACCGACATATCGATGCCGAGATAGATCGACAGGGCATTGATGAAGCCGTCGATCGGGCCTGTCCCCTTGCCTTCGATCCGTTTGGTTTCGCCATTGTCGGTAATCTCGGCCGCAACGACGCGCACGCCCTTGTGCTCGCCCACCGGATAGGTGTGATGATCGACGAAGCGGATGCGCGCATCCGGCTGATCGACATAACGCTCGATGAAGCGGCCGTGGATTGCCTTCGACGGCAGTTCCTTGCCGAACTCGTCGGTGATCCTCTGGATATCCTCGCGGAATTCTACCTGCAGGTTGCGCGGCAGGTTGATGCCGTAATCCTGCTGCAGGATATAGGCGATGCCGCCCTTGCCCGACTGCGAGTTGATGCGGATGATCGCCTCGTAGGAGCGGCCGACATCCTGCGGATCGATCGGCAGATAGGGCACTTCCCATTGCGGCTTGTTGGCAACCTTGATCGCCTTCATGCCCTTGTTGATGGCATCCTGATGCGATCCGGAAAACGCCGTATAGACCAGTTCGCCGACATAAGGATGGCGCTCGGGAATGACCATCTGGTTGGAATATTCGTAGACGTCCTTGATCCGCTCGATATCGGAGCAATCCAGCTCCGGATCGATCCCTTGCGTGAACATGTTGAGCGCCAATGTCACCACATCGACATTGCCGGTCCGCTCGCCATTGCCAAACAGCGTGCCCTCGACACGATCGGCACCAGCCATCAGCGCCAGCTCGGTGGCAGCAATGCCCGTGCCACGGTCATTGTGCGGATGCAGGGAGATGATCAGGTTTTCGCGATTGTCGAGATTGCGGCACATCCACTCGATCTGGTCGGCATAGACGTTCGGCGTCGCCATCTCGACCGTGGAAGGCAGGTTCAGGATCAGTTTGTTGTCGGCCGTCGGCTGGATGATCTCGGAGACCGCGTTGCAGATTTCCAGGGCCACTTCCAGCTCGGTGCCGGTGAAGCTCTCTGGCGAATATTCGAACCGGAAACCGTCGCCGGCCTTGGCCGCCATGTCGGCAATCATCTTGGCAGCGTCGGTTGCGATCTGCTTGATGCCCTTGACGTCCTTGGCAAACACCACGCGGCGCTGCAATTCGCTGGTCGAATTGTAGAAATGCACGATCGGCTTGGTGGCGCCCTGCAGCGATTCAAACGTGCGGGTAATCAGCTCGGGACGGCACTGGACCAGGACCTGCAAGGAGACGTCGGCGGGAACATTGCCCTCCTCCACGCACCAGCGGGCAAAGTCGAAGTCCGTCTGCGATGCCGACGGAAAACCGATCTCGATTTCCTTGAAACCCATGTCGAGCAGCAGCTGGAACATCCGGGCCTTGCGGTCGTGGCCCATCGGATCGACCAGCGACTGGTTGCCGTCGCGCAAATCCACCGAGCACCAGATCGGCGCCTTGGTGATGGTTTTGCCCGGCCAGGTGCGGTCGGGAATATTGATCTGCGGATAGGGCTGATATTTGACCGCCGCTTCAGGCATGCCTTGCTTGACGGTGTGAGACTTCATGATCATTGCGGCTTCTCTTCATCTGTGAGGCGCATGGCCCGCATGCAATAACCGATCGACGGTCGCATTGCGACGGCAAAATGCTGGCTCTCGGGTTCTTTTCGCATCTGGAATTCAGGAAAGGCAAGGAGCTGGGGCCGGTGGGCTTTCGGCCACCGGGCGCTCCTTCAAAGAACCCGGCAACCGCGTGTAAGGCCGAGAAGAAGAAGCGAGGTCAAGGCGCGCGAACGCTCCGCAAAGGCGATCTGCCCGCGGGTTGCCTGTTTGACGATGATGGCGCCTGTCTTCAACATGAGGTTTGTATAGCTGCGCGTTGACGGGAGGGCAAGTGCGGGAAAGCTCAAATCCCTCCACATTGAAAAAGTAGCCACATGCAGCTACATTATCATCATGACCCAGATCCCGATCCGCGACGCCAAGAACAAGCTGACCGAACTCGCCCGCCGTGTCGAAGCAGGCGAAACCATCACCGTGACCCGCAACGGCAAGGCGGTGACGGACCTTGTGCCCTCGACGAAGAAGGGCGGGATCGATTGGGATGGCCTCAAAGCCTACAAGAAGGAGCATGGGATAAAAAATTTCTTCGGAGACATTCCGGAGGACTTTGATGATCCACTTCCAGAAGATTTCCTGATTACGCCACTTCCGCCCTTGCCGGTGAAATGACCATGGCGCGTCTTCTGGACACGCATATCTTCATCGCACTCGTTGAGGAGCGGTTTGAGGATCTTCCGGCTGCGATCCGTCAGGAAGTCGAAAGTTCAAATCATGACCTTTACCTGAGTGTCGCAAGTCTCTGGGAAATCTCCATCAAATGGCGGCTGGGCAAACTGCCGCTGAAATCCGGCATTTACGATTTGCCGAATGCAGCCAAGCGAGCAGGCATAACTTTGCTTGCCATCAATGAGCATCATGCCCTCGCAGATGTCGATCCGGAACCACCGACACGCGATCCGTTCGACAGAATTCTGCTCGCCCAGTGCCTGGTCGAAAACATGAAGCTCATCACCATCGACACGGCACTCATCGATCATCCCCTCTCCGCCACGGCGAGCCGGCCATAAAAAACCCCGCTGGCGAACCAGCGGGGTCGGGATGTGTTGAGGTTGCAAATCCTCAGATATCGGCAGCCGATGTGACGATGCGCGATACAAGGCCGTACGCCTTGGCATCCTCGGCCGACAGCCAATAGTCACGGTCCGTGTCCTTGGCGATCTTTTCGACCGGCTGGCCGGTGGCTTCTGCGAAGATCCGGTTCAGTCGCTCGTTCATCTTGATGATTTCACGGGCCTGGATCTCGATGTCGGACGCCATGCCGCGCGTACCGCCGGAGGGTTGATGAAGCAGGAAGCGGGTGTTCGGCAGGCAAATGCGCCGTTCCTTGGGAGCCGATACATAGATCAGCGCACCGGCGGAAGCGACCCAACCGGTTCCGATCATCCAGACCTTCGGCTTGATGAACTTGATCATGTCATGGATGGAATCACCGGATTCGACATGTCCGCCAGGCGAGCTGACGAAGATGCGGATATCCTCATCACTGGCAGCGGAAAGCGCCACGAGCTGCGAGCAGACCTTCTGTGCCAATTCCTGGTTGATCGGGCCGTAGATGAAAATCGAGCGCGACTTGAAAAGGTTCGCCTCGGTCTCCTTGCCCAAAGGCAATTCCTTTGCCTTGTCGTCGTCTTCTTCGTTCATCATGCGAACTCTCCCGCGAAATAAAATCAAATGTCCTGCCGCTGTCAGATAAGGCGACTCGACTGCGAAAACAATGCAACAAAAGCGGTTGCCGTTGAAAGCGCAATCAGCACCTGCCTGCATCTATGGTAAAAACGAAGAAGAACCGCTCTAAGGCGATTGCCGTATGGACAGCGCGCCATCCCCACATAAAATGCCGATGTCATGAATTCGCATCCGGCGGGTCTGCCTCCCACAGATCCCGCCCTCCAATGGGGACACCAATGAAAACACGTCTTCTTCTGACGGCCGCAAGCCTTGCCGCCTCGACCATGCCCGCCTTTGCCCATCTCGATCCCGCCGAACATGGATCGTTGCTGGCGGGCTTTACCCATCCGCTTTCGGGTCTCGACCATATTCTGGTCATGATCGCCGTTGGCCTTTGGGCAGCGCAGATCGGCGGACGCGCCCTGTGGGTCGTCCCCACAGCCTTTGTCGGCACGATGGCGTTTGGTTTTGCGCTGGCAATAGCCGGTGTGCACCTGCCCTTCGTCGAGCCCGCCATTCTCGCCTCCGTCGTCGCCCTTGGCCTGATGGTCGCCATGGCCGTTCGCATGGAAACCGGAGCTTGCGCCGCCGTCGTCGGCATCTTCGCCCTGTTCCATGGCTATGCCCATGGCGGCGAACTGGGGGCTGCCGGCGCCCTGCCCTTCAGCGCCGGTTTCGTGGTTGCGACCGCGCTCCTGCATATCGCGGGCATCGGCCTTGGGCTTGGGATCGGCCGCCTGTCATCGGGCCGGATCATCTCGCGCATGATCGGCGGCCTCACCGCCTTTGCCGGGCTGGCGCTGATCTTTGCCTGATCAACGAAAAACGGCGGATCAAAAATCCGCCGTTTGTCTTGTATCAGCCGCGTCCGCGATAGGGCTGCACGCCCTGATCCGGCAGCCACAGCCCCGCAGGCGGCGCGCCGGTTTGCCAGAAGACGTCGATCGGGATGCCGCCGCGCGGATACCAATAGGCGCCGATCCGCAGCCATTTCGGAGAAAGCAGATCGACCAGCCGCTTGGCGATATCGAGCGTGCAATCCTCGTGGAACGCTCCGTGATTGCGGAACGAGTGCAGGTAAAGTTTCAGCGATTTCGATTCGACCAGCCAGCCATCGGGGACATAATCGATGACGATATGGGCGAAATCCGGCTGTCCGGTCATCGGGCACAGCGAAGTGAATTCCGGCGCCGTGAAGCGGACGACGAAATCGGTCCCGGCATGGCTGGTCGGCACGCGCTCCAGCACGGCCTCTTCAGGGTTTTGTGGCGCGGTCACATTTTGCCCGAGCTGCGACAGACCCGAGACGTCTGTTATGGTCATGATCTCAATCCTTCGATGACTTTGACGCGAATGCCGTGGGCCTTTTCGCCCTCCGGCTCGACATGAATGGCAATCTTGGCCCCGGCGTGAACCTCGCGGATGGCATCTTCAAGACGGTCGCAGATATCATGCGCATCGCCAACCGGCATATCGGCGGGCACGACCATATGGAAATCGACAAAGATCGCCGCGCCCGCCTCGCGGGTCTTCAAGTCATGCACGCCGAGCGACCCCATTGCATTGGCGGCGATCGCCTTCTTGATTGCTTCTTCCTCTTCGGCTGGAACCGCCCGGTCCATCAACCCATCAACGGAGCGGGCAATCACCTTCCAGCCCTGATAGAGAATGTTGCAGGCAACAATGACGGCAAGCAGCGGGTCGAGCACGGCATAGCCGGTAAGAATGGCGAGCACCAGGCCTATGAGCACGCCGATGGAGGTGACGACATCGGACAGGATGTGATGTCCATCGGCCGTCAACGCGGGCGAGCGCAGGGACGCACCGGCACGGATCAGCGTATAGGCCCAGATCGCGTTGATGACCCCGGCCACAAGGTTGATCGCCAGGCCAAGCGCCGGTGTTTCCGGCAGGCGTGGCGCGAAAATGGCAGGCACGGCTTCGGCAACGATCAGGAGAGCCGCAACCACGATCAGGACGCCTTCGATGACTGCAGAAAAATACTCCGCCTTGTAATGCCCGAACGGATGATCGGCATCGGCAGGCTTGGCGGCATAGCCGATAACGGCGAAGGCGACGATGGCAGCGACCACGTTGACGATCGATTCCAGACCGTCGGACAGCAACGCCACCGATCCGGTCACCCACCAGGCGAGCATTTTCAGCCCCAGCACCAGAATGGCGAGCGGAATGCCCCAGAATGCCAGGCGCTGCGCCTTGTTTCCCTGAATTTCAGTGGCCATTGCCGATTCCGTTTCCCAATAAAAAGAACCGCCGCGCCTTGTCGGGCGCGGCGGTTGTCAACCCTGCGTCCATGCGCGGTCAGGCGGCCTTGATCTTTGCCCGCTTGGCCAGATGCGCCACCACGTTTTCGATCATCCGCATGCCGGCATCGCCGCCCAGCGTCATGATCGATTCCGGGTGGAACTGCACCGCTGCGATCGGTTCCTTTGTATGCTCGATGCCCATGATCGTGCCGTCGTCGCTCTCGGCCGTGATCATGAAATCGCGCGGCAAGGTCGAAGGATCGGCAAAGATCGAGTGGTAGCGGCCGACCGTCACTTCCTTGCCGAGACCGGAAAACACGATGCCGGGCTCAAGCACGCGGATGCGCGAGGGCTTGCCATGCATCGGCACTGCCAGCTGGCGCAGATCGCCGCCATAGGCTTCGGCCAGGGCCTGCAGCCCCAGGCACACGCCGAAGATCGGCAGATCATGGGCGCGCGCTTTCTTGATCGTCGCCTTGCAATCGAAATCCTTTGGTCTGCCCGGACCGGGCGAAAGGACGACGAGATCGGGCTTCACCCGGTCGAACACCTCGTCGGAAACCGGCGAACGCACCGTCGTCACCGTTGCGCCCGTCTGGCGGAAATAGTTGGCCAACGTATGGACGAAACTGTCTTCGTGATCGACGAGCAGGATCTTGACGCCGGTGCCGACAGGCGCGACATCGCGGCCGGTACCACGGCTGTTGGCGGACTTTGCGTCGCGGATCGCTGCGATCATGGCGGAGGCCTTCAGTTCGGTTTCGGCTTCTTCTTCTTCCGGATTGCTTTCGTTGAGCAATGTGGCACCGGCGCGCACCTCGGCAATGCCGTCCTTGATGCGGATGGTGCGCAGCGTCAGGCCGGTGTTCATGTCGCCATTGAAGCCGACCATGCCGATCGCGCCACCATACCAGAGCCGGGCGCTCTTTTCATGGCTTTCGATGAAGCGCATGGCCCATAGTTTCGGCGCACCGGTCACGGTGACGGCCCAGGCATGCGACAGGAAGCCGTCAAAGGCATCCATGTCGTCGCGCAGGCGTCCCTCGATGTGATCGACCGTGTGGATCAGCCGCGAATACATCTCAATCTGCCGCCGGCCGATGACCTTGACCGAACCGGGCACGCAGACGCGGCTCTTGTCGTTGCGGTCCACATCCGAGCACATGGTCAGCTCGGATTCGTCCTTCTTGGAATTCAGCAGCTTCAGGATCTGTTCGCTGTCGGCGATCGGATCGTCGCCGCGCTTGATCGTGCCGGAAATCGGGCAGGTCTCGATGCGGCGGCCGGAGACGCGCACGAACATTTCGGGCGACGCACCGACCAGATATTCCTGGTTGCCGAGATTGATGAAGAAGGAATAGGGCGATGGGTTGATCGCCTTCAGCCGGTTGGAAATCTCCGACGGCTTGCTTTCGCAGCGCTCGTAGAACTTCTGGCCCGGAACCACCTCGAACAGATCGCCGCGGCGGAAGCTTTCCTTGGCCTTGGTGACCAGCTCGGCATATTCGCCGGGACGGTGGTCGCCATGCGGCGGTATGCTGTCGACGGTCTGGAAGGGTTCGGGCGCGATATCGCCAGCCTTGCCGTCCGTCGTCTTTCCGTCCTTTTCAAAGTCATAGCGGTCGATCCAGGCCTTGGCGGCATAGTGATCGACGACGAGAATTTCATCCGGCAGGAACAGCACCATGTCGCGCTGGTCGTCGGGACGCTTCAGCTTCAGCTCGATCGCATCGAACTGGAAGGCGAGGTCGTAGCCGAAGGCACCGTAAAGGCCGAGATTGGCATCTTCCTGCGAAAAGAACAGGTTGGTGACGGCGCGAAGGACAGTGAACACCGTCGGCATCTTCGAGCGTTCTTCTTCGGTGAACACCCGGTCCGGCATGTTGATGGTCAGATCGAGACGGCGGGCCGTCGCCGTGCCGAGCGTGATGTCGGCAACAGCGGCCAGATGCGCTGCGACCATCTCCAGCAGCGCTTCGCCGCGCTCGTTATAGGCCTCGATCCACAGCGAGCGGCCGAAGGAGGAAATCGCAAGCGGCGGATCGATGATGGCCGTATCCCAGCGCGTGTAGCGGCCCGGATATTCATAGTTCGAGGAAAACACCGCACCCCGGCGCTCGTCGAGCCTGTCGACATAGCTCGAGATCGCTTCACCATAAGGGGCCTCGCGCCGCCGGCGGGTGACGGAAATGCCGCCCTTGGTGGTATAGGCTTCCGCACCGTCTGCAAGAATTGTCGTCGCCATCTGTCGCTCCGTTCAGGCCCGTCATTCCTGCGGCCCGAATACAAAAAAGCCGCCTCGAAACTTCCGGGCGGCTTATCGTCTCAATCACGCATGACTGGTCAAGGCCGCTTTAGCGAGCCCACCACCAGATTGCAATGTTGCGTGACTGTGTCATGGCGGAATTGTTAGCGTGAGAGAGAGAATTGTGCAAGCGGGCGCCGGCGGAAAAATGGAGGTGCGATTTCCGCCGTGCCTGTCGGGCGCTGTCAGGCCGGCAGCCGGGTGGACATGTGCGCCTGCACGCCCTTCGGGTCGGCGGCGAAGGCGGCTGCGACAGTGCGGGTTAGTTCGCCGGGGAAAACCTCCTCGACACCGGCCTCGACGGCATCGAGCGTTTCGCTGACGACATCCAGCGGCTGCAGGCGCGGCTCCGGCAGACTGCGGCCCATGTCGGTCTCGACCTGCACCGGCATGGTGACGACGACCCGCGTGCCCTGCGCAAGCAGTTCCGCCCGGATGGAGCGGCTGGCAGCAAGACCCGCCGCCTTTGAGGCCGAATAGGTTCCGGCCGACGGCAATGTCACCAGCGACAGGAAAGACAGGACATTGACGATGCTGCTTTCAGAAACCTTGGCAAGAACAGGCGCGAACGCCTTCGACAGTGACAGCACGCCGAAATAGTTGACGTCCATTTCCTGGCGGGCGATCGACAGATCCGGCGCGGAAATGACGCCCTGCCCGCCGGCAAAACCGGCATTGTTGATCAGCAGCGTCACATCATTCGCCACCGTGGCCGCCTCCGCGACATCGGCCGCATCGGTCACATCCAGCTTCAGGGGCACGAGGCGCGTGGGATCGAGCGCGACAAAACCGGCCAGCGACGCGGGATCGCGGGCGCCGAGATAGATTTTACGGGCGCCGCGGCGCAACAGCTCGGCCACGAATTCCCGGCCAATCCCGCGATTGGCGCCAGTGACGAGAGCAACGGCATTTTCGATTGTCTGCGACATGATGGTTTTCCTGTTTGATGTGCATATGCACTATTTTGAGTGTTGAAAAAGCTGGGGAATGATCCGGCTTGAGATCATGCGTATTGTCAGGCTGCCTTGCCGGTTGGGATGGCAAGAAGCATGTCGCGAAGGGTGTCGGCACGCTCGGCGCCGACAAGCTCCACATATTCGGCCTGCGCCGCTTTCCAGCATTCGACGCCTTCCGACAGTTTCTGTTGGCCACTGGCCGACAGCGTCAAAAGCAGCTTGCGCGATCCCTTGCCTTCCGGCTCGCTCACTACGTAACCGTCGCGCTCCAGCGGCTTCAGCGCCCGCACCAATGTCGTGCGGTCCATGACCATCGCCTCGGCAATTTCAGCCATCCCGGCCTTTCCCGCTTCGGCGATAGCGACCAGCAATGAAAACTGCGCCGCCGTGATCCCTGCCCGCGCATAATGCCGCTCGTAAAGCTGCGACACGAAGCGGGCAGCCTGGCGGATGGCAAAGCAGTTGCAGGTGGTGATGGACGATTGCGTTGTCATAGGTTGGATATAAATGTGCATATGCACTTTGTCAACTGGGATTTGGCACGAAAAAGGGAGCGGCCTTGATTGGCCGCTCCCGGATATCAGCGTGATGGCATGAGCCTGAAGGTTAGAAACGCTTCGTCAGCGACACCTTGAAGGTCCGGCCCGGCTCCGAATAGAAGTCGCGGGGCTGCGAGCTTGCCGCTGCCAGATTGACGTCCCGCACGCCCAGTGCGTTGAAATATTTCTTGTCGAAAATATTGTAGACGCCCGCCTGAACGCGAAGCCCGGAAACGGCCTCCGGCGTCCACCACCCCGTCATATCGACGATACCATAGCCTGGCGCATCGAAGGTGGTGGCGACATCGTCATCCGGCATGGCGGAAGACGCCGTCATCGAAAGATCGACCCCGAACGTATCCTGGCTGTAGCCGGCCCCGATAATTGCCTTGAACGGAGCAACCGAACGCAGGCGCGCATCGGTGTCCTGGTTCTTCCCATAGGCATAGGCCAGCGAACCATGGACGTTGAAGCCGTTGTCGAAGGCCTTGACCGCACTGAGCTCGATACCGGAAATCCGCACGCTGCTGACATTGGTGTAATTAAACTCCATGATGCCCGTGCTCGGATTGACCGTGGTGACGGTCTCGATGAAGTTGTCGTAGACGTTGTGGAACGCGGCAACGCGCCCGATCACGCCACCCGCCTCAAAATTCGTCCCGATCTCGATGCCGTTGCCGGTTTCCGGCTTCAGGTCGGGATTGCCGAGCTGGGCATAGTTGCCACGTGGATTGTAGAAGCGGCTGTAAAGTTCATCCACCGTCGGCGCGCGGTACGCCATCGACCATTGGGCAAACAATTCGACATCCGGCGTCAGGTCGTAGGTCGCCAGAAGTTTCGGCGAAATACGGGCGCCATCGCGGTCTTTCGGCGTTCCGAATACGGGCGCGCCAGGATTGTTGGCGAAACCACTATTGATGGACGGATTATAGTCAAACCAGTCGAACCGCAGTCCGGGCGTCAGGGCAAAGGCGCTCTCGCCCATGGAAATGCGGTCTTCGAGAACCGCACCAACGGTCGTGCTGGTGACATCCGGAATTTCGGACTGATTGTTCAAGGTCGGGCAACTGACCGGCGTCGGGCATAGAGCCCACGTGTACTGGTTCCATTTCGAGCGGGCGACATCGAGCCCGACGGTCACCGAATGATCGAAGCCGCCATATTCGAAGTCCCTGGTGGCGCTGCCGCTGAAACCGATGGTCTTGTTGCTGATCGTATTGTCGCGGCCATAGGGCACATTGGCAACCGTGCTGCCGCCCGAGCCGGATGAGCGTTCCAGCTCCTGCCAGTAGAGGGTCGCGCGTGCCGCGCGAAAAGCATCGTCGGATGACAAGGCTTCGTAGTCGTAGTCGAGCGACACGCGCTTGCGCGCCCGGTCTTCAAAGCTGTCATAGTTGCCGATGGCATAGGCTCGCGGAGCCCCCTGCTCGGTCCTCTGATCGAAATTCGCATCGCGGCGGAAATTCTCTGCGGTCAAACCGATGCGGTGTCCGCCTTCCAGCTGCTGACGGACCTTGAAGAGCAGGTTGCTCTGATCGAAATCGCCGGGGTTTGCCTCCGTACGCGTATTGCCATAGCTGTCGACGCTTCCCTGATTGTCGCGCTCATGGCCCTTGCGATAGCCGCCCTGAAACAGGACCGAGGTATTGCCGAAGCGCTTCGCGGCGGCAATCGAGCCCGCAAGGCTGTTGTCTTCGCTGTCATAGACCGATTTGACGATACCGCCCCAATCGCGGCCCTCTCCGATGAGATCGTCGGGCTCAAGCGTGCGCAGCACGATCGCGCCGCCGAGCATGCCAGAACCGCCCCGGCTCGAATCCGCGCCACGCACGACATCGAGCGCTGAGAGCGAGGAGAAATCGAACGTGTCGCCGGCGCCATTGGCATTGATGGTTTGAAACGCACCCTGGCGCACGCTGTTGGAGAGATAGGGGATCGGTATTCCGTCGATAACCGTAATAATCCGGGGACCAGAAAGACCGCGCAGGTTGATGCCGGCATCGGCGCGCGACGAATTGATCCCCGCATCGACGCTACGGCCGAGATCGTCGAGATCCGTGACCTGCTTTTCCTCAATGGTCTTTTCACTGATTTCGGTCGCCAAAGGCGTGTCTGCGATGCTGCCCACCGGCGCCGTCGTCGTGCTGCGGGGACCTTTGACCACGATCTTTTTCAGCGTGGTACCAGCCTCCTCCGCATCCGTTGCCGTCGTCGTAGCGGCGGCGTCCTGCGCAAACGAAACATAGGGAACAAGGGTGACGGAAGAAAACGCCGCGCATGCCAAAAGCGCCGCGCAGTGATGCCGGGTAATCATGGATCAATCCTTTGATGAATTTACCGGGCTGGCTGCTGAGGCGATCTGCTCAAGGGGCTGGCTGGGCAACGAAGCATTCGGGGAGCAGCCGCGAGGAACTGCCTGTCAGCATCGGTTAGAAAACATGACACTTATTGTCAACAAATAATTGTCTCAGTTTTGTCAGATTTCCCCTCTCTGCGCAGGATGTGTTTCGATTTGGCAACGATCCGGCATCCTGCAGCAAGGATGCAACCCTTTCCTGCCCGAATGCGTTGTGAATTCGAACCCCTGCCGCCCCCGGCAGAACCGGAGACTTTTTCATGACTCTTCGATTGCTTGCCCCCTTGCTTTCCCTCGTCCTGCTGGCGGGTGCCGGCCTTCCTGAAAACGGACCCGTCCCGGAAAAAAAGCCCGCCGCAGTTGAACCGGACCAGGGAACGACGGTCGCAACGCCGCAGGAAAAGCCAGACGTCAAACCGGAGGAGACAAAGCCTGAGGTCAAGCCGGACGAAAAGCCGCAGACAAAGGAAGACGGAAAGGCGCCAGCAAGCGAGGCAAAGCCTGAAAACCCGGTGGACGCAAAGCCTGCGGCCGATCAGAAGCCGCAGGAACCGGTGCTGACGATCAAGCCCGAGGACGGGAAGGACTATGCCGCTTGCCTCGTAGACCTGAAGGCCATCGGCGCTGTGTTCAAAGAAGTGCCGCGGATCGATGACGGCAGAGGGTGCGGCATCGACAAGCCGTTGACGCTATCGACCGTCCTGCCCGGCATCACGCTGAAGCCAGAAGGCACAATGCGATGCGAGACGGCGCTGGAACTGGCACGCTGGACCAAGGATGCGGTTCTGCCGGCAGCCAAGGTTGCGCTTGAAAGCGAGGGAGAACTCACCACGATCAACCAGGCATCGAGTTATATCTGCCGCCTGCGCAACAACGCCAAGACCGGCAAGATTTCCGAGCATGCGCGCGGCAACGCCATCGACATCGCCTCTTTCACTTTCAAGAACGGCAAGTCGATCGAAATCCAGCCGCGCGACGAGGATTCGACTTTGGCCGGAGCCTTCCAGCGCGCGGTGACGGCGACGGGCTGCCTCTATTTCGAAACCGTGCTCGATCCCGGCAGCGATGAGGCCCATGAAAACCATCTGCATTTCGACGTAATCGAGCGCAAAGGCGGGTACAGGTATTGCCGCTAGCGGCTTAGACTTAGCCGTAGCCGCAGAAAACGAGTGACGCATCTTGCCCAAGGCCTGGCGACGTCCCACTTGCTGAAGACATCCGGACCACTCACGGCCTCCGTTCAAAGGATTTTCAATGTCCGTCTCCATGTTCAAACTCTCGGTTCCCGTCTTCATCCGCGGCCTCAACATCCTCGCCGGGCTGCTCGACAAGGCGGAATCGCACGCAGCCAAGCAGAAAATTCCGCTGGACGACCTGTTCAACGCGCGGCTTGCGCCGGATATGCTGCCATTGTCTGCCCAGATCCAGCGCGTCAGCGACACCTCGAAAAACACCATCGGCCGCCTCACCGGCGTCGCAGCCCCCGGCTTTCCGGATGACGAGAAGAATTTTTCCGAACTGCGCGAACGCATCGCCAAGACGATCGCCTATCTGGAGACTGTCAAACCGTCCGATCTGGAGGGCAGCGACACCAGGGACGTCGCGGTCACCTTCGGCAAGCTCAGCTTTACCTTTGCCGGCGATGACTATGTCTTGAAATTCGCCCTGCCGAACTTCTTCTTCCACGTCACAACGGCGCACGACATCCTGCGCAACCAGGGCGTCGCCGTTGGCAAGATCGATTATCTCGGCCCCTATGGCTGAGCGCCGCGTTACACCCGGAGGAACCGGCATTCGCCGCCCCTCCGGGTGCCTCGCTAGTGCTAAAAGAGCCCCTCGATAAACCCATCCGCGTTGAGGAAGATTTTCTCCGACGACGGCACCCGTGGCAGGCCCGGCATGGTCATGATCTCGCCGGTGATGACAACGATGAAGCCAGCCCCGGCCGATAGCCGCACCTCGCGGATCGGAACGGTGTGGCCGGTTGGCGCGCCGCGCAGGTTCGGGTCGGTCGAGAACGAATACTGGGTCTTGGCCATGCAGACCGGCAGATGGCCGTAACCCTGCTCCTCCCAGGTCCGCAATTGGTCGCGCACCGACTTGTCGGCGATGACGGCGTCGGCGTGATAGATATCTTTGGCGATCGTCTCGATCTTCTTGAACAGTGGCATCTCGTCGGGATAAAGCGGCGAGAACTGCGAGCGGCCGCTTTCAGCCAGCGCCACGACCTTGCGGGCCAGTTCCTCGATCCCGGCCGACCCCTCGGCCCAATGCCGGCATAAGATCGCTTCCGCGCCAAGCGTGGCGACATAGTCCTTGATTGCCTTGATCTCGGCTTCCGTATCCAGCGTGAAATGGTTTATCGCCACCACGACGGGCACGCCGAACTTCTTGACGTTTTGAATATGGCGGCCGAGATTGGAGCAGCCCTTGCGGACGGCATCGACATTCTCCTGGCCAAGATCCTCCTTCTTGACGCCGCCATTCATCTTCATCGCCCTGGCGGTGGCGACGATCACAGCCGCATCCGGCTTCAGCCCGGCCTTGCGGCATTTGATGTCGAAGAATTTTTCCGCGCCGAGATCGGCCCCGAAACCGGCTTCGGTCACGACATAATCAGCCAGCTTCAGCGCCGTCGTCGTCGCCACCACCGAATTGCAGCCATGGGCAATATTGGCAAACGGGCCGCCATGCACGAAGGCAGGGTTGTTTTCCAGCGTCTGGACGATATTCGGCTGCATCGCGTCCTTGAGCAGAACGGTCATCGCCCCATCCGCCTTGATGTCGCGGGCAAAGACCGGCGTCTTGTCGCGGCGGTAGGCGATGATGATATCGCCGAGGCGCTTTTCAAGATCCTTGAGATCGGTGGCCAGACACAGGATCGCCATCACTTCGGAGGCAACGGTGATATCGAACCCGGTTTCGCGCGGAAAACCATTGGCCACGCCGCCGAGCGAGCCGACAATATGGCGAAGGCCGCGGTCATTCATGTCCATCACCCGGCGCCAGGCGACACGGCGGATGTCGATATTCTGCTCGTTGCCCCAGTAGATATGATTGTCGATCAGCGCCGACAACAGATTGTGGGCGGACGTGATCGCATGAAAATCGCCGGTGAAATGCAGGTTGATGTCCTCCATCGGCACCACCTGCGCATAACCGCCGCCGGCTGCCCCGCCCTTGACGCCGAAACAGGGGCCAAGCGACGCCTCACGGATGCAGACGACCGCCTTCTTGCCGATGCGGCTGAGGCCATCACCAAGGCCGACCGTGGTGGTGGTCTTGCCTTCACCGGCCGGCGTCGGATTGATCGCAGTCACCAGGATCAGCCGCCCGTCAGGCCGGCCCTTCTGCTGCGCGATGAAGTCGGCGCTGATCTTGGCCTTGTCATGGCCGTAGGGAAGCAGATGTTCGGGTGGAATTCCAAGCTTGGCACCGACCTCCAGGATCGGCTTTTTCGTCGCTGCGCGGGCAATTTCGATATCGGATTTCACGTCGGCCATATGGTGTCTCTCCCGTTCCACCTTTTTCTTGGTCTGAGAGCATATGAGCGCGAAGCGGCGGCGCTTTCCATCATTTTGTTGGGAAGTGAAGCGGGAAAACGCAGAAAATCGGTGGTT
This sequence comes from Rhizobium sp. Root483D2, assembly GCF_001426685.1. GTDB lineage: Bacteria > Pseudomonadota > Alphaproteobacteria > Rhizobiales > Rhizobiaceae > Pararhizobium > Pararhizobium qamdonense. Next base: position 121,841 of record NZ_LMFB01000006.1, on the reverse strand, counting down.
TTCTGGAAAATCAGACAAAAAGACGGAGGAACGTGGTTCCTCCGTCTCCAAGATGCTGTCTGGACTTAGCGGGCGAGGATGTCGCGCATTTCGACAAGGTTCGAGCGCACCCTGAGAACGTAAAAGCCGAGTGTTGCCAGATGCGTCGGCATGATCCAGCCGTCTTCCTGGCCGTTGGAAATGATCAGCGGCTGAATGCGCAGGGCAGCGCGCATCTGCTTGATGCTCTCGTTCCAGATCGGCGCCAAGCCGCGCTGGTTGATGACGCCGTCAAAATCGGCACCGGTGGCCGTCAGGATGCCGTAATAGCCGTAGAGCTGGCCATAAGCGAACCAGAAGCGGTCATCCGCACGCGTATCGAACCAGCCGCCATTATAATTCTCGGAACGCTCGCGCAACATCGCAGACGTGCTGCCGATCGAGCTCGACACGCGGTCCATGAATTCCAGGAAATTGTCGGCGCGGGCGTCGAAGGTGGCAGCACAGGTGGCCAGCTGCTCATTGAAGCTGCGAAGATCTGCCAATGCGGCACGATATTGTGTCGGCGTCGGCGTCAGGAAGCCGAAGGGCGACAGGCCGAAATACCAGTTGGTTTCCTCATACTGCATCTTGCTGCGTACGCTCTGCAGCTGCGGATTGATGCCGGAGGTGCCGCGCATGCGCACCAGAGAATCGACGAGTTCGACCGTCGTGCGGCGCACTGCCTCGTTGACGCCCCGCTGGAACGACGCCTTGTTGTCGAGCCATGGCGTGCGGTCCCAGTCCATCCCGAACAGCCCGGCCTTAAACAGCACCATCGATGAGATCCAGGCGTTCTGATTGACATTATAGTCGATCAGATCGGCGGTGACATCGACGATCGCCGAACGCTCGCAGGCATTGGCCGGCGCCGTCTGGCCAGCCGCCACCCTGACAGGAAGACCCGCATCGTTCTTGCGCTCGGCAAGATTATAGCGGTTCGGGTAATCCGGATCGAAATTGGTCCAGACCTGCGTCTGCCAGATGAAATAGCCGTAGAGGGCGATCAACAGAAGCAGGCCAAGGCCGATCGGCCCCTTGATGATCCAGGCCCGCCCGCCATACCAGTTAGCCAGCGTGACGAAGGGAAAAAGTATCCAGGACACCACCAGGCCAATGCCCCGGCCGATCGCTGCAAACAGACGCTGAAAAAACGCGACGATCGGATCAAGCATTCGTATTATCCTCCTTGAGGCCATAAAGGCGTTTGCGGAACGCCAGCTTGTCCCTGAGATATGTGCTGGTCAGCGTTGCCACAACATATTCCCTGAACTTTTCGCTGTATTGTTCATAGGCTGCATAAAATCCCTGCTTGTCAAAGACGAAACGCGAGACGAAATCGCTGGGGCAAAGCTGCGCGATCAGCCGGTTTGTCAGCCACTGATCAGGATGATCGGGGGCGGCGCGCACCAGGAGAAAGCGGTTTTCCGGCGCAACGTCCTGCATCTTGATGCTGCCCGATGCCGCAATCGTGCGGATCATCGTCTGCAGAAACGGATAGACGCCATCCGCAGAGACCAGCGCGGAATTGCGGTGTATCCAGGTTTGCAGCCAGATCGCATCGATCGCATTGATATCCGTCGTCGGGTCCGCCTGATTGACCAGCGCGCGCAGCGCCATGTCGGCGCGGTGCTGATAAAGGCCTGAATCCTGCACCCAGGAGGCCTGCGGCAATTGCAGCCGGTTGGTCGAGGCCAGGAACTCATAGATGCGCTGATGGTCGGACAGGCTGATATAACCGACCTGCCAGGGTCTTGAGCGCCGGAAACCCGGCACCGAGGGATCGCAGATCACCGTCGTGGTCTTTTCGTCCAGAAACACATAGACGCCGCCGAAATGATTGGCCCAGAAGGCATCGTGGCGAAAGACCAGCTTGTCCGGCACCAGTGCATTTTCGCGGATATCGCCGGTGACCTTTGCCAGATCGACCATCCGGTTCAACAGCGCATCATCAGCCCAGGCCACCGGCACCGTCTTCAACCGGTCGACAAGCGAGCGCAGTTCGGCCGCCTTGCCAAGCATGTCCTCGGCCGACAAAACACGAAACCGCACCTCGTTGATCGAGAGCAGATCATCGATATCGTTGACGACAGAGACGGAATCCTCGATCTCGCCGTAAAGCGCATCCTTGATCGTCACCGCATTGATCGCCCGCCTGTTGGCGCCGAAAAATTCGTGCATCAGGGCGGCGGTGTTGGAAAAGCTGGTATGAACGACCGGCAGCTCTTCCTGATCCGGCGTCATGATGATGAAGCGGCGGTTGACGCGGTTGGGATCGAGATAATCGCGATCGCCCAGCTCGTCGGCGATTTCAGGCGAAAACCCCGTCATGTCGATCTGAAAGGACGCAAGCGCCGTCGGGCGCAGGCCGAACCCCTGCAGCGCCTTGTTGTAGCGCGCAATCAGATGCGGCTCGGAAATATCGAGCAGGCGGCCATAGATCAGTTCGGCTTCGAGGAGGCGTTTCATGCGGTCCAGACCAAGGGCTGATCATCTGTATATTTCACGCCGATGCCCGATCTCGACAACGAGTACGACGAGTTGAGTGTCGCGCAATTCACCCAAAACCCGGAAATCGCCCACCCTGTAACGCCAGAGATGGCCAAGCGCACGGCCTTGCAACGGTTTTCCCAGCAAACGCGGATTATCGAGCGTTGCAACGCGCTTTCGCAAGTACTCCCGGATCCGAACAGCATTGGAACGTCCCATCTTTTCCAGCTGCCGGAGTGCTTCCTCCGTCAGCTCAATCGTCCAAACCAAGTTTCCGCTCAACCTCTTCCAGAGTGTAGGTGCGTGTTTCGCCGCGCGCTAATTTTTCCAGCACTTGTTCTGCCATATAGATGTCCTCGAGGTCCTCAAGATGTTCCTCGATCGCCTGGCGAATGTAGAATGTCGCCGTCCGTCCGGTGCGCGCGGCAAGAGCCTGCAATCTTTCATAGGTCTCGTCGGGGAGACGGATCGCCGTTTGCTTGGCCATGATGATGTTCCTTATGGGATACGTGTATACCCTATAACATCGTCCCGGTTTCACTTCCAGAACAGTTTAGCCACCTACCCCTGCCACCGCCCGTCCGCCTTCATCGCCTCGATCTCTCGCACCGCCTTCTCGCGCTGGCGTTCGCGGCGGATGATCTCGGTGACGGCTGCATCGTCGGATTTGTCGGTGTAGCGGAATTCGCTGTCGGCGTAGCGGTTGATTTCCTGCAGGACCATCTCCAGCGTGATCGGGCCGCGCAGGGTCTCGATCATGGCTTTCTTCTCGTCATAGGCCTTGTGCATGAAGGCTTGCGGCGTCGCAAACCAGTCATCCGGGAGATCGACGTCCATGGCCCGCATCTTGACAGCGTCAGTGATGTTCTTGATCGCCCGGCCAGTAAAACGCGGCTCGGCCTCCTTGATCCGATGCAGGTAGGCGCCGACATCAGCGAGCGTCCCGATCTTTCCCTCTTCCTTTTCATGCCGCTCCCAGACGGAAAGCAGCCCCTCTTCCTTCGGGCGGGCGTGTTCGGCATAGGATTGCGATACGGCCTGCTTGATCTCCTGCCCGGCAAACAGTTGATGTTCACCAAGCGGGATTTTGTGGTTCTTGCCGACCAGCATGGCGAAGATGTCGATATAGTCTGCTTCCGACTGCGGCCCATCGACCAGCCAGCGGGCGCCGGCGCGCTGGCGCAGCGCATCATCGACATTTTCCGGATAGTTGGAGAACATGCCGAAGGTGCAATTGCCGCGGATCACCGTCGAGGCCCCGGCAAAGCTCTCCATCAGCACCGCCGTCACCTCGTGCTGACCAGCCGACGCACGGTCGTCGGAGCGCTTGGCCGCAACCTGATCGACATCGTCGATCGTGCCGAAACCGATGGCGCGCGGGTTGATGACATTGTTGACGAAGGCCTTGCAGTTCTGGCCGGATTTGCCCTGATAGGAGGAAATCTGATCGACGCCGAAATTCTCGTAGTGGAAGGCGTAGCCGGCGATCTCGCAGTAATCGTTAAGCAGACCCGCCAGCATCTGGATCAGGATCGTCTTGCCGGTGCCCGGCATGCCGTCGCCGATGAACGTGAACAGAAAACCGCCAAGCTCGACGAACGGGTTCATCTGCCGGTCGAAATCATAGGCCATCAGCATCTTGGCAAGCTTCAGCGCCTGATATTTGGCAATGTGGTTGCCGATGATCTCTTCCGGCTTCTTGAACGTCATCACCAGCGGCGCACGCTTGGCGCCGGGCGCGACATCGAAACCATTCAGCGTGAAATCGTCCTGATCGATACGGATATGGACATTCTCAAAGCTGGAAAGCCCGGTGAACCGCGCCTTGCGTCCGATCAAACCTTCGATCGCAAGCCTTGCAAAGGCGCGGGCACGGCTGGTCAGGGCGCTATCGTCGGGCGCCCCGGCAATCGTCTTGTCGAGCGCCGAGATCATGCCTTTGAGCGCATCCTGCGGCGTATCGAACAGGAAATCCGGTTCGCTGCCATCCTTGACAGGCTCGCCATCGCCGGCAAGCGTCGCGCCGAGATAGGCAGCGAAGGTGAAGGCGGCGATATAGGCGGATGCCGACAGAAGCGCCTTGAACTGGCTCGCATCATCGCCCGAGAGCGGCGCGGCCGCATTGCGCGATTGCAAGCTTTCCAGATTGGTCTGGCGGGCAAAGACGTCGGCCACTGCCAGCGCCACCTGCAGCCCGCGCCGCGAACGGTAAAGCAGGGCATGCTGGGCGGGCGACATCAGCGGATCGGCTGAGCGTACGGACTGGATCGTTTTTACCAGCTCCACCTCGCGGGTGCGGCGCTGACCGCCGGTCGAAACGGTGGAGACGAAACGGCGGCCGGTTCCGGCAAGTGCCGTGCCCGCAGACGGATCGTCGGCCTCCAGCAGGATCAGCCGGGTGACGAGCCCCTGCGCGACCGCCTGATGCTTGGCGATGTCGTCCTCGTGCAGCGTCGTCAAGCCTGCGTTCAGTGACATATCCTAGACCTCGCTGATGACCTGGTTTCCGGAGATGACATGCACCTTGTAGTCGCCGAAGATGGCTGCCGCATCGCCGGCGGCATAGAGCGCCTGATAGGCGTCGTGCGGCACCAGCGCGTGTTTCTCGTAGGAACTCACGCCCATGCGCGTCGCCTCCAGATTGTCGGTATCAATGTGGAATTCTTCCGAGGCCGGCGTCGAGGAGAAGAAGCCGCGCTGGGCCGGCCGCTCCGCCTTGGAGAAGACTTCCTGTACGGTCCAGGTCAGCAGCCAGGCATTCTCGGTCTTGCGCACCTTCGACAGGATCTCGTTGATCTTGGCATTGTTCTCGGTAATCCCGGCGGAATAGAAGGGACCCAGCACGATGCGCCGCATCTGCTTGGGATGCAGGTCCTCGAAATCCTTGTCGAGATTGGTCGCGATCGTCACCGGCGTCAGCGAGTAAGCGCTGTTCTTCAGGGCAAAATCATCAAAACGGCTGGCGAGATCCGGATTGAGCAGACCACCGACGGGAAGCGGAATCTCCGTGTCGGGGTTAAGCTTGCCATCCGGCGTCACCAGAAGCTTGACGATCTTTTCCGAGGAATCTTCAATAACAGACATATACACCATCGGCAGCGTGCTGGCGCCGTCGAAGGCACCCCAGCAGACGACATAATAGGGCCGCATGGTCTTCTGATTGACGCCGACACGGATGGTCTCGGGCATGATGAAAGGCGAGAAAATATCGCCCTTGCCGATCTGCTCGAGATAGAGCCGCTCGGCCATGCGCGATTGCAGTTCGGCCGGAAACGCCTTCTGCCGCAGGATGAAATCGGCCATTTCCTGGCGCAGCGCATCGGCCAGCGGAATTCCGGCCAACCGCTTTTCCGCCGATTGCCGGTCGTTTTCCAGCTCCAGCACATTCTGGAACACCGGAAAGCCGCTCTCGGCCCGCGAGATGCGGAACTGCTCGATAAAACCGATCCGGTTTTCCCAGCAGGAAAACGACGCCTTCAGCCGCGAGAGATAGGGAACAACGACTTCGCCCACCACGGTATCGCGGTATAGCGGCGAATTGCGATCACCGAGGAAAATCTCCAGACCACCGAGCGCTGCCCGGATGGAGGCGAAATACTGGCCGACCGCGCCTTCGGATGCGGCGTTCATGATGTCCACCCTCCGCTTGAGGGGGAGGGTCGGAGCGAAGCTCCGGGGTGGGGTGACCTTGCTGCGTCCCTGACGATCACCCCCACCCGCGCGTTCCGCGCGACCTCCCCCCTCAAGGGGGAGGTGCGGACCCGCCAACGGCTATCGTAGCCTGGCAAATCGGATATTTTCGCGCGTAATGGCATTGCGAGTGCCATCACTGCTTCACATAGTTCGCCGAATTATGCTTATCCATCACCGCCTGGAAGCGCCGGGCGAATGCGTCGTCGGCAAGCTTCTTGCGGCGCTGGATGTCCTGGGTGGAGAGCATGTTTTTCTCGTGCATCTCCAGGAGATCGCCGATATGGCGCTGCGAGGCCGAGCCGATGCCGGCCATGGTTTCCTCCGCTGCGGTATCGACCTGGCTGCCCAGCGTGTTGATCTTGTGGGCCACATCCTGCTGCGCTGCGGTCTTCAAGGAATCCTCCAGCGCCTTGTAGAGCACGATGCGCTGTTCGGTATCGATGGTCAGCTTGTTGATCAGCGTGTTCTGCGCCGCAATCTGGTTGTTCAGCGAATCGACGAAGGTCTGGAACATCGAGGTGTAGCGCTCGTAGGTCTGGCTCTCCGCCAGCAGTTCCTGTTCCTTGGCCTGCTTCTCGTTATATTCCGTTGCCAGCACCGAACGCTCGCCTTCAAGCTGGGTGCGGGAAATCTGGTCGGTCGATGCGGCGATCCGGTTTTCGATGTCCATCAGCATCGGATTGAGTTCCTCGATGCGCTTTTGCGTCTGCTGCAGGTTGGCAATCGTCGCCTTGCGCCGCTCGATGACCTGGAGCAGGCTCGCCTCCGAGGTCTTGTAGCGCTGGTCGAGAACGCCCTTCTGCTCTTTCAGGATGCCGACGATCGTGTCGGATTTGGAAAGAAGCTCCTGCAGGTTGCCGGCCAGCGACATGTTGCGGACGCGGTCCGTGCGCATGCGCTGCGCGCTCTGCTTGGAGAAGATGCCGATGAATTTCTCGTAGCCGGTATAGTTCTTCATGCTCTCGAATTCGGAGCCGAAGACGTTGGTGGCGTCTTCCAGGCCGATGATCAGGTCGGCAATATTGCCTTCCATGACCTTCTGCTGGTTGATGACGTCCTGGATGCGGGCGTTCTCGATGTCGAAATTCGCATCGCCCAGCTTGGTATCGGATTTTGCGAACTGGTCGAGCACGACGGCAGACTGGTTCATCTTGCCGCGCATCTGTTCGACGATGCCGCGGGTTTTCTCGATTTCGCTCTCAAAATTCTGAAGTGTCGCCATCGTTTTTCCCCCTGTTGCTCCGGTGCAGACGCGCCGCGCAGCCAAATTATTCAGTCCTGACATCAGCTTATATAATGGGAGCGGCAATTTGAAGAACAAGTGCGCAATCTGCGGATTTTAAACCCTGGATCGCCTCAATAGAACTGTAACGGCCGCCACTGCGCTTTTACGGCGCGGCTTTCGTCTTCAGATAGGCAAGGACATCCTCGATCTCCTGCGGCTTTCGAAGGCCCGGAAAAGACATTTTGGTGCCGGGAACCATGGCCTTGGGGCTCATCAGATATTCCGACAAACGCTCCTCGTCCCAGACCTTGCCATCCTCACCGAACGCCGCCATTGCGCTGGAATAATTGTATCCAGTGAAGGTCGCGACCGGACGCCCGACAATGCCCATCAGGCTTGGGCCGACACGGTTCATCGGCTCGGTCGCTGTGTGGCAGGCGCCGCATTTCTTGAAGACCTGCGCGCCCGCCTCGGCATTACCGGCTGCACGCGCAAGATCCGCACCCAGACTGATGGAAAGACAGAGAAAAAGGCCGAAAGAGGCAAGACGGTGAGACAAGGAGAAGGGCATGGCAGGTTTCCCGGAAGGTGGCGGCAGGCACGCCATCATGGCACGGCGCAGATATCCGGCGATAGCCCGCCCTCACGCTTCGTTCATCTGGTCTTCCCAGTGACGGCGGCAATAGACCACGTATTTCTCGTTGCCGCCGACTTCGACCTGGGCCCCTTCCCGCACGACATTTCCGTGCGCATCCATCCGCGCCACCATGGTCGCCTTGCGGCCGCAATGGCAGATGGTGCGCACTTCCCGCATCTCGTCGGCAATGGCGAGCAGCGCCATCGAGCCTGGAAAGAGCTTTCCCTGGAAATCCGTGCGCAGACCGTAGGCCATCACCGGAATGCCGATGCGATCGGCGACGCGGGCCAGTTGCCAGACCTGATCTTCGCCCAGAAACTGCGCTTCATCGACAAAGACGCAGGCGATCGTCTCTTCGCCGTGCAGGCGCTCGACCAGCGCATAGAGGTCGTCGGCATGCGTAAAGGCGATGCCGTCTTCGCTCAATCCGATGCGCGAGGACACGCGCCCCATGCCCGCCCGGTCGTCGAAGGCCGCAATCAGGATGACCGTGCGCATACCGCGTTCGCGATAATTGTACGACGCCTGCAAAAGCATGGTCGATTTGCCTGCGTTCATCGTGGCGTAGCTGAAATACAGTTTTGCCATGGCGTCCTCTTCTGTATGCTGTTGATTGTTCATGAACAGACCAAGCGAGGAAGGCCAGAGCGCAAGCGCGAAAGTCACAGAAAATCGACGGCAGATGCCAGAACATGAGCAATGCGACATATCACGTCGCTTTAGGCGGGCGTGTCCGGCAAATGTCCCAATACACTCAAGGCAACACCAGGGCGCTTGAATTGGCGGACATTTGGTGATTGGCTAAAATCAAAAGGCAGGGGAATATCACGATGACCAGACTGACACTCAAATTCATGCTGACTGCAGCGGTATCGCTGGCAGCCCTGACATCCGCCCATGCCGCCGAGCCTGAAAGCTGTGGCACCGTCCGCTTCGCGGATGTCGGCTGGACCGATATCACCGCAACGACGGCGACCGTTTCCTCGATCCTCAAGGGTCTTGGCTATCAGACGGATATCAAGGTTCTGTCCGTTCCCGTCACCTATCAGTCGCTGAAGAACAAGGATATCGATGTGTTCCTCGGCAATTGGATGCCGACGCAGGAAGCCGACGTTCGCCCGTTCCTCAACGACAAATCGGTCGAATCGTTCGGCCCGAACCTGGAAGGCGCCAAGTACACGCTGGCGACCAATGCCAAGGGTGCCGAACTCGGCATCAAGGACTTCAAGGACATCGCCGCGCACAAGGATGAGCTCGAAGGCAAGATCTACGGCATCGAGCCGGGCAATGACGGCAATCGCCTGATCATCGACATGACGGATAAGGACACGTTCGGCCTCAAGGGCTTCGAAGTGGTCGAATCCTCCGAACAGGGCATGCTGGCGCAGGTTGCCCGCGCTGAAAAGGACGGCCAGCCGGTCATCTTCCTCGGCTGGGAACCGCATCCGATGAACGCCAACTTCAAGCTGACCTACCTGACCGGCGGCGACGACATCTTCGGACCCAATCTGGGCGGCGCCACGATCTTCACCAATGTCCGCGCCGGTTATACCGCCGAGTGCCCGAATGTCGGCAAGCTGATCACCAACCTGAAATTCTCGCTTCCGATGGAAAACGAGATCATGGGCAAGATCCTCAACGACGGCAAGGATCCGGAAGTGGCTGCCAACGAGTGGCTGAAGGCCAATCCGGCGGCAATCGATCCCTGGCTTGCAGGCGTTACCACCAAGGACGGCGCCGAAGGGTTGCCAGCCGTCAAGACCGCGCTTGGTCTTTGACCGGCCTATCAAGGCGGGGCTTAGTCCCCGCCTTTTTTAAGCGCAACGCCCGTCAGCAGATGGCACGCGCTTCCGCTCCTATGATTGGCTCCAAGAACCAGGCGATTTTCCCGTGGAATGGCTAACCAACCCTGATCGACGCATACCCATTGGCGGCTGGGCGAAGAGTTTCTTCACCTGGCTGACCACCAATTTCACCGGCTTTTTCGACCAGGTGTCGGCAATCCTGGCCGGTGTCGTGAATGCGATCCTCTGGGTCCTGCAGACGCCGCATCCGCTGATCGTGGTCGCCATCGTCACGGCACTTTCCTATTGGTTCCGCCGCTCGGTCGGCGTCACCCTGTTCACGCTGTTCGGCCTGCTCCTGATCATCAATCTCGGCTACTGGAAAGCGACGACGGAGACGCTGGCGCTGGTTCTGGCGGCAAGCTTCGTCTCGATGGCCGTCGGCATTCCACTGGGGATCGCCGCTGCCCGCCGTGCCTGGGTCTATGCCGTGATGCGGCCGATCCTGGACCTGATGCAGACCATCCCGACCTTCGTTTATCTCATCCCAGCCCTCGTGCTCTTCGGCCTCGGCATGGTGCCCGGCCTGATCGCAACCGTGATCTTTGCCATTCCCGCCCCGATCCGCCTCACCCGCCTTGGCATCATCTCCACCCCGCCCTCGCTGGTGGAAGCTGCCGTCTCCTTCGGCGCGACGCCGGCGCAGGTGCTGCGCAAGATCGAACTGCCCTTTGCCACGCCGCAGATCATGGCCGGTTTGACCCAGACCATCATGCTGTCGCTGTCGATGGTGGTCATTTCGGCGCTGGTGGGGGCTGCCGGTCTCGGCGTACCCGTCGTGCGGGCGCTGAATACCGTCAACATTGCCATGGGTTTTGAATCCGGCCTCTGTATCGTCATCCTCGCGATCATTCTCGACCGCCTGTTCCGCTCGTCCGATGAAGGAGAAGGCGCATGACCGATGCGGTGATTTTCAAGAATGTCGATATCATTTTCGGCAACAAGCCGGAAACCGCCATCGCCATGGTCGATCAGGGCAAGACCCGCGACGAAATCGGGGCTGCGACGGGTCTGGTGCTCGGCGTCGCCGATGCATCGCTGACCATCATGGAGGGCGAAATCCTCGTTCTGATGGGACTGTCGGGCTCGGGCAAATCGACCCTCTTGCGCGCCGTCAACGGCTTGGCGCCGGTGGTGCGCGGCGAAGTGCAGGTCAAGACCCGCCACGGCGTTATCAACCCCTACAAGACATCGGCCAAATCGCTGCGCGATTTCCGCATGCACGACGTCTCCATGGTGTTCCAGCAATTCGCGCTTTTGCCCTGGCGCACCGTCGAGGACAATGTCGGCTTCGGGCTGGAATTGGCCGGCGTCCCGGACAAGGAGCGCAAGGACCGCGTCGCGGAGCAGCTGGAACTGGTCAACCTGACGAAATGGGCGGGACGCCAGGTCAAGGAACTGTCCGGCGGCATGCAGCAGCGTGTGGGTCTCGCCCGCGCCTTTGCCACCGGCGCGCCGATCCTTCTGATGGACGAACCGTTCTCGGCGCTCGATCCTCTGATCCGCACCCGTCTTCAGGACGAACTGCTTGAATTCCAGCGGCGGCTCAAAAAGACCATCCTGTTCGTCAGCCACGACCTCGACGAAGCCTTCCGCATCGGCAACCGCATCGCCATCATGGAAGGCGGCCGGATCATCCAGTGCGGCACGCCGCAGGATATCGTCAAGACCCCAGCCAACCAGTATGTGGCCGATTTCGTCCAGCACATGAACCCGATCACCATGCTGACGGCGATGGACGTGATGAGCCAGGGCGTCAATCGCGGCGAAGCCCCGGCCGGCGTTTCGGCAACCGCCAAGCCGACGACGCCGCTGATCGACATTCTCGATGCCATGTCGCGCCAGCCGGGCAGCATCGGCGTCGTCGACAATGGCGCGATCGTCGGCACGATCAATGCGCAAAACGTCGTGGAAGGCCTGACGCGGCATCGCAACAAAAGTTGACGATGATGGTCAAGATGCCGCTATAAAGGACGCCCGGACAATTTGCGCCGGGCGTTTGGCATTTTAACGAGAGACAACCCGATGGCCGACAAACCCTCTGTTCTGCGCGAAACCGACGATGAGGCGCGCAAGCTGGCCCGCATCATCCTGCGGTCGGCACGCAGCGCAGCCATAGCGGTGATCGAGCCGGACAGCGGCGGGTTTCCCTTTGTCAGCCGCGTGCTGATCGGCATCGATACCGATGGCACGCCGGTGATCCTGGTCTCTGCCCTATCCGTCCACACGCAGGCCCTGTCGAGGGACCAGCGCTGCTCCCTGCTCACAGGCGAGATCGGCAAGGGTGACCCGCTCGCTCATGCGCGGCTCACCGTGCAATGCGAGGCACAAAAGGTGGAACGCGGCAGTGACGCGCATGCGCGGATCCGCGAACGCTTCATCCGGCGTCACCCGAAGGCCAAGCTTTATGCCGATTTTCCCGACTTCGCCTTCTTCCGGCTGACGCCGCTGAAGGCGAACATGAACGGCGGCTTTGGCCGGGCCTACATCCTTAGCGGCGAGGACCTGATGATCCGCTCGGTAGCGATAGATGACATCGCGGAGATGGAGACGGGCGCGATCGACCACATGAATTCCGACCATGCCGATGCGGCGAGCACATACGCAAAACTCTATTGCAAGGGCAAGGGAACGGGCTGGCGAATCTCCGGGCTCGATGCCGGCGGGGTTGATTTGACGCTCGGCGATCAACTCAAACGGCTGGAATATGACGCGCCACTGCAATCAAAAGGGGAATTACGGTCTGCACTGGTAAAACTTTACCGTTAAATACGGGCATTTTTACCCCGATTTCTTGCTGTAGCCAGTTGTCCTTTTATTCATCACGGCTAATTATCACTTATTCACATTCATAACCAAGCGTGATGTGAACTTCGCATGGAGTATGGAATGCAAACGATCTCTCCCCAGAAACACGGCAAGGCTGAAATAGCTGCGGAGTTTCTTTCGGCCATGGCCAACCCAAAGCGTCTGCTGATTCTCAGTTCACTCGTGAACGAAGAAATGGCTGTCGGCGCCTTGGCAAACCAGGTCGGCCTCAGCCAATCTGCCCTGTCGCAACATCTCTCGAAGCTGCGTGCCCAAAATCTCGTGACCACCCGCAGAGATGCCCAGACGATTTATTATTCAAGTTCTTCGGATGCAGTACTGAAAGTTCTGAAAACTCTGAAAGAAATCTACGGCGAAGAAACAAGCGCGGTCGAAAAAGTCGCACAGCGCCGTACCGCCTGACATGGATCGGGCCGATACGGATCGGGGCCGCTGGCCGGCCCCGGTCTGACCCCCGTTTCCGGCCCGCATCTCTTGAAGCCTTCTTCGTATGACGTTTACGCGGCTTTGAGACTTGGCGTTGCACTATCGCCGCCATGACCATTGCAGCCTCAGATCAGCCTCTTGCAAAACCTGTCCAATGGGCCGTGCTCGGAACGGGTGCCATTGCCGCGACCTTTGCAAAAGACATCCGGCTGACGGAGAATGCCGTTCTGGTTGCCGTCTGTTCCCGCACGCTCGAGGCAGCCACTGCCTTCTCAGACCGTTTCGGCGGCCTTCGCATCATTGCCGATATTGAGACACTGGCCGCCGATCCGCAGATTGACGCCGTCTATCTCGCCACCCCGAATACCGCCCATTATGGCCAGGCGAAAACGCTGCTGAGCGCCGGAAAACCGCTGCTTATCGAAAAACCGCTGGTCATGACGGCGGCGCAAGCGCAGGCGCTCGAAAGCCTGGCTGCGCAAAAGCAGACCTTTGCGATGGAAGGTCTCTGGACCGTTTTCCTGCCGGCGATCGATCATCTCAGGCAGCTTCTCACCGGCAAGACGATCGGCGCCATTACCCGCGTTCGCGGCGAACTGGCCTATGCCAAGACCTTCGACGGCAACAGCCGTTTTTTTGCACCGGCGCTCGGCGGCGGTTCGCTGCTGGATCTCGGCGTCTACCCGATCGCGCTGACGCTCTCGCTGTTCGGCTCACCCCGCACAGTCGCAGGCCGCTGGTCGGCCGCCCCGACCGGCGTTGATATGGCGGCGGATGTCACGCTCGGCTACGACGGTTTTCAGGCCGAGCTGTCCGTCGGTTTCGATCGGAATGGAAACAACCGCTTCATCATCGAGGGGGAGACCGGCAGCCTGATCATCGACGCACCGTTTTTGCGGGCAAGCCGAATCATCCTGACGCGCAACCGCGTTGTTCACCGGCTTGTGGCCGCATGTGGCTCCGGCCCCCTGTCGCGCCTTGCCGGAAAGATCGCGCGGCGGCTGCCCCTGCCCGGCCTTGCCGTTTATGCGCACGGTTTTCCCGGCGATGGCCTGCAGTTCGAGATCGCAGCAGCCAGCAGGGCGATACGGGACGGCCAGCATCAGCAACCGCGCATGCCGCTCAGCGCCAGCATCGAAGTGCTGGGGATCATCGAGACCGTCCGGGCGCTGCCGCCGTCATAGCGGCGTTGGCGTATGATCCCGCTTGCCGGCGTTGAGCGCGAGCACGATGTCGGTCAGATGCAGAGCCGTCTCACCGGAAAACACCGGCCGGGTGCCAGCCTTGATCGCATCGGCCTGCGCTGCAATCCCGCGTACGAAGTCGATCTGTGACGGATATTTCGGCAGGCTGTTTTTCGGTGCTGCCTGCGGATAGGCCACCGACTTGCCTGCGGTGAGGCGAAACGGAAACTTCCGCTGGAACTGCCATTCGACGCGCTCGATCAGCCGATGCACCAAGGGCCGCCTCGTGCCGCTGAGTTCCACATGGATCGGCGAGCGGTTGTCCCAGAGATCACGCACGACGAGCGTGCCCTTGTCGCCGGCGATCGTCAGCGACCGGTCGCGCGGCGCCGCCAGCCCGCTGGTCAGGCGCGCCACAAGGCCGGACTTGAACGTCAGGCAACCGACGGAAAAATCCGGGCCCAGCGCAAGGGTCTCGGTCCCCGGCCCCTTGGTGGGAAAGGTCAGCGCGGAAAAGGCCGCCACATTCGAGACAGGTCCGAACAGCGACACCAGCCAGCTTGCCGCATAACCGGCATGCTCCAGCGTGCACCCGATTTCGAATTCGTGGACGGCCGGCCATTTCGCACCCGAACGGCTGCGCCAGTCCTGCCATTTATCACGGAAGACCGGTCCGTCCTCCATCTCGGCATAGGCCAGGCGCGGCGTACCGATGATGCCGGAGCGCAGGATATCGGCGCAGTGGCCGCAGGCATCGCTTAGCGCATTGGCCGGCGCACCCGCAAGGGTCAGGCCACGTTCAGCGGCAAGCGACACCAGTTCGCGCGCCTCCTCCACCGTCATCGCCAACGGCTTTTCGCAATAGACATGTTTGTCCGCCAGCAAAGCAGCGCGGTTGACGGCCTGATGGCTTTCCGGTGGCGTCAGGTTGACGACGATGCCAATCGCCGGATCGGCCAGCAGGTCCATTTCAGACGCATAGGCCTTGACCTTCCAATAGTCGCAGAACTGCTGCAAACGCGAGGGGTCGACGTCCCAGACACCTCTTAAGTGCAATTGCGGATGGTTGGCCAATGTCGTCATGTAATAGTCGGAGACGAAGCCCGTGCCGATGAAGGCGATGCCGGTACCGCTCGTCATCGCGCATCCGCCAGGAACGACGCGATATAGACCAGCGGCGCATTCCAGTTGATCGTCATTTCGTTGGTGCCCCAGGCCATGATGTCGTCGATATAGCAGGTCTGCGGCGCGCAACCCTGCAAACGTGCCCGTGCGACATCATCCACCAGCGTCGAATTCGGCCCGCCGGCCAGCGTGCCCACCGGAGGATTGGGCAGCGTGCTGTCGGTCTGATGGGCATACCAGCGGCTATGCTGGTTCTTGGCAAAGACGCTGCCATATCCCGTCACATAGGACATGTTCATCGCGTTGCGCCCGAAGATGTAATCGATGCTTTCCCGCACGCCGTTCAGAAACGGCAACTCGCCGGTCAGGTCATAGCCTGCGGAAACCACGATCATGTTTTGCAGGATCAGCTGGTTGGAGCCCCAGTCATAACGATTGCTGGCCGGCCTGTAGATATGGCCGAACGGCTCCTTGGCCTGCAGGCTGAGAAAATTCCGGCCGGCGGATACGACCGAGGCCATGATCATCGCCTTGTCATCCGGCGCAAGATTGTCGCCATAGAGCGCCAGATCGAGACGGCCGAGACCCGCAACGCTGCGCCAATCAAACGCACCGGCAGGAGAAAACACCGGCCCTGCCCAATGCGGCGAAGCTTTCAGCGCCGCAAGATAGCGGGCTTCTCCCGTCGTGATGTAAAGCTCGGCGGCTGCCCAATAGGTTTCATCGGAAATATCGTCATCGCCATAATCGCCGCCGCCCTGCAGACCGTCCGAATCCGGCGCAAACAGCATGGGATTGGCGGCAGCCGCCAGCCACGCCTTCTGGCTCGCGACCAGCAGGCGCTGTGCAAATTCCCGGTCATAGGGCGCAAACAGCCGGGCGCCTTGCGCGGCCGCGGCCGCAAGATTGAGCGTTGCGGCCGTCGATGGCCGGTGCAGCGCACGCAATTGCGGATCGAGATGCGGCAGCATCGGCACCCCGGTCCATTTGATGTCATGCACCTTGTGATGCACCATGCCGGCCAGCGGCTGGCCATCCGGCACCATCATCTTCATCAGGAATTCGAGTTCCCAGCGCGCCTCGTCGAGAATATCGGGCACGCCATTGCCGTTTTCCGGAATACGCGACAGGCTGTCGCTCAAAACAGGCGAAGCGCCGTCGCCATAGACCAGGCCGCGTTCGAACGTGCTGAGCAGCTGCGACACGGCAATGCCGCCATTGACCACATATTTTCCCTGATCACCGGCATCGTACCACCCCCCGGACACATCGAGCGTATAGCCGCAGGTCCAGTCCTTGCCATAGAGTTTGGTAGCGACCTTGCCGGTGAGGCAGCTGACATTCGTATCGCCCTGGTTGGGGTTTTCCTGCACATGTCCGGCAGGCCTTGCATAGGCCTGGCCTGCAATATCGCCCTTGATTTCGATACCGCTGCGCTGCGGATAAAACCACGACAGTGCATCGACGCGCAATTTGCCATAGATGTCGTGGCCGACCGAAAACGGCAGGCTCGTCTTGTCCCCGACCACCAGCCGGTATCCCTCCCCGGCCGTCGCAAAGGCGGAAAAATCGGCGATCTGCGTGTTCGCATCGACGGTCGGGTCAAACCCGGCGGGCGCCGTCATCCCCTCGCCGATGGCAATACCCTCCGCGTCTTCCAGCTTGAAGGGCAGCGGACCGGTGGCATCCGACAGGATCGTCGCCCGTTTCGGGCCATCGAGAAAATAGCCGGCCTGATTGACCAGCGCCGGGAGCGCCGTCATCCTCTTTCGAGCTGCCGCCTCTGCCGCCGCCGCCTGAGCGTCGCTGGCCTTGGTATCACTGGCCTTGGTGCCGCTGGTCTTTGTGTCGCCGGCTTTTGCTTCCTGCAATGCCACGTCGTCCAGGCAAACGCGCCAGGGCTTCTTTGCCCCGCCCAACTGGAAGATGATCTGGGCCGGATCGGTCTCCGTCGCCGTAAATACGGACGAAAACTCGATCTTCCCGGCCTTGGTCGCTGCCTCGAAAGATGCCTGCGGCGTCCAGGGTTCGGCATTGCGCTGGATGGTCACGGGAAACCTGTGCACCTCCCCGGCCTCAAGTGTCATCGTCAGGCGGTAGGACTTGCCCGGCTCAAACTGCAGATCGTTGAGACCGAGCAGACGCTCCCAGGGGCTCCCGCCCGCCTCGACACTGAGGCAGAGCTTGCCGCGCTGGCGCGTCAGCGCAACGCCGCCCGCCGCCCAGAAGCCGTCCTGCCCCTTCTCGAAAGTGCCATCGGCAATCATGTCGGCCGCGCCTGCCTGCGCTGGAAGACTGACGAAAAGCGCAAGCACCAGGCTGGCTGCAGATTTTAGCAAGGTCTCTATCCTGAGCGCGTGTTGCGGGCCTGAGCGCGTGTTACGGGTACGCGGCGCCACTCTGATGTAAACAGGTTAACCTTCGGAAAAGAATGGATGCAAGCTTGTAGCGATGCACGAATCTGGGTCTTGCCGATATAGGCTGCAAGGCTTGACCGCAAAAAGCGCCCTGATAGTTTGACCATCAGGTTAAAACTCCTATCGAAACCACTGGATTTGGCCGCCAGACAGCACGTGCCACGGAGAATATAATGTCAAACCGCCTCAATGCCGCGCCGAACGATCTGAGCGCTTTCTGGATGCCCTTCACGGCCAACCGGCAGTACAAGAAAGAACCGCGCATGTTCGTCAAGGCGAAGGACATGCATTACACGACCCATGACGGCCGCCAGGTTCTGGATGGCACGGCGGGTCTCTGGTGCGTCAATGCCGGCCACTGCCGTCCGCTGATCACCGAGGCGATTCGCGAACAGGCCGGCGAGCTCGATTATGCCCCCGCCTTCCAGCTTGGCCATCCCAAGGCATTCGAGCTTGCAAACCGCCTGATCGACATCGCGCCCGAGGGCATGGAGCATGTGCTCTACACCAATTCCGGCTCGGAATCGGTCGAGACGGCGCTGAAGGTGGCGCTCGCCTATCACAAGGTGAAGGGCCAGGGGTCGCGCACCCGCCTGATCGGCCGCGAGCGCGGTTATCATGGCGTCAATTTCGGCGGCATCTCGGTCGGCGGCATCGTGTCCAACCGCAAGATGTTCGGCACGCTGCTATCAGGCGTCGATCATATGCCCCATACCCATCTGCCGGAAAAGAACGCCTTCACCAAGGGCCAGCCGGAACACGGTGCTGATCTCGCATCCGAACTCGAACGCATCGTCACGCTGCATGATGCCTCCACCATCGCCGCCGTGATCGTCGAGCCGGTCGCCGGCTCCACCGGCGTGCTCGTCCCGCCGAAGGGCTATCTGCAGAAGCTGCGCGAAATCTGCACCAAGCACGGCATCCTGTTGATCTTCGACGAAGTCATCACCGGTTACGGCCGCCTCGGCACGCCGTTTGCGGCACAGTATTTCGACGTCAAGCCGGACATGATCGTCACCGCCAAGGGCCTGACCAACGGTGTCATCCCGATGGGTGCCGTGTTCGTCACTGCAGAAATCCACGACGCGTTCATGACCGGCCCGGAACACATGATCGAGTTCTTCCACGGCTACACCTATTCCGGCAACCCCATCGCCTGCGCTGCAGCGCTCGGCACGCTCGACACCTACCGCGACGAAGGCCTGCTCACGCGGGGTGCAGAGCTTGCCTCCTATTGGGGTGATGCGCTGCATTCGCTGCGCGATTGCCCGCATGTGATCGATATCCGCAATATCGGCCTGATCGGTGCGATCGAGCTGGCGCCGATTGCCGGCGAGCCGACGAAACGTGCCTTCTCGGCCTTCCTCAAGGCCTATGAAAGCGGCTACCTGATCCGCACCACCGGGGATATCATCGCGCTGTCGCCACCACTGATCATCTCGAAAGCCGAGATCGACGAGTTGATCGATGGCATCCGCAAGGTGCTGATCGCCAACGCTTAATCGGGCAGGATTCATTCATGAACACGCCGCAAACGGGGCCGAG
The DNA here is from genome assembly GCF_001426685.1 of Rhizobium sp. Root483D2. GTDB lineage: Bacteria > Pseudomonadota > Alphaproteobacteria > Rhizobiales > Rhizobiaceae > Pararhizobium > Pararhizobium qamdonense. Next base: position 102,408 of record NZ_LMFB01000006.1, on the reverse strand, counting down.
GCACATGCCACGGCCCCGTTTGGCGCAATATCTGAATAATTATTTTGCACTTTGCCTAAAAAATCGCCTTGCGGAATCGTGGGGAGCTTCATAGACGAGAAGTATGGGATCGATCCGTTCACAGAAGGCGGACACTCAACGGAACTGGAGTTGCTTTTCGACTGGCAGGTTTCACCCTCCCGGCCCAGCAACCGAAGCGCTGGCACTGCGGGGAACCAACCCAACCAAGGAGAAGCAAGATGAACTTCAAGACATTGACGGGCGCCACGTTCGCAGCCTCGCTGGCCTTTGCGCCGCTGGCGCATGCGGAGATCGTGATCGGCCTGATCGCGCCGCTGACCGGCCCCGTCGCCGCCTATGGCGACCAGGTGAAGAACGGCGCGCAGGTTGCCGTCGATCAGATCAACAAGAACGGCGGCATTCTCGGCGAACAGGTCGTGCTGAAGCTGGCCGACGACGCCGGCGAACCCAAGCAAGGTGTCTCGGCAGCAAACCAGATCGTCGGCGAAGGCATCCGCTTTGTCGTCGGCCCGGTCACGTCAGGCGTTGCCATGCCGGCATCCGACGTTCTGGCTGAAAACGGCGTCCTGATGGTCACCCCGACCGCAACGACACCGGACCTGACCAAGCGTGGCCTTGCCACCGTGCTGCGCACCTGCGGCCGCGACGACCAGCAGGCCGAAGTTGCAGCCGCCTATGTTCTGAAGCAGTTCAAGGACAAGCGCATCGGCATCCTCAACGATAAGGGCGCCTACGGCAAAGGTCTGGCAGACGCGTTCAAGGCAACGCTGAACGCCGGTGGCGTCACCGAAGTCTTCAACGATTCCCTGACACCCGGCGACAAGGATCTGAGCGCGCTCACCACCCGCCTGAAGGCTGAAAAGGTCGATGTGCTCTATTTCGGCGGCTACCACCCCGAAGCGGGCCTTCTGGTGCGCCAGTTGCATGATATCGGCACGCCGATCCAGATCATCGGCGGCGACGGCCTGTCCAACACCGAATTCTGGGCCATCGGCGCGGACGCAGGTGCAGGCACCGTCTTCACCAATGCAGCCGATGCCCTGAAGAACGACGCCTCGAAGGCCGCCGTTGCTGCCCTTCAGGCAGCCAACATCCCGCCGGAAGCCTTCACCATCAACGCCTATGCAGCCGTTGAAGTGATAAAGGCCGGCATCGAAAAGGCCGGAAGTGCCGAAGACGCCGCAGCTGTTGCCGCAGCTCTGAAGACCGGCGAGCCGGTCAAGACCGCCATCGGCGACGTCACCTATGGCGAAACCGGCGATCTCACCTCGCAGAGCTTCTCGCTCTACAAGTGGGAAGACGGCAAGATCGTTTCTGCCGAGTAAGCAGACCATTGGATTGACGGATCGGGCGCTTCGGCGCCCGATTTCATTTGTGACGGCTCTTCAGGGGCTCACCAGCCATCCCCACCCCCATCCACTGATTTTCCAAGTCGCGGGTATGCAATGACGGTCATCAGCCTCTATGCTCCGGACAACCGTATTTTCAGGCGATATCAAAGAGGCAGAACCCCGTGAGCGAAAAACTTGAACAGCTGATCGACCAGGGTACCGGCCGCATTCCCGCCGATATCGTTCTCAAGGGCGGCCGCTTCTTCGATCTGGTGACCGGCGACCTCGTCGCCTCCGATATCGCCATCTGCGGCGACCGCATCGTCGGCACCTATGGAGATTACACGGGCACGCAAGAAATCGACATTACCGGCAGGATTGTCGTTCCCGGCTTCATCGATACACACCTGCATATCGAATCCTCGCTGGTGACGCCGCATGAATTCGACCGCTGTGTCCTGCCCTATGGCATCACCACGGTCATCTGCGATCCGCACGAGATCGCCAATGTGCTGGGCACAGACGGCATCCAGTTCTTCCTCGATTGCGCCCGCGAGACGATCATGGATATTCGCGTGCAGCTATCAAGCTGCGTCCCGGCCACCCATCTGGAAACCTCGGGCGCCAGCCTGCCGATCGAAAAGCTCTTGCCGTTCCGCGACCACGAGAAGGTCATCGGCCTGGCGGAATTCATGAATTTCCCCGGCGTCATCCACAAAGACCCGGTCTGCCTTGCCAAGCTCGACGCTTTTCAGGACGGCCATATCGACGGCCATGCGCCGCTGTTGCGCGGCCTTGATCTCAACGGCTATCTGTCTGCCGGTATCCGCACCGACCACGAATGCACGACAGCGGAAGAAGCGCTCGAAAAGATCCGCAAGGGTATGCATATCCTGGTGCGCGAAGGCTCGGTTTCCAAGGATCTGCACGCGCTGATGCCGATCCTCACCGAGCGCCTGTCACCGTTCCTGGCGCTCTGCACCGACGATCGCAACCCCCTCGATATCGCCGAGCAAGGCCATCTCGATTATATGATCCGCGAAGCGATCGCCAACGGGGTCGAGCCGCTCGCCGTCTACCGCGCTGCCTCGATCTCGGCCGCCCGCGCCTTTGGTCTTCGCGACCGTGGCCTGGTCGCACCCGGCTGGCGCGCCGACCTGGTCGTCATCGACAGTCTCGAAAACTGCAAAGCCGAGATGGTGTTTTCGGGCGGACGCCGCGTCGATGACGCGCTGTTTGCCACCCGCCGTGCAGTTGCCCCCGTCGGGCTCGACAGCGTCAAGGCAGGCCATGTCAACGCGGCCGATTTCGGCGTGCCCTATGCCGAGGGCGAAACCTCCGTCATCGGCGTTCTGCCCGGCAAGATCATCACCGAGCACCGCCGCTACAAGCTCCCCGCATCCGGCAATCAGGCCGGTGTCGATCTTGGCCGCGACATCATCAAGGTCGCCGTCATCGAGCGCCACGGCGTCAACGGCAACCATGCCAACGGCTTCGTTCAGGGCTTCGGATTGAAGAAGGGCGCCATTGCCTCCACAGTCGGCCATGACAGCCACAATATATGCGTCGTCGGCGTCAACGAGGACGACATGGCACTGGCCGCCAACCGGCTCGGCCAGATCAAGGGCGGTTTCGTCGTCGTGGAGGATGGCAAGGTCACCGGTGAAATCTCGCTGCCGGTCGCCGGCCTGATGAGCCTAGAACCCTATGAAAGCGTGCGCGACACGCTGCATCACCTGCGCCAGGCAGCCTTCGCGCTCGGAGCAACGCTGCAGGAGCCATTCCTTCAGCTCGCCTTCCTGCCGCTCCCGGTCATCCCGCATCTGAAGATTTCGGATATGGGGCTGGTCGATGTCGATCAATTTGCGCTGATCGGGTGAAAGGGTGCTCGATCGCCTAACGCATCATGTCCTCGGAGATATCGCGAAACCGGCTGAGCACGCGGACCACGGTCAAAGCCGTTTCATCAGACGTATAGAACACAATGTAATTGCCAATCGGAAAGCTGCGCAGACCCTCGTGAAGTTCAAGCCTCAGGCGCCCCGCATCCGGTTGCTCTGCAAGAGTGGCGAGAACAGACTGAATGCGATCCAGCACCCTGTCTGCAGCAGGTTCGTTGTCACGCGCGATATAGAGCCAGATATCGGTCAGGTCGGCTTTCGCCTTGGGTTGACTGCGGATCTCAAGCGCCACGGGCGGATTTCGCAAAGGCCAACCGTGCCTCCACCTTTATCGAATCCATATCGAGGGGCTCCGATTCGCCGCTTGCGAAACCCTCATCGATCGCCGCTTTCAACACCTGCATCTTAGCAGCGCGAACTTGCTCCCGCTCCTCCAGGGCACGCAGGCCGTCGCGCACGATTTCGCTGGCGCTGGCATAACGGCCGCTTTCGAGAAGATCGCGAATGAACCCTTCGTAATGGGTGCCCAAGGTATAACTGGATGCCATCTTGCCGCTCCTGAAAAACAGTCAGAGGCCAATCTATATCATTTTATGATAGTTTACGACCCCAGCCTGTCGCAGACTTCATCCAACACGCCCGCAAAACACATCCATCGCCTCCAGCACGATCTGTCCATCAACCGTCTGCGGGGAAAAGCCCGGCATCGGCACCGCCTCCATAATTGCCAAACCTTTCGGCAGATCGACGGTCTGCGGACCGCGGTGCAGGTTGAAAATGAACAGCAGCTTTTCACCAGCCTTTTCACGCGTGAACGCCAGGATGTCCTGGTTTGTGTCGAGGAAGGTCATCGTGCCGTCCAAAAGCGGCGCATGCGCCTTTCTGAAGGCCAGGGTCTGACGATAGTGATCAAGCACCGAGCCAGTATCCTGCTGCTGGTCTGCAGCCAGGGGAAAGTGTTCCGCCGGCACCGGCAGCCATGGCTTGGCGCTGGAAAAACCCGCATGATCGGCCTTCTTTTCCCAGACCATCGGCGTGCGGCATCCGTCGCGGCCCTTGAAGGCCGGCCAGAAGCGGATGCCATAGGGATCGCGCAGATCTTCAAGCTGCAATTCCGCCTCCGGCAAAGCCAGTTCCTCGCCCTGATAAAGGCAGATCGAACCGCGCAACGCTGACAGTACCGAGATCGCCAGCTTGGCCACCCGTTCGCGCTCGTCAACCGTGTGCGTGAACCGGCTGATATGGCGCGTCACGTCATGGTTGGAAAATGCCCAGCAGACCCAGCCGTCGGTGACGGCGTCCTGAAACGCCTGGACACAGCGGCGGATATGGCTGGCAGTAAAATCGGGGCCCAAGAGGTCGAACGTGTAGCACATGTGCAGCTTGTCGCCGCCGCCGGTATAGGCCGCCACGGTCTTCAGCGAGCGCGCGCCATCGCCGACTTCGCCGACCGAAGCCCGATCGCCGAATTCGTCGAGCAAGGCGCGAAACCGCTGCAGGAAGCCGACATTTTCAGGCTGCGTCTTGTCGTAGAGATGGTTCTGCATGCCGTAAGGGTTGACGTCGGGAGCGTCCAAGCCGATCGCGTCGGGATCGTAAACCAGCGGCGGATTATCGCGCAGTTCCTTGTCGTGAAAATAGAAGTTCACGGTGTCGAACCGAAAGCCATCGACGCCGCGCTTCAACCAGAAACGCACGGTTTCAAGCAGCGCTTCCTGCACATCCGGATTGTGGAAGTTAAGGTCCGGCTGCGAGCCCAGGAAATTGTGCATGTAATATTGCTTGCGCACGCCGTCCCATTCCCAGCCCGGACCGCCGAAGATCGACATCCAGTTGTTCGGCGCGGTTCCATCCGGCTTCGGGTCGGCCCAGACATACCAGTCGGCCTTTACGTTGGTGCGGTCCGAGCGGCTTTCCTTGAACCAAGGGTGCTGGTCGGAGGTGTGCGAGATCACCTGGTCGATGATGACCCGGATGCCGAGCTGATGGGCTGTCTTCAGCAGACTATCGAAATCGGCAAGCGTTCCGAACATTGGATCGACATCGCAATAATCCGAGACGTCATAGCCCATATCGGCCATCGGCGAGGTGAAGAATGGCGACAGCCAGATCGCATCGACACCGAGGCTGGCAATATGCGCCAGCCGCTGCGTCACCCCCTTGAGGTCGCCCAGCCCATCCCCCGTCGTGTCCTGGAAAGAGCGTGGATAAACTTGGTAGATCACCGCGCCACGCCACCAATCGGGATTGGACTTCAAGGGAGATGCCATCAAAAAAGCTCCGCGATCACAAGGATATGCTGCAAGATGTATCGTTGCTGCAGGTGCGAGTAAACGGCCTTTCCGGCCGTTTGCGGCAATTGACCAACGGCGATGCAAAAATGATGATGGCAAGGTTGGAGTATCCACCGCGACTTGGAGACAGAATGACCGGGGACATCGTTACGACAAGCCTTTCGGACGCGCACGCGCTGGCGGTTGCCGCCGTTAAGGGTGCCGGAGGCAGTGCTGCCATGGCAGCTTCGCTGGCCCGCGCAACCGTGGATGCCGAGGCGCGCGGCTCTGATGCCGTCGGCTTTTCCCATCTGGCCGACTATCTCGAAGCGCTTTGCGCAGGCCGCATCCATGGCGACGCAGAACCAAAAAGAACGGATCCCGCGCCAGCCCTGATCCGCATCGATGCCGATGGCGGCATCGCGCAGACCGGTTTCGATCGCGCCCTGGACGATCTGGTCAGCAAGGCCAAAACCTACGGCATCGCGCTTTTCGCCCAGTTCAACAGCTACACATCCGGCGAACTGGGAGACTATGTCTTGCGGCTGGCAGAGCACGGCCTCGTCGGCATCGCCGCCACCAACGGTCCGGCGCTTCTGACAGGATCCGGTGGCTCCAAACCGGTCTATTGCACCAATCCGCTTGCCTTTGGCGCTCCCCGCAGCAATGGCGCGCCGCTGGTGATCGACCAATCCTCGAGCGCCACCGCCTTCGTCAATATTCGCGGAGCCGCCGAGCGTGGCGAGCCGATCCCGCAAGGGTGGGCTGTCGATACGGCGGGACAGCCGACAACCGATGCGGCAGCAGCGATCAGGGGCGCGATGCTCGCCTTCGGCGGATCGCGCGGCGCCAATATCGCGCTGATGGTGGAGGTGCTGGCGGCGGGTCTGAGTGGTGCCAACTGGTCACTCGATGCACCCGATTTTGCCGGTGGCAACGCCCCGCCGGGCAGCGGCCTGACGGTGATCGCCATTTCTCCCTCTCTGCTGGACGCAAACTTTGAAGACAGGCTGGACGCACAGTTGATGCGGCTTTCCAGCGGCTACGGGATCCATATTCCCGGCGCATCCAAATACGAGAACTGGGTACAGGCCCGCCGTGACGGCATCCGCTTGCCTTCCGCGCTGGTAAGACGTATTTCCGCCTTCGCAAAACATGAATAAGGGGGAGAATTTCATGGCGGGCAGGCTGCTTTCGATCGGCGAATGCATGGTGGAGCTGATGCAGGCCGAGGGCGATCTGCTGCGCAAGGGCTATGCCGGCGACACGTTCAACACCGCCTATTATGCCCGGCTCTTCCTGCCCAACGATTGGCAGGTCGATTACCTTACCGCCGTCGGCACCGATACAGTGTCCGGCGAGATGCTAGCCTTCATCGAAAAGACCGGCGTCGGTACGGGCTTTATCCGCCGCGTCGAGGGCCGTTCGCCCGGGCTCTATATGATCCACCTGAAAGACGGCGAGCGCAGCTTCTCCTATTGGCGCTCGGTGTCCGCAGCCAAGACCCTGGCCGACGATGCCGCCCATCTGCGCGCGGCAATCGAAGCCTGCGATATCATCGTCTTTTCCGGCATTACGCTTGCCATTCTGGCGCCCTCAGCCGTCGAAACCCTGCTTCTGGAACTGCGCCGCGCCAAGGCTGCGGGCAAACGCGTCGTCTTCGATCCCAACATCCGCCCGCGCCTGTGGGACGACAAGCATCATATGCTGGAAACCATCTCGGCCGGTGCCCGCGCCGCTAGCCTTGTCATGCCGAGTTTCGATGACGAAGCCGCGCATTTCGGCGACGCCGATATCGCAGCGACTATCGCGCGCTATCGCGCTCTCGGCGTCGACAACATCGTGGTCAAGGATGGACCAAAGGGCGTGACGCTGAGTTTTGGCGATGCACCGATCCTGTTCGTTGCCTCTGCCACGGTCGACCGGATCGTCGATACCACAAGTGCCGGCGACAGTTTCAACGGTGCATTCCTCGCCCGCTACGCCATCGATGACGATGCCGGCGCAGCGGCACGATTTGCAGCGGAGACGGCGGCTACAGTCATCCAGCATCATGGCGCCCTGGTCTCCAAGGACAAACTGAACGGGACCGCATAGACGATCTTGCAATTTTCCGGCATCGGCCTTACCTTGGTCAACCTTAGCCAAGGAAAATTGTGATGACCACCGTCAACATGCTGGAAGCCAAGACGCGCCTTTCCCAACTTGTCAGTGCCGTTGAGAGCGGCGCGGAAGACGAGATCATCATCGCGCGCGACGGCAAGCCGGCGGCGCGGCTGGTAGCGATCGCAACTGACGAAAAGCCGCCAAGACGATTGGGCCTTCTTGAAGGGCAGTTTCCGGACATGTCTCTCGAAGACTTCAACGCTTTGGATGACGAAATTGCCGAACTCTTCGGCGTCAAGCCGGAATGAGGCTGCTTCTCGACACACATGTGGCGATATGGAGTTTGACTGCCGTCCATCGCCTGCCGGTCGATATCAGGCAAATACTAGCGAGCCGAAGCAATGACGTTTTCGTCTCGGCCGCAAGTATCTGGGAAATTGCGATAAAATTCCGGCTCGGCCGAAAGGATAGCCCGCCCTTCGATGCCCAAGAGGCGATCCGGCATTTCACCAGTGTCGGATATGATTTCCTGGACATCTCGATTGCTCATGCCGCCGCCGTCGGGCATCTGCACACCACGCATGCCGACCCGTTTGACCGCCTGTTGATTGCTCAAGCCATCACCGAGCCGCTGATCCTCGTCACCCGCGATAGCAAGATCGCCGCCTATAGCCCGACCTTCATCACCTGGTAGGGCAACGCCCTACCAAGCCTTACCGCTTCTTCTTGCGGTTCTCGAACGGGTTTTCGGACGCCCTGAGATGGATGCGGATGGGAACGCCCGGCATTTCGAAATCGGCGCGAAGGCCGTTGGTCAAATAGCGGATATAGCTTTCCGGAACGGATTCCGGCCGCGTGCAGGAGATCATGAAACCCGGCGGGCGGGCCTTGACCTGGGTCATGTATTTCAGCTTCAGGCGGCGGCCGGACACGGCCGGCGGCGGATGCTGGATCTGCTGCGATTCCAGCCACTTGTTGAGTTTGGCGGTGGAGATGCGGCGGTTCCAGGTCTTGTCGGTATCGATGATCGACTGCATCAGCTTGTCGAGACCGTAGCCGGTCTGGCCGGAGATCGGCACGGCGCGGATGCCGCGCACCTGCGGCAGCAGGCGTTCGGTCTTTTCGCGCAGATCGGCCAGCAGCGCCTGGGTGTCCTCGACAAGATCCCATTTGTTGAAGGCAAGGATCGCGGCGCGGCCTTCGCGGGCGACGAGATCGACCAGCTGCAGGTCCTGCTTCTCGAACGGAATCGTCGCGTCAAAGACGATCACGACGGATTCGGCAAAACGGATGGAGCGCAGGCTGTCGGCGACGGAGAGCTTTTCGAGCTTTTCCTGCACCCGCGCCTTCTTGCGCATGCCGGCCGTGTCGAACATCTTGATGGTGCGGCCGCGCCAGTCCCATTCGACCGAAATGCTGTCGCGGGTGATGCCTGCTTCGGGGCCGGTCAACAGCCGGTCTTCACCGAGGAAGCGGTTGATCAGCGTCGATTTGCCGGCGTTCGGGCGGCCGATGATCGCCACGCGCAACGGCTTGGTATCATCATATTCCGGCTCGTAATCATCGTCTTCCAAATCTTCTTCGCCGCGAAGATCGACATTGGTCTCCGGCTCGTCAATTTCGGGCGGAAAGGCGCGGTCTTCGCCAAGTGCCGCAACTATCGCGTCGCGCAGGTCGATCATGCCCTGGCCGTGTTCGGCGGAGATGGCGACGGGTTCGCCGAGCCCCAGCGTGAACGCATCGTAATAGCCGCCGTCCGAGCCCTTGGCTTCCGACTTGTTGGCAACCAGCACAACCGGCTTGCCGCGGCGGCGCAGCATTTTGCCAAGCGTCTCGTCGGCCGGCGTCAGGCCGTATTTGGCGTCGACCACGAACAGCGTCAGGTCGGCCTCTTCAATGGCGGCTTCCGTCTGCAGCCACATGCGGCCCTGCAGGGTTTCCGGACCGGATTGCTCAAGACCAGCGGTATCGATGATGGTGAAGCGCAGATCGACGAGCTTGGCGTCGCCCGGACGGCGGTCGCGGGTCACACCCGGCGTATCATCGACAAGCGCCAGCTTCTTGCCAACCAGACGGTTGAAAAGCGTCGACTTTCCGACATTGGGGCGCCCAACGATGGCGACGGTGAAGTTCATCGAATAATCCTGTCCTCAGAGCGGCCGCAAACCGGTCACGCTCCAATGTTGTTTTCTGAAGCGCCCGTTCAGGACGCCTTTCCGCTGGCGGCAATCAGATCAAGCAGCATCTGGGCGCGGTTTGCCAGATTGCGCGGCGTTTCGGCATCATCGGTGATCTGCTGGAACCAGGTCTTCGCCTTGGCCATGTCCCCGGCCTTGTAGGCGGCCAGCCCAAGCGCTTCGCGGGCGGAGTGGCGCAGGCCATTGCCAGGCACGGCCAGCTGTTCGGCCTCGGCCGAAACCTGCTCATACGTGCCGGTATCGACCAGAAGATAGGCAGCACGCATGCGGGCGGCATCGCGCATCGCCTGCGGCAAGGAGGCATCCTTGGCAATATCGGAGAATGCCGTGATGGCACCTGGCGTATCGCCCTTCTGCACCTGGAGGGTTGCAGCCCGCATTTTTGCCAGAACCGGATAGGCGCCGTAGCCATCCTTTTCGAGCGTTGCCAGAGCGGCCAGTGCTTCATCGGTCTTGTTTTCGCGTGACAGCGTCAAGGCCGCCAGGAATTCGTCGCCGGACTGCGAGGCCGATGTCTCATGCCAGTATTCATATCCAACCTTGCCGATCGTGCCGGCAACGATGAGAATTGCGATCCCGATGATGACGCTGCCAAACCGGGTCCAGACGGCTTTCACCTGTTCGGAGCGCAGTTCTTCGTTGACTTCGCGGATAAAGCTTTCGTCCTGGTTCGCCATTCCTAAGTTCCGGTTGCCCGGCCTTCCCTGCAAAGATGAATGTAAAGATTTCCGCGCTTCTACCGTATTTTGGCGCCGTTGTAAGGGGGCAGCGCGATTTAGCGCCCGTTCGAGCCGTTTAGCCCATGACAATCGGTGCAACGCCGATCAAAAGCTCATGCAACTTCCAGACAAACAGGACGTAGACGGCAAGAGCGATAAGGACCGCGATCACATCATATTTGTAGGAAACGAAGACCGGATGCTTGACATGGCCGGCGCGCCAGCGGCGCTTCATCGAGATGCGCAAAAGCACGCCCCAGACAAGGAACGTGCCGAACAGCAGCACCGAATTGACCTCGCCATTGGCCATCAGATGTGCCAGCGCCCAGATCTTGATGGCGAGAACCGCGGGATGTTTCGTCACAGCCCTGATCTTGCCGGCAGGCAGGAAGGCCGCCGCCAGACAGATGAAGGCAATCAGCATCAGCGTCAGGGCGATATGGGTCATGAATTTCGGCGGCGTATAGAGAATGCCGGTCGTCGCGCGCGACACGTCGAAACCGTAGGCGATGAGACAGAGGCCCAGAAGCGCGCAGAAACCGTGAATGGCATGCCAGAGCCCGGTGCCGCCCTGTTCAATAACCGCAGCGCGAACGCCGGGCGCAAAACTTTTGATAAAATGGATGCCGAGAAAAATGATGATACCGAGCATGAGAAAGGCCATGAAGGACACCCGTGACTGTTTGAAGCGCGTCCTACCGCATAGCGGTAACACCGTCTCTTTTCCAGTGTGATCAAAGGATTGCCGCATTCCTGGCTAAAAGGTCGCAATCCCGCATTTGCCGCCAAGGTTTCCGCATGCCCAGATTTCCCGCCGCGACCGGTCTTGCTCTCGCATTGACCCTGGCTCCCGCTTTTGCCCAGGCTGAACAGCCACCGGAACCTGCCGGGCGCAAGCAGCTGGTCATCATTTCCTTCGATGGCGCCCACGACAACAAGCTCTGGGAAAAGAGCCTGGAGATGGGCAAGCGCACCGGCGCGCATTTCACCTATTTCCTCTCCTGCACCTTTTTGATGACCAGAACTGAAGGCGGCAAGTCCTACCGGGCGCCGGGCCACAAGGCCGCACGTTCCAATGTCGGCTTTGCCCAGAGCCGCGAAGAGATCCAGGCCCGCGTGCGCCATATCTGGCAGGCACATCAGGCCGGGCACGACATCGGCAGCCATGCCTGCGGCCATTTCGACGGCAAGGGCTGGAGCGCTGCCGACTGGAAGCAGGAATTTACCGCATTCAACACCGCGCTCGCCAATGCCTGGACTGCCGGCGGCATTGCCGGCGAAGAGCCGCAAGGCTGGGCCGATTTCGCCGCGCACGGCATCAAGGGTTTTCGCGCGCCCTATTTGTCGCTGAGCGACGGTCTGCTGCCAGCGCTGAAACAGGACGGCTTCACCTATGATGCCAGCCTTGTCACCAAGGGGCCGGGCTGGCCAACAGACGCCGACGGCCTGCCGCGCTTCGGGCTGCCGCTCATTCCGGAAGGGCCGCAGCAGCGCCGGGTGATCGGCATGGATTACAATCTCTTCGTTCGCCATTCCATGGGTATCGAAAACCGCAAGGACAGCGCCCTCTTTGAAGAACGCGCGCTCGATGCCTACCGCAAGGCCTTCCAGAAGGAATATGACGGCAGCCGCATTCCGCTGCAGCTCGGCTTCCATTTCGTCGAGATGAACGGCGGCGCCTATTGGCGCGCGCTTGACCGGTTCTTAAGCGAAACCTGCACCAAAACGGATGTCGCCTGCGTCAGCTATGCTGAGGCGCTACCGATGATCGCGGAACAGAAAAAGGCGGATCGCTCCGCCTTTTGAGTGTTACCCCACCTTAGACTTTGACAGGTTCGTCATCTTCGGCCTGCCGCTGAAGATATTTTTGGTCGATCACCGGAAGAGGCTCGTCGTAGATGGCGGCCTCGAAAGCTTTCAGACGCTTGTAGATCGACAACAGTTCCACGATCGTTGTCCAGGAGTTTACGAGATACTGGAATGAGTCCCTGACCTGTCCAAACACATTCTGGATTTGCCCCATAACGCCGAGCGTCAACTTGCCGGCGACGATAGAGGGAACCAGGACGAATGTTCCAAACAGATTGTCCGCTTGGAGATAGAAAATACGGGCGATGTTGAAGTACATATAATGAAAATACAGGCGGAAATAATTCTTCCTGACATTCCCGAAGAGCTGTGCGACGGTCGGCGGCTGCGCACGATCGGCATGGTCTTCCCCGTAGACCAGCTCTTTACGATAGGCCGCCTCGACCCGCTGGTTGCGAAATTCGAGCCCCGGCAGCTTGATGCCGACGAGCGCCAGAAAGAATGTCCCGAACAGCGACCAACCGATCGCAGCCCAGACGAGTGCATGCGGCACTTCGCCAACGAAAGGGAGGACTGTCACAGTGGTTGAAAACTTAAACAGCACGGGAAGAAAAGCGACGAGGGTCATGATCGAGCTGACGAAGCTGACGCCAAGACCTTCCATTGTTCGTGAAAAGCGCATCGTGTCGTCCTGAACACGCTGCGAGGCACCTTCAATATGACGCAGCTTGTCCCAATGGGACATGTAGAAATTGTTCATCGCAGTGCGCCAGCGAAAGACATAATGGCTGACGAAAAATAGGTTGAGCGTGCCGATGGTGATCGCGACGAAGGCGATCCCCGCAAAACCGATCATGCCGACATAGATATCCATCTCGGTGGGGATCGGGTCGGTCCGGGCAAGAGCCCGCTGGATCATATCGTAGAACGGGCCGTACCAGGCATTGAGGGCTACGCTGACCTGCACTGAAAAATAGGTGTTGAAGATGATAAATGCCGATCCGAGCACCGACCACATCTGCCAGGGATGCGGCCTGAAGGTCATCCAGAATGCCGCAAACAAGGCGACCATCAACGCGTAATAGATATAGAACCAGAGGAACGGCGCCGACCAGAAGACCGAAACCCCGATGACCGCGTCCTTTCCCGGTTCCAGGGGCGGAAGCCCGACCAGAGCACCGAACTGCTCACCGCCGCCATACCAGACGGCCATGGCAAGCAAAGACCATATGATAGCGGACGGAAAGAAAAGTCGTGGATTGGGAAAGAAGGAGATGAACAAATCGGACGCTTTCGTTTGACGAAGGTTCAGATGGCTAGCGCGCTGGAACCTAAGGCAAAAGCCCTCACCTGCCAATCACGTCAAGCTAATGTTACCGTTATTTAATCGGAAGGCGGATCAGGCGCCGGCAGCGGCCACGATCCGGCGCATTTCAAGGCCTGTCAGGATGGCACAGAACAGAAGCACGGCCGCAGCCACAAGCGTCGGCGCGTTGAAACTGCCGCTGCCTTCCGCCAGCCAGCCGGCCACCAGAGGGCCGACGATCTGGCCGACGCCGAAAGCGGCGGTCATGAAGGCGAGCGCCTTGCGCGGGCTCTGCGGCGCCAGCGCCCGGCCGATCTGCAGGCCGTAGGCCGTGACCATGATGAAGGTCAGCCCGAGCAGCAGGCCGCCAATCAGCGGCGCATAGGGCGACGGCAAGGTGACGACGAGGATGAGACCGGCAGCCTCCACCAGAAGACCCGCCAGATAGACGCCGACGATGCCGAGCCGCGGCACCGCGCGCCGCCACAGGTGCACGGAGATCGCGGCGCTGAGACCTGTGATCAGCCAGGCGAGAAATTCGACGGTATGATCGCTTGCCCCCTGCCGCGCCATGGCCACCAGAAATGTCGCGGTGATGACGTAGCCGAAGCCGAACAGGCCGTAGGTCAGGGTCATGACAAACAGCGGCCGGGTCCAGACCAGCGGTTTTTCCCGCTCCGTGCTTTTGCCGGACGCTGCGCCGGACGGCAACAGCACCGCCACGAGAACCGTGCCGACCAGGGCGATGACGGCGCCGCCGAACCACGCGGCCTGCCAGTTGGCGATGAGACCGAACCCCTCGGCAGGCAGAAGAAACACCATCAGCGAGGACACCGCGATACCGATGCCGACGCCGCCGAAATGGACGGACTGCACATGCGGATTGCCGGTGGCGTGGCCTCTGCTCAGCACGATCGCGGAGGTGAAGATCATCGTAAACGCGCTGGCAACGCCAGCCAGAAACCGGATCACGGAAAACAGCGCGATCGACGATGTCAGCCCCATGGCCAGCAGCAGAACCGTGGTCGCCACCAACGCCGACAGGCTGACCATCCGCTCGCGCCCGGCCGCCCAGCCATAGCCCGCCAGAACGGCACCAGCGAGATAACCGACGAAATTGGCCGAGGCGATCAACCCGGCGTCGGCGGGCGTCAGGCCAAGTCCCGTCATCATGCCGGGCAGGATCGGCGTATAGGAAAACCGCCCGAAACCCATGGCCACCGCCATGGCGATGGCGCCGGCAAGGGCGGTGGGGACAAGGTTCTGGGACAGCGCGGAATCGGGTCTGGTCATGGCCTACCTATCGCAATGCAGCATGGCGATGACAAATGACAAAATCTGATGGTGCCGTTCAGCCGCGCGAATGGAACGGGACTTTAGAGCCTCGTACGATCAATGAGGCTCTAGCCCGGCAGCGTGATGACCAGCGGTCCGTTGCGGGTCACGATCACGGTATGCTCGTATTGCACCGTCGGGGCGCGCGGTTCGCTATAGAGCGTCCATTCGTCATCGCCGCCCTCGGCCCATTGCGCGCCCAGCGATAAAAATGGCTCAACGGTAAAGACCATGCCCTCGGTCATCCGCCGCTTTTCATGCTTGTCCGGCCAGGTGGCAATCTCGGTCGGCTCCTCGTGCAGCGAGCGGCCGACGCCGTGGCTAGCGAGGTTGGTGATCAGCGAATAGCGGTTCTTCTTGGCAAAGGCGCCGATGGCATTGCCGATCGCCGCCAGCGGCTTTCCCGATTTGACCTCGTTCAAGCCCACCCACATGGCGCGCTTGCCATCGCGGCAGAGGCGCTCGATCTGCGGTTTTATGGGCGGAACGGCAAAGGACGATCCGGTATCGGCAAACAGACCGTTCTTTTCGGCGGAAACATCGATATTGACGAGATCGCCGGCGTGAATGACGCGCGTGCCGGGAATGCCATGGGCCACTTCCTCATTGACGCTGATGCAGGTGGCGCCCGGAAAATTATAGGTCAGTTCGGGTGCCGACCGGGCGCCTGATTCCTCCAGCACCTTGCGGCCGATGGCGTCCAGCTCCGCCGTGGTGATGCCCGGCTCGAGCGCCGCCGCCATGATCTGGATCGTATTGGCGCAGATGCGGCCGATTTCCTTCAGCCGTTCCAGGTCTTCGTCATTGTTCAGTGTCATCGTCTCTCGCTTTCGGCTGTTTATGTAACAAGCCGAAAGCGCCCAATCCAGACAGGCATGACAGGAAAATCGCTGCCGTCAGGCGGTTTGCGCCTGTTTCTTCTCGTCCGCCAGTGCCGCGCGCACCAGCGGCGCAACTTTCGTGCCGTAGAGTTCGATGCCGCGCAGGATCTGGTCATGCGGCATCAGGCCGATCGCCATCTGCAAAAGAAACCGGTCGTTCTTGAAGATCTTCTGGTGCCGGATGATCTTTTCCGCCACCGTATCGGGATCGCCGAGGAACAGGTTGCCGTCCGGTCCGATCGCCTGGTTGAAATGCGCGCGGCTGGTCGGTCCCCAGCCGCGCTCGCGGCCGATGCGATTCATGACCTCTGCCTGCGGACCATAGAACTGGTCGCCGGCCTTGTCATTGGTATCGGCAATGAAACCATGGACATTGATGCTGGTCTTCAGCTTCGATGCATCCTGCCCGGCGCGGCGTGCGGCCTCGCGGTAGAGATCAAACAGCGGCGCATACCGCGCCGGTTCGCCGCCGATGATCGCAAGCGCCACCGGCAGACCGAGCGCTCCCGCCCGCGCCACCGATTGCGGCGTGCCGCCAACGGCAATCCAAACCGGCAGCGGATCATTGACCGGACGCGGATAGACCCCACGGCCGTTGATCGGCGGGCGTTTCTCGCCTGACCAGGTCACCATTTCGCCATCGCGGATCGCCAGAAGCAGGTCCAGCTTTTCCGAAAACAGCTGATCGTAATCCTCCAGATCATAACCGAACAGCGGGAAGGACTCGATGAAGGAGCCCCGCCCCGCCATGATTTCGGCGCGGCCATTCGAGATCAGATCAAGCGTTGAAAACTGCTGGAAAACCCGCACGGGATCCTCTGAACTGAGCACGGTGACGGCGCTGGTCAGCTTGATGGTTTTCGTGCGCGCGGCTGCCGCAGCAAGGATCATCGCCGGCGCGGACGCAACATAATCCGGCCGGTGATGCTCGCCCAGACCAAAGACATCGAGCCCGACCTGATCGGCGAGCTCGATTTCCTCGATCAGATGCCGCACCCGCTCCTCGCCCTCCCGCCCGCGCCCCTGCCGCGCCTCGGGATGAACGTCGCCAAATGTGTAAAGACCAAGTTCCATGGGGTCCTGCCTGTCTCAAAAGCCCTGAGGGCAAAATGAATGTTTCAATAGCTCAGATAATCAAGAATGCAGGCAGATCCCAGCGCGGCGGTTGAAACAGTGCGTTTCCAGTTGGCTCAGGATTCCCAGGGATTGAGGAGAGGCACCCCCGTATCCGTGAAATCCCGGATATTGCGGGTTACCACCGTCAGGCCGTAATGGAGCGCGGTGGCGGCAATGATCGCATCCCGCTCCGGCCGCTTGTCGGAAACATGCAATCCGGCACAGGCAAGCGCCACCGCATTGTCAAACGCGAGAATGCGATCTTCAAAGACCCTGGGAATATAATCGGATATCCAGGCTTTGACATGCGCAGCCTGCAGCGGGTCACGTCGCTTCAACGACAGATAACCGACCTCCAGCTCCATGATCGTGATAACCGAGAGATACATTGCTTGCGGATCGACGGTCTCGACCCAAGCTATAACGCCCGGGTGACATCTGCCGCCGGCAGCCTTGCGAAACTCTGAGATAACGTTGGTATCCAGAATAAACTTCACGAGAAGTCCGGAGTCTTAAGGCCCCAGTCCCCCTTCATTTCCGGAAACTCGAAATCGTCATCCACCTTATCCAATCCCGGCATGGCGAGAAGTTCGAGGATGTTTTTCCTGTGGTTTCGGCCGGAAGCGTTGGAATCCGTGAGATCGTTTCCGTCGCGTGTCAGCTTCTGGTAGTCCTCGATCGACAAGAGCACATGCGCCGGCCGCCCCCGGTCGGTGATGAACACCGGCCCATCCGCTGCAGCCTTCTTCGCCCGGCCCGTATCCTGATTGAACTCCCGGCTGGAAAATGTGGTGCTCATCGGCGCCTCCATGGATGTAGCAACGTTACTACAGGTGGCGATCGAGGACAATATTATCTAGGCGTCGCTCAGCGTTCGCTTCACCGCATTGCGCCAACCTTTCAGCTTTCCGGCCCGCGTCTTCTCATCCATCGTGGGCTCAAACCGCTGATCTCTCGCCCAGGATTTGGCGAACTGCTTCTGGTTTGGCCAGACCCCTGCCTGACTGCCGGCAAGCCAGGCGACGCCGAGCGCGGTGGTTTCAAGAATGGTCGGCCGGTCGACGGGTGCGTCGAGCAGATCGGACAGGCGCTGCATCGTCCAGTCGGAGGCGACCATGCCGCCATCGACGCGCAGCACGGTTTCCCGTCCGTCGCTCTTCCAGTCCTTGTGCATGGCATCGAGCAGGTCGCGCGTCTGGTAGCAGACGGCCTCGAGCGCTGCGCGGGCGAACTCGGCCGGGCCGGTATTGCGCGTCATGCCGAAAATGGCACCGCGTGCATCCGGATCCCAATGCGGCGCGCCAAGGCCGGTAAAGGCCGGCACGAGATAGACCTCCTGCGACGGATCGGCGCTCTCAGCCAATGTGCCGGTATCGGGGGCGGCCTTGATGACCTTCAGCCCATCGCGCAGCCATTGCACGGCGGCACCGGCGACGAAGATCGAGCCTTCCAGCGCATAGGTGGTTTCGCCGTCAAGGCGGTAGGCGATTGTCGTCAAGAGGCGGTTTTTCGAGCGGACGATATCCTTGCCCGTGTTCAAAAGCGCAAAGCAGCCCGTGCCATAGGTCGATTTCATCATGCCCGGCTCAAAGCAGGCCTGGCCGATAGTGGCCGCCTGCTGATCGCCGGCAACGCCGAGGATGGGGATTTCAGCGCCGAACACCGACGCATCGGTGACACCGAAATCGGCAGCGCAATCGAGAACCTGTGGCAGCATCGCCTCGGGAACCCGCAGGATTTCGAGCAGGTCGCGGTCCCAGTCATTGGTGGCGATGTTGAACATCAGCGTGCGCGAAGCATTGGTCGCGTCGGTCACGAAGGATTTGCCGCCGGTCAGCCGCCAGATCAGGAATGTATCGACCGTCCCGAAGCAGAGCTCGCCCTTGGCGCCGCGGGTGCGCGCGCCTTTGACATTGGCCAGCATCCAGGACAGTTTCGTGCCGGAAAAATACGGATCGAGCAGCAGACCGGTCTTCTTGGTGAAGGTCTTTTCCAGCCCCTGGCGTTTGAGCTTGTCACAATAGGAGGCGGTGCGCCGGTCCTGCCAGACGATGGCATTGTGGATGGCCTTGCCGCTATCGCGCTCCCAGACGACCACCGTCTCGCGCTGGTTGGTAATGCCGATGGCCGAAAGGTCGCTCGCCTTGATGCCGGCCTTGCGGATGGCTTCCTTGATCGCCCAGACGACCGTCTCCCAGATTTCCTCCGGATCGTGCTCGACCCAGCCGGATTTCGGAAAATGCTGCTTGAATTCCTTCTGGCCGGACCCGGCGATCTTCTGGTCCTTGTCGAAGACGATCGCGCGGCTCGATGTCGTGCCCTGATCGATTGCGAGAACATATCCGCTCATCTTGCCCCTCCCAACGTTTCATCTGTTCGCGGTCTCTCCTCCGCGCGCATGTCAAAAACTTCAATACGATACAAAAACGAATGTCAAACGAAAACAAAACGCAAGTAAATCTCCTCCAGACTGCGTGAAAAAGCCGGGATGCCATGGCAGAAACACAATTGTCACGGTGCCGGTTTTGGGCATAGTTTCAAGAGTCGAAATGAAAAGAAGAGACAGCATGACACAGTCCGCCGGCGGCATCCGTTTTATCCTGAACGATCGGGAGATTGCGCTGGACACTCTGCAGCCGACCGCAACGCTGCTCGATTTCCTGCGGCTCGAAAAGCGGCTGACCGGCACCAAGGAAGGCTGCGCCGAAGGTGACTGCGGCGCCTGCACCGTGCTGGTCGGGCGGCTTGCCGGCAATGATCTGGTTTATGAAAGCGTCAATGCCTGTATCCGTTTCACCGGCTCGCTGAACGCTACCCATGTCGTTACCGTCGAGCATCTGGCGGCAAGCGACGGAACGCTGCATCCGGTGCAGCAGGCAATGGTGGATTATCACGGCTCGCAATGCGGCTTTTGCACGCCCGGCTTCGTCATGTCGCTCTATGGCCTGTGGCTATCGAAGGACAATCCCAGCCGCGCCGATATCGAAAAGACGCTGCAGGGCAATCTCTGTCGATGCACGGGCTACGAGCCGATCGTCAAGGCGGCGGAAGCCGTGGCAGCGGCAAGACCCGACGCCGTGTTCGACCCGATCGTCAAAGTCCGCAAAGACATCATCGCCAGGCTGTCTGCGATCCGCTCGACGCAGACGATCCGCATGGGAAGCGCCGATGCCACCCTGATCGTGCCCGGCACGGCCGCCGATCTCGCCGAGGCGCTTTCCGATCACCCGCAGGCGACCATCGTTGCCGGCTCCACCGATGTCGGGCTCTGGGTCACCAAGCAGATGCGGGCGCTCAACCCGGTGATCTTCATCAATGGATTGGAAGACCTGCAGTTCATCCGGGAGATGGACGGCGGCATCCTGATCGGCGCAGGCGTCAGCTATTCCGCCGCCTTTTCCGCCATCTCCGCCCGCTATCCCGCCTTTGGCCGCATGCTCGACCGTCTGGGCGGCGAGCAGGTGCGCAACATGGGCACGATCGGCGGCAATGTCGCCAACGGCTCGCCGATCGGCGATACGCCGCCGCCCCTGATCGCGCTGGGGGCGAGCGTCAATCTGCGTTCGAAAGCGGGTGAGCGCACCGTGCCGCTTGAGAGCTATTTCATCGACTATGGCCGCCAGGACCGCAGGCCCGGCGAATTCGTCGAGAGCATTTTCGTGCCTGATCTGCCGAACGGCGATCATTTCGCCGTCTACAAGATTTCCAAACGCCGCGACGAGGACATTTCCGCGCTCTGCGGCGCTTTCCGCATTGCGCTCGATAACGGCAACATCGTCACTTCAGCCCGGATCGCCTTTGGCGGCATGGCCGGGACGCCAAAGCGGGCCGAACATGTCGAGGCGGCGCTGATCAACAAGCCGTGGACCGAGGAAACGGTCAAGGCGGCTCAGGCGGCCTTCGACCTGGATTACCAGCCGCTCACCGACTGGCGCGCGACGGCCGGATACCGGATTTTGACGGCGAAGAATTTGCTGTTGCGGTTCTTGCTGGAGACGGCGGGACAAAAGGCGGAACTCGTCCGCTTCGAGGTGACGGCATGAGCGCAGGCTGCGGCTTTCCTCTTCTCCCCAGCGGGGAGAAGTGCCGAGTGAAACGAGGCGATGAGGGGGTCTTGCGGCAAACTCCGGTTTGCGTGGCTCCCCCTCATCCGGCCCTTCGGGCCACCTTCTCCCCGCTGGGGAGAAGAGACAGATGCGAAGGACCCTGCTGATGGACAATTCCACCTTCGAGGAGCGCAAGACCATTGCCGGATCCATGCATTCGACCCTGCGCCATGACAGCGCCCACAAGCATGTGTCGGGCACCGCTGATTATATCGACGACATCCCGGAACCGGCGGGGACGCTGCACGGGGCGCTGGGCATGACCGACCGCGCGCATGCGCAGATCGTCGCCATGGACCTGTCCGATGTCGAAGCCACGCCCGGCGTCGTCTGCGTGCTGACGGCCAAGGACATGCCGCATTCCAACGATATCAGCCCCAGCCATCTCGACGACGAACCGGTGCTGGCAGACGGTCTGGTGCAGTTTCACGGCCAGCCGGCATTCGCCGTCATCGCCGAAACCCGCGACATCGCGCGGCGCGCTGCCCGCATGGCGAAGATCACCTATCGCGACCTGCCGCATCACACGGATATTCTCGACGCTCTGGAAAACGGCGCCGACGTCGTCACCAAGCCGCTGACCTTGTCGCGGGGCGATGCTGAGGCCGAACTGGAGCTTGCGCCGCGCCGCCTCACCGGCCGGATGCGGATCGGCGGGCAGGAGCATTTCTACCTCGAAAGCCATATCGCCATGGCCATTCCCGGCGAGGACGACGACATCACCGTCTGGTCTTCCACCCAGCATCCAAGCGAAGTGCAGCACATGGTCGGCCATGTCCTGGGCGTTCCCTCCAATGCGGTCACCGTGCAGGTGCGGCGGATGGGCGGCGGTTTCGGCGGCAAGGAAACGCAAGGCAACCAGTTTGCCGCACTCGCCGCCGTCGCCGCCAAGAAACTGAAGCGCGCCGTCAAGTTCCGGCCCGACCGCGACGAGGACATGACCGCAACCGGAAAGCGTCACGACTTCCTCGTCGATTACGATGTCGGCTTCGATGACGACGGCCGCATTCATGCGGTGAAGGCCAATTATGCGGCACGCTGCGGCTACTCTTCCGACCTCTCCGGCCCGGTCACCGACCGCGCCCTCTTCCATGCCGACAGCTCCTATTTCTATCCGCATGTGAAACTGACCTCGCAGCCCTTGAAGACCCATACCGTCTCCAACACCGCCTATCGCGGTTTCGGCGGGCCGCAGGGCATGGTGGGCGGCGAGAGGATCATCGAGGAGATCGCCTATGCGCTGGGCAAGGACCCGCTGGAGATCCGCAAGCTGAATTTCTATGGCGAGAAAGGCTCCGGCCGCGACCTCACGCCCTATCACCAGCAGGTGGAAGACAATATCATCCAGCGCATTGTCGCCGAACTGGAGGAAAGCGCCCATTATCAGGCGCGGCGCAAGGCGGTCATCGATTTCAACGAGACCAGCCGCATCATCCGCAAGGGTATCGCGCTGACGCCGGTCAAATTCGGCATCTCGTTCACCATGACCGCCTTCAACCAGGCGGGCGCGCTGGTGCATGTCTATCAGGACGGGTCGATCCATCTTAACCATGGCGGCACCGAGATGGGCCAGGGGCTCTACACCAAGGTGGCGCAGGTTCTGGCCGACAGTTTCCAGGTCGATATCACCCACGTCAAGATCACCGCGACCACCACCGGCAAGGTGCCCAACACGTCGGCCACCGCCGCCTCCTCCGGCTCCGACTTGAATGGCATGGCTGCCCATGACGCTGCCCGGCAGATCAAGGAACGCCTCGTCGAGTTTGCCGCCGAACGCTGGCAGACCGATGCCGGAAACATCAGCTTCGTGCCGAACCATGTGAAGATCGGCGAGGAACTGGTGCCCTTCCCCGATTTCATCAAGCAGGCCTATTTCGCCCGCGTGCAGCTGTCGGCCGCCGGGTTCTACAAGACCCCGAAAATCCATTGGGACCGCAATACCGGCCGTGGCACGCCGTTCTACTATTTCGCCTATGGCGCCTCCGTCTCCGAGGTTTCGATCGACACGCTGACCGGCGAATACATGGTGGACCGGGTCGACGTGCTGCACGATGTCGGCAAGTCTCTCAATCCGGCGATCGATATCGGCCAGGTCGAAGGCGCCTTCGTGCAGGGCATGGGCTGGCTGACGACAGAGGAATTGTGGTGGGACGCCAAGGGGCGGCTGCGCACCCATGCGCCCTCCACCTACAAGATCCCGCTCGCCTCCGACCGGCCGAAAATCTTCAACGTCAAGCTGGCGGAATGGGCCGAGAATGCAGAAATGACCATCGGCCGCTCGAAAGCGGTCGGAGAGCCGCCGTTCATGCTGCCGATCTCGGTGCTGGAAGCCCTGTCGATGGCGGTTGCCAGCGTCGCTGGTTACCGCGAATGCCCGCAGCTCGACACCCCGGCAACGCCCGAACGCATCCTGATGGCCGTCGAGCGCCTGCGCACGGGACAAGCGTGAAGAACCTTTGACATGAATTTTGCCATCGATAGCCTCGAAGCGTTCCTTGAGCGCGAATACAAGCTGGTCATCGTCGAGATCAAGGAGACGTTCGGATCGGCGCCCCGCGAAGCCGGCACCTTCATGCTGGTCTCGCCGACCGGCGCGCACGGCACGATCGGCGGCGGCCAGATGGAGCATATGGCGATCGACCACGCCCGCGCGCTTCTGGCCGGCGTCAGCGATGCGGTCGAGATGGACATTCCGCTCGGCCCCGATATCGGCCAATGCTGCGGCGGCCGCATGGTGCTGACATTCCGCATCGGCGATGACGCCGCGCGCGTAGCACTCGACCTGAAACTCAAGGAGAAGCTGAAGGCACTGCCGCAGGTCTGGTTGTTTGGCGCCGGCCATGTCGGACGGGCGCTGGCCGATGCGCTTTTGCTCCTGCCGCTAAAAATCTTTGCGGTGGAAACGCGAAAGAACGAGCTCGACCTGATGTCGGCCGGTGCCAGCCACCGGCTGGTCGCCATGCCCGAGGCGGTCGTCAAGGATATCGCGCCAGGGTCCGCCGTCGTCATCCTGACACATGACCATGCACTGGATTTCCTGATTGCCAGGCAAGCGCTGGCCCGGAACGACCTTGCCTATATCGGCATGATCGGCTCGAAGACCAAGCGCGCAACATTTGCAAGCTGGGCAAGGCAGGAAGGCTTGACGCATGATGCGATCGCAAGGCTCATCCTGCCCATTGGCGGCAAGACCGTCAGCGACAAGCGCCCCGCAGTGATTGCCGCCATGACTGCAGCCGAGATCCTTGCCGCGCTGAATGCGCAGTAAACGTCTAGGCGGACGCCGCACGCGCGCGGATCAGCGCATGCGCGGCCTCCCCCGCCGTTTCCATATAGGAGGGGTCGCGGTGCAGCAGGACGACGGCAAAGGACCCGTCGAGCAGCAGAACTGTCTGGCGGGCTAGCGTCCGGGAATGCGCCTTAAGGTCCGCCGCCTCGAAGACGCCGCTCAACCAATCCTCGACCCGCCGCTTGTGCGCAGCGCCGATCTTCATCGCCGGATGGCCGGGCATATTGGCAAGTTCGGCGGATGTGCGCAGAAAGCCGCAACCCTTCCAGCGTGGATGCCGGGCCGCTCGCGCCAGGTTGAAAAACACGCCCCGCACCTTGTCGGCGGCATCACCGTCCGTTTCCGCAAACCACCGTTTGAACAGAGCAAGGTTGGGCTGGTCGCGCATGTCGAGATAGGCGGCGATCAGATCATCCTTGCTGTCGAAATGATAGTAGAGCGTGCGCTTGGTGATCCCCGCCTTTTCCGCCACCGCATCGACGCTGACGGCGCGGATCCCCTCGCTGTAGAACAGCTTGGAGGCAGCAGATACAATGCGGTCGCGGGTGGAAAGAGCAGGAGTTGCCATGGCTGAATGTATACCGACCAGTGAATATACACAAGCGGCAGCCGGGCCTATGCTCATCCCAGCAGAACCGCCGGAGAAAGAGCATGCTGGAGATAGAGGCGAGACCGGTCGCAATCGTCTGTGAGGACGGTGTGCGGCTTGGCGGCCATCTATGGGAAGGCTTGGGCAACGGCGCATGCGGCGCCGTGGTGATCAATCCCGCAACCGGCGTTTTGGCGCGTTACTATCATCCCTATGCGCGGTTTCTGGCCGGTCACGGCTTCACCGTGCTGACCTATGACTATCGCGGCATCGGCCAGTCCCGGCCCGCAACCTTGCGCGGCTGTCACGTTCGCTGGGCCGACTGGGGCGAACAGGATTTTGCCGCTGCGCTGGACTATCTCCATGCCCATGCGCCGGATGGCCCAAGGCTCGTGGCCGGCCACAGCATCGGTGGTTTCCTGCCAGGCCTTGCCCGCAATGCACCGCTGATCGACCGCATGCTCACCATCGGCGCCCAATATGCCTATTGGCGGGATTACGCCCCTGCCCGGCGCCTGCGGCTTCTATTCAAATGGCACATCGTCATGCCGCTCCTGACAGCGCTCTGCGGATATTTTCCCGGCAAAGCGCTCGGCTGGCTGGAAGACCTTCCGGCAGGCGTGGCGAATGACTGGAGCTTCCGGCGGGCGCGGATGGAACTGAGCCATCCCCATCAAGACCGGGCGGATATCTTGAAGCGTTTCGCGGATGTCACCGCCGAGATTCTGGCTATCGGCGTCACCGATGACGAGATCGCAACCCCAAAAGCCATCCGCCGGGCACTCGCGTATTACCGCAATGCCAATTTCGTCGAAGCCGCCTTGTCGCCCGCCGATCTCGGCGTGGATCGGCTTGGCCATTTCAGCCTCTTTCACAAGCGCCATGCCGCCGGGTTCTGGCTGGATAGCCTCATCTGGCTGCGCGACGGCATCAATCCCTGGCCGGGAAAACCTTTCGAGAGCCTGATTGACACAGGCAAGGACGAAGCATTCGCCAACCGCTGCTACATTAAAAGCAAGGGCATGATGTGACGCGGCACATCCAGCGTAAATGCCTTCCAACTCTTCAAGGGAAACCATGCCTTACGTCCTGATCATCCACGAGGTCGCCGACTATTGCGCCTGGAAATCCGTCTTCGACGCCGCTGCCGGCATTCGCCGCGCGGCCGGAGAAATCGCCTATCAGGTGCTGAAATATGACACCGATCCCAACCGGATCGTTCACTTCTCGCAATGGCGATCGTTGAGAGCCGCCAGAGACTTCTTCGAGTCGCAGAAGCTGATCGAAATCCGCGCGAAGGCTGGGGTCAAGGCGCCGGAATTCATCTATCTCGACCAGATGGAAAGCGGTGTCCTGGACGGATCCTACTAAAATCCCGCCGCCAGACCATCGGACATGCTCCGGCGGCGAACGGCTCTTACCGGGTCAAATCCGAATCCGCGCGCGAATCCCGCCCGTCTAGAAAACCCAGGTCTCTTTTCATGTATTCCGACATGACTTCGAAATCGAGCGTGGGATGCCTGGACGCTGGCCGGCGCAGCAGCCCGCCCAGCCAAAAAAGCCATCCGGCCTTGCGCGTTTGCGGTATTGGTTGATATTTTTCAATTGCTTGGCAATCCATGACGGCACCTGTCGTTTTCGTGAATGTGATTGCAGCATGCGCGCAAACATGCTCCAATTCCAATCGAACAACCGTCTGCATGCATCAAGAGAACTTATCCATGAAAATGTCGAAACAGTTTCCATTGAATGCCCTGCGCGTGTTTGAAGCAGCAGCGAGGCTCGGGAGCTTCACCAAGGCGGGCGCCGAGCTGGGCATGACCCAGACGGCAGTGAGCTACCAGATCAAGCTGATCGAGGAGAATGTCGGCGAGCCGCTCTTCCTCAGACGCCCGCGCCAGATCGTGCTGACCGACGTCGGCCAGCAGCTCGCGCCGCGTGTCAGCGAAGCTTTCGAGATGCTGCAGGAAGCCGTCTCCGCCGCCCGGGGCGATATCAACAGCGCGCTTCTGATCAACTCCACGCCGACTTTCGCCTCGCAATGGCTTGCCCGCAACATTGGCAGCTTTCAGCTCGCGCATCCCAACATCGCGGTGCGGCTGACCACCACCGACAAGGTGATCGACCTCATCGCCGAATCGACGGATCTTGCCATCCGCGCCGGCATCGGCGTCTGGCCGGGGCTCGACTGCCACCCTCTGATGCAAATCGAGTTCTCGCCGATGCTCAGCCCGGCGCTCGCCGAGACGATCGGCGGCATCCACGAACCGCGCGATCTGTTGAAACTGCGCATCATCGATGCCGCCGACCCCTGGTGGCGCTTATGGTTTTCGGCAGCCGGGGTCAGCGATCCGGACCTTGAAGGGCGGCCGACCAGCCGGCTCGGAGCACAGAGTTTTGAGGCGCGCGCAGCGGTCGCGGGGCAAGGCGTTGCCATTCTGACGCCGGATTTCTATCCCGACGACATTGCCCTTGGCAGGCTCTATCAGCCGTTCGAACTGCGCTGCAATGATGGCCACAATTACTGGCTCGCCTATCCGCATGCACGCCGCAACACGCCGAAAATCCGCATGTTCCGCGATTGGATTCTGGGCGAACTCAACCCCAACGCCAACACCTTTGGCAAATAGCGCGTGACGATCAAAACGGGCCCTTCCCCCACCGGGGATTTTTGCGCAAGGTGTGCGGACGAAGCATGGAAGGGGACCCTGTATGTATGAATTCGCCATCGCCTGGGAATGGCTGGCTTTTGCCGTTCGCTGGCTGCATGTGATCACGGCGATTGCCTGGATCGGCTCGTCCTTCTACTTTATCGCGCTCGATCTCGGCCTGGTGAAGCGTGATCATCTGCCCGCCGGCGCCTATGGCGAGGAGTGGCAGGTGCATGGCGGCGGCTTCTATCATATCCAGAAATATCTGGTCGCGCCCGCCACCATGCCGGAGCACCTGACCTGGTTCAAATGGGAGAGCTATGCCACTTGGCTTTCCGGCTTTGCCATGCTCTGTCTCGTCTATTATGGCGGCGCCGATCTCTTTCTGGTGGACCGGCATGTGCTGGATATTTCCTCAACCACGGCGATTGCGATCTCGCTTGCCTCGCTTGCCATCGGCTGGATCTTCTACGATCTGCTGTGCAAGTCGCCGCTCGGCAGGAACACCTGGACACTGATGGGCGTTCTCTACGTCGCTCTCGTCCTCATGGCCTGGGGCTATACGCAGGTGTTTACCGGCCGCGCCGCCTTCCTGCATCTGGGTGCGTTTACGGCGACCATCATGTCTGCCAATGTCTTCTTCATCATCATGCCGAACCAGCGCGTCGTCGTCGCCGACCTGATTGCCGGGCGCACGCCGGACCCGAAATATGGCGTGATTGCCAAGCAGCGCTCGCTGCACAACAACTACCTGACCCTGCCCGTCATTTTCTTCATGCTGTCCAACCATTACCCGCTGGCCTTCGCCACCGCCTATAACTGGGTGATTGCAGCACTGGTCTTTCTGATGGGCGTCACCATCCGGCACTGGTTCAACACCACCCATGCCCGGAAGGGACGGCCGACCTGGACCTGGATCGTTACCCTCATTATTTTCATCGTCATCATCTGGCTATCGACGGCGCCGAAAGTGCTGACCGGCGAGGACACGGCTGAGGTTGCGCCTGCCTTCCAGCAATTTGCCGCCAATGCGCATTTCCCGGCGGTCAAGGACGCGATTTCGACGCGCTGTTCCATGTGTCATGCGGCAGAGCCGGTCTACGAGGGCATCAACCGCGCGCCGAAGGGCGTGATGCTGGAAAACGACGCCGAGATTGCAGCCCATGCCCGCGAAATCTATATCCAGGCCGGACGCAGCCATGCGATGCCGCCCGGCAACATCACCGACATGACAAACGACGAACGCAGGCTTGTGACCGCATGGTTCGAAAGCGCTGTTTCGGAAGGCAAGACTGAATGACCGCCACCCTTATTCGCGCCCGCACCCTCAGTTTCAGCCGCGCCCCCGTGAGCCTTGATGACACCGGCGCTTTTTCCTACCAGGCCGACGGTGCGCTGCTGGTCGAAAATGGACTGATCCTTGCCAGCGGCAGCTATGCGGCGGTGAAGGCGCAAGCGGCCGAAGACGTCCTGGAAATCGACCACCGCCCGCATCTCATCCTGCCGGGCTTCATCGACACCCACCTGCATTTCCCGCAGATGCAGGTTATCGGCTCCTATGCCGCCAATCTTCTGGAATGGCTGAACACCTACACGTTTCCGGAGGAATGCCGTTTCGTCGAGACGGCGCATGCCGAGCGGATCGCCGGAAAATTCTTCGACGAGATGGTCCGCCACGGCACGACGACGGCGGTTGCCTATTGCTCGGTGCACAAGGCCTCTGCCGATGCCTTTTTTGGCGAAGCGCTTGATCGCAACATGCGCATGATCGCCGGCAAGGTGATGATGGACCGCAATGCGCCGCAGGGCCTGCTCGACACGCCGGAAATGGGCTATGACGAAACCCGCGCCGTCATTAAACAATGGCACGGCAAGGGCCGCAACCACGTCGCCATCACCCCGCGCTTTGCCATCACCTCGACGCCGGAACAGATGTCGGCGGCAGAAGCCCTGGTGCGCGAGTTTCCGGACCTGCATGTGCAGACGCATCTCTCGGAAAACCGTGACGAGATCGACTTCACGTGCGCCCTCTACCCGGACGCCCTCGACTATACCGACGTCTATGCCCGCTACGGCCTGCTCGGCCCAAAGACGCTGTTTGGCCATGCGATCCATCTATCGGAGCGGGAAACGGACGCGATGAGCGAAACGGGCTCGGTCGCCGTGCACTGCCCGACCTCCAACCTCTTTCTCGGCTCCGGCCTGTTTCCGCTGCGGCGGCTGATGAACCGGCAAAAACCCGTGCGCATCTCCTTCGCCACCGATATCGGCGGCGGCACCAGCTATTCGATGCTGCGCACCATGGACGAGGCCTACAAGATCCAGCAATTGCAGGGCGAACGCCTGAACCCGTTCGAAAGTGCCTATTTCATGACGCTCGGCAACGCACAGGCTCTGTCGCTCGAAGACAGGATCGGCACGCTCGACCCCGGTACCGATGCCGATTTCATCGTGCTCAACATGGCTGCGACCCCGGCCATGGCGCTGAAGGCAGAAGTGGTGACCTCGCTCGCCGAAGAACTGTTCCTGTTGCAGACCATGGGGGACGACCGGGCGATCGTCGAAACCTATGTGGCGGGCGTCGCGGCGAAGACGGGGCTCAATAGAGATCCCAATGTATCATGAGGATCATCGCGCGCCGTACATTGCTTCAATTTGTCGAGGGGCTGACCGGCAGGCGTGATCATGCGGCCGTTAAAGATGCTGTTGAACTGTGGTACGATCGAGCGAACAAAGCCCGCTGGCGCAATAGTGCTGATGTAAAACAGACATTTGCGACGGCAAGTATCGTCAACTCTGAGCGCATCGTCTTCAATATCAAGGGAAACGACTACCGGCTCATTGTTGCCATCGACTTCGAAAAGTCGATCATATGGATTAAATGGATCGGCAGTCACAAGGACTACGACCAACTGGACGCCGCAAGGGTGCGCTATGATTGAGATAAAGCCTATTCGATCTAAAGAGGATTATGAGCTGGCTCTGAACTCCATCGCAGAACTTTGGGGCGCGCCTTCGGGGACACCGCAGGGCGATCAGCTCGATGTTATCGCGACGCTGGTAGACGCCTATGAGCGCGAACATTTTCCTATCGGCACGCCGAGTGCCGAAGCGATTGCGGCTTTCGACGAGGAGCAGAATCAAGCCAGACATACGACTGTCGAACCGCAGCTGAAATTTCAGATTTTGAAAGATCCAGCCGGGCTTTTCTCATTCCGCCTGCTGCGGGCAACCGAGATCGTACTTCATTCCGAAACGTTCGCAACAAAGGACGATGCGATCCGCACCATTAAGCTTTTGCAACAGGACGCAGCCCATTCGGAAATCATCGATATTGCAGCGTGAGCACAAGAGGTAAAATAATTTTACCTCTTGTCGTTTCTGCCCTTAACATCGGTTTCTAAAACATGGTATGGCCGGACCATCCCTTGAGCTGGAAATCTGCGCCATGTCCAAAATCCTCGAAATCAGCGACCTGAAGGCCATTGCCAAGCGCCGCGTGCCGAAGATGTTCTTCGACTATGCCGATAGCGGCGCCTGGACGGAGGGCACCTACCGCGCCAACGAGGAGGATTTCCGCAAGGTGAAGCTGCGCCAAAGGGTGCTGGTCGATATGACCAACCGCTCGCTGGAAAGCACGATGATCGGCCAGACGGTCTCGATGCCTGTCGCATTGGCTCCGACCGGATTGACCGGCATGCAGCACGCCGATGGCGAGATGCTGGCAGCAAGAGCAGCCGAGGAGTTCGGCGTTCCCTTCACGCTCTCAACGATGAGCATCTGCTCGATCGAGGACGTCGCTTCGGTGACCAGCAAGCCGTTCTGGTTCCAGCTCTATGTCATGCGCGACCGGGACTTCGTGAAAAACCTGATCGACCGCGCCAAGGCCGCCAAATGCTCGGCGCTGGTCTTGACGCTCGATCTGCAGATCCTTGGCCAGCGCCACAAGGACCTGCGCAACGGCCTTTCCGCCCCACCCAAGTTTACGCCAAAACATATCTGGCAGATGGCGACACGGCCGCTCTGGTGCCTGCAGATGCTCAAGACCCAGCGCCGCAGCTTCGGCAATATTGTCGGCCATGCCAAGAACGTCTCGGATCTCTCGTCCCTTTCCTCCTGGACCGCCGAACAGTTCGATCCGCAGCTCTCCTGGGAAAATGTCGGGGAGATTCGCAAGATGTGGGGCGGGCCGCTGATCCTGAAGGGCATTCTCGACGTCGAGGACGCCAGGATGGCGGCGCGCACCGGCGCTGATGCGATCATCGTTTCCAATCACGGCGGCCGCCAGCTCGACGGCGCACCTTCCTCGATCAGCATGCTGCCCAAAATCGTCGATGCCGTCGGCCACCAGATCGAGGTTCATGTCGATGGCGGCATCCGTTCTGGCCAGGACGTGCTGAAGGCGGTGGCGCTCGGCGCCAAGGGCACCTATATCGGCCGCCCCTTCCTCTACGGCCTCGGCGCCGGCGGCAAGGCCGGCGTCACGACGGCGCTCGATATCATCCGCAAGGAACTCGACATCACCATGGCGCTCTGCGGCAAACGGGATATTCGCGATATCAACCGGGATGTGATTGCGGAGTAGGGAAAGGTTAGACTGCGGTGACCGTCAAGTTTACGCCGAGAGCCTTGACGACGCCAAGCAGCGTCGAGAGTTTGGGGTCGCCGTCCGCACTCAAGGCCTTGTAGAGGGCCTCCCTGGTGACGCCCGCGTCCTTTGCGACTTTGGTCATGCCCTTGGCGCGCGCGATGACACCGAGGGCGGCAGCGATATAGGCGGCATCGCCAGTCTCGAAGGCATCGTTGAGAAGCTCGGCATGGGCCTGCGGGGTATCGAGATATTGCGCCGCATCGAACGGCAATGTTTCAATGATCATGATCCATGTCCAGATTGCCGGCGATTGCCTTGGCTCGCTTGATATCCTTGCTCTGCGTGGATTTATCGCCACCGCACAACAGGATAACGACGATATTTCCGCGATGAACGAAGTAGACCCGGTATCCTGGGCCTTGATCAACACGAAGCTCTCCGATTCCATCGAAAAACTTTGCATCTCCAAAGAGGCCAGCCTGCAACCGGACGACACGTTGCGCGATACGTGTCCTGGCTTGCCCGTCCTTGAGGTTTTCAAGCCAATCCCGGAAAATCGCAGTTTGGCGCACTTCCATTCTTCAGCTCCAGACTACAGTCAAAAACTGTGAACTGCAATTCACAAATGCGGGCTGCGGCGGAACGCTACTCCAGCTCAACTCCCCCGATAGGTCGAATAGCTGAACGGCGAAAGGAGGAGCGGCACATGATAGTGGATGGTCTGATCGGCAATGCCGAAGCGGAGCGGAATGAGATCGAGGAAAGCGGGTTCCGAAAGGCCGGTGCCGGTCGCCCTCAGATAATCGCCGGCGTGGAACAGCAGCTCATAGGTTCCGGTTAAGAAAGCGTCGCCCTCCAGCATCGGCCCATCGACACGGCCATCGCTGTTGGTTTCGACCGTGCGCAGCAGGCGGCGCGCCTCGCCCTCGATCCGAAAGAGATCGATCTTTAAACCTTTCGCCGGCTTGCCCAGAGCGGTATCAAGGACGTGGGTGGTCAGGCGGCCGGACGTGCTCATAAAAACCTCGTTCAGTTCAGAAGGGATTGGCGATGACGAAAGGCGCGTCGTAAAAGACCTCTTCCAGATTGTTGCCCGGGCCGTCGCGATCGACAACCAGGAAATCGCTCACCGCGCCCACGGCCATCAGTGGATGATGCCAGACATTGCGGCCGTAATTGACGCCCTGTGCGCCCGTTGCCAGGAAAACACGCGGCAATCCCGGCTTTCCGCCCTCATCCGGCGCAACCACCGCAAGCCATGCCCCGCCGCTGAGCGGCGAGAAGCTCTGCGAACCCAGCGGATGACGTTCCATCATCGTCACGGAATAGGGAAAGCTGCGCGGCTGGCCGCGGAAAATATTGATGATCACCCGGGCGTCCTCGCCGCTCACATCGGCGCGCCCCAGCGCATGAAAACGCTCGGTCGAGCCGCCGTTGATCAGCCGCATGGTGTCCGGATCAGCTTCTATAACCGTGCCGAAAGGTGCAAAAGCCGCCTGCGTCAGCGGCTCGATCGTCAGGAACTGTGGCATCAGATCGCCGGTGCCGCATGGCATGGCGGTATCGTCTCAGGCATTGTCTTCTCCCGGAAGCAGTGAACGCAAACGCAACAGCGCGATCTTTTCGACCTGCGCTGCCGCCGCTTCAAATTCCTCTTCCCGGCTATTGTCAATCCGCCTTTCGAAGGCAGCAAGAATATCGTCCTTGCTCAGCCCCTTGACCGCAATGATGAAAGGAAAACCGAACTTCTCCGTATAGGTGGTGTTGAGCGCGGTAAACCGCGCATGCTCGGTCGCGCTTAAGCGGTCGAGCCCGGCACCCGCCTGCTCCGCCTTGGAATCCTCCGTCAGCCCCCCGGCGATCGCCAGTTTGCCGGCAAGATCCGGATGAGCCCGCAGAACAGCAAGGCGCTCGGCATGCGAGGCCGCTCGGAATGCCGCAACGAGCGCCTCATGCACGCCGTCCGACGTCAGCGAAATCTCCGGGGTCGCGTTGAATGCCCGCTCCGCCACCCAGGGCGAATGCTCGAACACGCCGCCGAACCGCGCAACGAATTCATCCCGCGCCGCCATCACAGGCCACCTTCCGGCTTGTGATGTTCATGCCAGTGCCGGGCGATATCGATGCGCTTGGGCGTCCAGACCTTTTCGTGGCTGAGAACGTAATCCAAGAAACGCGCAAGGGCTGCGGCCCGGCCGGGGCGGCCGACAAGGCGGCAATGCAGGCCGACATTCATCATCTTCGGGCTGCCCTCCCTGCCCTCGGCATAGAGCACGTCGAACGTGTCTTTCAGATAGGAAAAGAACTGATCGCCGGAATTGAACCCCTGCGGCGTTGCAAAACGCATGTCGTTGGCATCGAGCGTATAGGGAATGATCAGGTGCGGCTTGTCCCTCGTGAGGCCCGGCACCCAATAGGGCAGTTCGTCGGCATAGCTGTCGGAGGAATAGACAAAGCCGCCCTCTTCGATGACAAGCTTCAGCGTGTTGTCCGACGGCTTGCCCTGATACATGCCGAGCGGATGCGATCCCGTCAGTTCGGTATGCAGCCGCACGGCATCGCGGATATGCTTGCGCTCTTCGTCCTCAGAAAAATCCTTGTATTCCAGCCAGCGATAGCCGTGGCTGGCGATTTCCCACCCTGCATCCTTCATGGCGGCAACGGCTTCGGGATTGCGTGCCATGGCAAGCGTCACGCCATAGACGGTGACATCGACATTGCGGCTGGTAAACATCCGCCACAGCCGCCAGAAACCGGCGCGCGCGCCATATTCGTAGATCGATTCCATGTTGAGATTGCGCTGTCCGGCCCAGGGCTGCGCGCCGACGATCTCGGACAGAAGCGATTCGGACGCCTTGTCGCTGTCGAGAATGCAGCTCTCGCCGCCCTCTTCGTAATTGACCACGAACTGCACCGCGATGCGCGCATCGCCCGGCCAGCGCACCTGCGGCGGATTGCGGCCGTAGCCGACGAGATCACGTGGATAGGCAAGGTCTGTCATCAAATCACCCTTCGAATGTGCCGGAACGGTAGCATCCGCAACCGGAAAATCGAAGTCAAAATGGTAACGGATTGCGCCCAGATTTGAAGACCGGACTGCCAGGACGAAGGGCGATATCGACCGCTTAGCAGCTTGCCTGAAGCAGCCGGGCGGCGACCGCCGCTTTCGATTCGGCGATGCGCGATGCGCTGGCGAGTGCATTGGCGCTGGCTTTTGCATTCGGCACCGGCCGATGCGCCGAGAGCTTGCCGAGCGGATGCTGCGAATGCACGCGCAAGGGTGCACCGGGCTCCGGCTCGATGAACAGGGCAATGCTGGAAATTTTCAGCGGCTCGGCGATGACGGGATCGAAGAAATCGCGCAACGCAGTCTCGAAGCGGGCGTTGAGATTGGAATTCACCGGCCCCGTCAACATCATGTGAAAGCGGAATTCCTCCATCACATAGGGGTAGCCCCAGCGGTGAAGGTTGGAAAACTGTGGTGCGGTCAACCGGTCCGGGTCCCGCCGCTCGATTTCGATATCGCTCAAGGGCGCGCGGAATTGATCGAAAGCCTGCACGACGGACGCGGCCAGATGACTCATCTGTTCGCAAGGGGAAGACGGCGCAAGGCCGAAAAATTCGCCCAGCCGCGCGATTTCCATCTTCGGAATTTCAAACGGGCTCATCGTGCTGGCAAAATGCATCAGCGATTTCAACAGCGCTGGCTCGCTGGTTTCATCATGCAGCCGGAACGGCGCCTTGATCGTTCCATGAAACCCATAGCGGCGCGGCACGGCCGTATGAAACGCCAGCTCCTGGCGGCTGAAACCGGCAATTGAAGGCGCCTCCGGAGCTTCGCCGGAATAGACGTTCCGGCCAAGCCAGCTTGCGGCGGCAACCGACAAGGGATCGTATATCGACGGCGTGAAATAGATGGCGTACCGCATCGGCCCGGCTCCGGTGAAACTCGTTCTGGAAGCGGGAGTTAAGTGATTTGCATGACACAATGACGAATAGTCGCGCGCGATATCCGCCGTGCGCACGGTTTCCCAAAAATGTGATCGGATGCGCAACCTGCGGTTCACAAACGGAACCAACCGGCGTTTCCGCCGTTATCTCACCGGTAGCATTAAAAAATGGAGACGAACCATGACTTACCAGGACAGCACTCTCAAGGATGCCAGCATCAAGGAAACGCATGACCTGATCGCGAGCGATAAGGTCGAAGGCACGCGCGTTTATGGCCAGGATGGAAAACACATCGGTACGATCGAACGTGTGATCCTGGAAAAGCGCAGCGGCCGCGTCTCCTATGCGGTGCTTGGCTTTGGCGGCTTCCTCGGTATCGGCGAAGATCACTACCCGCTCCCGTGGCAAAAGCTGAGCTATGACGAGAGCCTCGGCGGCTATCGCACCGATATCACCCGCGAACAGGTTGAAAGCGCGCCGAAATATCATGGCGATGACGAGTATGACTGGAACAAGGAAAACGGCCGCCGCGTCTATGACTATTACGGCGTGCCCCCGTACTGGATGTAATTTCTTCTGACAAATATGTGCGAAGCCCTGCTCACCGAGCAGGGCTTTTTGCGTGCTGACAAAGGTATTTACTGACAGTGCCGCAGGCCACTTGGGAAATTAAGTGGGTTGCCAAATTCCCCTCATCCCCGCCTTTGTGGTGATGATCCAGTCAGCTCAAGTCCTTGAGATAAAAGATTCTTTTGACCCGACGGACGTCGGGTCGCTGGATTCCCGCCACAGGGGCGAGAATGACGGAGAGTGGAGTATCGCTCTCACCAGACAATCCGATTCCAGGTTTGTCAGCGGCCTGAGCCCTGCTCACCGAGCGAAGCCTTGGCGTTGCAGCTTCTGTTCCCGGACACTCTCACGGCGCCCGCAACAAGGAAAAGTGGCTGCTGCATCGGAACGAATCCGGCAATGATTCGTCCTGCTGTCCTGCCATTTCCGCAATGACGCTTGCCGCCAGCCGGTGCGCCAGCCCGAAGCTGATCTTAAAGCCACCCGTCAGGGTGTAGAGCCGGGGATAATCCGGATGGCGGCCGGTCATCGGGTCGCGGCCGATCGCTTTGGGGCGCAGGCCCGCCCAGCATTCGACCACGGGCGCTCCTGCCAGCAGCGGAACGACCGCGCGCGCACGGTGAAGCAGATCATCGAGCAGATGATCGTTTGACAGCGGATCGGAAAAACTGTTTTCGCTGGTGCTGCCGACCGCCACGAGCCCGTTGTCATGCGACACAATATAGAGGCCGTCCATGAAAATGACGGGCAAGGCGGAATCGAGATCGGCTTTCAACACGGCCGCCTGACCCTTGACGGCGGTTCCGCTTGATCCGGAAACAGGTGGCTGCTCCAGCCCATCCAGATGCCGGAACGTCTCGACGCCGGCCGCCAGAATGCACGCGCCGAAGGCAAGCGAGCGACCATCTGCAAACGTCGCCTGACCGGCACCCGGATCAAGCACTGCAAGCGCCTGCCCCTCTTCGATCCGCACATGAGGCGACAACCGCAGCGAAGCCGTCAAAACCTGGAGGAGGCGGCGGGGATCAACCCGCGCGGCAAGGGTATCGAACACCAGACCGCTGGCCATGGCCTTGCTTTCCGGCCACCCCTTCGCTGCCGGATCATCCTGAACATGCCAGAAGAATTGCTTTCCAACCTGCTTCCAGTTGACCAGCGCATCCTGCTCATGGCGAAGGGCGATTTTGCGCAGATGCGGCTGGGGCAATGGCATCAATCGGCCCGAACGGCGGTAACCGGCCGACATCCCCGTTTGCGCCTCAAGACCCGCGATCTCCTGCTCGAGTGTGACCAGCGCATCGAACTGGAACTGCTTTTTCACGTCCCACCGGTCCGGCATATACGGCATCAAGGCGCCAAGCACGCCGCCACTGGCACCCGCGCCGATCCGGTCGCGCTCGACAAGCACCGTTTTCAGCCCGGCCCGGTCAGCCATGACGGCCGCCCAGAGCCCCATGATGCCGCCGCCGACAATCAGCAGATCCACCATCGATTGACCTTCTTGCCCGTGGAGATTATCGGTTCGCCATGCCCACCAGAAACCCTGACATTGCGATCACGCCTGAACCGGTTCTCCCGGAGCGGCAGACATTGGAATGGCACGAGGGCGATATGCCCTATTCGCAGGAATTTGGCGACCATTTTTATTGCCGCGAAGACGGACGGCTGGAATGCGGCCATGTGTTTCTGGCGGGCAACGGCCTGCCAGAACGCTGGCGCAAATCAGGGCTTTTCACGATCGGCGAGCTCGGTTTCGGCACCGGGCTGAATTTCTGCGAAACATGGCGGCAATGGAAGCAAACGCGTGATCACGGGGCAAAGCTTCATTTCGTCTCGTTCGAGCGGTTTCCGATGCGGGCTGACGATATTGACCGGGCGCTCGCCCATTGGCGCGAGATCGAACCTGAGCGCCTGGCTTTGTGTGCCCGCTGGCCGGACGACCCGAAGGGCCGCATCGACATCGATTTTTCGGACGGGATGCACCTGACCGTCATCTGCGGCACCGCATTCGAAACCCTTCGCAACGCCTTGGAAAGATTCGACGCCTGGTATTTTGACGGCTTTGCGCCCCGGCGCAATCCCGACATGTGGTCGCAGGAGCTGATGCGGCTTGCCCATGACAAGAGCGTGGATGGCGGCACGTTCGCGACCTATGCCGCTGCCGGTTTCGTCCGGCGCAACCTGCAAGCGGCGGGCTTTGCCGTCGAGCGCAGGCCGGGTTACGGCAACAAGCGCGAAATGCTCTGCGGCGTGAAATCGACATCCGGCGTCGCGGATTAACCGGCCCTTCCAATCCTCTTCTCTTTGAAGGAAATTTGCTGTCGCAAATGGTGGCGCCTTTCCGATGCCGGAT
Organism: Rhizobium sp. Root483D2; assembly: GCF_001426685.1. Classification (GTDB taxonomy): domain Bacteria; phylum Pseudomonadota; class Alphaproteobacteria; order Rhizobiales; family Rhizobiaceae; genus Pararhizobium; species Pararhizobium qamdonense. The sequence continues at coordinate 63,312 of NZ_LMFB01000006.1, read as the reverse complement.
ATGCAACATGCCGGTCTGTCCAACCGATGGAAAAATCATGAGCGAGAACCCATTTCCGCAAGCCGCCCCGATCGACGCAGACGCGCCTGTGGAACGGCGGCGGCGCACCGGCGGACGTGGCGCGGATCGCTCCCGCAAAGGTTTAAGCAGTTCGAAATATCTCAATCTCGTCAACACGATGGCGAAATCCGTTGTGCTCTCGGACGATGCGCTGGAGGCCGTTCACAACGCCTCGCTCACCATCCTGGAAGAAATCGGCATGGATGTGATCCTGCCGGAAGCGCGCGACCGGATGAAGGCCGCCGGCGCTGATGTCACGCAAGGCACCGACCGGGTGCGCTTCGATCGCGGCCTGATCATGGACATGATCGCGTCGGTCCCGCCGGCCTTTACGATGCATGCCAGGAATCCGCTGCGCAATGTTGAGATCGGCGGCAACAATCTGGTCTTTGCGCAGATCGCTTCGGCACCCTTCGTGGCCGATCGCGAAGGCGGGCGCCGCGCCGGTAACCAGGAGGATTTCCGCAAGCTGGTCAAGCTTGCCCAATCTTATGACATCATCCACACGACCGGCGGCTATCCGGTCGAGCCGATCGATATCCATGCGTCTGTGCGCCATCTCGACTGCCTCTCCGACATGGTGAAGCTGACCGACAAGGTGTTTCACTGCTATTCGCTCGGCCAGCAGCGCAATATCGACGCCATCGAGATCGCCCGGATCGGGCGGGGCATTTCAGCCGCGCAGATGGAAAGCGAGCCGTCGCTCTTTACGATCATCAACACCTCGTCCCCTTTGCGTCTGGATGGCCCGATGCTGCAGGGCATCATCGAAATGTCCTCGCGCAATCAGGTCGTCGTCGTCACGCCGTTTACGCTGGCGGGCGCCATGGCGCCGGTGACGATTGCCGGGGCTGTCGTGCAGCAGAATGCCGAGGCTTTGGCCGGTATCGCCTTTACCCAGATGGTCCGGCGTGGCGCGCCGGCCATGTATGGCGGCTTCACCTCGAATGTGGACATGAAAACCGGCGCACCGGCCTTCGGCACGCCGGAATATATGAAGGCCGTCATTGCCGGCGGCCAGCTCGCCCGCCGCTACAACATTCCCTACCGCACCTCCAACACCAATGCATCCAATACGCTGGATGCGCAGGCAGCCTACGAATCGGCGCTCTCCCTCTGGGCGCTGACGCAAGGCGGCGGCAATTTCATCATGCATTCGGCCGGCTGGAGCGAGGGCGGACTGACGGCCTCCTTCGAAAAATTCATCCTCGACGTCGATATGCTGCAGATGGTGGCGGAGTTCCTGACCCCTCTCGACGTCAGCGAGGATGCGCTCGGTCTGGACGCCGTGCGCGATGTCGGCCCCGGCGGCCATTATTTTGGCACCGCCCATACGCTCGCCCGCTACGAGACTGCCTTCTATTCGCCGATCCTGTCGGACTGGCGCAATTTCGAAACCTGGACCGAGGCCGGGCGGCCAACGACCTATGATCACGCCAACCGCGTCTTCAAGGAAAAACTGAACGAATACGAGAAGCCGCCGCTCGATCCGGCCATCGAGGAAGAGCTTGACGCCTTTGTTGCCAGGCGCAAGGCAGAAGGCGGCGTTGCGACTGATTTCTAACGGAAATTTAATGAAACTCTAAGGCAACAAAGCCACATTTCAGCGTATTAATATCCTTGTTCGAGCAAGACATGACCGGCAGGCGGCCATAGCCCGAGCATAGGGAACAAGACCATGTTTTCGTTGAGAACAGCACTTTCCACCGGTCTGATTGCCTTGACAATTGCGGGCACCACAATTGCCACCGCCTCTGAGGCCAATGCCCATAACCGTTTCTGGCCAGGGCTCGCCACCGGCGTTGTCGGCGGAGCGATCCTCGGCAGCGCGCTCAGCCAACCGCGCTACTATGCGCCTCCGGCCTATTACGGCCCGGTCTATAATCCATATGTGGTGGTTGGTGGCTATCCAAGCTGCCACATCGTCTGGCGCCAGAATGGCTGGGGCGATCAATACAGGGTGCGTGTCTGCTCCTGATATGACCCGGATGGCAAGGGGCAGGCTTTGCGCCTGCCCCTTCCGCCAAATTAGTTCTGCATTGCAGCCCGCACCGACGAGATCAGTTTTTCCGTCGGCAGATTGCTGTAGTCCTTGCTGATTTCGGCAGTGGTCTTTGCCCGCGTTGCGGTTGACAGCATCGAACGCAGATCGCCCAGCGTCTGGGGTGCCGCACAAACGACCAGACGGTCGAATGCGCCCTCCTGCTCATAACCATCGATCTTGCTGGCGACATCGGCCGTAAACTTCTGTTGCTCCTCGCGCACCGGATCGCTGGAATATTCCATGGCCGAGCGGCCGGGACCCGACGAGGAATGACTGCGGCCCGGCTTGTCGCTCATGATGTCCTGGACACGCTTGGTATCCATTTGAAAAACCTCCTGCTCGGGGCTCTGGGGTCCATCTTTAAGGAAATTCACCCCCTTCAAAAGGCGGGCCTGGTTTCCATCAGCGGCAAGAATCCATGTGGTTGTCATGATCAACTCCTCGAGCAATGTTCATCAAGGCGCCCAGATGTCACCGCACCGGCGGCAGGGTGACTGGACGCCACACGCACCCCGGTCGCCCAAGGCGCGCGACATCTCCAACGCTGCTTCAAAAAGGAAGGTTCCGAAATAAACGCTGGAAAATCCAGCGGATGAGACCGGCATCGGCACACCAATATCCATGTTCGCGACAGAAAAGGCTAAGCTCCGCCGGGAATCAACCTTGGATGATCGCCATGGCCGAACCCTTGAAAAACCTGTTGCACCCGGCCCTGGTGAAAACCATGGCGGACCAAATCGGCGCCCATTCCACAGGGTTCGACACACAACGCTTTACCGATCTCGCAACCGAACACATGCAGCAACTGGAACTGATGCAGCGCGCCATCCAGATCCGCGACGCGCTTGCCGCAACATTGCCGCAGGATTTTGAACAGGCGGCCGCCCTCCTCTCCGCCAGCCTTCCCAAGGACGGCCGCACCGGCATGACCGGCTGGTCGCTTTTGCCCGTCAGCCAGTTCGTGGCGCAGAAGGGCCTTGGCCATTTCGATCTGTCGCTCAGCCTGCTCAAGCAGCTCACGCCGCATTTCACCGCCGAGTTCGGCATCCGGCCCTTCATTCATGCAGAGCAGGACCGGGCGCTGGCCACGATCGGCACCTGGACCACGGACGCCAACCATCACGTCCGCCGGCTGGCAAGCGAGGGCACCCGCCCGCGCCTGCCCTGGGCAATCCGCCTGCCCTCGCTGATGCGCGATCCGCAGCCCATCCTGCCGATCCTCACCGCACTTCTGGACGACCCGGAAGACTACGTGCGCCGTTCCGTCGCCAACAGTCTCAACGATATCGCCAAGGATCATCCCGATCTGGTCGCAGCCTTTGTCGGCGGGCATATCGGTGCGGCTTCGCCACAACGCCGCCAGCTGCTGCGCCATGCCTCACGCACGCTTTTGAAGAAGGGCCATGTGGACGCCCTTGCCAATTTCGGCTTTGCACCGCTCTCAGGTATTGCTGCCACGCTTTCAATCGAAACCGGACATGTGAATTTCGGCGACGCGCTCGCCTTCACCATGACCGTCGTCAACGAGGGTGCGGCGGCGCAAAAGGTGATGATCGACTATGCGGTCCACCACCGCAAAGCCAATGGCAGCCTTGCGCCGAAGGTTTTCAAATGGAAGAGCCTGGAACTTGCCCCCAGCGAGCGCGTGACGATGACGCGAAAGCATGCGATGCGCGCCATCACCACGCGGCAATATTATCCCGGTGGCCACCGGCTGGACATTCTCGTCAATGGCGCGGTGCTTGCGGGCGCGGATTTCCAGCTCGTCATGGCGTGATCCACCATTCTCTTCGCAGCTGCAAAAAACAATCCCTTGACTTTTGGCGGCAAAACAACGACATGAGGCGCAGCGTCACCTTCCGGCCGCCGCGTGAGCGAGCCCTGCGGGATCCAACCGATCCGTAACGAAGGATAAGCGCAACACAGACTGTCTTGCCAAACGTGGCAGGATGCATGCGCTAGACGATTTTAATCAACCCACAAGTTCCCAAATCACGCGGGGTTCTTGACGCGAAGCGAAACCGGAACCGCATGGTGCAGTTCCGGCAAATCTCGTTTTGCGCCCCCGAAAAGGTATGACATTGACCACTTTCAAAGACCTTGGCCTCTCCGAGCACGTGCTTTCGACCCTCGCCTCCCTGGGCTTCGAAACGCCGACGCCGATTCAGGCCGAAGCAATCCCGCTGGTGATGGAAGGCCATGACCTGATCGGTCTTGCCCAGACCGGTACCGGCAAGACGGCCGCCTTCGGCCTGCCGATGATCGAAAAGATGATGGCCGACGGCAAGCGCCCCGACCCGCGCAACATCCGCGCGCTGGTTCTGGCGCCGACCCGCGAACTGGTGAACCAGATCGCCTCCAACCTGAAGGACTTCGTCAAGAAGACCCCGATCAAGATCGGCCTCGTCGTCGGCGGCGCGTCGATCAACAAGCAGTCCGAACAGCTGTCGCGCGGCGTCGATATCCTCGTTGCCACGCCCGGCCGTCTCCTCGACCTCATTGCCCGCAAGGCCGTGACGCTCACCCAGGCCCGCTATCTCGTTCTCGACGAAGCCGACCAGATGCTGGACCTCGGCTTCATCCACGACCTGCGCAAGATTTCCAAGCTGGTGCCGAAGAACCGCCAGACGCTGCTGTTTTCGGCCACCATGCCGAAGGCGATCGCCGATCTGTCGGCCGAATATCTGAGCAACCCGAAGCGCGTCGAAGTTTCGCCTCCGGGCAAGGCTGCCGACAAGGTCGAGCAGTTCGTCCACTTCGTCCAGGGCGCCAGCCAGAAGACCGAAATCCTCAAGAAGACGCTGACCGAAAATCCGGATGGCCGCGCCATGGTCTTTTCGCGCACCAAGCACGGCGCCGAAAAGCTGATGAAGCATCTGGAACATGTCGGCTTCTCCGTCGCCTCGATCCACGGCAACAAGAGCCAGGGCCAGCGCGAACGTGCGCTGAAGGCGTTCCGTGACGGCGAAACCCGCGTTCTCGTTGCAACCGACGTTGCAGCCCGCGGTATCGACATTCCCGGCGTCACCCATGTCTATAACTACGACCTGCCGGAAGTGCCTGATGCCTACGTTCACCGGATCGGCCGTACCGCCCGCGCCGGCCGCGACGGCATTGCCATCGCCTTTTGCGCACCGGACGAAATCCGCCTGCTGCGCGACATCGAACGCCTGATGAAGATCGACATCGCTGTTGCCAGCGGCGAAATCCCGGCCGACCGTGCCCGCCCGAAGGGTGCACGCGGCGGCAATGGTGCCCGCAACGCCGGACGCCCGGCCGGCAACGGCCATGCCGAACGCCGTCCGCGCCCGCAGGGTGGCAGCGACAACGTGCATCGCGCCGAGCGCTCAGTGCCGAGCCCGTTTGCCGGTGACGATCTCTTGGCAAGCGGCGAACCGAAGAAGCAGCACCGCAAGGGTCAGGGCCCGGCCGCACAGGCCGCCCATGAAAACGCCCTTGCCAAGCGCCCCGGCGGCAACCGCAACGGACGCCCCGGCCAGAAGCAGGGCGAATGGCGCAACCGCAACCACGGCGGCGGCAACCCCGCCGGCGGCCAGAACCGCGAAGCCGGCGCCGGCGCCCAGGGCCAGCGCAAACGCGCCAACGCAGCCCCCCGCCGCGACGAAGCATAAGCTTTTACACAATAAGAGCGGGGTCCGCCCCGCTCCGGTATCAAAACCGCTCGCAACGGATGTTGCGGGCGGTTTTTGTTTGTGGGGGATGGCGGATTTTGGCGGCTATCGCTCAAGTCAACCAAACTTGATGTAAATGGCACCTTCTACGCCACAACCGCGACCGGCTTGCGGTTGGTGAGGTACACCCCGGCCACCGCGATCACCGTGCCGGCGATCATCGGCAGTGTCAGGGCTTCGTCAAACAGCAGCCAGGCCTGTATTGCGGCGAGCGGGGGCACGAGGTAGATGAGCGAGGCGGCCTTGGAGACCTGGCCGCGGCGGATGAGGTAGAGCAGAAGGGCAATCGCGCCCATCGATAGGCCGAGCACCGCCCAGGCGAGAGCCGCAAACAGCTGCACGCTCCAGATGACCCGCATCTCCTCCAGAAGAAACGCGGCGGGGATGGTGACGATCAGGGCGCCGACATATTGCAGCGCCGCCGTCGAGCGGATGTCGCCGTCCTGCAGGTACTGTTTCTGATAGATCGTGCCATAGGTGGCGGCTGCCATGCCGAGGACATTGATGAAAACCGGAAACAGCTGGATCGGCGTCATGCCGGTATCGATCGTCAGCACCTTGGGAATGACGGCAAGCGCAATGCCGAGAAAGCCGAGCGTCAGTCCTACCTTCTGCTGGCCTGACAGTTTTTCACCGATCAGGGCGGGTGCTGCAACCGCCGTCATCAGCGGCTGCAGGCCGGCGATGATGCCGGAAATTGCTGCGGGAACGCCCTGCCCGATCGCCCACCAGACCGCGCCGAGATAGAGCCCGTGCAAAAACACGCCGGAGATGACGGCATGTCCGGCCATCCCCCATGTCTTTGGCCATGCAGCACCGGTAACGAAACAGAAGCCGATGAACAGTACCGTTGCAAAGAGGTAGCGCAACACCAGAAATGTCAGCGGATCGGCATAGATATCGGCATATTTCGCCATCACCCATCCGGTCGACCAGAGCAGAACGAAAATGGCCGGAGCCAGGCGGTCGAGGGTCATGGGGGCTTCCTGATGGGATCCGTTCGTCAACCGAATGCGATAGGGCCGCATCCGGCGATGGTCAAAGCAAAATTCCTGATGTTTATCTTCAGCGGGGGCGCCGGATGAGTGCGTAAATTTTAAGCATTGTCACAGTTCCCCAAGCGATAACTTCTCCCGCCATTGGGGCGCAGCGTGCAAGTTGCAGCGCTTCATGATGAAAACCGCGCCATGACCAACCATAGATAGAGTCCAAAAGCCCAAAAAAGCAGCGATCTTGCGCCGCAATTTCTTTTGACTTCCATCGAGCATGCTTCTTGCATTGCCCTTGCTGTTGGTCTCAAATGACAAAAAAGGGGATCACACCGTTGGCATTTGACGAAATGATGAATGCGGACAATAGCCCGCGCCAGCCTTACACGACTTACAATGATTGGTACGCAGCCCAGGACAAGGCCCGCCTGATCGCCAAATCGAGGGAGGCCGAAAACATATTCCGCAAGACGGGCATTACCTTTGCTGTCTACGGACATGCAGACAGCTCCGAAAAGCTCATCCCCTTCGATCTCATCCCGCGCATTATTTCCGGCCGCGAATGGCGCAAGCTGGCGCAAGGCATCGAACAGCGGGTCATCGCGCTGAACGCCTTCCTCGACGACATCTACCACAAGCAGGAAATCATCAAGGCCGGCCGCGTTCCGCGCGAGCTGATCGAGCGCAATGTCGCCTTCCTGCCGCAGATGATCGGCTTTCGGCCGCCGGGCGGCGTCTATACCCATATTGTCGGCACCGATATCGTGCGCACCGGCGAGGATCAGTTCTACGTCCTCGAAGACAATGCCCGCACGCCCTCCGGCGTCAGCTACATGCTGGAAAACCGCGAAACGATGATGCAGATGTTCCCGGAACTCTTCCATCAGAACCGCGTCCGCCCGGTCGAAAACTATCCGTATCTGCTGCGCCATTCGCTGGCGTCTCTTGCGCCTCCCGGATGCGAAGGAAAGCCGCGTGTCGCGGTCCTCACCCCCGGCATCTACAATTCGGCCTATTACGAACATGCGTTCCTGGCCGACATGATGGGCGTCGAACTGGTCGAGGGATCGGACCTGCGCGTCATCGACGGCAAGGTGAAGATGCGCACCACGCGCGGCTACGAGGCGATCGATGTTCTCTACCGCCGCGTCGATGACGATTATCTCGATCCGCTGACCTTCAAGCCCGAATCTGCGCTCGGCGTTCCCGGCATCATGGATGTCTACCGCGCCGGCAATATCACCATCGCCAATGCGCCGGGTACCGGCATCTGCGACGACAAGGCGATCTATTCCTACATGCCCGAAATCGTCGAATTCTATACCGGCCGCAAGGCGCTGCTGGAAAACGTGCCGACCTGGCGCTGTTCGGAAGCCGACAGTTTGAAATATGTGCTCGAAAACCTCGCCGACCTCGTCGTCAAGGAAGTGCATGGGTCCGGCGGCTACGGCATGCTGGTCGGGCCGACGGCCTCCAAGAAGGAACGCGCCCTGTTTGCCGAAAAGCTGAAGGCGCGCCCTGCCAACTATATCGCTCAGCCGACGCTTTCGCTTTCGACAGTGCCGATCCTCGTCAACAAGGGCATCGCGCCACGCCATGTGGACCTGCGCCCTTATGTCCTCGTCTCCGATAAGGTGCAGATCATTCCGGGCGGGCTCACCCGCGTGGCTTTGAAGGCCGGCTCGCTGGTGGTGAATTCCAGCCAGGGCGGCGGCACCAAGGATACCTGGGTTCTGGAGGACTGATACGCAATGCTTGGAAGAACCGCAAACGGCCTCTACTGGATGTTCCGCTATATCGAGCGGGCCGAAAACAGCGCCCGGCTGATCGATGCCGGCCTGCGCATGTCGCTGACCCGCTCGGAGGCAACCGAAAACGATTGGGACGGCGTTCTGCAAAGCTCCGGCGTCCGCGACATCTACGACGACCTCTACCCGGCGCTCACCAGCGCCGACGCCATCGATTTCCTGCTGCGCGACAAGTCCAACCCCTCCAGCGTGATGTCCTGCATCGATTCCGGCCGCAACAATGCCCGGATGGTTCGCACCGCGCTGACGCGTGAAACCTGGGAAGCCACCAATGAATGCTGGCTGGATCTGAAGACGATGCTGGCAAGGCGCGTCAAGCCGGCGGACCTGCCGGAAGCCATCGACGCGATCAAGCAGAAGACCGCGCTGATCCGCGGCGCTTTCCACGGCACGATGCTGCGCAACGAGATCTTCAATTTCTCGCGCATCGGCACCTTCATCGAACGGGCGGACAACACAGCCCGCATTCTCGACGTGAAATATTACGTGCTGCTTCCGGCGGTGTCGCAGGTCGGCTCCTCGATCGACAATGTGCAATGGGAATCGATCCTGCGCTCGGTCTCGGCGCACCGGTCCTACGGCTGGGTCTACGAGGCGGAATACAAGCCGTCGAACATTGCCGACTTCCTGATCCTCAACGGCCGCATGCCGCGCTCGCTTGCCTATTGCTACGACAAGATCGTCAGCAATCTCGGCTATCTCGCGCGCGAATATGGCGAAGCGCACGCCGCCCACGCAACGGCGGAGGGAACACTCTCCTCGCTGCGCAGCCATTCGATCAAGGATGTGATGGACCAGGGGCTGCACGAATATATCGAGAACTTTATCAGCCACAACAACCGTCTGGGACAGGAAATCTCCGATGGTTACCGGTTCAACTGAGGTTCGGATGGGAGAGACCGCATGCGTCTGAAGATCAGCCACACCACCGAATATACCTATGCCGAACCGGTGCAATATTCGCTGCAACGGCTGCGCCTGACACCGCTGACGCAGACCGGGCAGACCGTCATCAGCTGGGAAACCTCCGTCGAGGGCGCCAAGATGGAAGTCGGCTATGACGACCATTTCGGCAACCGGGTCAATCTCGTCAGCGTCAACGGCGACCAGACCTCGATCCGCATCGTTGCGTCCGGCGAAGTGGAAACCGAGGACAAGGCTGGCGTCTACGGCGCGCACCAGGCCTATGCGCCGCTCTGGCTCTATCTGCGCGAAACGCCGCTGACCAAGATGACCAAGCCTATCCGCAATCTCGCCAAGGCGATGGTTGGCGACACGGACCTTGCCAAGATGCACGCGCTGATGGGCACGATCGCCGAAACGGTGGAATACAGGCAGGGCGAGACTGGAACGGAAACGACGGCCGAACAGGCGCTTTTGCAAAAAAGCGGCGTCTGCCAGGACCACGCCCATATCATGATCGCCGCTGCGCGCACACTCGGGTTGCCTGCCCGCTATGTGTCGGGATATCTGATGATGGAAGATCACCCCGAGCAGACCGCGAGCCATGCCTGGGCCGAAGTTCATCTCACCGGCCTCGGCTGGGTCGGCTTCGACGCCGCCAACAAGATGTGTCCTGACGACCGTTACGTACGCATTGCCTGCGGACTGGACTACCGGGACGCAGCGCCGATCTCTGGCCTGATCCATGGCGCCTCCAGCGAAGCGCTCAAGGTTTCGGTGACGGTCGAGCAGCAGGGCCAGAGCCAAAGCCAGACGCAGAGCCAGTAATCTCCTGACGAATGACAGCATGAAAAATCCCGCCATCATCAAAGCTGGCGGGATTTTCCGTTTTACAATGCCCAATTAACGCGCGGCCGAATTAACGCGCGGCGCTGGCCTGCAGCAGACGACAGAGGCTGACGAGGCTCGCATCATAGCCGCCCGAACCGGTGACATCGCGGCAACGGCGGATGAGACGGCGCTGCTCTGCGGACGACAGATTGTTGAAGGCGGCTACCGATGCCATTCCGGGTTTCGTGACACCATTGCCCGGGTTGACGCCAGTGCCGGGATTGCCGGTGCCGGGATTGGACGTCACCGGCGTATTGCCGCCGACACCTACGCCGACGCCGACGCCAACACCGTTGCCGCCGCCGATGCCGACCCCAACGCCCGCATTGACGCCGCGCGATCCGCCAAGTCCAAGGCCGGCACCGGCATTGACGCCGTTGCGTCCACCCGCACTGGCCGCAACGCCGGCGGACAAGCCACGGCTGCCGCCAACATTGGCGCCCACGCCTGCGTTAACGCCAGACCTGCCGCCCACAGACGCGGTCGCTCCGGCAGAAACGCCCTTGTTTCCGCCCACCGATGCACTTGCGCCGGCGTTGACACCCTTGCTGCCGCCGACAGAGGCGCCGACGCCAGCATTGACACCTTTACTGCCGCCAAGCGACGCTCCGACATTGGCGTTGATCCCGCCCTTTCCGCCGATCGATGCGCTGACACCGAGACCACCACGGTTGCCGTTCTTGTCGCGGGCCTCAGCGATTGGCGCGAGGGCCACGGCTGCGGCAAACATGCCGAGAGACAGGCTTACGATTGTGATTTTCATAACGTTCTCCTTCCCTTAAGCCGAAACCGGAGCGGCTCGGCACTGCAGAAGCAACCGGTTGAACCCGCCTTCGTTCCACACGCTATGCGGCTTCACGCAAGCCGGGTCAACGCGGCATAAGCGCGTTATCTTGCAGTTTAATCAACTGCGCCAAAATGGAGCAAATTGCCGGTTACTAAGGCGCCCACCATGCAGCGTGCGTTTAATGTTCCCCAGAATTAGAAAAGGCGGAGCAAATGCCCCGCCTTTTCGATTTCAAACTCATTCAGATCAGTGGCTGTCCTTGCCGACAGCACTTCCACGACATCCCTTGAGGAAGTCGAGGTCGGCGCCGGTATCTGCGCCTTCGACATGCTGCTGATGCAGGAAGGCATAACCCGATGTCGGCAGGTCGTGATGCGGCTTCCATTGGGACAGGCGCTCTGCCAGTTCCTGTTCGGAAATATCGAGATGCAGGCGGCGATTGGGCACGTCGAGCTCGATAAAGTCACCATTCCTGACCACGGCGAGCGGGCCGCCGACGGCTGCTTCCGGCGAGGTATGCAGCACGACCGTGCCATAGGCCGTACCGGACATGCGGGCATCGGAGATGCGCACCATGTCGGTAATGCCCTTCTTCAGCACTTTGGGCGGAAGACCCATATTGCCGACTTCGGCCATGCCCGGATAGCCCTTCGGTCCGCAGTTCTTCATGACCATGATGCAGGTCTCGTCGATATCGAGATTGTCATCGTTGATCTTGGCCTTGTAGTCGTCGATATCCTCGAACACGACGGCCCGGCCGCGATGCGTCAACAGATGCGGCGACGCCGCCGATGGCTTCAAAACTGCGCCCTTCGGCGCCAGATTGCCGCGCACCACGACGATGCCGCCCGATTGGGTCAGCGCCTTGTCGGTTGGCAGGATGACGTCCTCGTTCCAGTTGACGACGTCCTTGACCTCGTCCCACATGGTTTCGCCCGACACCGTCAGCGCATCCTTGTGCAGCAGGCCCGCTTCGCCCAGACGCTTGATGACGACAGGCAGGCCACCGGCATAGAAGAACTCTTCCATCAGGTACTTGCCGGACGGCATGAGGTTGACGATGGTCGGCACGTCGCGGCCGCAACGGTCCCAGTCGTCGAGCGTCAGGTCGATGCCGACCCGGCCGGCCATGGCGAGCAGATGGATGACGGCATTGGTCGATCCGCCGATGGCCGCATTGGTGCGGATGGCGTTTTCAAAGGCCTGTTTCGTCATGATGTCGGAGGGCTTCAGGTCGTCCTTGACCATCTGCACGATCCGGCGGCCGGTGAGCTGCGCCATGACCTTGCGGCGGCTATCGACGCCCGGGATCGCGGCATTGCCGGAAAGAGCCATGCCAAGCGCTTCGGCCATGGAGGCCATGGTGGAGGCGGTGCCCATCGTGTTGCAGGTGCCGGACGAACGGCTCATCGAGGCTTCCGCCTCCAGGAACTCGTCCTGCGTCATCTCGCCGGCCTTCACCATTTCGGAGAATTTCCACAGATGCGTACCGGAGCCGACGCGCTCGCCGCGGAAATAACCGTTCAGCATCGGGCCGCCGGTGACGACGATCGACGGCAGATCGACGGAGGCCGCAGCCATGATCAGCGATGGCGTGGTCTTGTCGCAGCCGACCAGAAGCACGCAGCCGTCCATCGGCTGGCCACGGATCGTCTCTTCGATCGCAAGTGCCGCAAGGTTGCGGTACATCATTGCGGTCGGGCGGAAGGTGTTTTCGGATGCCGAGAACACCGGCACTTCCATCGGGAAGCCGCCGGCCTCCCAGACGCCCGCCTTCACCTTTTCGGCAAGCTCGCGCAGATGGCCGTTGCACGGCGTCATATCCGACCAGGTGTTGAGAATGCCGATCACCGGGCGTCCGTCGAACAGGTCGTGTGGATATCCCTGGTTCTTCATCCAGCCGCGATGGTAGATCACGTCGCGGCTCGTGCCGCCGTACCATTCCTGGGACCGCAGCCTGCGCGGCCATTCCGCTTTCTTCGTCATAGTCCTTGTCCTTTAAGAGGGAGCGGACCGGGCCTTGCCCGGTCCTGAAATGTCTTCACGCCGGCGTAACGTCTTTACGCCAGCGTGTAGGCCGTCTTCACCACGGTGAAGAACTCGGCCGCATATTTGCCCTGCTCGCGCGAGCCGAAGGAGGAAGCCTTGCGGCCGCCGAACGGCACATGGAAATCGACACCGGCTGTCGGCAGGTTGACCATGACCATGCCGGCTTCCGAATTGCGCTTGAAATGCGTCGCGTGCTTGAGGCTCGTCGTGGCGATCCCCGCTGACAGACCGAATGGCGTGTCGTTGGCAACGCTGAGCGCCTCGTCATAATCCTTGACCCGGATGACCGAGGCGACAGGACCAAAAATCTCTTCGCGCGAGATACGCATCTGGTTGGTGGCTTCGGTAAACAGCGTCGGCTGCAGGTAGAAGCCCGGATTGTCGCGGGTAATCGTCTCGCCGCCGAAGGCAAGCTTGGCACCTTCCTGCTTGCCGATCGCGATATAGTCGGTATCGGTTGCCAGCTGCCGTTCATCGACCACAGGACCGATATGGGTGCCAGCCTTCAGCGCATCATCGACCACAAGCGTCTTCAGCTTTTCAGTCAGAGCCGCCACGAACGCGTCGTGGATGCCTTCGGTGACGATCAGGCGCGACGATGCGGTGCAGCGCTGGCCGGTCGAAAAGAAGCCGGAATTGGCAGCGGCTTCGACGGCGACGGTGAGGTCGGCATCGTCAAGCACGACCATCGGGTTCTTGCCGCCCATTTCCAGCTGGAACTTGCGGTTATGCTCGATAGAAGCGGCAGCGACGCGCTTGCCGGTCCCGGTCGAGCCGGTAAACGTGATACCGGCCAGATCAGGACTGTCGAGCATTGCCTGACCGACGACCGAACCTTTGCCCATGACGAGGTTGAGCACGCCCTTCGGCAGGCCGGCGCGATGCAGGATATCGACGATGGCCCAGGAGCAGCCCGGCACCAGTTCGGCCGGCTTGAAGACGATGGTATTGCCATAGCACAGCGCCGGCGCGATCTTCCAGGCGGGAATGGCGATCGGAAAGTTCCACGGCGTGATGATGCCGATGACGCCGATCGGCTCGCGGGTGATCTCGACGCCGATATTGGGGCGCACCGACGGCAGCACTTCGCCAGCCAATCGCAAGGCTTCTCCGGCAAAGAAATCGAAGATCTGCGCCGAACGGATGGTCTCGCCGATCGCTTCCGGCAGGGTCTTGCCTTCTTCGCGGGCCAGAAGCTTGCCGAGTTCGTCCTTGCGGGCGAGGATCTCGTCGGCGGTCTTTTTCAGGATGGCGTGACGTTCGAGAATGCCCGAGCGCGACCAGGCCGGAAATGCGGCCTTTGCAGCCGCGATTGCGGTCTTGGCATCGTCGGCGCTCGCCGTCGCGTAAAGTCCGACCACTTCATTGGTGTTGGAGGGGTTGATGTTCTCGACACCGTTGCTGCCGACCCATTCGCCGGCGATCAGGTTGTGATGGAGTGTCATAGGCTTGAAGCCTCCTTGGTTGCACAGGCGCCCTCAGACAGGCGCCCGCAGTCAAATCCATAGAAATCAGAGCTGGCCGATCGTCACGTCGTCTTCACCTGCAATCGCCAGCGTGTTGCGCAGCGGCAGGCCGAATTCGGCGGCCTCGATTTCAAAGACATCGCCCGCCTCGGTCTTGATGCCGTCACCGAAGGACAGCGTTGCCGTGCCGAACATATGGACATGGACATCGCCGGGCGCACGGAAAAGTCCGTATTTGAAGTGGTGATACTCCAGATTGGCGAAAGTATGGGACATGTTGGCTTCGCCCGACAGGAACGGCTTTTCCCAAAGGACGGCACCGTTGCGGAGGATGCGCGAGGTCCCGCGGATATCGCTGGGCGCTTCGCCGACCCGGATTTCCGGGCCGAAACTTGCCGGCCGCAGCTTGGAATGGGCGAGATAGAGATAGTTGACGCGCTCGGTCACATGATCGGAGAATTCGTTGGCGACGGCAAAGCCGATGCGGAAGGGAGCGCCCGTGTCGGAGATCACGTAGATGCCGGCCATTTCCGGCTCTTCGCCGCCATCCTGCGCAAAGGAGGGCGAGACGAGGTCGCCGCCGGGGGCGACCGTCTGGCTGCCATTGCCCTTGTAGAACCATTCGGGCTGAACGCCCTTTTCACCGGGCTTCGGCTTGCCGCCTTCCAGGCCCATCTTGAACATCTTCATCGTGTCTGTGGCGCCCTCTTCCACCTTGGATACCGCAGCGTGCATCGCATCACGCGTCGAGGCCGAGCCCAGATGCGTCAGGCCGGTGCCGGTCAGGTGCAGATGCGCATCATCGGGATGGGTGATCGGCGGAAGGAAATTGCCCCTGGCATAGGCGTCCTGCAAATCGACTTCCGAACCAAAACCATAGGTCTCGACGACAGCCTTGAGGCTTTTACCGGAATTGGCCGCTTCCATCGCCAGTGCGTAGACGCTTGCGGCGTTGTTGACCGCGCGTGCGGCCTGGCCTTCTTCGCGGACGGCGACCGTGATCGATCCGTCATTGTTCTTCACCTGGGAAATCAGCACAGCACTATCCTTTTTTCGATCCGGGCTGTCGTTTCGGTGTCCAGCGGCTGGCTTCCGGCAATGACAACCCATTGGGAGGCATGGCGCATGCTCCCGTTGGTGGCGGCAGGGCCGCCGTTCTCTTTATGATGCGTGGGCCGGAGCATCCCGCCAAATGTCAGCGCGGGACGCGCTCCGGCACCCATTTTTCGCCGCCGGACAAGGCCCGGCGCGCGGGACAGACCGGAACCGGTCAGCCCTTGTTTTTGTTGTAGACGTCGAAGAAGACCGCAGCCAGAAGCACGAGGCCCTTGACCAGCTGCTGGTAGTCGATGCCGAGACCCATGATCGACATGCCGTTGTTCATCACGCCCATGATCAGCGCGCCGATGACAGCGCCGGTGATCTTGCCAACGCCGCCCGATGCAGACGCGCCGCCGATGAAGCAGGCCGCGATCACGTCGAGCTCGAAGCCGACACCGGCCTTTGGCGTTGCCGAATTCAGGCGGGCCGCGATGATCATGCCGGCAAGAGCCGCCAGAACGCCCATGTTGACGAAGGTGTAGAACGTCAGCCGCTCGGTGTTGATACCGGAGAGCTTTGCCGCCTTCTCGTTGCCGCCCATCGCATAGATGCGGCGGCCGATCGTCGAGCGTGTGGTGATGAACGTGTAAAGCGCGATCAGGAGCCCCATGACGATCAGGACGTTCGGAAAGCCCTTGTAGGTCGAGAGCTGGAAGCCGAGGAAGATCGCCACGCCGGCAATGATGGCCATCTGACCGGCAAAGAACGCGAAAGGCTCGTTCTCGGTGCCGTGCTTGTCATTGTTGCGGCGGTCGCGCACGCCGTAATAGATGGCAAGCGCAATCAGGGCGACGACGACGACGAGCGCGAAGAAGTTGGTGATCGTGCCCGGCAGCGGATTGAGGAAATACAGGAAGTCGGGGACGAAGCCGGTCGACAGCGACTGGAAATCCTTCGGGAATGGGCCGATCGGCCGGTTCTGCAGGATGAGATAGGTCAGGCCGCGGAAGACGAGCATGCCCGCCAGCGTCACGATGAAGGCCGGGATTTTCTGGTAGGCGACCCAGTAACCCTGCGCCGCCCCGACCAGACCGCCGAGGATGAGGCAGACCGGCACGACGATGGAGTAATGAATGCCCCATTTCACCAGCATGATGGCCGACAGGCCGCCGGTAAACGCCACGATCGACCCGACCGACAGGTCGATATGACCGGCCACGATGATCAGCAGCATGCCCAGCGCCATGATGACGATGAAGGAGTTCTGCAGGATCAGGTTGGTGATGTTGACGGGGCGGAACAGAACGCCGCCGGTCATGAACTGGAAGAACAGCATGATGACGACGAGGGCGATGAGCAGGCCGTATTCCCGGATATTGCTTCTGAAGTAATCGCCAAGGGATGGTGTGGTTTTCTGAGCGCTTTTTTCGGCGGCCATTAGTGTTTCTCCCCGGAGCGCATGATGGCGCGCATGATGGATTCTTGACTTGCTTCCGCTTTCGAAAGCTCGGCGACGATGCGTCCTTCGTTCATGACGTAGACACGATCGCACGTTCCGAGCAGTTCCGGCATTTCCGACGAGATCATCAGAATGCCTTTTCCTTCGGCCGCAAGCTGGTTGATGATGGAGTAGATTTCATATTTCGCACCGACGTCGATGCCGCGCGTCGGTTCGTCGAGAATGAGAACCTCCGGGTTGGTGAACAGCCATTTTGACAGCACGACCTTCTGCTGGTTGCCGCCCGATAGATTGACGGCTTCCTGATAGATCGAGTGCGACCGGATGCGCAGCTTGGTGCGGTAGTCGGTGGCGACCTTGGCTTCCCGGTGGCCGTCAATGACACCGCCATTGGCCACAGCATCGAGATTTGCCAGCGTCGTGTTGTGCATGATGTTGTTGTTGAGCACCAGGCCGAGATGCTTGCGGTCTTCCGTCACATAGGCAAGGCCGGCATCGATGGCGCGCGGAATGGTGCTGACATCTACCGTCTTGCCGTGCATCAGCACCTCGCCGGTGATCTTGTGACCCCAGGACTTGCCGAAGATGCTCATCGCCGTTTCGGTGCGCCCTGCCCCCATCAGGCCGGCAATACCGACGACTTCGCCGGCCCGCACGGTGAAATTGATATCGTGCAGGAACTGCCGGTCGCGGTGATGCTGGTGGAAGACGTTCCAGTTCTTCACTTCCAGAAGCGTCTCGCCGATCTTGGGCTCGCGCGCCGGGTAGCGGTCTTCCATATCGCGGCCGACCATGCCCTTGATGATCCGGTCTTCGCTGATATCTTCGTTATGACAGTCGAGCGTTTCGACCGTCCCGCCGTCGCGGATGATGGTGATCTTGTCGGCGACCTTCTTGATCTCGTTCAGCTTGTGCGAAATGATGATCGAGGTCATGCCCTGCTTGCGGAACTCCATCAGAAGCTTCAACAGCGCGTCGGAATCGGTTTCGTTGAGCGATGCGGTCGGCTCGTCGAGGATGAGCAGCCGGACCTTCTTGGACAGCGCCTTGGCGATTTCGACCAGCTGCTGCTTGCCGATGCCGATATCGGTGATGCGCGCCGTCGGCGGTTCTCTCAGGCCCACTTTGTCGAGCAGTTCCTGGGTGCGCGAAAAGGTCTGCTTCCAGTCGATGACGCCGTTGGTGGCGAGCTCGTTGCCGAGGAAGATGTTTTCGGCGATCGACAGAAGCGGCACGAGCGCCAGTTCCTGGTGGATGATGATGATGCCCAGATGCTCGCTGTCGGAGATCGTGGAGAAGTTGCGAACTTCATTGTCGTAGTGAATTTCGCCGTCATAGGTTCCGGCGGGATAGACACCGCTCAGCACCTTCATCAGCGTCGATTTTCCGGCGCCGTTTTCGCCGACCAATGCGTGAATTTCACCTTCGCGAACCTTGAGGTTGACGTTGTCCAGGGCCTTTACGCCCGGAAACGTCTTGGTGATGCCCCGCATTTCAAGAATGATGTTGTCCATGTTCGGGTATTCCTGCGGCAGTCCGTGGATGATGAGGCCAGACACAGCGACAATACAAGTGTCTCATCAAGATAAAAGGGCCCGCAAATCAATCGCGGGCCCAGGATGGAACAGACGGGATCAGTTGTTGATCTGGTCTTCCGTGTAGTAACCGGCGCCGACCAGGACATCCTTGACGTTGGTCTTGTCAACAGCGACCGGCTTCAGGAGGTAGGACGGGATAACCTTGACGCCGTTGTCGTAGGTCTTGGTGTCGTTGATTTCCGGCTCCTTGCCGCCAATGATGGCGTCCGTCATCGAGACGGCAACCTTGGCAAGCTCGCGGGTATCCTTGAAGATCGAGGAATACTGTTCGCCAGCGAGGATCGACTTGACCGACGGAAGTTCGGCGTCCTGGCCGGTGACGATCGGCATCGGCATGTCGCCGGAACCGTAGCCAACGCCCTTCAGGGCCGAGATGATGCCGATCGAGAGACCATCGTAAGGCGACAGAACGCCGTCAACCTTGGCATCGGTATAGGTCGAGGACAGAAGGTTTTCCATGCGGGCCTGTGCAACGGCACCGTCCCAACGCAGCGTGCCGACCGTTTCCATGCCGGTCTGGCCGGACTTGATGACGATCTTCTTGGCATCGATCAGCGGCTGCAGAACCGACATTGCGCCATCGTAGAAGAAGAAGGCGTTGTTATCATCCGGCGAACCGCCGAACAGTTCGACATTCTTCGGCTCGGTTGCGCCGTCAAGCTTCAGGCCCTGGACGAGGGTCGTTGCCTGCAGAACGCCAACCTGGAAGTTGTCGAACGTTGCGTAATAGTCGACATTGCCGGAATCGCGGATCAGACGGTCGTAGGCGATGACCTTGACGCCGGCTTCGTGCGCCTTGGCCAGGATGTCGGAGAGCGTCGTGCCGTCGATGGCGCCGATGATCAGAACCTTGGCACCCTTGGTGACCATGTTCTCGATCTGGGCGAGCTGGTTTGGAATGTCGTCGTCAGCAAACTGCAGGTCCGCCGTGTAGCCGGCTTCCTTGAACAGCTTTTCCATGGTCTCGCCGTCGGAAATCCAGCGGGTCGAGGTCTTGGTCGGCATCGAGATGCCAACGGTGCCCTTGTCCTGGGCAATCGCCGGAACGACGAACGACGCCACGCTGAGCGCTGCGGCGGCGAGAAGCGAAGTAACTAATCTCATGTATCTCTCCCTGAGTGTTGATCCAGGCGGCGACCGGCCGGCCTCGATATGTGCAGCGCTTCGCATGCCGAGAGACCAGAATCTCTTGGCGGAAGTTTAAGGGGTGAAAGAAAGCCCTCCCAGGCCTTAACGCTCCCGAGCACGCTGGCGCACATCGTCGCAAACTGGAATCAAACATCATAACTGTCAAATACAATATGGGTGCATACTTATAACAATTTGGATATAGTAAGCGGCAACAGTGTGATTTTTTGCAGATGCGAAGGCATTTTTCTCGGAAGGTGGGCAAAATATGGACGATTCGATACCGGCCTTGACCGGTGCGGTGGATTATTCCGAGCGGGGAATTTTTCGCTTAGGCTTAAAAATGAGTCACCTGCAGCTGATTTTGGCCATCGAAGAGCATGGTCAGATCAGTGCGGCGGCTGATTCTCTCAGCATCTCGCAGCCGGCGGCGTCGCGCATGCTCAGCGAAATCGAGACGATCCTGAAGGCTCCGCTCTGTGCCCGCGTCGCCCGCGGCGTCGAGCTGACGCAATATGGCCGGGCACTGGCGCGCCGCGCCCGCACCATCTTCCTGGAACTGCGCGAAACGACGCGCGAGATCAACGAACTGAAAACCGGAAGCGGCGGCTCGGTCTCGCTGGGCTCCGTCACCGGTCCGGCCCTCAACCTCGCCGTCCCCGCCATCCGCCAAGTATCGACCGCCTATCCCGGCATCGAGATCAACATCCAGATCGAAAACAGCAACGTGCTGGTGCGCGAATTGCTGGCCGCCCGCCACGACTTCGTCATCGGCCGCATCCCCGACGACACGGATCCGCGCCAGTTCAACCTGATCGAACTCGGCGAGGAGGATGTCTGCCTGATCGTGCGCACCGGTCATCCGCTGCTGGAAAACGACAGTGTCAACTCCGCCGATCTGCCCGGCTACGACTGGGTGTTCCAGCCGTCGGGAACGCTCTTGCGGCGTGCCGTCGAGGACAGCTTCCTGTCGGCCGGAACGCCCCTTCCCGCGACCATCATCAACACCTCCTCGACCATTCTGACGGTGTCCATTGTCCGCCACACCAACGCGATTGCGCCGGTTGCCCGCGACGTCGCCACGCTGATTGCCGGAAGCGGCAGCCAGGCGGGCGAAATCCGGGTTCTTCCAACCGATTTCGATATCAAGATCCGCCCCTACAGCCTGATCACCGCACGCGGCCGCGCACTGCCGCCCAGTGCCAAGCTGCTTTACGACCTGATCCTGAAACAGAGTTCCGCCTGATCAGGCCCGCAAAACCTTGACATGCTATGTGACCCGGCAAAGCGGAGAGACAGATGTTCGGGATGTCGGTGTTCCAGTCGGTTCTGGAGCGGTTGAAGGCGGAAGAAGACGGCGTTGACGCTACTGAGGATGGGCAGGCGCCGGCGGCCCATATCCGCGGCCTGAACGGCGGCTTCGTCGGCGACCTTCCAGCATCGGGCTTTTCCGGCAGAGCCACGGTTCAGCGCGCCTATTTTGACACGGCCAGCGACGAGATGCTGGCCCCGGCAAAACCTCTCCCAAAGCCCGTTATGCCGCAGCCCGTCATGCCGCAGCACCTGGCCCGCATCCGTCCCGACGAGATCGCCGCCGATCTGGGGCTGACGGACGCCGAGAGCGTGCAGAGCCTCGCCGACAAACGCCGCCGTTTTGCCTCGGAAAACCATCCGGACCTGCACGATGCGGACTTTCGCAACAACGCGACCATGCGGATGAAAATCGCCAATATGCTGATCGACGAGGCGCAACGGCGCCTGCGGCTGATGCAGCGGCGCTGACCGTCAGGCCGGATCGTCGGTTTTGACCTCTTCGGCAATCTCGGTCTTCGGCTTGAAAAAGATGATCAGCACGCAGGCCGTATAGGCAGAAACCGCAAGAAAAATCATGCCCCAGGTGTTGGCACCGTTCCAGAACTCGACAGCCGTCCACGCTGAGCACAGCACCACGATCAAAAGCCTGACCCAAAGCGGCCTGTAGAACGGGTGGTCGGGGTCGATGAGCTTTATCATGCAAACTGTCCTTGAGGATCTGACCGGCCATGCGGGCCGCCTATCAAAGGCCACAGCTTTATGGCCAAAAGCATATTTGCCGCAAGAGGTGGTGGCTTAACAGCTTGACGGCGCCGCCTCAAAGAGAATAAATATTCCGAAAATCAGCTTTGTTACGTTTTTATTCCGATTTTCGATTTGCTGGAGGAGTGAGGCGGTGATCGGCATGGAGAAAACAGGGAGAGAGAGTGCGCCCGCCCGCCAAACGCGACCGGCAGGCGCCTGAGACTGTCTTCACACGCATCAGCGCGGATCTGTCTTCCGCAACGCCTGTCCGGAGTGAGCGTCATCACCCCGTCCCTTCGCGGCGCTGTGCCGCTCGTCAAAAAGAGATGAACATGACCGTCAGATTTGGTCTTCTCGGCGCCGGCCGTATCGGCAAGGTCCACGCTAAAGCCGTCAGCGGCAATCCGGATGCCATCCTCGTCGCCGTTGCCGATGCCTTTCCAGAGGCCGCCAACGCCATCGCCAAGCAATATGGCTGCGCGGTCCGCACCATCGAAGAGATCGAAACATCGGCGGATATCGACGCCGTGGTCATCTGCACCCCGACGGATACCCATGCCGACCTGATCGAGCGCTTTGCCCGCGCCGGCAAGGCGATCTTCTGCGAAAAGCCGATCGATCTCGACGTCACCCGCGTGCGCGAATGCATGAAGGTCGTCGAGGAGACCAAGGGCAAGCTGATGGTCGGCTTCAACCGCCGCTTCGATCCGCATTTCATGGCCGTGCGCAAGGCGATTGACGACGGCAAGATCGGCGATGTGGAAATGGTGACGATCATTTCGCGCGATCCGGGCGCTCCGCCGGTCGATTATATCAAGCGGTCGGGCGGCATCTTCCGCGACATGACCATCCATGATTTCGACATGGCCCGCTTCCTGCTCGGCGAGGAGCCGGTCGCCGTCACCGCCCATGCGGCAGTGCTGGTCGATCCGGAAATCGGCAAGGCTGGCGATTATGATAGCGTCTCGGTCATTCTGGAGACGGCATCCGGCAAGCAGGCGATCATCTCGAACTCGCGCCGCGCCACCTATGGCTACGACCAGCGCATCGAAGTGCACGGCTCCAAGGGCGTCGTTTCCGCCGAAAACCAGCGCGCCGTCTCGATCGAAATTGCCAATGGCGACGGCTATACCCGCCCCCCGCTGCATGATTTCTTCATGACCCGCTACACCGAAGCCTATGCCAACGAAATCGCCGGCTTCATTTCCGCGATCGAAAAGGGCACCAAGATCACCCCATCGGGCGCCGACGGCCTGGCGGCCCTGGCGCTGGCCGACGCCGCCGTCAAATCCGTCACCGAAAAACGCCAGATCCGCGTCGGGGAATAACGGCTGGGCGCATTGACGAGAGGCCGGGGTTCGCCCCGGCCTTTCTTGTATCCGGCCTTTTTCATATCAAGCCTGGTCTGCCGATGCCGGCAAAGGCCGGAAGGCGGCGATGTCGTGGTCCATGTCGGTCAGGGCCCGGTCCAGATGTCCGTCAAAGACCAGCCGCTGCTCATCGACAATCACCGAAATGTCCGGCCTTCCTTGCAGACGCACCTCATGCGACTGCTCGAGCCCCTCGTCGATGCCCCGTTGCAAAAGGTCGAAATAGCGCGTTCCCGGCCCCGTAATATGGATCGGCATGCGGCCATAAAGGCTGAGCAGCCGGGAAAGCCCGTTGCCGAGCGCAATGCCGGCCTGGCGGAAGGCATAGCCCGCCATGCGGTTTCCCTGGCGCGCGCTCAAGGCGATCTTGTCCATTTCCGCTAGCGGCACGAACTTGGCCGGGATCGTATCGGGCGGCACTTCAAAGGCGGTGCGCAAAATTCCGTAAAAGCCTGCCGAGGCCTCGATGCAGCCAAACGCGCCGCAGCGGCACAGGCAGCCGTTGGCCGCATGCAGCATATGGCCGAAATTGGGGGCCGTCACTTCCAGTTCGCCGAACCGGTCCTTGCGGGCAACGCCGAGCCCGATGCTGTGGCCAAGCGACAGGGCGGCAAGCGCGCGAAACGCGCCGGACTGGCTGGCATCCGCCTTCATCCCCAGCGCCTGCGCGACCAGAAGCGTCTCGTTGTTCAACGTGACTTTCGCGCGCCATTCCGGCTGCAGCAGCGAAACGAAATCGATCTGTTCCCCGCCAAAGACCGGCGACCACAACAGCCGCTTGCCATCGGCATCGACAGTGCCTTTGCTGGAAATCGACACGGCAAGGATCTGCGTCTTTTCCAGCCGCGACCGGTGAATGAGGCGGGCCAGCGCATCAAGGAATTCATCGGCAAAATGCTGCGTGCCGGCAACCTTGTGATTGCGCGGTTCCTCGAACCGGTCGATCAACCGGCCGGAATAATCGACCAGCGAATATTGCACCACATCCGAGGAGATGCGCACGGCGATGAGAAAGCCACTGTCGCGGCGCTGCGCAAACAGCACGCGTGGCCGCCCGCGGCCCGACGGCACCTGTTGCTCCGCCTTTTCGATGACCCCTGCCCGTTCCAGCTCGGCGGTGATCGCCGACACTGTCGCGGACGCAAGGCCGGTATGCTCGGATATATCGGTATGGGAGAGCGGCCCGAGGCGGCGCAAGGTCGCAAGCACGAGGGCGCTGTTTTGCTGACGCACCAGTTCGGTGCTGGATTTGATCAGCATTGAGCGTCCCTGTTATTCACGAATTCCCCACACACATGCCCCTCCCAAAGCATCTGCCCTATGTCAAACGGCCTGTCCAGAGCCGTGTTGACAGGCTCGGAAAACTCTGACATCTATTTTCTCGACTGTCGAGAAAAAACTCTTTCGGGTTTACGGCAGGCAAATTTGCTGGCCGGGGGCCGTGCGGGAGGTTCGCGCGGACGGTCAGCGGCCACTTGGGAGGACTTCATGAAATCAGTTTTGACACTGATGGCAGGCGCTGCCATCATCGTATCCCTGCACACGGCAGCCATGGCCAAGGATCTGGTCGTCGGCGTTTCCTGGTCGAACTTCCAGGAAGAGCGCTGGAAGACCGACGAAGCCGCAATCAAGACAGCACTCGAAGCATCCGGCGACAAGTATATTTCCGCTGACGCCCAGTCTTCGGCTGCCAAGCAGCTGACCGACGTGGAATCGCTGATCTCGCAGGGCGCCAATGCGCTGATCATTCTTGCGCAGGACAGTGACGCGATCGGCCCGGCCATCGAAAAGGCCGCCGCAGAAGGCATTCCGGTCGTCGGCTATGACCGCCTGATCGAAAATCCTGCCGCGTTCTACATCACCTTCGACAATAAGGAAGTCGGCCGCCTGCAGGCGCAGGAAGTCTTCAAGGCAAAGCCTGAAGGCAACTACGTCTTCATCAAGGGCTCGTCTTCCGATCCGAACGCAGACTTCCTCTTTGCCGGTCAGCAAGAAGTGCTGAAAGCTGCGATCGATGCAGGCAAGATCAAGAATGTCGGCGAAGCCTATACCGACGGCTGGAAGCCGGAAAATGCCCAGAAGAACATGGAGCAGTTCCTGACCGCCAACGACAACAAGGTCGATGCTGTCGTCGCCTCCAATGACGGTACTGCCGGTGGCGCGATCGCGGCACTCGACGCACAGGGCCTCGCCGGTTCCGTGCCGGTGTCCGGCCAGGATGCCGACAAGGCCGCGCTCAACCGCGTTGCTCTCGGCACCCAGACGGTCTCGGTCTGGAAGGACAGCCGTGAACTCGGCAAGCGCGCGGCCGAAATCGCCGCTTCGCTCGCCGCCGGCAAGACCATGGACGAGATTGAAGGCGTCGCAGCTTTCAAGGGCGGCCCGAAGGGCGTCGAGATGAAGTCGGTCTTCCTCGCTCCGCTGCCGATCACCAAGGACAATCTTAACGTCGTCATCGACGCCGGCTGGATTTCCAAGGAAGAAGCCTGCCAGGGCGTCAAGGGCGACGTCGCAGCGTGCAAGTAATCACGCGCAGATTTTGCTAGACTGACCTGATTGTAACGCCGCAACGCGACACGTTGCGGCGTTTACGCAGGTGGATGGCGCCTGCACACGCGCAAATCAAGACATAGACCGGTGGGGGAGCGGCAACACCATGGCCAACACGACACATACCGCACACGTAAGCAGTGCCCGAAATACGACGGAAAATCCGTTGCGGCGCTTCTTCCGGGCAACCGAGCTCGACACCCGCCTTCTGGGTATGATCGGCGCCCTGCTGATCATCTGGATCGGCTTCCAGATCATGACCGACGGCCTCTTCCTGACGCCGCGCAATCTGTGGAACCTGTCGGTACAGACAGCGTCCGTCGCCGTCATGGCAACCGGCATGGTGCTGGTCATCGTGACGCGCAATATCGACCTTTCCGTCGGATCCATTCTCGGCTTCGTGGGGATGTTCATGGGCGTGCTGCAGGCGGAAATCCTGCCGCAGATCATCGGCTTCAACAATCCGGCAACCTGGATCATCACGCTGCTGGCCGGCATCCTGCTTGGCGCGTCCATCGGCGCATTCCACGGCGTCATCATCGCCTTCCTCAACGTGCCCTCGTTCATCGTCACGCTGGGCGGCCTGCTGGTCTGGCGCGGCGCGACCTGGTTTGTCACCAGCGGCCGCACCGTTGCGCCCATGGACGTCAATTTCCGCCTGATGGGCGGCGGCACGGAAGGTTCGATCGGCGCCACGGCAAGCTGGATCGTGGCCGTGCTTGCCTGCATCGCCATTGTCGCGACGATCATCAATTCGCGCAAGCAGCGCAAGCGCTTCGGCTTTCCCCGCCGCCCGGTCTGGGCCGAATATTTCCTCTCCGTGCTCGGCTGTGCGCTGGTCATCGGCGCCGTGGCCGTCGCCAACCATTATTACTGGCCGACCAATATCGCCCGCAAATATGCCGATGCCAACGGCATTGCCTGGCCTGAAGGCGGTCTGCAGATTCCGCACGGCATCGCCATTCCCGTGCTGATGGCCGTCGTCGTCGGCATCGTCATGACCTTCATTTCGACACGCCTGCGCTTTGGCCGCTACGTCTTTGCCATCGGCGGCAATCCGGAGGCTGCCGAACTCGCGGGGATCAAGACCCGCTGGGTCACGGTGCGGATCTTTGCGCTGATGGGCATGCTCTGCGCCATCGCGGCCGCCATCTCCACGGCCCGCCTGAACGCAGCCACCAATGCGCAGGGCGAGCTCGACGAACTCTATACTATCGCGGCTGCCGTGATCGGCGGCACGTCGCTTGCCGGCGGCACCGGCACCATCGCCGGCGCCATGCTCGGCGCCTTTGTCATGCAATCGCTGCAATCGGGCATGGTGCTTCTGGGCATCGACAGCCCGCTGCAACGCATCGTCGTCGGTATCGTCCTGGTCGTGGCCGTTTGGCTCGATACGGTCTATCGCGGCCGGGCCAAGTAAGAGGAGGCCGAACAATGACGGACACCCGCACTCCACTTGTGGAAATGAAGAATATTTCCATCTCCTTCGGCGGCATCCATGCTGTCGACAATGCCTCGATCGACCTTTACCCCGGCGAAGTCGTGGCCCTTCTCGGCCATAATGGTGCCGGCAAATCGACGCTGATCAAAATCCTGTCGGGCGCCTACAAGCGCGATGCCGGCGAAATCCTGATCAACGGCGAAGCCGCTGCAATCAGCAATCCGCGCGACGCCAAGAAATACGGTATCGAGACGATCTACCAGACGCTTGCCGTCGCCGACAATGTCGATGCGGCCGCCAACCTCTATCTCGGCCGCGAGTTGCGCACCCCCTGGGGCACGCTCGACGATGTGGCGATGGAAGCCAAGGCGCGCGAAGTGATGGGACGGCTCAACCCGAACTTCCGCCGCTTCAAGGAACCCGTGAAGGCTCTGTCGGGCGGACAGCGCCAGTCGGTGGCCATCGCCCGCGCCATCCTGTTTGATGCCCGCATCCTGATCATGGACGAGCCGACGGCGGCACTGGGGCCACAGGAAACGGCGCAGGTCGGCGAACTGATCAAGCAGCTGAAGCGCGAAGGCATCGGCATCTTCCTGATCAGTCACGATATCCACGACGTCTTCGACCTTGCCGACCGCGTCTCGGTGATGAAGAACGGCCAGGTCGTCGGCCATGCCCGCACCGAGGACGTCACCAAGGACGAGGTCCTGGGCATGATCATCCTCGGCAAGGTTCCGCCAAAGGCTATTGCCGGCCCCGGCGCCATGCAGACTGCATAACTGAAAATTGCGCCGTTCCGGGGAGGCGCCCTCCCCGGAACGGTCAGATCAATAGGTGCTGACCGCGCTGTCCAGCTTGGCCAGAAATGCGGCAGCGCTGTGCCGGTAATCATTCCTCTGCGCCTCGGTCATCTTGCTCCACGCAGCATAGACCGGCCCCAGCCGCTGGTTGCGCTTCAGCTTGCCGCTGTTGCGATCGAGAAAATCCCAGTAGAGCGCGTTGAACGGACAGGCCTTTTCACCGGTCTTCTTCTTCACGTCATAGCGGCATGTCGCACAATAATCCGACATCCGGTGAATGTAGTTGCCGCCAGCGGCATAGGGTTTCGACCCCAGAAATCCGCCGTCTGCAAACTGGCTCATGCCGATCACATTGGGCAGCTCCACCCATTCATAGGCATCCGCATAGACTTCCAGATACCATTCGTGCACGGCCTGCGGCCGGATCCCGGCCAGCAGCGCGAAATTCCCGGTGATCATCAGCCGCTGGATATGATGGGCATAGGCATTGTCGCGGGTCTCTGACACGACGGTGTGCACGCAGTTCATGTCCGTCTCGCCTGTCCAGTAGAAATCCGGCAGCGGCCGCTCGGCATCGAGGAAATTGGCCTCGCGGTAATCCGGCATCTTCAGCCAATAGACCCCACGCATATATTCGCGCCAGCCGATGATCTGGCGAATGAACCCTTCGGCGGAATTGAGCGGGGCATTGCCGGCGAGATAGGCCGTCTCGACACGGCGGCACACATCGAGCGGATCGAGCAATCCGGCATTGATATAGAAGGACAGCAGCGAATGGCTGAGAAACGGGTCCGACGACAGCATCGCGTCCTGCCTCTCGCCAAAGGTCGCAAGCTGATCCGCGATGAAGCTCTCGAGCAGAAAGTCGGCGTCCTGCGCCGTCACCGCAAAATTGAAATTTGCCAGCGAACCGAAATGCGTCTTGAAGCGGCGCCCGACGAGATCGAGCACCTCTTTCGTAATGTCATCCGGCGCCACCCCTTGCCGCTTGAGCGCAAACAGGTCGGGTGATGCAGGCTTGCGGTTCTCCGCATCGAAATTCCAGCGCCCACCCTCCGGATCGTCTCCACGCATCAACAGGCCGGTCTTGCGGCGCATGTCCCGATAGAAAAACTCCATGCGCAACTGCTGGCGATTTTTAGCCCAGGCGGCGAATTCGCTGCGCGAACAGATAAACCGCGTGTCCTCAAGGATATCAACCGGACAGGGCAGCATGCCGGCCCAGGCTTCGATCATCTGCAGGACCCGCCATTCACCGGGCGCGGTGATCCGCACCGTCTGCGGCTTAAAACGCGTGATTGCGCGTTGCAGCTCGCCCGTGAACGATCCGGTATTCCCGGGCGCATCCAGCCTCTGATAATCGACGGTAAATCCTTTTTGCCGCAAGTCTTCGGCAAAATGGCGCATGGCCGAAAAGATGAAGGCGATCTTCTTCGGATGATGGCGCACATAGGTCGCCTCCTCCGTCACCTCGCACATCAGCACCGCATCGCGCTTTGGATCAGCACCCTCAAGGCTGCTGATCCCGGCGGAAAGCTGATCACCCAGAATGAAAATCAGATGACGCGCCCTCACCAGTCCACCGCCTGACCATCATAGGCGAAGAACCCGCCCGTCGATGCGCTCTGAAGACGATCAAGCACGCCAAGCAACTGCCGTGCCGCATCAATCGGCGCGGTGCCCTCGCCATGGCGGAAGGGCGCGGTGAGCGCGGTCGCGACAGTGCCGGGATGAAGAGCGGCGACGATCGCCTGCGGATGGGTGCGGGCGATCTCGATCGAAGCGGTCTTGACGATCTGGTTGAGCGCCGCCTTGGCAGCCCGGTAGGATATCCAGCCGCCCAGCCTATTATCGCCGATCGAGCCGACGCGAGCAGACAGCGTCGCAAGAAGGGCGCGGCGTGCCCGCGGCATCAGCGGCGAGAAATGCTTGAGGATCAGTGCCGGCCCGATGGCATTGACCGCAAACTGCCGCGCCATTACGGCGGGATCGATCGCACGCAGGCTTTTTTCAGGACCCGTGCCGTCGATCTCCAGCGCGCCGGTCGCGTCAAACACCAGATCCATCTCGCCATGCGCGTCCTTGATGCCGGCGGCGGCCCGCTCGATCGACGCTTCGTCGCCAAGATCAAAACCGGTCTGACTGCGCGACAACCTGACGACCACGGCGCAATTCGGATCCGCCTCCAGAACATCCGCAAGCGCATGCCCGATGCCGCCGGTCGCACCGATGATGGTTGCCTTATAGGCCCCGCCCAGAGAATCCATATCCGCCTCCCCGCCAGCCACCGCACCTGCGGATCGCCTTTCAATACAGGGATGTCTACGCAGGCGGACGCGGGACGGATCGATGCCGCAACCATCCTGGTGAAATTCGGCCGGCGATGCGTATTGACCATTGATGCGCCGTGCTTCCTGGGCTATGAACCGGGCACAGCCTGCTTCGACGCTTGCCGTCGCGGATGCACCCGTAGCTCAGCTGGATAGAGTACTGCCCTCCGAAGGCAGGGGTCACTGGTTCGAATCCAGTCGGGTGCACCAATTTTCTTAGTCATGTCACCGACATAGCAACCGTCTTGACGGCCGTGCTCCATCAGAGCCTCGCACGACCTCCCCGGCACAACTCCGCACAAATCCCTATGGGCGGAATTAAAGTGGCGTTACGACGCGGCAACCGCCTCGCGCACAAACCCCTTGCTCGCCACCATCAGGTTCTTGGTATAATCCTCTTTCAGCCGCCCTGCCACGAGATCGTCGGAGGACAGGCGTTCGACGACTTTACCGTTTTTCATCACCGCCAGGCGTTCGCACATATGGGTGACGACGCCGAGGTCGTGGCTGACCATGATATAGGTGAGCTTGCGGTCGCGCCGGACCTGTTCGAGCAGATTGAGGACTTCGGCCTGAACCGAGGCATCCAGAGCCGAGGTCGGCTCGTCGAGCAGCATGATCTGCGGTTCGATGATCAGCGCCCTTGCAATGGCGATGCGCTGGCGCTGGCCGCCCGACAGCTGGTGCGAATAGCGGAAGCGGAAGGACGAGCCGAGACCCACCTCGTCGAGCGCCCGCAGGATGCGGCGTTCGGCGTCTTCAATGCCATGGATCGCCAGCGGCTCCTGAAGCAACCGGTCGACAGTCTGGCGCGGATGCAGCGAACCGTAGGGGTCCTGGAACACCATCTGGACCTTGCGGTAGAACGGCTTGTCGCGGTGTTTCACATCCAGCGGCTTGCCATCCAGCACGATCCTGCCGGCCGAGACCGGCGACAGGCCGGCGATGGCGCGCAGAAGCGTCGATTTTCCCGAGCCGGATTCGCCGACAAGGCCGAAGGATTCTCCCGGTGCGACATCGATGCTGACATCATCCAGAGCCAGGAAATCGTCATAGGCGACGGTGAGGTTCTCAACAGAGACAATGGCGGTCATAGCGCCCACTCCGGCTGGCGGTCGAGCACGGGCAGCGGATGCCGGTTCGTGCCGAGCGTCGGCATGCAGTTGAGCAGGCCTTGGGTATAGGGATGTTTGGCATTGCCGAGATCGGATGCCGCCAGTTCCTCGACGATCTTGCCGGCATACATGACGATGACCCGGTCGCAGAAGGACGAGACCAGCCGCAGGTCATGCGAGATGAAGATCAGGCCCATGCCACGATCGGCCACCAGCTTGTCGAGAATGCCGAGCACTTCGAGCTGCACCGTGACGTCGAGCGCCGATGTCGGCTCGTCGGCAACCAGGAGTTCGGGCCCTGCAATCAGCATCATGGCGATCATCGCCCGCTGGCCCATGCCACCGGAAACCTCATGCGGATGCAGGTCGAAGACCCGGCCGGCATCGCGGATCTGCACGGCCTCGAGCATGGCGATGGCGCGGTCGCGGGCCTCGCTCTTGCCGACATTTTCGTGCGTGCGCAGGGTTTCGACGATCTGGCGGCCGATGCTCATCACCGGATTGAGCGAATATTTCGGGTCCTGCAGGATCATCGCGATGCGGCTGCCGCGCAGGGACCGCCTGACTTTCGCCGGTGCCGTCAGGAGATCGATACCGTCGAAATTCAGGGTCTTGGCCGAAATCCTCGCATGCGCCGGCGTCAGGCCCATGATCGCCCTGCCCGTCTGCGATTTTCCCGAGCCGCTTTCGCCGACAATGCCGAGCCGCTCGCGCCTCAGCGTGAAGGAAACGCCGCGCACCGCCTCGATCAGGCCGCTGCGTGTCGGAAACGAGACCCGCAGATCATCGACGTTCAGCATGGTGCTCATTGGCCGCTCTCCCGCGGGTCGAGCGCATCGCGCAGGCCGTCGCCAAGCAGGTTGAAACCGAGGCTGACGATGAGGATGGCAATGCCGGGCATGGTGGCGACCCACCATTGATCGAGAATGAAGCGGCGTCCCGACGCAATCATTGCGCCCCATTCCGGCAGCGGCGGCTGGGCGCCGAGACCGAGGAAACCGAGACCAGCGGCCGTGAGAATGATGCCGGCCATATCCAGTGTGACGCGCACGATCAGCGACGACATGCACATCGGCATGACATGCCTGAGTACGATGCGAAACGGCGAAGCGCCCATCAGCCGGACGGCAGCGATATAATCGGAATTGCGCACGCTCAGCGTTTCCGCCCGGGCGATGCGGGCATAGGGCGGCCAGGAGGTGATGGCGATGGCGATGATCGCATTCTGGATGCCCGGCCCCATGGCCGCCACGAAGGCCAGCGCCAGCACCAGCTTGGGGAAGGCAAGGAAAATATCGGTGATGCGCATCAGGACCGCATCGACCCAGCCGCCGGCATAGCCGGAGACGGCGCCGACCAGAAGGCCGATGGGCGCCGCGATGATCGCCACCAGAACGATGACCAGCAGCGTCAGCCGCGATCCATGCAGCAGGCGCGAAAGGATATCCCGGCCCTGGTCGTCGGTGCCGAGCAGATAGCCGGGGCTTCCGGGCGGCAAAAGGCGTGCGCCGCCGAGATCGCCGATGACGGGCGAATGCGGTGCAAGCACATCGGCAAAGATGGCAATCAGGATAAGCAGCAGGATGATGCACAGACCGGCAACGGCGAGCCGGTTGGCCGAGAACCGCTGCCAGGTCATGTAGGCACGGCCGAGCCGCGCCTGCAGCCGCGATTGCGGCCTGTCGGACATCAGCCATTGGCGGCGGGTCATGGGGGTGGCTTGAAGGCTGGACTGGCTCATCGCGCGCGCGTCCTCGGGTCAAGTGTCCGGTAGAGAAGATCGGACAGGATATTGATGGCGATGAAGACGGAACCGATGACGATGGTGCCGCCCAGAACCGCGTTCATGTCGGCATTCTGCAGGGAATTGGTGATGTAGAGCCCCAGTCCCGGCCAGGCAAATACGGTCTCCGTCAGGACGGACCCTTCCAGAAGCCCGGCATAGGAGAGCGCGATCACGGTGACCAGCGGCACTGCGGCATTGCGCAGCGCATGCCCCCAGATGATCCGGGTTTCCGACAGGCCCTTGGCACGCGCCGCGACGATATATTCCTGGCCGAGCTCATTGAGCATGAAGCTGCGGGTCATGCGGCTGATATAGGCGAGCGAGAAATACCCGAGCAGGCCTGCCGGCAGGATGATGTGGCGGAACACATCGCGGAACACGTCCCACTGCCCCTGCCAGAGCGAATCCAGCAGAAAAAGCCCTGTGACGGGCGTGAAACTATATTCATAGACGATATCGATGCGGCCGGGATAGGCGACCCAGCGCAGCTTGGCATAGAAGAACAACAGCGACAAAAGCGCCAGCCAGAAGATCGGCACGGAATAGCCGACAAGCCCGACGACGCGCACGATCTGGTCAGCGATCGAGCCGCGCTTGACGGCTGCGAGAACGCCGAGCGGCACGCCGATCAGGCTGCCGATGATGGTGCCGAGCGTTGCCAGTTCCAGCGTTGCAGGAAAGACGCGGCGGATATCGCTCATGACGGGATTGGTGGTCAGCACCGACGTGCCGAAATTGCCCGTCAGCGCATCGCGCACATAGATGAAAAACTGCTCATAAAGCGGCTTGTTGAAGCCCATCAGCTCGCGGGTGCGCTCCACCACATGCGCGGGCGCCCGATCGCCGAGGACGGCAAGCACCGGATCGATCGGAATGACGCGGCCGATGAAGAATGTCACGGCCAGAAGACCGAGATAGGTCGTGACGATGATGACCAGGAAGCGCAGGATGCTCTTGGCCCAGCCGTTGGCACGGGCGCGTGAGCGCCCGGCCGTTGGTATTGTTTCGGGAATGCTCACCGGCTATCTCCGGCTCAATCCTTGGAAACCGTGAAGACATAGTTGGTGTCGAAGCTCGGACCGAGCTTGAAGCCCTTCAGATTGGCGCGCGTGCCGGCAACTTCCGTCTGCTGGAAGATGATCACGAACGGGCTCTTCTCAAGCACCTTCTTCTGCAGGTCCTTGTACATATCGGCGCGCTTG
Source organism: Rhizobium sp. Root483D2 (assembly GCF_001426685.1). GTDB lineage: Bacteria > Pseudomonadota > Alphaproteobacteria > Rhizobiales > Rhizobiaceae > Pararhizobium > Pararhizobium qamdonense. The sequence goes on along the minus strand of NZ_LMFB01000006.1, from coordinate 28,745 downwards.
GTCGCATCCTTCTCGAGCAGGGCAGCCTTGCTCTCCTCGGTCCATTCCTTCGGAACGTCCCAGGTGTTGCGCCAGGCGAGCGTCTTGTTCTTGCCCTCGTCGGAATTGTCGGGATTGACGGTGAAGGTTTCGGCATTCGAGTTCGGATCGAAGTAATCCTGGCCCCACTGGCCGATATAGATATCATGCGTGCGGTTGCGGTATTTGGTCAGCGTCTGCTTACCATCGCCCGGAATGATTTCCATCTTGATATTGGCCTGCGCCAGCGTCTGCTGGACGGATTCGGCAATACCCGTGATCGGCTGGGTGTTGCGCACGTCCATGGTCACCGAGAACCCGTCGGCAAGACCGGCCTTGGCGAGCAGTTCCTTGGCCTTGGCCACGTCGAGCTTGTAGGGGTTTTCCGGCAGTTCGCCGAGAACACCCTTCGGCAGGAAGGTCTGGTGGATCTCGCCGATACCCTTGATCAGGGTTGAGCCGATCGCATCATAATCGACCAGGTACTTGAAGGCTTCGGCCACTTCAGGCTTTGCCAGATTGGCGTTCTTCTGGTTGAGGCTGAAATAATAGACGGTGCCCTTCGGCGCGCTGGTGGTGGCAAGATCGGCGTTCTTCGACACCGCGTCGAAATCGCCCGGCTCGAGATTGCGCGCCACATCGATGTCACCGGCTTCAAGCGCCAGCCGCTGGCCGGAGCTTTCCTTCATGTGACGGTAGATGACGCGGGCGAGCGGTGTCTTGTCGCCGTAATAATTGTCGTTGCGTTCCATCACGACGACTTCGTTGGCGCGCCATTCGCGCAGCTTGAAGGCACCCGAACCGGCATAACCGGTCTTCAGCCATTCATTGCCGAAATCGTTGTCGTACTTGTATTCCGCCGATGGCGTAACGGCGGCGACATGCTCAAGCACCAGCTTCTTGTCGACGACGGCACCGACCGTTGCGGTCAGGCAGTTGAGCACGAAGCTCGGCGCATAGGCCTTGTCGACGGTGAAGGTGAAGGTGCCGGCATCCGTCGCCTTGGCTTTTTCGGTGACATTGTCGCCGGTCAAGCCGAACTGGGTGAGGATGAAGGCGGGGCTCTTGTCGAGCTTGACGACGCGCTCGATCGAATAGGCCACATCATCAGCCGTTACCGGATTGCCGGAGGCAAACTTGGTGCCGGGCTTCAGCTTGAACGTATAGGTCAGGCCATCGTCGGAAACGGTCCAGCTTTCTGCGAGATCACCGACGACCTTGGACGTGTCGTTGATATCGAGGCGGACGAGATAGCTATAGGTATTGGCCGTCACTTCGGCCGTGGACAGCTCGAACGCTTCACCCGGGTCCATCGTGATGATGTCGTCGATCGCCCAGCCTTCGACCAGCGTATCGGCCGGCGTTTCGGCGAATGCCGGTGCTGCCGCCATCAAGATCAGCGACATTGCGGCGCCAGCCGTCAACATGCGGACATGCTTGTTCAGTGAATGCATCATCTCTCTGTTCCCTTTTTTTCAGGCCCGCGACGGGCCTTCTATTCCCGGCTCAAGCGGCTTCGTGCCAGGCCTGCGCCAAAACCCTCAGCCAGTTTTCCCGGCATATTTTGATCAATTCCGCATCACCATATCCGGCGTCCCGCAGAGCGGCAATCAGGTTCTGGTTGCCGGCCGCATCGGTAATCCCCTCCGGAATGGTTGCACCATCGAAGTCGGACCCGAGCGCCACGCAATCGATGCCCATGCGCTCCACCATGTAACCGATATGACGGACCATGTCGGAGATCGGCGTATAGGCATTCTCCAGCCCGTCGGGCCGCAACATCGTCGTCGCATAGTTCAAGCCCGCCAACCCCTTGCTGTCGCGGATCGCGTCGAGCTGGCGATCCGTGAGGTTTCGGGCAACAGTGGTCAGGGAATGGGCGTTGGAATGGCTGGCGATCAGCGGCTGGTCGGTGGTCTTTGCCACATCCCAGAAACCCTTTTCGGTGATATGGGCGAGGTCGATGAGGATGCCGAGACGGTTGCATTCGCGCACGAGGTCAAAGCCGGCAGCGGTCAGGCCCGGCCCGGTGTCCGGCCCCATCGGAAAGGCGAAGGGCACGCCATGGCCAAAGATGTTGTTGCGGCTCCAGACCGGTCCGAGCGACCGCAAGCCGGCAGCATAGAATGTTTCCAGCGCGGTCAGATCAGCGCCGATCGCCTCGCAGCCTTCCATGTGAAGCACAGCTGCAAAGACGTCGTTTTCCATGGCCGCACGGATATCGGCGGTCGAGCGGCAAAGCTTCCAGGCCCCGGCGCGATCAAGCCGCAGCGCGATGGCGGCGAATTCCAAGGCGATATCGAGCGATGGCTGCCGCTCCAGCGGCTCGGACAGCTCCGTCGCATAATGGCCGTTCTCGTCAGGGGTCTTCAACACGAGATGGTCGGACGGGATATAGATCGCCGACAGCCCGCCGATGAGGCCGCCCTTCCTGGCACGCGGGCCATCAATATGGCCTTCCGCCGTTCCTTCCGAAAATTCAATGACCGGGTCAGCGCCATTTTTGGCATTGCTCCACAGTCTCAGCAACACATCGTTGTGGCCGTCGAAAACCGCCTGCATTCGAAAAATTCCTGTCCTGCCTGATCCATATGGTGGCGCCAGACAATTTTGTCCGGTTGGTCAAGATCGGGATGCTAGTCAATCATATGATAAATAACAATGCGCCTTCTTCGAATTTCAACAGCCGAAAAAACAATGATGATATAAAGGCTTACTGGATTGCTAAGCTTCGAGTGCGCATTATTTGCAACGGTGCAGGACTGGACGCATTGCCTGTTTGATCATTTATAAAAGCAAAAAATCGAATGTCCTCCCGCCAGAAAATCTGGCATTGCAGGGCATGAAAACGAAGGAGGCCTTGGATGGTCACGCAAGGGCAAACAGCGCGGGCAGCAAAGGCATTCGGGCACGCGGGCATTGATCGATGAGCGATCCCACCCAGACCCGCCGCTTCCGTTTCTTCATCCTCACCGTCCGCGTGATTTCGACGCTGGCCATTCTGGGCTTTACGGCATGGGGGGCGATGGCGCTTTTCTACCAGGCGCCCGGCCCGGCTCCCGTCAATGTCCTCTGCGCGGCACTTTGGGCCATCCTCTCGCTTACGGCGCTCTATGCCTATCTGCGCTGGCGTTCGCGTGTTGTCACGCTGCTCTATCCCTTCATGATCGCCGCACTGCTGTTCTGGTGGAATGCCATACCGGCAAGTAACAATCGCGACTGGGCCGACGAGGTCGCGCATATCGTTGCCGGTGTTGTCAACGGCCCCGAAGTCACCCTTGCCAATGTCCGCAATTTCGACTGGCGGTCCCCCACCGATTACACAGTGCGCTGGGAAAACCGCACATATGATCTCGGCAAGCTCGCCTCGGTCGATCTGCTCCTGTCCTATTGGGCGGGGCCAGCGATTGCCCATACGCTGGTCTCGTTCGGCTTCGACGACGGCCAGTTCGTCACGTTTTCGGTTGAGATCCGCAAGGAGAAAACCGAGAGCTTCTCCGAGATCGGCGGGTTCTTCAAGCAATTCGAGATGAGCGTCATCGCCGCCGACGAACGCGATATCGTCCGGGTGCGCACCAATATCCGCAAGGAAGACGTGCATCTCTACCGCCTAGCCATTCCCAAGCCCGCGATGCGGTCGCTGTTCCTGTCCTATGTCGATACGGCCAACGGCCTCAACGAGACGCCGCAATATTACAATACGATCACCGCCAATTGCACGACGATCGTGTTTGCCATGATCAACCAGATCGTCTCCGGCGCCTTGCCGCTGGATTACCGGCTGATCCTGTCAGGCTATCTGCCCTCTTACATTATCGACGTGAAAGGCTTCACGCCCGGCTTTACCCTGGAGCAGCTCGAAAACGGCGGCGCCATCAGCGCCCGCGCGCAGGCAGCAGACAATTCAAGCGATTTCTCGCAGAAAATCCGCGAGGGCGTGCCGGGCATCACCCCTTTGCCGCAGCCGTGATGCGCCTTACACTGGTACCGCAGACAACAGGGATACAGGCATGAACCTCAAGGAGTTCGCAAACCGGCTCGAACTGTCGCAGACGACGGTCAGCCGTGCCTTGAGCGGATATCCGGAGGTCAAGCAGGCAACCCGCGAACGGGTGCTGAAGGCGGCACTCGAATATGGCTACCGGCCGAATACCAGCGCGCTCGGGCTTGCCACCGGCCGCGTCGGCGCCATCGGCATCGTCTTGAAGGGCGGCGGCGAATTCGGTCCGCATACCAGCGAATTCATGGGCGGACTGGGCGGACGGCTGCAGCAGGAGGAAATCGACATCCTCGTCTCGACGGTGGATTCGCAGGAAGCCGAGCTTGCCACCTACCGGCGTCTTGCCGCCAGCAAGCGCGTCGATGCCGTCATTTTGCATTCGCCCTTTCTCGACGATCCGCGCATCGCGCTGCTCAATTCGCTGCGCCTGCCCTTCATCGTGCATGGACGCACCAATACCGGCGGCAATTTCGGCTGGCTGGATATCGACAATTTCGGCGCGGTTCGCCAATCCACCAGCCACCTGCTCGATCTCGGCCATCGCCGCATCGCGCTGCTCAACGGCTATCGCGGCCGCATCTTTGCCGAGCACCGTCAGGATGGCTATCAGACGGCGCTCAGCGCCCGCGGCGTCGCGCTGGACGCCGCACTCTGCGGGCATGGCGAATTCACCGATGAGATGGGCTTCCGGCTGACGCAGGGCTTTTTGAAGCTGGAAAACCGGCCGACTGCCGTCGTCGCCGGCTCGATGATGTCGGCACTGGGCGCCATGCGGGCAATCCGCATCGCCGGCCTGACCGTCGGCGAGGACATCTCGCTGATCGCCCATGACGACGTCTTTCCCTATATCAGCCCCGACCATCTGTCGCCGACACTCTCGACGACGCGCTCGTCAATCCGCGCGGCGGGCGCGCGGATCGGCGAAATGGTCCTGGACATGCTGCAGGGAACCCCGGCCGAAAACCTGCGCGAGGTCTGGCCGGTGGAACTGGTCATCCGCAACTCGACCGCTGCGGTAAAAAAAGCCTAGACCGAGAGCTCGCGGCGTTCCTTCTCGGTGACCATGGCGAGATCCAGCACCTTCTGCAGATCGGCGGCATGGCGGAAGCCGGGCTCGACCGTCTTGCCTTCCCGCACCGCGTCGATGAAGCGCTGGTAGTTGGTCAGCACCTCGCCCGCGTCCACATCCCTCCAGATGCCCTTTTCGATATCGTCGCCCAGGCAGGCCTTGAGCGTCGATCCGTCGGGCGTATGGATCACCTCGATCGCCCCCTTGTCGCCATGCATGCGCAGGCGCAACTCGTTGAGATGGCCGACGGCCCAGCGGCTGGCATGGATGACGCCCATGGCGCCATTGTCGAACTCGGCCGTCATGGTGAAGCTGTCATTGGCATCGAGATCATATTCGCCGATCCGGTTTCCGGGCGCCTTGTCAAAGGTCTTCAACCGCGCAAAAATATGCTCCACGTCGGCAGCCGCGCCATAGCCGGCGAAATCGAGAATATGAATGCCGACATCGCCGAGCACGCCGTTCGAACCATGCTTGGTCGAGAGCCGCCAGAGCCATTGCGATTCCGTCGCCCAATCGCCCCAGGCCTTGGAGACCAGCCAGCTCTGCAGGTAGGACGCTTCGATATGGCGGACCTTGCCGATCTCGCCCGAAAGAACCATCTGCCGCGCCTTCTGCACCTCGGCAACATTGCGGTAGGTCAGGTTGACCATCGTCACCAGGCCGGATTTTTCCGCAGCCGCCGCCATCTCTTCGGCCTTGGCATAGTCCTCGGCCAGCGGCTTTTCACAGAGCACATGCTTGCCGGCGGCCAGAAGCTTCAGCGTCGTCGGATAGTGGATCTTGTCCGGCGTCACATTGGTGACGGCATCGAATTCCCCCCACGCAATCGCTTCGTCGAGCGAGGTAAAGGTCTTGGCGATGTCATGGCGCAGCGCAAAGGACTGCACCCGGATCTGATCGACATCGACGGCGGCCACGAGTTCGACGCCGGCGATGGTGGAAAAGTTCATCGCATGGGTATTGGCCATGCCGCCGGTACCAAGAACCAGAAGACGGATCGGCGTCATCACTTGTACCCCGCTTCGCCAGCCTGATGCAGCCGCGGCCCGCGCTCGACGATCGGCTCCAGCGCCTTTTCGACCGGCACGTTGGGCGCATCATGGATCGCGCTATAGGTACCCTGGGGGTTATAGGCCCACTTCACCGAGTTGCGCAGAACCTTGTGCACATTGGCGTCATGATAGGTCGGATAGGTTTCGTGGCCCGGGCGGAAATAGAAGATATTGCCGGCACCGCGCCGCCAGGTCAGACCCGAGCGGAACACCTCGCCACCGGCAAACCAGGAGATGAACACCGTTTCCAGCGGCTCCGGCACGGAGAATTGCTCGCCGTACATTTCCTCGTTTTCAAGTACGAAATTCCCGTCCAGGCCTTCGGCGATCGGATGGCGCGGATTGATGACCCACAGCCGCTCGCGCTCCCCTGCCTCGCGCCATTTCAGCGCGCAGGGCGTGCCCATCAGCCGTTTGAACGGCTTGGAGAAATGGCCCGAATGCAGAACGATCAGCCCCATGCCTTCCCAGACGCGCTTGGCAACCCGCTCGACGATGTCGTCCGATACCGCGCCGTGATCCTTGTGACCCCACCAAAGCAGAACGTCGGTTTTAGCCAGGCGCTCGACGCTCAAGCCATGCTCCGGCTCCTGCAACGTCGCTGTGGTGGCTTCGATCGAAGGGTCCGTGTTCAGCGCTGCGGCAATCGTATTGTGCATGCCGTTCGGATAAATATTGCGCACGACCTCGTTGGTCTGCTCATGGATATTTTCGCCCCAGACAATTGCCTTGATGGTCATGACCAATCCTTCTTTCGATGCCTTATGCATTCGCATCCGATAAAATTGAAACCGCTTTCAATTTCCAGCGATAGAATCGACGCGGCCCTTTTGCAAGTGAAAATCGGGCGGCGGGGCCGGTTTAGAGCCTCGTACGATC